>CBDDTI010000645.1:0-18439 GCA_965233585.1 bacterium
AACTGTTTTGCGTTTAAAAGAAAAAGTAACGCAAGACAGTGACGTAAGAGCATTAGAAACGTCACTTGATTTAATATGTCTATATGAAAAGTGTTATAATGTTTGTGGTAAAAGTAAAAAAAAAAAGATACTCATTAAAATTGTAATCCTGTTAACGAACAAAACGTCATTGAGGTTATGGATGTATTTTATAACGCTAAACCTGTAAGTGATGAAGCCTTAAAAAACTAGACGCCTTGCTGCATGTAGCCAGGCAGTCATTATACTGAGAAGCACTAGCTATATTGCAATTGAGCTTAAATGTTCTGCATTTGAAGTCGTGCAAAATTCAATCGAACGAGTCAAGATCGTTATATAAGCCTATGAACGTTTAGCCTATTTTCGTTAGTCTTTGCCGTTGTCTGTTTGTTTGTTTTTTCGCTTCTCAAGCAACAACAACAACAATCTTTATTGTACTCATACTTCCTCAAAAAAAGTTACAAAATAGAAAGAAATTAAGAACAAAATTAGAGTACTAGCTGCCTGGAATAACCATAAGGGCTAGCGGTGCCAGGCAGCCAGTTAACATCAGCATTAAATAAAATTAGAATACAGGTCGGCAAGAAATTTGAAGCACAGGTACGCGCGCACACACACACACAACACACACACACACACACACACACAAAGGGAAAATGAAACTGTATTAATATGATATGAAGGAAGTCTAAAATAGTGAAAATCATATATGAAATAGAAAACATTCATGTGAGAAGAACACACAATATCTACGGCAACTAGTATCAGCTATATAGTAAACTATAAAAGAAGTATTTATAGATTGAGGTGACAGAAATTAACAAAAGATTAGTTTACAGGTCAATTAAAGAACAATACAGCTGCTAAAAAGAACTTAAATAGCTAATAATCTTTGACTAGATCGTATTTTAGTGACTCTTTGAAGTTTGAGATTGATAAGGTTTTCAAATTATCACTTATCGAGTTCCATACTTTGGGGCCCTTGAACCTTAGATTAAATATTCCATAATTTGTTCTTACTTTGGGTAAAGTATAGGACAAACTCGAAGCACTTCTTGTATTATAGTTATGTTTTTTATTCACTTGAAAGAAGAAAGTATCAAACACAGATGGTAGACGTCTATTGTGAAATTTATGCATAAAGACTGCAATATTAAGAAAGACAAGGTCAGGCAGTTTAACAATATTTAAGTGCTTGAAAATTGGACTAGAATGCTCATGATATTTAGAGAAAGTTATCATTCTCATTGCTCTCTTTTGTAGGATAACCAAAGGCTGGGTAGTTGAAGAATAGGTATTACCCCATGAAATTAAACCACATATTAAAAAGGGATATATCAAGGCATAATATAGTTTAACAAAAATACCAAGATTCACATAATAACGAAGTTTGGAAAGAATTCCAATGTTTGGCTTAATTTTTATAGCAATATAACTTACTCTTGATTTTATGCCATTTAAAGAGAGAGTGACATGAAAGGCTAACTTTTTTTTATGGAGGGTGAAAAATGATAAAGTTAGACTTATCAATATTAAGTGAAAGTTTGTTAGCACTCAACCAAGTATGAATATTTACTAGTTCATTGTTTACTTTTGATTCAAGGACTTTAAGATTTTTGTGTTTATAATATAGATTGGCATCATCTGCAAATAGATGAAAATCTAGAATTTCTGAGCAGTTACTAAAATCATTGATATATATAAGAAATAGTAATGGGCCAAGGACTGAGCCTTGAGGAACACCACACGAAACAGATAGAAGTTCAGACTCAGTTTGCCCCAAGGAAACATATTGATATCTTTTGGTAAGATAAGAGGTGAGAGAAGCAAGAGAGACATTTTGAATTTCAGAGTTGTGGCGGTGCGTGACATAGACTGATAGAGCTACCCTGGGCTCTGTAAATTTGTTTAAAATGATTCAAGGAATATCTCAGGATTGGGAAAACTCACAGACTTAAAAATTAGAGAAGTGTAATCTTTACTAATCTCCTATAACATCACAATTTCTCGACTTTATCCTCTAAATTGTTTTCGAATAATTTTTTATTGCTTCAGGATTGCGTTACAGTACAATCCGAGAGTTGTTTTGCTGGGGTCAACTCATTAGTTTCTTTCATCTTAAATGTACAATAATTCGCTAGCCGAGGTTTCATTCTTGAGAAGAAACATACCTCTGATACAAGAAAATAACAAGAGAATATCGTTTAATTCGAGATTTTAACTCTATTACACGTTACGAAGTTTTTCAGAGGGTTTTACTTAGGTGTACTCGAACAGATACATTCGTAAGCAACAGAAACATATTCTCTAAACTTTCTTCTCTTGTTGCACAGACGTTAGGAGTTCGTGCTGGAATCCTACTTGGTTCACGGTCACGTCTAAAAACACGCTTCTTAGATGCTTTTTATCAAGGTGAAGAGTCGATAACCCCGGTTGATAGCTAGCTCCTTGGCATAACACAGCATAACATGATTCTTGTTGATAAATTCACTCAAAGGGTTCGCTCGTAAATTGTTGATCTCTCGTAAGCCTTGCAGACCGACCCTTTCCGAAAACGTTTAACGACCTTTAGTGTTGGTCTACCGTGAACGGTGTGTTCATTTGTATTTCATCGCCCTAGAATTCATGGCATCCAAGCTAGTAGCTTTGGACGACGACAACTACTTCATATGTCATACGCATGCATTAGTGACGCATGCACTGTAGAGCCCAGACAGCGATTTGTGACTAAAAGCATTCTCGTCCGCAGAGCCTACGATCCTTCTGGCCTGCAGCAGGAATCGAGAGCTCTGGGAGCAACCATTTCAGGCATGCACCATAGATGCAGATGCGCAGTGAGCCGGATAACCAGAATTCGGTTATTTCCTTTGTTCTTTCATAATGGTTGCTCCCAGAGCTCTCGATTCCTGTCGCAGGCCAGAAGGATCGTAGGCTCTGGGGTCAAGAATGGACTAAAAGCGGAAGAAAAAAACAAAAAAAACCAAGACGATCTAAGATCGTAAGTCGGGCTACTAAACAATTAGACCCGTAGCCCGAAAGGGCTACGGGTCAATAGCCCATGAGGCGAAGCCGAATGGGCTATTGACCCGTGGCCCTTGAGGTCTAATTGTTTTAGTATCACCCAACTAGTGGGACAGAAAAGGCAATAATAAAGTTAGCAAATGTAAGTTGAAGAAATATTTATTTAGGGGAAAAAAAACGAAAGAAGTACTGCCAAATTTCGCTACTAGGTGACTATTACTATTAGACCACTAGTAGCGTAGCCAATTAAAATGCAGGATTTGCATTAGTCCACTAGTTGGGTGATACTAAAGGAAGATATGCTGCTACTAGTTTTGACCAGTTACTTGTTTGTCCAAGGTCCTCGTTTGCAATTGTGGGCGTGGCATTTTTTTTTTGTCCCCCAAGGCTATTCCCCGTAATTTGCCTAAGAGGTAGCACTTGCCTAAGAGGTAGCACTTCTACACAACACACTATCAACCTCGTTCCTAGGGCCTTTTCCATGGCGTGGGAAGGGAAAGGCCCTGGGACCAAGGTTGAACACACTGGGATATATGTTTTAGGTCAGTACTCTAAAAAGTATAGAGCGTCTTTTGTACTGCAAGTAATATTAAAAAAAATATTTTTTTTAAGAAAGGACGTTTAATGGCGGGGTAAGTCAATCGACGTTTCTGCATTACTGCCTTCTTCAGGGTGTTAAGCGGCCACGTGAAATAACGAGATCGTTAATTTGCAATCAGCAACGTTGTGCTGTTTTGAAACTGTTTGTGCGTTGGAAAATATGTATTTTTTATATTTACCCTAAAAGGAGGGGAGAGGCGGTCGCTTATGAGGGGTTGCCGCAATCCGAGGTTCGACTGTATGCAGAAATATGCAAGTCTAAGTCAATTTTCATCTTTTATTTTCAACCAGCCAAATTTTACTAACCGTGCATGATAACTATTAGTGAACCACACTACATATTGTTCTACTCAACTGATTGTAAATACACCGCAGTTATAAGACAACGTTTAGAAATGCCACATTTAATATCGTAACCAAAATATTTACGACTCAACGCTTAACGCGTGGGAAGAGTGCCCTCTGATTGTTTGACATTCTAGGAGGTATTCATGGCAAGCTAGAGAACTACGGCTTTCATAAACAAACTTTGAATACTTTAGATTTTAAGTCTAATGAAACAATAAACAAGGCTAAAAGAAACGTATCAATGTCTGATATCAACGTCTGATAACGAATACTGAAAAATACAATAATGAAAACTGCTGTTGACCTCTTTGGAGGTGTTCATGGAAAGCCAGAGAACGACGGCTTTCATAAACAAAATTTAGATTACTGAAGATTTTAGGTCTATCGAACAATAAACAGAGCTAAAATAAACTTATCAATGTCTGATATCAACGTCTGATAACGAATACTGAAAAAAAGTAATAACTGATGAAAAACTCCTGATGAGCTCCCGCATAAAAGCGACAAAACTAATCAAACAAAGAGAAAAATAGCAGCGGATAATGTACTCAGTTTGAGCAAAAACAGCGAATGTAAGCTTAGTAATCAAGATAGACATTACATAAATAGACCTAAGCTTGTGACAGGTAAGCTTACGTTTTTCCTCACTCTGATGAAAGCCACTTTCGCTTGTCGAGTTTGAATACGACGCACCTTGTCTTTATCAGTAAATGTTCTTCTGTCGTCTGTAGCAACATTCTGTCTAAATTTTCTGTTCACTGAGAACTCATTTGATTTCTCGTATGATTCTGTTAAGACCTTCGCTATATCCGCTAAATCATTTGATTATTTTGCTATTTTGAGTTCGTGGAACGACCCGTTTCGAAATATATGCTCATTACACACGCCATCTTTTTGAGTGGATCTACCGCGAACGGTGTGTGGGTCTGTATGTTTGAGCGTAGAAAAGATTACACCATTTGTTAAAACACCGTGGAAAGAAGGTTGAGCCTTTATGACGGGTCTCAGTGCGGTATTCCCCATTGCACGTGACTGAGTTTTGTGGAGAAGTGCTCGGTAAATTTAAAGTCGGCCTCGCCCGACTAAAATAATAAGGACGAGCCGAAATTTAAACCCAGGCTGCTCTGCCTGGGTATTAAATGCTAACTTGAAAGTGCTATGTCTGACATAAATATGTTTGTCTGGCACTCAATCGCCGCGCCCGGGCTAGCACATTAAATTTAAAGGGGGCTTGCCCCCTTGTCTATAAATTTTTTTTCTAGCGTGTATGCGTGATTGTCCCGGTTATCAGGGTGAATTAGTGTGCGATGGTGCGTGATTGTCCTGGTACCACCAAAATATTAATTGCTATCATAAAACAAATAAATAAGCCTAGCCAGTGCCCTGTTCTGTTGTAAAGCATTTAGGAAGCGGTAGAGCACTCAAGAAGTGGGGAAAAACACTCGACTGCGTCTCGGGTTTTTCCCTACACTTCTTTCGTGCTCTACTGCTTCCTGCGAGCTTTTCAACAGAACAGAGCACAGTCGAGGCCTCTTTATTTGTTAAATAATCTTTTTTTTTTTACATAATAACAACAAACTACTACAGATAAAGCTTTTTTATTTCAAAGTATTTAAACATAAGGCAAGCGAACATTAGGGTTTCCCTTTTCTTAACTTTCAACTTTTTTAAAGTCAAGAAATCGTAAATGTTTTTCGTTTAGTCTTCTCGCGAAGTTAATTTCTATTTTACATCAAAATTTTCCTTCAAAATTGTTGAAAAATGAAAATAACGAAGCCATTTCGTAGATGACCTACAGCCACTGCACACTAATTAAACAATAGAGTGTTTCTGACAGTCGAGGAGTAATCAGCGTTCACATCATGTATCTCTCGTGCGTTTCTTCTCAATATCGCTAGTTTAAACACATGGCCAATTGTGCCCCAGCCAATCACAAGTTTTTGGGAAGGTACATACACCCATTCAGGCTAGTTGTTATATGTAAAGGCATGGTCAAGTTCAGGAACCTAACCTTGTGTTTGTGTCATTTTTTTCTGCTTACTTATCCAGAGTGCTTCAAAGATGCGGACTGTAGTTATGGCACATGCACGGGAGGGGAATGTAAGTGTGAAGACGAACTGTTAAAGGAAGGCAGGATTTGCAAACGTGGTGAGAATATGATTTAGCAAAAATACAGCGGTAAAATCACGCTCTTAATTTAAGATCTGATCTTATCTTCAAAACTGAAAAGTTCTGGAAATTTAAATGGACCATTGGAGATGTATCCAATATTCCTTGGACTGAGATAAATTACTTCAAGAAGAGTTATTAGCAAGACGACGGTTTTTACTGAAATTGCTACATTTTCATAGTTTACAGAAACAATCGTTATTTTCCCCATACAAATCCCTATAAATACGCAAATCGCTCGTGTCACGAAACAATGCAGAGGTCAACATATGAGAGCTGCTCATATAACGAGCTTGGGCTATCTGTGCTTACGATAAATATGTTCCAAAGAATCAACTAGGTTAACTAAATCAACACATTCTGTCAAACTCATTCTATCAAATAATATTCTTTTCTTAATGCTCTGACGAAGTGCATTGTGGAAAAAAAAAGCTATCAAACCACTTTGTTGTTCTAGTTTGGTAATGAGACAAACCATTTGTCTTGATGTACGAGCAAACGTATCTGGAAAGCTGATTTGTATGTTCAGTCGCCTGTAGCAAAGAATTGGTCGTTCCGAAATTCAGGAGGAAACTGAGGCGAGTTTCAAATTTTACCACAAAATATAAATATAGAAATAATGATAAAACAAGAGAGTTACACAAAAGCAAAAGAAAAGTGACGGGAGGCCTTAAAAAGAAACCATGGGGCTTATAGACATTGGGCTCCTTTAGCGTAAAAAGTCAACAGAGACAGTAAGGCCAGAATCGAAAGTAAAATACAATAAAAGCAAGTATAATTTAACTAATTACATAGACTGACTTGACAAAACGTAAAGTATGGTAAATATGATAAAGTATGTAACAATGTATTTAAAGATAATATTAGACATATGAAAAAAAAGATAACGCTTAATTTACTATAAGATTTTTAAGCCAATAATTCACATATTTTTTTTTTCAATTTCGCTTTGAATGAGTAGAGAGAATTACATTCTTTAATTTCATTTTCTTAAAAGTTATAATAAGTTGGCCCTTGGAAACTAACAGAAAATTTTCAAAGGTGTGTCCTACAAAAAGGAAGGTGAAAATCGTCCGCGTATCTAGTCGCATAGCTATGCACTTGTTTGTTTAAAGGAAGATGATTGAACTTTGAAGGGCAGAAGAGAATGGTTTAAAACATATTCACCATTGTTTGCCCCAAAAGCAGCTAGGCTTATCAAGGGGGCTCACAATAATACACTAATCAGGCTCACACACAAATCAGACAGACACAAACAGCACACAAAGTTACAACAACTAAATTAACATAACTAATTAAACAGTCAAACTGTGGCTATCGAAAAGCGATTAGTATTAATTATAAAAGTCTGGACTTCACGAAATAGAGTACAGTTAATATCATAATTTACAGATTTTACGCCGAACAAAAAGAAATTAATTTTCCTAGCATCACTGCTCGATGACCACGTTTCACCAAGAATTCTTGCAGCGGAGGTATGTAGGAGACTGCGTTGAGCGGCTTACCTGGAACAAAACAAAAAAAAGTTTTTCACTGATTCATAGTCAAGGCCACACTGGCAAAAAGGCGATGCACAACGGTTAATTTTATGCAAATATTCTCTTAGACTAGAAAATCCAAGTCTGATAGATGCGCGCCTAGAAAAAGAGAAATCAAATAACCTATTATAACTATGGGGAAAGAGAGTTGACCTTAACTTATCTTTAAACGTTGGAAGAGATACAGAGTTTCAAACATCTAGGTCCAGAGAATTCCAGCCAGTGATGGCGAATGGAAAGAAAGACTTTTGAAAGCGGGAAGTTCTACATGAAAATTGTGTAAAGTTTTCCCTTGAACTAAGACGATAGTTTTTTTTTTTTCCGGTGAGATTTAATTTGTTAACTCTTTTCATCGAAATTGGGACAATTTTTTCACAAAAATTTCGGACGCTTTCCTGAAACCAGCTGTATACTAAGTAAAAGCACGCTTACAGGTTTGCCCAATTCTAGTTGTCTCATCGGAAAGTTTTAGTAGCTCTAATTCTTTAAAAATACGGTCAGACTGAGACTCCAAAGTTGTTGTAGAAATAATTCTGATATCTCGCTTTTGCCAAGAGACAAGACAGCGAAGAGTTGTTTTGTACGTAGATCCCCAGACAATAATACAATAATCAAGATAAGGATAAACCAAACAACAGTAAAGAGATTTTAGACGGGCTCTAGACAGGGGTTCAGATACTGATAAATGCTTTTCACGTATACATAAATGAGAGGGTTGGGTGTTTTATTTCCGGTCAGATTTAATTTTTGGACCCTTTTTATCGAATTTCGGACAAGTTTTTTTTAACAAATTTTGGACGCGGTCCTCAAATAAGCTCTATACTAAGTAAATGCACGCTTACAAAACGCGGATTATTATTACGTATCTGAACCACACACTTTCTCAACAAAATTTTGCTTCATTGAACAAAACCTAGAGTTTGCAGCTACTTAAAATTTTCAGACCCTTTTCTTGTCCGAAAGTTTTTGGTAGCAATGTAATATATCCGTCTTGTCATTCTACTTCAATGTCATACAAATTGTTCCAGTCCATCAATGATAGTGTGTAATTATTATTATTACCTTTTGTTTTGTAAGCGCCTCTACATCCGTGTAAGAAGGATGAAGACTGTCATAAAAATGCTCAATGTCACGAAGGAAAGTGTCACTGTTCAGGAAAGACTGTTGGTAACGGAAAGTATTGTAGAGGTAATATTGTCAAACGATATATTGTAAAGAGCGCTGACTGATTCAGTTATAGCTGGGGGCAGCGGGAGAAACGGTCCATCGTTTTCGAAAATTTAGTGGCTGATACTTTCCGCCAATACTAAAACAGAAAGCCGGCATTTTGAAAAGTTTCCTCTTTGAGAAGCTTTTTTGAAAATTAACCTCGTGACGGATTAGTGTGGACGGAGGGCCTAACCGTAGAAATAAAGCTGCGTTTTTGAATTCCTCCGGAACAGTGTGGAAGGGACCCAAGTTGTAAATATATTCTTCAACATTTTACAGAATCAAGCACGTGTCCGAAGGAGGACAAGGAAAAGTGTGAGACGGGTGGCAACAACGTGATATCGTGTGTTGTGGATCCTTTGTTTCCTGACCAACCTGAATGCAAATGTCATCTGGGTTTTAAGACGTCTGAAGCTGGTATTTGCGTAGGTATGGGTTACAATTTTTCTTTGAATAAAGTGTTCATTTACCCGATGAGCGAGGTTGAATTGTCTTGAAACGCTTGCTTAAAGGATCACCGTAGCTATCTATCCAGAGTTTTCTTTTTCGCCATCGGCTTTAACAATTATTTGTCAGAACTCGATGACGAATGACGGAAGCTATCACCACATTATTTATTTTTTTCCCACCTGAATGGCACAAGCTTTCAAATCCAGTATTCGCAGTAGTGTTGTACTTTTATGAGAAGGCCGGGAAAGGTCCCTAGTGTTGAAATACCAACAATATTAATCGACAGATACTGATAAAAGGACGTTCAGATCCCCATTAAAAGATAAAAAAAGACTCTACTAATTAGGGATTTGAAACCTACCCTAAACGATAATGTTAGCAGCGAAAAGTTTAATCTCTGAGACTTTGCATGGTTTTAATATTTAAAGCTTTTGTCATTCGTTTAGTTGATCCTGAAATATTTATTAGTTTCTTCTCTTGAATTTAAATTGAGTTGTTAATTGTGACGTCTGAAGATGTGCGTAGAAACACACAAAACCCCCAGTCAGAGATATTCTTTTCGTTTTCCAACAGTGCTTTTTTCGTCGTAGCTTGCGTGTAATTTGATGCCTATCTACTCTCTTAGTCAGTTGTGTCAGGTTGGAAGTGTATTGAGAAAGAAAATTTGCATGTACCTCGAGTGATTCACGTTCAGTTTTCCTTGGCTTTTCAGATATTACGGAATGTGAGAAGGTGGGTCTTGTGTGCCCCCTTAGAGCAGTTTGCAATCGCCAAAAGGACTCTGGTTATACGTGCGCCTGTAAGGTCGGCTATGAAGAAAGTTATCCGGCAGAAGGAAACAGCAAATGCCTAGGTATCAAAATTTCCGATAATTTAGAGTTACATTCAAAGACAGAGTCAACTTAAATAATTTAGAATGGAAGCGGAGACCTTTCAAACTCAATACTAGCTAAAAGAAATCCTTGTTTTGCGGGCAGAGGATGTTTACACGAGTTTCTTTATTAAAATGAACAGTTTGTTGTGAAGCCATACTGACAGTGACCCTGATCTCATCTTTAAAAAAGAGAAGCCAAGGGAACTGTATTTTCAGCATCTCTCATCAATACTTGCAGATATAAATGAATGCAGCCAGGAGCCTTGTTTAGGGGAAGAAAATTCCACCTGTGAAAACACAGAGGGAAGCTACAAGTGTCAATGCATAAAAGGGTTTCGAAAGAGCGCTGACGGAAGTACTTGTGAAGGTAAGAAAAAGAACCCCAACGGAACTTTTCATTACAGTTTTAAAACAAACATCAATACGTCGTTAAATTGACCTGTTGTATTCAAGGCACATATTTGTTGATCCGATGGTGGTCTGTCATGTGACATAATAGCCAATCACGTTAAAGAGTGTTATGTGTCTGCCAGTATAGACTGGTCAAATTTCCAAATATTCCTTCTGCTTTCACCATCACAGCGATCATATATTTAAATCTCTTCGCGAAAACATTGTTTCCAGTAAGTTTCAGAGATGTTTTGTATAACATTACGATGGGCCTCCCTCTAATTTTTAGTCTGGGGGATTCATTAATTCGACGTTTAAACAACTTTGTTGGCGCAAACCCTAACTGCCTTAACTACCTCTTCTTGTTAGTTAATGTTGCCACATTTCAATGGCATGATGTTATGTGTGTGTGTGTGTGTGGTGGGGGGCGGGGGGGGGGGGGGTGGGGGGTGGAATGTGGCGAAGACGCTGCAAAACGACCTCCCTGTGGTAGTTTCATTCGCTCCAGACATAGTTATTTAGCAGCTGGAAACCATTGACCTTACTCGTCTTGATCCTTTAGTGAAGGGTTTTTCTATCCAGGAGCTTGTTACCATTCTGCACTACACGTACAACGTTAAGCTTATTTGTGTCTGCCAAACCCTTCTGGGATCCGATCCCGTATTCAACACGCGTGTTCGCGCGTTAAACATTATGTTAAAACGTTTCTCAAAGCCCTCTCCTATGTCTTTGTGTGGAAACATAGAGATCATTAAAATGCATCCAAGAGATTTCTCTCCCATGACGATGTTCACCTCTATAGGCAGGGGCAATATCACTCTCGTCCCCAGAGGCCGCGCTCCTTTTGGTCAGCACCAAGAACCGCGACCTCTGGCCAGGTCCAACGACAGTTCGGTTTTGAATAGCTTTGTAAATACCATAGATTGAGACCAGAACCAATCCGATTTGATTCTGAGCATGTGCAGAATGACGGGAAGGCCGTGAACCGCGGACTTTCGGCGTTGGGCTCGGCCAGAGGTCGCGATTTTTTGTGCTGACCAAAAGGAGCGCGGCCTCTAGGGGTAAGAATGGGGCAATGCAAGTTTTTTTGAGTCTCGAGGCGCCGTTTTAAAGTGGTTACACATTTGTTTAATTGCCGACCATTAGGCCGTATTTTGCTGTTTGTAGCTAGTTCAAGCAATTTCTTTTTGACATATGTACAGGTTACATATTGCACCAAGCCGTGTTTTGTTGCCTCGTGATTCAGCTATTTAAGTTTGCGGATTTAATTTGCCGCACACCTTTACAATGCTGTTTCTGTTGGCTTTGTCTTGTGGTTGCGAGATAATTTGGTTTTATCAACTGGGTTGATAATGTGAATTGGCCACCGTAAAGAGATACGGAAGCTGACGTTTCGAGCGTTAGCTTTTCGTCGGAGCGAATCGAGGAATTGTGGGTTGTGTGTGGTTTGTATACAGAAAGACGGAGCTACGCTATTGGTTGGTCCCTGGTAACTTGAAAAACAAGAGAATAAATTAGTTGAATGAAAAGGGTTCGCTGATACCGTGAGGATTTAGAATGCCGGTTTGAAAAATAAACTTTGTTCTAGGGTTTTGTGGCTTTCCGTGATTGATGTAGGAAGAGACCGTAGATTGCTATGCCTGCCTCCCTGTTTTGCCGATGTATAACTTTTTGCAAGCAGTGCAAGTTATACAGTAGCTGACATTGGCTGAAATACAAGTAAAATGATCAGTGATCTTAATCGACCTCTTGGGTCCCGAAAATATATCAACGTTGCCAAAGGTAGGAGTCCGACATGCCTTTTTCTGTTGTTTTTCACGTTACCAGGCACTACTCAATAGCGTAGCTCCATTTATCCGTATATAAACCACACACAACCCACAATTCCTCGATTCCCTCCGTTGAAGGGCTAACGCTCGAAACGTCAGCTTCCGAATCTCTTTACACATTCACATTCACATTATCAACTCAGTTGATACAACCAAATTATCTTGTAATAGTCCCACCGACGCAAAACTACAGTCTTATTAGAAACTTACTCCGTTTATTCGTATGTTCTTCGTAAGTTGTTCAGCTTCCATGTTTTCTTCGAACAATCAACTTGAACCCAGTCTTACAAATGAGTTTGCGAGCTACGCGCAAAATCTCCGTAGGCTTAATTGTGACGCAAGTATGCTTAATTATGACGCAAGTTTCGCGAAAGTAAAAAATAAAATCGCTTACCATTTAATAAATTTAATCAAGAAATTGAAATATCGTAGAATAGATATAAATAAACAACGTGGGTCCCGAATAAATGTGTTAACAACTTAGTGCCATCATATATTAGCTGTAAAATAGGGAAACGATCCAATACGCATGCCCGCAATCTCCGCAACAGTGAAGATCTAAACCTGCCAAAATGCCGGACAGCGGCTGCCCAGCGTGGTTTCTTTTATAGAGCAGTAAAAGCATGGAATGGTCTCAATAACAATACTAGATCTGCTCAATCATTAAGATCATTTAAAAAGTATGCCAATGCAGAACTAATGAAGAAATAGCATACCGCCCTCTCAATATACAACTATAGTATATTATTACATTGCTAGTTAATGTTAGGAGTAGTAATTTTAAGTCATAAGTTTTATTTCAAGAAATGTATGTTATCATAGTTTAAATCAGTAGTCATGTTGTAAATTAATTCTGAAAAACCCCTTGGGGAGAATTAATAAATTATTGTATTGTAACGTGCCAAAGTTTCGGGGATGTACGATTTCGAACTCGAGTTATTCGGCGAAGAGTATCCCTGAATATTATAGTGTTTAGTGTGGAGACGCCATTCTTGAGCCCCTCTGAGGGAGTCAGTCCAACATGGCGGCTGGAAACCAGTGGAAACATCTGGGGTTTCCTTTGGCTCTCTCAAAACGTTTCTTCTCTCCGTTAAACTTGAAAACCTTCGCATATGGACTTCTCTTAACACACTGGTTTCTAAGAATTCGAAAACATATGGCGAATCGATATTTTCGTACGCGTAACATGTTACCCAGAAACAATGCAGATGTCACGCATTGTGAAAACTTCAGTGTTCTATTTTCAAAACAAAGCTGCCCACCGAGCTGAAGACAGGCCAGCAGATATACGTTTAAAAATGACTTTTACCAGGTGAAGATACGAGATGACACATTCGGTTTGCCCTGGGCATCCTCCAATTGGAGGTGGGGGGAGGGGTTTAATTGACTGGTGCATTGCTTATATATTCTTACGTCACAGCTGTCGCAAATCAAATTTGCCAAGAAGGAAAATGTAAATGTGCCCCTGGATTTGCCAGAAACGATGACGAGGAATGCGAAGGTAAGTTCCTATATTTGTGGTTGTACACTAATTTATATAACTGGGCTGTGAAAGATTTTTTCATTAAATTGATGATTTCTTTCTCACTTTCAAAAAGAGTGTTTGCCTTTCACGATGAGTTTAAGTAACATCTGTTTCGAATTTTGAATGTGAGGGGGGGGGGGGGGAGGGGGGGGGAGGGATGGTAGGCCACGATGGATAGATAGGTAGATAGATAGATCACTTTATTTATACACGGTAAATTCCACTCAGTCGTGTGCAAGCAAAACATCTACAAATGTGAAAATTAAAACTATAAAATCATTATAGAAAACATATACAAAGATTGAAAGCCTAATCTAAACAAACTTATTAGAATGGAAATAAATGAAAACAAAAGCACTGCTTTTCAGGGACGCCGTGTCATTAGTTCACTCACAACTGAAGTTACTTAGCTTCGTCTTAAACTCGCCTTTTGTTTTAGATACTCTAATATCAGTCGGAAGGCTATTCCACAACGCGCCAATGCTATAAAAGAAACTTTTACGAACATAATCGGTGCGAGGTTGTGGAAGAGCCAGCCTCATTTCACTATTCATTAATCTATAACTAGTAAAATCATAACGAAAGATGAATTTATTTGATAAATAATCAGATGCCTCCCCATTTAGAATGAGAGTGAAAATGTGGGAGATTTTGCCACATCACTTTTTTTCAAAAGATATTAACGACATCAAAAGAGATTGTCTTCAGCCTTGCAGAAATTGGTTCTACCCGATCATTGTCAATGAGTAAATAAACTTCCTTTTGTCTTCAAAATACGTATCGAATTTTACATTGGGTATCTGGATGTCAACATCGCTCTCCCCTGAGTATAAATCTGCAGTTAAGCGTCCAATGTTGCTCTCAGGAGATGAACCAATGTTTCGTGATGTTCATTTCAGATGTGGACGAGTGCCGTGAAGATGAAGCCCCATGCAAGGTTAATGAAGAATGTTCAAACGAAGAAGGGACATATAATTGTTTTTGCAAATTGGGATATAAGAAAGAAAACAATGTTTGCGTGAAGAAAGGTGAGACCTCAAAAATAAATTATCAACAATTGAACAAATTGACGTCAGGTTTTCATGCGCTTCCCCTGTAATCGATAATGATTTTCCTTGTAACATTGTCAAAGTAGCTGTGGATCCGTAAGGCGACAACCGCGTAGATCTGCACACTACTTTGACAATATTGTGAAGAAATTTATTATCAATAACAGGACAGGCGTATGAAAAATTGACGTCTATTCGTTTTTACGATAACAAATTGTAAAATTGTCCACTCTAGCTCGTTGATCGATCGCATAAAGTATAAATTCGTGTGTCCGCTTGTTGAAGATGAAAATTAGTCAGCCAGTTGTTTGTTCAGTGACCTGGCCTTTGAATAGCACAGATTCTGCAGGTGACCTTGTTTTGATGAAGACCTCAGTGCTGTTGCTGTCTAGACCAAACTGCTCTTATGCTGGCTAGATGACATTTAAATGAGAAAGTCAGAGAGGTCTGCATAAAAGCAATATAGCTCGCGTGGAAGAGCCGGGGGCTGCCTCTTAAAAGCCACAGTAACATTTCGGGCCTAGCTGCAAAGCCATTTTAGATAATCTGCACATAAAAGCAGAGAAGTGTATACGCCTGAAACTTCTTGTATGAGGGAAACCTCTGTTCATATTTAAATTCTGTAAAGAAAACAGGGTTTGATATTTTGCTATGGCTTTCCAGGTGCGAAAACTTTTCAGGACTGTCGAGAAACGGGCCCCAGGTGACTAAAAACTCTGAAGTGACCTATTCGTAACAATGAACCAATACGCCGGTCGCCATCTAGTGCCAATAGTGTTAGACTAATAGGTTGGTTAAGAACATTACATGGACATTTTTGTTCACTTTCACCTGATGCATATTTGACAATTATCATTTATAATAATAATAATAATAATAATAATAATAATAATTTATTTTGCTTCTATAGCGTATGCTACATAGTAAGATGCTCACACGCGCTTTGCGAAGTGAATAGACAATTTAGCAATTATACTAATTACAATGAGCAAGAGACCATGATTATCTCAGTCAAAACTTGCCTGATTAACATCAAACTTGGGGATTTTGTGCAATGAGCTGAGTTAAGAATCAATTACAATTACATTAACCAGTAGTATTCTACCTCTAAATAATAATAACTACAATTATATAAAAGTGCTAGCTGCAGTGACTATAGGCTTCTCTAAACAGATGGGTTTTGAGCAGGCGCTTGAAGTGATCTAAATTACTGGCATTACGGATATCTCGGGGGAGCTTGTTCCACAATTTGGTTGCTGCACAAGTAAATGAGCGGACCCCTCGGCCCCCTCGGCCTCCTCGGCCCCTCCCCAAAATCCGCCATGGCCAAAATTACTTATGTTGCCTACTTCATTCTTTTAAGTCGCCCATACTTCACTTTTCGGAAATTTTTGCTGAAATCAGAAAATAGCAAGATATAGCACTTTATTTTTACGGCGTATTGCCGACTGTAATTCCAACGGAGTTTTTCTTATCTGAAGTACCCTAAACTAGGCCAGTTGCGATATTTTAAAGTCTAACTTGGCTCCATAGAGGGCTCAAGGGAATAAAATAATTATTTATCTTTATCCTCGAAGTGATTTCTTTTGTTTTATTAAACTAACCCTCAGAGCCAAGTTAGAATTTTAAAATGTCGGATTTGGGCTATTGAATGCGACGTGTATTAAAAACAATGAATAATGATTAGAGGTTGAGCAAAGTATCGTGATTTGTCAGTGGCGAGAAAATAAATTTCTGAAGGCTGAGGCACTGAGATATTGTGATCTGCGAGCCTCGCCCGAGACAGGGGATAATTGATCCATGTGCTTTGTCCAACTCATTTCTTAGGCGATTGTCACAAATGTACACAGGACGAGGTATGCCTCAATGGAAAATGTAAGTGCAAGGAAGGATACAAGAAGAGTCTAAAAGGCTACTGCGTTTCTCGTCGAAGTAAGTACTGCATGGCATATCGCACGTGCACAAGGAGCTCATTAATTTATTTTGGCTACGCACAGAATTACCTTAACATTAAAAGTCATCTAAAAATAGTAGTTTACTTTGAAAGAGAAACGCCAAAGAGATACTAACGAGCTATTAAGGAACAAAGATGGTTAAATCGATCGTTATCAGAAAATTCAAGATTTAACTGAACAATTTAGAATTAAAAGGTATCAAGAATAGCACGAACTCAACACGAATGCCGAATTTGGACAGGAAAGTGTAAATTTACCATAGCAGAGCAACAAAAAAAACTTAGCACCAAAACAAGGCTACGCCTCGTCAGAATAGAAGAAATGCCCCCACGATGGAGCCAATGACACTGTTTACCTCAAATATAAAGAAACTGGAAGAAAAGCGTGTTGGAGCTCTCTCCTAAGGGTATACCAGTAAGGGTGGGACTCTGCAGAGACTCTACTTCCCATACCTCCGCCCAAAGAGAGAGCTTGGGGAGCAGAGACGGGGAAGCATTTTATTCAAATAATTTTTTAGACTTTTTTATTGTTATATAGACATGTTAACACGGTTTTAGAAGTTGTATCAATAATGGTTGACTGCATCGACCCGCGGAGAATTGGATATAGACGTCAAACAACGAACCTGAAATATTTGGCTAAACTTTTTCAAGATGCAGACATGACATAGTATTGAAACACTTGCATATTAAACCTGAACCAAATCAGGACTATATATATACCTCGGTTAGCAGCAGGACGTAACAGTCAAACCAAGTGAACCGTACCCCACAAGGTTGAATTAATGAATTGATTATTTGAAACTTAAACCCGATAGTCGTTTCAAGAATGCAATAATGAATTGATTATTCGAATATTGAACTCGCTCGCTCGATCCAAAAATACGGCTAACGGGTTCCGGTTTCAAAAAAATCAATTCGCTGTTGCGACTTGTAGTTTCAAACCAACTAGTCTTTTCTGGAATGCAATAGTGAATTGATTTTTCGAAAACGGAACCCGTTAGCCGTATTCATACAGTTGAAACGACTAGCGGGTTGAAGTTTCAAATAATCAGTTCATTAATGCAATCTTGAGGGGTACGCTTCACCTGGTCTGACTGTAAAAGAACTTCTTAGTCTCAACTTTTTTCCTAAGATATTTGAAATGCTCCCTTTTTTTCTCCGCATCTAGGTCATCTGGATGAAAGTTTGGGCCTCTCGTTACAGAGCAACGGTTTTGCCAGCACCCTCTTTCTATGCGTGCTTGGGTACCTGGCCTTCACCGACTGATGAGGACCGCGCCTTCCTTGCTTCCAGTACATTTTATTCTTTTTTCAAAGATGGTTGACTTTTTTGGTTCAGTTCTTTTTTTACTATGTCATCGAATATTGTCTTGTTTTCTTCACCAACATTGCCATCCAATAAAATCACTTACCCTGCTTTGCACTTTGCATTTTTATGGATCCACTAAGATGCTAACATTACC
>CBDDTI010000646.1:0-10000 GCA_965233585.1 bacterium
TTTATTTGTTTATTTGCAAGCCTGAAAACGAAGCTGTTTTACGAGATGTTTTTAGGTTTTGAATTTGAGTTTTAGAATATTTGTATATAGAAAGGGTTTGTATATTTTTTTTTGTATAAATATTTATTTTTAAAAATTATTGTGTCGAAAAATATTTTAAAAAATATATAAATAAATTAAATTAAAATAATTAAAATTTTTATATGAAAAAAAATATATTTATTTATTTAAAAAAGTTATATTTAAAAAATTATTACTTGATTTTAATTATGAAAGGTAGCTCTAGAGGGGCTACTTTGAGTTTTACTTTACGAAGTAAAGGGGAGGTCGGCTATTTTCGTTATCTGATTATTTAGGAAATTGCTAGTTATTTTAGAATCTTCTCTCCCCCCTAACGCCTCCTATACACCCGAAGAGCAAACTCAAAATATTATAATTTATAATAATTTTGATTTTTTCGGATTAAAAAACTATATTTTATTATATGGTGAAATATCCGTAAATACTAGTATTTTTGCTAGG
Source organism: bacterium (assembly GCA_965233585.1). Taxonomy (GTDB): domain Bacteria; phylum SAR324; class SAR324; order SAR324; family NAC60-12; genus CBDDTI01. The sequence goes on from CBDDTI010000646.1 coordinate 523, forward strand.
TGTTGGCTAAAAACCACTATAAATACCGTACTTTTTGTTATTAGAGGCAAAAAACATCATAAATACTGTGGTTTTGGGCTTCCGATTCGATTCATTCAATACATTGGTATTTACGGTGTTTTTTACTCCGAGAGCCACTACGGAATCGAGACAAAAAGCTGCAAGGAATACTAACACTAACCCCAATAGCACTACCTCTACTCTACCAATACCATGATCAACAACAACAAGAACAACAACAGGACCAGCAACAATAATAACAGCAACAACAGCAATAACACCAACAACACCAACAGCAGCAACAACTACAAGAACAATAATAAGAACAACAACCAGAACTACTACAACAACGACAATAATAACAACAACGACGACGACAACAACGACCAGAACGACAAGAACACGAATAACTGCGGGTGCGAAGGACCAACTTTTTTCTTCGCTAATGGCTCATGAGCAATTGGTGAGTGTGTGTGCGTCTGCCAGTGTATACTGTACGCAGCCTCGGGATCGAAATGTTCGAGTACGTTGTCGAACCAGCCGGCCCGTGAATAAAAAAAACAAAAACACGAACAAAAACCACCACCACTATAACTATAACCACAACCACAATTACAATCATAAGGGCAAACACAACACCAACGCCAATAACCATAACCACAACCAGAGAGAAAATGGCCGCGTCGCTTTTACCTGCCTCTTTCCTTTATTGTTTCTTCGATTCCTTTCTTGCTGACCTACCTTTCGTATTCCCCCTCTCAAATTTATTAAATTATGTTTTTTATATTGAATTATAATAATAATACTAATTATATTTAAAAAAATATATATATTATTGTTTTTTTCGAAAAATATATTTTTTTAAAAATAAAAAATAGTAATTATTATTTAATGTTTTTATATAATAAAAAAAAATATTATAAATTTACCTTTACGATTTTTTTTGAAATTATATTTTTTTGTATTAATTAAAATTTTTCATAGTTTTTTTAAATTAAAATTAATAGTTTTTAAATAAATTAAATATATTTAATAAATTTTAAATATTTTATTTTTTTTATTATTTTCAAATTTTTTCCTAAATATGTTTAAAATATATTTTAATAATAGTGTTTTTTTTCGAATAAATTTATTATATAATTATTTATTATTAATAAATATTAAAATTAAAAATTTCATCGAAATATTTATTGAAATAAAAAATATTAATTAAAAAAATATATATGCAAAATAATATTACCAACATTGGTAATAAAATTAAGGCCTACCTGAGTCCACCAATCAAATTAATTTCGAGATTCATACCAACGGGCAATGGTTTTCCTCCATTGTGGCGAGATTTCTGCATATGATTGATTTCTTCGAGCCTGCAGTAAATCAGGATCTTCAGGATTTTTTACCAATATATTTTATGTTGATCAGTGCACGACATTGAATGCCTTTTTTTTGATTTCAAAAACTGATGGAACTTTCCCCAAAAATATTCTATATTTTCTGAAAAGGTTCCAAGACCTGCGCGTTAGCGTCTGTTCCGCAAGAGCGTGGAGGAATGGGAGTTGTTATTCTTAAAATTGAGAGAAAAAAAAATAATAATTTTGAAAATGTATTATAGGACGATAAAATAAGTTGTATATAAATAATATTTTACAAGCAAAAAACCTTTTACATTTACAGAACCTTTTACATACAGACGCTTTTTTGCAGTTACACGCTTTGCACACCTTGTTGTTGTTTGAAGCATACTTTACTGAAGCGATCTCGGGTTAACCCTTCGCCACCAATCGCCGTCTTCAAAAAAAACGTAACCCAATAATACCAAGGGCATGCCTGTAGGGCATTGAGCCATGGCCCCATCACATGGGACGCCGGTCGGTGGAGAGCGGCCGCGGCGGCGGCGTAGCAACTCTCCGGCTGGCGCTGCCGCAGCGGCAGCTGCTGGGCCTCCTGGCTCTGCCATGGAGGTCGATGATGCGGGCCTGAGGGCTCCTCGGCGGGTCTACTGCCCTCTGCCTTCTTTCTCATGCTCGGATGCACCATGAAGGGGCATGTGGATGCCCACTTCTCAGAAGCACTCCAGGGGGACCTCCCCGGACGTTGGCTGCAAGCCCAAGGGCGTCAGCGGTGCCCTGTTTGTGGGCTTAACGTGTCCATCCGCCACGGTACTCACCCCACCTTCCGGTCGTCAGCCCGCGCGGCGGCAGGCCATGGGAGGGCACCGCGTGCTGCTGGCCCGACTTTGCCTAGCTTTGACGAGATCCAAGCTAGTCAGACCCCAACTCTGCGACACGTCCTGAAAGCAGCCAGACATCTGTGGGGGCAAGCCTTCACTTCACTCGCTGCCTTGCCTCTGTGGTGCACGATAATGATGCAACTGCTTTGCAAGAATTGTTCATTCTTCCAAGGTCCGTTCTTGATGCACCAAGGCAGGGCGGCTGCCACTACCAGAAGGCGGTGGCCTCCTATACTTAAGATAGGCTGCGGCGGTGGCAGGCTGGTGAGCGCCAGTCGCTTTGGGACACTCGGGGCAAAGTCCCCGGCCCCTGACGGCAAGACCTTTCTGTGACCCAGCGGCAGGAGATGGCCATTAACCTGGCGAGAAAAGGGCACGACAGAAAGGCTTGCGCAGCCCTTCTGTCAACGGGCCTTTGCCCTGACACGCCAGCAACAGCCCAGGCCCTTTGCAGCTTGCACCCGGCTCACCCTCAGCCGAGTGCCCGCCCTATGCATGATTTGCCTCTTGCACCTGAAGTGGTGTCTGATGCGGTGGCCAAGGCCTTGCGGTCCTTCCCCGCTGAAACTGCCCTGGACCTTCTGGGTTGCGCGTGCAGCACTTGCGTGAGGCCACTGCAGCTGGAGAAGCTGATGCCCTTTTCCAGCACCTGGCCTTTGTGGTTGGGCTGCTTGCTCAGGGCCAGGCTTACCCTGCTGCTGCTGCCGCCTTTGCTGGTGCCAGCCTCCTCGCGCTGCCAAAGCCAAAGGGCGGTTTACGCGCCATTGCAATTGGTGAGACTTGCGGCGACTCACCGCCAAATGCCTCATGGCACATGTCCGGGCGATGGGCCGTAAGCATGTTTGCCAGCGCAAGTTGGCGTAGCCGTGCGGACTGGGGTAGAGGCAGCTGTGCATACCACCCGTTCTTGGTCGAGCGGTACGCGCAGCAGGTTGACCAAAATGTTTTGGACAGTGTCCAGGCCCATTTCCCGGCCCTTTCACGGTGACAACCTGGTGCTTCCAGCACCCTTTGTCACTGTACCATGGTGGGCGGACGCTGACGACATCGGCGGCTTGTGTGCAGCAAGGGGATCGGCTGGGCCCCTTCTTGTTTGCTGCAGCAATCCAGCCCTTGGGAGAGCAGTTGCAGGCAACCATGCCCTTCTTTTTTCTACTTAGATGATGGCGTGGTAGCCGACGATGCCCTTTCAGTTAGCCAGGGTCTCCAAGCCATCCAGCAACCTGCACGGTCAGTGGGCCTCACTTTGAATTTGGACAAGAGCGAGCTTGTTGATGTTGGGCCAACATCGTCGGCTACACTCACCGCCAATTTCCCCGCACAGCTTCTGGCGGATGCGCATGGCAGCAGCCGTGTGCTTCGCATCTTTGATTTGCTGATGGCTGCCATTGGCACCCCTGACTTGGTGGCTTGACATACCTGCAGCGGGTGCAAGCACGCAAGCAGATTTTGGATGCAATCTGCGTCGTTGGAGGACACAAAAGATCGCCTCCGCTTGTTGCAGGCCTGCGCGGGGCATTGCCGCCTCGTCCAAAGCCCGCGTTGCAACCCTCCAGCGGCGCAGCGGTCAGCTTTGCTGCAATTTGATGCTCACATCGGGGCTGGTTTTAGCAGCTTCACCGGCTTGCACCTGAATCCATCTCAATGGGGACAAGCTTCCTTGGTTTTGGCCACGCAAGGTTATGCTTGCGGGAAACCGCAACATACTGTGGTCAAGACCTTGGCGGCCTTCGATGCGCGAGTGGCAGGAGGTGTCCCACTTGCCGCCGGGGCTGTGCTCGGGCAAAAGCAAAAAAGTATAACTACCTTGGTGGACTCCGCGGCGTGGGCCCGACAGCTTGCCACCTGTTTTGCGGCGGGCAAAGCGCTTTTGCACTCAGAGCAGCATCCTGGTGCGCGCGCCGTTCTGGCAACTGTCCCGTATGAAGTTTGCTGGATGGAGCCGGCCCGGCAGTATTTTTGGCAAAGCTCCGCTTCAGACTGTTTTTGACACTTACTCCCTTCATGCTGGTGCTTGCGCAGCCGGCGGGGAGCGGACTGGTCGACACCACGCCGCCGGCGGGGAGCGGACTGGTCGACACCACGCCGTCTAAGAGGTTGTGCTGCCCTACGCAGACCGGGCTCGTTTTGAGCCTGAGCGGGGAAAACCCGAAGTTTTGCTTCCGCAGCGGCCTGAAGACAGCCGGCATGAAGGCCTAGCATCTGCAAACAGCTGCTGCGTGCGAAGGGCAAGGGTTCGGATTCAGCCCATTGTCTTTGAGCTCAAAAACACAATGAATGTTATTCCAGTCATTGGTGTCGATGACATTGTTGGTGTGCTCGGAGTACCTTCCATTAGTCCACTAATTCCCTCGGATTTTTCCGGACCTGTTTTGCAGAGCTTTCACAGACAGAAGCGTTTACAGTCAGGCGCTTTTAGATAGACGATTTTACAGAGACACTTTCACACACAGACCTTTTTTCACACACAGACATTGTCAACACATAGACGCTTTTACAGTCAGACACTTTTACACACAAATTCTTTTCCACACAGACGGTTTTACACACAGACGGTTTTACACACAAACACTTTCACGAAACATTTCAAAAAAAAACTTTTTATAGACAAACGGTTTTACACACAAAAAATTTTAAGCAGAAGTACTTTTACATACAGACGCTTTTACACAGACGGTTTTATACACAACGCTTTTGGAAGCAGTCACTTTGGCTTTGCACACAGTTGCTTTTTAATCTCAGGCTGGCCCATGATCTCGCAATCACAATGAAATCATCTTGGTGTTTGTGCCCTCTCAGCAATTCGACGGAGGGATCAAGTTCACTCCATCAATTTGCTGATGTCGAACCTCCGTATATGTGTTGGGGCCACAACAAACCCTCTTACGCACAAATGCCTACAGTCGTACTCACACCCTTTTGAGATCCAACACCAGTTAAAAGGTTTTGCACATCCAACCTCGTTTCTTGCGAAAGGATTGCTCGGGCAAAATAAAATCGCAAATTTAGGTCAATTTTTGATAATCGACCCTCATTTCGTGCGAAAGGATTGCTCCGACACAAATATAATAATCGCAATGTACCTCACTCAATTTTATGTATCGACTTTCATTTCGTGGGAAAGGGTTACTCCAGGACAAATAAAATCACAAATTTTCCTCTGTTTTTAAAAATAAAATCACAAAATTTCCTCAGTTTTTGACGATCGAAGGGTTTGTTCGGAACAAGTACGATCGCAATTTTACCTCAATTTTTGTGCATCGACCCTGATTTCGTACGAAAGGGTTAATGTTTCGTCACTCCTAGCCGGCATCACCCTTAGCCTAAAAAAAGAAAATTAAAGAAGGTAAGAGAGACAAAAGAGAGAAAGGAAGGAAAAAGAGAAAAGAAAAAGGAAAGAGGAGAGAGAGAGAAAGAGAGATAATGTAAGTATTCGAAAAATAAGTGCGAGAAAATATATACATATAACAATGTAAATATGTTAATATATATAAATATATAAAAAATAAATTAATACTTATAACAATTAAAAAATCCTTCGTTCAAATACTTTCGAGAAATAAAAACAAATATTAAACAATATCATTAATAAATAATAATATATTTCAAATTAAAAAAGCATTATTATAATTATAAAATTAAATTATAAATTAATATATATTCATTATAGTATTTTGTTTTTTTAAAGTAATATACTATAGTTAATTGTAGTATAATAATATAGTTGTAATTATTATTAATATAATATAGTATAAAATAATTTAGTATCGTATTATATAGAATAATAATTATAGTTATACTTATAGTTAGTTAGTAGTATAGTTATAATTAAATTTATAATAAAATATAATATAATAAATTAATTAATTTTTATTTATTTTCAATATATAAAATTTCTCCATTTCGTAAAACCACATCTAAATATCCAAACATATTCCAAATCCATCTATTTTTTACATTTTTTAATTTAAAATTTATTTCGTACCACAACGACGCGCATTTTATCAACATATCAACTTCCAAAAATAATCTAAAAATAGTCTACTTTACCCATTTGGTGTAGTTTGTTTATATATTTTAACTTGCAAAATATATTTCGTATCACAACAGCGTATATTTTTTCGACATCTCAATTTCCAAAAGTACTCCGAACTAGAATTAAACTTTGTACCACAATGGTGTACAATTTTTCATTTCTCATCTAGCAAAAATACCTCGTACCCGCCGCTTTAACAAACCTACTTTTTTTTTCGACCCTCCGAAGCCACGGATCATTAGAAAACTAGCTACAGTAAATCGCGACTTTGCTACCTTTTCGCGCGCCTATACCTTCTGCTTCTAACTCTTTGTCTTCTCTAATCTGCTCTCTTCTTTTCTCTAATTCTTCCCACCTCTGCTTTTTTCATCTGTCCATATTATCGAAAGTTTGACTTTTAAACTTCCTTCAATGAAAGAAAAGGCAAATGTCCGGAGCACAGTACCATACAGTAAACTAAACCAGAACCACACCGAACTTGTCCGATACCCTTCTCCTGCCAGACCCCCGGGCGGCAAGGGTTAGTAGCTTTATAAATTATATATATTATAAGAATTTATAATATCCAACTTTCGCGAAACAAAAAATCGCGAACTCGGAAAAAAACTTTCGTGAGGGTTCCGAACAAAACATAAACGGTCTTCACAATTAAAGCTCTTTACCACGACCTTGGGATCGATTACTCTGTATTTTATGTTTTGTTATATTGATAATATAATATGTTTAAGGATACTACTATTTTTAGCAATATCGTTCCGGCAATTGTTTTCTAATCCTAATTATTTATATTCAGGATACGAAATCACCTTCAGAAAAAACACAAAGATATATTTAAATTTTAGCTTTCTTGAAATTAAAAACAAAAAACTATCGTAATCTAAACCTATGCTCTCAATATAATTCCAACGTATTCCAAACACTGTAGATCCTTTTTGGCGTTCATCATTTGCGGGTATATCTCTATTGAGTATGCTCCTGTATGTCTGGTCAGATTCGTGCTGGGGTCAAAACATGGTACATACTTCATGGTCATCCATCCCATGTCATGGGAATGCAAATATAATGGACTCATATTGGGTAATGTGGGTAAAACAATACCATAAACCCACCATCCCCCAGTCAGCAACATGTTTATAGGTGGTATGGTTACCATTCCCAGTCATGGCTGGTTTATGGGATTGTTTTACCCACACAAATCCCTATGAACATGGATTGATTGATGACCATCCCAGATGACCGGGCATACTATCCAACTACAAATTGGCTCAGATGACTCTTGGAGTGCCACACATTTAAGACTGGCAGTGACTGGCACTTCTGACTCAAGGTCTGCAATTTGTCATTAGTGAGTCACTGGGCCAAGTCACATCCTACGAAGTCACAGGACAGATGTGGATGTTTTTTATCATTTGCCATCCCCCAAATTAAGATAGACCCTGCCAAATAGGGCGTGGGAGACTTAAAAAGGTATGGTTAGATTTGTAAGTTCGAATTCTGATTTCAGGAATACTACTGTTTGGTTATTTAACACAGCCATGGGAAATGGATGAAAATGGCTAATTTGTAGATGATTTGTAATGATTTACCTGCTCAATCGTCGCCGCGTTGCTCTGAGCAATTCTACTCAGAACTAGGGTCAAAAAAAACACAATGGCTTTATCCCATAATCTTCATACAGTATTTTCTTGGTTAAACCTCCATTATCTACAATTTTTGGAGATTAAATCCTTGCATTGGAGCTACATCACTGGGTTGCCAGTCTACATCTTCATTTTTTAGCACGTTAAAGAGATCATTTTCCACCACTCAGCGGTCAAAAGACATCTGTATAGTGTCAATTTCCACTGGAAACGCTACAGTAATCGATGGATGGGAGGGAAAAACAATTTTAAACAATATACATACATGGTACATGGTTCAATTGTTTTTTTACCAATAATTTTAGGGGGTGTCCTATACATTTTCCCTTGGCTGGGTGGTCTCATGCTGCGCTGTCCTTCATAGCGCCTTGCCGCGTGTCCTGCGTGTGAGCAAGAATTCTTCTGTAAACATTTGCGTCTTGGTTTGTGCAGATTAACATCTGAATGTTCAGTGAAACTGCATCTAGAATGATATATAAAGTATTCATTCACATCCACATATGGATATGCGTAAGAACAGATGTGCTTTACCATACACATGTGTAATTGATAATCATGCTGGTTTATGGGCATGTCACATCACATCCGCCCTAACCACTCGCAAATGGCACCAGGTCAGTTCTTGCTTTCTGCAAAGGATGAACTGCACAAGTGTTGTCTACCTGAGAAAACAAACGGTCCAGTCACGGATTCATTTCCTTATCTTCAAACCCGGCAGTTCAACCGGAATGGATTATAAAATCATTGTGCCAGCAAAATTGATTTCAACTACTGACACTTATGTGGGAAACACAATAATGAACCCGACACAATTTGCCAATCTTTTCTTCCATTTGGTGGCATAGCAACCTTACCCCCAAAACAGGGCTATTATTTTGGGTTATTAAATCATCTCAAACACAAACAATAAAACCGGCAAGTGCCCAAAGCACACAGGAAAATCATCAACAAAGTACTCATCGGGCAAATCATTTCAAGTAGAGATGTGGGTCAAAATTCCGCGCCCAAAAATTGTGTAACTATTGACATGCCATTGAATGGTTTATTGATCTTGGAACAGGTTTTGTCTCAAAATAGAAGGCTGTTGCCACATCCTGGGAGTATACCCCCATTTAAGACCAGTTACAACACGTCTACCCATCACTAGATGTATTCTCAGACTTGAACCCATCTGAGCACTGTTTAAAACCTGCAACGTCAGTCGATTTAATCCTGGCTGTTGGAGACCGGTTTCCCAGTTCATGCAATGGATAATAATATCAATATAACCCCCGAACTGATCATCTACAAAAAAAACAGCCGCTGTATTAAATTTTTCCCATAAAATATGCCCATCAACCCCCACAAATACCCTTTGGTTATTTAACATAGCCATGGAAAATTGCCCATTTATAGATGGTTTACCTATTAAAAGTGGTGATTTTCCATGGCTATCTTAAATAACCAGATGGTATGTCTTAAAAACCCGACAAATTTCATCAACCAACGGGGGTAGTTCACTGCGGCCTGTGTTGTCTCAGCTGCTGCTACGACCTGGCCCATCCTCATCCCAATTGCCATGGGGACTATCAA
>CBDDTI010000646.1:12500-17584 GCA_965233585.1 bacterium
AAAGAGTTAGTCAAAGAAAGAGTTAGCAAAGAAAGAGTTAGTCAAAGAAACAGTTAGTCAAAGAAAGAGTTAGCAAAGAAAGAGTTAGTCAAAGAAAGAGTCAGTCAAAGAAACAGTTAGTCAGGGAAAGAGTTAGTCAAAGAAAGAGTTAGTGAGGGAAAGAGTTAGTCAAAGAAAGAGTTAGCAAAGAAACAGTTAGTCAGGGAAAGAGTTAGTCAAAGAAAGAGTTAGCAAAGAAAGAGTTAGTCAAAGAAACAGTTAGTCAAAGAAAGAGTTAGCAAAGAAAGAGTTAGTCAAAGAAAGAGTCAGTCAAAGAAACAGTTAGTCAGGGAAAGAGTTAGTCAAAGAAAGAGTTAGTGAGGGAAAGAGTTAGTCAAAGAAAGAGTTAGCAAAGAAACAGTTAGTCAGGGAAAGAGTTAGTCAAAGAAAGAGTTAGTGAGGGAAAGAGTTAGTCAAAGAAAGAGTCAGTCAAAGAAACAGTTAGTCAGGGAAAGAGTTAGTCAAAGAAAGAGTTAGTGAGGGAAAGAGTTAGTCAAAGAAAGAGTTAGCAAAGAAACAGTTAGTCAGGGAAAGAGTTAGTCAAAGAAAGAGTTAGTGAGGGAAAGAGTTAGTCAAAGAAAGAGTTAGTCAGGATATATGAGGTAGTCAAAGAAAGAGTTAGTCAGGATATATGAGGTAGTCAAAGACAGAGTTCGCAAAGAAAGAGTTAGTCAAAGAAAGAGCAAAGAAAGAGTTCGTTAGGGAACGAGTTAGTCAAAGAAATTGTTCCCGCAATGTAAATGGGATTGCAAGTGGTGCTGGTGGATGAGTTGCCGATGGAGTTTTGAAGGAAGTCTCGCACGAAATGCGTTTTTGAGAGATAGCAGATGCACGAAACCCTGTGTTTTTCCATACAAAGTCCGTCCCCGAACGCCGATGATCTACCTCTGCGGTGCGACGGGTGCGAGACGGTCTCGTGTGTGGTCGGATCATGGTCGGATCATTCTCGGATCGGTTCCGCATTGTAAATGGGGTTTCAAGTGTTTTTCGTGCATGTGCGGTCGACAGAATTCCATTGTGATTTGCAACTGTAGGATCGTTCCCGCAATGTAAATGGGATTGCAAGTGGTGCTGGTGGATGAGTTGCCGATGGAATTTTGAAGGAAGTCTCGCACGAAATGCGTTTTTGAGAGATAGCAGATGCACGAAACCCTGTGTTTTTCCATACAAAGTCGGTCCCCGAACGCCGATGATCTACCTCTGCGGTGCGACGGGTGCGAGACGGTCTCGTGTGTGGTCGGATCATGGTCGGATCATTCTCGGATCGGTTCCGCATTGTAAATGGGGTTTCAAGTGTTTTTCGTGCATGTGCGGTCGACAGAATTCCATTGTGATTTGCAACTGTAGGATCGTTCCCGCAATGTAAATGGGATTGCAAGTGGTGCTGGTGGATGAGTTGCCGATGGAGTTTTGAAGGAAGTCTCGCACGAAATGCGTTTTTGAGAGATAGCAGATGCACGAAACCCTGTGTTTTTCCATACAAAGTCGGTCCCCGAACGCCGATGATCTGCCTCTGCGGTGCGATGGGTGCGAGACGGTCTCGTGTGTGGTCGGATCATGGTCGGATCATTCTCGGATCGGTTCCGCATTGTAAATGGGGTTTCAAGTGTTTTTCGTGCATGTGCGGTCGACAGAATTCCATTGTGATTTGCAACTGTAGGATCGTTCCCGCAATGTAAATGGGATTGCAAGTGGTGCTGGTGGATGAGTTGCCGATGGAGTTTTGAAGGAAGTCTCGCACGAAATGCGTTTTTTTCTCCATTTTGGCGCTAGTGATTTTCCTTCTAAAAATCCTTTTAAAAAGTGCTTCAAAATCGTTTTTTTTCGCTCTGGCGTCGAGATCCGGTTTTGGAGCTACAATTTCCGACGCCGTTGCGCGTAGTTCTATTGTGTTTTGCAACTCAGTCTCTGCAAATCGCATTGTAATGGCTGCGTCAAGGTTGCGTCGTACTGTGGCTGCATTTGTCATACTATTGTCTTTTGCAGCTGGATCTCGGAAATCGTCTTGGAGTGGCTGCATGAAGGCTGCGAAATGGATTTGTTAGCAGATTTTCTCCATTTTGGCACTAGTGTTTTTTGTTGCACGTAGGTTTAGAGCAGTGTGAAGTGTGGGGCGTAAAGAGTGCAGTGTGAAGTGTGAAGTGTGAAGGAAGCAGTGGGAAGTGAGAAGTGTGAAGTGTGGAGTGTGAAGTTTAAGTTTGGAGTGCGAAGAGCGCAGTGTGAAGTGTGAAGTGTGAGGTTTGGAGTGTGAAGGAAGCAGTGAGAAGTGAGAAGTGTGAAGTGTGAAGTGTGGAGTGTGAAGTGTGAAGTGTGAAGTGTGAGGTTGGGAGTGTGAAGTTTGGAGTGGGAAGGAAGCAGTGAGAAGTGAGAAGTGTGAAGTGTGGACTGTGAAGTGTGGAGTGTGAAGTGCGAAGTGAGAAGTGTGAAGTTTGGAGTGTGAAGGAAGCAGTGAGAAGTGAGAAGTGTGAAGTGTGGACTGTGAAGTGTGGAGTGTGAAGTGCGAAGTGAGAAGTGTGAAGTGTGAAGTTTGGAGTGTGAAGGAAGCAGTGAGAAGTGAGAAGTGTGAAATGTGAAGTGTGAAGTGCGAAGTGAGAAGTGTGGACTGTGAAGTGTGAAGTGTGGACTGTGAAGTGTGAAGTGTGGACTGTGAAGTGTGAAGTGTGCAGTGTGAAGTGTGAAGTGTGAGGTTTGGAGTGTGAAGGAAGCAGTGAGAAGTGAGAAGTGTGGAGTGTGAAGTGTGGAGTGTGAAGTTTGAAGTTTGGAGTGCGAAGAGTGCAGTGTGCAGTGTGAGGTGTGGAGTGTCGAGGGAAGGACACGGTCGGGACAGGTTTTTCTTCGAACTATAGGTCATTTATGTTTGGGAAACTTCCGCCGCCGGCTTGCCCGGGTCTATGTTATGGATTAATATAGTTATAAAAGAAACGATTTGAGATGGTTTTACCCAGTCATAAACTATCCATACCATCCTGAATTTTACCAGAAATGACTAAATCATCCGCATTGGAGGTACACGATATGATTGATTTCTAATATATTTTATATTGTGTTAATGTTGGCTACAATTTAGGGAACAGTAGGACCTAGTTAACATGCTTTCTTTAGAGTAAACTGTATTCTTAGCCAAAAGTTCGAGCACAAGCTTCTCAAGAACCTTCCTTAAGACATAATAGAGCCTATACCTAAGGTATACTGTTTTCTGTAATGATGCATATGAATTCTGCAACCTAGGTTGACATTGAGAGACCAGAATCTACAGAAATCTCATGGATTTATCAGCCAAATCAGATGTCCCTGCAAGTTCTCACTCAAATAAAGTCTGGATGGAACATGGTAGATATGTGGATCCAAGCAAGCAAAAAAGGTGGTACAAGCAGCAAACGGCTCAACTAGCGGAGGTGAGACTTGAATCGCCTTAAATTTGCGATTTGCCCTGAACTGGGGATGCCCCTAAATCATCCATCTTGATAGGATTTTCCACTAGAAACCAACCATTTTGGGGATCCCACATTTATGGAAACCCCCATTTAACAATTGAAAAATGTTGATTCGAACCACAACACAGGTGTGGTGGCCTTTGAAGAATCCAATCAGGGGTGTCATGGGAGACCCAAGCAACTAACATCAGGACAATACTAGTCCATGGCCGGATTTTGCACGTCTAAGCTTGCCTATCTTTTTCACTGTCACTACATGTATTTTCTCACTACTAACATCTACTAACCATCATTGAATTTGTTCGATGTTTTGTAGCTGCATCAGGTGATGCCGAGCTGCCCAGGTGTCCTGTAAAGCTCCCAAAAAGGAGATTCATATTTACACACCCTCCCGACAAATATGGACTGTAAATCATCTATCAATTTTCCGGATTTACCCTTGCCGCATATTTGAGGGATGCGGAGGGAAACAAAATTGCGGCAAGCCCAAGATTCAACCCCATTCAACCCCACTTTTTGGGTGTAGAAATACAACTTGGGTCTGGGGGGCATCATTTCTATATGCGCTGCTTAGTCTGTCCATTTGCGGTTGAACTGCTTCTTCTTGGGTCTGCCGCAGTTAATCTCCGTCAGAACCCCCCGTTTTCCCGGCCTCGTTCTTTCCGATCTCGGTCTCCACCCGCGGGCTTAGTCACGTGAGACAAATACGATCTCGCTGGGAAACCAAAATTGGAGTTTCAATGGGACATCTACATCCGATTTGTTCATGGAACAATCTTGAATGGACATAGGGAATCCTACCGGGAATCCTACCAAAATCCCATCGAGTTGCGCTTCAGCTAGGGGCTTAGTCAAATGAGAAAAACTGATCGGCCATTTGCGGAATGATTCTTCTCCTAGCCCTCCACAACAACAAAGGGATGTTGGACACTGGACCCCAAGTACCAGAAAGGTACAAAATCCATGGCGACATGAACAAACAGTACAACTGGGACCAGGATTGCAATTTCACCTTTTTCCAACATGCTAAAATGCATAAATTTTTTTAAAAACATATAAAACATATTATAAAACACGACGATTTCCAAACATCGCGTATATTTCCAGGAATATACGTTTTAGATATGTTTATATAGTTTATTTTATGCTTTTTGTAGTAGCTTGGTAGTGCTCACTTTCCCAATACACAATGCAGTTCGGGTTGGAAATGCAGCTGCAATGCAGAGCTACAACATTTAATTTTATCCATTGTGCTCTTTGAAGTACAGCACAGTTCCTGATGCGACACATTCTTTGGCTTCAACTGGTTTGCCTGGTGCCACCATCCATCCATGAATGCATGAATGGTAACAGTGGTCCAACCCAATCGCGTACCTACAACTGCATAACAAATCCCTAAAAGAACTCGTCATTCTTATGTTTTCTTGCCACTGATCGTTTGCCGGATTGGTGAAAATTTGACAAATCTGTAATCGATTAATTTATTCGACCCAACCCTCCCAAGCACTTGACAAACTGTAAAGCAAAACTTAGACTGTGGATAGGAATCAAAATTCCCTGTGCTCCATGTATGGGAATATTGTACCACATTCACCCAAAAATGATGCAGTT
>CBDDTI010000647.1:0-12500 GCA_965233585.1 bacterium
AAAGACTTAGAAAAATTTCGGCCAAAAATATGACTCTATAGAGAGCAGAGACAGAAAGTTTTGATCTTTCCTGAAACTCTTTACGGAAAACTGTTCGCAGTGTTAAACTGAGTGCACACGCCAAGTTTGACGGTCTGAAACCGTGTAAGAGGTACTTTCGGTTTATAGCCACGCAAGTGTCTCTGAAATCTTCGAGAAAAAAATACGACTCTCGTAACATCTATGAATCTGACTCTCGTAAGAAACGCAAAAATTAATTCCATGGTTTGACCTAACAGCTTTGTTCGTTTTACGGTCAAATTTTATTGATGCCATGACAGCTTACCAAGTAAAGTTTTTAACAAGTTAAACGTAACTGAAACTGCAGTTATTTTAAAAACGCTATCCATCAAAATGGAGCTTACCTTATCGCCGCCACTTATCGACTTATCCACGGTCCACTTCTCTGGGACTCAAGCCAGTCCTCTTTGTTGGCAAAAAGAGAAATTTCGCGTATTTAGGAGACTGAAATACTAAACCAGTTTTCGCTTGGCTTTGAGTTTAGGGAAGCGAACGAATTTTTTACGCACTTGGCAGCCATGTTAATTGAGCCCGCGGGCCTTGGTAAAATCCGTGACGGTCAAAATGTGACAGCTACATGTATGAGCTATCTATAGTCTCAATCTGTCACGGATTATAGCTAGGCCGTCACGGATTCAGTTTCACCAAAAACTTGGATTTTTAAAGCAAATTCAGTCTCCATCCATCACGGATTATAGCCCTCTGTAGGCTGAGTCCTTACTAACAGAGATTTGTCACGGATCCGCCACGTATATATCACGGACATTACCGTCACGGGCTCGACCGTTACGGGTTTTAACAACCTCCGAGCCCGCGTATTTTCAATCACGTGATATGAGTTTTGTTCCACTTACATCATTTTCATGAACCAACTATTTGAACTGTAATTAACAATTACGTTATGAGCTCGAGATTTCTATGAAGTGATAGTTGATGAGGCTCTAGGTAGGCCGAATCAAATATCGCCTCTGAGTATCAATCTGCTAGCGTTCTTTGACGAATGTCATTCTCTGATTGACTACCCACTCACAAGCTATTTTTTGATCGAGAGATAATGATTGGCGTAGCAGCGTGTCCTTGTTAACAAAAATGACGGCCGCTTTTTTGGCGTTTTCGAAGTGTCTTTGAGGAGGGTTTCGATAAAGTTTTTAACGAATGGAAGATTTTGTACTAAAACATTGAGGTTCTTCGTTCTCAATTATTATTGGTCTTATTGTTAAACCTCATGCTTTAGAGAATTTGGGCGGACTGCAGTAATTTTCAGTTTGCCATTTGCAGCTGTGTACGCGCGCTTATCATTTTCTCAAACATTTCGACCTTTTATAATTCAAAAAACCGCGCGTAAATGCCCTCCATTTACTCTTCTCAGGAATTTTGTTTATCCATTTGTTTCTAAATGCTCTTTGAAAACTTCGTAGAATGTTGCCGACCACACCAAGTTACTGCACATTATGTAATAACCAAAAAAAATGCGTGCGCTCTGATTGGCCAATCAGCTGTAGGTAATTGTAACGGCAACTTCTACCGAAAAATCGTGCGTCTCCTGAATTATTATACAAAAGCAATAGCCCACAAGTTTCTATGGGTTATAGGCTGATAAACCACTTGCGATGTTGGTAGAACACTCGAAGAATTCGTAAACCACTCGCCTGGGGCTCGTGGTTTACGAATTCTTCTCGTGTTCTACCAACATCCCGCGTGGTTCATCGGCTTTTAGTATCACCCAACTAGTGGTCTAATGCAAATCCTGCATTTTGATTGGCTACGCTACTAGTGGTCTAATATCAATAGTCATCGAGTAGCGAAATTCGCCGGATTTTCTTTCGTTTTTTTCTCCCAAATAAATATTTCTTCAACTTGCATTCGCTAACTTTATTACTGCCTTTTCTGTCCGACTAGTTAGGTGATACTAAAACAATTAGACCCTTCGCCCTCAAGGGCCACGGGTCAATAGCCCATTCGGCTTCGCCTCATGGGCTATTGACCCGTAGCCCTTTCGGGCTACGGGTCTAATTGTTAAATAACCCATAGAAACTTGTGGTCTATTGCTTAACTAATGCATGTTAGTATAAATTTACCGTAGTCTATTGTGAATCCGTGAATTTGATTGGCTATATTATCGTTTTCTATCTGCTGATAGAAAACAGTTACGCATCGGTGTACATCGCGTGTCACGTTTGAACCTGATATAACATAATAAAACAGTTCTTTTCTACGCGTTACTTGACATCTTTTTTTTCTTTTTATGCAACGAGACTACGGTAAATTTATACTAAAACAATTAGACCACTCGCCCTCGTTTCTACGAGCGATAGTCAACTCGGCTGCGCCTCGTTGACTAACTGCTCGTAGAAAACTCGGGCTCGTAGTCTAATTGTTAAATACTGTGCAATAGTTTAAAACTGTTGTATATACTGTTTCATATAAATAGTTGAGAGAAAAAAAGTTCAACCAATTAATAGATTTTTTTCTTAAAATACACGTGATAATAAACCTTTCATTTGGCTTGACTGATTTTGTTCCGACTCAGTCATCATGGTTTGCAGTGGGCCAGCTAAAACCACTAACCCAACATGAGTTATTCGTGAGCAAGACTTATGCTTCTCTGGTCTCAAAACGTTTGACACAGAGGCAATCGCGTTCCTAGTCTTCGTTCCCATCGACCTGCGACGGGGCGGAAAACAGTCTGCATCTATGGCGCACGCCTCAGTGAAATTATTTGCTCCCAGAGCTCTCATTTTCCGACCGTTGGTGAAGGGCAACAAAGACTGACACAGAGACTAAATACCTCTCATTGTTACCTATTTCACTTGGCCCTACTTACTCGAAAATGGAATCGAGTAGGTAAATTTCGTGAGACTGAAAAATTATCCATTCCATATAGAAAAGTCGTGTTTATAGCCAACTAGATTTTTTTGAAAACTGATTCCAGCAGTGACAATCCGTATTAGCAAACGGGTATTCAGAATCGTGGGTAATCGCGAAAACCGCGTAAATTTAACCCAGCGAAGGGAAGTGACAATACTGAGGGTGTCAACATTATAGATAAATAATAAATCCTGCCTAAAAGAATGGAATTAAATTAAACGCAAAGTTTTGCTAGCCCTTACAGTGAAAGCTTTTGTCACTTTAACTGAAGCCGACGGAATTCACATTTGTGATGTGCAATCCAGTTGTGTTTGGTTTTGGCGGTAGTGTGGTAAATGTTGAATTTAAGACTTACAATTTGAAATGATACTACTTTTCTTTGGATCTGATTTCACAATGATGTTATATGACCAAGAAAATTACTCCATTGTTATTGGCTGAGAACAAGGCAATTTATCGTTAATTCTTAATTTGCACTGCAGTACAAATCAACGCACGAGCATTTGCAATTTTCTGAGTCATATATTAAAAAAGTAATTGTAAGAGAGCTTGAGCAATTAAGGACTAACACTGCTCCTGATACTGGAAAATTCTTTCAAATCGCACTCGCCTTAAGGCGTGTGCGATTTCTCGCATTTATACAATTACCCATACCAGTACTAACGCATCTCAGGGAAACATAGGTAATAATTCTTCTCGGGTAATAAATAATAATAATAATAATAATAATAATAATAATAATAATAATAACAATAATAATAACAATAATAATAATAATAATGATAATAATAAATTACAAATTTATATTGCGCAGTTTCCATTGCGAGATGATCAACTGCGCATTACAACAATACATGGAATAAAATAACAAACAGTAAATACTAATTACATCATGCGTTGTATAAAATATTAAAAGCGAAGCTGACTAAGAATAGAAAGCCTTACTAAAAAGATGCGTCTTCAAAATTTTTTTTAAAAATGTTTCAGTCGTTATCGCCATCAGAGTCTCGATCAGAGATTGCTGGCAATGAGGCGTAGAAACGTTTCGCAGTTTCAGATAAATATTTCTGAGCTAGCTTTATACAGTCCTGCTTAACATCATCTCGAATGGGTTTCCTTTCTAGTCTCACTGGAACCAGATGCTCAGCCGCGATCAATTCCACGCCCTGCTTTTTCTTAAGAAACAAAACAATTCTTCACTTTTCCTTCGTGTCCATTGTAAACCTTATAAATGGGGTTTCCGGATGCCAGCTTAGCTGTAAGTTCTCCTCCTGGTCGGTTATTTCTCCAGAACCAAAATTGATAAACGCGATCTTTCTTACTTCGAATTTCTCGTGTTCAATGTCCTCACTTCTAGCAATGTACTTCATTCTCAGAAAGCTTTTATAGTTCATAATCCAATCCAAATTCACCCAGTAACTTCTGACGTTATTTAAACGTCTGTTTCGAAGGGTCGTTTCCCACTCCTGTGGAGTTTCAATTTTTTCTTTGGTGTTGAAGAATTGCTGAATGCAGCCAAACCGCCTGTCACAAATTGAAAATGAGTGCCCCTCCAGCAGAAATTTGAGATCTACTCTTAGGAAGTCACCCTTTCTAACAATATGATCCAGGTAAAAAAAATAGGTAGGATTATTTAAACTGAGCCGGCGAGTTATCTGCCCACAGTATAAGGTGATGGAATTTACCGTGTTTTTCCTGAAGGCTTTTCAGAAGATAGTTCAGCAAAGATATTACCTCGTTTGGACCGGTTCCTCCAATCGATTCATCATAAAAGAAACAGTGAATTATATCTTCATTGGCACAAATCCCGAAGAGGTTAGTCCGTAGCTTCCTCGCGTAAAAGCCATCCTGGGAAGAAACTTTTGGTGTCCGTAAGCACTTATGGTAATCCATTTGGAGAGTTAATACCCTCGGTAACTTATTAAGGGCAGGATTTATTATTCAATTGTGTCTTGTCGACGTATTCAGTTGGGTTTGCATACGAGAATTTGCGTGCTACGCAAAACGTTAACTGTAAGAGCGCGCACACGACGTTGCGCGGGTAATAACTCCCACGTTAAGGCCGTTGGGTCAGATATAGAGATAAGCTCAACCACAGCATTACCCGAGCAGGGAACTTAGAGGGCAAAAGGTAAAGCTATTTAGCAATGCTGGTTACGCCGCGAAACTGCAGAAAAATGCTTTGAAATCTTACTTCCATGTACTTTTGCATCTGACTAAATAAAAGAAGAAAGCAACTAAATTTCCATTTTCACTTGTTTGGAGCAAGGTTTGAGTAACTTTTTAAGAAATTACGGGCAACTTTTTGGGAAATCTTGAGCAACTCGTGCAAATCCAAAGCTACGCTATTCAAAACGCGTAATTCTGTAAGAGCACCCGTGCGGCCCTGCGCGTGAAATAACTTCGGGCGTATACGTAACTGCAGTAGCTTCTGTCGACGTAAAGCTCGTTCGGTCGCGCGGGAGATTAGCCAAACCATACACCTGACTTGTGTGCTTAGACAGAAATTAGAGCGCCTATAGATTGGTTTTTAACATGCTGCGTTCTACTCATCAATTAAATGCAGAGCCCAGAGACACAGACAGTATAGATTTAAATCTACTTGTGTACAAATTTGATGCCAGAAAGCCATGCCAACAGTTTAAGGAGGGTAATCCTGTTGCAATTTCAGTGGAAAGAGGGAGAAGAAACTTAAACTCTAAAGAGTTAAAAAGGGTCTACCTGCCAAAGAAAAAGAAAACGTGGATTAGACGTAAAAATGGAGCTTTTAAAGACTTGAACCAGTTGCAATTTACCTGCTGCGATAGTGGTTGTCTCTTAAAAGAAGGCTTATTCAGTATTAAAGGTATTGCCAGAGAGCAAAGAAACCTGCTATATCAGAAACCATATAATGAACAGAACCACCTTTTGTCAAAGCTCATGGAAGTAGAACTGACATTCAGAGGCGTACGGAAAATTTTGTACCATGTACCATCGCTCGGAAAAGTTTGCAAGACTGCGTTCCGGAAAGTATACGGTATTTCTAAGAGCAAAATTGAAGTTTTGCTTAAAAAGATCGACTAAGACGGGTTGCTCACAGAACCAGACAGAAGGGGGCGAAAGACTCCTCGCAAACTTCTCCCCGAAGCAAGAGATGCTGTCATCGACTTCATTCTTTCTTATGACGCTACGGAATCAAACTATAGGAGAGCCAGAAGTGACTGCAAGAAATAGTTTCATTCCAACATTTCGATGCACCAAATGTGGTCTCAATTCGTTCGTGAACAACCTCATTTAATGACAACCAGCCTTAAAAACAAAAATAAGGGACCTGTAATTAGTTTTTCAACTTTTAGAAATATATTTAACAGGGAACTGAAAGATGTTCTAAGCTTTAGAAAGTTCAGAGTTGATACTTGTCAAGAGTGTGACAAATGTAAGAATAGGCTTGACAGACTACGATCGTTCAACAATCGATCTAGCAGGAAAGACGACGAAATTCGTGATCTCATAACTCATCGGAGCCTACACCTTCGAGAAAGTGAGGGCAGATTTGCGTCCTTGAGATATGATGTCACAGTTCTAGCAGCAAAAGTGTATTGAATGTAATGAGATAGCTCGGATGAGTTTACTGGACTTCACAAAACAAACAGGAACAAAAAATTGTATATTGTTGTATTGTCAGTGTTTTTCCCCAAAAAATAGCCAGAAGAAATGTTTGAAATTCATTACAAAGTCGATCGGAGACGAAGGCTATAATCTCGGTGACAAAGTGGTATTTTATGACCAAATATTTTCTGTACGAGCTCACTGACCAGACTCAACATTTGAGACGTCAATTGCCAGCGGTGATACCGTCAAACAAACTGCAACTCTTTAAACAATGTGTGGCCATAAATTTGCTTTGACTTTTATCTAGAATGCACGGGGGTTAATGTGCCTGACGTCCATAAGTTGCTTACAAGTAATTAGTCAACAAGAATTGTAAGCTTGCTTAATAAAGGATTTATTATGCAACTGAAAATGTTCTGAAAAATGTGACGATCACAAACTGGGGAGACATAACAAACTTCAAACGCGCATTTCTGATTAGAGGCCAACTAGTCGGATAGTCACGCCTGATGTTAGACAAAACAGAAGACATGCTCATCCCCAGAGGCCGCGCTTCTTTTGGTCAGCACCAAAAGTCGCGACGTCTGGCCTGGTCCAACACCGGAAGTCCGCGATTCACGGACTTTACGTCACCTTGCGCATGCTCAGACTCAAGTGTTACAAATCTGATCGGTTCTGGTCTCAATCTATTGTGTTTACAAAGCCATTCAAAACCAGAACGTCGTTGGACCTGGCCAGAGGTCGCGATTCCTGGTGCTGACCAAAAAGGAGCGTTGCCTCTGGGGACGAGAATGAACAGAAGGGAAAGAGAGTTGGAAAAAAAAAATAAAAGGAGTGTTCCGTGTGATCAAAAAAGCTCTTCAGAAATGCCATAACACTAACAAAAATCTTTAACACTGATCGTGCGGGATCATTCTTGACAGTTCTCAGTCCAATACTTAGAGAATATTGTGCCAGCAACGAAGCAAACTGATTGGTTGGTTTGAGTTCTTAGCCATCTGAAATAACTTAGAGCTGAAATATATACTAGTTATGTAACGCTTTCTCGCGGTATACATTGGGATTTCCCACTTGTATTCACTTGGTATATATACCAAGAAAATAAGGTAACGCAAGAGAAAGCACTACATCAGTGTTGCGTGGCAAAGGATATATATCCCCTATTCCCTCCCCATTTACACCCGCTACGAAGGACATATACAGTATATGGCTTATCATTATAAAAATAACAAAAATATTATTACAGTTGTAAAAGAATGTTTTCAGTGACACTGCAGCAAAAGCAACAGAAGACAAATACCACAATGTACAGCAAACAGAAATTAAGTTTTATTCCTAAAACATTCCAAAGCAAACAAAGTATTGTCTTATTATCTAAACACACTATCGAAACACATCCATATCTACAAAAAGAAAAACAAGAAAAGCAATGTCAATAATAAAGACTAATAAATAGCTTTTAGTATCACCCAAGTAGTGGACTAATGCAAATCCTGCATTTTGATTGGCTACGCTACTAGGGAACTGATAGTAATAGTCATCGAGCAGCGAACTTCGCCGGTTTTTCTTTGTTTGTTTTTTTCCCTAAATAACTTGCATTTGCTAACTTTATTATTGCCTTTTTGTAGAGCAAGTATGGCCCGCTAAATTGACCAGTCACAGCGTGCGTACTAACTAAGAAATAATAATTATTTTTCGCCGATTCTTTTCAGTGAAAGCTGGTTTCCCCTACTAATAAAACTCGTGAATGACGAATTTAAGCTTAACTGTCGTCACGTCAGATAAAAGCTATTTGCAGGCATGTCTTACTAACAGCGAACTGAGGTGCCTTGATATATCCCCTCTACCACTCCCCAAGAAGGTCAGGTAGCACTCCGCGTATATCAGCCCCATTCATAAAAATAAAGCAACTTTCTGCCAAGGCAATAAACCCACTCGGCCATAGAAAATTACATACAATTTGAGGATTGTGCCACGCTGGACAAATAAATAAACACCAGGTTCTCAACTTAGCAGCTGTTAGAATGAAAAGTTGAAACCGACCCCAAACTAAAGCAGGAGGAAAGAAGTCCCTGTTAAAAGCCTAGCTTAAGGTTTAAAAAAACTTGATATTTTTTCGCCTGAGCTTGGGCACTACCCTTCGATCCTAGCCACTGGCTGGAGAAGATATGTCCGTATTTTGTGCAGCCTCAGTGTGCTAGACTGCACCCCTCAATGATTGACTGAAAAGTGCCAGAGTTTAGTACAAAATACCACTAACAGATGCCTGCGTTACAGTTTAACAGAATTGGTCATTGTCAGCTTGTCAAAAAAAATCTCTTTGCTTATTTCTGACTCTGGAGACTAGACTAAAACAAGAGCAAAGAAGTCCCTGTTTAAAGCCGGGCTTAAAATTTGAAGGGGTTAATATTTTTTGCCTGGATTAAGAGTCAGGGACCCCAAAGAGGTAACCTTCAAGTAACAAAGTCAAACTCCAATTGAAATTGAAATCGAGAAAAATAAAACTATTAGTAATCAGGTCAAACTGGTTTAAAAAGTTTTCCAACAAAAATAACTTTACAGCACAAATAAGAGGCCCCTTTTTCAAAACTCCAGGTATATATATATATATATATATATATATATATATATATATATATATATATATATATATATATACCTGATGTTTTGAAAAGCAGGCCCCAACAGGTCAATGGCACCTAGTGTCTAATAGAGCCATGTAAGCAGCCTTTGCCAAGATCAGCACCCCACACCTTATCTAGTGAAAAAAGGAAATGAAACTAGAATCTTTGGGACACTTCTGTATAAATTCTAACAAAAGCCTGCTTTAAAGTTTACTACAAAATACCACTAACAGATGCCTGTAATACAGTTTAACTTTGTGAATTACATGTAACAGAATTCGTCTTTGTCAGCCTGTCAAATTAAATCTTTTTGCCTAATTCTGACTCTGGGGACTAGAGTGAAACAAGAGCAAAGAGGTCCCTGTTAACAGGCTGGCTTAAGGTTTAAAAAAGTTGATATTTTTTTGCCTGAGCCTGCAAGGCACCCCCCCTTTCCCATCCTAACAACAGGCTGCAGAACATATGTCCTTATTTTGTGCAGCTTGGTGTGCTAGATTGCACTCCTCAGTGATTGACTGAAAGCTGCCAAAGTTTACTACAAAATACCACTAACAGATGCCTGCATTACAGTTTAACTTTGTGAATTACATGTAACAGAATTCGTCTTTGTCAGCCTGTCAAATTAAATCTTTTTGCCTAATTCTGACTCTGGGGACTAGAGTGAAACAAGAGCAAAGAGGTCCCTGTTAACAGGCTGGCTTAAGGTTCAAAAAAGTTGATATTTTTTTGCCTGAGCCTGCAAGGCACCCCCCCTTTCCCATCCTAACAACAGGCTGCAGAACATATGTCCTTATTTTGTGCAGCTTGGTGTGCTAGATTGCACTCCTCAGTGATTGACTGAAAGCTTCCAAAGTTTACTACAAAATACCACTAACAGATGCCTGCATTACAGTTTAACTTTGTGAATTACATGTAACAGAATTCGTCTTTGTCAGCCTGTCAAATTAAATCTTTTTGCCTAATTCTGACTCTGGGGACTAGAGTGAAACAAGAGCAAAGAGGTCCCTGTTAACAGGCTGGATTAAGGTTTGAAGGAGTAGATATTTTCGCCTGGATCAAGGGCCAGGGACCACAAAGAGGTAACCTTCAAGTAACAAAATCAAACTCAAATTGAAATTGAAAATGAGAAAATCAAAACTATTAGTAATCAGGTCAAACTAGTTTAAAAAGTTTTCCAACAAAAATAACTTTAGAGCACCTTTAAGAGACCCCTTTTTCAAAACTCAAGGTAGATATCTTGTGAAAATTCACCATTTTTTTGTCGGTGTCAAATTCATGACTCTTTCCTATTTTTTCATTAAAAGGTCATATTTTAGCATGCAAAACAGCATCTCGGCAATTGATCAACAGCTTATTTAGAGTAATCCCTGCGCTAGCCACTTATACATTCACAATAATCTTGTGAAAATTCACCATTTTTTTTTTCTGTGTAAAATTCATGACTCTTTCCTATTTTTTCATTGAAAGATCATATTTTAGCATGCGAAACAGCATCTCGGCAATTGATCAACAGCTTATTTAGAGTAATCCCTGCGCTAGCCACTTATACATTCACAATATATACCTGATGTTTTGAAAAGCAGGCCCCAACAGGTCAATGGCACCTAGTGTCTAATAGAGCCATGTAAGCAGCCTTTGCCAAGATCAGCACCCCACACCTTATCTAGTGAAAAAAGGAAATGAAACTAGAATCTTTGGGACACTTCTGTATAAATTCTAACAAAAGCCTGCTTTAAAGTTTACTACAAAATACCACTAACAGATGCCTGTAATACAGTTTAACTTTGTGAATTACATGTAACAGAATTCGTCTTTGTCAGCCTGTCAAATTAAATCTTTTTGCCTAATTCTGACTCTGGGGACTAGAGTGAAACAAGAGCAAAGAGGTCCCTGTTAACAGGCTGGCTTAAGGTTTAAAAAAGTTGATAT
The DNA here is from genome assembly GCA_965233585.1 of bacterium. Classification (GTDB taxonomy): domain Bacteria; phylum SAR324; class SAR324; order SAR324; family NAC60-12; genus CBDDTI01. The sequence continues at coordinate 11,073 of CBDDTI010000647.1, forward strand.
TTTTTTGCCTGAGCCTGCAAGGCACCCCCCCTTTCCCATCCTAACAACAGGCTGCAGAACATATGTCCTTATTTTGTGCAGCTTGGTGTGCTAGATTGCACTCCTCAGTGATTGACTGAAAGCTGCCAAAGTTTACTACAAAATACCACTAACAGATGCCTGCATTACAGTTTAACTTTGTGAATTACATGTAACAGAATTCGTCTTTGTCAGCCTGTCAAATTAAATCTTTTTGCCTAATTCTGACTCTGGGGACTAGAGTGAAACAAGAGCAAAGAGGTCCCTGTTAACAGGCTGGCTTAAGGTTTAAAAAAGTTGATATTTTTTTGCCTGAGCCTGCAAGGCACCCCCCCCTTTCCCATCCTAACAACAGGCTGCAGAACATATCTCCTTATTTTGTGCAGCTTGGTGTGCTAGATTGCACTCCTCAGTGATTGACTGAAAGCTGCCAAAGTTTACTACAAAATACCACTAACAGATGCCTGCGTTACAGTTTAACTTTGTGAATTTACAGAAGTTTTCTTTATAAGCTTATCAAGAGATCAGAAGAAATATTTTGCCTCGTTGAATTTTTAACCACTACAGTAATACAATAGGCAAGAGATCTAAACGTCACTGTTAGAAACATGACTTCAGTGTTTAAGAAGTTCATATATTAACCTAATGCCAACCAACCCTCTCTTACTCCCCTTGGCACCCACCCCCCTCTCCCCCAACCCTCTCTTTCCATCCTAGTGCCAGGCTAGAGAAGACATCTATGTGTGTTTTTTTGTAGCCTTGGTATTGTAGATATCCCGCTTGTATTCAGTTGGTATATATACCAAGAAAAGGAAAGTAACGCAAGAAAAAGCGCTGCATAAGTGTTACATGGCAAGGGAGATTTCTCCTTATAATCTAAATAATTTAAAACTTTATAGTTTATTTTGAGATTGCCTGCAATCAGGAATTGAGTTAGATAAACATAGATTTCAGTGACTAGGTTTCATAAAAGAAGTATTACCAAGCTCAATATTTTCGGCCTTTTTTTTTTCTCGTTGCTTTTATTGGCGGATTTTGAGTCGCCTCACTCACTTTGCAATTAGCAGTTCCATAGAGCGCCATACAACTTTACTTACGACACTATTTTTTGGCGATAAATTTTTCACTTTAACCACGGTTTTAGAGCGTCAAACTTGGCGTGTGCACTCAGTTTAACACTGCGAACAGTTTTCCGTAAAGAGTTTCAGGAAAGATCAAAACTTTCTGTATCTGCTCTCTATAGAGTCACATTCTTGGCCGAAAATTTTCTAAGTCTTTGAAACGCACATGTGTTTCAAAGACTTAGAAAATTTTCGGCCAAGAATGTGACTCTATAGAGAGCAGAGACAGAAAGTTTTGATCTTTCCTGAAACTCTTTACGGAAAACTGTTCGCAGTGTTAAACTGAGTG
>CBDDTI010000648.1:0-10000 GCA_965233585.1 bacterium
TGCATAAAATCTTTCTTTCCTTACAAGGACCGTATTAATCGTTCACAACAATCCAGAGTTATTTACAGAGCAAATTGCTGGGATTGTAATAATTTTTATATCGGTAAAACTAAACGGCGGCTTCACGATAGAAAAACCGAACATTTTAAGGCCCTCGCTAAAAATGACAATACTTCAGCCATTGCTGACCACGTCAAGGCCACTGGACACAACATCAAGTGGGATCATTTTGATATTTTAGCGAAGGGCAAAACAGACTATCATTGTAAAATAAAAGAGACCTTATATATTCAAGAACTTGAGCCAGCTTTCAATGTCAACGTCGGAAGTGAAAAGCTGATGCTTTATTAATCTGTTCTGTTTTATTTTACTGTTAAGTATTTGCTTAATCTAGGTTCCAGTCCCCTCACCTTTGTAATATATGTATATATAAATAGCTGTTTTAAATTTCAACGGTTACTTTTGAAAATGTATGTAGAGTACATACGAAACGTCAAGTCATAATCAAAATGTGCAAGTTCAATATGTTTATCACTGCTGTTTGTGTCTTATTTTTGATCAAAATCTTATGTAATTTTCTACAAGCTTTGTGCCAAAATATATTTGTTTCGTTCATCACAGAGAGTGCTGGCACTTATCTTTAGGTGTGAGTAATTTCTAGTGTGGTTGTTTCAGGGCGTTTAAATACGTACTAACAGGCGCAGTAAGCCACATGCAGTCATCGACTGCCTATTTTAAAACAAGATGCATTACTCCCTTCGTGCAATCAAAATGGCAGTAATTTAAGAAATTTTAATTAGAAAATAGTAGTTTATTTATTTGGAGCAATATTCTTTTCTTAAACTTAAATAATGACTCTCGAATAGTTCAGTGTTTTGATATATTAAGTGTTTTCTTTCGAGATTTGTCATTTGATGAAACAAACCCCTGAACTATTTATTCTGGAAGTAACCCACAAGTAACTAGTTATATATTGACTTGCTAACGTAAAATGGCTCCACCCGGCAACCAGCGCCGAACATTCAGGCCGATAAACGTGAGTTTGCGAAAGTGTGCCAGCTCCTGTGCAACCTGCACTATAACCAAAGGTTTAATCTTGATATGTTGGCTTTTGTAAGCAAAATAACTTTCGATATGGATACCTGAAGGGGTAATGAAAGAAAGCTATCAATAAACAGTACACTGAAAATGGACATTTTAAAGGGATACTCCACACCATATATTGACTTTTGCTTAAAATGTAGCATATGCACTATAAAAACGTATGAGGTACAAAAACGGGAGAAAAAAATTAACGGCTGAAAACTGCACTGGAAAAGCGAATTTTCGCCCAATTCGAAGACCGGAAGTGAAACTGACGACTTTTTAGGCACGTGATCAATGACGTAGAAAGGAGAACTTCATTGCGTGTTTATTACAAAGTTAGTTGAAGAAAATAGGGGTACTCGTGTAGTTCTTGTTCTGTTTCGTCGTAAGAACATTCTACAGAAGACAAATCATGGCAAGACTGTCAAGGAATGCAGCTGTATCTCTTTGAGCCTTACGACAGCGAGGCTGGCTCAGACACCTGACTCCACAATTGAGTCCGATGAAGAACAATTCGAACGACCGCAAAACACAGAGTGGTAAGCGATCAATGTACTTCTTGTGGCGAGTTCTCTTTACAGCCCGCACATTTGTAACTTGATTTGTTAAGCGAATAAATGAAGTCAAGATAACAACAAAGTTTTCTTGTCATAGTCTTTGTGATGGAATTGTTTTACGTGTATTTTCGTGTGCAGACATCGTCCACAATATCGATGTGTGAAATATTTGTTGGCTGGAATGTGTTTGTGCGTTTATACGCATTTAGGTCAAAAGATCACATCTCGATTGGAAATTGTAGGTGTAAGAGTGGACGTTCGAGCTGTAGAGCTTGAGTGCTTCTGTGTTGCCGAAATTGACTGTGTCGTGGCCAAAAACAATGAAGCTGTTGAGGGGCAGATCAGAAAGACTGGCCGAAACCAACATTTGCATAACACAGCATCCAGGGATTGACGCCGTTAGTTTGAATCGCTGGGTTCTTTAGTTAAACGACGTGGTACCAGTGTGAGAAAGATATTTCAGATAGATTTCAAGATATTTCAGCGCAGAGTTATTTTTCCTCTGACTGGATGATATACAAGGGAAACTTGTCATGATGATATGCCGGCGTGATGGAAGTTTGTCTATCACGCATCACGAGTAGAGAAACGAAACTTGCCTTTAGCAGTGCGGCTGCTTCGAAATTGTACAGAAACGTTTTCCCCTGTATAATTTCTGGGTTTGGGTAGCGACCTCTACGACTACAGGCAATGTTTCCTCTGTATTCATTGTCAACTGCTCTTATTTTCACCGGAAGTTGACTGCAATTCCTCCCTCTCATGTTCCGGGAAAATAACACAAGTAAGTATTATTCTAATTTTCTGAACGTGTTTCCTCACTTTAAATTGGTTAACACAAGCTTTAATTCCCTCCTTAACATACCCTGGCAGCTTCTCGTTTTCTATAAGTCCAATAAATCTGTAATAAATAACTAAGCTCCAAGCGGCTACTGCGCGTGTTTTGACGGTATGTCGCCGCCAGCGTCTTGAGATAATTATTATGTTTTTGTCATGTCGTTTTAGCTTCTTGTCGGTGGAGGACCATTTTTAAAAATTGTAGGAACAGCATTGGGTTTCAAAAATATTTTAGCCCAGAGATTTCGCTATCACCGACTGTTCTTCAAAGGACTCTTCAATGAAGTGAGCACTATAAAGTTGGCTAGTCAAAGGGTTAAAAACATCAGAATGGGTGTTCTTTACGGCATTCGTCCATAGCTTTGCAAAGTGGGCGTCTTCAGGCCATTTGTACAGGCTTACTCCATCTTTGCGAGTGTTAGAACATCCATCAGCTATACATCGATGTGGCATTATAATATGCGCTCGGCGGGGCTGCGGTCGCATAGGACTGTTTGCGTGAGCTGGTCTAAATAAAAATACACACAGAATATGGCACACAGCTCAACTGCTGTGTAATAAACCCTATTACACTTTATTGCTCAAAGTGACTTCTTGAAATACGAAAGCGAACTTATACACGAGATCATTGGTGCAAAGAATCTTTGAAGTTTCCTCACTAGATAACAACATAGCTGTAATTTTAGAGATTGTCGCACCTACTTTATTATAGCTCAAATGATGTTGAAGTACAATCATTTATGTGAAGAATTTAAAGCTAAAATTACTCACAGAGAGAAACAAGGTTTTCAATGTTATTGTAAGCGTAAGGCCTGCACTATATTTTAGCACTACACGCGACACAAAGAGCTTTTTCGTAGCACAGCCGATCTTCCTCAGTATAATTACTATTGAAGAGGTTTTGCGAGTTCTCCTTTCTACGTCACTTCCGGTTTTTGAGCTCTGATCCAAAGGTCGAACAGGAAGTCAAGAAATGTTCCCCGTTTACACAAAAAATACGAAGATTGACCGCTTATAACTGCTTAATATCTCTTATTTGGGTTATAAGCTATCTGTTTTTAAAATGTTGTTCTGAGGTGTAGAGTATCCCTTTAAAAGTCTACACGAAATTAAGGGAAGCTGACAGAGGAGGGATGAAAGTCTTCCCACAATGCATTGCGATTAAAAGCAATATATCAAAATATTTCGTGATGTTATCATTCGGCAACGAGACTTTCGTGGCATCAACGCCATGGCGTCCCTTCGTGTCTGGGAATGGTTAGCTCTGTTATAGGGCACAATTCCTGTATTTAGTGGCATGTGTGTCAATAAAAGGTCAATGCACAAATGCAGCGAAATGCTTTGTGTAATTTGCCTTTATTCATACGTCCACTGCGTTTCAAAAGAAGACTCTTGCTTTAGGATTATTAACTTGGGTTGTCACCAAATTTAAGCATGCACGTGACTTTGTGGAAAAAATAGCTGAAACAAGGGATTTGCTGGTTCCTCGTGTCTGCGTACACGCACGTACCGTAGAAGAATTGAGTGGAATCGTAAATAGACCTAAATAGCCCAGTTTTAATTTGACGTCTTCAAACAAAAGCTGCGACCCAAAGGTTAAAGGAAGACTTAACATATTTGCGAGTTGAACAAGAACCAGAAAACATTTCTATATTGCAACGCATTTAAATTTGCCTAACTTTCCGGCGATAGTCACTCGTTCTTCTGTAGTTATTGATGGGAAGAGATAGATTCCGAAGTTGAAAGTGGCTCTCCTTCGTAGTCAACTTGTGTCGTTGGATCTTTGTATTAAAATTTACATACAATGTGGTATCTTCCCACATTAAGATTACCCATTAAAAACCAGCTAAGCAAAAGATTCTTAAATATATTGCTGTTTCCTGGCAAATTAAGTTATTTAGGTTCTTTGACCAGGTTCCTCTTTTGTTAAAATACATATTTTTGTGCTGATGGAAGAAAATTGTCTGTTGTTGATATAAAGAATGCATATATAATGCCTGAATAAGCTACAAATCCAAACATCTACAAAGTCTATCTTACTTATTTTATTTCTCTCAATCCAGAGGAAACAAACAAAACAAAGCTAAAATATTTGAGCACACAACGGTCATTCACCTGGGTGGTTAAGCCGGAAACTAATTAACACTAAAATTATTAAGAGTTTAACAAAGCGGTCATTTCGCTCTTTGAAAACGAATTTGAAAACTTATAACTCAATGTGAAAGATGACCTCGACATCCGATACGAGATTCCATTTGATATACACATAAAGAGAGGGTTCTAATTTGCTGAATACCTTCATAATACTAGTCTCTCTAGTGCTCACCCAAGTGCAATCGATGATTAGGGTGCCTCCGCCACTGAACAAATTGAATGGAAATTCAAATGTTTTGCATAAGGCGCGTGCCGACTGATTGCATGTGCCTAGACTAAATATGAAAGCGATGCAGACAAAACAAACATAAAAATAGGTAGCGTTATGTAACTGTCGTGTTTTTAGTGGCCAAATATAGCCCAGCAATGGCATTGACCACTATCACAATCATGGCGAAATAACATCTTTATTTTTCTTTTTCATCGATTTGTTTATAATTTTCTTTTTGCTCAAAAAGGTAATAGACCTGTGATGCGCGCGCCCTTAACAAAGTTAATAATGGCTCACACTTTCACCCCTCGTTGGATTTGGCGGCCATTATATTGATCGCATTAACAAACCCCATTGAAGGATAATCACGTTGCAGTGGTTTTAGAATGATAGGGTAATAGTTATCAGCAAAAAAATGGTTTTCGAATGAAATCAAACTGCTTAATTTTGACATTCTTCGGTTTCTACAAACGACCACAATAGGAGCAGTACTAGCTACAAGAATTACTACAAAGGGGAACAGCTGTCGGTTCGCATCACAGCTAGTAAAAAAAAAAACGTGAATCCTGTTGACCTTGTTTATCTATCAACTAATACCTATTTCTCAGAGATATTTTCGCCACATAACTTATGCGTTACATATGTTTTATCTTGAAATACCTTTTCGAGCAGCTGAAAAATTAACCTCTGATTCATCGGTCTTAATCGATTTCCGAACTCAGCGGGCGCCGATAAGAGGGCCGATGTTCAGTTTTATATCAGTTGTCTAGAATTCGTATTATTAGCATATTGTACTCGTATTTCATACCTTCGGAGTCACATAATCAATTTATTTCGTACCTAATATTATAGTTTGTTTGACTGGTGGACTTTTAGAGCCTTATTTGACATAGACATATATGAAATTAAAATTGAGAAGCAAATTTATTTGACAACAACAAGCAGGGGGCGGGGGGGGGGGGGGTACGTGATAAACTAAACATATTGTGTACTTTGCACTATACTGAAGTAAACGACAGGCTAAAATATGATGCAGTTAAAAACACTCTCAGGTGTCGGTTTTAAAAATTTTAGTATAATCAGGTTCTTGGTTCCGGCATTCAGGAGTTTCTCTTTGTCCTGTAAAAGCTACCCAGTTGTATAATTATTTTGCACAAAGTGTTTATATAATACTTGAAACAAATTCCCTAGTCTTTGATTGACTCCTTTAGTGTATGAGATCATAATGGTGGGCAGAAGTTCAGATTCCCTAACGTAAAACTGACAATACTTAGTTCGTCTCCTGACTTAAAGTTCGTTTTATGCACATGAACTGATAACGTGTTGACTAAACAGAATAGAGAGTTTTAGATCCGAGTTTACCGCTAACCTCGAACCGCTGGAGGTCACGTGACAAGTCCTTCACGTCACGTTTGAAGTTTACAACGTGCGTTTTGAACGTCAGGAGGTAGGTTTTCACGTATGCCATTTACCTGAAAGCTTTTAGCGTACAATTCTTGTTTTATTCCACGTAATGATACAAAAATCTTACAGTGCAAGTCTTTATGCATTAACAGAAGCAGAAATTCGGGCGAAATGCTAAATTTGATAAATCCTATTGCATCTTGAAAACAGGTGCCATTCGTGACTGCTGATTCAAAATGGCGGCTGTACATTTGCAAGAAGAACTAATGTAAAAATGTGTTGCTCTTTGCCGCTAAATAACCCAGTGTTATCGTAAATTTCTTTTATTTTCACTGCTTGATATTTCTTCTATTTCTAAATGGAAAAATAAACCTAGGATGGCTCCATTTCGTTGGCCAGAGGTTCGACACGAGTTGGCCCTTGCCAAGGAAGTAGCTCAACGCAACCCCGGCGTCGACAAAACTTGGACCGGATCACGGACCGGACCACGGACCGGACCGCGGACCGGACCACGGATCGGACCACGGACCGGATCAAGGAAAAAATTTCAAAATTCAAAATTCAAGATTGAAAATTCCAAACTAATTTTGTTAAGAAAAGCGCACTAGAGTAACTATTGTGTCATGCAGAACGTTTTATTTAATCCAGGTGTGATGTTCCTTTATTCCTTTAATTTATAATAACAAAGGTAACCTGTCATAAAACAAGTCAACATGGTAAATAATAGGACGAACATATGAATCGAAAAGCAAAAAACTAAAACACACCAAACAAATTAAACACCTGATGATTTCAACCAACTTCCGTTTTTGAAACAAGTACAAGAAGTGAGTTTGGAATACGATGTTTTGCAGTGGAATAAAACGAAACAAATGATTTGTATTTCAAAGAAATGTAGCTGTTTTACAAAATTGGTAGGAATAGCGTGGATAGTCTGAACGATAACGCACCATTTTAGGGGAACAAACAACATTTTAGGAAATAACACACAAACTGCAGTGACAAACATGACAAGAAACCGCATGTTGGAAAACAAAATTATTTAACTTGACGTTTCGTATGTTTCGACATACATCTTCAGAAGTGACCGTTGTGCCGTTTGATGAGAATGTCCAAAAAAGGGATTGTACGGTTTTTGCACTACCTCAATAACTGTCACGCAAATATCAAATTCACCGTTGAGTTCGAAGAGAACAGTACAATCCCTTTTTTGGACATTCTCATCAAACGGCACAATCACACTTTCTCAACATCTGTTTACCGAAAGAAGACCTTTACCGGCCTGTACACAAAATGGGACTCCTTCACACCTAGGAAATACAAAATAAACCTCATCCGCACACTCACTTTTCGTTGTTTCCGCATCTGTTCGTCACCTTCTCTTTTGCGATCTTGTCTTGACGAACTGAGGAAGTTGTTGTTACAGAATGGTTATCCTGCTGGTGTTGTCAATTACAACATCAATGATGTTTTGAACAGACAGCAAAACAAACCGAAAAATCCAACCACCACAGTTCCCAAAAAAGAAACAATCTTAGTTCTACCTTATTTAGGGGTACAAAGCAAAATTGTTACCAAGCAGCTTAAGACCTGCATCAATAAATTTTACGGCTGTATTGATTTAAGGGTGATTTTCCAAAGCGCTCGTCGCATCAAGCCCTTTTTTCCCTACAAAGATTTGATAAACCGCTCTCAAATGTCAAAAGTTGTATATAAGGCTAGTTGTTGGGACTGCCAGGATTTCTACATTGGAAAAACGAAACGTAGATTGCATGACAGAAAAACTGAACATTTTAAAGGTATTGCAAGTTCCTGTCATGCATCTGCTATCACTGACCACGTCACGTCAACCGGTCACAACTTAAAATGGGACCATTTTGAGATCTTAGCAAAAGGTCGGTCTGATACGCATTGCAAGATAAAGGAGACTCTGCTAATCCAAGAACTCAAACCTACCTTAAACGATACTGTCAGCAGCGAAAAGCTTTATCTGTATTAGTTTGCATTTTTTAATGCAAATTTTTCTCACCTTTCATCATTGTTATTGTTAATAAGTTACTTATTTTAAATTTAAAATTTAGTTCTTACTAGTATTATAAACGGTCACTTCTGAAGATGTATGTCGAAACATACGAAACGTCAAGTTAAATAATTTTGTTTTCCAACATGCGGTTTCTTGTCATGTTTGTCACTGCAGTTTGTGTGTTATTTCTTATTAAGCTACGATGGCCAAAGAAAAAGAATTTTTATAACATTTTAGGAGTTACGTCACGATATTAAGTCATTTTGAGGGTTGTAAAGAGTTGCCCTTAAATTGAATAAAACCTTGAAATGATCGTGTTCTGGGTCTTATTCGCGTTCTTGACTTTTCCTCGCACGAATTTTTTTCTCGCTCGTTTAGACGTTTTCTTGCCCCCCCCCCCCCCCCCCCACCCCCCACTAACTGCCCCTGGGTCTCCGAGGATGGGGTAGAAAACACTTGAGGCAAAAACAAATCAAAGTGGAATAAGGATCGCTAAGAATGACAAAGATTAACAAGGATTGCAAATTACGAACTTGAAAAAACTAGGCTACTTTTTTCAAGATGCGCAAACCGTGACGTAGCTCCTTTAAATAAAATCCTTCAGCTTTCGTACGTAAGAGTTCTCATTAACTGTAACACCAACTGTACGCTCACATATGACACGAAAATGTAACCGGAAATTTGTTAATGATATTAACAATTTCACAAACAAGAATGAGAGGTTCACGCAAGCTATACACAATGCAACGTGCAAATAGAACTACATCTGCCTGTTGTTAAATTCTTCGTATATTAGGCGCTGATGTGCCTCAATTCAATTCAATTCAATTTTAATTTAAACTCTCACAAACATTTTTACAGTGTAGAAAAATAAAAATAGAATACATTTAAATATATACAATTAACATATATAAGATGATAAAGAGCAGTAATGAAATATTTACAATTGTGATTAAAAAGTGGAGTGTTGAAGGGAAAAGAAAAAGCTTAAATGGAAAACAAACAGTTTTAATAGAAGGTTGATTGTGAGGAGTTTTGGACACCTAAATAGCTTATGAAACTAATCGAGTAGGTGCCCCAAAGTAACTAAAATTATCAGAGGGAGTACAATGTTAAATAAACAATGTATGTTAAAAGTATTTAAATGAACTTTAATCATTCTCTGTAATGAGCATGTCACTACTTGCTTGAAGTTCGGGATTCTTGGCGCTAATGCATGCAGCACGTAGATGGTAATGCGTGGGCCCGAAATGAACTTCATAAATGACTAATACTCATTAGTGGCGGATCAGGAATTCCGCCTGGAACTCGAATGGCAGAGTTGCAGCCGTAGCACTTAAAAGCCTTAGTGTCCTTCAGCCATTTATGTTTATACTTGCGAGTTGCGGCGCTGTTCTTTTTTTTCGAGAGAGTAGCGGATGATGGTTGACTTGATATCGTTTCCTTTTTGGGCGCTTTCCTTTGTTACCGAGGGTTGATTTCTTCTCATTTAAGCTGGCAGCGCTTTTCAAATTCCGCTTTTTGGCACATTTGAGCTTACCATACCAGGTAAGGTATTATGTCTTGCGAACTTTGCTTTGGCTTGTAACGCAACATTTCTATTTTCATTTAACATATTTTAGTTTTCCATTTTAATTTTATTTTTTTACTATTTCATAACCGATTTCTTTTTTTTTAAATTTTTTTTCTTCTGTGACCCGATCCGTGATCCGGTTCGTGATCCGGTCCGCG
>CBDDTI010000648.1:15000-18195 GCA_965233585.1 bacterium
TTTATACGAAGGTGTCTCGGAGTCTCGATTTTTTGCAAGACTAAGGGAAAAGTCAATCCTAACTTCGCCTAAATTGTCTTAATTCCACAAAAAGCTAGAAAACTTACCGCAACATCATTTGGCGCCAGAAAAAAAGCGGTTATTTTAGTTGTTCTAGAATACAATAGTGGAATTTCCAGTTCCAGCTAGTACACAGAAGCTGGCCTGAGGAGCTAAAAGGGGAATCAAGAAACCCACATAACCCAGGATAGCTCATGATGAAACCCACGAAATCGGAGAACTTATCTGTTGCCCCCTATGTAAAAGCACAAGGATTCCCAGTAAAACAAACAGGTTTCCATTACTCACCTAACAGTGCCTCGTATAGAGACAATCGAATAAGATTTTTCCATCACTCATCATGTAATTTGTTCGATGAAAATCTATGGAAGCGTTTTAATAAGTTTTGATTGTTCTCTGTTCTCAATTCATCAAATCGGGTGATTTCTGAGACTGAGCGTTAACGTCTTTTAACCAAACAGCTATAGATAGCTAGCTATAAGCTTGAAAAAGTCATAGAAAGGCCAACACAGACTCTCCAATGTGGTTTTACGGTAGCGGTACGTAAGCCTTTGAGGTGATTTCACAGTATTGGATTGTGCATCCCTACTTCGCACGATTTTTCGCGTCATTAGCGCGCGCAAATGAGCTCGTGCACCTACACAACGAAAGAAATTTCCCTCAAGCTAAAGCGCGATAGCGAACTAAATGCTCGTTTTCTTTTAAACAAGCATGGTAACCTATATTTTTTATTGCTTAATAATAGTGTACATGTTTTCCTCTTTGATTTAAAGATATTTAAAAAATTATCGGAAGGAAAAAAGATAAAGGTGAAAGCGTGCACAAACCGTTACTCTGGGATGCAAAGTATGACCACAACTATACGAATGCTTTACGTCCACGTCGTTTTAAATTGTGTGATATTTTTTATGATATTGTTTTCATATACCATTGGCACTTTCTACCTGTCAAGTTTTTTTTTTTTTTTTCACAAGTCAGAGTACTTAAATAAATTACCTTTTTTTGTAATTTGTGATATGCGTAATTTCTTAAAGATGTGTTACCTTGTTAAGATTGGCCCATCAGATCTCTTAAGCGAGCATGTTGACCTATTCTTTTTTATTGATTTTTTCTTCGAAACAGTGCTTGGTAGAAAACAGTCAGGGAAAGTTTCAAAAAACTTCATCGGCAACTTTTAGTCCTGAGAAATCACCTTAAAGTTTTGCCCTGACAAGTATGTCTTAGCGACGTTGCCGTTGCCGTGGTGGTTTTCTTAAATTTCCCTAGTGGCTCTCTCGGGGAGGAGAATAGCCAATCATGTGTTGCTATTTTCGATCTGCGCACTCTCAAAGCTCATAGTTGTGTTTGTTTGTAAGGCTTTCTTACATTATACGCCGTTATGGCGTTTTTATGTCAATTTTTTGTACATTCCTCGGTTTGTTCCATGTCAATTACATTGAAATAAGCAAATAAATAAGGCAAATACTATGCTTAATGGACTCTTAATCAAATACTTAATTTGAATTAACTTTGTTTTCCAGAAAAAAATAATCTTTTGAATATAAACTTCCATTTCCTGTGGTTTTGATTTCCCCGCTTTTAACGCGATCGAAAGCGGTCGAGTGTATTGTAGTTTTAAAATTTTGACCTGTTTTGCCAGCTTTTGCCATCTTGAGCAGACAATCTCAGCTAGAACCACCATCAATACAACTTGCGCCTGAACCTTTTATAGACTTGTAGAACTTATAGTAATGGAAGCGAAGCTGGATGAATGGTGAACCGCGAGACCTAACTGGTCAAGCGTTGCGTGGTTGTTTTCGCAAGGCCGAGATTGAAGTTTTACTGATAGACTATTAGCGAATTGTCGGCAAATTGACAAATACAAACATTCATAGAGTACTTACGTGATTCGTGCTTTCGCTTCCGCTGAGAAGATGAAGACTTTTTCCCCATTTCGATGAACGTTTCCACCTCAACTGAGATCAAACACGGCCGCGCTTATTGGAGTTGTAAGTGACAGCGCGTCAGTCAAAAAATCAAAGGGAAACGACCAAGCGCAACCTCTTGACCGGAAATTAGGTCATGGCCAGGAAAATAGAGTTTATTGACTGTTGACAGATTTTCAGATCTAATGTCCCGCACAATGGTTTACAACAAAAGGCTCTTTTGTAAGACTTTAGCATGTACAATCTCATTCTAGCTAATTCTCATAGCTCTCAACCAAATCTGGGGGTCGAATTTTAAGAGTCTGAACGTCTCGCGCTCGCAATCCAAACACTTTGAAGTCTCGGTCTCGCAATGTAAAAAGTCAAAATGTCTCGGGCTCGCAAAGAAAAACGCTAGTCTCGCGGTCTCGCAAAGTCTCGCATTTACCATTCGCTACCCCTTTGTTTATGCCTGTTAAACAGTTCATTTTCTTACTTAAACACACTATCGGTATCATTTCCAATAAAAAAGCCTTTATTTTTACTTTTGAGTCATCATTTTGACTTGTTAATACATCTTCCCCTTCCTCTCTCAAGTCGATTCTGCATTATAGTCGTTTGATGGCGTTGTCTTTTGCAAACCACAAACTAATCAGCCGTCGCGGTATCTGAACTGTTTTGACTGTATCGGCTTTATTTAAAGTATGCGTTATTAAAACCAAAAAGAAAAAAAAAAAGATCACGCAAGGGTTCAAACAGGTCGTGTTCTGAATTGAAGAGTTGAGTTAAAAGTTATGCAATATCGTGCGAATAGAATTAAATCTTTTGCTTGATCGAGGCTTCTAATTCATTTTAGGAGTGAAAATGACTGCACTTTTTATCCTATACTAAGTTGAGAGATATAGGATTGATTAATATAACAGAAACAGTAGTTATAAATATTATATTTCAAGGCACAAGGAGGCTGTTTTGCGAGCCTGCGAGCCGCCCGCCGCGAGTCCTGAAAGATTCCCAAAAATGGGTTCTGCCGAAACAAACCGGGCCAACCAAGAGAAATCCGACTCTTATTAAACCGCGCAGCCGTAGGCTGGGCGGTTTCTTGCTCTGCCTTCGGTTTTTTTTTTTCGTTTTGTCTGTAATTATATCCAAACCTCCGCGGATGATGTCATCATCAGCCAATTGTAGGCCATTTCTCAGCTCTTTTCGTCATATACCCCCTCAGGAGCATTTT
>CBDDTI010000649.1:2500-5000 GCA_965233585.1 bacterium
AATGGTTATCTCATCCTTGTTAGATTGACCATACATTGGCAACTATAGCTTGATGTGTAAACCCTGCTTGTTGTTCCAATAAATAGACCGAGAACATTTTAACCCAGGCAAACTTCACTAAACTATAGCATATTTCATATTTCAAATATGACTTCTTTTCTGTATGAGGAGATTCAAACGAGATACTCGATCACAGGAAATGAAGCCAACTGTAAACAAACAAAATATAGACGGCACACTGATCCCCACGGCGGATATGACCAAACTTAAATAAAACGGAATAATGGACTAATATATTTTAGACAAAATTGCCCTATATTTCGGTTTGCAATACAAACCTTCCTGACGGGCTGAGTAGAAAAAAATATGTGAAAAGAAAAACGTTATAATTAGAAGTTTAAGTATTTAAACTGTGGTTAATGAGCTCTGCGGTCTACATCATAGCTGTCGTCTTAAGTTGTCACCAGTTCTCTTATCTTTCCCCTATTAGCCTTAGGTCAATGTCCAGGGTAACATAATCGTTTACCATATGGTTAATATCCTCCCCATATTAGCTATTGTGCAATAACCTTAGGTCAATGTCCAATTGCAATGTAACATAATTGTCTACAATATGGTTAATCATACGACGAAGGTCCCAGTGATTTTCCACCATTTTAATTTGGCAAACCTTATCAGTTTATTTACTGCTATTTTTCTATTTCCTATATTGTGTGTAAACCATAGCTGCTTAGTCAATAAAGGTTTTTGGTGGCAGGGAAGTGCAACCTAGGCTGCCCTTTGCCCCACAGTAAGTGCTATGGCCACCCGTGGTAATAGGTCCGGATCTCTCTAGGATGGTGCCATCGTACCATCTGACCTTTACCTCCCAGAAGGGCACCCCTCTTCTGGTCCATCCTATGTTGGCCACCCTTGGTCATAGGTCCGGATATCTCCAGGATAGTGCCATCGTACCATCTGACCTATTGACCTCCCAGAAGGGCACCCCTCTTCTGGTCCATCCTATGTTACATCCTAACATAGGTTCCCCTAGAGACGCTGCTACTCTAGGGGAGATAGGCTCTGTCTTCCCTGCCATCCATGTTTCGCCACTATGATCAGTGTTTTTATTTGTTTCTTGCATCTACCAAGCATGGGTAGGGGTGGGGGACTGCAATGTTGTTACCCATATAAGATTCCTTCTAGTGTGGTCAAGCAGCGAAATTATCATTGCTTGTACTGTTAGATCTTCCCCTCTCCTTGTATGGGCGTGGCTTTAGTATATTAATCTGCAGAGCAGCAGTGCCTCATTAATAAAAATTTAAACAAAAATACGTAACAATGATTGGTAGGCTATGATTAAATAAGTGTCAGATATGTCACTAGCGTGCTTCATCTCTTTTGTTTATGCCAAATGGATGTAATGTTTTGGCTTTGTTTATTGGATGAGCATCTCGAACGTTTCTTACTGAGTCACGTTTGCTACGTATGAGTTCAATCGGGATTAGGCCGACGTCGTTAACAGAATGGCCAGCTTGGTTAAAATGAAGTGATACTGGTGTGGTTGTGTTGAGTTGTTGGTGATTCAGGATAGAACGTCGGTATTCCCCAAAGCGTTCACTGAGTTGACGTTTGGTCTCTCCGATGTATTGAAGGAGGCACTTTTTTACATTCTATCAGGTATATAAGATTTTTGGAGTAGCAAGATATGGAGTCGGATATTTAATTATAGCCTACCAATCATTGTTACGCATTTTTATTTAAATTGTTATTGTAACGTTTTTCTTTTCACATATTTTTTTCCACTCAGCCCCTGAGGAAGGTTTGTATTACAAACCGAAATATAGGGCAATTTTGTTTAAAATATTTTAGTCCATTATTCCGTTTGGTCATATCCGCCGTTGGGATCAGTGTGCCGTCTATATTTTGTATTCTAAAATTTCTACTGATCCAGGTCTACTAAAGATCCGGCACTCTCATCGGTTTGTTGCTGTGGTTATACAGATCTTAATTCCATTTGTTGTAAACAAACAGTTTGACAGACAGGAGTTCACACCAGTACACGCCAGTTGATTTGTTTAAAGACCAAGTGCAAGCAAGGATGGACCAAAAAACTTGCCAAGAGTTCTCAAATGTAATGTACTTTTTTTACAGGCCAGTTATTAAAAAAAATAGGAGTTCATAAAAAAGGATCTGAATTAAAGTAAAATGTTTTTAAATATCTAAGAGTTCTCCCCGTAGATTGGTGAGCTTTGTGATACGGGCAAACTTGAAATTCTCTAAAACTGCTGAAGCCCTAATTGAATACTTAGAACTTTGTTTATCCGTGATAGGCCTGGAGTTCGTTGAAGAGAAAGAGTCAGTTCACCGACAGGAGCTTTAAAAATTTATCAACATCTACGGAACTTTACTGTAGCAAACTGGTTTTTATTTCATATATACTGAGATTTTCGCATCAAATTTTGCTGTATGAAAAAGCGTTTCGGATTTGTTTTCGACCAATCAGAGAGGTGAAACGAGT
>CBDDTI010000650.1:0-10175 GCA_965233585.1 bacterium
CAGAAATGCAGGTTAATGAGATTTATGCTGTTTATGATAAGCATGACAAGGTGTCTTCTCTCCTAAAGAGTCACCTAAAACGCACTTAATTCTGTCAAATATGAAGCGATATGAAAATCCAGGATGACACTTCGTGATGCCTATTCAGAAAGAGCATGAATCTCATTAGCCTGCATTTCTGAACACAAGTGCAGAGTGATAGCCTCAGGATCCGAATCATATTGTAAGCGACCGAAAGGGAGGGAGGACTCTGGGTTTGTAACACTTTTTGGGCGTGATGTACGACGTGTTTCCTGGAGGCAAGGTTGCGTGACGAGCCCAGAGGATCGGACTTCTACGTACACGTCTGTACGTAGGAGCAAGAGCTTAGCAACTGCAGGAAGTTAAATCTGTGATTTAAAGCAAGATGATAGAAAGAAGTGTTATCTTGTTGCAAAGTGATATTTTGGGGTTACGAAACAATATTGGCGGAAAACCGGGGGGTCTTGGCGCTGTGGAGATTCTCTCTTCATTGGAAATTTTTTGTTTGCTTCTGGTTAATTAAAGTAGATTTCTGTTGTCTTCAGTATATCACTTTTGAGGATGTGGAAAAGGGTACGTATTTTCTTGAGGTTACACTTTGTTCAACCGTTGCGTTTGATTTTCCTTTTGCTGCCAAAGCCATCCGGGACAACATCACGTCCCATTTCAGCATAGTAGGGAGGGGAAAGAATTTCAAACTCACGTGACAGCCGCCGACTCGACTCGTTCAACTCAATGCTCATGCGCACTAGTTGTCAACTCACGTACAATTTTTTGGTCGGCGCGAAGAACAACATGAAATCAGTAAAATGGCGATGGCAGTGTTCACTTCTCGGCCGAATTCTCATCCCTTTGAAGAGAGAAGAGTTCCTTTGACGGAACCAGTGAAGATAGGACGTTCGGTAGCAAAAAGTAGGCCCGCTACAAACAATTGTATCTTTGACTGCAAGGTCTTGTCCCGAAACCATGCTATCTTGTGGTATGAAGATGGGAAGGTTAGTATGACCCTATGGCTCATTTTAAAGGTGATGTTTACCTCAAAAAAATTATTTGTGATGTCTGTTAAGTCCGTTCATGTAATGGTAAGTTAATAGAAATCTTTTAAAATCCATGACATCGAATCTGGCGCCCTTCAGCTGTTATATGAAGGGCCAAAACCTTTTTAGGAAGGTTCGTCTGACAGTGTTGTCATTGAAAAGGGATGATACGAAGGCTTGTCGCTAAAGCGAGTCCCGCGTTGATGAAGATGGTAAATCAAACGTCATTTCAAGGGCTCTTGTTATATGAATTATTATGAAAATTTTTCCGGAAACAAAACTTGTAGAGGTCATTTTTCTTCTTGTTGCAAACGACTTGCTGCAGTATTGATCTTTGATCGAGCGAAAGGTTTGAAAATTTCTCAGTTGTTACTCCGCCTTTAATTTTGGAAGGATCAACAAACTTAATCATGTGCACACAATGTCAGATTAACCGGCTCTACATGGGCAGATTAGGTGTTTTGGAATTTGCCCTAAGTTTAGGTGATAACAAGATTCAACTGCTTGCATAATATGACATGCACGAATTGGCTCGCTCGCTTCTGTGCTCGTGTTTGTTCGTCCTCAGGAATTTCAGTTTCACTGAGATTAGTCCAACCAATTGGTAATACCTTGGAAAAAGGTTTGCCATATTTGGTTGAAATCCTTGCTTCCTTTTCCTTCTACAGTGTTAATATGAAAGGTGTCAACAAACCTGTCTGAACCGCCAAACGGAAATCCTTCTGTTAATTTAAACTAGACACATTTTGTTCAAAAGTACATGTGGTCTTACTTTTCATGTATTTGTCCAAGTTGTAACATGTATGTTTTCTCTTGTTAAAAACCTGGTACAATCATATGTTGCCCAAACTCTTAATTTGAAGTAAGATTGAAAGATTCATAAAATTTATAAGTTTTAGCAATAAATGATTTTGAGTGAAAATCACATCTGTTTCTCATGTTTCCCTATTTTTAATGACACAATGTATAGATGTGAGTGACCTTTGATAAAATGTTTGTAATTTTGGTTTTTCATAGTATTGCTGATAGGAATGTAATTGAGCACCTTTTGACATCATTCAAAATTTATCAGAATTTTATATCTTGAGCATACAATCTTGCTGGCAAAGGCAAACAGAACTACTGAAATTGTGTCTGGTTGTTCAAAAAATGGATAATGCTACATGTAACTTTTGGAAAAATTGCTATCCAGTGGAGAGAATAATTTGTTTTAGTATATACTAAAACAGTGGATAGTGTTAAACGTGCGCGCTGATTGGCTCATCAAACTCCAAATATCCTGTGCTATTTACCTCCGAGCAAATCGGCCAGAAAAATGGCGTCGCAGTCTGCATCAGTGACAAGTGAAGAAATCATCCAAATTAATTTTTTGTGGTGTATTTGATCTCACTGTTTTAGTATATACTAAAACAACTATTCACCTCAGTTTCGGTGGCTAGAGTTGGATATTTACCTCGCCGCTTCGCGGCTCAGTAAATATCCACCACTAGCCACCTCCACTTCGGTGAATAGTTGTTAATTATTAACAGTTATCCCCTAGATTTATTAACAATTTATCTAATGGATAGCATTATCTTTTCTCTGAACGACTGGTTCTGAAGTCTTGTTTCTGGTGTGCAAAATGGTAACACATCTATATATTAAAAAAATAAAAAACCATCAACCCCTAATTAAACAAGGTGCTGGTTCTGAAGTCTTGTTTCCGGTGAGTAAAGTGGTAATACATGTACAGGTACATAGTTTAAAAAAAATCAGAAAACCCCTAATTAACCCCTTGCTAAGTAGATGTCTGATGTTTGTCCCTAAATTCCATTTTGACAGCAAAGATTGACATGTGTCCATGCTTCTGTTTGAATGTGATTTGCATGTTACAATTAAAAATGATATTAGAGACACTTGCATTACTACACTTACATTGATCCCTGTGTAGAGCAAAATCGCAGGTACATAATATTATTTTTCAGGCCAAATCTCAGAGCCATAACTTCATGCAAACACCACAAATCCTCCCAAGTTCTCAGTAATTTTTCAACCTGCCTATCATGTGAAGGAAAACACTAATCCAATTAATAGTTGAGACTTTGAACAAGTCTCAATTTAAAAAAAAAGAAGTCATCAGCTTGGTCTGAGAACATATAATTTACAATGAATCTGATTTCCTAATTCTGTACTTGCATGCATGTGCAGTGTAGCTTTTGTTCTTGCAAAGACACTTGACTGAACTTGACTATAATTTCAAGTTTGTCATTGAATTGGTTTAAGGAACCTGGAGCTGTATCTTGTTGTGCTGTTTTTCTTATCAAGTGATCTTTTGTGATTTGACAATGTGATGCACTGTAGAGATAATAAATTATATGTTTCTTTTCTAGTTTTTCTTACAAGACACTAAAAGTAGCAATGGAACTTTTGTTAATAATGTGCGACTCAGTAAAGGTTCAGAAGAGAGTGAACCTAAGGAGATTAAATCTGGTGATATTGTGCAGTTTGGAGTAGATGTTGTGGAAAACTCGAAAAAAGGTTTGCTAGCTAATAGACTAGACTATTGTGTGTTTACCCTTTTAACTTCAAGCTAATGTGCATGTATGTTGTCGATGTAAAAAAAATGATAAATGGATTGGTAACTTGGATAAATTGTAAACAACAGAGAAGTATTCTCAAGTCAAAATACTCAGAAAATGAATTTTCTGACTCCCACAGGATTTGAACCTATGACCTTCCAGAATAAACCACTGAGCTCATACATAACATGTTAAGCTTTGCATGACCTTTGTATGACCTTGCTCGCGATGAGTCTCCCATAGCTCAGTTGTTAGAGGATCTAACTGGTATTCTGGATGGTCATGGGTTAGACTCTCATCAGGGGCTCAAAAATATTTTTTTCTTAATATTTTGACTTGAGAATGCTTCTCCATTATTTACATTGTCATTGTGGACTGCATTTAAATACAAAAGTTTAAATCTTTTTGAACCTGTGAGCATAAGGGTAAAGGGCAAAAAAACCATCAGGTATTGTGAACCAAGTACTTTCAGGGAAGGAATCTCTCACAGGTGGACATGACGACACTCATATATGTAGATCACTTTACTCTCAGATAGGGCAAAAAGAACTTGAATTCTAGCTTGCCCTTGGAATGAGTAGCTTTCAAATTTTGATTGCCCTGGTCAAGTCTTAGTTTGCTCTTCTAAATATTTGAGAATGACAAGTTACTTGTGCTCAACAACTGTACAGCACTTGTGCTTCTGTTTGCACATGTAGGTATTGTGCCTATCTAAGTGCTATTTTTTACATTTTCTGGTATACAGTTACCCATGGCTGTATAGTAGCCACAGTAACCCTGTTCCTTCCTGATGGAAAAGAGGCAACAAAGTAAGTATAATAACAAAGTAAAATAATGTTGGAAACCAAGCATGTTTGTGACCCATTGTTACTTACATGTAACAATCAGGGTTTCTACCACAAGGTTGTGGTGAAGTTTTGATTCACCTGTAGCCTTGATCTTCACACCTGAGACAAACTTGTTACCGTTTGAGTGAATTGTATCAACTATATGCAAGTTCACCTACATGTATAACATCATAGCATGTGTTACAGGTTATGGCCCTTACTGGCATCCCTGGCTCCTTACAACATAATTGAAGGGGTGAGTGCAAAAGGGTGCTAAGTGACAATTTTGTGTGTGTTTTTTTTTCCCTCAAAAGTGCCTGAATTTTTGCATGTGGTTTTCAATTGTATAGAAAAACATCACCATGTATTTTTTTTCACTGGGTTGCTCTTCGTTTTCGAGAAATAACGTATGCGAAAAACCTCCCGTTTTCTGCCGGCATCTTTTGTCGCACGAGAAACAAAAGGAGTCTTTTGTTTCACTGAACAATGAAACCAGTGAAGCATCACTTTAACTGCCAGTTGATGGAGCCAAAACCAGTATTACAATCAAATAAATTAGCCTAGGTTGCTAACAGTTGCTTTGTTGGCGCAAGCGATCTACGCGCTGCTCTGCAGGCCACTCATTGTTTTTCTAGGGGGTTGGTTCGACACCACCTCAGGCTGAATGTTTTTCTTTTCACGTTCTCTCTCCTCTTTTTTTTTTTTTAAAACCAAAGCACCCTTTCCAAGAACCCGTGCTGGCGATACTGCAATTAGAAAACGTTTTCACGTTCGTATTTAAGGCCACCTTCGATTGGTATAAAGTAGTTATGGAACCGAAACAAGCGTGTAATAAATATTTAAAATCGTCTCTCATTGTTAACGCTGCTCAGTTGGCGCAAGCGATTAACGTGCTTCGCTGTAAGCAAGGACTATTTCGCTAAAGGATAGTTCGACGCCACGTCAATTGACGTTTTTTTTTTCGTTATCTTTCCTCTTCTTTTAAAAACAAAGGACCCTTTCCCAGAACCCGTGCTGTCGATGCTGCTAAAATTAACTGTTTTCAAGTTCGTATTTAAGGCCCGGTCCAAATGCCGCTCCACTCATGTGCCGAACCAAACTCGATAAAGTTCGACTTTGGAGCGACTTTGGAGCAACGGCTGCTTCAGACGGCGTACTTGCGTCGAACTTCATCGGGGAACCTCGTGGTAAACAATTTGCGACGAAAATATGTGTTCTGAATTCAAGAACTCTGTGCAAATCGAAAAGCTGTGGCTAATATCTCGCTGTTACAAGGAAGCAATTTCAATCGCAAGGTTCAGTGTTTGTATTTACAGTCTTTCTCCTATTAAAGGGAAATCTCACAAGCTAAGCTGGTATCACAAAGAAACAGTAAAAAAAAAAAAAGAATTTGCGCTGAAGAACCTCGCTCAAACAGTCTTGTTTCACGTAAATCGAAGGCATGAACGGAACTCCAAAACGTGACTGAGTTTTTGTTGTCTTTACTTTTAGCGACGACTTCGAGCTTCATGCATGACTGGTCACGCCACTCAATTTTGAGCCAATCACGAGTGCCGTTATATGAAAAATACAGAACAGTAATTTATGCATTAGGGTATACAGATTATACCTTTATCAGTAAAGTTACAAGAGTGCACAAATACAAGTTTATGCCCCACCATTTTTGTTTGTTTCTTCAATTTATTCCCGGTCGAAGGGGCAGAAATTTCCCTTATGATATGGCTTGCTCCGTGAGTGGGAAAGATGAAACAAATCCTTCGCTGTGATTTGGCTAGCCGAGCGGGCAAGATGGAGCTATCTTGCCCGCTCGGGACTACCGGACGCGTCCTGAATTTCCCCATATATATTGAACTGATCACAAAATTCGCCCTGGTAACCGAGCCAGCCTGGTCACCGGGCCCACCGGGCTCATATCAAAAAAGACCCTGAATCACTTAATTCGGCAATGCGCACCGTTACATGAAATACACTCCCATATGTATTAGCGACTACATCCTGTATGTACTTCACACTGTTCTATAAGCAGTTCAAATTTCAGCATGGATGAGCCAAAAGAAGGTGATTCTCATCCTCCGTCTCCTCTTCCACGTTTAAAACGGCAGAACGCTCTTTGGGGAACTAAGCTTCTTGAAGCTCTAAACCCAAAGGGATCTGCCGCAGGTTGACTTCGTTCAGACAATCGGGGGGCCTTGGCCTCCCACAAAAGGGAACTGAAAGAAGATGATTATGGCATTTCTTGCCAATGAGCAGCCCCGCAGAGTCGCCGGGCTGGGAGGCGGCAGAGTAATAAAGCCGCAGAATGAATCTTAAAGCGATGTTAAGGTAGTGCAAGGTAACTTTTAGGACGTAATGTAAAACAGAGAATGCTTTGTTTTTCGATAAACTTTTCGAGGTCTTTTTTTAACGTGAGGTTTCAGCATTTTAGCGTCTAGCGTTTTCAAAAAGCGAATTCAATGAAATAAAATCAGCGACCGCTAGTTGCTCGAGCTGATAGTATTGTATTTATAAAATTAATGTTATTTGGTCATTTTGTCTCCTTGGCACAAACGAATAATGGGCTGCGCGTCGTCAAAATAAACATTTTATCGTGAGACCGGTTCGACACGACGTTAGCCCTTTTTTCCTGTTAATTTCTCCTCTTCTTTTTGAAACCAAAACATTAAAACAGCCCGTACTATCGATGCTGCTACAATAAACCAGTTCCCATCAAAATCTACCTTCGATTAATAAAGTTCCAAAGATTTATAGAACGATTTTAAAATGTCGTCACGCGTCGATAAACTTCAAGATCTTTTTTTAAAGTGAAGTTTGAGCATTTAAGAGGGCAGCGTTTTTAAAAGCAAAATCTACAACTTGAAAAAGGCAGGTGGCCTTAAATACGAACTTAAATACGAACTTGAAAACGTTTTCTAATTGCAGTATCGCCAGCACGGGTTCTTGGAAAGGGTGCTTTGGTTTTAAAAAAAAAAAAGAGGAGAGAGAACACGAAAAGAAAAACATTCGGCCTGAGGTGGTGTCGAACCAACCCCCTAGAAAAACAATGAGTGGCCTGCAGAGCAGCGCGTAGATCGCTTGCGCCAACAAAGCAACTGTTAGCAACCTAGGCTAATTTATTTGATTGTAATACTGGTTTCGGCTCCATCAACTGGCGGTTAAAGTGATGCTTCACTGGTTTCATTGTTCAGCGAAACAAAAGACTTCTTTTGTTTCTCGTGCGACAAAAGATGCCGGCAGAAAACGGGAGGTTTTTCGCAACGTTATTTCTCGAAAACGAAGAGCAAACCAGCGAAAAAAAATACATGGTGATGTTTTTCTATTCAATTGAAAACCACATGCAAAAATTCAGGCACTTTTGAGGGAAAAAAAAACACACACACACACAAAATCGTCACTTAGCACCCTTTTGCACTCACCCCTTCAATTATTGCTCTTTAATCTCTGACCTTCAGATTTACTGTATGTTATCTGAGAAATAGAAAACATGTACCATGTTTCTATTGAGTTATAGAAACACGAGTGGAAGTTTGGGAGAACTAAAAATGCTGTGGGAACATGAGCTGCGAGGGTTGTCCAATACACCCAACTAGAGTCGATTCGTCTTTGGTAGTTGCGATTCGACAAACGGGAAATCGATTCATGAACCCTATTCCATGGAATCGACACGAATCGTTTCCCCTTCTGTCGATTCGACATGCCGGAAGTTGATTTGCGCAAGACTTGGAAAATATTGTTGATCTGGACTTTGAGGGTCCAGATTCAAGTTGATTCAATCGAATCTACTGGAATCGTACAAATCGACTGAAGTTTGTGGCCATGTTTTAGGAATGAAGAAGGTTCATGTATCGTTATTTCATGGATGTTGACTTCTGGTGGGCTTTGCAGGGTGGGTTGAAAATGTTGTCGATTTGAGTTTATTCGATCGAATTGAAATGATTTGTTTCTCCTGTTGTTGATTCGTCATGCCGGAAGTCGATTTGCGAGAGGTGACTCCGTGCGAATCGAGTACAATCGTAAAGTGCCTCAGATGAATCAACTCAGTTTGGGTGTATTGGACATGAATGTGAGCCGCAGGCAAATATTTCCACAGCTTTCTCAAATTCTTCCAAACTTTCACAAGTGTTTCTATAACTCTTTAGTATAAATTTACCGTAGTCTATTGTGAATCCGTGAATTTGATTGGCTATATTACCGTTTGCTATCTGCTGATAGTCAGCAGTTACGCGTCAGTGCACATCGCGCGTAACGTTTGAACCTCATGTAACGTAATAAAACAGTTCTTTTCTACGCATTACTTGGCATTTTTTCTTTCTTATGCAATAAGACTACAGTAAATTTATACTAAAACAATTAGACTACTCGCCCTCGTCTCTACGCGCAATAGTCAACTCGGCTGCGCCTCATTGACTATCTGCTCTTAGAAAACTTGGGCTCGTAGTCTAATTGTTAAATAGAAACACGGAGAACATGTTTTCTATTTCTTTTAGAAAACACTGGAAGACAAAAAAGGAAAACTTGTTAACCTTGATTATTATTATTATTGTTATTAACTTGGATCATCATCATCATTATTATTATTATTATTATTAATATTATTAATCTAAACTTGAATTCTCTTTGCTCACATCATCATTATGTCAACAGTTTGTGTTAGTTCTGTGTCTCCATTGTGTTATACCCAATTTTTAGCCAGTCAGCATGTGTATTTTCTTAGGACTGTTTTCTAAAACTTATTTAGTACATGTACAGAACTTGATGTTCTGCATGTGTACTGGTTACAATATGCATTTAGCACTCTTAAACTTTAATTTATTTTGGAGCTCGGTACAGTGACTATGGCATTATCATTTCATTTGCAGAGGTGGTGTTCCAAGAAGCTTGTTTGCATTGGTATGCTAAAAATGTCAAAAATGTAACAGTTGAATTGCTTTAAATATGACACTCAGTATTAAAGAGGTTCTTGTACATGAAACTATTAATAGACAAGATTTTTACCAAAGTAGAAATAGCATTTAGATAAACTGTTCCTTCTTTGAACATTTTTTTCCAATTACACCAAAATTAAACAAATTACTCTGTGCTAATACAACATTTTGGTTTCAAGAAATTTGATAGAGATTGAATTTTACAGAATGCATCCAGGTATTGTTTCGAGGAGAGGCTTTTTTGTTATGATCTGCTCTGAGAAAGTTCTATTGCAGCTCTGTGTCCATCTTCACCGAGTTAGTGTATTCTTCATTACATTTTCCAAGATCATAGTTAACCTAGGTTCTTCTCTTCTAAAAACAGAATGAAAATGGCATCCAAGCTCAGGAAATGTGGCAGTTATCTCAATATTTACAGGTTTGTAACTGTCTACAATACATGTGTATGCCATGCACATGTGTTGGATCATAAATTGAATTTATCTAACCAATATTAATCATCATGTTTCTGTAGGATGCACTCTATAGAGAACAAATGCTTGAAAACAAGCTGGCAAACCTTCAAAGACTTTTGTCAGACTCGCAAGCAGCTGTGGAAGATAACACACAGGTAAACAAGATAACTGTTGCATTGGATTGTGGTGCCAAACAATTATTGGGCAATGTTAAAGTGTATCTGTTCTTGATCAATTAGTGTACAGAACATATTATTTTAAACATGTCCACTAATTAATAACAATCAGAATCTTTGAGTGCCTACTCAAAGAACTTTAAAGCTAAGATCAGCTGGTAATCCCCAAAAATGGTCGA
>CBDDTI010000651.1:0-6244 GCA_965233585.1 bacterium
GAGACTCTACCAAGCCCCGCACCTAACCTTTGCAAAATTGCATTGGTCATGACAACTATGTATAAGAAAAAACAGAAGAAACTTCAGTTTTCCATGAAACATTACAGAGAATGTGTGGAAAATAAGGACATATTTGTCACTGCTACACGAGACGATTGTAATCCCCTCGTATTTTCCAGCGCCGGATTGCCTACACAAAACCATGGAATCTACCAAATTGAGCCTAGATATGATCGTGCTCATATTACTTATTTTAATGACGCCAGTTTTCGCAAATCACGGCTGTGTACAGTAAGTTTTCAAACCAGTTTTCCCCTCACCTACTGTTCCATACATCTGAATTATTTCCATTGGTCGGTTTAATCCTTCTCGTAACGTGACGTCATCTACGTTAGTCACTATGTTTGTCCTTCTTTGAATGGAGGTATGAGTGGCCTGAAATTGTCATTATATACGTTAGAAAACACAGTAAATTATACCATCTTGACGATGATTTTAAAAATTCTTTTAGTCTAGTACTACAAGATTAAAAGAAGCTGGATGCTGGCAACCAAACAAAGATAAATCACTGTTGAAGTTCCTTTTAACCTTCGTTCCTTCATTATGTGAGTTGTTGAAGGACTGATTGGCTCCCATTTTGTTTCAAAAACGCCATGTTCAAAAGCTGAAAATTGTTCGCCCCCAGAAAGAGGTTCATCTTGACTTTTAAAGAGAGGTTTGGCTCACCTTTGCTTCAAAGATTTCATGCATCATTAATGCTACAAAGGTACCCTTTGAGACAAACATATAGACTTACTCTAAAGAAGAAGTGTGATGGAACGAACACTCATCACGCGGAATTCGATGGTTAGATCAGCGCTTAAGCGGCGAGGCGTTAGGAGCTTCTTATTGATTACAAACTAAACTGGTTGGCTTACAGAATAGAATTATTTTAATATTTCTTCCTATATTTATACTTAGGAAGTCTGTCTGAGTATTGGGCCTGTGACTCTTTTAGGTACCATCCTCATGACATCTCTGGTTTTGTTTATTTGTTGTCATTAAATTGTAATAAATAGATAAAATAAATATCCAATCAAACAAAGTGTTGCATACCTTTGAAGAGTCTACATTTGATTGTAAAGTACTTCTTCTGCTTTTCCCATGTCTTTCTTCCCACGTTCTAGAACGGCTAAACGAATCTGATTTATTCCACCAGGGGCGAGCTGTGCCGTACGCCTGTGAGCGTGTTTGACAGCGCATTATGCGTAAATACTCTGCGCGCACCTGTAGAAGCAATGAAAGAAAATAGTGACCAAATTTTGTAAAATGAGTTCATAATTATTCTTCGTTCTAACTGACGTGTTAATAAAAGTTATAAGAAAAGCGAACTTCCTGAAAGCAAATTGCACAAGACAATAGAAAACTTTGCGAAGCATAGACGAATTGATATCTGAATGTGAGTTGTCTTACCTTTTCATCCCCGACACAGTGAAAGAGAAATATCAGTAGTCCCTATAAAAAAAGACGAATTATCATTCAGTCAGGATATTTGATTTCGTCTGACAGGGGATAACTAGCATAAAGGGCAACTAAAACGTAAGTCTTCCAACATTCAGCCAGACTTTGATTTAAGTAAATTAACAGCCATGGCGAACTTGAAGAGCTGACATGTTGATCGTTCTTCCTCCAACAGACCGTATGCACTCACATGTCCAGCAGCCATGTAAATTTTTTGACACTAAAGAAGAGTTTTACAGAAGAATAGAGTTGAACTCCACAGGATTGGTTTGGTGCACCAAATGGCCGCCGCTTTACTGTTTTCGAACACCAATATGCTGCCATGACGTGTCCATGGAGGGCTGACTCTCGAAAAGTCAGCTTTTTAAAATCACTTTGTGGTCAGTTAAACTTCATGTTAAAGTTAAGGTGCTATATGGGATAACATACTGTGTAACTGTGTATCATTATATCAACAACATGTTATTACTGTTGCAGTAAAATGTCTAATAATACCTACCTGTAGTGTGTTAAATATGTTAAAGAGGTAGGCCATAAATATGGTATCTTGGTTGACTACAAAGACTCCAACAATCCAAGTCAGGCCAAGAAGACAGGAAAGTAACGCACAACCCTTGGACCAGTACCTGTTGTACACGAACAGAATTGATGGATTTATCGACTTCAGTCGTTGAAAAATATTTTTCTGGTATAAACCATGAGATTTTTTTTTCTGGTATAAACCATAAAGATCTTTGACTGAGGTTATTAATGGGGGATCACACATCTGGGTAGGAATATATCGTATTGTAATCTATCAAATCTTTTCGCTCGCTCGCGATTGGTCTAAACACGTCGCGTGATCGAATATTCCCTAACTAAAACTGAAATGTCCGAGAATATTCCCCAATTTTCCAACACGCAACTGCGTGTGTTGCGAAAAAGATTTAAAGTATAATAAACACAATAGTCTCCATTTGGCGCAAAAATATGCTCGGATATCTGTCCGCGGACATAAACTGTTCGTTTCTCGGAACAGATAATGTCCGCGGACAGATATCCGAGCAAGTTTTCGCGCCAAATGGAGGCTATTGTTTATTTATGATAAACCAACCTAATCCAAGGTTTCTATCTGCTACTTATTTCATGTATACACCATAGACCATAAGTTTCTATGGTTTGTAGGCCGATAAACCACGCGGGATGTTTGTACAACACGAGTAGAATTTGCAAATCACAAGTCGCAAGCGAGTGATTTACGAATTCTGCGAGTGTTCCACCAACTTCCCAAATGGTTTATCAGCCTATAAACCATAGAAACTTGTGGTCTATTGCTTTTATATAATAATTCAGAAGACGCGCGATCTTCCCACGAGTGTACCGGCACAATAAACCATAGCTGATTGACCAATCAGAGCGCGCGCATCGATTTGATTGTTATAAAAATTTAATAGTACAATGTTCTGTGAATACAATTCTAATGGATAGGGAAGGGTTTATATCCATGTGGACCTTATAAACGGAATTTTCCGTCAACAGAAAGATGATCCCGTGTTCCTCTCACTGGGAAAGAGTTTATAATTAGGGCTGTTACAGCCTCTGACGCTTCTGTGTGTCCATAGCCGTGTTCTCTGTCTCACCTTATTTTCTCAATGCTTGTGTCGCTGTCCTTGATGCTTCCTCGACTTGACATGATCATAAACGTCTTGCCCAAGCAAATCAAGTTAAACTGTTCAAAAAATTATAATATATGATGAAAAACATGTAATGCTAACCCCGAAATTACCCATCTCGACTTCGGTGTTTCCAGTTTCAAAGCTGTTCTGGGTTGTTTTATCTGTTATAACATGTCCCTCGCGGTTTCCTTGTTTTGGGTTTTTACATCCACCATTGATGTTTTAGAGAAGATCAAAATGCCTACTTACCAAACACACGAGAAGTACTGGCCCTACAAACGCCCAGGTAAAATGCCTCTCCAACGATAACCAGCAACTGTAAGATATGAAATTAGTGGTATTTAATTTAAACTTTTAAAGTTTAAACAGTGACAGGTGTACAAACGGTTTGCCGACTAAAGTAACACCAGGTTAAACAAACGTTCAATGGCTGTATTTATTGGTTCCATCGTACAACGACAGGTGTGTTCTAGAAAGACAACGACTTCACAAAAATTTTACTTACAATTCTTCTGTTCCGTAGCCTTCGTGGAATAACAAAGCAGACCCACCAACTATGACAGCTGGGATACCTGTGCAAGTTCAATAGACATGAGGTTAAGAAGCAACCTTATCATATTCCATTAGTTGCCTCCCCTCCAATGGGAAAGGTCGAGATGCTCTTTGGAGGATTGAATTAAACCTTCAAAAAAAAACTAATCTGGGCTTTATTTCACTCCCAAAAGTTACCACTTGGAAAGGAAATGAAAGCGTTTTCCTTTCTTTCCTCGACAACTAAAATCGGTGACGCTTTCTCCTGAACACTCTAAATGAGGCCAAAATCTGTGATTTACACCTCTAAGACAGACAACAAACAGTCCCACCCCCCCCCCCCCACCCCAATCCTCTTCAGGCAAGCAATTTCTTACCTTCATTCGGAAAATGCACTGAGCGAGTACCACAGAAATTCTTGGTATTTGATTATGACGGATATTCAGGGTCTTGTACTTCAAGTAAGTACTCGTCTCCTTCGCGGTCAACAAATGTTCGAGCGAATCTTACTGGAATGTTTCAGGGTATTTGCAACCGAGGGGCGAGGTTAATTGAGTGTAAAATGAAATTTAGTTTG
The DNA here is from genome assembly GCA_965233585.1 of bacterium. Classification (GTDB taxonomy): domain Bacteria; phylum SAR324; class SAR324; order SAR324; family NAC60-12; genus CBDDTI01. Next base: position 4,264 of record CBDDTI010000651.1, read on the forward strand.
ATTTATTACATGGAACGCTTACCCCAACCACACAGCATGAACACAGCTTTGTCTCTCGCTGACCGAGTCTTGGTCCGAAAGATTTTGACGAGTAAAAGATAAAGGACGATTCCTTCAAGTGCCATCCAACAGAACGACGACAGGAAGAGATAATGAAGTGTGATAGCGATTGTTTTGCAGACAATCTATAAGAAAGGGAGTTATCATTTAAGTTATTTATCAGCGGTGGTCAGTAAATACCGAAAAACTTAAACTCAGATTTTGCAGTAGAAGTTGAAAAACAAAACTAATTTAACCCAATCATTTTTGGTGATAAATATACATATGGTGGAAGAAACATGCTGTTCGTCAGAAGCCGTTTTAGTTCCAGATGCACGAGGTTTTATTGCTCAAAATGCTCAAATTTAAGCTCTGAAATCCTCGAGTTTGCTATCCAAACTTCGGAGGGAAAAGTATAGACACCTTCTACTGACATAAAAACGCCTTAGATATTTGAGGGAACGTATTAACTGCTCGTATTTCTAGAAAACTGATTTGGGATAATGCTGATGGGTTATTTTTCAAAGTACGGCATACAGCGTTGTACGCATACATCACACCTTGTATGCATATTAATGTATGCAGCATTAATACCTTGTTTGCTGTCTTGGTGACGCCGAACAGAAACAACGTCTCCGCCAAACCAAGTGAAAGCGCTAAATTCGCGTGGACAAAATAACGGTGACGAGTGCTTCTAAACCTGTAAAGAAAGACAAAGTTTTTCAACAGTCAGAATTTTTTCCCAATTTTTGAATGATGTAGGGCATATCCTGAGAACAATACTTCAAGTCGACAGAATTAACAGACGCCTCTTGCCTTACTCGAGAAAGACTCGACGCGGAATAGATAATAATGTCATAGCTGTGCAGAGATCCGTGAATAGCTGACAAGGGCGCGCGCAGAGATTCAGAAGCTAGCAACAATTCTCACCTTAGGAACGCGAAGGTAAGAAATGAAATGGACAAAGCCACGATAGAAATGGAGATGCCAATGTACGAAATGACGCTTAATGCAAACTGGTGTTTCTTCTGTTGATAAAAAAAGAAATAAAATTCACCAAATGCTCAAAAAAACTAACAGTCAGTTAGTCTCAATTTACAGATAAGCTTCGTAAACAGACACCCTGGCTCTTAACTTTTGTTCTCAATGTCGTTGTTAAAAATTGCCATTGAACTAGTACTCAAAGCTAGTTTGATTTTCTATTATTATGATTATAGTTATACCAATCAGTAGATGTTCCCCTTCGACTAGCTACGTTTTGGCACGTTAATAAAGTTTTTGTATTGTTGTATGCTGATAACTCCAACTGGTTGTAAACAATTCAACTGACCAAAATTACGTCGCAAAATCGTGTGAGACATCTGAAGCTCAGTTAAAAATAATATCGATTGAATAGCAAGAATCTGGAAGTATCAATTACGCCTACAGAGCGGATTTCACCAAAAAAAAATTTGCTAACGAATCGACCCGTTAGAACTTACCATTACGTCATTGTCTGGCATGTCTATTACGCGCATGAGCACAGCAAAGCTTGTCAGGTGGTAGCACTGGCACGTGGTGTGAGTGGAATTCCTCTTTGTCAAATGGCAGCCTGCTTCTGACCAGAAGCCACGAGGACTACACAAACGAAAACTAAGTTAAAATGATATCTACCTTTTGATTTAAAGATAAGAGGCTGTTTTGCAACCATTATTTATTCAAAACATGGGACCGTGCTGACCTGGACACTAGTTTTCTCTCTTTGATAAGAGTTCACCCATCTAGAATTCCACCTCAATCTTCGCAATGTTTTGCTTGATTTTCAATCGTTTACTGAAAAACCTGTTTTTGAGTGTGCTTTTGCTCACCCGGTAATGTTGTTTTTATCATATTTGGCTAAGAACAGTATGGAACGCGTCTCTGTAATACGCAAATGAGCTATGAAATGGTATCTAATGCGCCT
>CBDDTI010000652.1:0-27591 GCA_965233585.1 bacterium
TGAAGAGGGATATTTTCGCCAAAGCTCCGCGAAAGTTATGCGAAAGAGCGGGCGAAAGTCAAAGTGCATGTTGAAGGGGGTGGGCCAGTAAATCTTGCCGAAAAACCTAGTCAGCAAGAATCTGCCCTGAGAAGGGATTCCGAGATGCTAGCTGCATGTTTAAAAGACAATCAAGAAGTGATCCGTGATTCTCTGGTGTGATTTGGCAAGTGGTGAATAAATCTTCACAAGAGGTGTTGTTGGCCAACATAGGCCCCGCGAAAAAAAAAAGTAGTTCGCGAAAGTTTCGCGAAAATAATATTTTTATTCGCGAAGAAAGGTCGTTCTCGGATAAAGGAATTTTGTTCAATTGCCACATATCAAAACGGTGTTGGCTCAGCATTATTCGTTAGTGATCTTTTATCTAATTCTGCTCTGATTTATATATCTTTGGTTTATTCAGGCTAACCCCGTCCAGGTCGGCCTAGGTCCGCCTAAGTCTGCCCAGGTCAATCCCAACTCCCAGGTTCTCCCAGGTTCTCCCAGGTTTTCCCAGGTTCTCCCAGGTTTTCCCAGGTTCTCCCACATTCTTCCAGGTTCTTCTAGGTTTTCCCAGGTTCTGTCAGGTTCTGTCAGGTTCTCCCAGGTTTTCCCAAGTTCTCCCAAGGTTTTCCCAAGTTTTCCCAGGTTTTCCCAGGTTCTCCCAGGTTCCCCGTTCTCCCAGGTCCTCCCAGGTTTTCCTAGGTTCTCCCAGGTTCTCCCAGGTTTTCCCAGGATCTCCCAGGTTTTCCCAGGTTCTGCCAGGATCTCCCAGATTTTCCCAGGTTTTCCAAAGTTTTCTCAGGTTTCCCAGATTCTCCCAGGTTTTCCCAAGTTCCTTTTTCCCAGGTTTTCCAAGGTTCTCCCAGGTTATCCCAGGTTTTCCCAGGTTTTCCTAGGTTCTCCCGGTTTTCCCACGTTCTCCCAGGTTCTCCTAGGTTCTCCCAGATTCTCCCAGGATCTCTTAGGTTTTCCCAGGTTCTCCCAGGTTGTCTCAGGTTCTCCCAAGTTCTCCCAGGAAATTAGTGATTTCCTGCGGTTTTATTGATTTCCGGGATTTCCTTGGAGATTCTGGGTGTTATTTTCTGCGATTTTGTGGGGTTTCCGGGATTTCCTGGGAGGTTCTGGGTGTTATTTTCTGCGATTTTGTGGGTTTCCGGGATTTCCTGGGAGAACATGGGTGTTATTTTCTGCGATTTTGTGGGGTTTCCGGGGTTTCCTGGGAGAACCTGGGTGGAAATAATTGGGGATGGGCCTGGGAGAGCTGCAAGAGTTAGTTCGGGGAAAAGTGGCTGGAGGGTGGCCCGCTATTTTGACCCGTAATTTCCAAATTTCTGCCGCAGGCATTGCCGCCCCCTTTGGCCTGCAGGTTTGCCACACTTTAAAATTTAATTATAAATATTACAGGGCTATAGCAAAATATATTACTAAGAATTTATTCATATTAATTGATATGTTTTAAAACCAAACACGGATAAAATAAATTATATTATTGTATTTTCCTTGAAAAATTATATACATTATATATTATATATGACAAATAAATATTATATAAATAGAATTGAAATTTGAGGAAATAATATGGATATTAACTATGTTCCAATTATTTTATTAGGATTCTTTGCGAATATGAACATTTTTAAAAAAATATTTATTATTTTCCTTGCTGTGTACGATATTTCGGCCACTTTTAGGTATATATACATATTCTTATATATAGATAAAACAGGTTGTATCATGATAATAATTTTTCCTGAGATAATTTTCCATTATCTGATGTAATTTTTTGTATCCCCGTTGTGATATGGGGATGGTGTGCTTTTTCCCGCATGATGTAACTTAAATACGAAATTTATATGGAAAATTGATATTTATGGTATTATTTGTTTATTTATTTATTTATGTATTTATCTATATATATATATGTTCTTTTTTCTAATAAAATTTAATTTATTTAAATTTATTAAAAAATATTTAATTAGAAATAATTTATTTTTATTATTTTTTAAATAATATAAAAAAACATATTATATGGTTTTTAATTAAATATATACCTAATATATTAAATTAATATATATAATTTATTTTTATATTATATTTTAAAAATATTCGTATTAATTAGGTATATTACCAAAATTGGATATGTAAATAAAGTATTTCCAATATCTTCCTAATAATTATATTAGTAATATCGTAGAAGGCGGTGACGAAATTTTAAAAATAGGAAACCTATAGGAGAGGTTGCTTGTTGTGAATTACGGATGGCAGAGCGAAGCCATTGATGGACCGACAGGTGGATGGAATTATATTTTTCGGAAAGGTTATAATGGTTGCAGTGGTTACCTTACCACAATTGTTGGATATAGTGTGGCGTAGTGCAGTTGCAATTGTAGTTGTAGTAAAGTATCGTGGAGTTGTAGTTGTAATGTAGTGCAATTAGTGTAGTTGTAGTTGTAGCGTAGTGTGATGTAATTAGTGTAGTGTAATGTAGTGTAGTGCAGTATAGTATATGAAGTGCAGTGCAGTGTAGTGTAATTTACTTGTAGTTGTGTGATGACCCGAGCTGGACTGCCAATGACCGAGAATTGAAGCTGACCAAATTGCTCAAAGTCCAAGGGTTCGTTGTGGGGATACAGGCGAGTGAAGCTACCAAGATCATGCATGAAAAAGGATGGGACATGGTCGTGCTTCGAACTTTTCAGAATGCTGAATTGTTAACTCTGGTAGTTGGATCAAATGCAGATCCGCCACAAATGCGATTCACTACCAATTTGGGATCCTTGCTCATCACACCCCTAGAAGCACAGGATCGCGGACAAATTACTAGGCAGAAATTTACGAAAGATCAGAGTCTTGCCAAGGCAGGCACTGCCGAAAAGAAGGGTGACACCACCCCCTTAACGGCATCATCAAGTTCCAATCTTGCAGCGGATGATCCTTGGGCATCTGCAGCGCATGCAAACACACGTAATCGGATTGATGCTATGGAAAAGAAATTTGTGACCCTCAGCGCGCAGGTAGAAAAGCTGGAAAAGGGCCAAGAAACCACGAAAGAGCAGATTAGCAACTTGAAAGCCAGCCAGGATTCGGGATTTAAACAACTTCTTGACGCCATTGCTGATCTGAAACTTTCGAAACCAAGTGAGTCTTTGAGCTCAACCCCGGTTCCATCCCCAGCGCCAAAGGTGGCAAAGTATCATTAAACATCAGTTTATCTGAATGTTTTTCTCTGTGTTTGCTACTGTTTGGTGAGATGGCTCTGGGCTTTCTTTGTGGGTTGCAGGGCGTCTCACTCGCCGGGGTAGTTGCTTTGGCCCCTTTCTATTTTATTCTCATTAATTATTTGTACCGGTTTGGGATCCTCTGCTGTAAGATATCCCCCCGAAAATCTGAACAAGGGCGTCATGCCAGGAAACGACGCAATTTTGCCAGAAGAATGTTAGCCAGAAGCGCTCTCAATATCTTGCTCATTCAATCGTTTGTAATTCAACCATTCGCGACTCGACAAGCATGCGGCTTTGGCCGTATATTTTTTTGCTGTCATGCCTGCTCTTTCAATTTTTCTCCTGGGCGCGGGGCTTGCCAACCCTCGCCAAATCTGAACGAGAACAGGACGACACAATTTTGTCGTTTGATGCAGCTCACATCCTTCATGACAAGTCTGTTCTATTTTGTTCTTTTGTTTTCCCCATGTAAAAATTATCGTGATGAAGGGCCAATGCAGATTGCTACATTAAATGTCACATCATAGCCCAAAAGGCTTGATACAGTCCTTAACTTTGCGAACTCGTGCCCTGATTTGGGTTGCCTCATTCTTCAAGAAACACGAATACCTGCCAGCCGGGTCAATTCTTTGACACTTCGGGCCAGAAATGCTGGGTGGGACCTTTTAGTTGGACATCAACCCCCAATCAGAGCGATTAAGGCTGATAAATTTTCTTTACGCCATTCATGGGGAGGCCTGGCTACTTTGGTTCCTCGTGACCACCCAGCACGGCTGTTATCATTTCAATCTGAATGGAGCCATCTCGAAAGAGTATATATGCCACTATGGATTCCTTCTGATGATGGGAAATCAGGATTTATTATATTAAATTGTTACCTACCAAGCGGCCAATCTATAATTAATGAGCGTGAAATTTTGCTGTCGGCTATTTTTTGTTTTGCTTCCATTTTTGACACATCCCCCACAATGGCTGGAGGTGATCTCCAATGTGCTCCAGAGGATTCCAGTGCACTTACGCAAATATTGGCTTCCAATCGGTGGTCAGATTTTTATGTCGATAGTTGCAGATCCAGGAACTTAGAGCCCGAGGCCACCTACTCAGGAAATGGGTGGGCGTCAGACTTTCGGGGTTTGAGGAAAAACTCGAATCGACCATCTCTTTTTGAACGATTTGGCAAGATCAGCAGCAAAAGAAGCAAGCATCTTTCGAGGTCCAGTTGTGCCTGGTCACTTTCCAATCCTTATAAGATTAGAGTACCAGATTTTCCATGAGATGGTTTTTGGGATTAAATAACAACCTCAATGGAATATTCCCGCCAAACCTTGTTCTCAAGAAAAATGGGATGAAAGGGATGCCATTTGCCACCCGATCCTAGCAATTTATATTCCTTCGTTTGTTCGGGCAGCTGAAAAGGGTGACCCCCAAACTTTCTGGGATAGTTTGACCCGTATGATGATGCACGAGATGCTAAATTGTATAGCTGGCCAATTCATTCAGTCACGTAGGGCTGATATTCCGGTTTTTGAATAAAAATCATTCGTTCCATCACCGTATAAGCAAAATCAATATCAATAAATTTCTTTAAAGAGTTATAAATAATTACATGAATTATCCAAGAAAAACCAAAAAAAACATGAAAATAATCCTGTCTGGATAACTCACCTGAAGAGGACTTTGATTAATACCTCCAAGGATTTGGGGACTTTAGGATGCACGATTCCTACACAAGGGTTCTCCCAACAACAAGTCTCTGAATTCCTTAATGCTGCCAACCAGGCATTGACAATATATGATTTCGACAAATAAATGCAGGACTAGATTAAAATCATTCATGAGTGGAAAAATCGACTTCGGATTTCCAATTCTGCGGATAAGAGGGAATTTTTTCGATGGTTAAAAGGGGTTACCCCTTCGCTCCCCAAATATTTCTTCGCCCTGATGGATCTTTAACTGATAATCCTAATGAAATTCTTTCCCTCCTGAAAGATCATGCTGAAAAAAATTATAGCCATCATCGGAATACCCGTGAAGATGCACTTTTCGCACAATTTGTGAATTTGTTTCAGGATGAAATCAATAATTTGAAGAATTCAATTAAATTTACCCCTTTTGATATGGTTAACACCTGGAATTTTTTCCAGAAAAAACCCGCCAACAAAGCCACGGGTTTGGAGGAAAAGGCTTGATGATGAGGACAAAATTCTGTTTTGTAAATGGGGTTTGTTCAACAGGCTGAGGGGGGTTGGCATTGGCAGAATTCATTGTAATCTACCTTTTCATTTTAAAATACGGCGATTTTTTTCTTCAATTGGCGGAATTTTTTTTATGTTCCAGCTAAAATAGCGCCATGTTTTTTCTCATCGCGCGGTACCATTTTATGGGCATTTTGGTTTTTGAGTTGGGCCGTGGGTTTACCTCTCATTTTCGGACATCCCAATATATATATATATTTATTTATATATATATATATACATGTAATATATTATATCTAGAATAAAAATAAAGAAAAATGATCCGAAAGAATTTACATGCGATCTAAGGGATATAGATAACGCAACATATTTTCAAGGTATTACAATGAAATCTTATTTTTTTTCAAAATATATTTTTCAAAATATATTGAAAAATAATATGTTTATCCATAAATTTTGTCCATAATTAATTTTAAAATATTTAATAATTTATTTTCAAGGTATGACAATGACATTTTAAATGATGTAAATGCGATTTTAGGGATATAAATTCCGTAATTTATTTTTGAACCCATCGAAAAAAAATTGGCATTTAAATAAAATTTAAGGAATATAGATGGCATAATACATTTTTAGGATAAAATATATAGGGTAATTATATATATATATACAATACAAAGATATATAATCTATAATATAAACAAACAAAAATAATCGGAAATATAATAAATTTAGTTAACAATAGCCTTATATCCATCTATTGCAGTGGTAATTATATCATCTATTTTTTCATTTCAAAATAGGGTGATTTTTTCTTCAATTGGGCGAATTCGTTTTTTGTTCCAGCTAAAATAGTGCCGATTTCTTTCTCACCGCGCGGTGTTATCTTATAGATATTTTTATTTTTGAGTTAAGCCATCTACTTTTAGGGGGGTATAAGGCCTAAGATTCTTGAGGAAACATTTGGCTGAAATCTGGCTAAAAAAATAAATTTCAATTCCTATAAAAAAATAATAATTTTAAAATAATTGGTATAATTAAAAATACGAAAAAAAACCTAAAAAAATATCATATATTTTTATATTATTAATAATATTAGAATAAAATTTTTAAATAAATCAAGTCTAAAATAAAAAAAATATATTTCTGGTAATATAAACATATTATATTATAAAATATAATTTAATAAAATTAATATTTTTAAAATATAATTTATATAAAACCATCTTCAATATTTAGGTTTTAAATACTATAAAAAAAATGTAATAAAAATAACATTTTCGTAAATATATTCTTTAAATTTAAAGATTATAAATATATAAATAAAATTTCTATTCGAATTTTTCTTCAAAATTTAAAAATTAAAAATATAATAATAAAATATTTATATAAAATTTTCCTCAAAAAATAAAAATAAAATTATATAAATTTTAAAAAATATAATTTAATTCTAAATTACCCAGAACCATCGGGGTTGCCATTACCCAGGACAACCTATACCCCAGATTTTATAAATACGATTCTAATTTTAAAATATAAATTACAAAAATATAATTAATCAGGAAAAAAAACCTATAAATATAAAAAAATATTCCAGTTAGAAAAAATACTCCTACAAAAGCCTGAGGATTTTACAACCTATTTTTTTTTTTCCTTTTTAAAATAGCCTTAAATTTTCATAATACCTTTGTAGGGGCCTTGTTCAAATATTGGTTAATAATTTCTGTAGTAAAATTTAAGATTCTTTTTCTGGATAGTCCAAGGATATAGGTTATTTTTAGAATAAATCCGGGATTAATTTTTTTTTCTTAATTAATTATTCTGACCAATTTAAACGGTCGTATTTTATTTTAAAAAATCAATATAAAATTAACTAAATTTATTATCCAAATTAAGGTTATTAAACACTCCCATTATACCAAGATTTACCAAATTTCTTTTTCACGGTTTTCGCGATAGATTATTTTTTATTATTTTTCTGCATAGCTAGGCTATATACAGAAACGATTAAAAATAATCCTATAAGTCCTTAATTTTATCTATCCCTAATAAACATACATATAAATATATGAAAATATATAATAATTCTTAGGAAAATATTAGTATAATGTTAACTAAAAATAATTTCCATAAATTTGTAAAATAAATAATTTCTAATGTAATTTTTCTCCCGAAAATTAAAATTAGGTTTAATAATATTATAATATAATTTATAACTACAGGTTTTTTGGATATAATTTACCTATAAATTATATTTAGCCACAATTTAGCCATTAAATAAATTCCTAATTTTCCCAATAAATTTATTTAAACATATATATAATATAAATTATTTTTATAAACCAAATAAACATACCTATAAAATTCTCTTTATATTACAAAATCCCAATACATAATAAGGTAAATCCTATAAAATAAAATTTTAAAAATTTTTTATAAAAAATATATATTCTCAGCTTTTAAAAACAAAATAACATCCTCAATTCAAAATCATAACAAATAACAACAATAAAATATTTCCCAATTATTTTCAAAAATATAATTTATTCTATAAATTACAATATTTCATACATCCATTAATTTCCAAAAATATATTTCGAAATTTTCCTCAATATATTTAAAAATTAAATGTATTTTTTTTATACAAAATATAATATAAAAATTTAAAATAATAAATAAATAATTATAATTTATATTAGAAACATCCCTCAAAATTTCATTATAAAAAAATAAAAAATATAATTTTCATACGAAATTTCCTTCTATTTTTTTAAATTATAATCGTAATATAATATAACATCTCTTTGTTATAACATGTTATAAGATATCTTTTCTAAAATATACTATATCTTTACTATAACATATTATGCGATCTTTTTGTTGTGATATATTATAAGATTTCTTTGTTGTGAAATCGAGATCTCCTTGTTGTGAAATTTCTTTGTTGTAAGGTCTCTTTGTTGTAAGATTATTTTGTTGTGATATGTTGTAAGATGTCTTTGATGGGAGATTTCCTGATTGTAAGATATCTTTGTTGTGAGATCTCTTTGTTGAGAAATTTCTTTGTTGTGAGATTTCTTATTGTAAGGGTTGTTTGCTGTGAGATCTCTTTGCTGCGAGGTCTCTTTTCTGGGAGATCTCATTGCGATAATATCTCTTGGCTATAAGACCTCTTTGCTCTGAGATCGCTTTGCTGTCTGTGAGACCTCTTTGCTGTGAGATCTCTTTGCAATAAGATCTCTTTGCAGTGAGATTTCTTTGCTGTAAGACCTCTTCGCTGTGACATGCTGTGAGATCTCTTTGCTGTGACATGCTATGAGATCTCTTTGCTGTGAGACTTCTTTGCCGTAAGATCTCGTTGCTGTGAGATCAATGACTTCCAAAGATCCGTAACACGGAAGTTAGACCTTCAAAATTCCTTTGATCATGATATTTCATTTTTCTATAAAGCAATATTATAAGAACTAATACTAATTTGGCCATACTGTTTATTTGTAACATCCTTTAATATATTTTTAAACATACATGAAATATCTATCTGCTTCTAATATTTTATAATCTCTTAATATTTTTATTTCGAACCTGGATGAGGAATATTATAAGCAATATTCAGCAATTATGTGAAAGTATGTGCGGATATGATTCAAAAATATGTAAGTGGCCTTGAATCTCAGCAGGAGCCGCTGCCATCTCGGAATTGCTGCCAGAAACGGCATCAAGCCTTGGCGTCCCCGGCGCACAGCAATCCTGCAAAAAAAAAGATACGTGAACCAATCGTGATGAACCAATGGCACCCGCTCTCTCAAACTAGCACAAATGAACACACACACACACAGAGACAGCCACGCACACACTGTGGGGTAATGGTGAGTAGAAAGTGTGAATGATGTCATAGTCTTCGCCTGATTTCCTGAGTTGCCTGGCAGTAGATTTTCAGCGGACACGGATTCGCGATCGAAGAAACAACGCACAGCTCATACACAAAAACAGAAAGTCAACAGTTGAAGCATGTTGAAACTATAGCAGGTACGTAGATCAGGCGTCCCTGACCTATATCCTTACCACATGTCACCCAGCTTCGTTGGCAGAGGAAGTGACATGGGCACCTCTGCCCCCTGCTTTTGAGAATTGTACAAGCGCAATAAACAGAACTAAAACCGTTTGTTATAACGGTGTACACACACACACACAATGGCCCCGAAATGGGGCAAAACCGCAAACCGCCTAGTTTTTACCTAAGAAAACGGACCTAAAGAGCCTGCCTAAGAGAATGAATACCTGGCCTAAAAGAACCTGATGACGATGACGAGTGATGTGAAAAGCAAAAAGTTAAACCGAGTTCGATAAGTCGTAAATCCTAACATTAAAGAAAATGCGCATGCAAAAGCTGTACGTTTGAGTTCAAAAAGAAAACGATGCACAAGACTGTACGATAAAGCCTTTCAGCCAAGACCTCATTTGTAATTCCATCTCATCGTCAAGAACAAATAATCGTACAGGTACATTGGCAAGTGAAAGTTCTGAGTTCCGGAACTGCAGAATGAGCTTGAGTTGCTGCTGAGCTCTTGACCGAAAAGGTTCCGACAAGTTTCGGCTCAATCTACATAACAAAATTCCCTGATTCATCAAAACATGATTGATTCATCAAACCTAAACTGTTTGCTATATAGTAACCTAAGGAGCCTGCCTAAGCGAGTGAATACATAGCCTAAACAGAACCTGATGACGATGATGAGTGATGTGAGAAATAAAACGTTGAACCATGTTCTATACCTAGTAAAACTGACCTAAGGAGCCTGCCTAAGAGAATGAATACATGGCCTCAAAAGAACCTGATGACGATGACGAGTGATGTGAGAAACAAAACGTTGAAACATGTTCTATACCTGGTAAAACAAACCTAAGGAGCCTGCCTAAGAGAATGAATACATGGCCTAGAAAGAACCTGATGACGATGACGAGTGAGGTGAAAATGCTACTGAGACTCCGACCAGACCAAAAGCACTTGTATTGCACCCGTGGTGCTGGGAACTTCGGCTTATGTCTGCTTTGTCCGAACTGGACGAAACTTCTGCCTTATGGCTTCTTCGCCTTATGGCTGCTTCGATTGGATTTTACAGTGTAAAATCTTGACTTCGTCATATGACGCTTGAAATGCACTCGAAGTGCATACGGCTTCGGAGATTCATACTCCACTCTGAATACGGGAAAATGCCCGCTCATGACTTTTTGATTGGTCGAAACCAACCGACGGTGCGACCAAGTCAGGTCAAACACCCAGGACACACTGTGGGGTAATGGTGAGTAGAAAGTGTGAATGATGTCATAGTCTTCGCCTGATTTCCTGAGTTGCCTGGCAGTAGATTTTCAGCGGACACGGATTCGCGATCGAAGAAACAACGCACAGCTCATAAACAAAAACAGAAAGTCAACAGTTGAAACATGTTGAAACTATAGCAGGTACGTAGATCAGGCGTCCCTGACCTATATCCTTACCACATGTCACCCAGCTTCGTTGGCAGAGGAAGTGACATGGGCACCTCTGCCCCCTGCTTTTGAGAATTGTACAAGCGCAATAAACAGAACTAAAACCGTTTGTTATAACACAGACGCTAGACAAGAAAGGATCTTTGAAAAGATCCGTCAGGAACTGAATCCTGTAACATGCAAACCAGCCTAGACAATTAGACCTAAAGTAGATCCCCTTGTAGTACTTCATTGTGAAATGGACAGCTTGTTCAACAGTTCAAACTGAGTTCTGCAGGTACAGGGAGGTGATCAGCCTCCCCTTCCCACCAATGGCAATAGCTTCGTTGCGTGCAGTATGCCAAAGGTGCTGCACGCCCCTGCGTTATAAAAAGGGAGAGGACAGAAGGAAGAAAAAGAAGAGAAAGTTTTACATCTATTTAGATGTTACACACACGCACACACACACCCGGCCGGAGCCGGGTCAACCCTGAAAGGCAAAAGGAAGAAAAAAGCGGACACGACGACGGGCAAAAACCAGAACAGCGCAGGGGGGGAGGGGAACGAACGGGCCTCCAGAACAAACCTACGCGGCGAAACGGACCTGACCAAAAACAGAGCACACACCTAAACCCCACGACACATTACGGAGAGGCACGCAGGGAGAATTAGGGGCCAAATGGGGACTAGTTAATGGCAAGCGAGAGAAACCAAAACAATTAATTTAAAAACAAGACTCAGTTCCTTGATACTTTGAGGTCGTGCATTATTCCCTTGCCGGGACCGTGGTCAAGTCGTGCCGCAATGGCATAAACGGCTGTTCAAGTTCCATCGAATTAGGTGCACAATATGTTTGACCTCACCAGACAACCATCAAAAGAAAAAAGACCACACCTGAAAGTCGTGTGCCTGCCTGAATGGTTGTTCATGCGACATGGTTATGTCTCATTTCAAAAGCTGAAGCTGCAGTAAAAACGGGGTTTCTGATTGTTCAGCACGGCTTCACAGTCGGAGAAGTGCAGCAGCTAGGAATCCCTGGGACCACAGGAGCCGCGGGAATTCTCGAAAAACGGTAAAGAACCGAAAGGCCAACTGTTTCGCTTTACTTAAACGAATTGCTAAGTTAAAATGTGTGAATTCGGAAATTTGAAATCAAGTCTGTCCACAGTCACCCACAAAGGGGTTGCCTCAATTGGCCCTATGGCACCTTGTCGGAGTCACCATAGGAATCACACTAGACAAGAAAGGATCTTTGAAAAGATCCGTCAGGAACTGAGTCGTGTAACATGCAAACCAGCCTAGACAATTAGACCTAAAGTAGATCCCCTTGTAGTACTTCATTGTGAAATGGACAGCTTGTTCAACAGTTCAAACTGAGTTCTGCAGGTACAGGGAGGTGATCAGCCTCCCCTTCCCACCAATGGCAATAGCTTCGTTGCGTGCAGTATGCCAAAGGTGCTGCACGCCCCTGCGTTATTAAAAAGGGAGAGGACAGAAGGAAGAAAAAGAAGAGAAAGTTTTACATCTATTTAGATGTTACACACACACACATACATGCACGACATGCACATCATTCCAAATTGCACTACTATTTGGAATATTTTAATATTGGATTGACATGCCTTGACTTGAGGTCTTGACGGGCTCGACTGACTCGACTGAGAAGTTCTTGCACCTACGGTTGCAGCCCGATAGGACTGCAAAAGCACGCCAGGGCCAGCACCAGCCCCATCCCTGGGGCATCGGCCGTCGCCGACTAGAAGTGACGTGACAGATCCTCATCAAATCATTCCAATCACGCGTTGAGGGTGCCATGTAGGTGGGTAGAACATGCACAACAAAACTTTGGGACGGACCTCTTGAGAAGTTGTCGCCTTGATCTGCATATTCTCGTTTCTTGATAAAGTTGTCGGTCACCCAGAGCTGGAAGGCGTTCATGATGATCTGCGGCAGGGAAGCTGGAACGACTTCCGCGGAAAACAAGCATAGTTTCTGTTGAAGCAAGGATGCTGTCAATTGTGTGAAATTGAAGCAATGCGTCCCAAGTCAGCTTCCACAAAGCACCGCGCCGGTGTTGCTATCATCACCACAAGCAATTTCAACCTCAAAATCGTACCACTGGAATTTATCAACTGAGCGAGGGTGAGTCACGTCTGAAATTCGGGAACTCAGTGCGACGCAGTGGGTCCATGAAAGGCTTGAGACACACTCCCGCCGCAATTGTCAAAGGTTTCGCAAGCAAAATCATCAGAATAACCTCGGAACATCTTGGAACATAGGAAAACAAGGTCCATTCGTCATTGGTATGAGAATGACAAACCAATTTTATCTGTGACCAGTGACAATGACAATGCGCACACTGTTTGGAAAGCTAGAAATAAACTCGGTGGAGTACCATAAAGAGCTTCATGAAGGTCACGATCACGAGCCATAAGCCAAGCTGTTTGGCATACATTATCACCTCAACTGGAAGCCAATGCAGCAGAAGCCAAGGCTGCCCGCGGAAACTTCAAACAAAATGAATGTGATGAAGAACAGTAGCAATTTGGCAAGCTTTAAGTTTCACAAGTTTTCACAAGAATGCTTCAAGCGTTTTGCAAGCTGGAACCTGGAACTCTCCTCCACGCCAGTAGCTGCCAGTTCTGAAATCCTACGGCCAAACATGTTCACCCTAAGGCCTACTAGCCGAAGGAAGTTTAGAAGTCAAACTTCCGACAATATGGACAGATGAAAAAGCAGAGGTGGGAAGAGTCAGAGAAGAGAAGAAGAAAGATCAGAGAAGAGAAAGCGTCAGAAGAAAGAAGATGCAGGCGCGCGAAAAGGTAGAAAAGTCCCAAAATACCGTGTCTTTCCAATGTTTTGGGGCTCCGGAGGCTCGAAACGTAGGCTCACTAAAGCAGCGGGTGCGGAGCCATCTGGCCAGATGAGAGATGAAGAATTGCACGCCGTTGTGGCGCGAAGCAAATTTCGAAGTCAAAATGCTAAAAATACCACAACGTTGGAGCACTTTTGCAAGTTGAGATGTTGAAAAAATGCACGCCGTTCTGGCGCGAAGCACATTTGAAAGTCAAAAGCGGTGTAAAAAACTGACGGCCTCAGAGCACTTGTGGAAGTTGAGACGTTCAAAAGTATACGCCATTGTGGCGCGAAGCACATTTCGAAGTCAAAATGCCAAAGACACCACATGTTCGCGCCACTTTTTGACGTTGAAGCGTCGTTTTGTGTTGCAGGCGTAAGGGATTCTGCACCCTGCCAAAAGCGTGCAAAACATGGGGGTGTTGTGACAGTTTCAGCAACGTTGGCAGGCGTGGGGCATTTGAAGAGGATCTGCAAAGATGCATGTCGCGTGGCAGGCGCAGTACTAGAGACACATGAGTCAGACATGTCAGGAGATCCGGGTGCTGATTTCCTGAGAGGGGTGGCATTTTGGAGCATCAGATCTTCAGGTTTTGGTAAGATGCTTTTGTGTGACAGGTGCAGCACTTCGTGTGACCTGGCCTCACTGTTTCGTGGCAGGCGCAGTACTGCAGATAGATGGAATGAAAAATCGCAAAACGCATTGGCACGAGGCCCTGAGCTCTGCACTCAACTTTGTATTTTTGAAGGAAGTCTCGCAGAATTGCTTCGCTTTTGATATCGTCAACTTCGAAAATTGAGGAAGTCTCGCAGAATTGCTTCGTTTTTGACCTTGTCAAGTTCAAAAACTGAGGAAGTCTCGCTGAATTGCTGCGTTTTTGATGTTGTCAAGTTCAAAAACTGAGGAAGTCTCGCTGAATAGCTTCGTTTTCAAGCTTGTAGCTAGACAGATAGATAGATAGAAAACTACAAGTACAAGTGCAACTACAACAACACAACGCCATAATACAACTACAAAATACAAAAATACTACGCTACAGTACACTACACTCATTACACTACACTAATCTAATTACACTACACTACGCTAATTGCAGTGCACTACGCTAATTGCAGTACACTACACTAATTACATTACAACTACAACTACAACTACGACTACAACTACAACTACAACTACGACTACAACTACAACACCAACAACAACACCAACAACAACACCAATAACAACACCAACAACAACACCACCACCAACACCAACGCCAACGCCAACACCAATACCACCACCAATACCACCACCACCACCACCAACAACAACAACCACAACAACCACAACAACCACAACAACCAACAACAACAGCAACAACCAACAGCAACAGCAACAACAGCAACAGCAACAGCAACGACAACAACAAGAACAACAAGGACAACAACGACAACAACAACACCAACAACAACAACAACTACTACTACTGCTGCTGCTGCTACTACTACTATTACTACTACTACTACCACTACCACTACCACCACCACCACGACTACTACTACTACTAATACTAGTACTACTAGTACTACCAGTACTACTAGTAATGGTGCTACTAGTAATAGTGCTACTACTACTACTACTTCTACTTCTACTTCTACTACTACTACTACTCCTACTCCTACTACCACTACTACTACTATTACTATTACTATTACTACTACTATTACTATTGCTATTACTACTACTACTACTATTACTACTACTACTATCACTACTACTACTACTGCTACTGCTGCTACTACTGCTACTACTACTACTAGTACTACTACTACTAGTACTACTACTACTACCTGCTGCTAGTACTGCTACTACTGCTAGTGCTACCACTACTAACACTACCTACTAGCTACTAACTACCAGCTACGAGCTACTAGCTACTAGCTACTAACTAGTGCTTGCTACTAGCTACTAGCTACTAGCTACTTACTACTTACTACTTGCTACAGCTACTACTACTACTACTAAGACTACTACTACTACTAGCTACAGCTACAGCTACACTACATTACACTACGCTACGCTAATTGCACTACACTACACTACTCTACAACGACTACATTACACAACACAACACAACACTACACAACACTACACTAATTACACTACACTAAGTACACTACACTGATTGCACAACAGCTACAACTACAACTACAACTACACTACATCACGCTACACTACACTAGACTAAACTGCACTGCACTACTGTACACTACACTGCGCGACACGACGCTACACTAACTACAAGTACAGCTACAACTACAACCACAATACTTTACACTACTTTGCACTACACTACGGTAGACTACACTACACTATACTACACTACACGACACAGCTGTACAGTACACTACACTACATTACATTACACTAGACTCATTACACAACACCAAAACTACAACTGCAACTGTAACTACCACTACGCTACACTGATTGCACTACACTACAACTACAACTCCACGACACTACAACTACAACTAGAATTGCACTACACCACACTACATCCAGCAGTTGTGGGTGAGGTGACCACTGCAACCATTGCAACCACTCCAAAAAACAACACTCCAACCACCTTTCGGTCCATCAGTGGATTCGCTCTGCCATCCATGCATCACAACAACTCACCTCTCCCATATAATTGAAACTTCCGCCACCGCCTTGTGCGGTACTACTGGTAGGTGGTAACAATATGTGGTAATGGCACTTGCATTGCGCCTGAGCACCCTCTTCCAAGACCGTGTTAAGGGCATCCGTAAGCACTCGGAGCAGCAAGTACTCAATGAGGACCTGCGAAATCCGCAATTGTGTCTTCACTTCGCTTCCCAATCAGTCCAGCAGTGAAACAAAAGCGCACAGAGTTTCACACGGCAAATGATTTGCACAGCCAAAGCAGCCCCGAGGGTGGTATCCAGTATGATGTTAAGCCAGTACCTCAAGACCAAGATTGCCGGGATGAAGCATGATCTTGGAAGAAAGGCAATCCATGGCAATATATGCCAATGCCAACATCCTCTACTCTGGCACACCATTCGCATTCATCGCCTTGGCCCATTTGGCTTCCCAGAAGCTCTGCACACCTGAAGGTTCAATACAATGCTTGACCATGCCGAGCATGAAAAAAACACTATCAACATATGCCGTGCTTTGTTTGAGCGCTGCTTGCAAAGCAAGTTGCAGAAGATTCAGGATATGGATCCATCCTGCGAATTTTGCAGTCGAAAGCTGCCGTTCAAAAAAACGCGAACACACGTAAAGTAGCACAGAAGCAGCGGACCCAACGGACCCCATACAATCACTGTTCAGAGAGCAGGGTCGGCAGAGTTGGAAGAGTGAAATGCTGCGGGCAAATTGGCAAATCGTCTTTCACCAGGTCTTGGTCTTAGGATGTCTTAGGGGCTTCTACGCGGCAGCACGATGAACACAGCTAAAGCGACAGCGCTCTCAGAGTCACAACTCACAAGAGATTGGGAGCAAGCAGGAAAAGATGTGTACTGTGCTATATATATATATATAAATACACACACATACCAGTATATTTATATATATATATATAATATGATTAAATAATATGTATATATTATCCGCCGACCCCTGCCGTTGCCATTGCAGGGGGAGGCGCCCGAGACAGCCAAGCATCGGCAGCGGCCTGTTCTCCTTCACTGGCAGGCAGTTCAGGAGCTGACGGCGCCACGACCAGCTGCCTTTCGAAGGCAGGATCTGTCCCGCAGTGCCATGCTGTTTCGGTGTGGCAAACGTACCTTTTTGAGCTTTTAGCTGGCCTTTGAACCTTGTTCTATAGGCGTTTCAAAGCGAGCAAATGGGCCACGACCTAGCAGCCCTGCGAGAAGTCTTCCGTCCTTCACTGCCATGCTGTTAAAGCGTGGCGAAGGGTGCTTTTTCCCGAGCTGGCGGCTGCTCTTGGCATTCTTCTTTGACCGTTAGAAGGCGGCATGATGTCTTCCAACCGGGCAGCGGCGCGAAGCCTTCCGTCCTTCACTCCCATGCTGTTAAAGCGTGGCAAAGGGTGCTTTCTCTGAGCTGGCGGTGCGTTTTTGAGCTTTTTGGCTGGCCTTTGAACCTTGTTCTATAGGCGCTTCAAAGCGAGCAAATGGGCCATGACCTAGCTGCCCTTCGAGAAACCGTCCGCCCTTCACCGCCATGCTGTTAAAGCGTGGCCTTCACCGCCATGCTCTTGGCATTCTTCTTTGACCGTTAGAAGGCGACCTGACACCGTCCGACCGGGCAGCGGCGCGAAGCCTTCCGTCCTTCACTGGCAGGCAGTTCAGGAGCTGACGCAGCTGCCCTTCGAAGGCACGATCTGTTCTGCAGTGCCATGCTGTTTCGGTGTGGCAAACGCACCTTTTTTGAGCTTTTAGCTGGCCTTTGAACCTTTTTCTATAGGCGTTTCAAAGCGAGCAAATGGGCCACGACCTAGCGGCCCTTCGATGCAAAAAAAAGTTGAGCACATTTGAACATCAAGAGCACAATGGAGCACTTGACCTCTTCAAGTCCTGCACCAATCAACTGCTTGGAGGAGTCCAGGCCAAATTGAAACCATGTTCTTTCGCCTCCTTCCACAACCTCACAACATCTCACACCGCATCGCACCGCATCACACCGCATCACAACGAATCACAACGCATCACACCCCATCACAACCTATCACAACCCATCACAACCCATCACCAATGTCATTTCACAACTAGACGACGGTTGGCCCGAGAGCGAAAAACACGTTTTTCAAGCAGCTCTGAGGATGGTAGTCGTAAAAGATAGTCGGTGAATAATTGGTGAATTTTATATGAGCTATGGAAAGATATGGTGTGAAAAAGTAAGATTGATCAAGAAGAGAATATTTGGTAAAGGGCATCAGATGACATGTGTCTTGCAACCACAGAGAGAAAGAGGGGGCAGAGATAAAGAGAGAGAGAGAGAGAAAGAGAGAGAGAGAGAAAGAGAAAGCAAGAGAGAGAGAGAGAATGAAAGGGGGGGTAGAAAGAAAACATGGAGAAATGTAATGTGAGCAACAAAAGTGCACAGGAGACTCAGTACCATGAGTCTGCGAATGACATGTGCTATCTCATTTTATTATGGTAATTCCCACACACATTGCGGAAAAAGGCTCGGCACCATCATTCCGTGAACGCGAAGAAACGCGACGCTTTTATACAGAGACGCTTTTACACACAGAATCTTTTACACATAAACACTTTTACACACAGACGCTTTCACACAGAGACGTTTTTCATGCGCACACACACAGACGCATTTCCACACAGAGACTTTTACACGAAAACACTTTAACACACAGACGCTTTTATACACAGACTCTTTTACACACATACGCTTTTACATGCAGATGCCTTTTTACAGACGCACACACACTTTCACACACAAACGCTTTTACACACAGACGCTTTTGCACACAGACACAGACGCTTTTCCACACAGACCCTTTTACACACAGACGCTTTTACACACAAACACTTTTACACACATACGCTTTTACACACGGACGCTTTTACACGCAAACACTTTTACATACAGGCGCTTTTACACACAGACGCTTTTACACTCAGACACTTTTACACACAGACGCTTTTCCACACAGACCCTTTTACACACAGACGCTTTTACACACAAACACTTTTACACACAGACGCTTCCACAGAGACTTTTACACAGAGACGCTCACAAAGCGCGGCACCACTGGGTGACCTCAGTTTACATATAAGAATATGGATGTTCACTCTGTGCACAATGCATCTTGTCTCTACGTTCACGTCTGAGCCCAGGAAAGAGGTAAAGAGGTAAACTATGCTTGTCGCTGCAGAGTTGCGCAATCCACTGCAAAGCATTTGCTCTCTGACTTCCAAACTGAGAACACCACTCATGAGTTTGACATGACAAAGAACCACTGTCGCAGAGACCTGCAAACTGAAGGCTGAACGCATCAACAAAAAACTAGTTTAACAAAGCTCGGTAACAAAAAACTCAGCAGCTCGGCAACACCATCTTACATCATCTCGCAATGCCTTGTTTCATCTTGTATCATCCTGGACTTCCAAACTGAGAACACAATTCGTGAGTTTGACACTTGGGATGGGCATCATTGTCGAACACCATGATGCTGCAAATTACATGCATCACACCGTTCTCGAAGGAAACATCCACAAAGGTACAACGAACCCAACAGCTTGGTAACTTCTACAACTTCATGCACTAACCTGCTACACACTCGCACAATTCAATGCAAAGAATGTGTTCTTCGAAGCCTGAGACCACGACTCCTGCGTTTGACAAGCAAACATCATTGTCACATAGACATGCAAACTGAACAGTGAAGCTCACTATGAACATCTCAATTCCCACACAAATTATCACACCAAACGAACCAAGCTCCGCACGTCCTAGCACGGATACACTAGCAAGCATTTTCACCCTCAATCTCTAACAGTTCCATGTCGTGCGGTAAAAGTACACACAAAATCTTTTACACACAAACGCTTTTACACATGATGCTTTTACACAAACACACTTTGACACACAGACGCTTTGACACACAAAAGCCTTTACACACAAACGCTTTTACACACAGACGCTTTTACACACAGACGCTTTTACACACAGACGCTTTTACACACAAAAGCTTTTACACACAGACGGTTTTACACACAGACGCTTCTACACGCAGGTGCGGTAAAAGTACACACAAAATCTTTTACACAAACGCTTTTACACATGGTGCTTTTACACAAACACACTTTGACACACAGACGCTTTGACACACAAAAGCCGTTACACACAAACGCTTTTACACACAGACGCTTTTACACACAGACGCTTTTACACACAGACGCTTTTACACACAGACGCTTTCACACACAAAAGCTTTTACACACAGACGGTTTTACACACAGACGCTTCTACACGCAGACGCTTTTACACGCAGATGCGTTTTACACACGCAGACACGCTTTCACACACAAACGCTTTTACACACAGACGCGTTGACACACAAACGCTTTTACACACAGACGCTTTTACGCGCAGATGCGTTTTACACACGCACACGCGCTTTCACACACAAACGCTTTTACACACAGACGCGTTCACACAGAAACGCTTTTACATACAGACGCGTTTACACACAGACGCTTTTACACACAGACGCTTTTACACGCAGATGCTTTTTACACACGCAGACACGCTTTCACACACAAACGCTTTTACACACAGACGCCTTTACACACAGACATTGTTACACAAACGAAAGCGTCCATCGCAATTTTTCCTCAGTTTTTGACGTCCAAGGTCCATTTCGTGCAAAAGGGTTACGATTAACTAAGTAAAATCGCAATTTTTCCTCAGTTTTTGACGTCCAACGTCCATTTCGTGCGAAAGGGTTACGATTGACCAAGTAAAATCGCAATTTTTCCTCAATTTTTGACGTCCAACGTCCATTTCGTGCGAAAGGGTTACGATTGACCAAGTAAAATCGCAATTTTTCCTCAATTTTTGACGTCCAACGTCCATTTCGTGTGTAAGGGTTACGATTGACAACTCAAAGTCGCAATTTTTCCTCAGTTTTTGACGTCCAACGTCCATTTCGTGCGAAAGGGTTGCGCCGGACGCTTCAAAGTCGCAATTTTTCCTCAGTTTTTGACGTCCAACGTCCATTTCGTGCGAAAGGGTTGCGCGCGACCAATAAAAGTTGCAATTTTTCCTCAGTTTTTGACGTCCAACGTCCATTTCGTGCGAAAGGGTTGCGCGGGACGCTTCAAAGTCGCAATTTTTCCTCAGTTTTTGCCGTCCAACGTCCATTTCGTGCGAAAGGGTTGCCGGGGACGCTTCAAAATCGCAATTTTACCTAGGTTTTGGACGTCCAACGTCCATTTCGTGCGAAAGGGTTGCGTTTCGTGGCGCTCCGGCGGCACCGCCCCCGCCTTAAGAGAGAATAGAAGAAGAGCGAGAGGAGATCTGCAGATGTGAAGATCTAGATCTGGAGGTGTGAGGGTGTGAAGATCTAGATCTGCAGGTGTGAGGGTGTGATGATGTAGATCTGCAGATGTGAGGGTGTGAAGATCTAGATCTGCAGGTGTGAGGATGTGAAGATCTAGATCTGCAGGTGTGAGGGTGCGAAGATCTAGATCTGCAGATGTGAGGGTGTGAAGATGTAGATCTGCAGATGTGAGGGTGTGAAGATCTAGATCTGCAGGTGTGAAGGTGTGAAGATCTAGATCTGCAGGTGTGAAGGTGTGAAGATCTAGATCTGCAGGTGTGAAGGTGTGAAGATCTAGATCTGCAGGTGTGAAGGTGTGAAGATCTAGATCTGCAGGTGTCAGGGGGTGTGAAGATGTAGATCAGCAGATGTGAGGGTGTGAAAATGTAGATCTGCAGATGTGAAGGTGTGAAGATGTAGATCTGCAGGTGTGAAGGTGTGAAGATGTAGATCAGCAGATGTGAAGGTGTGAAGATCTAGATCTGCAGGTGTGGAGGTGTGAAGATCTAGATCTGCAGGTATGAGGGTGTGAAGATGTAGATCAGCAGATGTGAAGGTGTGAAGATGTAGTATAACGGCTGCTTTTTTACGAAGAACCCTTCGCAGGCGCTCTCGGGAAAAATGATGGAAACATGATGAAATGTGTATTCCCACGATGGTAGGCAATATCATATGAGATAAGCTGCATGAAGCAGCCGCAAGGCTTCGCAAGGTGTGGGGATCTGGGGGATTTGCATTTATTGCGCTGTGAAAAATCTGTCACTATCTGGGACTCTGGCCTTTTTGGCGATCAATGTGCCGATGCAGCAGGCAAACAGCAAAAGCTGCACCTTGAGCCATCGAAATCATCGAGCTGAATCCATTGAGTTTCGTATGAGAATTTATCAGAATCAATGATTGAATTAACTGAATCCGACGAATCCACCTAAATGCCAAGCCGGGCGCCAGCAAGCCGTAGAGGCCGGGGAGCACAATACATGGCTTCGTGGAGCTTTCTGCCATAGACCCGAGTCCATGACAACTACCGCATACCACCTACTGCCTTTGCATGTAGGATATGTATTCTAAATAGTTTGAAGTATGTAAGTGTCTTAAGATGCATGTGCGTATTTACTGTGTGGATCTGTGAATATTTCTGTGAACATTTCCAGAGTGTTGTACTAACACAATCACACGGCCTCCCACATCTGTGGTCTAGACGCGTTCATTTGAAGGGTGTCTATAAAAACGAAAATAATGTATCATACAACAATGAAGCACTTCTCTGCAACGCGGGTTGTTCTGCCATCTCTGAGACCATTCCTATGGCGCACACATGTAACCCCTGAGGTCTGCAAAGGCAATAACCAGTGGAATGTCCGAGTCAAGTTCACCAGGTCACTGCAACGTAGATGTCAAGATCTTTGTGGACAACTTGTGGCAACTGACTCTCCGCACTATGCAGCAGTTTTTAAAACAATTTCCAGTTCCTCCGGAAGCGACTGCGAGAAGTTCCACTGTTTCATCATTTGACGTCGGATTCTGCTGATCCGTTGCGATCGGCTCTCTGCCGGATGCTGCTGCAAACGCCTGTCGGATGCCTCCGCCAGCCACAGTGTCCACACCTCTGCATTCACAATTTCCGAACCGAGAAGTTGAGAACCAATGCTCCATAAATCTGGTGTTGACCCTTCCTGCAGCATGCGACTGCTCAATAATTTGCATTTGGTGGCCAAGTGCTTTAGTTGATCATGTATCTCTCCTTCAACGAGCGAAGCCAACATCAGCAAGCCATCTAAGGCCCGAAGGACATCCAGTGGTGCAACTGAAAGGCGTGAAGAGATCAAGCGAGAAATCGCATCGATGGATCGTGCCATCAACTGCGGATGTAGAAAGCGCAGCCGACCCAAATGCTGAGGAACTGCGACCAGATCACGAGGGTCGCATTCTTCGGCTTTTTCGTGTATGGCATCACAAATCTCTCGAAGCTGCTCACTTTGAACAGAAGAAGTACACCTTGCCAATGCCATCAAAACCCTACGCAGGTCGCCAAAGCTCAAGTCATTGCATTGCCCGCTCAAATGCTGGAGGAAAGGTGCACGAAGAGAATCAGCTGGCAAACCCAATCGGTCTAGCGCTAGCATGGCTGTCACCAGTGACTTTACTCCGGCTCTGAAAGACAATGACCGGATAAACTCTTCAACCAAAGCTTTGTGGTGAAATCGAGCGTCAGCCATTGACCAAAGAATCGATGCCATGTCCTGAGGAGCCAGTTCTGCATGCCTTGGCACAAATTTCCAACGAAAAAACAAAAACACCGGAAAGTTCAAACAAACATGACAATTTCTGCCAACCTATGCGCCTGTCAATTTCTCTCAATGTTTTTCAATTTCTATCAATTTCTCTCGACTTCTCTCAGCTTACCTACATATCAGGCGCCATGGTTCAAGTCGAATGAATCAATGTATCTGGCCAGTTGGACACCGTCAAAACCAAAACAAACTGCAATCAATTTATGATCAATCCATAGGCTAAGCTCAGGTTCGCAGCCAATGCCTGATCCAGTAAATTGTTCCAAAGCTGTGGATCTCGTCGCTTGCGTCGCGCTGTTTGGCTCACCTCAACCTCACAAAGTCACAGTGCTACAACGCAAGGAACAGATTGAAACAAAACCAAATTCTGCCTGGGTCGTTTCAATCTTTTCATGGTTCCAGTTTATTGTTCCTGCTGCTTGTTGTCGCAGTACCGCTTGCAGGAAAAAAACAGGCTACCCTGTTTCTCTTGGTACTAGTACTCCCAAACCCTCCCAAAGTTGGTCTACGCTTTACCCTTCATTTAATATGTTTGCTCTGCTGTCCACCTATCTGCAGGGAACAAAACTAAGGGCCACAAAGGCTGTCAAGAGCAAAATTTTTCGTTTTAGGTAGTTCGCTTTATCGCTTTACATTTTTTGTACCCTTTTAAACAATAGCTATTGATTTGGAGGTCCACTTCAATTCATTGCCACATCAACGGTAGGGGCACTTCATGGTCAGCAGTCTGCTGTCCACTGTTTTTCTTCAAAGTGCGGAAAGAATTTCCTTCAGAGCAGCTTGGTTTTTGCGTTGTTGCGCGTCGTCTGCTTGTGCAGATTCTGTTCATCTCTTTGGATAATGAGATCAAACCTGTATTCAATGGTAGGTTTCAAGGCCAGGCTGGACCACGCCAAATAGATGTTTCAAAACTTGACGCAAGATTGAAGTGCGCCACTCCGCAGATGGATTGGGTCTCTGGCTGCCCGGTGCCACTTTTAGATATTTTTGGTTACGGTTACGTTATCGATTTGGCCATCGCTAATTTCATCTGGTAAAATCAGGAAACATGTGACAGATTGTTTCTCAAGCACAGCCTCTGCTTGTCAGAGCGTGTGTCGCAACAGGGCTTGGCAGCAAGTTTTGTGGTCAGAAGGGCGTACCTAAGCCTTTTGGGAGCACCTTTAGGCCATTTGGGAGCTCCTGGATTCACATCCGACGAATACTAAATCCACGTTCCGGTAATGCGTCACGACGCTTTTTCATTGCTGCCAAGTCGCGTCATGTTGATTTTAACTGTTTTTATGGTGTTTTTGTGCTTCCCTTCAATGACTTCATCTGCTTCTCAGGATTATTTTTTAAATGGATCAACATTTACATGGCGCCACATTTTCGTGCATCTTGCACGGGGCTAAAGCGAAATGTGTGAGTGCGCAAGTGGCTTGCCGTTTCACTACAGCGAAATGACAATTTTTGAACCCATCAGTTTTAGTCTTTTTGGATCTTTTTGGATCCTTTTCTTTGGCACAGATCTTAAATCAGCACACCTTTTTCGTCGCTCCTGTTTCCCTGCATTTGGTTTCATTCAAAAATCCATGAGTTGGCCGGCTTGCACAGTTCGGGCGTCTGCAGAATGGTGTGAAGCTTTACAAACTGGGGCGTTTGCACAATGGTTTGCACAGTTCCGGGGTCCGCAGTTTGGGCATCCGCAAAATGGTTTGCACGCTGCAAAGGCTTATAAATGCAGACTTCGGCCGTCCGCAGAATGGTTTGCACAGTTGGGGCGTCCGCAGAATGGTTTGCACACGTTGGCCGTCCGCAGACTGGTTTGCCCTACGTGATTCCATGAGAACCACTTCGGCACCCAATCTAAAACGCTCCTGCAATGAAAACGGCTGCGAGAAAATCACTAAAAGTGCCCAAATACAATCATGACAAACCAATCGCGTTTCTCAGAAATGGCTATCCTTTTTGCCGTTGACTAATTTTGATGAATTTAATTTTGGCGTTAGCAGTTTGTAATTTGTTGGAAGTAAAGACCTATACCTCCAAATTGTTCTGTTTCTTGCTGTTTTGCTTTCTCAAGTTGCTACTGGAATCTTGATTTATGCCTCTCAGCAGGCCTGCTCCCATTCCCACTTTCACTGTCATGTTCATGCTTCATTGTCACGTCCATGCTTATGCCTATACCGGATCACGAATAGATGGCATCTTCACTGCGCAAGATAAGATGGCATTTCGAGCGAATGTCAAAAAAATATTTGATTGCATTTGAATGGGCGGGCTGCCCCTAATGTGCCATCTTAGCGTGCCTGCCCCAATAGGAATAGCAGAATCACTACGATCAATTCAAAGAAATCTAACTTATGCCATCTTAGTGTTGCCAGGGAACACTAAGACGGCACATCCGGCACGTCCTGTCCGAGAAAGATGAAAACTGCTGCTAAAACTGTCTTTTTCACATAGGGGGCACTATTACATGGACCAGGTTTGGGTGGCTGGGTTTTTTTCCACCCTTTCCATTGCAAAAAATGAACAGCAGAACCTCAAAACCGACTGTTTCACATAGGAAGCAGCAAGGGGTGAATCGTTTTTGGCTGGCCAGATTTATTTCAACACCACTTGTGGGGTGCTGCTGCGGAACACTGAGATGGCACATCCAGGTACGTCGATGACGAAGAAATGAAGCGTAGCGCCTCAAAGCCACCTTCTTAATATGTTGAAACATTTTTCACGTAGGACGCAATAAGAGATTGAGCACTTTTGGGCGGCCGGATTTTCCGATCTTTTTGCGACATTTTGCAAAAACATGCAAAAGCCATCAAAAACAACTTTTGGATACTTTTGGGGGATTGACGGGGGTTGCCAGGGAACACTAAGATGGCACATCCAGGCATACCCTGCCGGAGAAAGATGAAAACTGCTGCTAAAACATGCTAAAACTATCTTTTCCACATAGGAGGCACTATTACATGGACCACGTTTGGGTGGTTGGGATTTTTTCCTCCCTTTCCATTACGAAAAATGAACAGCAGAACCTCAAAACCGACTGTTTCACATGGGAACCAGCAAGGGGTGAAACGGTTTTTTGGGTGGCCAAATATGTTTTGGGAGGCTGCTAAGGAAGACTAAGATGGCACATCCAGGCACGTCGATTCCGAAAAAATGAAGCGTAGCGCGTCAAAACCACCTTTTTCACATAGGACGCGATAAGAGATTGAGCACTTTTGGGCGGCCTGGTTTTCCGATCTGTTTGCAACATTTTGCCAAAAGCATACAAAAACCATCAAAAACAACTTTTGGATACTTTTGGGGGATTGACGGGGGTTGCCAGGGAACACTAAGATGGCACATCCAGGCATACCCTGCCGGAGAAAGATGAAAACTGCTGCTAAAACATGCTAAAACTATCTTTTTCACATAGGAGGCACTATTACATGGACCACGTTTGGGTGGTTGGGATTTTTTCCTCCCTTTCCATTACGAAAAATGAACAGCAGAACCTCAAAACCGACTG
>CBDDTI010000653.1:0-16235 GCA_965233585.1 bacterium
GAACTTCAGGATCAGAAGTTACTTGGTTGTAGTTGAAAATGATATTTCTAATAGGATTTTTATACTGATAGCAAATAAGAGGAGGTTCAAGATTCTCGAAATACTGAGGAATTTTAGAGGTGACTCTATGATCTCTGAAAATGTTGGAAATATTGAGCAAGTCCAAGCCTTGATTAACGAACTTAATTTTGATAAACTGTGTTTTAGGAGGAAGTGTTGGTATGCGGGGAAAGAGTTTATTAAACGAAAAGGCCATAATCATTTTAAGTTTGAATCAATCTGAATGTCGTATACTTCTGCGGTCAGCCTCATCCAGGATTGGTTTCAGTCGAGACACTGGAATAGAAGAGAGTGCATGTAAAAGCTCATGTCGACCGTTATTTTTCGCGATTCGCAAAAGGTCATCCAAGGACCTATTCAGTCTTTGTTTTCTCCTAGAGAGACCATTGCGACGCACACCATGAGATCGACGCTTTCTGCGAACATCTGGTTTTAATGAGAAGACGTTAATGTTTGAGCGTACGGATGATATATTCCCTTGTTGGTAGATCTGGTCATTAAGGCCAAGAGGATACGGTGTCTGTAGTCGCTTTATCCAGTTGAGTTCGGCCGAAAGTCTGTGTTTTTTCATATCATTTTTAGAATCCCCAGGTTGTTTGGAAAGACTTTCAACTGGAGTTATAGTAACATTTTCTATGGAATGATTATATTTAATGAAGTGATCGTATAAGAAATTCTTGTATTTGCGTCTAGAAATGTTTCGGATTTTAAACGAATGACTGCGGAAGCGACCTTTCAGACTTTGAGATGTTTCCCCGACGTACTGAGCGCCACAACCCCTGGCTTCTCATGTAATAACGTATATCAAATTTGAACTATTTCAGTCAACATCTTTGTCGATTTGGATGCCGTATCTGTTGCCATTGATGGAGGATGTTATAGTTGACTTGCATGAGATATGGTGGCATGTTAAACATCTCCTAGCATTGCACATCGATATCTTAGAAAACCTTCTGTTAATACGATTAGCAAGACGAAAGGACTTTGCAGTCCGACCTAAGTTAGAAACTGACTGAGGTTTGGAATTTGGGGAACCAAAGTGAAGGGGAGAAAGTGAAACTTTAGTAGTAGTAAACAGCTTTTTACCAGAAACGCCAGGAAGATGCAGTGAAGATACAGAAGGCAATCTAAGAGGAGTGAGTAAAATTCGAGGTGATCTATGTTTGCAATTCAATAAATTTGTAGCCATATTGAGGTTCCGGTACATGTTGGGAAAAGATTCCGTAGTATAAAGGAATCTATCACACAACTAAGTCAGAACTCGAATGAGATGAATAATGACACTTTAAACACCCGGACGCGGGGAACCTTGTTACAACGCTCCACACTGCAGCCGAGAATAAGTGTAGATATTAAGAGAAAAAGGAAGAGATCTGACTCAGTCCTATGACAAAAGCCCCTAAACCAACAGAAATGTCAAAAGGGCAAAGTGACAACACATTACACGTAAGGCATAGATGATAAATATAATATAGCAAAAATATATATGGTGACATCCGAATAGGGCAGGCTATGCTCCGCCCGGCTGAAAGCGAGCTCAGGTCTGATGGCTGAAGGAGTCCCGACTAACAATCAGAGGGGACGAAGATCAGGACCCTGTCGCCTCTGAGGAGGTTTAGACAAGGCCCGTCATATAGTCCCAACCGCCTTGTTAGTCAGAGTGCAATGCTTTAGGAAAAGTCTGCACAAGGCTGTACAAGGGCCAAGCACGTTTAACTATTTTCGAACCCGACGAGATGAAATTCGGTGTGTCTTTGACCCTCCTTAGTTTGTAAACTAGATCACCGTAGAAGACCGGGTGAGAGATTCCTTTAAATACATATTCTTGGAACGAAATATCACCAAATTTAGACAGAAGTTCGGAGTACGATCTAAAGAACTTTCCAAATGTTTTTCGAAGCTTGTGATATCTATAACCCTGTGTAAGCAGTTTTGAAGTAATTTGGAGATTTTTAGAATGGAAATCCAAAACGCTAGTACAACATCTAGCAAATCTAACCAACTGCGAAATGTAAATACCGTAGGATGGGAGTCTTGGAACGTCACCACTCAACCATGGGAAATTAACAATAGGAAATCCGAAGTCATCGCGTTTGTCGTAAACGCTGGTATGAATGTCACTGCCAATAACTTTAATATTTAAATCCAAGAAAGAAGTTTCTTTGTCCGAAGTGTTTGCTTTATTTAACTGAAGTTCTGCTGGATATATGTCGGGAATATATTTCTCAAATTCAGGGTTATCGATGGTGAATATATCGTCAAGATATCGAGAGGTATCATTAAACATGTCTATGAGGTCATGACGTTTAGATTTCTGAAGGTCAGACATAAAGTCCCTCTCATAACAATATAAAAATAAGTCGGCTATAAGTGGAGCACAGTTAGTGCCCATAGGAATCCCTACTATTTGTTGATATACCATGCCATCAAATTGCACATATATGTTTTCCATGAGGAAAGTAAAAGCTTCACATAACTCCGCGCAAGACCAACATCTATACGAGTCATATTTCTTGTTGCTAAAAAATCCTGCCTTAAGTGAAGTACAGAGGTAAGATTTTGACTCTCTGTTGAAACACCAGTTGACCAGAGACAACACTTTTGCTTTGATCAGATCATGTGGCAATGAGGTGTATAAAGTAGAAAAGTCGAAAGAAGATACTTGAGAACCCTGAAAGTTACGCAGTCGCAACTTTTCGATGACCTCGGAAGAGTTTTTAATGGACCAAAAATAATTGACATTACTATTGCTAAAAGCAGTTTCACTGTACTTCATAACATGATCTTTGACAGCTGTAAGAGCAGATGTAATATGCTTAGAAAGAATGGTAGTAGAGCAGTGACTTGAATTTGATATAAAACGCGATTTATAAGGACGTTTGTGTAATTTTGGCAACCAATAAAATGTAGGCAGTTCACATTTATCAATTTTGACATTGATTTTGGTGAGAGTATTGATGTGATGCACAAGAAGTTGGTCTTTCGTCAACTGAGCAGGTACATATGTACTCGTAGAATTCAATTCCCCTTTCAAAACCTCCACGTAGTGTCGTTTTCAAATAATGATCACGTTATTCGCTGCTTTATCGGCAGGAGCAAAGACATATTTACGGTGTAATTTCTCCATTTTCTTTTTCAATGACTTGACCGAACGACTGGGTGGCTGTTTGTACAAATGTGGATGTTTAGTAAAATTGTCTATTCTGATGTCAATGACGCGTAAAAATTCATTTTTCCAGTCGTTAAGGGCATGCACTCCGACGCCTTCCTTTTTAGACCAACGTTTACAATATGTCTGAAGTGCATCCTCGACAATATCCCGGCATTTAGTAAAATCAATCCTGGATGGAAGTCTATATTTAGGCCCTTTCTTAAAGAGTGACTGTAATCCTTTGTCAGGAATACAAGTAAGGTCACCTGTGACAACATGTCCAGCAGGTGGATACAGAAACGGCGAGTCCGCACAAGATCATGATGGCTGAATGGAACTCAGAACATCAGGATCAGAAGTTACTTGGTTGTAGTTGAAAATGATATTTCTAATAGGATTTTTATACTGATAGCAAATAAGAGGAGGTTCAAGATTCTCGAAATACTGAGGAATTTTAGAGGTGACTCTATGATCTCTGAAAATGTTGGAAATATTGAGCAAGTCCAAGCCTTGATTAACGAACTTAATTTTGATAAACTGTGTTTTAGGAGGAAGTGTTGGTATGCGGGGAAAGAGTTTATTAAACGAAAAGGCCATAATCATTTTAAGTTTGAATCAATCTGAATGTCGTAAACTTCTGCGGTCAGCCTCATCCAGGATTGGTTTCAGTCGAGACACTGGAATAGAAGAGAGTGCATGTAAAAGCTCATGTCGACCGTTATTTTTCGCGATTCGCAAAAGGTCATCCAAGGACCTATTCAGTCTTTGTTTTCTCCTAGAGAGACCATTGCGACGCACACCATGAGATCGACGCTTTCTGCGAACATCTGGTTTTAATGAGAAGACGTTAATGTTTGAGCGAACGGATGATATATTCCCTTGTTGGTAGATCTGGTCATTAAGGCCAAGAGGATACGGTGTCTGTAGTCGCTTTATCCAGTTGAGTTCGGCCGAAAGTCTGCGTTTTTTCATATCATTTTTAGAATCCCCAGGTTGTTTGGAAAGAATTTCAACTGGAGTTATAGTAACATTTTCTATGGAATGATTATATTTAATGAAGTGATCGTATAAGAAATTCTTGTATTTGCGTCTAGAATTGTTTCGGATTTTAAACGAATGACTGCGGAAGCGACCTTTCAGACTTTGAGATGTTTCGCCGACGTACTGAGCACCACAACCCCTGGCTTCTCATGTAATAACGTATATCAAATTTGAACTATTTCAGTCAACATCTTTGTCGATTTGGATGCCGTATCTGTTGCCATTGATGGAGGATGTTATAGTTGACTTGCATGAGATATGGTGGCATGTTAAACATCTCCTAGCATTGCACATGGATATCTTAGAAAACCTTCTGTTAATACGATTAGCAAGACGAAAGGACTTTGCAGTCCGACCTAAGTTAGAAACTGACTGAGGTTTGGAATTTGGGGAACCAAAGTGAAGGGGAGAAAGTGAAACTTTAGTAGTAGTAAACAGCTTTTTACCAGAAACGCCAGGAAGATGCAGTGAAGATACAGAAGGCAATCTAAGAGGAGTGAGTAAAATTCGAGGTGATCTATGTTTGCAATTCAATAAATTTGTAGCCATATTGAGGTTCCGGTACATGTTGGGAAAAGATTCCGTAGTATAAAGGAATCTATCACACAACTAAGTCAGAACTCGAATGAGATGAATAATGACACTTTAAACACCCGGACGCGGGGAACCTTGTTACAACGCTCCACACTGCAGCCGAGAATAAGTGTAGATATTAAGAGAAAAAGGAAGAGATCTGACTCAGTCCTATGACAAAAGCCCCTACACCAACAGAAATGTCAAAAGGGCAAAGTGACAACACAAACAACGCCACAAAAAAGTTCGATTAAACAGCGGTTGCGGACCGACTTAGGACGGTCAGTCGGAGTAACTACAGCCACCCAACTGGTGTGGTTAACCGGTTTACGGGCCCACCTTCCCACTAACCGCAACAGCCGTTTAATCAAAAGGACACACGTTTAAAAATTTGTAAATAAACCTCCTTATATAGACAACAAACCAACAGCCACCCCAAGCGGAGAGGTCATAAAAATCGTTACACGTAAGGCATAGATGATAAATATAATATAGCAAAAATATATATGGTGACATCCGAATAGGGCAGGCTATGCTCCGCCCGGCTGAAAGCGAGCTCAGGTCTGATGGCTGAAGGAGTCCCGACTAACAATCAGAGGGGACGAAGATCAGGACCCTGTCGCCTCTGAGGAGGTTTAGACAAGGCCCGTCATATAGTCCCAACCGCCTTGTTAGTCAGAGTGCAATGCTTTAGGAAAAGTCTGCACAAGGCTGTACAAGGGCCAAGCACAAGACCTATAGTCGTCTCGATGATCAATGGGTCATACTGTCGTCGTCGAAGGCGTTTAACTATTTTCGAACCCGACGAGATGAAATTCGGTGTGTCTTTGACCCTCCTTAGTTTGTAAACTAGATCACCGTAGAAGACCGGGTGAGAGATTCCTTTAAATACATATTCTTGGAACGAAATATCACCAAATTTAGACAGAAGTTCGGAGTACGATCTAAAGAACTTTCCAAATGTTTTTCGAAGCTTGTGATATCTATAACCCTGTGTAAGCAGTTTTGAAGTAATTTGGAGATTTTTAGAATGGAAATCCAAAACGCTAGTACAACATCTAGCAAATCTAACCAACTGCGAAATGTAAATACCGTAGGATGGGAGTCTTGGAACGTCACCACTCAACCATGGGA
The DNA here is from genome assembly GCA_965233585.1 of bacterium. Taxonomy (GTDB): domain Bacteria; phylum SAR324; class SAR324; order SAR324; family NAC60-12; genus CBDDTI01. The sequence goes on from CBDDTI010000653.1 coordinate 5,960, forward strand.
AATTAACAATAGGAAATCCGAAGTCATCGCGTTTGTCGTAAACGCTGGTATGAATGTCACTGCCAATAACTTTAATATTTAAATCCAAGAAAGAAGTTTCTTTGTCCGAAGTGTTTGCTTTATTTAACTGAAGTTCTGCTGGATATATGTCGGGAATATATTTCTCAAATTCAGGGTTATCGATGGTGAATATATCGTCAAGATATCGAGAGGTATCATTAAACATGTCTATGAGGTCATGACGTTTAGATTTCTGAAGGTCAGACATAAAGTCCCTCTCATAACAATATAAAAATAAGTCGGCTATAAGTGGAGCACAGTTAGTGCCCATAGGAATCCCTACTATTTGTTGATATACCATGCCATCAAATTGCACATATATGTTTTCCATGAGGAAAGTAAAAGCTTCACATAACTCCGCGCAAGACCAACATCTATACGAGTCATATTTCTTGTTGCTAAAAAATCCTGCCTTAAGTGAAGTACAGAGGTAAGATTTTGACTCTCTGTTGAAACACCAGTTGACCAGAGACAACACTTTTGCTTTGATCAGATCATGTGGCAATGAGGTGTATAAAGTAGAAAAGTCGAAAGAAGATACTTGAGAACCCTGAAAGTTACGCAGTCGCAACTTTTCGATGACCTCGGAAGAGTTTTTAATGGACCAAAAATAATTGACATTACTATTGCTAAAAGCAGTTTCACTGTACTTCATAACATGATCTTTGACAGCTGTAAGAGCAGATGTAATATGCTTAGAAAGAATGGTAGTAGAGCAGTGACTTGAATTTGATATAAAACGCGATTTATAAGGACGTTTGTGTAATTTTGGCAACCAATAAAATGTAGGCAGTTCACATTTATCAATTTTGACATTGATTTTGGTGAGAGTATTGATGTGATGCACAAGAAGTTGGTCTTTCGTCAACTGAGCAGGTACATATGTACTCGTAGAATTCAATTCCCCTTTCAAAACCTCCACGTAGTGTCGTTTTCAAATAATGATCACGTTATTCGCTGCTTTATCGGCAGGAGCAAAGACATATTTACGGTGTAATTTCTCCATTTTCTTTTTCAATGACTTGACCGAACGACTGGGTGGCTGTTTGTACAAATGTGGATGTTTAGTAAAATTGTCTATTCTGATGTCAATGACGCGTAAAAATTCATTTTTCCAGTCGTTAAGGGCATGCACTCCGACGCCTTCCTTTTTAGACCAACGTTTACAATATGTCTGAAGTGCATCCTCGACAATATCCCGGCATTTAGTAAAATCAATCCTGGATGGAAGTCTATATTTAGGCCCTTTCTTAAAGAGTGACTGTAATCCTTTGTCAGGAATACAAGTAAGGTCACCTGTGACAACATGTCCAGCAGGTGGATACAGAAACGGCGAGTCCGCACAAGATCATGATGGCTGAATGGAACTCAGAACATCAGGATCAGAAGTTACTTGGTTGTAGTTGAAAATGATATTTCTAATAGGATTTTTATACTGATAGCAAATAAGAGGAGGTTCAAGATTCTCGAAATACTGAGGAATTTTAGAGGTGACTCTATGATCTCTGAAAATGTTGGAAATATTGAGCAAGTCCAAGCCTTGATTAACGAACTTAATTTTGATAAACTGTGTTTTAGGAGGAAGTGTTGGTATGCGGGGAAAGAGTTTATTAAACGAAAAGGCCATAATCATTTTAAGTTTGAATCAATCTGAATGTCGTAAACTTCTGCGGTCAGCCTCATCCAGGATTGGTTTCAGTCGAGACACTGGAATAGAAGAGAGTGCATGTAAAAGCTCATGTCGACCGTTATTTTTCGCGATTCGCAAAAGGTCATCCAAGGACCTATTCAGTCTTTGTTTTCTCCTAGAGAGACCATTGCGACGCACACCATGAGATCGACGCTTTCTGCGAACATCTGGTTTTAATGAGAAGACGTTAATGTTTGAGCGAACGGATGATATATTCCCTTGTTGGTAGATCTGGTCATTAAGGCCAAGAGGATACGGTGTCTGTAGTCGCTTTATCCAGTTGAGTTCGGCCGAAAGTCTGCGTTTTTTCATATCATTTTTAGAATCCCCAGGTTGTTTGGAAAGAATTTCAACTGGAGTTATAGTAACATTTTCTATGGAATGATTATATTTAATGAAGTGATCGTATAAGAAATTCTTGTATTTGCGTCTAGAATTGTTTCGGATTTTAAACGAATGACTGCGGAAGCGACCTTTCAGACTTTGAGATGTTTCGCCGACGTACTGAGCACCACAACCCCTGGCTTCTCATGTAATAACGTATATCAAATTTGAACTATTTCAGTCAACATCTTTGTCGATTTGGATGCCGTATCTGTTGCCATTGATGGAGGATGTTATAGTTGACTTGCATGAGATATGGTGGCATGTTAAACATCTCCTAGCATTGCACATGGATATCTTAGAAAACCTTCTGTTAATACGATTAGCAAGACGAAAGGACTTTGCAGTCCGACCTAAGTTAGAAACTGACTGAGGTTTGGAATTTGGGGAACCAAAGTGAAGGGGAGAAAGTGAAACTTTAGTAGTAGTAAACAGCTTTTTACCAGAAACGCCAGGAAGATGCAGTGAAGATACAGAAGGCAATCTAAGAGGAGTGAGTAAAATTCGAGGTGATCTATGTTTGCAATTCAATAAATTTGTAGCCATATTGAGGTTCCGGTACATGTTGGGAAAAGATTCCGTAGTATAAAGGAATCTATCACACAACTAAGTCAGAACTCGAATGAGATATTAAGAGAAAAAGGAAGAGATCTGACTCAGTCCTATGACAAAAGCCCCTACACCAACAGAAATGTCAAAAGGGCAAAGTGACAACACAAACAACGCCACAAAAAAGTTCGATTAAACAGCGGTTGCGGACCGACTTAGGACGGTCAGTCGGAGTAACTACAGCCACCCAACTGGTGTGGTTAACCGGTTTACGGGCCCACCTTCCCACTAACCGCAACAGCCGTTTAATCAAAAGGACACACGTTTAAAAATTTGTAAATAAACCTCCTTATATAGACAACAAACCAACAGCCACCCCAAGCGGAGAGGTCATAAAAATCGTTACACGTAAGGCATAGATGATAAATATAATATAGCAAAAATATATATGGTGACATCCGAATAGGGCAGGCTATGCTCCGCCCGGCTGAAAGCGAGCTCAGGTCTGATGGCTGAAGGAGTCCCGACTAACAATCAGAGGGGACGAAGATCAGGACCCTGTCGCCTCTGAGGAGGTTTAGACAAGGCCCGTCATATAGTCCCAACCGCCTTGTTAGTCAGAGTGCAATGCTTTAGGAAAAGTCTGCACAAGGCTGTACAAGGGCCAAGCACAAGACCTATAGTCGTCTCGATGATCAATGGGTCATACTGTCGTCGTCGAAGGCGTTTAACTATTTTCGAACCCGACGAGATGAAATTCGGTGTGTCTTTGACCCTCCTTAGTTTGTAAACTAGATCACCGTAGAAGACCGGGTGAGAGATTCCTTTAAATACATATTCTTGGAACGAAATATCACCAAATTTAGACAGAAGTTCGGAGTACGATCTAAAGAACTTTCCAAATGTTTTTCGAAGCTTGTGATATCTATAACCCTGTGTAAGCAGTTTTGAAGTAATTTGGAGATTTTTAGAATGGAAATCCAAAACGCTAGTACAACATCTAGCAAATCTAACCAACTGCGAAATGTAAATACCGTAGGATGGGAGTCTTGGAACGTCACCACTCAACCATGGGAAATTAACAATAGGAAATCCGAAGTCATCGCGTTTGTCGTAAACGCTGGTATGAATGTCACTGCCAATAACTTTAATATTTAAATCCAAGAAAGAAGTTTCTTTGTCCGAAGTGTTTGCTTTATTTAACTGAAGTTCTGCTGGATATATGTCGGGAATATATTTCTCAAATTCAGGGTTATCGATGGTGAATATATCGTCAAGATATCGAGAGGTATCATTAAACATGTCTATGAGGTCATGACGTTTAGATTTCTGAAGGTCAGACATAAAGTCCCTCTCATAACAATATAAAAATAAGTCGGCTATAAGTGGAGCACAGTTAGTGCCCATAGGAATCCCTACTATTTGTTGATATACCATGCCATCAAATTGCACATATATGTTTTCCATGAGGAAAGTAAAAGCTTCACATAACTCCGCGCAAGACCAACATCTATACGAGTCATATTTCTTGTTGCTAAAAAATCCTGCCTTAAGTGAAGTACAGAGGTAAGATTTTGACTCTCTGTTGAAACACCAGTTGACCAGAGACAACACTTTTGCTTTGATCAGATCATGTGGCAATGAGGTGTATAAAGTAGAAAAGTCGAAAGAAGATACTTGAGAACCCTGAAAGTTACGCAGTCGCAACTTTTCGATGACCTCGGAAGAGTTTTTAATGGACCAAAAATAATTGACATTACTATTGCTAAAAGCAGTTTCACTGTACTTCATAACATGATCTTTGACAGCTGTAAGAGCAGATGTAATATGCTTAGAAAGAATGGTAGTAGAGCAGTGACTTGAATTTGATATAAAACGCGATTTATAAGGACGTTTGTGTAATTTTGGCAACCAATAAAATGTAGGCAGTTCACATTTATCAATTTTGACATTGATTTTGGTGAGAGTATTGATGTGATGCACAAGAAGTTGGTCTTTCGTCAACTGAGCAGGTACATATGTACTCGTAGAATTCAATTCCCCTTTCAAAACCTCCACGTAGTGTCGTTTTCAAATAATGATCACGTTATTCGCTGCTTTATCGGCAGGAGCAAAGACATATTTACGGTGTAATTTCTCCATTTTCTTTTTCAATGACTTGACCGAACGACTGGGTGGCTGTTTGTACAAATGTGGATGTTTAGTAAAATTGTCTATTCTGATGTCAATGACGCGTAAAAATTCATTTTTCCAGTCGTTAAGGGCATGCACTCCGACGCCTTCCTTTTTAGACCAACGTTTACAATATGTCTGAAGTGCATCCTCGACAATATCCCGGCATTTAGTAAAATCAATCCTGGATGGAAGTCTATATTTAGGCCCTTTCTTAAAGAGTGACTGTAATCCTTTGTCAGGAATACAAGTAAGGTCACCTGTGACAACATGTCCAGCAGGTGGATACAGAAACGGCGAGTCCGCACAAGATCATGATGGCTGAATGGAACTCAGAACATCAGGATCAGAAGTTACTTGGTTGTAGTTGAAAATGATATTTCTAATAGGATTTTTATACTGATAGCAAATAAGAGGAGGTTCAAGATTCTCGAAATACTGAGGAATTTTAGAGGTGACTCTATGATCTCTGAAAATGTTGGAAATATTGAGCAAGTCCAAGCCTTGATTAACGAACTTAATTTTGATAAACTGTGTTTTAGGAGGAAGTGTTGGTATGCGGGGAAAGAGTTTATTAAACGAAAAGGCCATAATCATTTTAAGTTTGAATCAATCTGAATGTCGTAAACTTCTGCGGTCAGCCTCATCCAGGATTGGTTTCAGTCGAGACACTGGAATAGAAGAGAGTGCATGTAAAAGCTCATGTCGACCGTTATTTTTCGCGATTCGCAAAAGGTCATCCAAGGACCTATTCAGTCTTTGTTTTCTCCTAGAGAGACCATTGCGACGCACACCATGAGATCGACGCTTTCTGCGAACATCTGGTTTTAATGAGAAGACGTTAATGTTTGAGCGAACGGATGATATATTCCCTTGTTGGTAGATCTGGTCATTAAGGCCAAGAGGATACGGTGTCTGTAGTCGCTTTATCCAGTTGAGTTCGGCCGAAAGTCTGCGTTTTTTCATATCATTTTTAGAATCCCCAGGTTGTTTGGAAAGAATTTCAACTGGAGTTATAGTAACATTTTCTATGGAATGATTATATTTAATGAAGTGATCGTATAAGAAATTCTTGTATTTGCGTCTAGAATTGTTTCGGATTTTAAACGAATGACTGCGGAAGCGACCTTTCAGACTTTGAGATGTTTCGCCGACGTACTGAGCACCACAACCCCTGGCTTCTCATGTAATAACGTATATCAAATTTGAACTATTTCAGTCAACATCTTTGTCGATTTGGATGCCGTATCTGTTGCCATTGATGGAGGATGTTATAGTTGACTTGCATGAGATATGGTGGCATGTTAAACATCTCCTAGCATTGCACATGGATATCTTAGAAAACCTTCTGTTAATACGATTAGCAAGACGAAAGGACTTTGCAGTCCGACCTAAGTTAGAAACTGACTGAGGTTTGGAATTTGGGGAACCAAAGTGAAGGGGAGAAAGTGAAACTTTAGTAGTAGTAAACAGCTTTTTACCAGAAACGCCAGGAAGATGCAGTGAAGATACAGAAGGCAATCTAAGAGGAGTGAGTAAAATTCGAGGTGATCTATGTTTGCAATTCAATAAATTTGTAGCCATATTGAGGTTCCGGTACATGTTGGGAAAAGATTCCGTAGTATAAAGGAATCTATCACACAACTAAGTCAGAACTCGAATGAGATGAATAATGACACTTTAAACACCCGGACGCGGGGAACCTTGTTACAACGCTCCACACTGCAGCCGAGAATAAGTGTAGATATTAAGAGAAAAAGGAAGAGATCTGACTCAGTCCTATGACAAAAGCCCCTACACCAACAGAAATGTCAAAAGGGCAAAGTGACAACACAAACAACGCCACAAAAAAGTTCGATTAAACAGCGGTTGCGGACCGACTTAGGACGGTCAGTCGGAGTAACTACAGCCACCCAACTGGTGTGGTTAACCGGTTTACGGGCCCACCTTCCCACTAACCGCAACAGCCGTTTAATCAAAAGGACACACATTTAAAAATTTGTAAATAAACCTCCTTATATAGACAACAAACCAACAGCCACCCCAAGCGGAGAGGTCATAAAAATCGTTACACGTAAGGCATAGATGATAAATATAATATAGCAAAAATATATATGGTGACATCCGAATAGGGCAGGCTATGCTCCGCCCGGCTGAAAGCGAGCTCAGGTCTGATGGCTGAAGGAGTCCCGACTAACAATCAGAGGGGACGAAGATCAGGACCCTGTCGCCTCTGAGGAGGTTTAGACAAGGCCCGTCATATAGTCCCAACCGCCTTGTTAGTCAGAGTGCAATGCTTTAGGAAAAGTCTGCACAAGGCTGTACAAGGGCCAAGCACAAGACCTATAGTCGTCTCGATGATCAATGGGTCATACTGTCGTCGTCGAAGGCGTTTAACTATTTTCGAACCCGACGAGATGAAATTCGGTGTGTCTTTGACCCTCCTTAGTTTGTAAACTAGATCACCGTAGAAGACCGGGTGAGAGATTCCTTTAAATACATATTCTTGGAACGAAATATCACCAAATTTAGACAGAAGTTCGGAGTACGATCTAAAGAACTTTCCAAATGTTTTTCGAAGCTTGTGATATCTATAACCCTGTGTAAGCAGTTTTGAAGTAATTTGGAGATTTTTAGAATGGAAATCCAAAACGCTAGTACAACATCTAGCAAATCTAACCAACTGCGAAATGTAAATACCGTAGGATGGGAGTCTTGGAACGTCACCACTCAACCATGGGAAATTAACAATAGGAAATCCGAAGTCATCGCGTTTGTCGTAAACGCTGGTATGAATGTCACTGCCAATAACTTTAATATTTAAATCCAAGAAAGAAGTTTCTTTGTCCGAAGTGTTTGCTTTATTTAACTGAAGTTCTGCTGGATATATGTCGGGAATATATTTCTCAAATTCAGGGTTATCGATGGTGAATATATCGTCAAGATATCGAGAGGTATCATTAAACATGTCTATGAGGTCATGACGTTTAGATTTCTGAAGGTCAGACATAAAGTCCCTCTCATAACAATATAAAAATAAGTCGGCTATAAGTGGAGCACAGTTAGTGCCCATAGGAATCCCTACTATTTGTTGATATACCATGCCATCAAATTGCACATATATGTTTTCCATGAGGAAAGTAAAAGCTTCACATAACTCCGCGCAAGACCAACATCTATACGAGTCATATTTCTTGTTGCTAAAAAATCCTGCCTTAAGTGAAGTACAGAGGTAAGATTTTGACTCTCTGTTGAAACACCAGTTGACCAGAGACAACACTTTTGCTTTGATCAGATCATGTGGCAATGAGGTGTATAAAGTAGAAAAGTCGAAAGAAGATACTTGAGAACCCTGAAAGTTACGCAGTCGCAACTTTTCGATGACCTCGGAAGAGTTTTTAATGGACCAAAAATAATTGACATTACTATTGCTAAAAGCAGTTTCACTGTACTTCATAACATGATCTTTGACAGCTGTAAGAGCAGATGTAATATGCTTAGAAAGAATGGTAGTAGAGCAGTGACTTGAATTTGATATAAAACGCGATTTATAAGGACGTTTGTGTAATTTTGGCAACCAATAAAATGTAGGCAGTTCACATTTATCAATTTTGACATTGATTTTGGTGAGAGTATTGATGTGATGCACAAGAAGTTGGTCTTTCGTCAACTGAGCAGGTACATATGTACTCGTAGAATTCAATTCCCCTTTCAAAACCTCCACCGACTGGGTGGCTGTTTGTACAAATGTGGATGTTTAGTAAAATTGTCTATTCTTATATAAATGATGCGTAAAAATTCATTTTTCCAGTCGTTAAGGACATGCACTCCGACGCCCTTCCTTTTTGGACCAACGTTTACAGTATGTCTGAAGTGCAACCTCGACAATATCCCTGCATTTAGTAAAATCAATCCTGGATGGAAGTCTATATTTAGGCCCTTTCTTAACGAGTGACCGTAATCCTTTGCCAGGAATACAAGTAAGGTCACCTGTGACAACATGTCCAGCAGGTGGATACAGAAACGGCGAGTCCGCACAAGATCATGATGGCTGAATGGAACTCAGAACTTCAGGATCAGAAGTTACTTGGTTGTAGTTGAAAATGATATTTCTAATAGGATTTTTATACTGATAGCAAATAAGAGGAGGTTCAAGATTCTCGAAATACTGAGGAATTTTAGAGGTGACTCTATGATCTCTGAAAATGTTGGAAATATTGAGCAAGTCCAAGCCTTGATTAACGAACTTAATTTTGATAAACTGTGTTTTAGGAGGAAGTGTTGGTATGCGGGGAAAGAGTTTATTAAACGAAAAGGCCATAATCATTTTAAGTTTGAATCAATCTGAATGTCGTATACTTCTGCGGTCAGCCTCATCCAGGATTGGTTTCAGTCGAGACACTGGAATAGAAGAGAGTGCATGTAAAAGCTCATGTCGACCGTTATTTTTCGCGATTCGCAAAAGGTCATCCAAGGACCTATTCAGTCTTTGTTTTCTCCTAGAGAGACCATTGCGACGCACACCATGAGATCGACGCTTTCTGCGAACATCTGGTTTTAATGAGAAGACGTTAATGTTTGAGCGTACGGATGATATATTCCCTTGTTGGTAGATCTGGTCATTAAGGCCGAGAGGATACGGTGTCTGTAGTCGCTTTATCCAGTTGAGTTCGGCCGAAAGTCTGCGTTTTTTCATATCATTTTTAGAATCCCCAGGTTGTTTGGAAAGACTTTCAACTGGAGTTATAGTAACATTTTCTATGGAATGATTATATTTAATGAAGTGATCGTATAAGAAATTCTTGTATTTGCGTCTAGAAATGTTTCGGATTTTAAACGAATGACTGCGGAAGCGACCTTTCAGACTTTGAGATGTTTCCCCGACGTACTGAGCGCCACAACCCCTGGCTTCTCATGTAATAACGTATATCAAATTTGAACTATTTCAGTCAACATCTTTGTCGATTTGGATGCCGTATCTGTTGCCATTGATGGAGGATGTTATAGTTGACTTGCATGAGATATGGTGGCATGTTAAACATCTCCTAGCATTGCACATCGATATCTTAGAAAACCTTCTGTTAATACGATTAGCAAGACGAAAGGACTTTGCAGTCCGACCTAAGTTAGAAACTGACTGAGGTTTGGAATTTGGGGAACCAAAGTGAAGGGGAGAAAGTGAAACTTTAGTAGTAGTAAACAGCTTTTTACCAGAAACGCCAGGAAGATGCAGTGAAGATACAGAAGGCAATCTAAGAGGAGTGAGTAAAATTCGAGGTGATCTATGTTTGCAATTCAATAAATTTGTAGCCATATTGAGGTTCCGGTACATGTTGGGAAAAGATTCCGTAGTATAAAGGAATCTATCACACAACTAAGTCAGAACTCGAATGAGATGAATAATGACACCTTAAAACACCC
>CBDDTI010000654.1:0-3636 GCA_965233585.1 bacterium
GGCCTTTCTTGCCACCAGCATCGCGTTTTAGTGCATTGTGAATCGGGCATACGCAGAAATCAAAATTTTGAGTTTTTGGGCGAGAAAGTGACCTACCTCTTTAGGCTTTTCGATTTTTGGAATTTCTTTTTTTCACCCTTCCTTTTTCTCCTTTTCTCTTGTTTTTGCTGCAGTGATTGACCTTCTACTGGGCTTACTTGTGGTTAAAAAACTTCTGAGAAAGCGTCATCCAGACGGGTAATTTTTAGCATGGAGCATCCAGGTGTAGTGGCAGGAAATTTTGCTCCAAGTTTTTCACTCAACTTTTTGAGTATTTTTGTGCATATCTAAGGCTCCATTGGGCCGATCACTCTGATCTGGGCATCATTGGAAAGATCTCCTCCTGCTGCAGAAGTTTAGTATAGATGATGCCAATTTTGGTCAAAAGCGATGACGTCAGAAGAGGAAGAAAGGCCAAACTTCGTCACGGGTGGTTACGGGCGGCACAGGCGTCAATGGGTTAAATACCCAAAAATATCCAAAATTGGGAATCTGTTATTTTTTCCTGTGGCATTGAATAAACCAACTAAACTAGAGACCACAGTGCACGGTGTCCTCATTATGTGTATATACAAGAGCAAAAGCATTCAAAGGGTCCCGCAAATATTACGCCTGCAGACCCAGGACAAGCTGAAAAATTGTTTCATTTTTAGAAGAAGCCTGCTGCACCAAAGCATTCAACTGAAGAGTTGTTTTCAACAATAAAGTGATATCTATTTTGACATTGACTTAGCTCTGCTTATCATATTTAAGGAGGGTGCCTACTTTTGTTAGTGCACACATGTTCTGTGCATTGCTTAAAAACTATCTCCCTTAACCCTTTCACCACCAAGGGTGACTTATAGATTTTACTCTGTCTAACGCCAGAAGATTTTACTCGTCAAAGGGAGACCCCTTGGTGGTGAAAGGGTTAAAAACTATCTCCCTTAACCCTCTCACCACCAAGGGTGACTTATAGATTTTACTCTGTCTAATGCCAGATGATTTTACTCATCAAAGGGAGACCCCTTGGTGGTGAAAGGGTTAAGGGTAAGGTAAGGTAAAATGTGTACATGAGCCCAAGTGGCTCATCAGGCTGGGGCTTATCCTGGTTTCAGTAGCATAAAGCGCCTAGGAGTATTTCTACTCCCCCATGGATGTGATGCTAGTCCATGGCAGGGTTACCCCCAACATTAAATTCGCCGGTACCCATTTATACACCTAGGTGGAGAGAGGCACTGTGGGAGTCAAGTGTCTTGCCCAAGAACAATAACACAATGTCCGCCGTCAGGGCTTGAACCTGGACCGCTCATGGCACTGTGCCATAGTCTAAGCGCCACACACACGAGCAAGGGCTGACATTGACGTAATCAACTATGCAACCAAGTGCACAACTAAAATGAAAGCAAAATTTTTCTACTGTGACTAAACTAAGTTTAATGAAGCTATACTTAAACCAGGAACACCAGAATGGCAGCATATCTCTCCATTCTCTGCATAATTTGCATAGCAAAGTCAATCCCTTTTCATTTGCGAATTTAAGGTCATCAAAGTTACCTTTCTTTTTCTCCTGATTTCTTGAAACTTCAAATGCATTGACGTTCAGTAACTTAGTCCACACCTTACACCTCAAGTCTACAGTGATGAGGCCATCACCTGTTATCGATAGTTCTTTCAGTGTTTGTACGTCAACAGGATCTTCTTCTAAAGCATCTGTAATCCTCCTGATTTTACCGCGGAGCCTTGCCTCTGATACTTAAAAAATTAATTCATAATTTAAGGTGAAGGGGGAAGAGGAAAGACACTCCGCACACACAAAAAGTCTTTCTTTTTCTTTTGATCTTATTATGGGAAGAAAGGTTGCAAGATAACAAGAAAACTAGCAAGAAGGACAAAGACAGGATGATTTTCTTGACAAAGACAAGGTAATTGTAAGAGTTAACCCTTGAGAGAACTAGCCACTGTCAAGTGTGATATTTACGGTGTCCGGTCGTTTCGATAACAAGTCATTTAGATACAAATCAAAGTCGTTTTGATACACATGTAAAGTCGTTTCGATACACATCTAAAGTTGATTTGACACAAACTGAAGTCAATTTGATACAAACTGAAGTAAATTCGATACAACCTCCAATTACCTAAACCATAGTTTTGATTAGCTAAAGAAACTTTGCTGCTGCTGCTTCAGATAGGCTTAATGACAAACCTGACCTTCAACGGCACTCCACTGAAACGAAAGATACCCAAGCCTCCGCAACCACAGTACTCAAACGAGACTAGGTCAACCTTCGTACAAAGTTTATCAATCGAGAATAAAGAGGTTTTTACTTAAAGAAGTAAATTGGGTAGGACCAAGAAACAAGGCCAGTTGAGGTAGTTTATTTAGTAACACAACACCACTTCGTTAGTTGAACGGACCTATGAGGGAACACTTTATGTGTGAGCGAGTGGGCTGACTTGTTACTAAACATTGAAGTCAATGACTTCAGTTTGTATCAAATCAACTTTAAATGTGTTTCAAAACGACTTTGATTTGTATTGAAATGACTTGTATCAAAACGACTTTGTATCATACATGTAGACTACGAGTAGTCCCTCTTTCACTTAGTCTGCCGTGCGTGACGCGAAAGAAAACCACAAAAAAAATGGCAGCGTGAAAACCTGGGGGCGAGAAGCACGCGAAAGGAGGGACTACCGCCTGAGCCCAAGAGTTTGCCCTTTCACGGCCGTGTGATTTTTTGGTGTGAACTTTCCAATCTAATTAACCATATCCAATAGAATTCCTTATCTTAACGTCCTGTCATTGTCGCCTGTCGATGTCTAGTAAAATACTTGCTCAAATGTGCTCTTGCAGTGTCAAAACATGCCGTGAAGGATGCCGTCCTCAAGCAATTGCGAAACTCCTAAAAAGGCTGTAAAAGGAAGACCGACGAAAGAACAATCGTTTAACGATTTTTGCCGCGTTTGTAGAATCAACTTTAAATTTTTACGGCGATTTTAAACGTAGGGTTTCGACGGAGAATTTATTTGAGATCACCAAATTAGCGGAAGTGGAAAAATGTTGTCTGGCCAAACTGATCATGGAACTTGATTTTTCATTTGGAATTGCAGAATACTTTGCCAAACAAAGCACTTGATATATCAAACTCTTTCCGAAGGTCAGCAACGCCTGCAAGAAGCAATTGCAAAGCTTTGATAGTCGGGCTTCAAGGAATCTATTTTGGAAATCGAGATCGACAGTCCTGTAAAATGTCACCCATCATACATGTAATTTATTGACCTCACGTTGACATCTGGTTGTCAACGCCCGGGCATTAGCCAATCATATTTGTGAGAGCTTTAAACATGCCCCCATTGATATTCAAAACTTTGTGTGTTCTGAAAAGTATTTGAAGGACAATAAACAAAATAGCCCCCATCTGACTTTAAAAATATGCTCAGATATTTGTTAATTGACATTATCTCTTCCCTAAAGCTCCCAGTTTTCCTCAAGCTTCATTCTTGCAAAACTGTTTGTTTCTGAGAACATGTAATGTTTGCAGACAAATATCCGAGCATGTTTTCACACCTAATGGAGCCTATTTTTTGTATATGATCATACTGATTCAATTATAATGA
>CBDDTI010000655.1:0-6552 GCA_965233585.1 bacterium
CAACTGTTCAGTATTTTAATACAATGGCATCAAAGGCTTCAAGGACAACAGTACGTGCTAGTTGATTTTGATTATATTGTCTATTTCTTTATATTTTGTTTTTAACAGTTTGCTAGAAGATTGCGTGTCATTAAATATTTTCTTGTTTAAAAGCCATTGCTTTTGAATATTTTAAGCTCGCAAGATCTGTCTTGAAGATCGGATCATTTGAATTCATAAACCTTCATTATTTTAACTCCACTTTCATGAATTTAAAAATTGCTTGGCTAGTTTTGAATGCGAAATTCAAAATAGTCGTGTTCACGCAGTGTTCACGTCAGTGATTGCTTTGTGATAAACAGAATATACATATAGTTAACCTCGTTGCTTATATTTATATGCTTACAAGTAATGAAGAAATATCTAAAATTGAGGAAACATACCTTTAAAAACATTAACAAGTTTTTCTAGTCCCTTATAAGCCAGTCTTTGACAAAGGCCTCGTCCTTCCCGATAAACTTATATGTCTTTCGAAAACACATTGTCAAATGCCCGGGGGTCGCCCCGGGGTATGCTAATGCCCAGCCCTCGGGGCCGCGATGAAATTGCGAATGCCCCACCCCCAGGACTGACAACATGAGCAAATGCCCTGCGGTTGCCCGGGGGGGGGATGGGCACCGCTGGAATTGACTGATGCATTACAGTGCCGAGCAACAAACAGCCAAACAAACTCTCACAACTTCAAAAAATTCAATGGAATTTACTTACGGTAATTTTCCTTGCCATCTAAAGGTGAATAGAGATATATTTGCGTTGATTAATCGTCTATGGATTGGAAGTGTGAAAAGGGTGAAAGATTGACGATGACCTCTAATTCATTCACGAAAATAGATGCGCCCTGACTCGATGGATTCCGCCTGCTGCAGCAGTCTTGAATTGGAAAATTCCACCTGCTCCAGGAACCGATCAGATTACAGGATTTGTTGAATTCCGACTGCTCACGAGCTGAAAAAAAAATAAATTGTCTGTCCGCAGTGGAAGATTGAAGAAAATCTATCGAGTAGAACATTTCGCTCAATGTCCTAAGATTGATCTCAGTGATGTTTTTCCTTGCGTTGGGTGGCTAAACGGACCAGCAAGTTTCCTCGCAAGTAAGTACACGCAAGTCGCTAAAAAAAACATTTTAAGGCAGACTCTCCTCCATGATTTCATTGGCTAATAATTGTTTAATGGACGTCATTCAACTTGCGTTGACTTGGTTTGGGTGGCCAAACGGTGAAAAACTTGCTTTGACTTGCGTGCAAATTTGATCTCGACCAAAGTGAGCGCAAGTCGTCGCAAGTCAACGCAAGTGCACACAAGGCCTGACCAAACAGAGTCCCAAGTAGACCCAATAATCTCTAACAAACTGCAATGCCCGTTTGTTCGTGGCACGTGCGTGGCGTTATCCGTGCTTCAGGCCCGCAGAGCCAGGCAATTCTCACGGAATCCTATCACGAGCGTGGAAAAAGTTTCTACATTATTATTAATCTACGGCAACTTCACTGTTCATAAGACGGGATAGGTATGCCTTTATATTGGCCATTTGTTGAAAGAAATCAAACATGATGCCTGAAGACTGCTTCCCTTCTCCTGCCCCAACATTTCTTGTCTATACCTACTCACTGACTTATTTCATTGTATCATCTTGCTTCTTGTTAATTGCCTGTGAACGAAGATGCAGTGTCTTGTATTTCTCTCCCACGAACGTTTTTGATGTTCAACTTAAATACTTCAGTTCTACTTCTTTCCATCCTTGCCAGTTTTGAGGAAAACAGAAATATCCAAAACGCTTTAATTTCACACAGCAAAATTTGGTGCGAAAATCTCAGTATAACATGATTTTTCATTAAATCAAACCTTTTTCGACGAGTTTCGATGGAAGCCAACGTTGGAAACATAGCTATACATTCCTTTTGAAAATCATGGGGGTTTTTTTCAGAAAATTACAAATTTCTCAATAGTTTGAAATTCACTTAAAATCTGTTTTTGGTTCAATGTGCATCCGGTGTAGGAAATGTCACGTTTTTTTTATTTTGAGAATCTTTCTTGGTACAAAAAGCAGTTAGTTTACAGCGTTCTTTTTAACAAAAAAGTTAATAGTTAATGCCCAGGTTTGCTTGAAGTTCTTGTTACTGGTTTGGTTAAATATTGATACTTTCAAAGCAATCAAGATAACCAAAAATCCATTTTTTTTTTATTCTAGCGGTGCCTTTAACCGCCAGTGGATTAATAAGACAATTGAAAAATAAATAATTTCACAACGGTAGTACACTGTGATGCAATAACTGCCTTGTACCCAAGAGTTCCTCCTTGACTGGAGTGAGGTGCCCATGATGTTAAGGTGGTGCTGGAGCCCACGAAAAAGTTGTGTTACAAACTCCTGATATAAAAACAGTTATGCTAAAATATTGAGATCTGTGTGCAACATTCTCCACTGATCAATACATTTCCGTGATGCGTATTTTAAAGACATTATTTGCTTGCAAATAAAAATTTTATGCGACAATTTAACCATCTTTATAGTTACCATGTAAATATATAGAGAGGTGGGAGCATGGAACCGAGGGTATTGGTTTGAATTTAAATCCAAGATGGCGTCTGCAACTAATGTCGTATTCATGGATTATCGTATAAGGGATGTCGTGTTCATGATCTCGTTTTCAGCAACCCTCCTCCTCCCCGTTCCTACCTCTTTCTTGTTGTTTAGTGTTGATTTGTTTTAGCGGTTTTGCCCTTACCTTCTCAGGCAATACATATTTAATCAAAATTTGTGTATTGGATTTTCAGAGTTCAATAAACCGGCCATGTGTTACATTTCACGTACCATTTTTTCTCCATACTGTTGTTTGTATTACCTTTACGAACAGAACTCAGCACACATTTCATTCTCATTAAGGTGTGCTGTTATAATGGATAAATTGAAGCATAAAATATAATAATTCATTTTATTCGTGCTTGACGTAATGTATTGATAACATTACTTGGGCGCAATTTTTAGTCCTTTTTCTCCTTAAAAATATTTACTATTTTCCCCATTACCTTCCTGTTCTTTCTCACTCGAGTTGAAGCGTTCAGTAATTCTTTGTTAACAGTCCTTTCACTGGCGTGGAAAGAAGAGTTGATATTTCCCTTAATCCGTATTTCAAAAAACATCCCGCAAATTTGCATTCAGGTAGTGTAGCAAACTGTATTGATCACGGGAGAATGTTGAACACATTGGAATATTTTAGCATACACGTAATTGTTTTTATATAGAGATTTGGTGACGCAATGGTTTCGTGTGTCTGAGCACTTTCTTCATCGACAAATTTAAATGTTCCAGGGTATCACTGCTAAATTGTTAACATCATCAGGCATTCGTGGTTAACGCTTAAAAAATTCTATGGAGCCATTTTCAAGATTTTCGAAAAAGCACGTCTCGTTCTCAAGATCAAGAAAATGCAAACCAACAAAACTTTTATGGACTCAAAATATAACTTATTTGCGCATTTTGGTGTCTTTTAGTGCATTGTCATTAAAATAGTGTTCTTTCAGCCACTTTAATTTCATTTAACAAAAAGCATGGTTTGAAATGGTTTGCGATTTAGGCCCTGTCCACACTAATCCGTTTTCAAACGAAAACAGAGCTGTTTTGCTCCGTTTTCAAAAAGATTTGCGTCCACACTTATCGTTTTCGCCCGTCCACACTACAATGCCATATCTGTTTGAAAACACTGTTATACCCTCAGTGCGCATGGTCAAATGAACTCGACGCATGCGCATTTGAATATATCGGCCCGCGAAATTGGCGCAAAATTGAAGCTACATGGTAGCGCCTGTCCGACATTTTGGATACTCACGGTCGAGTGGTTTTGATGACGTCACCGTTTTCAGATAGCATCGTTTTCACTGTCCACACTAGAAAAAAGCGTTTTCAAAAAGCATCGTTTTCAAATCGTCCACTCTGGAGAGTGTTTTCGAATGGCTCCGTTTTCGGTGATCGTTTTCGGCGTTGTAGTGTGGACGATTGCCGTATCCGGAGCAAAACAGCTCCATTTTCGTTTGAAAACGGATTAGTGTGGACGGGGTCTTATTCGAAATCAAACATACAGAATTTTTTTTATCTAGCATATTTTTCTTGCCATACGTCGTAATTTCAGAAATTGGCATCAGCTTCTCTATAACAGATCTGGCTCATACAAAATTTATGCTTTGCACTTTGCTTTGTTGTGAGGTAATTTAGATAAAGAGTTTCAATCTTCGAAAAATTTTTGTCCGCCATTTTGTTTATCGGAGCTCAAAGTAGGAGCTGTCAATCATTTTCAAAAAGAAAGCGATGGAGTCGGTGCTAACTTTGTCGATATTTTTCCCTCTGGACCCAATTTTTGCGCGACCAGAATGTTTAGTGTTCGTAAACAGTTGCTTCGAAAGCTACCTAACCATCGAGGACCACGCTCTTATTTCAAGCTCTTCGCCAATAAAGCTCAGCAGCACAAAAAAACAAGGCAAGGAGTATATTTCATTTCACTTGTACAATTTCAGATCACTTACACCATGATAAGAATTGAATCAGGCAACGGCCTTTGCATTCAGATTTAGCTCTGCTAGAACTTCATATTCGGTTTGTGACATATTATCTGTAATCGCGGACAAAATTAATTAGGACATTTTGGCCGGATCACGTGTCTCCCCAATTAATGCTGGAAAATGTCCCGTTTGTTTCAAGAAAAGAGAACTAATCACCTGATTATCAACATTGTGAATGGGGGGGAGGGGAGAACTTGATTGGCTCCCAATAGTTTTGTTTGGAATTGTAGTTCATTGAATTGAGTTTTCTGGGTTTTCAAGTGACCTAATCATATTCCAAAATTACAAAGCTCAATAAATTTGGGTGACACACTTCTGCGAAGAACGCGGGGATGAAAAACAGCAGAGACCCGATTCTCGGCGAGGTCGCTTACATAGCAATCATCTATCATATCCCAATTTGGTGACTTCATTTATTGAATGGTTATGATTTTTATTTAGTTTTGGTCACATCACTGGTGAAAACCGAGAATAGGGTGTTTTTGTCTCCGGGATTTTGTACTTTGGTCGTGTCTTGAGCCCGAGGTGACAAAACAAAATGTTATTTAAAAACACAGAAGTACCAGATGTGTTTCTTGAAATAGCTCAACATACCTTTGATATTACCATGCAGGTACGGAAGAGCAGTGAGTGTTGGAGCTAGGAGACAAATGCCCAGCAGTTATAGTGATCAGAGCTACATGGCACTAAACACTGAAGCATATGATGACTCCCCTGATGATGCTGCCTTGCTCAGGCCTCAGCCTAATGACGACCAGGACTTGATGTCTTAATCGCCCGTTACCAAGGGTACTTTTTACTCATTTTCCTCATTTGACAAGAGAGGAAAACCGTGTTTCTTCCTCGACCTAACCAATCTGTGAGAGAAGAGCCTGCTGACTGTAACAGCCCTGATATTTAGCTGGCGTATCATTATAACTAGTCAATAGCTATGTAGATTCCATAATATTTCATATCCTTTTTTATAAATGCTAGCTGTAAGAAAAATATAGTGCTTAGTAAAGTACTGTGGAGTTTTTCCACTGAAAGAAACTGTAGAGTAAATTCCCTGTTGCTAGGCAATGTGGTCATGATAGAACTGGTCAAAAATAATGTTGATGCTATAAATTGTTTTAATTTTCGTAAATGCTAACTGCTAGCTTAAAAAAACTCAATACTCAGTAATAGCAGTGGACACTTTCTACAGAGAAGGCATTGTTAACTGTGGTATACGTACTGTGTTTTTGCTTGTTTTGAATGAAGCTACCATTTTCGTATTGTTGGTATTGGACTGGAGCTAGTTGGAGGCTGATGCAGCGGAATATCATAAAAAAAGAAGATTAATGTCATTTCCATTTGGAAAGACTCCCTGCATCAGTTGCAAGCTAGTTCCAGTCCCATACCAAGAGTACGAAATTGGTCTGTTCCAAGACAGAACTATGCATGGAAGAATTCAGTTGCCACCCCCTTCCCCTCCCCCTTTAAAACGTGTACTTGGCCAGAATGTGGTTTGGTGGGACTATCAGATTTTTCTTTCAGGTGAATTGCAACAAGGACAGTTTGACAGCTCTGACATAAATTTCAAGGGGTTCAAGACAAAATTACTAAACTGAACGAGTGGGCATGTTCAAACAAAAAGTAGAAAGATTGCTTACAATTTTAATGGTTTCATGACACATACTATTTTAAGGATTTTTTATTTTTTTTGGCTTATTTTACCGATTTCGTTGAGATCAAGGCACAAACTTTGTTAGATTGAGAGTGGAACAAATGTATAGTGTGGTGTTATAAAAAATTAAGCTAATGACCTTCGAGTGTTTGTTAAACGAAAAAGTTCCACGAGACCTACATTGTGGCCGCTCGGATTTATTCAGATAATCCACCATAAGCCCCCTAACCTTAATCCCTTTACGGTGCCATTATTGCATGTGTTGAACAGTTTGAGAACATAGGTATCTACATTATTTGTCTTTTTGTTGGTCAGCA
>CBDDTI010000656.1:0-7500 GCA_965233585.1 bacterium
AGAAGCGTCAATTTCCCCACACTTTACCACTAGATGTGACTTTGATAAGTACACTATCGTAATTGCATTTTGGCGGAAACCATCACCAAAATCTTTGCCATTCGCCAAATATTAGATGTTCCTTAAAACACATTACAATGATAAGTTGAACATAAATACCACTGCAAAACGTTCTTACCATCAAAAATAATCAAGTTTTTTTGGCAGACAGGGTTGGGAATGGGTGGGCTGGGATACTGGGGGAATTTTCCTGTTTGAATTGAAGTATGTTATGGTTTTAATTGATTAATTCATTTATTTATTTTTTAATTTCTTTATTTTTCATGCGTTCCGGGTTTTAGTAATTTTGTGTTCCGGGTTTTAGTATTCCGGCGTTCCGGCGTTCCGGCGTTCCGGCGTTGCGGCGTTCCGGCGTTCCGGCGTTCCGGCGTTCCGGCGTTCTGGCGTTCCGGCGTTCCAGCGTTCCGTGTTTCAGTACAAGCCGATTTGGAGCGGCAAACAACATTAAATTCGGCAGGGTCTGCCGCACTATGCGACGTTGGAGCGGTGGCTGATTCATACGGCGCTCTCACCATGTGCCGAACTTAATGCATAGATTACTGTAATGTATTTTTCATATAACGGCACTCGTGATTGGCTCAAAAGTAAGTGGCGTGACCAGTCTTGCATGAAGCTCGAAGACGTTGCTTAAAATAAACACAACAAACATTCTGTCACGTTTCGGAGCTCCCTTCTTGCCGTCTATTGACGAGAAACGGGACTGTTTGAGCGAGTTTGTATAGCACAAATTCATTTTTTGCTGTTTCTTCGTGATACTAGCCCAGCTTATGAGATTCCCCTTAACTGGTCGAATTTACTGGGAGAAAACCTGTCTAAATACAAACTCGGAACCTTGCGATTGAATTTGCTTCCCTAAATATTGCAGCGAGATATTAATCACAGCTTTTCTATTTGGACAGGGTTAGTGAATTCAGATCGCATATTTTTCTCATCGAAAAATATTTACCATGACCTTCTCGAATTAAGTCCGATGCAGGTACGCCGTCTGAATCAGCCGTCGCTCCAAATTCACTCCAAAGTCGAACCGTATTGAGTTTGGTTCGGCACATGAGTGGAGCGGCGTTTGGAACGGGCCTAAGCCAATCAAATGGGAGCATTGGTCGTCCGTTGGGATTTGTGATTGACAGGCTGAACACCTCAGCCTCGTTATATAAAATCGCTCCGTGTTTAAGTTAGGGTTTTGTAAGTAATTTCCCTGTTGTAAGTAAAGTTGCTAATGTAGGTAACATTTGTGTAAGTATCGTCATTGTACCCGCTGTCGAGACCGCGTTTCCTGTTTAGGGTGCTTAGCAACGGCTTTGTTTAACTTGTACTAAAGACGACATTGATACGAGAACTTCTTTGAAAACAAAGAGCGCCTGTTAAACCACCAGCGACAACCCACCATTAGGGAACTGATTACACCGACTGAAATCGACCAGTCATGCATGACGACTTAGGGAGCCGAGTATTTTGTTTCATCGTGGACTCAGATGCAGAAGATTATCGACCATTAGGTAAATGTGTTAATTTCCAATGCGCTGCATAGTAAATTAAAAATTCTTGGATAAAGCGAGCAATTTGACCATAATTTTCGCTGCACCGACCAAACTTTTCTTAGTTATGAGGTGTACAAAAGTTTTGATATTTTTGTAGGCTTCAGCCTTCACTATGCTACCATCGGCGGAATTTATTTATCTGCGTGTCGCGCATCGTGAGGCCTTCTGGGAGGAATTGAGTAGGCTTATATGACGGGGGCGTTCGATCAGGCGGCCATTGCTGTTTTGAGCACATGCAACATTTTTCCACAGCTTACCGTCGCGAGTTGGTTGCAGTTTTCAAGGTAAGTTTTTTTCCATTTTTAAATTGCTTTGCTTCGCTTTTGTTAGAAAAATTTCTTTGCCGATACAAGATTTGTTTTGCTCATGCAAAGCCATTAACTTATCCAGGCTCAGCTAGTGTTTAGTGTGGACTGTACGGGAGAACTTAGTATCCACTTTCCCAAGCACTCACCTTCTTTACCCAAACATGTGTAAGTTATTGTGTTATCACGAAAATCGTATACATGTACATCCACTGTTGAGCAGTCATTTTGAGCAACTGTAAATGCAGTCAAACTCCTGAACTTACGTTTACTGGGGCTGTTTGTTAACTACATGACAATATAGGCAATTGCAGAAACGTGAGAGGACTGGGAAAGAGTAAGGTTGTGGTGTAAATGTCATTGTTAATTTTTTTTCTCTCTCTTCCTCATCTTCTTTTTCCTCTTTCCTTGAGTGTAATGTTAGTTTGTAATTTTGTAGAGTAATATTTATAAATGTCTCTTTTGTCATATACTTAATTTACATATTAAGTTTCAAAAACATTGTATCACTTTTTATCTTTTATTTCTTTATGGTATAAATAAATGTTGTTGTTGTTGCTGTACGATTCCTTCTTATCTTTGGGAGGTTAATCTTTATTTATTTATTTATTTATTTATTAGTTTATTTCAATTAATTTTTGATGGGGGAGTGGGGGGTGGGGTTGTTGTTTGTTTCATTTTGAATGAATACTTTTCCACGGTAAGATCCATAAGGTGTTTGTTCAGTTGGAAGCCCAGATAGGTATCTTTGAAATGAAGTTGATTTGAATTGCGGGAATACAGATGAAATGGAGATGTGATCATCGCAGTTGCAATTTAGAAGAAAAGAGATGGCAACCGGTGGGACCAATTTTATGGTATATTTAAAACCTACTGAAAGGCTGATCGGAGGCTTAAAATGTAAATGTAATGTACAATATATCGGTTAGACAAAACTAGCCTTCTTCAGGGGCTACACTGAAGCTAAGTAGATATGGATAAAACGTTTACAAAATTGTAAGTGATACTTAAGAAAATATGTGACATTATTGGTTGACAAAAATTGAGAAAAGGAAAACGTGTAATAAAGCGGATGTATTAAAAGTTAAGTAGATTAAATTTCGTCACGCCTGTTTGACCCAGAAGGCTTAATGGTCTTGTCTTTGGAGATCAAAAATGCTTCTGTTGTCTTGCCAATAGCGTCCCTATTTGAGTTGATGAGTCCGAGGGGAACAAGTTCTATGTTGCCCATAAAAAGGGGAAAAAGGGGTAAAGTGATCTGAAACAGCGGCTGGTTGATCAATAGGTCGTTGTGGACAATTAAAGAGCTACCCTCATGGTACTTGCCTGGAATTTCACGTACGAAAGAAAATTAATATTTCCCTAGTTGTGAAGGACTTTCGTTGATGGTCTTAACAATAATGATGAAAAAAGTAGCTTCAAACCCAAAACACACCCAATTCAAGACAAGAGTGCGAAAACGATACTCTATATAAATGGTCATAATTGATGCCCTATTTATGACCAAAACGGCGGGCTGAAAACCATACTCTCTGGGGCCGCTTTTAACAGTCTTAACCGTACTCTGATCGATATGAAAATTACAATTAACTAATGTGCGAGCCTGCGAGCCGGAACCTCGAGTAGCGAACCGCTATAGCTAGCTTATTCACTGCTTTTGCTTGTTTTGTCATTTTACGTTAACTTTGGACTCAGTAAAGTTATATACTGGGCAGGAGAAGCAGAAAAATATTCGATTAGCAGTCAGGTTTGAAAAAGGATGTTGATTTAAGGGTCAGGTCTTGAATAGAGTATGGAATTTTTGATTAGGTCATAAATGGGGTGGGGAAAATCGCAGATTTTGGTCATAAATAGGGTAAGGGTCTTTGAAAGCGGGCTGTACTTTGGATACCCACCCAATTTCTCTGGGAGTACTCCCCGGATCTATATGATCTCTGCTGGTCCGTTTAGTTGAAAGTTTGCTTGAATCTCGACAATTCCGCCGGACTATAATTCCCTTACGTACTTCATTGACACTTCAACTCGCTATAACGTGAAATTTCGCCCTTTGAAAGTCATTACAACTTTTTGCAAATAGGCCACGTTCGATATATCAATACTCTAACGTGGCTCCGAGGCTTTAGGGTCAAAATTGTAAATTTTCTAAGTTTATTTTGTCTCTCAGCTCCCAAAGGAGACTTTGATTCAAAGTAAACAACACCTTATACACATCAAATTCTCTAGCCAAGAAAAAAAAACTATGACCGACGTCTAGTTAACACGATCGCACTTCCTGACTTTGATTTGTACCAATTCTTTGACCTCGCCGGCTGCGCTGTTGTGACCGATACATGGCCACGGCCATAAATACCTCTCTCAGCTTTCATCTGCGTGTGAGAAAAAGTGCACAAGAACCAAAATGGCTGCTGGAGGTCTTCAAGAAACTCGTACCAAGGCGCGAGAGAATGTTTTGGTTGAGTTGTTTTTTGTAGCTTTATGGACGTAGCCGCCGGTGAGATCTATTAAACAAGACCAACATGTCTCCAATACGGACCGAACAATTTTAAGAAACAACCCAACGTTGTTTAAAAACATGTTTCAACAGAATCTTCCGTCATCTTCAGTTTAAATTACAAAGTACAAAGTTGAATATATGTAGTGTGCGAAAAATTGAGTAGTAATTTGTTACCTATGATATTCATTTGTTAATTATATGCATACGCAAGTTCCAGCATGCTGATTGGCCGAGAGCTTGTCAATTAATCTCAATGAGTTCAGAGAGCTGAAAAAGTGCAGAAGAACCAAAATGGCTGCTTGAAACATTGGAGGTCTTGAAGAAACTCGTACCCAACGTTTTTTAAAAACATGTTTCAACGGAATTAAACTGCAAGTTTTTCTAGTGCAATTTGGAATAAAATAGCATGCACTCGCAATCTTTACAAACTACAAATTGTTTTGCACGCGTCTTACGGGCTCGTTCTTTTATTTCAGGCATGTCAGTTGTTAAAAAAAGAGTGCTTGTCTCTTGCGACACATAAGTTCATTTAATATGACAAGGGGGGGGGGGATGAAGATATTGAGGGGGGCTCCGAAAATTTTTAGACACCCGAAAGGGGGGCTCTGAAAAAATTAGGGAGGGCTCCAAAAATTTGTATACTTCAAAACCAACAGCAGAGGGGGGGCTCTTAAAAAAAATTGAACCGCTAGTGAGGGGGGCTGCAAAAATTTCAAGGTTCGAGTTTCAATATCTTCATCCCTCCCCCCTTGTCATATTACATGAACTTTCCCTAAGGAGGCAGTCACCCAGTTCAAGTAAGTATTTTGCAGTTTAATTTGACGCTCATGACTAAATTACTTACACTCGACACTTATGCATGTTAACTTTTAGACACCTTATGTAGGTAATATATATTATAAAGAAGAGTTTCTGTCAGCATATTACTAAATCATTATTCAAAAATAAACCATTTTAAAGTAAAATTGATCAAAGTGTTAAATGTGTCTGATTTTTCACCAAAGAGGCATCTACAGTGTTTTCTCATGCCCTTTACAAAAAGATTTCTCTTTTGAATTTGAACGCAAGTAATTATTTTACCAGATAGCTATTAACGTCGCATTTAGCCGTATATCTACTTTATACCTTCCAGTTTGCTTTACTTCCACGATACTTGATTGACTGTTAATGTACGTGTGTACCTATTTAGCAGCTGTTTTAAAATCACTTTTTGCGTGGTAAAAATGATTGTAAATAGTAAAATCCACCCAGATAAGCTTTGCTATAAAAATTGAATTGAATTGAATTGAGTTTGTTAGTGTTAATACCTGTTTTGAAAATTATAGCAAAAAGGCAAGCATTTTTGGTCTCGGTTTTCTTATCATTTAACAGCAGTGTACCCGATATCTAAAGCATACTATAAATATTGTAGCTGTATCTCCGTGCAATTTCTACATAAAAAATTACGATAAGCAGCATACTTCATAAATCAGTTCTTTGTTTAAATAGCACTGTTTGTTTGTATTTAATAACCAAGATAATACGGATGAAACTGATGTTAGTTTACGTCAAGTATGATGCAGTGTTATAAATAAGTAAGGGAAGTAAGTTATTAATTTTTTAAGTTATTAATTATTATTTAGTATCGCAAGCAATGGAAGGGTTTGTAAGCTAGTTGGCTTATACAACTCAGAATTATACTAGTGAAGGTAATGTTTGTATTGTAAGTAACGTTATTATTGCAAAGCTAAGGAACATGCATCAGCTGTCGAGGCCTTGTTTTCTGTTACCCGGGAGCTGAAGACTAGCAAAGGTTAAGATTCCTCATTCGCTCATGTGTGCGTCGGTGGCAAGTGTGGGTTTAGAGTGCATCATCAACAACTTTGTCTAACTTTAAACTTAATTCGTCTAATAAATATGACATCGATACGAGAACTTATCACAAGAAAAATAACAGCGCCTGTTAAACGAAGGTTGCCGAGGATAAATTGCGACTACCAAACTGATTTCAACGACATAAATCGATCAACTAGGTAGGAGTATCTTATTTCACCATAAGGGTTTATATACCAGCTTGCAAATTCATTTATTTGCAGTGCACTGCAAAATAAATTAAAAATTAACGAAACAATCGGCCTACTTTTCCGCCAATCACAATGAACTTATTTTTTTCAGTCATATAATAAAGCGATTTATTTGATAACGTTTCATTAAAATGTTAAGATCACGACAATCTTAAGAAGGTTACAGTTCGCATCAACTTTACTTAGCGATGGGATGTACAAAAGTGTTAATACTTTGCCTATTACAATCTAAAGCCATCTTCTCTACTGCAGAAAACTCCACATCTTCTCGTTCATCATACTTCAGATTTCGAGAAAATAAGCAGCTTAAGGGGTACGTTGTTAAACAGTTTCATTCTCCCAGTTTGTTATCGTGCGCCCAACAATGTATGAGAACTGATTGGTGTACTTCTACAAACTACAAGATGTCATCCAAGAAGGACGGCAAAGGAACTTGTGAACTGAACAAGAATGACATCTTCATCATCAATGAAAGCATCAACTTTCATGATCAGCCGGAAGTCGCTTTCTTTATGCCGCTAAAGGTAATTTGAATGAGGTATTTTGGATTTGATCTATAGCAGTCTACCACAAGCGAAAAACTTTCGCCGAACAGCTGAATTCAGATAAATTTTTTTAAATGTTAAATCAGGCCTGTGCAATTGAGAAAAGTAGTTTTTATCTTTGAGCTTAAAATTGAAATTTTCGCTTAACGGTTCTTAGGGTTTTCGTTTAATATATTTTATATTTATAATTTTTTACGCAACGTATTTATCTTATTGTTAATCAGGGTTGTTTGTTCAGGAGCTGTTTTAATGAAGGTTTTTGTTTGCTCGACAAATTATTTTTTTATTAAACGATGAATCTGGTTCATGCATTTGAGAAAAGTAGTAATATCTTTGGCCATCTCTCAAACATCCCAAGAGTTTTCATTTGATTTGATTTTTAATTTCTTTACATTGCGTATTTCTTTTACTAATTAGGGATGTTTGTTCACGGGCTGCGTTAATGGAGGTTCCTGTTTGCCAATCAAGGAAAAGCAAACCTTTTCATGCTCGTGT
>CBDDTI010000656.1:10000-11103 GCA_965233585.1 bacterium
ACATGTTTCTATTTCGTAAATACATATATATGTACACCAAACCTAAGCCTGTGGCATTTCTCAATAGTGCTAATAAAACAGTGATTAAGAAAATGAATTTAAGATTGAGAGTCTCTAAGTTCTTGTGAAATTCATTTAAAGTGCGGATTTGTACTTACCTGGTAAAAGGCCGAGCAGGGCATTTTTTGCCTCAAACGAACTTTAAGCTTGTAAGCCGGAAGTTTGACCATGCCATAGAAAATGCAGCCAATCAGAATACAAGAATACCATCACATACTTAACGGTATGACACTGTCTGTCGTAAAGATTTTGTTTGCCACAATATTTACTATGACGTGGTATAAAATAGTTATGCAAAGCTTTCTTGAAGAATAGTTTACCATGGAATGTTCCACTTGTCACAGTGACATGGTATAGACAATCCTCTAATGGTTGGTGTGTGTACCGAGAATATATAAGGGACCTTTGGGAAATTCCATGGTGTAGCACTTGAAAGCGTTGCACAACTCAGGGGCGGATCCAGAATTTTTCTTAGGAGAGGGTGCATTACTAAGACATGGTGTAACTGACTGGTGACCAGACGACACCACATATTTTTTTGGCAGAATACCAGTTGCATTAGAAAGCCGCAGGTCATCTCAGAGGGGGGGGGGGGGGGGGGGGGGGACTAGTACGAACACAGTTCCACTGCAAACATTATCCTAAGCTATTGCAAAAGTAATGTATCTTAAGTCAAATTAAATGTTTTTGACAAAAGCAGTTAGTTTTCCTCCCAGACAGATTTTTGGACTTGTTAGCTAGCATCAGCCTCCCTCCCTACACAGAGATAAGCACCTGCATTAGTATTCAAAACGGATTTAGCGGACTAAACAGTCTGTCAGCGTTAATTTTTGTACCTATAGGATAGAAAGCTGTTTAGAAAATCTTATCCAGAAGCCCAAATGTGGTTAGCCTCAATAGTTGATCCACAAAAGACTTGCGCGGCCACTCCTCTGATTTCTCATCTTTTATAAAAACGGTGAATGTACCTGATGTCTAAAGTAATGAAGCATGTACCAACGGTCGAAGGTGAGGCTTTTTTCATCGAAATTGCCAGTCAACGT
>CBDDTI010000657.1:0-34377 GCA_965233585.1 bacterium
CACTGCTAGCACTGCGGGCGCTGGCGCGCGCAGTAAAAACACGGCGCTGCAGGGTGAAGACTAGGGCACCAAGCCACAGCGGGTGCCCTCGACCGGTCAATCCGTCAGATAGCCCAAGGAGGCGGGGAATTTGGGGAGATGAAGCAGGTGCATTCAAAGGAAGCGTTTGAGGGCGCAAGCCATGGCAAGAGAACATCGTCAGGGTTGGCTGACATACTTCACTGATTTCATATCTACTTGAGCCATGCTGAGGTTCAGAAGATGTGGTGGTGGTGACAAATGCCTGTGCTAAACAGTGGCAGCCGCAGAAAAATGCAGCACCCTTGTGCTTTACGATTCCCAAATCACTGTGGCAATTGCTTTGAGAACACTCCACTGGTGGTAAAGTTGGAGCACACCTTTTGAACTGTTGCTGCTTGAAAAGGTCTACTGTCTATGCGCCAAGAAAGCGCCACATGCTTCAGCATGAATCCAATCTATAACTGCAGTGCGGGCCACAAGATGTCTTCACTTCATGTACCTCTGGGGAGTGGAATTGCCACCCCTCTGCCAACCCGGCAAGACCGCTACAGTCACATACAGCACAGGGATGTATAGTAATTGTCATCTATGGAACACTCCTAGCAACTGGCAGCAAGACCGCCATGGTCACATTCGGTAAAGACGAGATGTTGTATTGTATTGGATCTCTTCGTTTTGGGGGACCAAATATGGATACATATTAGCTGGAAGGACCTGAGGAATGTCATCAACACAACACGAAGCACAGCTGCGGAACAAGCTGCATCTTGCTCATCTCGGCCACAGCGCCATCGAGGGCATCACGTTCTGCTTGCATTTCACAGCAGCCAGCATCACCTGGGAAGTCACTGCTGCATGGGATATGCCTGGGGCAGATTTCCCTGATTTCCCATCGCCATCATGGCGATCAGTCCACCAGACATGATGGGATTCTCCACCAATCTGCAGACAGGCACGGCGTGATGGGATTGAAGAGCAGCAATGTAGTCGGCCTGCGAAAGACCCATCTGACCCATGAGTTGCTGGGGATGTTCCTGACACAAATTCCAGTGCTGCAGCTGATCATATCCCCCAATGTCCCCTCATGAACACCTTTTCCCAAGTCTTTCATTGAAGTCTCTAGCCTTTATTTATTTATTTGCTCATTTATTTATTTGATTCCATATGTCAAAAATCTTTCCAATGTCCAACTTAGCCCGGACTCCGTCCAATCCCCTATATCCCCTATCCATCCCTATCCAACCGCCTCGCTTGCGAAAGGTGTCTTCGGGTCGCTCACCGGCTTCACCCGCTGACACAAGCAGTACTCGGACCTTGGCAGCTACATAATTGGAATGGCCCAAGCGGTCGAAGACTGAGACTGGGGTGCCACACATCAGGCTGACAATCTTGCTGGCATGCTCTTCCTGGCCACACAACCGATTTTTGAAGGCCGGACCTGTCAAGCTTTTGATGCATAGTTTGCACGAGTTTGCCATGTGTTCCGTGTTATCCGTGGTTCCAAACGTGCGATGGTTTTCAATGGCTGCCCAATGTTGCCCACCTTGGTGTTTACCCAGCGGGTCATCTGGTTGATGTTGAGAGGCGTCATGCTGGCAGAGAGTTCGCCAATCTGAACCATGGCCTACGGTGCAGCAAGCAGCTGACAATCTGCTTCACGGAAGATTGACTGCTGTGCCTTTTGGTACATTAGCATGTGGAAATCAATGGTTTTCCCCTGGGCAACGATCTAGAAACTACAAAAAATAGCTGTTTATCCGTTTTCCATATGCGCACTGGAGGCGTCATTGACCGCTAGCCTTCTTGATCGTTGCCACGGCCTCCTTGACATCAGCTACCAGCTTAGGATCGTCAAAAATGCCTGGTGTTCATCTGCTGACGGAGGGCACAACATGGAAAAAGACCGAGGAAAATGTTGCCTGACATTTCGAGTATATCAGTATATGTCAGCATATCTCAGTATATATCAGTATATTATATATATATATATGTCTGTTCAATATCTATATTGCATATCTTACAGGAAGTCTTGCAGATGGATTTCCGGCGGCACCGCATGGAACTTGGCAATGGCCACCACGAAGGCGCAGGACCAAGTGAAGGGTGGACTCCTGGGATGCTGGTGGATCCCTGGTGGATCCCAAGGCGTCCCAAGAGGGGTCCTAATGGATGGCTAATATCCTCTCAAAACTTGGAAAATAGGATGGAAAAATGATGAAAATAGGGCTTTAATGGGCTTTAGATATGCTTTAGATATTGGTGGGAAAACTTCATAAATCGTCCTTTCCAATTCTGAAAATCCGTGGGATCGGCATCTCCAGGAATTCCTCAAGGCTTCAGCGGCAGGCCTTCTGGATGTTGTAGTCCGACAAGGTGCGCCCGTCCTGAACGTCTCATAGCCAAATGCAAACGTTCTGCGAAGACGTGGCTCTCAAAAAGTCCAGCTTTGGTAGTCTACAGTTTGCATTGAACAGTAGCACAATTACATCAATTGTGCTAAAATATCATAAAATTACAAAGTCTACAGTGTATACAGCACATAGATGTACATAGTTGTCAGGATCCTAGACCTCCTGGGTTCAATCACAAGTGGATGTCCTCCAGCTGCTTGCCAGCAAAAATCAGACGTTGCCTTGGGAGATCGGAGCCACCATGGCCATGATAACCCCGCACCCTCTGGAAGTTTAACATAACCCTCATGAAAATTACCTAAATTCAATCCCATTCAATTCCAAATGATATAATAATTACATATAATATCATATAATTATCTGTTAAGCATGACCACTTTCCACGGCGCTCTGAGGCCAAGGGAATGTACGAAAGCCAGCTGGCTGGCCATCCATATAAGATCGAAACATATTGTTTATTCATCTGTTGCCAGCGTACAGCGTCCTGTAGGACAAAAGTGAAGCATATCTCCGGAGTGAAAATGATAAATAGTTGAAGAGAGACAAGAACATGGGTAGAAAAACAGGACCCCAAAACAGAAGCCGAAGATCGATGTTTTGTGTGGTTCGATGCATAGATTCGATAGAGAATGGGCAGACCCAAAAAAAGAAAAAGAAGAGAGAGAGAGAGACAGAAGCAGAGGCAGAGACAAATAGCTGAAGAAAGACATAGAAAGACAAGAACATGGGTAAAAAATCGCCAAAAAAAAAACCCGGAGATCAATACTTCTGGGGATTTCTGGGGTTCGGCATACAGGAGGGGAGAGATAGAAACAGAGAGAGATAGAATAAGAGAGAGAGAGAGAGAAAAAAAAAGGTTTGAAAAAAGGCCATACAATGATAAATATTATATGAATTGGATCTATGCCGCCATGTAGCTGGTCAGGTGGGATCCCTTCCTTATCCTGGATCTTGGCCTTCACATTGTCGATGGTGTCAGAGGCCTCTGAGGACATGTTTTTCGTTACCAGAGGCATTGGGTAAAAAATGTGACCATCATGGGGTGGTTTGAACCAGTGGATGTCAACCCCAGCTGCTCAGCTTTGATTATGCCCCAATGAGTATCCCAATATGTATCAATATGTGTTGATCGCTATTCCCATGTTGGCTACCCGGCTACCCTCAAGTTAGCACCGCTAGCGATGTCTACATCATCTTTCGGGGAGAAACCATGGATTTTGCTGCCGTGAAACCATAAATTCACCAACCAAACATTGGGTTGTCCATGTTTTTTTCCAGTTTTTCCCTGACAAAAAGGACAACACTTCTGGGAGAACCAACCGAAATGGGGGCATAGAACCAACCAGAATGGGAGTACATGGAGTTTTTCAAACCAGATACTACCCATTAACACCCCATCCCCATCCCCCCAGCCTCCACATCCAAAGTGATGGTCTTTCCCGTCAGAGTCTTCACCTCAGAGTCATTGGATCATCCCAGGAATCCCATGTGGATTCACCAGAGATCGATGCTGGCAACTTGAACCT
This sequence comes from bacterium, assembly GCA_965233585.1. GTDB lineage: Bacteria > SAR324 > SAR324 > SAR324 > NAC60-12 > CBDDTI01. Next base: position 3,959 of record CBDDTI010000657.1, read on the forward strand.
ATTAACTATGCCTAACTATGCTTCACCAAAGATAGGCTTCACTAAGTATGATGTTTTCAAACTATGGTGAACCCTCTGAACTAAGCCAGTTGCAAGTTAAGGACTGAGTTGTAACTTTGGGGCTTCGGCTTCGCTAACTAACCAGGCTCGCCAGTGCGACCCTCTCAAGATATATAGGAAACGTCTATAATTGACGAACTTCCAAAGCTGATACCCTCTGGTAATTTAACAAAACTATTGAAAATGACCCATCTATAGTTGATTTGCCTATTAAAAATAATGATTTTCCATAGCTATGTTAGTTTACCAGAGTGTAATTAGTTTGAACACGTTAAAATGTGGGTTTGGCTTGTTTTAACTCTCCAACTCAAAGTTAAGAAACCATAAGAAACCTCTGTCGTTAACCATGGTTTCCTGCATGTTTCCCCTAAAATCCCCTGAACCACTCTGAAATTCACCCCAGCCATCAGCATGGGCCCAGCTACAAAGATCTGCATCTCGAATTTCTGCGGCTGCGCGTGTTTCCCTCTCAAAATCGACGCTGAAAAGAGCCCAGGCGGCGGGAAAAGAATGCATGGCAACTGAAACACGAGTGAAACCAGAAAAACACGTTTTCTCGGATCAAATTCCCGAAAGTCATCGAAAGTCCAAAAAGATATCCTGCCATTCCGAAAAAATGATTGGCCCTGGAGCCGACTTCCAGCTGTCGCTCTCTGAGACACTCAGGCTCACACCCAGAGGGGGATCTGTGGACCAGTCAGAAGTGATGTGGCCCCTGACGCGGCCGAAATGCGCCGGGGACACGCATTCACATGCCCAAGAATAGATAAAGCATCGGTAAAACAATCAAATTTCACCAAGAAAAATGCTGTCGACCCAATCTTCACCCAGAGTCTCATGGAATTTCACCAAGAATGGCCACCCACGGGTAGAGTTACGCCCGCATGTTACCTGGATTTACCTGGGCAGTTGTTGGCTTTGTATGCCAAACTATGGGAAATGTGGTCTGAAGGTTCCCTTCTGTCCCATCCACCTGAAATGTTCAGCTGCCCCATTAGACCCATCCGCCGTCCTTGGCAAGAAATGCATGTGGTGAATCGGCCCGCCATCCAAAGGCGGCAAACTGGTTCTGTGCCGGAGATGCCTGGGATCAGGAACCGGCCCTCCCATGACAAATCATGGAACATCCGTGGAAAGCACCAGCCAACACATTCCGACAGTATCTAGTATCCATATTATCCATATTATCCATATTATCCATCCTATATTGTTCACTAGCTGCTCACTAGCTCCAATGCGTCAAGGCATGGATCGTCACCAAACTCAGAAGCGTGCAAGCCCTTGACTCGAGCAGTGCGGTCGATCATGTGCATGGACATGATCCTGTGCAGGAGCACATCTCACATCGTCTCACTGCATCTGAATGCCTTGAAAGATCTGAAAGAGAATACCTAGCATCTCTGGCCATCATCCAAGTTTTGGTAGCGAGCCACCAAAGCAGATGACAAAATTTCGATTTCCCAACCTGTCGTCCCACATGGTCGCAACATCCATGGCCGCCTGCGAGCCTCATCTGGAAGCGCTAAAGACATGACCAGTGACAGGTGGAAACAACATATTAGAGCCAGTCAAGACCTCATGACATGGAAGGAAATCTGTGAAAAAAAAACACTCAAAGATTATATATACCACAGAAATATATAAATATATGCATACAAAATCATACAAATACATGCAAATACACATTATTACACATATATGAATATCGGACAAAATTACTTGTTCACTTTAATGCCATGCACAAATTCGGGTCGTCCCCTATCGGTAATTAGTGAGGATTTCTGTGTTCACAGACTTTGAGGCGACTCATGCAAAACAGGGGTATCGGTATAGGGTCTTTCCCTATCGGTAATGAAGGTTTTGCACACCCCTCACCAAAACTAATAGGCGAAGCAAGACTAGTATTACTTACCCTCTGGTAAACTACCATAACTATGGGAAACCACCATTATCAATGGGAAAATCCACTATTTCTATGGCAATTTTCAATAGCTATCTTAAAATTACCAGGTATATTTACTGCATGTGCATATCATATCTACAGCTATCCGTTGAAAATCCGAGCAACCAGCTGATCACTCCAGCCTTGCGGCGATCAGAAACCTGGAGACTGGCGCGTCGTGACTGGCGCTGTGACAACTGGGCTCGGTAGCTCGACCAAATCCTCTGTCTGTCTCTTTAACGTGTCTGATTGTTTTAACAAGTACACAATAATATACATAGCAAAGTATCATATCTATAATTAATATTATATATATATATATATGTGTGTGTGGCTTTATGTGTACATGTGTGGGTGATAGATCATTTTGATTCATTTTGTATCTGAAAGGGACCCATCATATCACGGAACCCCATGATAGCCCATGGAATCCATGCGCCTTTCTCAGTCTCTCCGCCCCGCTGCATGTCAGCTATTTCGCCAGAAGGGTTGAGACACGCTTGGAGCCACAGAAGATCAAGCGATATCAAGCGGCCAGTGGGTTTTCAAAAAACTGAGGTGCTCAGGCCTGGCACCCGCAAATCAAAATGCTGCTGGATATTCATCACATTTCATCACCCTCAAGAATGGTGTATCATACAACCATTATCAACCATTGCTTGATATTGCTTGGGAAGGCGAGTTAGGCATCGTCATAAAACAATTATAATCCTTCTATTTACTGTACCAACCACCCAGTAGAAACAGGACATCTATGAATCATATGAATCTATGGCATCACATGTTTTGATCCCCGAGTGATGTACTGAAGCACTTCCCTGGATCCAGATGAGTTACCTCTGGAAACAGCTGAGAATCCGGCGAAATCTACTGTTTTGATGATGAGTTATATCTAAAGGAATTCTAAAGTTCTAAAGGTATCTCCATACTGTCTATACTCATACAATAAATACCATATAAATACCATATAAATACAATATAAATAGATACAAATAAATATTATCAAATAGTGTGAAATCTCCTGCTTTGCAAAACATCATCATCGATGGCCATCAAACAGGCTCACCAAATCTCAGCACCGTCCTCACCACTGGGGCGAAGATATCAGCCACCTCAGCTTGCACGACCGCTCGTAGACGCTATGAAAACCGCATCGTGGAACATCATCTTCCATGCCCCATGGGGCTTGGATGTCTTAATGCGTTAAGAGGCTGTAGTGGCCATTTTTACCGGCACATACACATCCAAACATGACAGGCCCGAAAATAGAAAAATAGATGGGACATCCCCATGAATAGTGAACCGTCCAGTTGGGTTTGTATGGGTCATCATCTTACCGATCTTCCCTGATGGAAGAAATCTTGCACCAGTTGATAGGTGATTTCTCCCACCGATTCCTTCCATCCACAGTATTCAAATGACTATTTGGGAGGAATACCGGAATACCCCATTTCGAGACACACCCATAAATTGGGCCTAAGGCCTAAGGGTGGCTTTTACTGCAAGCGCATGAAGGCCTGTCTTCAACACGGGTGCGGTCCGCAGGTGGATCTTGCACCGATTTCTACCGTCATAAACCCACGGCACTGGGGCTGGGAATGTGAGCATACCCGGCAGACTTGTGCAGCAGCGCTAAGCACATAGATACACAATAGATATACAATAGATAAAGTCAAGACCCAGCAAAGCAAGCCAGTGGACACACCTTATCCCAATTTCTGTTTGAAAAAAACCTTCGTGGGAAATGATATGTGAGGTGAGAATCTGCCAGGTGTTGCGAAACTGAGGTCTTCATGCCTTTGGCATTGAATCTCACTCTCAGTAAGATACATTTCCGCGGCACGACGCCTAAGTTGGGCAGAGCTGGAGCAGGCCCCAGGAACAAAACCATAGAAAATCAATAAAATCAATAGGATACAAAACTGCCATTTACAAATTGCATGAAATTGCATGAAATTGCCCAGAACTATGCTGCACTCTTCAGGATCCAGTACAAGACGACATCTTCAGGTCGACACCGAGGTGCCCTGTTCAATTTACACGGCAGCCGCGATTCCGTGCAGAGAGCTGCGCGTCTTCAACGATCAGTGCCATGTGCACCTCGCTGCACTGTCTGTGGTCCCACAGCTTCCACCAAACCATCACAGTACCATCCTTACCATCCAAAGTCATCCAACACAATTCGACATAGTCCTCAAAATAAACAAACAAACAAGATAATCTCAACATAATCAACATAGGTGTTCTATGGTGTTCTAAGAAAACTCCCAATCCTTCCACCGATACGTGTTAAAACCCGGCCCAGTGGCACATCTCAGTTCTTTGGAATTCCTCGAGTTGATCCGGCCATCACCGGTTTCGCAGGATCATACCTCACAAAGGGTGGTCCCTTCTGCTCCTCCGACAGGCGAGCAACTGTTTAACTCAAGGCTAGTCGGGAAAATCGTGTTTATATAGTGCTTGCATCTTCAAATAGATTTAAAGCCCCCTTGGTGATACAGTATTATGAGATCTTATGCGTTCTTAATAGAGGTCCATCACCATTTTACATCCTCAGGCACCTTCGACATTCAACATGCTTTGATGGCTAATGGCGAGATGATTCGCGAGGATAGCTAGCAGCGCCACCGCAATCCCCAGGACATCAGGGAAACAACATGAAACAACTCTCCTTCAGAACTTCCTTGTCGCCACAGTCTTTGAACCAGTCATAGCGCTTTTCAAACCTCAGCCGAAACGGCCGAAACCACAAAACACCGTTTAGGCAGTGCACCTAATTTCGCCAAAGAGCTGCTCGCAAACCATCCTCAGTGAGAAAATGTGAGTGACCGTAGTGACCTGATGTGACCTGCTTGGGAAATGCCGACACCAATGAAACCCAGCTGCTTGTGACCGTAGTGCTTCATGTTGGGATCTCGACCCAGCTCTACATCCGTCATCAAACGCCTCAAGTTCCTGCGGAACTGTTGAAACAACAACATACAACAACCATCTTCGGAAAAGGTCCCAATTGCATGAACTTGCCATCTGTAAATTTCAGATACATGGTCCCAACCTGGAAACCTTGCGAAATTCCAATGGGAAATTGTAGGGTGATATTGCTCTCAGTTTTCTTGTCATTCCTGGTCCCACAAGTTTAGCCAAGACAGCTTGCAGCACCCGGAATTCCAGGTCGTTTCGCCTTTTGTTGGACCATGTTGGACCGTGGTCCGCGGTCCATGTCTGTCCTATCAAGCTCTTCACGCCATTTCAATCTTCGATTGAGTTCCTGGGAAAAGCTGGGAAACCCTCATCGCTGGTGATGCGCGGCAAACCTGCCGTAAACATCCTTTTTGGGGGATGGCTTATCAGCCACCATTTCTGGTCATTGGGGAATTGTTATACGTTGGGGCTTCTTAAAGTGTATACTCCACTGTTATTATGCCAGTATATTCCAGTGGTTCACCGGCTCAGGTATGTGCGCAGTATGGAATATAGTTAGACGATTTATATCGATTATTTTCCCACTTCGCATAACTATTAGACAGATGGGTGAAAATAGCTGAACAATTTTCATCTGCGTTGAATCCAAACCGTCTTTTTGGCTATACAATTTCAGGTTTATGGATGATGTTTCCATCAATGTGGGTAAAATAAACAATCCCCCAAATCACCATAAATAGGTGGCATAAAACATTCCCAAATTGGTTGTGGTTTATTATTCGGTTCAGAATAGTTTTTGGTGTTTTTTTGGCTCAGGTTTTGGATTTTTCTTTTGCTTTCTTTCCTAGTACCATTTGCCTTGTATTTGCAACAGTTTGGAACTAGAATCTGTCATTTTGCGTGGTATTTGCTACATTTTGGCATGATTACTTGGCATTTTTCATGGCATTTGCTACATTTGGCCATGTTCGCCTTCCATTTTGCATGGTATTTGCCACGTTTGGGCACTTCAACCTCTCATTTGCATGTTATTTGCTACATGTTGGTACTTCAAACGTTCATGTGGGTTTATTGAGAGTTTCTTTAGGGTTTCATTAGGGTTTCATTTAGGGTTTCATTTAGGATTTCATGTAGGGTGTCTTTAGGGTTTCATTTAGGGTTTCATTTAGGCTTTCATTTAGGCTTTCTTGATGGTTTCAGTTTCATGTAGGGTTTCTTTAGGGTTTCCTTTAGGGTTTCATTTAGGGTTTCATCAAAGGGTTTCATCAAAGGGTTTCTTATCAGGATTTCCAAACGTTCATGTGGGTTTCTTTGGGGGTTCTTTAGGGTTTCATTTAAGGTTTCATTACGGCAAGACCCTGAGGTTGCCCGGGCTCGCAACGAATCAACGAGCGTCCGGGCAAGCCAAAATGACGACGATGATGATGATGATGAGGAGGAGGGTGATGATGATGATGGTGGTGATGATGGTGATGATAATGATTTTGATATCTTCTTGAAACCCGATAAATAACCCTAATGACTGTATGGTTAATTGTCCTATGGGGCCGGGGAATTTTGATATCTTCCTGAAACCCCGAAAGATACCCTAATGACTGCATGGTAAATTGTTCCATTGGGCCAGGGGACTTTGATATCTTCTTGAAACCCCAAAAGACACCCTAATGATTGTATGGTTAATTGTTTCATGGGGCCGGGGGAATTTGATATCTTCTCGAAACCCTATAAGAAACCCTAATGACTGTATGAAAAGTTCTTCCATTGGGCCGGGGGGTGTTGATATTCTTGAAACCCTATAAGAGACCCTAATGACTGTATGGTTAGTTGTTCCGTTGGGCCAGGGGACTTTGCTATCTTCTTGAAACCTTAAAAGAAGCCCTCATCATTGTATGGTTAATTGTTCCATGGGGGCAGGGGATTTTGATAGCTTCTTGAAACCCTATAAGAAACCCTAATTACTGTATGATTAAGTGTTCCGTTGGGCTGGGGGATTTTGATTTCTTCTAACCTTTAATCAAAAAAACTAATGACTGTATGGTTTCTTCCATATGATATGTAGAAGCGACATGTTCTAGGTATGTGATGTGTAACATAGAAGCAACATGTTCTGGTGAACACCCTAGCAACATAATTGAACATAAAATCCGTCCCGTCGTTTGACGTCGTACAGAATTCCGTGGTATTTACGCTATTCTGGGCTTGGGCAAACCTCGGGGTCTGTGTGCTTCATTATATAAAGGTTTCTTATCAGGATTTCCAAACGTTCATGTGGGTTTCTTTGGGGTTTCTTTAGGGTTTCATTTAAGGTTTCATTTAGGGTTTCTCTAGGGTTTCATGTAGGGTTTCTTATCAGGAGATGTCAAAACGTTCATGTGGGTTTCTTTAGGGCTTCTTTAAGGCTTCTTTAGGGTTTCATGTAGGGTTTCATTTAGGGCTTCTTCAGGGTTTCATTTAGGGTTTCATTTTGGGTTTCTTTAGGGTTTCACTTAGGGTTTCTTTAGGGTTTCATTTAATTTATGGTTTCTTTAGGGTTTCATTTAGGTTTCATTTAGGGTTTCGTTTAGGTTTCGTTTACGGGTTCTTCAGGGTTTCAGTTTGGGTTTCATTTAGGGTTTCATTCAGGGTTTTTTTAGAGTGTCGTTTAAATGGGGTTTCTTTAGGATGCCATTTAGGGTTTCATTTATGGTTTCTTTTGGGTTAATTTATGGTTTCTTTAGGGTTCATTTAGGGTTTCATGTAGGGGTTTCTTATCAGGAGTTCTTATCAGGATTTCTTTAGGGTTTCTTTGGGTTTCAGCTAGGGTCTTTAGGGTTTCATTTAGGATACAAACGGGAGAGAATAAAGCAAAAGAAAAGAAAAAACAAAGAGGCAGTAAAGACGGGAAGCAGAGAAGCAGAGGAGCAGGAAGTAGAGCAGCAAAAACACATGACTAAAGAAAAGAAAAAGTAGAATAATGGAAGTAGAAAGGCACAGAAGCAAAAAAACAAAAATACAGAGAAGCAGGGAAAGCAGAGAAGCAGAAAAGAAAAGAAGCAGGTAAAGCAGAGAGGCACAGAAGCAGGAACAGCAAAAAGCAGGAAAAGCAAAAAGCAGAAAAGCATAGAAGTTGACAAGCAGAGAAGCAGGAAAGGCAGAAAAGCAGAAAAGCACACAAGCAAAGAAGCAGAAAAGCAGAGAAGCAGAACAGCAGAGAAGCAGGAAAGCATAGAACCAGGAACCCAAAAAATCCAAAACCTGCCGCGGAAAAAAAAATAACCCTCCTTAGACCCTCCTTGATTTATTATTTTTACCCGCATTACAACCTTCATTTTTGGTGCGGATTTCCCAGCCATCTTCCAAGGTGCTGCATCCAGCCCCAACGCTTGCGACGCCCGTGGTGAATCAGCATCACTGCTGGGATTGGAGGGGGCCGCTGCGACCGCACCAGTGATGCTACTTCCGGCCATAGCAAACCTGCTGTGTGGAACATGGGAAAAAACTGCAGCTGATTGAGGAAAACCATGGGAAAAAATGGTAAAAGGGGGATGCTGGGGACTGTGAGGTTATATGTTAGGTTGTTATGTTTTTATGTTTATCTTCAATGTTTCATCCTTTCCTTTGATGTTTTTTGCTATGGGGTTTCTGGGGATTTTTTGTCAAAAACTTTCACCTGATGTTTTGGTTGAGGTTGTTGTGTTTTATCAAGTATGTTTGTTTAAAGATTAGTTCATAATATATTTTTTGAGATATTATGAATTAATCAATTTATGCTTTCCATTTCCCTATTCCATCCCACCAGTGTTCAATCACTCTCATTTGTGTTAAGCACGGTTTGTTTGTATCATTTAGTTCATCCATCGCTATTGATAAAAGAGTTATGTTGATAATCATTGCGTTGAATTCTCCATCACGGTTGAGTTCTTTACCACAATCAATGATTACTTTTTTATCAGTTAAGTTTTCATACATCTTTTTCATTATGTCAAATCTCCAGAACGAAAAGATTACAAGTTAATTAACTCCATCCTCTTTCTTTAACCTGTCAATTACTTTTATCCATAATTGTTTTCCTTCCTCATCGTCTGGTGAAGGCATAGGATGACACTTTACAAAGTCTCTAATCTCTTCATCTTCTTTTTCTATTTGTTTTCTTTCCCAGTCATCGTCCTCACTATCACTACCAAAGTCAGCATATATACCAATATTCCCTGTATCTATAACCTCAATTGTTTTTGCTCTAAAGGCTTTACTCATTTTCTCTTATTATATATAGTTATTTGTTCTTTAAGTATTTACCACTTTTTGTAGGTGCTCTTTTATTTCTTCTTGATTACAGTATTTCTCATAACCCTTGAACAGTTCTTCAAGGTATTCACGCAAAAATATTTCCATAATGTCTTTTACCTTACAATCCCTATTTCTAAATGTAAAGGTCCCATCGTTTTGAGGAAACCACCACTCCCGTTTGTTCTTACAATACTTCATATATGTAAGGTCGTGAAAGTTTTTAAGGAAATGGTAGGTAGTTTTCCACTCCCTTTTCACAAAAGACTTAATCGCCATTAAGAATAGTTTGTCATGCTTGAAATCTTGCTTGAGTTTGAATGTATCCATTAAAACATCAATCTCTCTTTTCATTTGCCGAGTGTTTGTTCGATTAGTATTAGACAAATAGATAGGTGATTTCTCCATCCTTGTTTTGAAGAAATAGATTGTCTTTTCTACTCTTGTCAGTTTTTTATCATTGAAGTAGTCAAAATGATAATTGAAATCTATGTATCTACGCTCCCTATCATTTAAGTCTTTACATTTTTCACAGTGAAGGTTGTAATCACATATCTCATCACGAACTCCAGCAGGGAAAATGTTGTTCAATAAAACCTTTACTTTAGTCATTTCTTTCTTACAACATCCACAGTTTTTAAAAGTAAATAGCATCCTCTTACTATATATAGGTATTTTTTCTTTAAGTAGTTTTTTGGGGTCTCTTTCAGTTTTTGGGTTTTCTGTTGTCCTGTATCCACTGTAATCGCTTCATTCGTTGTGTTTCACTACTATCACTTTCATAATTTTTATCTTCAAGTTCTTCTTTCTTATCTTCATTCCTTACTTCTTCTATCATCCTTCTGATTTTATCTATACCGTGTTCTTTATCAAATCCTTCCATTACATTTCTCACCCTTTCAAGACCGATATGTCGTTCAATCTCTTCGTCTGTCATTTGTCGGAATTGTTCTTTATATTCTTCATCATACTCGTCTTCCTCTTCATCTTCATAGTTCATAAACATTTCCATTCGTTGCTTTTCCATTTCCAGAAGTTTGTTTTCCATCTGTTGGAATTTCATTTGTTTCTTGCCACACTTTCCACAAAAATTTACAAAGGTTTTAAGCAAATGACCCCAGTTAGGTTTTTTGTAGTCGGCACTGTTTAGATTGATACACTCACTCATTATACGACATCCACAGTCAAATTTAGTCATCTTGTTTAGTCTTACTATATATAGGTATTTTTTCTTTTAAGTATATTTTTTCAGTGTTGATAATTTTAAATCTAATACTATAATATATGGCAAGGAGACTATCAAGAGATGACATCATAAGCAATGTCTATTACAATCTTGAAACGGGCTTCGGCTCAATCAATGAGACCCTCAAAAAAGCGAAGGAACAAGACCCGACCATCAACAGGGTGGATGTGGAAACCTTTATGAGGAAACAACCCAACAAACAGATTAGGAAATACAGAGGTTCAAACTCCTACACCGCACCGTTCGCAAGGTTTGAGTATCAGATTGACATAATGGATATGAAACCCCTTACCAAAGAACCAGAGGTTGAAGTTCCAATCAAGAATGGTGAGCCGAGATATGGGTTGGTAGTCATTGACATCTTCAGCAAGTTGGCTAACGTCGTCCCTATGAAAGAAAAATCAGGACCACTCACATTGTCAGCAATGAAAGAGAGTTTCAACAAAATGGGTTTTCCAATGTCCGTTTATAGTGATAATGACCGTGCCTTCCAAGCGGGAGTTAAAGACTTTTTCGAGAAAGAAGGCATCACTCACGTCGTCACCCTAACACACGCTAATGTTGTGGAGCGTTTCATCAGAACAATGAAAAATATGATACACGATAGGGTCAGGTTTAATCGTGGTAGTTGGACTGCTATGTTGTCCAAAGCGTTAGATAAATACAACGACACAGTCCATTCATCCACAAAAATGAAACCCAAGGACGCCCACGACGACAAAAACCATATGGACGTCAGGGTCAATTTGACAAAGAGGGAAAAGAACACTCGCAAATACCCAGAGGTCAAAGTGAATGATATGGTCAAGGTCTTTGAGAAGAAAAAGGACAACTACACGGAGAGGAAGGAGTATAACTCAAAGTGGAGCAACCAATCCTACAAAATCATCAAGATAGAATACGACGATGTCGGAAACAGAACCTTCAAACTGGAGAGTCTTAAAAAGCCGTATTTGAGACACGAAATTTTGAAAGTATAAAAAATTATCTATAATATTAATATATGACAGAGGTAGTCGTAAAAGAGATTGATAATGAAGAACCAAAGGAAGAAACAACACCAGAACCAACACAGGAAGAAGCACCGAAAGAAGAGGAGAAACCAGAGGAAGTCATTGAACAACCCGTTCAAGAGAAACCGCAACCAGCACCAAAGCCCAAGAGGGTAAGACCTTCAAGGGCGAAACCACCTTTTGACCCAGAAGCATTCAAAAGCGACCTTGTAAAACAAATAAAGGAAGAACTGCAAAGTGCGATGTCCGCCAGAGACACCTACAACAAAGCCAAAGAGGAAAAGAACAAAGCGACGAGAGAGAAATTGAAATCTTTAGCATCAAAAATTTTATAAAGTATTATATATAAAAATGAACATCAAGGAACAGAAAACGGAACTCAACAAAAAAGACATCTACGAAAACGTCCGCAGGGACATCAACAGAAAACAAACCGTCCATTCAAACAAAAGCGCCAACTACAGGAGCGGAACGCCAGAAATGCCAGACAGAAGAAAAAAGTGTATAGCAGTTATGACCACTACTAACACAACGACAGCAACACGGCAAGGATGCCAACTCACAACCATCATCTTTATCTTAAGCGTCTTCTTGAATATCACAACACCGAGCACGACTACAAGGTCTTACGGGTAAAGCAGAGGATGAAGGAAGAGAATGAGATGCTACAGAACGAAATGACAAGGTTGAGGGAGGTGAGGAAAAATCACAGATTGGAAGATTACGGGGCGAACGTCCAGAATATGAAACAGAGAATTGATGAATATAAGCGATGGTTAAGGAGCGGTGATGTGAGTGATTAACGAACATCCAAACAATGGTTGAGAGGTGATACACAAGATTAATATAAAAATCTAAAGTATTAATATATAGCAATGACAGCAGAAGTAATCAACGCAAAACAGGGATTGACACGAATACCCACTTATGCTGAATTGATTAAGGAGATAGACAGAGACAAATACAAAACAACGGAGATAAGAAAAGTCTTTGACAGGAATGCTTGGTTTCACCACGAGTCGCCCATCGGTCAAGCACTGAACACAAACAACATCCACCCAGCAGACTTACAACGAATGAACTTTAAAAAGATGGCAGAGGAAGCGACCGCGCGGAAGGAAGAAGAAACACCCAGCCTTGACTTTGAAGATATGACAGACTTGAGGGACGACGCCATCAGCGACTTTGAGATGTCCTTTGACAGAGAGGCGGAGTTGAGGGAAGAGAACAAACGGAGAGTAGCAGAACAGACCAACTTAAGTCATTCACAAGACCACTATATGGCAAACAAGGGCACATACGACACCATCGGGGCAACAGCAGCGGCAGGAATACAGGAAGACGAAGAACCACCTTCAAGCGGTAGAAGCGTTTTAAAGCAATTCCTTAAGTCATCCAAGCCAGTCATCAAAGCAGTCGCCACAGCAGGAGGAACAGCAAAGGGAGGGTCAATAGGAGGACTTATAGCATCAAAACTGACGGATGCCATCATACCCGACGACGACGAAAAGGAGAAACAAACACAAAAGATGAAACCAACGAAGAAGACCATAAAAGACCAAGTCAATAAAATCACCAAACCCAAAAACCCCAAAGACCCAAAAACAAAAATGGATGTAGATTTAGCGCCAGAAGAAGACAAACATCAAGCAAGTTGGTAGAGAAAAGGAGACCGACGGGAAACAGGACGTCAGCATTCAAGAGACAGAAACCAAAACCGCCAACGCAGGAGAAGAGAGAGTTTCAGGAAGACCCATCCACAACCACCAAACCACCCAAAGCAAGACGAGTAAGAGGAAAGCAACCGCAACCCCAAGCATTAGGAGCAACCATCAACATCCCCAAAGACAACAAGACACCCAACGTAAATGAAGCAGAGACAGCACAGGAAGAAACAGGGGCATCGTCATCTTCATCAAAAGCACCAGTCAGGAAACCAACAATGAACAAAGCAATATCACCAAGCAAGGTAGGAATACAAGTGATACGAGAGAAGTTTGAGGAAATGAACAACAGCAAAAGCATAGACACGGCAGACTATCAAAGGTTTCAGGAAGTCTATGGTAAGTGGAAATCAAGCAAAGGAGAAGATAAGAAACAACACCTCAAGGAAGCAAAGGAACTTTACAAGTCAATCATCTATCCAAAATTGAAATCAAAATAATTGATAATAACATTCAATAATATTATTATCAATCATTCCACCGTAATTCTTTGATTTAGATTTTTGTAAAACATCTTCTTCTTATCCCTTTCCATCAAATCAATATATAAAAAACCGTGCTTGTCATCAGTGGCAACTCGGTAAATCTTGTCTAAAGTTTTCTTGTCATACAACCCGCTCAATTCTTCCAAAATCGCATCCAAATCTTTTTGATTACGAAGCCTGAAGATGAAAAGTTGTGTGGCGTTCTTTCTAACCACTGGTGATATTTGGGTGTAGGATTGTGAGGTGATGAAGGTTGAAATATACCAATGCCTACCTTTGGTGAAGAGTTTGATTAACTCCTTGTTTTTTCTTACCACCTTTTCGTTGTCCGCCCAGTCGTCTATGATGATACAAATGTTGAATAGGTGCTTGTAGTCCTTTTCTTTCATATACTTTATAATCCCTTCCTGTGTGTCTATTACCTTTTTCAAATCCTTTTCTTCAAAGGTGTCAAAGTAAATGGGGTCTTCATCCGTATGTTTGATGTCCATTTCTTTTTCAATGTATCTTTTTACAACCGTCCAGTTGTCATCAATAAAAACGGTCGGTGAGAAGATGTAGATTTTTTCAAAGCAACCCTTGTAGATGTCTAACACCAAATTTGTCAAGGCAACCGTTTTACCTGTTCCTGATGGAGCGTTCAACAAAATCCTTGCGGGAAGACACGCCATATATCCATAGGATGACTGCTTACAATTATATTCTTTATGTTTGTAGGGCTTTATATTTATCATATATTAAAAGTATTTAGAAATAAATTTATGATATAAGATATTGAAGGAAACCTTTTTCGCCTTGAATGGGTTGTTGAGTGTGAAAATGGGACAGTTGCTTCAATCCGCATAAGTCGTGAATTTGTTTTCTCTTTCTACCAACAAGCAATAGAAGATGATTACTACGCTACAAGTTGCCAAGTTGTTTTCGTGAATTCATTTTCAGTGCGTTGCAATTTTCTATATCCCCTTGATGACCCCGCCCCAAAATAATTAGATTGTAAGGAAATATTATCTAATTATTTTATATTAAATGACGCTCAGTGAATATGAAGCATATATACAAACAATAGATGATGTTGAAGAAAGAATAACTGATGATAATAAATTTCCAGTAATAAAAGATAATAAAATCAAAAGATGTTGTAAGCACACATTGGAAGTGACCAAAATTGTTTTAAATTTTCTCAAATATAAAATAGATGCCGAAAAAGAAAAACAATTTTAAGAAACAACCAATCCCTGAGGATTTTGAACTGTCAGATGAAGAACCTGCCTTTGTCAATCTCAACGAGGAACAAAAACTGTCAAGCAAATTCATCACCTTTGACTGTCCCTTATGTAAGGGTAAATTACAATTGAGAAACGAAATTCAAATCAACCCGAAAGGTATTAAGTGTTCTTGTAATCCCTGCTCATTCAAACTAACCAAAAATGATAAAACGATGAATGTTAGTAGGGATGACAACGGAGACATTAAACTGGACAGTGAAGACCACAGCATCTCCTTCAGTTGGAACAGACAAATCACACCCGAAGATAAGAAAGTAGAGAGCACTAACAAGATGATAAGCGATGTAATGAGCACTCCGAGAAGTAGCACCAGAAAGTCAATGGATGATATGGATTAAAAAGTTTCTCCAAAAACGATGTAAAGAGTAGATTTTGCGTGAAAGCAATTTGATAAATAAATATCTGAATAAATATATAAATATTTAAATAAATAACTATATAAAAATAATATATAGTTGGTATGGGAGATTTTGAAAAACAGATGGAAAAAATATTTGGTAAAACATTAGAGGAGATGAGAAGCGAGATAAAAGAAGAACTGGTGAATAATAAGGAAGAAGTGATTGAAAAATTGGATTATGTATTGGAACTTTTGAAGAAAGAAAAGGAGAAACAAAATGTCAATAAGGAGAACAACAAGGATAGAATAAACAAGGCGTTTGAAAAGAAGCAGATAGGCAGACCCATCGGTTCGTGGGAAGAAAAAAGGAAGCAATACTTTGAATGGATTACTTCGGGTAAAATCACTCAACCGAAAGAAGACACATTAGCATACTACAAAATCATTAAAGACCCGACAAACAACTCCTACGTATTGCTATCGTAATTTCATATTTTAAATCTATAAAATTATAATATGAAATTGCTTGAACTGTTTTCTGGAACGGGTAGTGTAGTGTAGGCAAAGTCGCCAAAGAGTTAGGTTTTGATGTTGTCTTGTTGGACTTAAAGGATGCCAACATCAACACCGACATCCTCAATTGGAACTACAAAGTTTTCAAACAAAATGAGTTTAATATAATTTGGGCTTCTCCCCCTTGTGTTGAATATAGCATTGCTAAAACCACTGGCGTTAGAAAAATAGATTATGCCAACAGCATCGTGAAGAAGACCATTGAAATAATAAGATACTTCAATCCATCAGTATGGTTCATAGAAAACCCGCAGACAGGTCTTTTGAAGCATCAGGACTTTATGAAAGATTTTGATTATTTTGACCTTGATTATTGTAAATACGGGTTTGCTTATCGCAAACGAACGAGGATATGGACGAACCTAAAAACTTGGAAACCCAGACCATTATGTAAAAAAGACTGTGGAAACATCATCAACAACAAACATAAAGAAACAGCACAACGGTTGCCATCAGGCAAAAAGAGCGACTGGGGCGATAATCCTATAATACATCGTCAGGATGAACTGTATAGAATTCCTCCTGATTTTGTCAATGAACTTTTCAATCATCTTCTACAAATGTAAGTGAGAAGGAACAATTTACATTGTTTAAATCAACCACATTACCATAACTATTTACCAACTTAAAATGTAAGGTTCTCAACACTCTATTTGATACATTGATGTAATCTACGCTGATTATCTCGTTGTCGTAGATGACTGAACCGAAAGGAGCATTAATGGGTATTTTCTTAATGATGTTGTAAGCGCCCGTTGAACCTAATTGTTTGGCATCACTCAATTCGCTACAAGTAAGACACAAATTTCTTAATGCCAATAATGTCAAATACCCACTCTTCCAATCAGGATAGTTTAACGAAGGGGTGTAGTTCCCTAACACTTGATTTATTGGTTTTAGATTGTTCCTATCATAAGATGTTCCCGTCCATTGGACTGTGTTATATTCCATCTCATAGTCCGTCATTATCTTGAAAGAAAAATCCACATAGTTTAAGGTGATGGTTATTTTGTTGGTGTCAAAGTCGTAGGACACACTGAAATAGTCGTTGTTGGCTCTAAATCCATTTGTTGCTTCGTTCATTTTAGTTTGAAGGGTTGATGCCAATGTAGCACCAACATAGGAGGCACTTAACATTTCAATTATGACATCCGTAGTGTTTGAAAAGTCCGTTAGTCTTAGATATATGTTGCTGTTCAACCCCGCTTGGACTGGATAAATGGAGTTGGGTATGGTGATTTCGTGAATGTATAGTTTGGTGTCGTTCCCGCATTCCTGACTTTCGGGTAAATAGATTTCAAAATCACTGCTACTGTTGGAGTTCTGGGTTCGGTGGTGGCTGTCTATATATATATATATTTTTTAATCTACTCATTTATTATGATATAATAACTTTAGAAAATTATTTTTTTTATTCTATACATTATTATATATGCTACAAAAAAGGATAATTGATGATATGAAGACACAAGGACGACTACAGCGGATAAATCCCTTTAAAGAGATTGATGGCAAAGAATACAACAAGAAATATTACAACAAACAGAAGGAATTGTTGGAGAAATACAGCAAGGAGATACAACAAGGAAACAAATACTTGGAGGAATTCAACAACATCAACGACGAGACGGGACTGAAGAGGGCATACAACAACAAAACAGATTTAGGACTATACCACCATCCAGAGAACAAGACACTTTACATAGCGGGGACGAAAGATTTTCCAAGAGACATTTTGGACGACACACTCATTCCTTTTCATATGGTTCATAGGTCAAAGCGGTATAAGACGGCAAACGACTTCATCAGAAACAACATTGACAATGTTGATAATATCGTCAGTCATTCCTTGGGTTCGGCAACAACGATGAAACTAAATCAAGACTACAACAAAAGATTTACCGCCAGAACCTACGGAACACCAACTGTGAGTTTCAATGACAACACTGACAACAAGAACACAAGGTTCAGGGCAGTAGGCGACCCAGTCAGTATGTTTGACAGAGGCGTGGATATAACAGTCAATAAGAACAGTTATAACTTATAACCCTTTATACAATCACGGTTTTCACGCCGTCCATTTTGGTGATATGGGAAAGTCAGAAAAGAATGTGGCAGAACCAATCAATAAGATAATGTGATTTTATTTTATATAAGTCATATTATATGGAAGACATCGTAAGGGAATATTTGAAGAACAACAGGCAGGAAATGAAGAAGTTGAAGAACGAGAATACCAAGGAGAAAAAGCACCTAACATACAACGAAATCAAGAAGGTCATAGAAAGCGGAAAAGAGATAAAGAACAATGAAAATAAACCTATAGAAAACAAACCGCAGAGCAAAGGTAAGAAAACCAAAAATACATTTAAAAATATAATTTTGATATAACTTGATTAAGTATAACGGATATTTTTAAAAAAATGAACTAAGTTTTCAACAGAAAACTTATTAAAGTAAATTTTATTGATTTTATCAATAAAATTTTCTATATAGAATATATACAAGTATGGAAGCATTAGAAATCACAGATGTTCTTAACGAAAACGTCCTTCGGTATAAATTGAAAGGTGGAGCATCCTACATTAGAGACAAACGAATTAAGACATTTTACCCTTCTTCGGTCTCAACCTACTCATCAAACTCAAACAGTGTCATCCGCTTTAATCTAACGGGTGGGGCGAACGAATGGATAAACTTACGAAGTCTTTTGATAGGTTTTACCCTCATCAACGCCGACAATGATGGAACAAAAGAGTTGAGACCAGCATATAAGCCATCCTCATTTTTTCAACGAATGCGAGTGATGGCGGGTTCAAATGTCATTGCTGAAATTCCTGACTTAAACAGATACGAAGCAATGATGGATACTTTACAAGACGACGGTTCAAGAAACTATACTGATAATCTTGGTTTCGGTGAGACCTTTTACAATGAAGGAAACCGATTTTTAACCTATACACAGTTGGCAACGAACCCAGGTTCAAACACAGTTCAGAACGTCATTGACCAAGCCAAACCTGACAATTTCGGTGGATTTAAAAACAAAAAGACCGTTTA
Source organism: bacterium (assembly GCA_965233585.1). Lineage (GTDB taxonomy): Bacteria > SAR324 > SAR324 > SAR324 > NAC60-12 > CBDDTI01. The sequence continues at coordinate 22,873 of CBDDTI010000657.1, forward strand.
TTACCGACCTTCCTGTCCCTTTTTCAATGTATCAAACTTCGTTCCTTTATCATACTGTCCGATTGTCATTGAATTAACCTTAGTCAGTGATGCCACCGAACCGCTTGTTAATCAAAGTGCTGACTTTACAACAACGAATACCTCATTCTTATGGAACATTGAACAACCAATTATCACCTGTGATATTCACCGACTTGACGATGGGCTTTTTGCAGAGTATGCTGAAATTTTGGAAAAACAATCCTTGCCTATAACTTTCAACAGCGTTTCAGTCCAAACTCAAACAACAAGCAGAAGCACCGACATCTTCACAACAATCGTTAGAAATGTAAGCAAGGCTGACAACATCTTCATATCTTTCTATTCAAATTTTGGTTATAAGGGTGGTTTCCAAGAAGTGCTGAAACCTCATAATCTTCTTTATCACCCCCTTTCGTGGGAAAGTGGAACATCAACTGCTCAAAGATACTATGAAAATATTGATTTATCCTTTCAGTTGAGTATTGGTAATACTGTCATCCCTGAAATGCCTACGATGGGTGTTGCTGACAACTACAAGCATCTACAAGAAACACGAAACAATCACGTTTCAATCAAACCTCATATGTATAGGACGAATTCCTTTTTGGCAGGGTTCAATCTAAAGAAACTCAACAGTGCCAATTACACTGGACTTAATTTGAAGAACAATTCAAATATGGTTGTCCGTGTCAAACCACTGTATGGAACAGACCTTTATACAACCAACAACGGAACTGACACTGGACTGATGCCTGACAAAATGTATATCGTCATTGAACACGAATGCATTTTGGAAATAAAGGCACCATCCGTTATTTTCTATGATTAATTTTTGAAAATTAAATTATATATATATTATAATATATGGCAATTTATTATAATATAAATAGGACTGTAGAGGCACAGGAGATTAGGACAATAGACCCGAATGATGGTCAGTTAAAAAACATTCTTGACATCGCAGGAGGTGGTGGTGGTGGGGATGTTTGTTGATTTAACGAATTATTACACCAAAAATGAAACTGATGCTTTATTCATACCTTATTATAGCAGTAGCCAAGTAGATAGTATCTTTTCAAGTCATTATACAAAAAGTCAATCTGACAGTATGTTAAACGATAAATTGAATGTAAATAATCCAACATTTACTGGTTCAGTAAAAGGTGGCACTTATGACACCAACGGCAATACCGTTCTTAATATAAAGAGGAACGGTTCAAATATATTAAATGTTGATGTCAGTAATAAATTAACTATTAATAATCATACCGACATTGATGATGACTTGACAGTGAGAAACAAAATCAATACCAACATTATTGATAGTTATGGTGGTTTATCTAACATTCAATTCAAACATAATAACACACTGATTTATTTAGAATATGATATTGATTATGAAGGAAGCGGTGGGTTGATATTAGGAAAACCATTAGCATTAGCAACGAAATTAGATATACCGTTAAATAGTAAATTGCAGTTTCAACATACTGACAGTTATATAAATGAAACGCTAAATCGGGAAACTTTTTGAACTATGTTATGATGGAACAAACGGGACAAATGGATTTTTATGTCGGCGACCCATCGGTTGGAACAAACAAAGTGATGACATTGCAAAATAACCTAATAACATTTCATAAACCTACATGTCCAGAAATTGGTAGTGGTAGTGTTGATTTAAGCAACTGCGTAAAATTAACAGGTGAAGCATCGCAAGCAATAGCAGGTGATGTTGTTGTTAGTGGAACTTTTGATGCTAATACATTAAACAGCAACGGCAACAGTGATTTAGTTTTACAAAGAAACGGGGTTGAATATATGAAACTGGAAGGGACATTACAACAAGTTGAGTTTTCAAAGAATGTAGCAAGTAATATTTATAATTCAGTTGGTAATGCTAATGTAAGTTTTAGAAGAAATGCCATTGACTTCTTTTATTTAAGAAATAATCCGGTAGAACTGAATAGCGGTATAACATTACAGTCAAGCAGTGCTAAAATAGATACAATCAATACAGCAGGTGATAATGATATGGCTTTACAAAGAAACGGAGTTGAGTTTATAAAATTTAATGGTGCTAATAGAATTGATTGTAGCAAGAATTTGAGATTGGCATTAAGCAATGGAGAGTTAGAATTTAATGATGGACTGGCAACCATTTTACATAGATACAGCGCACCTAACAACAATTTTGATATTATGAATGAAAACTCAACAAACCCTCATATCCGTATGTTTATTGGAAATAGAAATGTTGGAGCAAACATCATAGTAAGCGCCAGTGATAATAATGTTGCTATTGGAAGAGATTTGCTGGTTGGTTCTGCTTACAAAGTTGGAACAAATAACATTGACACAAGGTCTGACGCTGATTTAGTTTTTCAAAGAAATTCAAATACCTATATGACTTTCAATCAAGCAAACGACAGAATAGAATTAGCAAAATCATTAAAATTACTACTAAATCCAGCAAGGTTGGAATTTACCAGTTGTTATATGAGAGAGAGCATCCCATCCAATTCATTGTTTGATTTTGTCCAAGAAAATAGTGATGGTGTTATACGGTTTTTTGTTGGAGACCTTCTAAATACAAATATGCCATTGTATTTAAATTCAAGCGTCGTTAGATGTGGTGAAAACCATACATTATTAACTAATGCGATGAATACAATTGGAGATGTTGATATGATTTTTCAAAGAAACGGAGTTGAATATATGAGATTTCTTAATACTGCTAATATTGATAATGTTGATGTTGTATCAATTCCTACCGGCAAGGGTATAAGTGCTGAATATTCTTATGCTAATTATTTTAGGTCAAGGAGTGTAGATACTGATTTAGTCTTCCACGGTGGTAATGTAGCAGGAAATAATAGAGTTGAATTTATGAGATACAATAGAACTGGTGAAAGTTTGGATTTAAATTGCGCTCTGGACAACACAGGTCGGAGTATTATTGGAAATCTACTGGACACTTCTGTTAGTGATGAGAAACTCAAAAAGAACATTGAAGATGTTGATGTTGATGTTTCTGACATCGTTAAAAAGATAAATGTGAAATCTTTTGAATACAAAGATGAAAAGCACGGTAAGGGTCAGCAGATAGGGTTTTTAGCAAATGAACTATTGGATGAACTGCCGGAAGTATTTAGTAAAAATATTATTGGTAAGGATAAGGAAGACAATTTGAATATGAATTATATTAAGATAAATATATTGTTATGGAAATGTTGCCAAGAACAACAGGATAAGATACAGCATTTAGAAAGTAGATTGTTTGAGGTTGAAAACTTCATCAAAGACATCGTCAAGCCGAAAGCAAAGGCGAAATCCAAATCAAAAAATTAAAATCTAAAATCATATATAGACAATGGGCAATTCAAACAGCAGTGTTGAAACCGACTACCTTGAACAAATCAAGAAAATAGACGAAGATGAAAAGACCCGAACAGATGTTTTACTCATCAAGAGCGTAAAAGAGTTGGTGGCAAGAGTGGAGAAACTGGAAAAGGAAAAGCAGAACAAACTGATATATCAACTACCGAAACTACAACTGTGTAATTGGAGTTTGATATGAAGAATTGATAATATTATTATGTTATAATATTATCAATTTTGAAGTAAATAATGCCCAAACGGCGGTAGGCTTTCCACATCGTTGAACCAATACCTTTTGTTGTCATAAGATGTTAAGCCGACCTTGCTTTGGTTGATACTGTAGATTTGATGGTTTTTACTTCTGATGGCATTGAAATTTACATTCTTCGGTATGTGCTCGTGTAGTGTTGCTTCATAATCTTTCATATCTAAATCCTTTTTGACTTTCAGTTTAGGAACACCTTTCGCTTTCTTTTCTGCCTTCTTTTCGTTGAAGACTTTTAGGCAATACATTTTCGGTTTCAAAGCGATGAAGTTTGTTATGATTTTTCCGTCCATCTCATCCTTAAATTTACCCAAAACCTTTTTATTAGTAGCATCATAGCACGGATGGTTTTTGTCATAACCGCTGAAGTCCATATAGTCCCTTATTTCCTTCCAGTCTTCAAAAAGGTCTTCGGTGAAAGTTTGTAAAACATAACTGTCGGTGTCAGTGTATATCAATCTTATATCATCCTTATACCTCGGCTTCAAGACATCATAATAGAACGAATACATATGAACCTTACTTAAATCTAAAATAGTCATTCCTAAAAAGATGGGCTTATTCAACTTCAACACTGTTTTCGTTTTTTCCACTCCTGCCAGTTCTTCATTTATAATATGACATCCTTTGTAATTAGGGTTGTTGATACATTTTTGTATCCTTTCCTGTGTTGCTACTAATTCAAAGTCAATGTGATTTCTTACATTCTCCATCGTTTTTCCATAAACAGCGTTGTTCATCAACTTAAACATATCTTTCTCAAAATCGCTCTTTGCCTCTTTTCGCTTACCGGTGTTAAAGTCAATCCAAGGTTTCAACCAACATCTCTGTTGAAACTTCACTCCTCTATGAACTTTCTTTAACTTCATCCCTTTCTTCAAATAAAATTGTAGTGCCTTGATATGGACTACATAGTTCGCTTTATCCATTTGGTTTAGGACTAATTTTGGTTGTTTCTCATCCTTCGCTTCCTTTCCGTTGTAGTAGTGTCTGTGTAGTTCCCTTTGATGTTTTGATAATAATTTTTCTTCTACTTTCATATTTTCGGGTGCTAATGGATAGTCTGACTGTTCGTCCTGTATTTCTTTTGGATACTCTAAATCAACATCTAATATGTAAGCAAAGTCATCGTTCTCGTTCCAATCCATTATCATTTTTTCATTCAACAACTTCTTAATCCATTTCAGTTCTCCAATGGGTAGTTTCATTGACATTGCCAGTCCATAAAGGTTATTAGCATCTAAATAACTGATGTAATTAGATGGTCTGTTTTCATCGTATTCGTCTTCCATATACTTATTGTTTGCTTTTGCTTCCTTATGACTTACCTGACACATTCCACCTCTCAAACCCTTCTCAATCATCTCATACATAGTCTGGTCGGTCAATGGCTCTAATATGACACCCGTTTTTAGAAGCATAGCATCCCAAGCAAAGTTAGGAAGGGTAAAATAGTGTGCGGGGTCTAATCCATAGTATTCTAAACAAAGGTCTCTAAAATTTTCAAAGACATCAGTTAATAGTAAAACATCAGTTCTCAAATACAAGTCGTGGTATTGACCCAGATTTCTTATTCCGAAATGTTCCCAAATTTTTAGTGCTCTTTCGTATTCATCATCTTCAATATTACTTTCGGTAAGATTGCTGTAAAACTTTTCTTTCGGTGGTAGTTGTCTTTCTCTGAACTTATCAAAGGAAGTAAAGTAATCATAAGGATATACACCTTTATCAGTCAGTAAATCTAAATCTTCGTCATTGCCAACGTAGGGGTTTCTCTTACTGAACTTGAAGTTGTTTTGCCAGTTTTCCTTTTTATTACCGTCTTCATATTTACTCAACTTCACTAACTTATCCAAAGACGATGATAAGAAACTGAAACTGTCTTTGAAGCAAAGGTTTTTAAAAGCGAAGGTGATAAACTTTTCACTGTTAAGTGCTATTACATCTATTTTCGCTCTTTCTGATAGTTCATTTGCTCTTTCAATGATTAAATGACTGTCATAATTTTTGAGGTTATGAAGGAAGACTGAAATTTTATAATATCTCATTGAAAATTGTAAATTACAATCATCGTGGGCACATCCCCTATACTTACCTGTAAAGTGGCAATGGTCTCTACACTTCTTATCTCCTTCTTTAAAGTCCATTCCACATATAAAACACTTCGTTGCTGTTTTAAAGTCTCTCCAATCATCCGCTCTCATTATTATGTCCTTGTTTTCTTTCATCTTGTCCATTATCTTATCTTTAACTTCAATCATTTTCTTCACAAAAACATCCATACAATCTTCGCCTCTATATAAGAAGGGTTCAGATGCTCCATCAAAGGAACTAACAACATTAATCATAAAACCGCAGGGTCTGTGATGTTGGTATTTGTCAGTCTTCATTTCTTTCGTTGAAACTGTCCCCGTTCTTGTTGTCAAACATTCAAAATCAGCATAAATAACAAACGGTGCTTTTAGTTTTTTATAGTGATTTTTGAATTTGATGAAGAACTTGTCGGGGTCATCTTCGTCAAATGATGGCATTTCTATTCGTTGTCCTTCAACTGCCATACTTATGACCCCGTGTAGAACAGAGAAAGTGGATTTTAGCAAAAAATTAAAAACACCAAAAAAAAAAAAACAGAATCACCAAAAAAACAAATCGACAGGAAGAATCACCAGAAGAAACAAGAAAAAAACAACAAAAAAAAACAAAAACTGCGGAAAATGCAGGTTTTGATTTTTTTTCGATTTTTTTTTTTCTTGTTTTTTCCTTGGTTTTGGTTTTCTAGTTTGTTTTTTTTGTTTGCTCTGGTTTTGTTTTTTTTTGGTTTTTTTAATTTTCTTGTCAAACCCTATATTCTCTGTGTTGTTGGACTCATAATGCCATACATCCTTTTTCACTGTGTTCGTCTAAAAGTGCTTGTGATTTAAACCCGTGATTACAATGAAAGCAGTGATATTTTTTTTTCATTGTGTTTGTTGGTCTGACTTCCCATAAGTTTATTATAATCTTTTATATAAACATAATGGTAGTCATCTCCATCTTCAAGTTTTAAAAGACTGATTTGATGGGTTGCTCTTTTAACCTTCGTTTTTCTATACAAAAGTATTGACTGTTTATCATCTTCGGGATTGAGAAAATAAACATTAACCGCAATCTTTCCATCATTGTTTTCTTCAAAAGTGTCAATGTCAATATTTGATGATGGAAAATTTACATCAGTCCAATTCACTTCATCATTTAAGTTTTTGTAGTGATAAAATCTGTTTGGATGGTCTTTCTCATAAACCTTACATATACCACATTGAATGGAATACTTGAAACACTTGTTGTCTTCGTTTTGGATGTTGATACACGCTTTCTTGCTTTGAACCCACTTTGGTAAAGGTATGAATTTACCCCCACGAGTTGGATTGTATTTGTCAAAATTAAACTTTATCTTATCCATTTGTGTTAGGACTAATCCGCTCTCCGACGCTTCCAACACTTCTGCCTGATGTTCAATGTCTGTTGCCATTTGGTTCAATACGTTGGTGATTTCATCTTCATTTGTTATTTCATATCTTCTACTCCTGACTTCTCTTCTGACGACTTCGTTGGTTTTCTTGCTCTTGAAGTTGCTGAAGGTTTGTAATAAAACCTTCATTCCCTTATGTTTTCGTAAGTATTCTTTTATCTTGAAGTCTTGATATTTTAGGTATTGTATTGCCTTGACGCCTTTAACTCTGATGTCGTTGATGGCATAAGATGATGTATAGTTCTTGAAGGCAGATTGTTCGTCGGTGATGGTTGCTTTGTATCTCTTTTGTATTCCTATGAGTGCTTTGTTTTTGTCTAAATTTATCCATCTAATACCTCTCTTTTCTTTCAATTCGTATCTTTTGTAGTCCATAGTCTGTCTAATCTTGTTGAACTTGGTTTTCAATCTGTTCGTGATGGGTTTGTTTCTTTCAAAGTTGTAGGTCTTATCACCTATTTTGAGTTTCTTGATTTCTTCCCCATTCCGTTTCAATATCTCACCCTTTTCGGATGACAAAAGGTAATCTAAAACAATCTGTTGTGAAGCGTCCATTATATTATATTCTATATTATTATTAGTGGATGTTTCTTTAAGTAGTTTTTCAGTGTGAATTGTTTGTTGAGGATGTTGCGGTCGATTGGATTGTTGCTGGATTAAGTTTTGAGATAAAATTTCATTTTTTAACCTTACACCCTCACCCATATTCTCTATACTATATAAGGTGCTATTTCTTTAAGTAGTTTTCGGGTAAGGGTTGCCTGTTGGAATTTCTGGGATTGATGTTTGAGTTCAACAGTTCATCAATGACATCTGCTGTTGATACATCTATTGGTTTGACGGTGCTTTGATAGGTTGGATTTGCTCGTGATTGTTCGTCCGCAGTCAGGACAGGTGAAAGGGGTTGATAATTTCTTTTGATAGTATTTTGAAAAATAATTCGGGTCTAATGGTTTCTTGTCATAAGTTCCGTCGGGTTTATAACGACTTCTTGAAGTCGTTAAAATAGCCTCTGGCTGTTTCCATCGCGTGGATGTTGTGGTTGGTAGGTTGTGGATGTTGTCGGATTGGTGTAGTGTTTCCGCCATTTGGTCAAAAAGGTCTTCGTCCATTTCTTGCTTCATGCCGTTAATATACATATAGCAGGGCATATTCAATTCTTAATTATATACGGCGCTATTTCTTTAAGTGTTTTTGGGTCTTGTGTTGGTTGTTGTGGTGAGTGTCTCATAGATTTTATGTCAGATTGCGCGGAAAATCTCATAGAATGTTATGTCAGTTTCTGGTGAGGGATTGATAGATTTTATGACGCTTTCAAGCAAAGGCTTGAGGAAACGACAAGGATATAGTCCAAACGGTGTCAAATTAATGACGCCAAGGGCTTCTGTGCTGTGTCAATTGGTCGTGCAATGCGAACCCCAACATTTTGTGCGTTGATACTCTGTTTGGGGTATCATTGATACTTAGATACTGGCATCGGGGTATCATTGATACTTGGTTCTGGGTATCGTTGATAATTGGATACTGGTATCTGGGTGTCATTGACACTTGGTTCTGGGTATCGTTGATAATTGGATACTGGTATCTGGGTATCATTGACACTTGGTTCTGGGTATCGTTGATGCTTGGATACTGGTATCTGGGTATCATTGATACTTGGTTCTGGGTATCGTTGATACTTGGATACTGGTATCTGGGTATCATTGATACTTGGTTCTGGGTATCGTTGATACTTGGATACTGGTATCTGGGTATCATTGACACTTGGTTCTGGGTATCGTTGATGCTTGGATACTGGTATCTGGGTATCATTGACACTTGGTTCTGCATATCGTTGATACTTGGATACTGGTATCTGGGTATCATTGATACTTGGTTCTGGGTATCGTCGATACTCGGTTTTGGTGTATCCCTGATCAGAGAATCTGCTCCCAATTTCGGAGTAAGTGCTCGGAAACAAGGCAAAGTAAATGCATGAATTCTGGTGTTTGTTAAGGAGTTTGGTATCGTCTGCGAAACTGGGGTGGCGCGCGATCACCATTCCACAAAAATATCGTGCAAAACCGGAACGTCCCTCAACGAACTCACTGAAGTCAAAGTCTCTTTGACCTTGGACACGGACGCGTCATGGTCAAGAGAAGCGCTCTTTAAGTGCTTGGACGCTATGCAATTCCACACAAGAAATATGGCACAATCAAGAAAGCAAGATTGACATGACAAAGCTGGACATCTGCAAAGCAACAAAGACCTTTTAAGCGGGGCAATTTGAGGTCTCTCCAACTATACAAATACACGCATGGTGAAACAGAGCATCCTCACCTTTTCGGAACAGGTGAGCAAATCATGCCCTTGATCTGGCTGGCTAAAGCCTCTGCAACTGGTTTGTCAGCACCAACACTCTCTAGCCTCTCCAGCCACAGCTCCTCGGAGGCGTCCAAGATCTGTTGCTGGTTGGGATCCTTCCATGTCCCTTTGGCAAAGCCCATTTGAAGCTTGATCTGCTCTTCGGTGTAGACCTTCTTGCCATCCTTCTCCCTTGCGCGGAGAGCCTGCTCAAGAAACTCTTCCATCCTCTCTTTCATTAGCTCTACGTCCATCTCTGCACATGACCTGTCATACTTCACGGGGTAGGGCAGGTGGAAGTCCAGCTCCCACCGATGGAAGGTTGCCCTGATAAAGTCCTCCACCTGCTCTTCGGTCAGTTCCTGGCTTGCCATCTTGTCCTCCACGAGCTTGTACATGCCAATGTTGCAACTACACTTCTGGAACAACTCCTTGTCCAAGCCTATCAGGCCTATCACACCTTGCCCAGACACCTGCTCCATGATGACCCTGTCAAAGCGAGTGCCTTGGTTCAAATTGAGCAAGGTCTGAGAGCCAGCGTCCGAGTTGCAAACGAAGATCACCCGGGTAAGGTTGTCTCGGGTGTGCTGGTTGGTCAGTGTGTTTGCCCAGTCGAGGGCTTGCACTGGGAAGCGTTTCAGGAGCTCTTCAAACTGATCCACCACCACGATGGCAGGCTTGGGGGCGATGGGTAGTCCAACACGCTCCAAGACCGACCGAAACACTTGCGATTCGCTATACTGAACCAGATTGAAGGCAATCTCGCAGCCTCTGGTTGTTGTAGCGCCGAACATTTCCGTGGTCAACCACTTTTCGAAGGTTTCCACGCCCTTGCCCTGTGCGCCATTGAGGTAAAGGCCACGATAAGCGAAGGGACCAAATCGGCGCCACCATGGGATGCACTCGCGGAGCAGGGTGGTCTTCCCTTCTTGGTCTCTGCCTTGCAGGATCAGGGCTCGGCGTGGATGGATGAGCTGGTAGGGATTGAGGTCGAATTTCACCACAGGTCGTGCAAGGTGGGCGCTGGTTCGCAACAAGCGCTGGTGCAAGTTTCCAACTGGACGTGCGGCAGGATACAACCTGCTCTTGACCAGTGTTGCCGCACCGCCGGCACCAGCCATTGCAATTCCTGCCATGAGCACATTCAATCCGAAGGACGCATCTTCCCGAAGTTCTCTCCACTTCATCCTCCAGCTCGTTGCCAAATCACCATTGCTTTGGACAGCCATGGCTCGACTGTACTCAGAAAAAAATATCTTGAAATTCTAGTTTGAACAAAACACGTGAGAAAAACACATCTTGGGATTGCCGGGGCGTGTCTGCAAATGGTGAGTTTGCACCGGAAAAAAAAATGCACCCAAACCCCTCTGCCAACCTGGGCAACCGGACAATGAAATGATGAAGGTGTTGAAGGCAGGGAAGCAAACGAGGCCGTGGCGGTATGCAAGCCAAATCCAAAACAAAAACACAGCAAACCTAAGCAAATCTTAACCTCATCCAAACCAAACATTAATCAAACAACTCCGACAAAACATTTAGCAAAATTATCAAAAAGAAACAGTCAAACATTTAGATTTACAACATTGAACAAAAACATAACAGCCTCCCACCTGAACCTTGAACCCTCACTCCCCAGAATCCCCCTTCTACCATTTTTTTTTGGGAAAAACAAACTGGAAAAGCAGTTCTGGTGGTTTCTTCTTCGCCAGTTACGGATGGCTACGTCGATGTCAAGTCCCCGTTCAAACTGCGAAAGTGACACACAGCAATAGACCACATGCAGTGGTCTTGTACAAGCTGGGGCGCTAAGATGTTAAATGTTTATAATTTATAAACCCCATTAACTATACTACTGTAATTATACGCGCTGACACCATCGTTTGCCCAAGAATTTACAAACCATTCATGTACCTTAATAGCCATATCTTTGACAGATACATATTATTCCCATTTAGGAATTAACTGTATGGTTATAAGCTTACCATCT
>CBDDTI010000658.1:0-6944 GCA_965233585.1 bacterium
TTTCACCAGTCAGGCATCTAATTAAGGGTCTAAAATAGCTTTTCCCTGTCAATAGATTTACATCTACATCTACATTATATTCGGTCGGCAAAGTCAATACGGATATCGCGCCAACATCTTCAACATAATTACAGTAATTAAAAATAAGAAAATTACAATATATACATATAAATTATAACAAATAAAAAAATCTAAAATAGGAAAGCTAAATTAATAATTAAGGGTGGACGACTAACTAGATAGAAATAAATGAGCAAGCACGCCGCACATACTTTGTAATCGCTATCTAAGTAATTGTGCAGTCCAGACTGGAAACGCGCAAGAGAGTCAGCCTCAACAATCGTCGCAGCAAGTGCGTTCCACTCTCTTATGGTCCCCGGAAAATACGAACAAAAATACGCGTTTTTCGTCGCTCTATATTGTATACATATCTAAAATTGTGGCTACAGCGAGTTCTAGATTCGTTATGTCTACTAAGATAGAAGTCGACATCTATGTCTAAAAGGTCGTGACTCATTTTATATAAACTGAACTCAGAAAGGCTGACCGTACGGTTGGGGTGAACTGTAATATATTTTCCAATATTTCGTCAGGCACGGCCTAACTTCTTCAGGGAATGTTTACAACTGCGAAAAGACGTTACAATTTAAACAACCAAGATAAAAGCCTATATAGTGTTACAATAAAAAGTGGACCGTTGAAGTAAACTAATAAATGACAAGATAACAAAAATAGAAATCAATAAAAAATCGAGACCGTTGGAATAAACCGTGAATGAATGACAAGATAAAATGTAATATAGTACATAAGGTATAAGTGGGTTCAAGAGAAAATGAGGGACTCATTTTCTCTTGGTGGGTTAAAGTGCCACTAACCCCAAAAAATGTTTTTCTATTATATAAATTTCCTTTTTCTCCTGATCACCACGGCGAACAAATTATCGTTGTAGCTATTTTTGTTAGTTTTCTACGAATTTTCAAAGTTTATCATTTTACACTTTTCCATGTTCACGACCGAGGAATAGCGGAGAATGGGCCGAGTTGGCTTCGACGTCATTTCGGGAATAACAATGTTGTTTTTCTGAGAAGAATATCTGTGAGCACGCGATAGTGTGTGTCAAAATCGTTGCAGAATGCAAGGAATATGAGTTGTTGGAGACTGTAGCAATACAGGATACGCAGGATAGAGTATTCCTCTTCATTTGATACCTCTATCCCGATGAAAATCGACCAGAAACGAGAAAAAGACCAAAGAAGTGGGCTGATCTGTGCGAAGCGAAAATCGGGGAGCCGTCGAGGATTTCTTCGATCTCGGGTTCGCTGCTACTGTAAAAACCTATAGCTTTTCATGGCCTGTATATTCTTCACTATCTCTAGTGGAAAGCTTGACATTTTCATGGTACTGCATGCGACCACGAATTTGGAATAAGCTGGAAGCCATCTGACTATTCCAAGCGCAAGCGATCGATCCTCCGAGACCATCACATGAAATTACACGGTAAACTAAACGCATCGGTTTTTTTTTTACTCGAAATAGACACATTTTTAAACGAATAGTAAACGAAATCTGCGTCCTGCAACGAAGCGATTAAGATTGTTGGCCTTCGAATTAACTGGTGCCGTGAACTAGCTACGTATTTGGGGATTTTAATAAAAACACACGCACACCGGAAGCCGTAATCCGACCGTGTATCTCAATAGCTATATACCGAATACAGAATTGTTTCGTTCTTTGAGCTCCGTCTTTGAAATATGGATCACAAATTAACCCAAAAATGTTTGACAGCCCTCTAAGCTCAGTCAAAAGTCTCTCGAGTGTTTCAGCTCGGTTCCCGAAGTGACTTCACTAGTAGCCCGACCCAGATCCCACTTTGCGCGGTCGTGAACATAGAAATTACGTGTTCAAACGCCTGTAGAGACGCGAGGATTTTATCAATCGAGATAACTTTTTCGCTGATGAAATCAGGGAAACTAGCAGATTTTTTTAAAAGAAAAAAAAGTTGGGGTTTGTTTATACCTTTGGGTTCAAGAGTTTGACCCCTTTCTATAAGGTACGCTTCCCCGGCTTTGCGTAAAGCGTCACGAGAAGCTAAGAATGTATGAGTTCTAGTGGTATCAGTTCTATGTCGTTAGGTGAATGATTGTCGAAAAGAAAATGGTCTGAAACTGCAGTGGGTCTGGAGGAAGGGGTGTGTCTGTCTACTGGTCGTCGGTGTTCATTAAAGCCGCGTGTTTAAGTCGTCTTTTCGTTTCACCTATGTACTGTTTGTTGCAACGTAGACAATGAATCATGTAGATAAGATTTTTAGAGTTGCAGTCGATATGATCATGAATGGTTCTTATTTCCCCAGTGGCAGAAAAAAGTGTAATTTGTACGGCCGTCGGTGATATAGCTGCAGGTATATAGTAACGTAAGTCGGAAAAACGTTCTCCGTTGCTCTAATGTTTGCCACTCCAACTCTTATCCCGGACGAGGCGCCCAACCCGCTGAAATGCCGTCGAAACATACCGGAAAGATACGAATTGATTAAAATGCATTCCTTTTAATTCAGTGTTTTTGAGGATGTGGGATTTTCTCGAGACAGTTTGTTTTGATTGCCTGATCGTTTTGTTGGAGATTAGACCAACAGGGATCACCCTAACCACGCATTGCTCAGTGGGGAAGGGGCTTGATTCCGAACGGGAGTCCTGTGAGTCAAGTTCAACACTTAGTTGCGTGTCTACCCCCTACCTCCTCCCCCCTTAGAGTTCGCATTAGTATTTTGGTCCTTGTGTCTTTTTTCGCGTCTCAATCAACAGAGTGTGCGAAAAGAAAACTCAAATCGTGGTTGGGTTGTCGACATCCTCAAGTCATATTTACGTCCTATGACAATCTTTTTTCTTTGAATACCCGGAAATACTTGGATCATCTTCTTTTGCAAAAAATGAAATACTTTTTTTGCAAAGTAACAGGTTCTAGTTGGAATTAACATCGTTTTTGAGAAAACGTAACTTAAACACTTTTGAATTTTTTTGCGCCTGTAAATACATTTAAAATAAAAGTTTGAAAACGTTGTTAAAGTAATGGTTACACAAAACATATAAGCTTAAATTAAAAATTAACCTGGAGCAGAATAAGTTCAGTAATCTCTAAACCGCTTACTAAACGCTTTTCATGTAAACAATTCAGGATGGAAGATCATGTGTGCCAATCTCACAATAAATACAAAATGATATATGTAGCATTTCATAATTTCAGTTTTTTTGAAAAGTCTAAAAAATGTCAAACTTGAAAATTTCATTTTCTAATTTCCTCGTGCAACGTCTAATTTTACAACTTATTTACAGATATCCGGTGTTTTGCTTTCCAAAGTGAACAATGTAGAACAAACCTGACAGTTAAGTTCACTCCAGTCAATGATCTAATACAAGCTGGTCTTCAGGTTTTTATTTCAACATTCACTGAACATTGGCGAGGTGAGTACAACTTGTCTTGAATTGTATGCCTTGATTTTATAATCTTAACGATTTGAACTAAACAGCGAGATATAAATACTTCAACCGTAAAGTTTAGCGAAAACCTTATGACAGTGGAGGGTAATTACGAAACGTTTAACGACAAATGGCAGGCTTTTGCACTAACTGTTTAGCCGCTTATAGGCTAAAGAGAGAATATCAGTATTTGCGGTGACTAGAAACATTTGTTCGTCTTTTTTCTGTTGGTTTGATTTGAAGATTTTGGGAAAGAAACAAACCAAATAAAGACTCAATTTTATTCATTTGTAGTCCACCGTTCACGTCATTCCTCAACTCTCCGTTTAAGAAACTTATTCAGAGATGGACCTGAATGATCACTTCAACTTTAACGAGGTTGAATCTGATTTACTCATGAAAGTTTTCCAAAGATGATTTGTACATTCCAATATTTTATACTCTGAGTGTTTCGGAAATGTCAATTACAAAATAGAGAAATTGAACTTGAACCCGAAATGAATTCGGTCCTTCTAAAGCAAGCACTATTTCCCCATTAATCGTATCTATAACAAAATTGTCGATTGTGATTGATTCTCCGCACGCTTATTTGTCACGTCTTCTGTGCGCGATCACCTGGGTGTCCAGTCAGACGGGTATCCAATTTATATTTTGTAATTGGATACCCTTATGATTCGTACGTCAATTATGCGCTCGTTATGGTTTCCCTCAAAATGTTTCGTTTAGTTTTTCAAACTTATCAAAAGCGCTCAAGTTCCCAAAGGAACTTTTTAACTTAGAAAATTTGTTACACAAACGATGAATTAGAAATTGGACTCGTGTGGCATAATTCAGGGAGTAATCGAGCTCATAATTTTAGAACACAATGATGCAAAGGACCGCAAACGAAAATGCTGCCGGTTTACGTAGCATCTGTAAAAGATCTGATCAGCCAAAAATAGAAAGACCAGTAAACAATGATGCAAGGCTGATACTACGTAGAAAGCTTAACGGGGCAACGACACGATAGAGTCCAAACTGACTGAAAGCCAAGATTTGCAACCGTGGACAGCTGTTTCGACCTTGTTGGGTCTCGTCAGCACGGTGTAGCAAGTTATGACGTAATCAGCTGGTCGACTGATATCTATATACCCGCTAATGCAGATGGTGATGACCTCAGATGAAACTCAAATCCAAATCTTCTGAGGTCATCACCATCTGCATTAGCGGGTACATGGATATCAGTCGACCAGCTGATTACTTCATAACTTGCTACACCGTACTGACTAGACCCAACAAAGTCGAAACGGCCGTCCACGGTTGCAAATCTTGGCTTTCAGTTTGGACTCTATCGTGTCGTTACCCCGTTAAGCTTTCTACGTAGTATCAGCCTCGTATCATTGTTTGCTAGTCATAATTTTAAATAGGCCTCGCGCTTCGCGCGAGTAATTTCATAATCACACGAGTGGGAAAAGCGAAGCCAATCTGAAATGGAAGACGTTCGAAAACGAAATGCAAATCAACAAAAACAAGTCAGTCTCCCAAAAATAAGCCCGATCCTGCAAGAAATGAAAATCAGCCCAAAAAGCGATATAGGCCCTTTCTGCACGCGAGCCTTCAATTACGAGCACGATTATTCTCTGGATTGTACTCCACTCGGTCCAAATTGCTATAACTTATTTATTTAGTCCATCACCTAAACATACAATGCACAGGTTTAGAATGCTAATTAGCTCAAAATTAGCTGTTTTGAGTCCCTACTCTTCCTTGTAATGACACAAAGCTCATTTAATACGTGATACGGTAAAAATTCTACACTCAGCCTTATTTGGTTATTTTTCAATGTCATGAACAAAGAAAGTAACTGTACTTGTCTGTACATCTCTTATCTTGCTCAAACAGTGTTTCTGTGGATTCTCAAGACAAGCGGAATCATTCAGTTCCGTAAACTTAATGTGGATAAAAAGACTCTTCACACAAGATTAGCTAAGGTTGCTGAAAATTTGGATGAATTTTTTGCTATCATGGCTGAAAGCTTCGGAAACTTTGGTCATTTACCGGTGGAGCTCTCCGATGATCCATGCTTAAATGACAATAACATTGAAACAAATCCTGAATCTAGCCAGGAAGAGAGTTCCGCAACTTTGCGACAGGGTAAGCCTGGTAATACGGATGATCCCGAGCCGAGCCTAGCATTGTTCTACGAACTGCTCGTGAATCCTGTATCCGATTTACTTGACGAACCTGAAATCGTCATTGTTCCTGATCGCAACCTGTACCGTGTTCCATTTCCAGCTTTACTCAATGAAAATGGGAAATATTTATCGGAGCGTTTCAGAATCCGCGTGGTGCCTTCTTTGTCGACACTAAAGCTCATTCAAGACAGTCCTGCAGACTATCACTGTCAGACTGGTGCTCTGATAGTGGGTGATCCTCATGTTGGTGTGGTGTCTTACATGGGAAGTAGCGGTTTAAAGTTTAAACCATTGCCTGCTGCAAGAAAGGAAGCAGAGATGATCGCACGACGGCTGGGCGTTTGGCCTTTGATTGGACAGGACGCAACAAAGAAAGCAGTACTTGAGAAGCTGAATTCAGTGAGTCTGATACATATCGCTGCACATGGTAATGCTGAAAGAGGAGAAATTGCTCTTGCCCCTCTACATCCGGTCCCTCCAGGATCGACTACCGGGATTCCACAAGAAGACGACTACCTTCTAAAAATGTCCGACATTTCAAAAGTCAAAGTGCGAGCTAAACTGGTGGTACTTAGCTGTGGTCACAGTGGCCGTGGACAAATTAGAGCCGAGGGAGTTGTTGGAATCGCTCGCGCGTTTCTAGGAGCCGGTGCACGCTCAGTGTTGGTGGCACTGTGGGCTCTAGAAGACAGTGCAACAAAGAAGTTGATGAGTCGTTTTTACGAGAACCTTGTTTGTGGAGAAAGTGCCAGTGCATCTCTTCACGCAGCCATGAAGTGGATGAGAGATCACGGCTTTACCAAGGCTTCCAGGTGGGCACCGTTTCTGCTGATTGGAGATGACGTGAAGTTTGCGTTTGAAAAATATTGAGGTATGTTTTTGACAGCGAAGAAATGATTTCTTAAATTTGGTTAGTTAGTTACCGATATAATTTAAAGTAAAAGTGAAACTCGCATCTTTTCTTTTTTCGTGTTTACTAAGGGCGAAATCTAGCTGTGCTGAACACAAAGGAGCCACAGAAGTGTATCAACATATTTTCATTTCCAATTATTGAAAAAAAAATTTAACAAGAGCCTTTCTTGTGCGGCGATGAGATTCCTTTTTCTTGTCATCTCTCGGCCCTAAATTGGTACTTCTGCGTAAACAGTAAAGTTTTCTTGTACCATTGCCTGGTGCAGAAAAGGAAGAGATGATCGGACACCTATGTCTGCAATGAATTAAACTGTATTCATCATCTATGAATATATAATATATGAATATTTTTCATGCTTTATCTTTTGCTTAACAGAAATTACTGTTG
>CBDDTI010000659.1:0-8461 GCA_965233585.1 bacterium
CATCCGTTATCATATGCAAGGCAAATGTGCTTCAATTGACGTTTTCTGTCATATAAATGTGATCCAAAATATTGAGTGTTTAAAAGAAAAGGAAAGGTATAAAATTTAGTGGCTCTGCGGCTCGTCAGTCGAGTTTCGCGCCAAACGACAAATCAGACGGAAGCGATTAAAGGCAGCTGTATATCGCAGGCTACAAAGTTGGCGAAGAAAAACTTGTTTATCGATGGTGTAAGCTATAAAAGAAACATCCGGTGTGGGTTCGTATTTAGCCTGTTCCAGGCTCTCGGTCAGTGAGGACGATCGAAAAAGCGAGCGGGCGACGAGCGGGCGACGAGCGGGATCAGCAGACCCCGCTCGTCGCCCGCCCGCTTTTTCAATCGTCCACACTGACAGAGAGCCTGGAACAGGCTAGTTCGTATTAAGAACGCTGTTTACAAATGGGCGTCTTCCTTGATTGTGCTGAAATACGATACACTGGTATTAAATTTATTTTGAAGACATTCCAAAGCCGTTGCGACGGATGTAGTGTTGTAAGTGATGAAAAGTTCCGTTCGCAAAGGATAACCCGTTTATATCGATAATGTACCAGTCAAATCGAAGCTTCAACATCCCACCCCAGGCAACCCCCGGGCATTTGAATTTTTGGAAAATCTTTAATTCCCCCCCTCCCCGGGCTGAAAAGCTGTTCAAATGCCCCCACCCGCACGTGCCTTCGGGGGAAGAGCGGGGGCTTATTTTACTGACAGCGGCTGGTAATCGCGCCTAGAAAATTATCGTTTATATCGTAAAAACAATTTTAATACTTTTACATATTTAAATATAGATATAAATCGGTCTTAAACACCTTCAAATACAGAACAAAGCTTGTGTAGGCCTTTGGTTTTCAACCCATCCGCCACGAATACGCAATCTCTTCATCAAAGTCTGTCTCCGCCGTCTCCGCCATGATTTATAAACCCACGAGAGCCCACGTGGAATCAGGGCGACTCGTAACATGATATCGAGGCTAGTGTTCAAATTCCACACCCCCTATGAGTAGTGATGAAATTCCCGCCCTCCCGGGCAGGAAAAGGCGTAAAATGCCTGGGGTATGCCCGGGGGGGATGTTGAAGCTTCGATTTGACTGGTACATAAGCACATACTTTCTAACTCATATACACTCGCAACAGCGTATCGGGAGAAGTCTTTATGTTGCTCGAAGTCGTTTAGTTTATTTTTAGTGCTGTCAAGCTTTTCTTTAGAATAATAACCTGCTGACAATAGAAAGACAATAAGCAAGCTCATACGCACCAATGAACATACGCGTATATGGGTATATACGAAATTTTTTACGCACATACGCATATAACTATACGCACATACACGTATACTTATACGCAAATACGCGTATAAGTATACGCACATACGCGTATATTTATACGCGCATTATGCGCATGTTTTGGTTAACGTATATCTGAGCGGTACCGTACATCCCCCCGAGGGGGACTCCCATATGTAAATGACATGGGTGCTTGTCGCGTGGTTTTGGTACCACTTTGGGTTTTAAGCCCTACAAGGTCCATAACGGGAGCTTTTTGCAGTACCTTTTAGGGTATTGAGGCAGAAAAAATATGACAGGGGATAAAACAGGACCTTGGTACCTCCTAAGGGTTCTTTTTAAAATTTCCGACGAGCAGCCTGTTCTTTTTTACAAGGCAGTCCCTCCCCGCGATATTACCGAAGAAAGTTCAAAGCTGTTTTTACTGAGTTTGGAGGCGAGTGATTGGTCCAGTGAACAGCGTTTTTAACCCTTTGAACAACTACGGCTTGATAATAACATAGCAATAACAAACACATTGTCAAATGCTACAATTTTAATAGTAACAAAGATAACAGCCGCACCCAAGCAACGATTCTTATGAAGTAGTTGATCTCAGGGGATAGTACATGCGGCGTTTGAAACGTTTTCAACACGAAAGTCTTTAAGTTTTTGAAAAAAAGTTTAGGTTAAACAAGTTCTGAACTGAAGCGCATAGTTAGTTTGAACAAAGCACAGCCGTGTAGTAACCGGAAAAAAGCAGGATTATGGTGGCAAGACAAGAGGAACCCAGGACAACAAAAGTAGGGATCTCTTCCATTCCGCTCTGTACACCATACACTTGAACACCAAACTCCGTCGTCAGATTGCAGAAGCTGGGATGAAAAAATTGACAGAGACGCAAACATTAGACACATTGCTGCAGAAGTGAACCGCAGGCTAGACTTAAAGCCTGTTTACAAGGAGAGAGGGTTACCCTAGCAAGCGGGTTACCCTAGAAGGCGGGTTACCATAGCACTCACACATTTCCTCTTGTTTTCTTCGTCATGTTTGAAATGCAGCTAGGGTTGCGCGGGTAGGCGGGTAAACTTTTTCCTTTGTAAACACTCCGTGTAGGGTTAACCCGCGTACCCGGGTTAACTTTTCAATTCTTCCCAGAACCTTTGAGTGTAACCGTGCACTAGGTTGTCCCGGGTTGTAGGCTTACCGTACCTGTAAAATTTTGCTTGTAAAACCGGGCTATCTTTTGCCCCCGCTTGCAGGGGTAGCCCTCCCTCCTAGTAAACAGGCCCTTAAAAGTGTTCAAAGACAGAAAATCCTGCGCAGCGTAGCTGGTCATTGTAAAATTGAAAATTGTAATACTGACGCTGTTATTTGGAACGTCTAAACGCACCATTGCCGAAACGTCGGTGCGTTTTTCCTTAACCCTTTCCCTCCCGAGACCCACTTATAGATTTTACTCTTTTACGCCAGACGATTTTACTCTGTCTAATGCCAGACGATTTGACTCTGTCTAACCCCAGACGATTTTACTCGTCAAAAGGAGACCCCTTAGCGGTAAAGGGCTTAAAAAAAGTTCCTCTCATACTTATTAAAGTCCTTGTAGGCTGGATTTGTGCTCGCGTTTTGTTATCTCGATTATCGATTGCAATACAACTGTAGTTCACGACATGGACCATCAGGCCATGGAACAATTTAAGGCGGAACAATTGTCTTTTAAGTTTACCTGAAATCAGGATCGATAACTTTCAGCGTGAAGACAAAAGTGCCAACATCATTCCACACAATATGCGAGGCGGCTTCAGAGCTGTTAAGGATTTCATATGGCTGATCAAGATTAGCTACAGCGGACGAGGGATAGTTCTGTTGAAAACAGCTCTGGTAATTCTGTTGAATTAAGTGGAGAAGATTGGTTCTATTATAATTAAAACGTTTACAAACTGTATTAAGATACCCACGGCCAACTTTGTACCAGGTCAATGAATTTCACGTTTCTTTACTAAGGACTTCGTACAATTCCAGTGTTATTGCCTTAACTCTACTACCCTGACTCTCTCCTTTTATTTGAATGCTGATGACAATGTTATGCTGCACACTTAATCACACTTTATTCTTGGTACCAAAATGCAGAAGCGAGATAGCTTGCTCTGCAAATAGCTGGAAAGCTACTCGTGGTGGGGCAAGATAAGTACATGAATAACACAAGTTATCTAATAGTACATACCTGTATATACCTTTCTTTGGAACGGTAGCCTTTAAAATAGTAAGAACCAGAAGAACTAAGTCAAGGGTTTTTTGCTCATTCGAAACTTGCATGCGAGATCTACCTGTATAGACCATGCTGATGCCATGGTTTCTTCCTGAGTAGACTCACGGATCATCTTTTCCCAACTCTGCGCTTCACTAATACAACCAGCCTGATGCGAAAAAAAATTAAATAGCGCTTTCGTAAGCGTTCACCGACTTTCAACAACAAAACATTTATAATTATTTTCATTATACTGATGTAAATTTTTTAAAAAACGGCACTTCGGCTCCGTGGTCATTAAAAAACTCCCAAACGAATCAATCAGGGAGACAATGTATTGTGTTTGGCCAATCAAGTGTAAACAGGAATTTCTCAACCTGACTTTTCCCGCCTTCTGTTGTTTGTCCGCCACACAGTTTCCCGCGCCCCATGATTTCCCAATAAATAATTATTGTGTATCGCTCAAATGCTTTATCCTGCTCTTAACTCGCTTTGTCCTTCCGTTGCATACTTTTCTCTGGTTATGCGTTTTAAAGTCGGGCCGGGCCGGAGCTGTATTGGTGGTCTTTTTGTGAGACGTATAATATTATATTAGAATAAGGTAGTTTTAGAGCACTGGCCCCGATTGTTCGAAAAGCGGATGGCGCTATCCGCCGGATAAATCACTATCCAGCGGATAGCGTGGTTTGTTTTGTTAACACTTATTCACTGGATAGCGATTTATCTGGTGGATAGCGTTATCCAGCCTTTGTACAACCGGGGCCTGGACTCCAAGAAAAAACAAAGAGCAAATAAGTTTACCGAGGGCTCCCGTCGTCGCAGTCGATTTGCCTTTCTCTTTCTTTCCAGGATACTTCTGCTGCAAAACCATCTAATTGTAATATATCTATAAATATCTCTCTTACTATAACCACCACTAAAAGCGGACACTTAAGTAGCCCCCAGTGACACACCTCTTTCATTGTTGCACTGTACTTGTATCCTGCCCGTCCGTGCTGTTCCCACATGATAAAGTTCACATCTACTTCTTTTACAAAAGTTTCCCCGTCATATCTGAAAAAAATCATAGATGTATCTTTAATACAGCATGATTTCGTTAAAGGGTATGCTGTAAAGGTTTATGTGGGTTTGTACGGTTTTCATAGGCTGATATGTAATTTACTTTATGGTGCTGTTTGCATAAAATTTTGTGTGCCGCGGTTGCCAATGACGTTTTCCATAGTTTGGGATTTCTGCTATATTGGGAAGTCTTTAAAGGGACTGAAGATTGCCTGTCCAGATTCCTGAAAAACTCTAGGTATAACGACGGACTCTGCAAAGTCATTCAGTACCTTATAATTCATCGAATATTTTGCTCTCGCGTGATTGGTCTAAACGCGTTACGTAAGTAAATACTGAGGAATATTCGAGTGATGCAGTCGATCTCCAGTTGCGACCATGCACCTCTCCTCAGCGACCAGTTTCCGAAATACCAAAGGTTTCCAAGTCAGATTCCTATATTTAAAACATCTTGTGAGGGACCACCTCTCGTAAGCGCCCGCTACCACTTTTAAAGCTAAAAGTTTGAAGTTTTCTTTTGTTTTTACCCCCCCCCCCCCCCCCCCCAACCCCCGTAAGAGACCATTCACAGTGACAGATAACAGAGCGGAAATTTAACCCTTTGCTGCCCAAGGAAGGGGTCTCCCTCTGACGAGTAAAATCGTCTGGCGTTAGACAGAGTTAATTCTATAAGTAGGTTTTGGGCAGGAAAGGGATAATTGTAAGAAGGTATTGTAACAACATGGTAACAAAAGAGACGGAAATTTCTCAATGGAAAGAAACGGATTTTTTTCTCGAAATGAACTTTTTATATGAATGAAATATTTAAAACACGAGGAAAGTATCTGCAGTTACCATACGATGATACACAAAATTTTGACCCAACAGGGTCTAGGCTCTCGTAAGACCACCTCCCGTGAGAGTTCACGGGAGGGTCGACTTTATAACTCAATTTTCAGAACTGTCCGAGCTATCCTCTTTGACAAATGTTTGCTTCTCGAAACAGATAATTTCCTACAGGACACGCGCATATTTTGGCGCCAAATGGAGCCCATTACTCATATAGCTTACAAGTGAATGACTGGTTTGAATGGTTCATTACTCTGTGCTGTAAATGGACATCCCAGCTTGATGAGGTCATATTCAACAGTCTGAACAAAAACAAAAGGTCGGTTAATATAAAAATGCGTCCAAAGCGCCACAGGCAATTATCAAAACTAGGTTATCTCAGAGACTAGGTTAATACTGCCATCAAGTATCATAGTATGACGTCATCAGACATGTTCCCACACCAGTATGTGAAATTCATCTTGGCCAGCTGCTGCGCAACAGTGTACGTTTGGAATGTTTGAAGGTTTCTGCCTGAATATGTTCTTATTATTATACAGTACATCTTTAATATACTTTGATTGTATAAAAGCGAGTGAAATGTTTTACCTTGTCTGAAACTTCACGATTTGCGAATGAAAGAGTTCTGCAAAAAAGAAAAGATGCCTAACTTGAATGCACCCTCAATATATAATTAGAAAGCGATTGAAAACGACACACATTTAACCCCTCAAAAATTACAAATTCTGAAGCTATGTTCACGCTTGGTACACGAAAACACAGTACCTGGGAATGATTATCACTGGGTACTAATGTGAACACACCCTTTTTCCAAGTACTCACCAAGCTCATACACCACTTGAGCACACTGCTTGCACTAAGACCTTCGACACGGATCCTAAATGGTGCTTGGGTCTATAGACTACCCAATGTCTGAATGCTAAACTACCGTGTGGCAGTGCCCAGGCACCAGTGGTCAGGTACAATGTGTGACATCCTAAGTTTGACGTCCTTATTTGTGCTAAACCTGTTCAACTCTCTTACCTTTGCACAAGATAGGAGTAGTTTTGGAAGCCATCACAGCTGGTAGGTTTCCTGGTGAAAAAATAAACCAGTCAAATGGTATAGCGTACAGCCTACGTCTTTGAAGAGTAGAATTGTGACCAATAACAGTGATATTCTTTAGTGTGTTAAATGAAGCCCTACTCACCCTTGAGGAATAATATGTCGGCTAATCGGACATCCAATAGTTACATTTGTTTCCTGTAAGTATAATAAAATTAAAATTATGTATTGATATACAAAGCTCAAGAAAACTTTTAACAATTAGCATGTAATAAAATTAAAATTCTCAGTACACACTACCCAGTAAGCTGTTCACCCTGTCAGAGAGAGAGAAATCAAACAAAATGGGCGTGGCCTTTTCGGGTGCACAGAAACTAACATATGCACTGCTAGTGGAGAGGTCCATTTTCAAGCCTACCAAAAAAACACTTTGTGGATTTTGTTTCCTCACCAAATGCAGATTCCAACCCCAGCTATTCAACTTACCTAAGCTGAGCTATCATTGTTTCTCCCAAATTTATAATCATTTGAACACAACATTCTAGAACTTTTATCTCTGTTGCCAGCTGGAACTGACAACTATAATATGCAACCATCTACTGACTGGTAAGCTTGTTTAGTTGATTAGCCTGTGTTGTGCAGAGATATATTTGACTGGTCTAGCCATCCAGAATTAACGTAAGGGTTCTGAAATAACTTACAAAAAGAGTTAAGGTATGCTGTAAACTTGTAGTTTGGATAGATTGGTTGAACCAGACACACTGTGAAATAATGCTGATGATGGGAAATCTCCATTGCCCCAGGGAGGAATCCCACATGAAAAGGTTTGGAATGCTTGTCATCTTGGTAGTGATTAGGAATGTAAATCACAGATTTTAGTCTCAGTTAGGGTTTATAGCATGCTTTTCTTCCAGGCTCCACTGTTACATTGCTACTTACAGCTTTTAATGTGATACAAGACTGATCTTCAGCAAAAGCCTCAATCCTAAACTTAACATCCCTGAAAGAACCATGAGAACTCTTTGTTAACTGATCTGGAATGGATAAACTATTGGCTTTACATATATTGCTAAGGTTTATGATTGATAACCAACTCAACCAATCAGAGATACAACAAAAAATTGAAAGCTGTGACTTTGCCATTGCACAACCTTAATATAAACTTAGTGGTGGCTTATTTGTGTTTGCATGGATTATAAAGTCGTTTTATAATCCATTGTGTTTGCTGTCGATTTTCTTAGTTTTTATTGGTTTATTCTTTTGTTTATCAGTTTATTGTGATTAAACATGTAATAAATTATTGCTTTCAGAATTCATTTTAAAAACAATTAAGTGAAAACACTCTATTCACAGTTATCAATAACTAAATTTGTCAATTTAGAGAATGTTACCTAGTGTAGTTGTTACCCTCATTTCTTCTTCGTTTATCTCTTTCTCCAATGGAAACTGTCTTATAAAAGCACAACACAATGGAAAGTTTAACCAACGGCACTGGCAGTGAGGGTAGACCTCAAAAATCTAACCTGTTCAATCCCTATTGTTTATAAATAAACTTCTTCTGAGCTAAACCAGATAAATCAATAAAACAAATTGGCCATTCTCTAGCAATACTTACAACATTTCTGGATATTACTCCAATAGCTTGCGGTTCTGCAGATATTTCTGAGCTTGTTAAATTAAATGTTAAGTGCTCCGTATCTGAGAGGCTGCCCTGGAATAAATACTAAAATGCGTCAGAATTCTAATTTCACATTAATCAGTTCGAAACAGATTGAAAGACTGAGTTTTGCGCAACATCTACACTAGCTTAGAAAAAAGAGATTCCCTTTCTCTTTTTCTTTCTTCATTTGCCACCCAGAGAAAGAAATTTTGTCTTCAAGTTAATCTAATGTCTCCCAGAATCATTCTTTCGTAAGCTACCTAGCCTATATTAAGATCATTGTAAATTCAGATTACTGGAAAATGTGCTTTGCTGCTTTGCTTGG
>CBDDTI010000660.1:2500-22723 GCA_965233585.1 bacterium
TCAGGTACTTGGGCTACTTGAGGTTCTTGGAGGTACTTGAGGTACTTGGATTACATAAGGTACTTGGGCTACTTCAGATACTTGGGCTACTTGAGGTTCTTGGGCTACTTGACTTTCTTAGGCTACTTCAGCTACCTGGGCTACTTGAGGTACTTGGATCACTTAAGGTACTTGGGATACTTGAGAGTACTTGGATTACTCGAGGTTCTTGGGCTACTTGAGGTACTTGGGCTACTTGAGTTTCTCAGGCTACTTCAGGTACCTGGGCTACTTGAGGTACTTGGATCACTTAAGGTACTTGGACTACTTGAGGTACTTGGATTACTTGAGGTACTTGGGCTACTTGAGGTTCTTGGATTACTTAAGGTACTTGGCCTACTTTAGGTTCTTGGACTGCTTCAGGTATTTGGACTACTTGAGGTTCTTGGGCTACTTGAGTTTCTCAGGCTACTTCAGGTACCTGGGCTACTTGAGGTACTTGGATCACTTAAGGTACTTGGACTACTTGAGGTACTTGGATTACTTGAGGTACTTGGGCTACTTGAGGTTCTTGGATTACTTGAGGTACTTGGCCTACTTTAGGTTCTTGGACTGCTTCAGGTATTTGGACTACTTGAGGTTCTTGGGCTACTTGATTTACTTCGGCTACTTGAGGTATTTGGATTACTTGAGGTACTTGGTCTACTTGAGAGTACTTGGATTACTCGAGGTTCTTGGGGTACTTGAGGTACTTGAGCTACTTGAGTTTCTTAGGTTACTTCAGGTACCTGGGTTACTTGAGGTACTTGGATCACTTAAGGTACTTGGTCTACTTGAGGTACTTGGATTACTTGAAGTACTTGGGCTACTTGAGGTTCTTAGATTACCTGAGGTACTTAGGCTACTTTAGATTCTTGGACTACTTCAGGTATTTGGACTACTTGAAGTTCTTGGGCTACTTGATTTACTTCGGCTACTTGCGGTACTTGGATTACTTGAGGTACTTGGTCTACTTAAGAGTACTAAGATTACTCGAGTTTCTCGGGGTACGTGCAGTACTTGGGCTACTTGAGGTTCTTGGGCTACTTGAAAAAAAGAATTTTATGTGTTCAGTTATTCTAGGGAACCTTGAATATTCTTTAATTGATTAGGGCTTTTTCGTATACATTTCCCGAAAACCTTAGGTCTTATTGTCTTTCCGTAAATGATAGCTGTCACTTCTAACAATCCGAAAAAAAAATCAGACGTTAACTTTCTCATATCACGAAAGTTCGTGGTGACAGTTCTCTTTATAAAATTCAGAGGGTATTAAAGGAATTCACAAGCGATAATTTACCGAAACGATCCGTTGGTTGCACCGGACGTATTCATTTGCGAATGACAGGCGCGCAGGTTTGTCAACACATTTATCACTGATGTTCAGAGTACTTAAGAAATACGGGCAACAGATGTGATCCATATGGAGGATCGAAACCATGCTCTTGCCTGAACTAAGCCGAACAATGGCATATAGAACACTCAAAACAGTCATCAAACTTGCCCGTAAACAGCTGCATTTGACTCATGTGGTACCTGAACGACCAAAGGAGGAATAAACCTATACATGGAGCTAGAGAAACATAAAGCGATCAGATAGCTGCAAGAAACATAAGTACCTCAAGTAATCCAAGTACCTCAAGTAGCCGAAGTAACTCAAGTAGCCCAAAAACCTCAAGTAGCCCAAGTACCTCAAGAAGTTCAAGTACCTCAATTAATCCAAGTACCTCAAGTAGCCTACGTAGCTCAAGCAGCCCAAGAACCTCAAGTAGCCTAAGTACCTCAAGAAGGCCAAGAACCTCAAGTAGGCCTAAGTACCCGAAGTAGCCTAAGAAACTCAAGTAGCCCAAGAACCTAAAGAATCCCAAGTACCTGAAGTATCCCAAGTACCTCATGTAATCCAAGTACCTCAAGTACCTCAAGTAGCTCAAGTAGCCCAAAAACCTCAAAGTAGGCCAAAGTACCTGAAGTAGCCCAATTACCTAAAGTAACCCAAGTCCCTAAAGTAGCCCAAGAACCTCAAGTAACCCAAGAACCTCCAGTGGCCCAAGAACCTCGAGTAATCCAAGGACTCTCAAGTAGCCTAAGTACCTTAAGTAATCCAAGTACCTCAAGTAGTCCAAGTACCTGAAGTAGCCTAAGAAATTTAAGTAGCCCAAGAACCTAAAGTATCCCAAATACCTGAAGTAGCCCAAGTACCTCATGTAATCCAAGTACCTCAAGTACCTCAAGTAGCCCAGGAACCTCGAGTAGCCCAAGTACCTGAAGAAGTCCAAGAACCTCAAGTAGGCCAAAGTACCTGATGTAGCCCAAGTACCTAAAGTAGCCCAAGTCCCCTAAAGTAGCCCAAGTACCTCATGTAATCCAAGTACTCTCAAGTAGCCCAAGTACCTTAAGTAATCCAAGTACCTCAAGTAGCCCAAGTACCTGAAGTAGCCTAAGAAACTCAAGTAACCCAAGAACCTCAAGTAGCCCAAGTACCTCATGTAATCCAAGTACTCTCAAGTAGCCCAAGTACCTTAAGTAATCCAAGTACCTCAAGTAGTCCAAGTACCTGAAGTAGCCTAAGAAATTTAAGTAGCCCAAGAACCTAAAGTATCCCAAATACCTGAAGTACCCCAAGTACCTCATGTAATCCAAGTACCTCAAGTACCTCAAGTAGCCCAGGAACCTCGAGCAGCCCAAGTACCTGAAGAAGTCCAAGAACCTCAAGTAGGCCAAAGTACCTGATGTAGCCCAAGTACCTAAAGTAGCCCAAGTCCCCTAAAGTAGCCCAAGTACCTCATGTAATCCAAGTACTCTCAAGTAGCCCAAGTACCTTAAGTAATCCAAGTACCTCAAGTAGCCCAAGTACCTGAAACAGCCTAAGAAATCCCAAGTACCTGAAGTAGCCCAAGTTCCTCAAGTACTTCAAGTAGCTCAAGTAGCCCAAGAACCTTGAGTAGCCCAAGTACCTCAGGAAGTCCAAGAACCTCAAGTAGGCCAAAGAACCTGTAGTAGCCCAAGTACCTCATGTAATCCAAGTACCTCAAGTAGCCCAAGTACCTCAAGAAGTCCAAGAACCTCAAGTAGGCCAAAGTACCTGAAGTAGCCCAAGTACCTGAGGTAGCCTAAGAAATTTAAGTAGCCCACGAACCTAAAATATCCCAAGTACCTCAAGTAGCCCAAGTACCTCATGTAATGCAAGTACCTCAAGTAGCTCGAGTAGCTCAAGAACCTCAAGTAGCGCAAGTACCTCAAGAAGTCCAAGAACGTCAACTAGGCCAAAGTGCCTGAAGTAACCCAAGTACCTAAAGTAGCCCAAGTCCCCTAAAGTAGCCCAAGTACCTCAAGTGGCCCAAGAACCTCGAGTAATCCAAGGACTCTCAAGTAGCCCAAGTACCTTAAGTGATCCAAGTACCTCAAGTAGCCCAAGTAGCTGAAGTAGCCTAAGAAACTCAAGTAGCCCAAGAACCTAAAGTATCCCAAGTACCTGAAGTAGCCCAAGTACCTCATGTAATCCAAGTACCTCAAGTACCTCAAGTAGCCCAAGTACCTCAAGAAGTCCAAGAACCTCAAGTAGGCCAAAGTACCTGAAGTAACCCAAGTACCTTAAGTAGCCGAAGTCACCTAAAGTAGCTCATGTACCTCAAGTCGCCCAACAACTTCAAGTAGCCCAAGAACCTCGAGTAATCCAAGTACTCTCAGATAGCCCAAGTACCTTAAGTAATCCAAGTACCTCAAGTAGCCCAAGTACCTGAAGTAGCCTAAGAAATTTAAGTAGCCCAAGAACCTAAAGTATCCCAAGTACCTGAAGTAGCCCAAGTACCTCATGTAATCCAAGTACCTCAAGTACCTCAAGTAACCCAAGTAGCCCAAGAACCTCAAGTAGCCCAAGTACCTCAAGAAGTCCAAGAACCTCAAGTAGGCCAATGTACCTAAAGTAGCCCAAGTCCCTAAAGTAGCCTAAGTCCCTGGAGTAGCCCAAGAACCTCAAGCAATCCAAGTACCTCTAGTGTCCCAAGAACATCAAGTAGAACAGAGATAATAAGATAAGTATTAAGACTTCGGGATATTATAGTGTATCATATATGAAGTACCTACTTTTTATACTGACCGCTCCGCTGACTGGTTATGTCTCGCCGGCTCAGGAAAAACCAATCGATAATCTCGAATGGTGATTTCTTTTTCTCACGCATCGATTTTTCATTGTCAACAGTTAATATAAATCTCACATGGCAGTTTTTCATTCTCGATTGGTAATTATGATCTCGCATGACAGTTTTCCATTCTCGTATAGCAATTTTAATTTCTCATACAGTGATTTTCTAATCTCACGTAGTGATTTTCCAGTCTCGCACAGTGATTTCTCAATCTCACATATCGATCACTGAGACTCGATAGGTGATTTTCAACTCAACCCACTTTTGTCATGCTTGGCTTGCCATATCCTGGTGTTACGAAAGTAAATCTGTCACCGCCGGAGTCCGCTGAACGAACGTTCCGCTGAGCATGGTGTTGCGGGAATGATGGCCAAAATAGAAGCCACCTTCGAGAACTCTGGTGTAATTTCATAGAGGGTGTTTTCGTATAATACGTTAATGACATCTACCGCTTACTTCATTGATTTTCGACATGTGTTTTTGAAACGATTGAAAAGGCGTTGGTCTCCATGAAGTAGCTCCTTGTCGAAGTTATAGTAATTGTGGTCGACGCCAAGCTGTTAAGATTAAGAACATTGTATCCCCTTGGATGTCCGTGCACGCTGGTGTTCCACAGGGCACTAAGCTTGGCCCCATCCTGTTCCTCCTGATGATTAACGATCTCGCGACTGAAACCCCACTATTATCGAGCCACTGGAAATATGTAGATGACCTAACAATATCCGAGGTCATCCCATCAGGCGGCACATCGTCTCTTCAGAAAGATCTTGACGTCATTGCACAGTGGTCGTTGCGCAACAATATGAACCTCAACCCAAAGAAGTGCAAGGAAATTGTGATTAGCTCGCTTAGATCACGGCCAGATCTTAGCCCTCTGTGCGTCAATGAACATCCTTTAGAACGCGTCTCTTCACATAAAGTCCTTGGAGTCACTATCAGCGACACTCTTGGGTGGAATGAGCACGTGCGTGAGATCGTTTCTAAAGCTTCAAAACGCCTTTACATCTTAAGAGTGCTTAAGCGGTCCGGAATTCCACCGGAGGACCTTATTAACATCTTCTATGCCTTGGTACGATCGGTCCTCGAATACGCCTGCGTTACTTGGTCTACCAGCCTGCCAATTTACACCAAGGACAAGATCGAGAGAGTCCAGAAAAGAGCTCTGGGTATATTATTCCCGGCGCTGAGCTACAGAGATGCCATTTTGGCTGCAAACTCCACTCGCTTAAATGTGAGAAGAGACGAACTCTGTAAGAAAGTCTGGGACGGTATCTGCGTGCCTGGGTCACGGCTGCACCACCTCATACCACCAAAACGCGCCGATTGCCATGCTTATGAGTTGCGCAACAAAAACCATGTATCACTCTTTAAATGCCGGACTGAAAGATTTAAAAAATCCTTTTTTCCAACAATGGCGTCTAACGCCCAGTCCTTGTAATCAAGCAAACCTAAGTGTTTTGTTTCAATGGTATATATATACTGACTCTTGTAATTCCCAGTCCCTTTAGACTTATAAAGGTCAAATGTAAGATTTTTGTATTTTAGTATTTTTTTAATATTTAAAGCATACTTGTAAATTCACATGTATTTCACCACTAGGGTGCTATTTTTGAATATTTTGAATAAACCATTAATTATTATTATTATTATTATTATCACAAAGAACAACTTGGTCATTTTAACGGAAGCGATCCTCAATTTTGGCCAGGACCTTGCCCAAAGAGGTGAAAAGGGTGTTGACTCTATGGTAATCCTCTGGTTTCGATGGCGAACCAGCAGCACTAGCGTTTTGGTTTTCCCCGATTGACGCCTGTAAACGAATTGAGGGTTACTGTCGTGGCACACGAGCATCGCGGAATAAAAAATCTGACTCAGCAATCCAGGATTTCATCTTAACACCAATACTTCCTGTAAGTTTCTTGTTTAAGATAAAGCTCTCATCATTTTGGCAGCTTCGTAGGGTCTCCAAGGTCAAATTGGTAGTCCCTCTTCCCTCTCTGATAAAATCGCCTTTAACTATGAGTGAATTTCTTTAATCGATGTCACGCTATTCTGATTTTCTCTTTCAAACGAAAAATTGTTGATAATGCGTGACATCGATGAAAACTAAAAAGGTCTATTGAAAACCGGATATTCCACTCTTTAGCATGTTGAAGTGCAGTATGTCAACATCGAACAAAATTAGCAAAACTACACCGATGAGTAAATATGAATAACGATGAAGATAACTTCTGCCAAATGCAGTAACACTATTGTAGGAATGAAAAATATTCAGTCTCGGGAATCTTTACCAGATACCACATATCATTTCATTTAGGGACATAAAGGTTGAAAAGGCAGTCAATGCCCGGTAGTTACCAGCTGGGTGACATCAACTCATGCGATACTTTAATACTGAGATTTACGGATATAATCGATCGAATAGAATAAACAAATTACTTAGTGGAATTTGTGTAATATTTACCTTGACGGCCGCTTGACTTTTAGTCATCTTCTAAGTTTTTCACTTTTTCTTGAGCCTTTAAAGTCCACGGAGTTCACAAAGAATCGAACGAACTTCAATGAGGAAACCAATTGACCTTCATGCGAACTCGTCAAAATGTTCTCCCGCTCTCCGCGAAATTGGCGCGAAAATTAGGCGCGAAGTGCAGGAGATGTTAGCGAAACGATACACTATACATTTTACACGATATTATTAAAATTACCAGATCTCTTAAAAGACACCACTTTCATCTAATCACCTGAAAAGTAATTAACTAGAAACTTTAATTACGACTTTTGGAAATCACGCCAACAGCTTTATTTTATAATGTTTTCTCCGTTGCCCGAATCAAGAGCGTTTTGCCCGAAAAATTACATAAATTTCCGCAGTTGGGGGGGGGGGGCTACAGCCCCCCTCCACGCCCCCCCCCGGCTCGTACGCCTATGCTAGCATTGTGCCCTTTGCGACCTTCGTTTTCTCTGTAAAGTTTAGGAAATCTGTTGTGTCTTTAAGGTATGACTTCTAAGTCCTACAAGTATAACAGGCTGATGGCAATATTATGACAAGGCTGTTTCAAAGTTGAAGAATATAAGCAAAGGGTGTATCGAAACAGTTAATCGATAAGGGAGCGTGATTCTGTTTATCATTTAAGAACTAACTTCAAAAAAGTCTCATCTAAGTCATCTCCTAATTGTCTACAGTATAAAATCCATAAAGGTTGGCTACTCTCGTGGAATCATTTTATTGTTATAATACGTGAACTGATTGAACTTCTACACTTGCTCAAGATTGACTTTTCTGAAGAAAAAAATGCTGCGGAAAATGCTTAAAAGAGCATTACTGAGCCACTATATTTCAAAATTATCTGGGGGTTTGTCCCCCAGACTCCTCTAGCGAGTGGCGCCTTCGGCGCTCGAAACTTGCTTCGTCTTGTTCTGAAGTCTGGCTACGACCCAGCATAATTCTTCTTCTTGTGAGGTAAGATTA
The DNA here is from genome assembly GCA_965233585.1 of bacterium. Classification (GTDB taxonomy): domain Bacteria; phylum SAR324; class SAR324; order SAR324; family NAC60-12; genus CBDDTI01. The sequence goes on from CBDDTI010000660.1 coordinate 10,127, forward strand.
ACTCGACGCCCTGCTGTTTTTCTTGTACTTACTGCCAGAAAGAAGTTTGGACGATGTTCGGTGGGTTTACTTTGATAACGTTGATTCCGCAACTTAACCTTAAAAAATGGTTTTCTGCCAAGAACACAGTCAAATTTTTGTAGCTAATTAGCGATAACCGAGAACAAGAGAAGATCGAGAGTATAGGCGATATTGGCCTTACATCCAAGATCCTAAAGTTATTTTTAGACATTGTACCCAGGTTCTTCCGAAGATGAAACTCGCGCTTTGCGTGGATGTTTTCGTGGAGGATTTGTTTATTGTTTCGCTTCGTTTCCTTTCGCTTTAAAGCGAAGGAAAAACCCCAACACTGTGGAATGTCTTCTTTGATATCTTAATATTTGAATTTGATATTTTAAAGTAGGGATATCGTTGATATTTTAAATAGGAGCTATGCTTGGTAAGACTGAATCAAGAGAAAATGGTCTCTTGTGTAAATAAAGAAACGCCGAATTGAACTGAATTGAGCTTTGGCTCTCGCTGTGTTTTAATACACCATTTCAAAAGTTTAATGTGCAGTTTAACTGGAAAGTGGTCTTCCACTCCAACCTGCTCCCCCCTAACTGGTCAGGCCTGACATGTGGCTCTTGTCACTTTTCCGACATATGCTATCCTAATTTATTATATAAACACCAGTGAAATACCAAGTGAGCTTTCGCGCGAAAACTTTATATCTTCGCACGTGAAAATAACATGTTACCTTCACACGTGAAGAGATCACCATGGTTATGGTTGCAAATCGCGCCTTTTTCACTGGTGTTTATACAGCTATTTCAAAAAAGGTTGCTCTTGTGATCCATGATGCATTATCCATGTTTCATAGCCCGCAGTGCATTATGGGAGCAGGCCTAGTTTAAAATATGCCTGTAAAATATAAATTCACTATGTGTTGTCCTTGGCGTTGTCGTCGACGTTGCTTAAGCTCTCTATTATATATTTATTCCCTACTTGAAATTCCCGCTCACAATAAGAGTCTACTCTATAGTGCACCGCGGGCTATGAAACATGGACCATGCATCACGCATCACGGATCACAGGAGCAACCTTTTTTGAAATAGGCTAGCTGTATAATAAACAGAATATTACATGCCCGCTTGTGGATAGGAATTTTTTCTTCTCGTGTTCAACTCGATATCTCACTCGTTCGCTGTGTTCACTCGTGAGATATCGAGTCGAACACTCAAAGATAAATTTCATATCCACGTGCGAGCATGTAATATCCTCTATAACCTAAAACTAAATCCTAGATATAACCTTGATGGTACCCCATGGGTGGGGCACTTGCGCTTTTCTTGCAGCCCCACCGTGGGAATTTTGTGTGATGCACCTTCTGAAAATAACATGTCAAAATGAATGCCCGGGGAGTGAGGAGGTGGGGGGGGGGGGGGGGAGGGAGAAAGGAAGATGAGCAGATTTGAAATTGACAAAGCCTCCAATAAGTCAAAGTATTAGGATTTAGTATATACCACGCAAGTGAATAGTACTTTTCGTGCGCGCTGATTGGCTAGCTTGGAGGTGATTAGCCAAGCACTATTCACCTCCGAGCAGCCGCAGAAAAACAAAATGGTTTTTGTCGCTATATTTTCACAAAAAAGTTACTCTTTGGGCCGCTAGTTATTCAGCTTGTGTGGTATATACTAAAACAATTGAAGGGTTCGGTGGAAAAAGGGCGTTAGGTATTTTACGCAAAATAGAACTTTGTCAAAAACGCTCCAAATTTCGCATGCAGTTTTGTTTAGGTGTCTTAAACAATGTTCTGCATGTTTTTTCCCTGAAGATTGCTTCCTTCTTGAGATATTACGTATGCGAAAAAACACATTTTTCAAAGATTAAGATATCTATTTTTTTAAAAAATGCACATAGGGCAGGAAACTGGAAACAGATTATTTGCACAGGTTATTGTGACGTCGATCGATTGAGCGCCAAAGCAAATACCATTCGCACAGAAAAGAGATGTGTAGCATTACAGTTCTGTTGCCTAATATCTTAAGCATTGTTTTTAATAACCATCTGAATGCAATGGTCACACTACACATCTCCACGGCTTGGCCTAACCTTCACGCATGCGCACAGCAAGGTACCCGTAGAGTGGCAGCCATGGACAGCTGTTTCGTCCTGATTAGGAGTAAACGGCGGGGTCAATGATTTTATATGAGACCCTTACGCCTGGCTATGCCATGCTGATGAGTCCTAACTAGGACAAAACAGCTGTCCATGGCTGCCACTCTACGGGTACCTTGCTGCGCGCATGCGTGAAGGTTAGGCCAAGCCGTGGAGATGTGTAGTGTGACCATTGCATTCAGATGGTTATTATTGTTTTTAAGTACCTTGTAGCCTGTCTGGTGGTTGAAAGGCATCATGAAGCCTTGATAAACTCGTAAGTCGTCAACTCGTTTTAAAGAAGCAAAATGTGTTCTGTAATGCATCAATCAATTCCAGCGGTGCCCATGCCCCCCCCCCCCGGGCTAACCCCCGGGCATTAGCATTTTTTTGAAAAAATGGGCAAATTCCTCGGGGTGGGGACACACGAGCTGTCTAAATGCCCCGGGGTGGGGACGAAGAAAGAGGGCAAATGCCCCGCCCCTGGTATCGTCGCCTTCCAACACTTCTGCGGATTTTTATTAATCAGTGCATAAAACGGTCAACTGTTCAGTATTTTAATACAACGGCATTAAAGACTTCAAGGACAACAGTACGTGCTAGTTGTCTGTATGGTAAATTTCTTTATATTTTGTTTTTAACAGTTTGCTAGAAGATTGCGTGTCATTTAGTATTTTCTTGTATAAAAGCCATTGGTTTTGAATATTTTAAGCTCGCAAGATCTGTCTTGAATATCGGATCATTTGAATTCATAAACCTTCAGTATTTTAACTCCACTTTCATGAATGCTAGTTTTCAATGCAAAAGACAAAATAGTCGTGTCCACGCAGTTCACGTCAGTGATTGCTTTGTGATAAAAAGAATATAGTTCACCTTGTCGCTTATATTTATATGCTAACAAGTAATGAAGAAATATCTAAAATTGAGAAAACATACGTTTAAAAACATCGAAATTTTTCTAGTTCCTGATGGGACAAGCCAGTCTTTGACAAAGGCCTCGTCCTTCCCGATAAACTTATCTGTCGTTCGAAAACGCGTGTGTCAAATTCTCGGGGGTCGTCCCCGGGGTATGCTAATGCCCAGCCCCGGGGCCGCGATAAAATTGCGAATGCCCCACCCCCGGGACTGACAACGAAGCAAATGCCCCACGGTTGCCCGGGGGGGGGGGATGGGCACCGCTGGAATTGACTGATGCATAACTTCGAACGCAACTCGGTGATATAAGCGAGTTATCGGCGTTTGAAGTCAGGTCGATCCAGGCAGCAAAGTCCAAGAGCAGTTCTTGCCCAAGAAAATAACTCTGTCGTGAGTTGTGGCCCATTTGCCAAGCGTTGCTAGCATCAAAGTTTGGAAAGCGAGAACTGCTTTTAGAGTGATAAAATTTGTCTTGTATCGAGCGCCATCTTTACTCGCGCACGAGGAATAAAGAACCTTCCCGGCATGCATTGCGATCACGTTCTGCAGGACAAGAGACAAGACAGGACAAGACAAGACAAAGTTAAACTAATTACAGAGCTTGTTTTTTCCTTTTTTATTTCAACTAATAATGGCCAACAAGAAGCGATCGATTGAAACATAGATCTGTGATCCAGGTTGCGTGTTGATTTTATTCCAAATCGGCGCGATTTGCAGTGTTTTAAACTCCTGGGATCAGCGGCCATGCAGATGTATGGAGACCTGTTGCGGCACAGAAGGGTTATAAGTTGCAGGTAGTTAACATTTTGATGTTTCCTAACTGAAGTCAACATCCTTGCTCTCACACGTTCAAGTGAAATACACATTCTAACCTATTTTGACCTGAAATCGAGGTTTTTAACTTACGCGCTGCATGAAATGAAGATTTTTCTCGTTTTTAGGTCAAATCAACAGCCTTACCGTCAGGCCTTGACGTGAAATCAACATTCTAGCCTATTTTGACCTGAAATCGAGGTTTTTGAGCTAAGGCGCTGCGTCAAATGAGGATTTTGCTCGTTTTTAAGTCAAATCAACAGCCTTGCCGTCAGGCCTTAACGTGAAATCAACATTCTAACCTATTTTGACCTGAAATCTCGGGTTTTGAGCTTACGCGCTGCGTGAAATAAAGATTTTGTTCGTTTTGAAGTCAAATCAACAGCCTTGCCGTCAAGCCTTAACGTGAAATCAACATTCTAACCTATTTTGACCTGAAATCTAGGTTTTTGAGCTTAGGCGCTGCGTGAAATGAAGATTTTGTTCGTTTTTAAGTCAAATCAACAGCCTTGCCGTCAAGCCTTAACGTGAAATCAACATTCTAACCTATTTTGACCTCAAATCTCGGTTTTTGAGCTTAGGCGCTGCGTGAAATGAAGATTTTGTTCGTTTTTAAGTCAAATCAACAGCCTTGCCGTCAAGCCTTAACGTGAAATCAACATTCTAACCTATTTTGACCTGAAATCTAGGTTTTTGAGCTTACGCGCTGCGTGAAATGAACTTTACATTGTTTTCTAAGTGAAATCAAAGTCCGTCCGTGGTCTAACACAGCGCTAACCCTAACGTATGCTGATCTTAACTCCAACCCTAACCTTGTTCCGTAACCCTAACTTTCAGCGCTAACCCTAGTTTTGAGCGGTAATTTGAGTGAAATTAACGTCTTTGCGGTCGCACGTTAACGTGAAATCAAAATTGTAACGGTTTTACCCTAAAATCAACACTTTTTAAGGTTACACGCTGCAAAAGATCAATATTTTGCTGGATTTTAAGTGAAATTACCGTCTTTCCGGTCACGTGCTGATGAGACCACAAATACAGGCTTTTTTGCATACTTAATATCTCGTAAACGAAGAAAACTTCAGCAAAAAAACATACAGAACATTGTTTAACGCACCTAAACAAAACTGCATGCGAAATTTGGAGCGTTTTCGACAAAGTTCAATTTTGAGTAAAAATCCTAACGCCCTTTTTCCACCGAAGCCTTCAATTATTCACCTCAGTGTCGGTGAAAGTGGTGGATATTTACCTCGCCTCTTCGCGGCTCGGTGAATATCCACCACTATTCACCTCCACTTCGGTGAATAATTGTTAATTATTAAGTGCCCGTGTGTCTGTTTGTTCAGGGCGATTAATCAGTCTTCTAGATAACCAAAGTAAGTTCAAGATGCTAACACTACTCCCTTAGGATGCTATCCCTATAACTATTGCCAATGGATAATCTAGATTTATCAACTGAGTTGATAATGTAAATTGGCCACCGTAAAGAGATTCGAAAGCTGTTACGGTGGCCAATCATTTACATTATCGACTCAGTTGATAAATCCAAATTACCTTGTAATACTCCCACCGACGTAGACTTTCTCAGAGTCCGTTTTTGTGGGAGTCCACTGAGGCGGAAAACGGACGTCTCCTTGCGACTTCGTCGCTCAAAAAGACGACTTGGGGAAAGTCTACCACCGACGCAGCACCACAGTTTCTTTAGAAACTTACCCCCTGTATTGGTTTATTGCTAATGGAGCTCCCTTCTGCCTCTGACCCCCCCCCCCCCCTTACCCCCACCTCTGGGCAACTTGTAAGGTAACTCACAAGGCTTCATCCACAGATTATATTATGGCAACGTAACAAACTTTTAATGTGATGTTTGAAAGCCAGCAAAAGCTGGAACTGTCTGACAGCATTCAGACAGATATTTTTTAAATAACTACATGTACATCAAGTTTCTAAATTAGAACCGTCAAATGCCAGTGTTGAATGACAAAAGAAATAACCTTAACTCTCTATGTACAAGTCTGCAGGCAAATAGATACATATGCTACAAAAAGTTTCTCGACATGCATGACAGTTTACTTCTTTTTCTGAGGTTATGCTTTATGTTCTTCAGTAATGGTTTAAAAAAGGGATGCAGTGATCTTCGAAAAGTATGTTAGAGGGGACCTTTTTGATAAAAGGAATATGAAAAGGAGATTTTTTCTGCCAGAATGGTATGCGAAAGGCTAAAGAGTTTTGGGTTTGACCTTGGGGTGGACCCTGTAGAGCACCCCCACCCTCCCTGGACTAAATGGTTGAGTACAATGTCTGTACCATGTATGAAGGTGTCTGCATTAAAGATTGTATAATTTTAGGGTTCTTTGGTCCATAATCAGTAGTGTCAATTTAAGCAATAGACCACAAGTTTCTGTGGTTTATAAGCTGATAAACCACGCGGGATGTTGGTAGAACATGAGAAGAATTTGTAAACCACGAGCCGCAGGCGAGTGGTTTACGAATTCTTCGAGTGTTCTACCAACATCCCAAGTGGTTTATCAGCTTATAAACCATAGAAACTTGTGGTCTATTGCTTTTATATAATAATTCAGAAGACGCGCGATTTTTCCGTGGGTTTATAGTAACAATAACCCACAGCTGATTGACCAATCAGAGCGCGCACATTGATTTGGTTATTATATAAAAGGTTATAACCCCATTACACCTGTTAGGGCTGGGTATAATTTATGGACCCTTGATGTTATGAGTGAACTTGCCTGTAGTTGACAAAAGCCACCCATAAAGTAACAAGTTTGTTGCTGGTGTGCAGATCAAAGCTGAATCACAACTTAATGACAGCCCTGGTAATATACAGGCGTCTTTATTACAAGGAGACTGGTTCTTACACTAAGATTATGTGTAGTTATCTTCAATTTTATCGTTTAGTTGTACTGTAATGCACTTGGCCACAATGATAGACCTTTTAAACACACTGACCAGTACTTAGGGGTGACAAGAGAGCTGGCCATATAACAACAGGGATATTACTATCACATCAATATGGTACCATATTAATGCTGAACCTCTGCCAAACAAAACATGCCTGTTAACATCATGAACAGGGGTTCCATTCAAGTTTTCAGCAAGAAGGCAACTGGTCTTGACAAGCAAGCGAAAAGAATGTAACTGAACTGTATTAATTGTGAGGGAAAACTTTCTTGAGATAGTCAAACCAGGTTGGGGGGGGGGGGTGGTTGGGGAGAAATAGTTCCCACAGCCAGTCAATTTGCATGGTGTCCTGCCCTTAATGAGAAACTTGTCATGAACATCATTCTTAGGTTCTGTATTACTGAGTAGCAAGTTAGAGCTCTTATAGTACACTCAACAAATGTACTCAATTTTGATTGGTTGAGAGCAGTACAATAAATCTTAAATTGTACTCCGTAGGAGTACCTATTAAGTTTCCATGGAAATGACATAATTTTGTTGAATGTAATTTAAATAAAAAATCACACAACCTTCTCGTACAATTCATGAATAATAGGCACTCGTGATTTTGAAAATTCTCAAATTGCACTCGCCTAAAGGCCGAGACACACGATGCGACAAATCGCTGCGACACGTCGCTGCGACAGGTTGCTGCAACAAATCGCCTCGTGTGACATGTGAAAATCATTGTCGCTGCGACAGAATTTTGTCGCTGCGATCTGTCGCACTAATTCAAACTAGTTTGAATTCGTGCGACGTATCGCAGCGACAAACTAAGCGAAAACGACTTGTCGCAGCAGCAGTGCAGACGATGCGACTTGTCGCCGCGACGTGTTGCCGCGATTTGTCGCATCGTGTGTCTCGGCCTTAAAGGCTCGTGCAATTTTGAGAACTTTTAAAATCACTCGTACCTATTAATCACGAATTGTACTCGAGGTTGTGCGAATTCCTATACTAATTAAATTTTTGCGCTCTCATCATAAAAGGGCCATGGGAAACTTCATAACAAAGAATGACTTCTCCAATCCTAGCAGATGTCCAACGCCCATTAATCCCAGTTGAGCTACAGTGCCATTGGTCATGCAGCAACTGGGATGATTGACACTCTGTATGGCAACAACATTAGTTTGACACCAGAAGTCTTCAATTTAGATATGTCTAGCCTACATAGCAAGTGTTCACCTTTCCTCCCCACCCCTCCATGTTCTCCTCCTTTTTTGGCTCACCCCCTCTCCATTTCTCATTCACTGTTCTCATTTTTTTGTGCACCCCGGGTGCGCTTGTTTGCTCGCTCACTTGCTTGATCTCCCTACCTGGAAAATGGAAAGGAAACATCTGCTATGCAGGCTAAGATATGTCAACTACTCGCACTTCATACTTTGATCTGCCTTTCTGATAGAAAAACAAAGTTCATCATATTTTACAATTCATAACTGGGAGTACACTGGTAACAGCAGTTGATATATAACACAGCGAACTGCAAATTTTGTCTCACTACCTGAGACAAAATATTAAAACTAGTTACTTAAATAATGAATATACAGCAAACTTGTTAAATATGAAGTTTCAGTAGAATGCAAGGACACTTGTAGCTTGTGTCAGACCTGCACTTCTTTGAATCCTTTGCAGTCCAACAAAACAATGACTGTTTCATGTGACTCTTCTGTTGGAAGACAGCCATTGTGTTTCATTTTGGGAGATAAATGTTCTTTGTAACTTGTATCAGATATACTGCAATAACTTATCGCTTTACCCTGTGACTCCAAAACTCTGCTATCACCCTGATGACTGTCTGGAGGTCTTCTGGAACATTGACATTCAGTCTTAAAAGAACTTTCCTCCATCTCAGGAGAACTGTTCTCTGCTCTGTCATCGACACCCAGCTGCGAGGTGTCACATGTTCTTGTCACTGGTGAAGAATCTAAGTAATATTCATTTTCTAATTGTGTTCTTAAGTTTGTTCTCTTTGCTCCACTTTTATTGTGTAGTACAAGTTGAGAATGTTTTAAACAAGTCTTGCTGTAATCACACCTTATACTATGAGGTGTTGATGATGAGACAAGGTATAAACAATTACAACTCTTGTCACCGTATACAACAGTCTCCACTTTAGGAGGATGTTCTGTATTGGATTGCTGACAATTGGAACCATTTGTGTCTGTGAAGTGTACACATTCAGTTTCTTTGCAACCTGCAACATTTTTGCTTTTATGAAAAACTGCAGACTGCAGCATAGGTTTTGACTTGCCATTACTTTGATCTGTAGGCTTTACTTTCAATGCTAACATAACACAATTTATGGTAAATGCCAAAACACAAGCACAGAGAACTCCCAAGAGAGCAAAAAGTGCAATTTCCAAGGAAGATAAGTCTTCTATATCCACCTTGTCAGAAATATGATCAACAGCTCCATCACTGACAGTTGATGGTTTTCCTGTTCTCTCTGAAGAAAAAGCTTGGGTTGACAGTGCATTCCCAGTAAAACGTTCGGGAGTGAGCACTTTGATAAAAGGTGTCTCTGAAGGGCCAGTTCTCCTGGTGTAAAAGCATGTATGCTTTCTTGAAATCCGTTTAAATGAAGAATAGAACATTTCAACTTCCAATGGACTCTTGTCAATTTTATGTGAGATGTAAAACACAACAAAGCATCTTGCTGGCTTCACAAGTTGCTTGTAATATTCTGAAAGGTGTACAGGAAACAACTCCTTTGCCATCTCCATAAGATTTACAGTCCATTTGCCAGTTTTTGGTGATGATTTTGTCATATTTGACCTCTCTCCATCCAAGCTAATGGCAATGATAGAGGTATTAAAGATTTCTCTCAACTCTTGTTGGTTCATGGCTTCTAGAGCCTCCACAATCCTGTAGGTTGATCTAATCTCTCTTAATCGGTTGGATGGCTTGCGTTTCACTTTTAATCTGAACAGCACTGAAAATATCCTGCTACCTACCCCTACTTCAACAGTGACAAGTTGAGTGCTATTTAGTTCATGAACTTCCAAATACTGAGCAAGGCGGGTAGGACCCCCAAGTTGTCCCCGGTGTCTCTTGTTATATTCGTACTTCAAAACAGTCTTGTAAATTTCAGGCCCTTTTTTCGTTAAAGTTTGTAACCAGGATTGCTTGTTGGAATTGTTCAAGTCCACTGTGATATTAACTGGAGGGATAGATGGTATAATATGATCCATTTCAAGGTTTGCACAAGTATTAGGTAAGTTCACAGATGAGAAAATCTCTGCCACTGCACTTTGAGTTTGACTGACAGACAGGGCTAGATTTCGTCTGCCTTTATCACTGTAAGCCAAAGCAATGGCATTGATAATGTGGCATTTAAAAGGTGAGGGAAGTGATTTGAAGACATTTAATAGCTCATTGCAGAAGGTTTCACCAATAAATGTTCTGTTAGCCTGACTGCACAGCTTGAGTTTAGTTCTGTCCCCAACAGGACAACTCACATTTATGTTCTGTTTCATCTCTGTCAAGCTGAATAAAAGTTCAATGATGTCTGGCACAGTACACTGGGTTGTAACTGACACTGCAACAAGTATGTTACACTGGTAAGACTTGGGTAGCCTTGAGAACAGCACTGCCATTTCTGTCCTAAATCGTGTATTGACAATATTGTGCAGTTCTACACTTGAATTGATGTTGCGATATTTGGGACCTTCTTGGGGGCTGGTCCTTTTCATTTCCAATAATCGCTTGAGAAGGTAATTAGCATTTTCCTGTGTGTTTTGTTTATTTGTGCCACTAGACATGTCCCCTCCATTAGAATGTTGTGAGGTCCCTGAAAATAAATATTATAAAATGCACTACATTAGTCATCTCCTTTCCATGGCTAATTATGCAGTAGTTACAACTTTTGAATGCTTTATACAGTACTATATATTATTGTTATTATTATTATTATTATTATTATTATTATAATTGTTATTATTATTATTATTATTACTATTATTATTATTAATTATAACTATTATTGTTATTTTTTTCTGTAATACCTAAGTTCCGGCATTAGTAACTAGCACAATACAGTGAGACCCATACAACACCTTTGCCACTAGGTTTACATAATTACAATCTTCACATTTTGTGGTATACTGTGACCAAAAGAATATTTCATTGAAGTGTTGGGTTGTCGTGGAACCACTTACTCCGTGCCATCAAGAGAGCATGGAAAGCATTCTCATGAGAAGGCACATAATTGGAAGAGAACTCAACAACATCACACACATGGCCCTCCATTGGACACCAGAAGGAAACATGAAACAAGGAAGATTCAGAAGCACCTGGTAAAGAACTGAGAAGGGGAAGCTGAAGATACAACTGGGGTACCATCTGGAAGTTGGTCAGAACAGTCAGGGGTAGAGGACCTTAGTGGCTGCCCGCATACCAGCAGGTATAATGCCAGAAAGAATTACAGTACTTAGTTATCAAGGTGTGCATGGATTTAATTTAGCACTTCACATATTTGCCAAATCTCCCTGATTATCCTGGAATCCCCAGATATAGACCACATCTCCTGGTCTACCATCTCCTAGACAAAATTATGAAGGAAAGCCCATAAAATACATATTCAGACATATTTTGATCCCCTTATGGCATTTTTGTTGGAAATAATTCTTGATATTTGACACATTTTTGCCACTGAATTGGCCACACTTTCCTTCAAACAACTTTTTTATAGTCAAGAAAGTAAAATTGACGATCTCCTGGATATTGATTTTTTTAGGTTTCCATCTCTGATTACTGTGCTAAATGTGGACTTTAATTAAACAGTCACTGAACATTCCAACTGGCCAAGCACTCAGCTGAATTCAGGACCACCAAGAATAAATCCATTCCAGCTGGTATCAAAATGGAGGATTTTCCACCTACACCACTTGGCCACATTACCTTTCTCAAGCATTACAAAGATGTTTGTTTCAGAGGTAACTCTAAATTTGTTGACTGCATGCAAAACAGGAAAAAAATCACTGAGCTTCAAAGGGAAGAGTTATCAAGTGTCCACATTTTTTACAGTTTTGTAGACATGTTGATACGAGAGGCAGGTTGAAATTTAATGTTATTTTGTTATGACTGGAAAACAACTTTTAGATCAGCAGGAGTAACATCTGTGTGCCTTCAAAAGATCTGTTTACTTTTTGAAGATATTTTGTTTTTATCCTCCACAAGCAATAATTTCTGTTTCTATCGTTTTCAAACAAGCTGTTTTGCAGGCTTGGTAACGTGTGGAGCAGCGCTAACAAATCCTGCAGACAATTATAAATAAATATTATTAATGACTGAAAAAGTGACCTTTTGGTGTTAAAAGGTGTACTAAGTGTTGACTCAGCTACATTTCTAAAATTTTTGATTAGTCACTAACCCCGAGATGGGGCGGTCTGAATTCAAGCTCTTGATGGGAACATTGTGATGGTCTTCACTCCAGCAGTGCCTCTCTCCAATCCCAGGTGTATAAAGGGGTTACTAGCAAGTTTGATGCTCCAGAAAAGCAGGGGGGGGGTTAACCATTTGGCTCATATGTAGATTTGACCCTACTTTACAGGAGAGGGGGGTTAGCCACTTGGCTCATATGTAGGCTTTACCCCGCTTAATAAGAGGGGGGTTAGCCACTTGGTTCATAAGCAGACTTAACCTTACTTTACAATTCTGAAAAAGCTATTATATTGACCAAAAATGTGACATATCACTGTAAACAACCCATTCTTTGTGAACACCTAGTAGACACCTGAAGCTGGTGCTTGTACATGCAGTCCTTGCTGTAAGAATAGACAC
>CBDDTI010000661.1:0-6687 GCA_965233585.1 bacterium
GGACAATAACTTCTCTAGCAGTTTTATAAGGGTGTTAGTATAGAAAGATCCTTCCTCTAAATCATCACTGGATTGTTTTCCTGAAGATCAATCACTGCCTGCTCTAGCATGTCGCAAACATTTCCAGTTCTTTGGCATTTTCTTTTCTGATTGGTTTCGTTTTGATTAACTAGTATGTCCTCAATAGCCTCGACTTAGCCGCCTCATAAGCTGCTTCAGAGTATCCTAAACCTATGATCATTTCTAAAGCTTCCCCAGATAAACATGTCTTCTATCCCAACTTTTTGAACCGGCTGAGCAGACATTGCAGTTGCATCCGCACAAGTTATGAACATCGCATTCCAATACTGAATCTCAGTTTTGTTCCCGTTACATATTAAAATGCAAATTATTTCGTGGTTATTCCAACCACTATCAACATTTATATGCGGTAAACTAGTGTTAGACATCATTTGAGTAAAAATGTGGACTTACCGGATGAATACTCCGTGTAACTGTAGTCAAGACACAACGCGTGCACTAGTTTACCTTCAATTCGCTTATTTGGCTCGTCCGCTTCGTCTCCACCTTTCATTTGCGTTTGAGTGTGCTATTGTTCCTGATGCAAGGTCCGTAATTCTTCCAGTATTTCGAAGGTTTCCCCTTAATCTTTTCCGAAGGTTCCAATTTCTTCAAGACTTCATGGTTCAATGGCCCCGCTTACACCAGCAATCCATTCGGCTACCCACTAACTCGTTTAGCTGTCTTGTTATCGCTGCTTTTAATTTACGTTTTTCCGCTTTTAAAGCTTCCACTCTCATTATAGGGTCTTTCGCTGAGTTTTTCCCATTGTCTGACACGTTTCCAGTGATTTCCTGCATGGCAGGATTCGCAAAATTTCCTCAGCTTTGACAGAAACAACACCACTATATACGAGCGCCACACAAATCCACTGCACGTCCAATACCATTTTCTACTCTTCCTTTGAATATTGCAAGTTATAATTTAAAGCTCTTTATCCAGCTTGAAGAACCAGTTTAACGTTTTTCCTTAGGTTCTTATAAGGTTAAAAAAATATTCCCGAAATTTCCCTGAGACAAATTAACCAGAAAAAACTATCCACACAGCATTTCTTTTCGAGACGTAAGCAATCTCCAAAATGTCCGCGCGTAGCTTATAACTTCCGGTGAAGTAATTCCCGTTTCCCTCTCAGAAAAAAAAAAAAAAAAATCTTCAACAGTGTCATAGCGATTTTCTCCTTGCTCTGTGTGACGATACCGACGGTTTCTAAGTTTCAGAAATGCTTGAGAGTAAAATTCAGATGTTAAACTGATTTCGTCAATGTGGAACTAATATCTGGAAACCTTCCAGTACTAAATGTGTGTGATTATCGATTCCACTAGTACTGATGTTTCTTTGTTATTCTGTCAAGCTTCATTCCTCTCCAAATTAGAAGTTATAAGCCGCACTCCTATTTGTGCCTATGAATTCCTAACATGACTACTACGTCTTAAGGCAATGGGAACGCCTTTCGAGAGTATTGAGAATGGTAATTTGGGTGTTTCAATCCTTTTTTTTTTCTCTCAATCTTTCTAGGCCGTACCTCCAAAACTTGACATTTCTCAATATGATGCAATTCTCGGCATGCGCTTCGCGATTTTGCCTTTCTTCCACTTCGTAAAAGCCGTTAAGGGGCTTCTTATGTTTGTTTTAGAGCCTTGAAACCAATTGATATCTCTATGGTTACGTTATGAAACCATGGTTTACTTCTGGCGCTTGCCTTTGAAAATATGCCACCAAGTTCACCCATTCGTTCAGCTTTTCCATTGCGTCGTTCTTTGCCTTTTTTATCAAACGCAGTTATATAATTAAATTGAATTTTCAGGCAATTTCTTGACAGTTATTCCGTACACTCGTATACGGCTCCACCCCTAAAATCGACCTGGGAGACTGTTGCCTTTCAAAGAAAACCCGAACGTTTTCCCGGTAAAGTGGGCGAATTTGTCCATTCACTTTATCTAACGCAATTTGTCTATTTGATCTCGAACATTTCGCCGATCTCCGCCGTATCTTCTCTGGAATCTCGATCTTGAAGCATCGTAAGCAGTTTTTTTTCTTCCTAAACCTTCACCATTTCTTCTCCTTCTCCGCATAAACAACTTTCTGACCTCAACATTTTAAACTACGGAGGTATCGACAATTTATCGCCGAAGGTAGAAAAGGTAGGAATTCTGATCCGTTATGGTTGTTTATTTGGATCGTCTGAGCATTTCTTGTTTGGCGATCTACCTGCTCGATGAATCTGCTTTCTCACTTACCTTCAGAGCATCTTCTAGTTTCTTTTTTGTCAAGCTAAGCTCTGAGGTTCTACATGGCTACCAACGCTTCTTCGATTCGCTTTAAAATGGCTGGGATTTGAGGACAATCTCCTTTTTCTGCGGCATTTCGTATAATGTAATGTCTGTTACCCATGGCGTAATAACTGATTTGTATCTATCCTTTTTTTTTTATTTTTTAATTGGTTTGTTGTATCAATATCTTCAAAGTCGACCGATGATCGACAAAATACCGCTGCGAAAACTGAGTACCTCATGGACCACTTGTCCATCAGAAGCTGCTTCCGGATTTTTATTATCGCAATTTCGTCATTTATTAATTCGACGATATCACACGACATCTATTGTGCCAAAGCAGACTTTCACGCAATAAAAAAGTTCTAACGGATGCGTCCATGTTCGATTCAACAACCTTTGTGTTCTGCAATTCAGCATTTTTCTCAATCATCTTTAAGTTTTTAGCGGCAACTCTCTTAATAATTTATCTTTTGTAACCCTTTTCTTCACAATACTGATGATCCATAAACCTCGCTCAAGTTTGCCTCAGTATATGTGCCATGCACATCTTCTGTCATTTCAGTTTCAGATAATATTCTAGAACTCGAGCTCAACAGAAGAGGTAGCATGGTGAAAAACGTTGAAAATAATTGGCCTAATTGCTTCAGCAAGTAAAAGCTTGCGGCGACAGTTTACTGGGCTTACACTATTACCCAGAAACTTTCGGCATTAAAAGCACAAATAAAACCAAAAACAAACGGAACATTCATACCAGTTCCTACTAATTTGGTCTTGGAGGTGAAAATATGTTTCTTCTCCTCTGTTATGATTGAAGACTACGTGAAGCACGACTGTTGGAATAAGACATAGCAGGTGTCATAATGGCTTGCTAAAATAAATGTCTCCACCATCAGAGGATTTAAAACTCGTTATGCAAGTAAATAATGTCCAATATCGTATTAAAGGGAAGATATATTTCCTTTAAACGGAATAAACTAAAACCACGTAAGAAGAAAGATGATTCAAACTTAAATGTAAGATTAAGAAAGCTGAATGATATAAACTTTTTTAAAGATATTTACCTCGTTATTTGTTGCATATTATTTTTAGGAGTAAAATAATTTTAATGGTATTTGATACTTGATTCTCTCTTTTAACTCACAGCTGTTATTGTCGATACAAATATCTACTACTTATTTTAACAGCACCAACGCCATGGATAGTCATTAGTCCCCTTTTTTGATCGGCTTGGAAAAATCTTCAAACTTTCAATCCGCTCCAAATGGAACGATTTTTGCTTCACTACTGGAAAATTTACAAATAATGGTATGAATGATTAATGACCCGGTTAAGGCGGAAGTAAACCTGAATTTAAGTGAAATTTTGGTAAGTTTAAAGAGAGGTTAAAAGGGAAAAAAAAGGGTTATGGAACACCACCAGACAGTTGCCCGACCGCACAATGACAATCCAGGTTGTTGAAAAACTATTTGGAGCGTATCTGCCAATTTTTAACTCATGACGAGGTATTTGCATTAAAAACATATTACCCGGTCAAAATACGGCTTTCAGGTGGACCCCCGCCTTAATGGAGACCTTAAGTGGCTATGCAAATAAAGTCTCTTTGTCAATGAATTAATAACCACAAAAACTGAAGAACAGGTTCAATTAGAGTCTCATTATTTTCGAATGTTTTATTAGGCCTATCCAGATTGTGCAACTTTTCCCTTTTGGAGAAACACTTTAGCAACCTCGATCAAGCTTTTCCTTTCTGAGGAACTTTTGAGCTGAATGTAGGTTTAGACCACATATCAAGCACCAAAAAATCGACGAGTTTACAGCAAGCTTCAGTGGGAATTTCTTGAATGCTTATCAGCTTTTGAAGTTTAAGCACAATCGATTTTCGGCGGGACGTCAAGTGAACCACGTGTTTTATTCCGTAACACTTAGAAGTATCCTTAAATTCCGCCCATGTTTGCAAGCGGCTCTTTGAATCCAAGTCTTAAGCTATTTTTCTTGACCGATGTCAGGAATTATTGAGGCGAACGAAAAATAAATTAAAGCTTTTAACGTTTTTATAGAGACATCAATGAATTTAGGCTGGAACCTTTGGGATTTTTGGCAATTATTTAGCAACTTTTTGCCATTCCAGCTAGCAACTTTCTAGCATTTTATCACCACAATAGGGACAGGCTTATTTGTTATCCCTTCGTACTGTCAAATATATTTCAAAGAGAAACTGTTACAAAATCCCTTCATTATATGGCTCTGTGTCACAAGGATTGGGAACTACCAAATTCACGAATTTGATTGGCTGAAATGGATATTGACCATGGTCTAGATTTTCCCATCTACACCGGCATCTAGACCGGTAATGATTTGAAGTGAAAAAGGTTGCAACCTAAAATGCAAAATCATTGACTCTTTTCATCTAATAATATTCATTTCTTAAGTGCTGAAAAGCTGAAGAGGAAAAAAGTAAAGAGGACGAACAAAATTTGAAAGAATTAAACTCAGCTCATCGCCGTTCGCAAGCATAATGTCAGTTAGTACAAGCCAGTTACATTAAACGAATTCAGTTGTTTTTGTTTTTGCCATAAACAGTTCGTTAACTGAGCTAAGTCGGTCTGTATGAGAGAATCTTGACCTTGGTCAATAGTAATAGTAATAGTAATAGTAATAGTGATAGTGATAGTGATAGTGATAGTGATAGTGATAGTGATAGTGATAGTGATAGTGATAGTGATAGTGATAGTGATAGTGATAGTGATAGTGATAGTGATAGTGATAGTGATAGTGATAGTGATAACAATGGTAATGGTAATGGTAATGGTAATGGTAATAGTGAACGTCTCCACCCTCTTAAAACAACAAGCAAAATTCATGAAATAGATTAAATATTTTTAAAACAACTGGAGCTTTCACAGCGGGATTTTTTTGATACCATGGAAGTCAAGTCAAAGCATGATATTAATTAAGCGAGTAAAATCATACCTTCTTTTTATTAATCCATGGGAAGGAATGCAAAATAAGTAAGCGTCCAAGTGTAACTGCGAACGTGACGCGGGGGTAGCAATGCCGCGAACTGCAAAGGCTTCCTACGCCAGCGCCAATACAGCGCACTTCTTTGCTCGCACATCACATTCACGCTCGCACGTTCCTAGTTTTGCGTTCTTCGCCAGGGATTTTCGAGGAAAAGAGAGACTGCTCACAGCCTATCAGTTATGAAGCCTTCATGGTTTCCTCGAACATGGAACTTGAATCCAGTCCTCTAAAAGAGGTCACGAAACACGGGTGAAATCCCTGCCAAATCTTTGCCAAACCCCCTTCAGCTCTGCATTGTATAGCAAAACCGTGAGAAACATTACATTCCCCGACCACTGCGGAACCAATTCTACGGGAACCAATACCGCGGAACCAATACCCTGGGCAAAGCCTTCGCTTTGCCCAGGGTATCCCCTAATATAGGGAGGAGGGTTCGTGCATTACGTAATTAATCGTTAAACGGCTTTTCTTTCAATTGTTGTTTGCCGGCAAAAGGATGACTTTATATTTGTCTGGATTTTTGAAAATGGTGTCGAGCTTGCGGCAAAACCTCTTTCGCCTGCCTGCTAGCTTGGAATACGGTGTAAAGTGTGGTGAATATCATTGCTCAGTCCCGGGTAAGCACTCATGTAAAAAGGGGAGGTCTAGGGATGTTCGCGGTTTCACTTAGAGAAATATAAATCAAGGATTCTGGTCTTACTTAGTTTGTTCATGAAGAAAGGCCACTATTTTTATATCAGTCAAAGCATCTTCTAGTGTGTTATCGAACAAATAGTAGGGAGCTTAAGCGCGCGCGTTTTAGAACCGCAACCGGAAGAGAACACTTCGCTTGCCAGGGCCGAACTGTCTCCTAGATTTTTATACTACTAATCTTTAATGAAGAAATTATACTTAGTAATGTGAATGTGGTTGTGTAAGGGCGCGTTAAAAGTGAAAATAGCTCACTTCTGGTTACTGTCTGAGGGTCTTTTAGGGGTCACATAAAGATCTAAGCCAGATCGAGACTGCCACATCGAGACTGGTCTCCTTAGCTTTAGGGGTTTAATTAAAAATCTCCGACAAGCAACCCCTACCTTTTCATATGGTAAACCTCCTGGGTGTTCACTTAACTTTAACTTTAAAGGAACACAATCACGTTTTTACGCAGGCGCAAGAGTTTGATTTTGGACAGGAGGTCAAGAATTCAAAGATGCGAGAATTGATATAGACCTTTCACAAACCCGTTAGCATCGTCCTCAATCAACTTTGGCTTTGCCCTAAAACTTCTCAGAATCAAAGATCAGTGATACACGGTTCTCGTAAAGTTTCAATTTGTGTGTCATCGAGACCTTTC
>CBDDTI010000662.1:2500-6543 GCA_965233585.1 bacterium
CAGGTGAGGTAAATAAGGCAGCATTCTTGACTGAAGCAGTGTCAATGATGTCTTTGGAAAATGATGTTTTAAGATACTCCAACTTTGCATGACGTTTTTCGTGTTGATTACAAATGACTTCTCTCTCTTGTAAGACAGGCGCTGATGAACATGAAGAACAACAACAATTTGGTATGGCAGCCGTTGTGGAGGGCGAGGCAGCGGAAAAAACACAGATTATCTTGATATGGCTTGCCTGTTTGGCGGTTACAATCTAAAGGTGCAATTCCATGATTCTCAGCTATGTAACCAGGTAAATAGCTTCCACGACCGATCGGGTGATGGCGAAGTTTTCATACGAACCAGGTCACATTCGTCACGAGATCCGCGACCCATTTACTATTAGTCCGCTGCTGGCGAACCCACTCCAAGAAATCGATCTCCGCTATCTGCTGATATAGGCGCTCTAAATCGTCTTGATTTGAGACCAGGAACGGCTGTTCTAACACCAAATTGTTGTTGGCGGAAGGGTGGTGGTACTGTAAAGCCCCCGTTTCAGTGTTGCGGAGGATAAATCCAAAGGCGAAGTTGACTTTAAACACAGTAGGCTGATCAGAAAAGATGCGGCGCAGCTGTTCGCGGAGAGCAGTGGGACTGATCGTCGACGTTGTTTCATTGTGTTGTTAACGGAGTTTAGAAGTGTTTGATGCAAATTTAAGTCAAAGTAACACGCATAATTACACTTGCTTAACGGTGCGTAAAACAGTCTGTTATCGTGCTACAAAATATGTTAAACAAACCCAAATTTAACTTACCGAATCGAGAAAGTCGAATTCATTTCCACGCTGTCATTTTCAGGTAGTGCCTCGTTGTTTGATGTCTACATTAGAAGAGAAAGTTGTGTTTAAAGAGAGAACTGAACACTTGTTGAACATTGGAAACTTCATCCAACGGTTTAAGACTTATGTAAGAGAACAATACTTACAAGTGCTTCGCGCTGAGAATATTCGTCCAACAGTTCGTCCAATGTGCTGATTTGTTCATCATTCTACGGCGAATGTAAGTAAAGTTAGTTCGGCGCTACAAGAGAGAACTGAAGTAAAATCAAACCTCACTTTATTTACCTGAAGTTCTTGGAGAGTCAACTCGGTCAATCGCGCTAACGCCAGCGGAACAAAATTCTCTGGAATTTGGACGGCTTCAGTCAACATTTCCCAATCACGGACTGATAAGCAAGCGCTCAAGGCAGCTTGAAGATCAATAACGTTAGTGAAAAAAGCCATGTTGATAATCGTTTCGAAATCGAAAAAAGTTTTCGTTTCCAGCGAGGTCAAGTTGAATGAAGGAATGACGCTTTTGTTAAAATTGGCGCTTTTATTTTGAACAGTTAATAGATTTTCGTGAGCCAATCAGAGCTTTCGAAATCTGCCCGCTTAATTATTTAAAACAGATAACAGATTTCTCATGAGCCAATCAGGGTTAATTATTAGCGGGCAAGCCCAGGCAAGTTTATTGTTTTTATTGTAAAAGAGCGACGCTTATTAGTATGGAGGAAGACACTTTACCTAGACAGTTTGAATATTAATGATTTTCCTCGACCTAACTCGACACTTACTCGACCGTTATGCATATTAATGATTTTCCTCGACCTAACTCGACACTTACTCGACAGTAACAAGGCTTAAAATGACCCTCTATGACTACTGAGATTAATTTTAAAAGCGGAAGTTGGAATCATCTACAACAAACATTTCATAACAAATAATTTTTATTCTTACCAGTGTTGGATACAGTGGGCTTCATCAATGGCAATCAGACACAGTCTTTCGCTATAAGTAGCACTTGTCAACATTGCTCGCCATCTGCTACTTCCCAAAAACGACTCCGGAGACCCAAACACGACCTGAAATAAACCGGTCTCAACTCCTTTTTTGGTATTTTCGTCATACTGCTCCTCGCCAATAAATTTATACCGATTGAGGTGAGGAACTTGACTTGGTCCTGCATGAGTGAGTTCAGCGGAGATATGACCAAAGCACAACTAGAACGGACTGGCTTTCGCAGTTCATCAACGATGAGTGAAAAAGACTGCAAAATCAAGGATTTCCCTGAGCCCGTAGGCTGTAACACTAAAACATCTTTCCATTGTAACAACTTAATAATGGCTTCCAGTTGTGTTTCTCTAAATTTATCGATATGGAAGCGCTCTAACACATACTTTACCGAAGAAAACTCATCCACCATGTTGGATAGACGAGTGACAGAATTGACCAATCACGGGGAAGCCTGCTCGATTTGAACAGACTTGTCTGTGATTGGCCAAGAAATACAATGGGTAGACCAGTGATCCCAGTGATCCAGCCGTGGTGTGTGGCGAGGAACGCGGGCTCATAAAACAGCTGCAAATCGAGCCTAACTCCGGGCCAGAGGAGGTTGGACACAGCTCGAAATGCGTCATGGGTAAATAATCGGATACGCTTCAGTTTACGCGAGCTCTCATGGCGTGAGGATCTCTGATATGGCAAGCCAAGCGTGACAAAAGTGGGTTGAGTTGAAAATAACCTATCGAGTTTCAGTGATCGATGTGTGAGATTGAGAAATCACTGTGCGAGATTGGAAAATCACTACGTGAGATTTGAAAATCACTGTATGAGAAATTAAAATTGCTATACGAGAATGGAAAACTGTCATGCGAGATCATGATTACCAATCGAGAATGAAACACTGCCATGTGAGATTTATATTAACTGTTGACAATGAAAAATCGTTGCGTGAGAAAAAGAAATCACCATTCGAGATTATCGATTGGTTTTTTTCTGAGCCGGCGAGAAATAACCAGTCAGCGGAGCAGTCAGTATGAAATATGGACTGCGGACTACGGACTACGGACTGGGTATAAAAACGGACTCAGGTATAAAACGCGGACCGAGCATTACAGACTCAGTATAAAACACGAAGAAAGGTTCTACATTGAATAAATTCTTGCACGGACGTTTTCATAAATGGGAGCTGCTCATTTCCCGAAAGAGCCCGCTGATACAGGTTTAACCATACTCGGTCGATTGCCGAAAAAGAAAAAGAATACACTGAAAGTCACAAAATTGACGAGCTGTATGAATTTTCGAATGATTCAAGCCGTGATTAAATGTTTTGAAAGATCAACAGTCGAGAGAATTGAGGAGAATTCGAACGACATGTCCCGCTGTTTATTTATACGTACGATAATGTAAATAAATAGACATAAAAACGGCCATGGCGAAATGAGGAACAAAAAGTTGATAAATAGAGGAAACGACATTGCACAAGGATGGCAGTTCTGCAGTCCTTAATATCGCTTTGGAAAAGGAAGGGGAAAAAGAGAAAAAAAAAAATATTGCAACACGGGGTATTCGAATTTGGTCACCTACCCAAGTACTAATCTCGCCGAACAGGGCTTAACTCTGTTGAACCGACGAAACATGTTGCTGTCCTTGTGCTGCTTGTGGTATAGTGACTCTACGTTGAACGCATTTTTTAAATTTCTAAGATGAGAAAAGGTATAGAAAAAACATATCTGATACTGCATGGCTGGGAAAGTAGAGAACAAAACAAAACACCCACTCAGGTATAAAACGCGGACTAAGCATTACGGACCGGGTATAAAATATGGACTCGGGTGTAAAACGTGGACCGAGCATTATAGACTTGGTATAAAACACGAAGAAAGGTACAAAATACCGATTTCCTACCAAGTGATCACGGTGCATCAAAGGAATGGTATTTTGGCGCCATAAATCTGTACTGTGCATGTGCTGTCACTCAAGATGGCCGGCATTGGACAGGTGATATTGGAGGTAAGGGCTGCGATAGTTTGCTATATTATAATTCTTCTTTTCTCACAAAGTTTCGATTTCCGGTAACACGAGAAGATGTACACAATCACGAAGTTATCGGTTCGTGAGACCGAGTTATCTTCGCCAGAGAGACCGAGGGAATTATAAGGAAAGTGCAGCTTGTCTGATCACCAAAGCAAGTAATAGTTCTCATTTTCATATTCCTCTAATTTTTTGTTCTCTACTTTCCCA
>CBDDTI010000663.1:0-19302 GCA_965233585.1 bacterium
TGTAGTGTGCTTTAATGTAGAAATAATGATTTGTAAATAGTGCAAAAAAAATTAACATACAGGTGTCTTCCTGGATCATTCCAAGCATTTTTATTTAGGTGTTACAAGTCTTCTACTCATGGGATTAATGAGAAAATTAGACCAGTACTTGAAAATAGATTGAAGTTTGATATACAAACTAATTCTTAAGGCAATCGACGTTTCCATGAAAAAGGCACACAAAATTGAAAACATGCATTTTGCGCTGACAAGATGTGATATGCTAGGTAACTGGTAGGCCTCCGGTCAATACCAATGTCTTGAGCTATAATGGTATACAGCAAGTAGAATACACAAAAATAATATTATGTTTGCTTCACTTCGAGTAAATCATAAAAAAATTGAAGTTATACATTTGTTTTTGGATAATAACTATAGAAAATGGACTGCCAGTTGAAAACTGTTTTCATTTGATGAATTTGCTTCAAAGTACTTAAATTATGTTATATTTTGAAGCCAAGAAGGTTTTGTTGGCTTTCTTTTTTCAGTCGTAAATTCTAACCAAAATAACCCGCAAGAAACAAAACAAACGTAAAAGAGAAATAACTTTTGAATCATCCAAGGCTATTGTTGAGCCACTTTTCATTCGACTGTCTTGTGTTTTGATTCATCAAGCGACACGATTGGCTTAAAAACTTGCGCCACTTTTTCATGCAATCAGAAGTACCAAACTTAATCGAAACTTAATCACGACTCGCTCACACACGTTTTCCCGCCCTTCGCGTCAGCTTCCTTTTTACTACATACACTTCGAGTTTTAATACACTTCATTCTGGACGCCTTGTTCACTTCTTCTCTGATTACCACAGTCAATCTTACTCTTACGCAATGCCACATACGTTCAGATTATGGTCACACAATTTCTGGTCATGATGACACTGGTTTCGGTTAAACATCACGAAGTTGAAAACTGCTCTAAAATACGCCGCTTATAGAAAGTTACCAGTTACATGTAAGCACTTGTGTTCTTGTCTAAGAGAAGCATCCCAACTGAGAGATTTGGCTGTTGACTCCTGCAAGAAACATGTTGACAATTTCCGTTTATATAATAAGTCAAATTTTCGCATTTCCATTGGTTCTTACTTATAATCTATTAAGGGAACAGACGCATAAATGACGTCATTAACGTTTTTTTTGGTTTCTTCATTAAAAAAAAATAAAAAAAACAGATAGAGTCCATGTTGCCGTGCGACTGCATAGTAATAGATTACAGAGGACGTCAAAATACCGAGGTGTGATCTTTTGCATGATCATGGCGTAGCATAGGTATTGTTTCTATTGTTTGATTTGTTTGGTATCAAGCCATTCATGAGAGATTGATAGCTAAGCACTACACGACCCTACAAATGTGGAAATAACATCAGTGACGCACTCACCTAAAAGATCATGTGCCACTTTTTTTGTTCTTACGACATTTTGATACCATCTATGATTTATTTCTGAACAGACGCACGGCAACATGGAATCTACTTGTTAAATAAAAAACCATGACAGAACCAAACAGAGCACAACTGCCTGACTACTTAACTAATGGCTGATAGTGTACGATGGCTTGGCCAATCAGATTTGCTTTTGCATTAAGATGCATGTGGTAAAGAATTCTAGTAATAAAACCTGGTCATTGCCGAAGCGAAACGACAATTTGAGAAGAAACGCTGTATTATTTGACATAACACATATTTTTTTAGACGATGTAAGAGCTCTGAAATTAAAATGCATCATAACCATAACCAAGTGCGTAACCAAGTAAAATAAACTATGGCTGTGTATGTGTCTGTGTCTGCATCTGTGTAAACATCTACGTGTGCATCTAGTACTAATGTCTATTAGTATAAATTTACCGTAGTCTAATGTGAATCCGTGAATTTGATTGGCTATATTACCGTTTTCAATCTCCTGATAGAAAAAAGTTACGCATCAGTGCACATCGCTGATGTAACATAATAAAAACAGTTCTTTTCTACGCGTTACTTGACATTTTTTTATCTTTATGCAATGAGACTACGGTAAATTTATACTAAAACAAATAGACTACTCGCCCTCGATTTCTACGAGCGATAGTCAACTCGGCTGCGCCTCGTTGACTATCTGCTCGTAGAAAACTCGGGCTCGTAGTCGGGCTCGTAGTCTAAAAACTGGATCATTGGAAAATGCAATTCCAGAGTTTTCATTTGCTAAGCCATCATGGTATATGAGCCATTATACGAAGATCTTCAAAAATGGCGAGCTTATGCGTGAATTTTTAGGCTTTTCTTTTTTTATTGTAGTCTAGTTTTCTATATTTTGGGAGTGTTTTTAATAAAACAATTATTCCACTCGCGCTTGTTGGATATGAGATGATTATAGCCAACTCAGCGCTACGCGCCTCGTTTGCTATCTACCATCTCATATCCAACGCGTGCTCGTGGAAAAATTGTTAATTAGTCTATATAGTTATTGTAGTAAGTTACAATAACTTCATCAAACTTAGCCTTCACATCAAACAGGTCTGACTGTGCACTATCCAGAGCTAATAAATTAAAAGACCAATTTAAAATAAAAACGATGAGAAGTCAAAGACTACTGCAAGGCTGACACAACGTGATATATTTAAAACAATATTTCGGCTGGCCAGACCAGCCTTCTTCAGGTTTAGATGTCACTAACTTATAAAAATGAAATTACAATATTATATAGTGGTGAATGTCGTAATACATATTTCGAAATCAAAAGGAGTGGCGGAAATGGCGAACAAAACAAATAGAATAAAGAAAAAAAGGGGGCTTTCTAAGGTTACAAGTTTTACGATTCATCACGTCTATTCATACCGTGAGGTTCCAATGTTCTCTCTAAATCTATTAAAAAGGACTCTCTGGCTTTTCTTATTGAATCTCGTGACGAGTGGATTATTTCAAGTGGGATTAGTTGCATGTCAGTATGGCAATGATTAGGATGAGAAAGAAAATGTTCGGCAACAGTGGTGGGTTTGGATTGAATGTTAGTTTTGTCGACTGAGCGTCTATGTTCGTTGAATCTGTCTTTGAGACGTCGCTTAGTCTCGCCTATGTATTGTAAATGGCAGCGGTTACACTGCATCATGTAAATTAACACTTAGAAGTTTAAGTATTTAAACTGTGGTTAATGAGCTCTGCGGTCTACATCATAGCTGTCATCTAAAGTTGTCACCAGTTCTCTTATCCTTCCCCTATTAGCCATTGTGCAATAGCCTTAGGTCAATGTCCAATGTAACATAATCGTTTACCATATGGTCAATATTGTTCCCCTTTTAGCTATTGTGCAATAGCCTTAGGTCAATGTCCATTGTAACATAATCGTTTACCATATGTTACCATATGGTCAATCATACGACAAAGCTCCCAGTGATTTTCCAACATGCTCTCATGTGATTTCAGCATGCTATACCCCTCCCAACTCCTCCATTTTCTGTTAGTTATCCCATTGTCTTCCGACCCTGTCTCAGTTGTGAGCTATTATTCAAGATAGGCTGTTGTACTTTTCCCCTCCCCCCCCTCCCTGTAACGTACTGGTAGCTTTGGCGTAACGGAGGCTTTGCCTGGCAAACCTTATCCGTTTAGTTACTGCTATTTTCCTATTTCCTATATTGTGTGTAAACCATAGCTTCTTAGTCAATAAAAGTTTTTGGTGGCAGGGAAGTGCAACCTAGGCTGCACTTTGCCCCACAGTAAGTGCTATGACCACCCGTGGTAATAGGTCCGGATCTCTCCAGGATGGTGCCATCGTATCATCTGACCTATTGACCTCCCAGAAGGGCACCCCTCTTCTGGTCCATCCTATGTTACATCCTAACATAGGTTCCCCTAGAGACGCCGCTACTCTAGGGGAGATAGGCTCTGCCTTCCCTGCCACCCATGTTTCGCCACTACAATCAGTGTTCATTTGTTTCTCGCATCTACCCAGCATGGGGGGGGGGGGGGGGGGGGGGGGTCTGCACTGTTGTTACCCATAAGATTCCTTCGAGTGTGACCAAGCACCCAAGTTGTCATTGTTTGTACCGTTAGATCTGCCCCTCCCCCTGTGTGGGCGTGGCTTTAATACATTAATTGGCAGTGCAGCAGTGTCTCATTAACAAAAATTTAATTTACATGATACAGTGTAACCGTACCGTACAGTGTAACATTTTCTTACTCATCCTAATCATTGCCATACTGACATGCAACTAATCCCACTTGAAATAATCCACTCGTCACGAGATTCAATAAGAAAAGCCAGAGAGTCCTTTTTAATAGATTTAGGGAGAACATTGGAACCTCACGGTATGAATAGACGTGATGAATCGTAAAACTTGTAACCTTAGAAAGCCCCCTTTTTTTCTTTATTCTATTTGTTTTGTTCGTCATTTCCGCCACTCCTTTTGATTTCGAAATATGTATTACGATATTCACCACTATATAATATTGTAATTTCATTTTTATAAGTTAGTGACATCTAAACCTGAAGAAGGCTGGTCTGGCCAGCCGAAATATTGTTTTAAATATATCACGTTGTGTCAGCCTTGCAGTAGTCTTTGACTTCTCATCGTTTTTATTTTTCAAATTTGGCTGATTAGATCTCCATTGAGATCCAACGTTCAATCAAGCAGGATCTTCGTTCACGGCTTTGCAGTTTATCTAGTTTGTTATTCAATTTAAAATATTTATTACTGTAGCTATCATAAGAGACTAGACATTTGTGACTTGCAGTGCACGTGATGGACTACAGTCATGTAGCTCTTTGCGCACATTGGCTGCCCGTCACGTTAGCCAAACAATAGCCAAGGCCATTTTTGAGGGACCTTTTGCCTTTGTTTCATTAGAATCCTTACGGAAAACTTTTCATTTAACATAATGAAAATGAATATGATTTGGATTCAAATGAAATCTGCACATGAAACTCCCCACACAAGATTAGAACAGAGAGGACAATTGGTCGAGTGACCCTTAATTGAGTTACTCAACAGAGCACGAAGAGAGGGGGTGGGATGAGATAAGAAAAGAAAAGAAAGAGGCACTGTCGGCATCTGGTAAATTATAAGTGTTATATGTATGTGACAAAATGACACAAAGTAACTGTCAGCTTATGGATTAATGCCACTTCCAGGAGAAGTAAGAGGGGTAATGGCACAGTTCCTACAATATTTTTTCACTCTAGATCTGAAGCTTTTGGAACAGATGCGATCCTGAAATCTCAGATTCCTTTGCAGAGTGACTGATGAGGTCTCATAACTCTTTCTCAGACTCTAAAATGCCGGTCTAGCTCTCAATAGACGTCAGAATTTCAAACAAGGCTGTCAGTGTCTTTCACTCTCTCTTTTCTGGTTTTTTTTTTTTTTTTTTCAATTTTGCCGTCGCAGCAGGCAATGGATTTTGCCTTTTGTCATCACCTACAGTTGCAGTCAATAGCTGTTATTGGAGTTGAGCTTGCTGTCGAATAGGGTTAATGCAATGCAGAATTAACCCTTTCGCTTCGTTTGCATGTCAAACCGCTGATAACTGCGATAAGAGCTATTAGGACTAGTTTTGTCTTCTCAGCCCCAGGAAAAAAATCCCATCCCTACCCACTCCCTAGGACAAATATCGCCTCCCTACACCCTCCCTAGTACAAACATCACCTCTTTACCCCTGCCCTCACATTCTAAGAACTTTTAGTTAATTGCTAAATTATTAATCAATCAATCAATCAATCATCTTTATTGGCCCACAAATGCAGCTTTACGAATCGCCTAATAAAAAGTACAGAAAAAAGATGGGAAGGAAACCACACTGTCCTCGTAAAATCATAAAAGTAAGCAGAATAAATTAATTTCCCTCGATCAAACTGAAATCCCTTAAATTCTTATACAGCGTGGCCTGAGCAGCTGATGGGATTTTGCGGAGCGCACAAAATAGCGCTTAACACTTTTTTGTTTGAGAACGACAATGCAGTGTTATCCTCTTTTAATAGTAATGTCCAGTTTTCTTTGATTTCAAGACTTTCTTAGAAGTGACAAACACTGACTCGCCTCTAGTTGGCAGAATTTACCCTTTAAACAAAACTGTGAAAAGTGTTAGCCAATCGCTGTGAATAATTCGCAGTATACACAGGAATATACACACAGAGGAAGATCTGGATGGGTTTACGTTAACTGGCAACTGACAAACGGCCAAAAAAATTACTGACTACTGACAAAATCCTAAAATTGAACCTACAACTGACATTTGTAGTAAGATTTACTGACAATTGACAAATTGCTATTCGTTTGAAATTCATCGTTTCAGTTATTACTAATTTAATCCTTTTTGTTTAATATTCATGCCGTTTAAATTGTTGCGGGCGACAAAAGGAGCCCGCAATCCTTATCTCAACGTTGCTTTTACACACGCATGCGCGGCAGTTGTTTAGTTTGGTCCTGACTCGATTTTGCTGAAATCTTGAGTCTTCCACCACGAATGCAAAGAATGCTATTTTCTCACGTGCATCACGCGTAACATTTGGACCTTGGATCACGTGAAGGTCATGCATAGCAGCTGCGCTGACCAATCCAAATCAAGCATGTCAACTTGGATTCGACTTTTCTGTTCATGTTGTCGCGTTGCATGCCATTTCCCGGCCGCATTCCGTCTTTTGACTCGATCAACACGCATAGTACTTTATAATCTAGAGTGCTTTTATTTACACTGTGATACAGCAGCAATTACAGCATATAACTTAATCTAAGGAAAGCAAACAATGGGATTAGTGTTTCGTGGAATGCTCTGGTGTTAATGTTTCACAGATTTTGTCAAATCACTCTCTTGTTACCGTCAAAATGGAGGAAAAACAATTAAAACCTTGGGGGTAGCCTCCTACGCAGACATTCTTTGGGCTCGTCACGCAATCTTTCTCCCCCACGAACGTCTGCTGAAACGAATGGGCACATTCCTTACCCTTTGTTCAAAAAGATCAGCTAGAGAGCACGTGGAGATCACCGAAGAGCCAACCGACGCTTGGTTATTGTTCAATAGAAAGTCAATCATAAGCTGTGATAGAACAACCCCCAAGAGG
Organism: bacterium; assembly: GCA_965233585.1. GTDB lineage: Bacteria > SAR324 > SAR324 > SAR324 > NAC60-12 > CBDDTI01. Next base: position 7,060 of record CBDDTI010000663.1, read on the forward strand.
GTGATTAATTTTCCCACGTTTCTTATTACTTATGGGAAACAGATTTCAAATCCTAGCTTCGTGTATGGAAGAAACTCCGAAAAAAATCGTCGGAAACAATTGTTTTCTATGCAGTTTTCCGTTAACCCCTCAGGCGAGAATAAGAGTGTTTGGCAAGAGTTCAGTGACATCGCACACTTAATTGAATGCGCTGTGGAAATAGACTTGAGTGTGTTTTCGTCCAGCAACCCGTTCGTCTGCAATAGGTGCTACAAGCGGTTACTTCGGTTTGAAAAGCTAAACTTAATCTGTGATCCCTTCAGGAGGAGATAAAGGAAGACTTTAAGAAAGGAGCAAATAGAACGAAACGGTTACGTCGAAATTCCGCAATGATGGTAGATAAAATAGACAGGCCAAACACGACTCCTACGGTTCGTGCCATTGGTACATTTGCCGTTTATTTTTAGGTCTTTCGACCTTTTTGTCGCTTCACTATTGTTTATTAAGGGCATTTCGTATTGTGTAATTAGGAGAAAACTAGAGCCGTTAAATCGTGCTAAGGCATAGGTCTGCATGATTTCCGTTGTTATCTGCGTGTTGCTTCGTTGAGTTTGACACCTCTATAATTTGCCATGTGTTAGTGTATTGTCTTGGCTCATTTCTATTGCACGATTTGTTTTGCTTTTAAGGGACAAAATATGACATTTACTCTAAACGTGTTGCTTACTCGCATTCTACATTGACCTACATCGTGACGGGCCCGGCTATGATTAGAACTGTTTGCAAGTACAGTCGGTAGATTCTTATCACAAGTATCATATTTGTCCACGAACACGAAATGCCCTTCATAAACAAGAGTGAAGCGACACAGAGGTCCAAAGACCGAAAAATAAACGGCAAATGTACAAATGCCACGAACTGTAGGAGTCGTGTTTGGCCTGTCTTTTATTCACAAACATCAGCTTGATAAATAAGCGCCTTCCCGTTCCCAGTCGGTAGATTAACGAAGACGTCCACCTTTTTCTTCACAAAATATTCCATAGCTTCTCGCTGAAAAGGATTCAAATCGACGATTTTGAAAGTCTCGCAAACCCGTTAGAAGGCCACGCAAATATCCCCTATTTTACGGTGGCTTGTTAGGGCCATCAAAAGTACTTTTTTTTTACTTCATTTATTCGATCGACACTTATAACTGTCGATCGACAGTTATAAGTGTCGATCGACAGTTATAAGTGTCGATCGCCACTTATAAGTGTCGATCGACACTTATAAGTGTCGATCGACACTTATAACTGTCGATCGACACTTATAACTGTCGATCGACACTTATAACTGTCGATCGACACTTATAACTGTCGAAACGTAGAACTGAGTACCGGGCTTCATCGGTGCAACGTGCAAAGATGGCGAAGCCTTAATGAGCGTAAAATCTGTGTTTCTAATATCATAAACATTTCAATCTGTTAAATTTACATCAAAGCGTTATAACATAAGTTGCTTTCTGCAGAATGAGCTGGAGGGAAGTACAATAGCTTGAGGATCTAACGCATGCGGGTCAATTTTGTATAGTAGCTCACAAACACTCGCTGTATTCAAATCAGCGATCCTAGTTGATCCGGCCAGACTAGCTCGTCGTCCGTTGTCCTTGCCGATCAACAACACAGGTAGTCGATCGAAGGATCCGTGCCGGGGTGCTCTGCTCGTTGTTGAGCTTTCTTTCAACCTTTGAAACTATATACTGCTATGTTTCTATCTACATTTAACAATTTGGAGAAATTGTTCGCCTCCACTAACAATATTCCCCAATTTGCTCTATTCTGGTTTAATTCACGATCACGTTCCTTTTACAATGCTCCTTTTTAAAAATATCCACCGCCTCGGGTTCGGTTACACAGATAATGATTTAAACAGATAAACAACGGAAAAGAACACTTGATGCACTAATGGAAAGCTATGAGGATAAATATTGATATAATTGTCACGCAACTCTTGTTGTGTATATTTCGCCGACAACAAATGGCAAGAAAATATGATAATACAAAACAGGGCGTAGAATCTGTTATTTCATATTTATTAATCAAAGGACTAGTGAGCAGCACACACATACTCCAGGGAATATTTTTCTCTTGAAATAAGGAGAAACTATGCTCGCCCGGTGTTGTTGATCGGCAAGGACAACGGACGACGAGCTAGTCTGGCCGGATCAACTAGGATCGCTGATTTGATTAATACAGCGAGTGTTTGTGAGCTACTATACAAAATTGACCCGCATGCGTTAGATCCTCAAGCTATTGCACTTCCCTCCAGCTCATTCTGCAGAAAGCAACTTATGTTATAACGCTTCGATGTAAATTTAACAGATTGAAATGTTTATGATATTAGAAACACAGATTTTACGCTCATTAAGGCTTCGCCATCTTTGCACGTTGCACCGATGAAGCCCGGTACTCAGTTCTACGTTTCGACAGTTATAAGTGTCGATCATATAACTGTCGAAGTAAAAAAAAAAGAGGTACTTTTGATGGCCCTAACAAGCCACCGTACTATTTAGTTTCTTACAACTTCGCGCGCAAAAATTTACCAAGGTTCAAAGTTCGCTGCCTTGATCGCGCAGTGCGCTGTGATTGGTCTAATTAAACAACCCATTCGTTTCAGCAGACGTTCGTGGGGGAGGAAGATTGCGTGACGAACCCAAAGAATGTCTGCGTAGGAGGCTACCTTGAGGGGTGCTCATGGACGAACAAAATCACCCGACATTTCCCTATAGGCCTCCAAATCTTTTAGTCCTCAAATGAACAAAAAAAATCCTCGCCCGCATTTGCTAACCTTTGGTTATTACTGCTATTTAGACCAAAACCTTCACACTGAGTTTTGTATTAAGTCTGTGAATATTGATGAAAACTAAGACACAAACAACAGTGATCAACATATTGAACTTGCACATTTTTTGATTAAGACTTGACGTTTCGTATAATTGCTGCAGAGCGAGCGTAGCGAGCGAGCAGCAACATAAACGGGATTTAAGCCGGAAGAATATATAAAAGGGAGATGGAATTCTCAAAATCATCACTTTTTACCAGAATGCTTTGCGGCTTTTTACCAGAATGCATTGCGCCTTCTATCAGAGTGCATTGCGCCACGAACAACACACGGGTGTGCGACACTGTTGTGATGGCGTCATATTTTTGCGTGGATTGCAGTTGAGACAGGTGAGTGGTTATGGTTTGCTTTGATTTATCTGTAAAACGATGTGAGCGAGATCGTGCTGTGATCGATTTATTTACATCCAAAAATCATGAAATTTAAGCTAAAACTTCAGCATTTTCACACATCCCAATGGACGCGAACTCGTCAGAGTCTGTCAACATTCGATTCTAGAGACATGTGCGTACCAGTTAAGAATTTATAAGTCGGCTTTCTACTCTGACAATTTCCACATCTTTCGTTTATCTGGATTTGGTAAAGAAGAGGGCGATGCGTATCGTTTAATGGTCACCATGTGCTTTTGTCACGATCACCAGCGATGCGTCATGTATGTATTAAGTTACGTTTCTGTCGTTGTTGATTTCTTGCAAACAATTGTTTGGAAATCCCTATTTGCAGCCGTTTGTGCAAGGTGAGTTTAGAGCGTAGAACACACGATTATATATCTGCTGCGATCGCTTTATTTACCACCAAACATAAATTTAAGCTAACACTTCAGCATTTTCACACATCGCAATAGACGCGAACTCGTCTGAGTCTGTCAACATTCGATCCTAGAGACATGTGCGTACCAAAGGATTTTTAAGTCGGCTTTCTACTCTTACAATTTCCACATCTTTCGTTTATTTGGATTTGGTAAAGAGAAGGTTGATGTGTATCGTTTTATGTCCAAAAAGTTCATTGTATTGTTTACCGGTTTACTTGTCCTTTGCTCTATCCAGTTTATTTCTCCCCCAAAAACGCGTGGTCTTATTTTAAGAAGAAAAACTGGTCCCGTTTCTGTCGGAGTTTTCACATTTCATGTACATTTAGCTTTCGAACGGCACAAGGGAACCGAAGGACGTGAGCTTTACTTTCGTGCAGTGTTTATTTTGTAAGAATTCCTGTGCCCTTCGAGCTGATTTTTTTGCATCAATGTAACAAAATGTACAGACTAACTTTTAAAAGACTATTGTTTTGATGTTATTCACCATGCTCTGAAGATTCAGAGAAAGACAGTTGTTCAAACAAAATTGAAAAAACATGTTAACTGGTTTCTATTATTTGCTGCACATGCAGGCATTGAAAAAGACACAGTAGACTGATGAAGCAGATTATTTCTTCTTTAAAATTCTTCTCAATGTTTAGCCATTTGTAATGTACTAGCTCTTGCAACAACTTCGTGTTCTGTACAGTATGGTTATGAAATATTTATGTTGGAATGTAAGTGCTATTGTGATAGCTAATGATCATCCTTTGACATAAAATCATGTAATCAGTCTTAAACTGTTGGCTTGCAAATGAAATATGCTATTTAAGAATTAGACTACGAGCCCGAGTTTTCTACGAGCAGATAGTCAACGAGGCGCTGCCGAGTTGACTATCGCTCTTAGAAAACGAGGGCGAGTAGTCTAATTGTTTTAGTATAAATTTACCGTAGTCTCATTGCATAAAAAGGAAAAAGTGTCAAGTAATGCGTAGAAAAGCACGGTTTTATTATGTTACATCAGGTTCAAACGTGATGCGCGATGTGCACTGATGCGTAACTGTTTTCTATCAGCAGATAGAAAACAGTAATATAGCCAATCAAATTCACGGATTCACAATAGACTACGGTAAATTTATACTAATACTCAATACAACTCTTCAGCATGACAGAATATACACCATGTGGTGTAATCAGGTCAGTCTACTTAAGAATGAAAATTAATAGTTAATCATATTTTCACAGATAAATTAAGATACAAAATGGAAGGCAAGATGATGGTGAGGGGTTTACTATACTAAATAAAGCCCACAACTGCACTCTATCTGACTTCTAATGTAATCTTGTTTATGTTATCTATTTCAGACCTTAAACTGCCACATTTAAGCCTTCAAGTGAGCCCCCTTTTCTTGCATAATCATCCTTCCAAGATATTAATGTGAAGAAGTTGCTATTATTTCCAGTTGAGTTGGTTACAACAATGCTACTTTAAAGACCATGTGTGTGGCTTTCAAGGAGACAAATCCTTGTTTGGTTAAAGCATAAGACCAGTAACTTGACTGGTGGAACAATCAATATTGCAGCAAATGTTGTTAATTGTAATTGGCCTGTAATAAGAGCCTACCTATCAGACCACATGCTAATTATCGTAACAGAATAAACATGAAAACGTAACGTGAAAAATGTGTATTTTTTTTGTTGTTATTTTTTTTTATCTGCAGCTGAAATTACAAACAGCAAATTGAAATACATGTATGTTTTGTTGATATGTTTAGCCCATTGGAGGAGGGGGTCAAACTGGCCCGGAATTTCCTTACATTTTGGAATGGTGATCTGCACTGCTAAGGCTGAAAAAATTAAGGAGAATTCGTAGAAGTACAAAGCTAAGTCCAGAGACAAAAACTCCAGCTGAAGTTTGAAGGGATGCAGCTGAAAGAGGCTGTGTCATTTCACTGGGCTACTGTATTTCTCCTCTGTACCCAAGACACATGGTGCATCTTTTGAGGTATGGTTTGGTTTCACAAGAATGGAGCATTTGAATTTTAATAGCTCTGTCGCAACATCCTGTTCAGAGTGTGTTTGTCTAGTGTTTGACTACTGCCAATTTGACTGTAGCCTCCATATCAAAATTATGCTACTTTCACAGGTGAAACTAATCATTGTAGTTAACTTGCTCTCTGATAAAATCTTTAATTTCCCTTCCATCTCTAAAAGCCCTCCACGGGTTTAATACATCTTTCTAGTTCTACTACGTTGTGACTTTTCTTAACTCGACATTGAAGTTTTCTGTGGTCATGTCAATAAACTTGTGCAATATTTTATTATTGCCCGAGGATTAATAATTGCACTAGTAGGGGAAGCGATAAGAAACGTTTATAACCCAAGAAAAACCTCGAGTATTACGCATCCTTCACAAATATTCCTTCATCCGTGTTCTAACAATTCCATTCAATCTCTTTACGGTGGCCAATTCACATTATAACTCAGTTGATAAAACCAAATTATCAAGTCTAGAAGCGTTTGTTTAGACCTTGACCTTCTGAAACGGACTTGGTTGGGACTCTCTACGAGACTCCACAAAACCATTTGGTTGATTTTCTGACTCTTTTACACAAGTTACAAAGGGAAACATCGCCGAAAAAATTGTTAAAACCACTGCCATTTTGCGATTTGCGTACACGCAAAGCAGGGCTGGCGTATACCAGCGGTTACTCACATTTTTCTGCGGAGCATGTGCAAACAAAATGCCTCTACGCTGTTCTGCTCAATGCAAATAATATCAGGCTATTAACAAAATGTGACGCAGCATTACTATCTTTTAGATACACTAGTATTCTCTTTACAATAAACGTACTCCGACAATCTAAAGATTTCTCCGGCTAATACCGTCATAATACCTGGGAACTTCACGTTTTTAATACCACCGAAGAAACGCAAACGGGATGGTCCTCCTATATTTGGTCGCTGGTTGGACATACAAAAATCGTCACAGAAAACCGTAGACAAAAGATCATTTTCTTTCATTGCAATTCCAAATTAATAGGCAAAAATTGTCACAAAGCGTGGATATCTTGAAATCGATCCTAATTACATAATTTCAATAATTTTAAAAGCTTGCCTTAGTCCTGGTGTTGTCCCCCGTAAAAAGCCAGGTGGGTTCCCGCCAGAAGATTGTAAAAGTACCCCTAGGCACTGCTCAATACATTCTCAACCTTAAGATGTATCAATTCTTAAACAAAAAACTAACTGACACTGACAAATTTAATGACTTTAATAGAGACTCTGACTATGTTAGCCACAATGTAATGAGATCTTTATTCCAAATAATGACAAGGAAATAAAGTGATTTAGAAATTCATCTTATACGTGTTCATAAAGGAGAATCTTAGAAGGAACTACTCTCAGAACAGGTTTTAAATATAACAAGTATATATCTTTAATGAGGACACAGACCAAAGGGGCAGAGATGAGTGTTGATAATATGGAGCTCGAGGTGTCCGAACTATAGAGTTAGAGATTATTTGAATTCTGTTTTCTCTTAGACAAAGTGAACTGTCCCTTTTGTGGAGGCGTCCGTAAGCCGGAGAGGTTCAGCTGTATCACTGCACTGACGACAGTGAAGAAAACGAAAACTGACCTTCGTTAGAAACGTAAGGTCAGTTACTCAACTTGTACTAATTTGTGCCCAGGATTTGCAATGTTTGGGTCAAGAGTATTTTGCCACCTCCGTTCTTGACCCAATACTTTTATCGTGCACCGGGAAAATTTCTGCAGCAAATAATTAAGGCGGACAGTTTGGGCGCGAAAAACCAAAGTTTATCCAGCCATGTCAGCCAAAGCTGAGAAACTATACTGCAGGGCTCACTACCGCATTTACCTGATCTTAGACTTGCGAAGAAGTTGAGCTGCTGAGACTGAACCCCGCGGTAGTTCGGAGTGAGAGAGTTCAAATATCAGTAACTTTCAAAAGCCCAGAGTGAGAAGGAGAGGAGCGAAAGGTCGAGTTCGACCTTCGTGGCGGGGAATAAGTACAAAGTCAAATGATCCACCCCTAAACGCGTGGTGTTGGTACATTGAGTAGCTCATGTTCGTGAATGACGGTTTACGTCATCATTGTCACTAACGGCGCGTTATATGTGTCACCCTTCAGGGACGTAGCCAGCCATTTTTTTCCAATTAAGCCCAAATTGCACAGTGTAAGTTGTATATCAAATTTTGCTAAGGTCCAACGTGGGAACAAGTGGTCTTACTAGTTTTAACCCTGGTAGTCAGCAATCTAATGCTTTGATTAAGACCGATGAGCAGCTGGATTCCTTTTCCTTTTCCTTTAAAATTAGCAAAGACTGCCTTGGCATGATCAGGTGCGTGACTATCATAGCCACAGAGCGCGCATGAGGTTAACATTCATACTAGTCTGCGAGCAGTTTCTTTTTGTTACCTAGCGTTTTCCTATCGAGTACCAAGTGGCGAGCGAAGCCGCGTTTCTTAGAGCTTTTGAGTACTTTGAGCTCGGAACCTCCTCCCGTGCCTGCATTTTATTGTTGTCCTCTGGTCTGTGTACAAAACGAACACATATAGAGATTTCCGCCATTGTTACGCAATCCGTCGCTTCAACCGCCAGGAAAGCATAGAAGGGGGCTGCATTACAATCGTTAACTAGTGGACTACGGATTTGGTTTGCGCAAAGTTCAATAAGCTCGTTTTGAAATGTTGGCGAGGTATACTTTGTTCTTCATGTTCTCAGCGCTTGCCAGGTGAGTGGCTAGAACTGGATCTGTTTTTTTCGCGATAGTAGGTAGTTGCTATTTTTTCTGTGTGTCCTTGGGTAGTCATGTTCTGTTGCCCACACAATGCATGCGCAATCGATTATAGATTTGAAGATCTGATGATTTCTCTCTATAGTGTCATAATTTTGTCTTGAAAGTTGGCTGTAAATATCTTTAGGCCAACCAGAAAAGGCGTGAAGGAAATGATCTCCCTTGTCAACAGCGTCAGTATGCCCAATCTGAAATACCTTTACGAGAGCAAAACATACCCGATTGCTGATTGCCATGCCGCTTCCACTTCATTGCTTCCAAATAGTTAACAACTAGTATACCTAAATGGTAATAATGCTGCCGAAGGGAGAACATTATAAAGTATGCTAACAGTTACCCTATGTACTGAACAGTGAAGAATTGATTTGTACAAGACTTTAAAGGCCATGGTCACGACACAGATGAGTGGCGTGATTAGGATGAGGACAAAGTTCCTCTTGAGCGGCTTGAAAAGGTGAATGTTCCCGATAAGGACTCTTTAGAACAAAGAATGAACATTTTCCATGGCCGGCTTTACAGTTTTTAGAGATAATCGCAAATTTTGTCTTCCTCTTTAGCTCTTTTTTTTGATAGGAGTAGATCAGATAACTAAATAAATCAGAATAAATGAAGAAACAAAATAAAATTACTCAAACGACCGGTTTTTATAATCTTTGAATGAAATCAATTGAAAGTAAGGCCCAAGTATTTAAAAATACTTGCGTCTTACCTGTTGATTTCCTCAATGAACACTGCTTTATCGTCACGGTTACATCCACGGAAATCTTCATTGGTGCTTTCATGGTCAGCTGGCGCTTCTGCGACCTGGACAATGAAAGCACAGGATACAAAGAGAGCTTTAAAACCGAACTTCCCAAACTTCCTTGCCATACGGCCGAAAGCAACATTTTTCGAACCGCGACAAATTTGGGATCAAAACGCGCCAAATTCAACGTAGATTTCGAAAATAATTGGCTTTTTAGGAAAACATTCGTGCGTGACGAGAATTTCCCTGATAGTCTGGAAATCGCTCGAATTTTTTTGTAAACAAACCAGAACCGGCATTATTCCAACTCGAAAGGCCGACCCTAATATTTTTCTGATTGCCCTGAAACAGGATTATTTTGACGCTCAATATATTAAACTTCCCTATTCTATGTGACCTTTTTCCATTTTTTAATACGTTACTCGACGCTGCTCGGAGGTGAATAGTACTTGGCTAATCATCTCCGAGCTAGCCAATCGGCGCGTACGAAAAGTATACTAATCATTTGTGTGGTATACACTAATACACAATATTATAAATGCATCAAACACACCGAGTCTTCAAAAATGGAATATCTGAGGAAATTGTTATTTGCAAAACATAGATGATTTAACTTTAGCTGTTTTTCTCTTATAACTGAACTTGGACTTATGTGAGTTGCGCCATTCTTCTTCACTATGATTATTTGCAAAAAGAAGACGTCCGAATAAAGCTGGACAATCTGTGGAGAGAGTTTATGTCGATGTTCCGTCGTCGTGAGCACTCTGAGCAGGGTTTTGGCGGGTCACATACTTCATTCTGAGCAAATGTATCATCAGATTGGCCAGAGGGGATCGACTTCATGTTAAATCTGTCGAGTAAAGAAACTCCTCAATGCGTTTATTATATTTTAAAGCCGTTTTCATCAAAGTTGTTTGTGAATGCTGGATATTTTTAGTGTTGGTATTTTACTAGAACGTCGAAGTAGCGGTGATTTGATTTCGAAGTAGCGTTGATGTCTCAAAGGCTAGCTACGCCCCTGCTCCTGCAGGGTAAGACGTTTGAAGTCAAGTTGTCACACTATGGTCCCCAGGAAGCATACTACTATTCTACACTAACATATATTAGGAAAAATTATTGTGAAAAGGTCTTAATCCAACGCGTTCAGTACTGATAATCAGTCGCCTAGAGAGCCCAAGACATTGGAAATCTTGATCTTTTTGGTCGCTTAAAGATGATTTCCAGTCCGTGCTGCGCAGTTTCAGAGCCCTAATGTTTATAAACATTATAAACGGCTCACTCGATGGAATGCGAATCGATGTTATTCGTTAAGAAGCACATACCTTATCTTTCAGACCTTTCAATTTTTTTTCCAACAGCTTCATTGACTTTTACAGCTGTGAAGTTGTTTCATGAAGTGATATGAGAAAGAACAAACTATTAAGCTTCGACCGCTTCGTATCGATAATTGCGGTTGTTTTTAAACTTTGAGTTTACTTCATGTAAGTGGTTGCGAAATGTTTACATTTTGTGATGTCTTACATGAGGCAAAACAAAAAAACATAAACAAACTCTCGAGAGTTCGCAGTACGGACTGGAAACTGAAATAACAGACAAGTCGAAAACAGCCATTAATGCAGTAAAAATAACCACAAGCACGTGCACGTATTTTATATATTGTAAAGCTGGAAAATATGTTATTTCTGCAGATTTTCTGCACATTTTCTGTAATACCTGCAGATTTTCTGCAATATCTACAGATTTTCTGCAATTCCTGCAGATTTTCTGAAGATTTTCTGCATATTTTCTGTAATCGCTGCATATTTTCTGCAATATCTGCAGATTTTCTGCAATTTTTTCTGTAATACCTGCAGATTTTCTGCAATACCTACGGATTTTCCGCAATACCTACAGATTTTCTGCAGATTTCCTGCAGATTTTCTGCACATTATCTGTAATACCTACCGATTTTCTGCATGTTATCTGCAATAGCTGCAGATTTTTCGCACATTTTTTTGTAATACCTGCAAATTTTCTGCATATTTTCTGCATATATTTTCTCTAATCGCTGCAGATTTTCTGCAGTAGTTGCATATTTTCTGCAGATTTTCTGCACATTATCTGCAATACCTACAGATTTAATGAAAATTTTCTGCAATAGCTGCAGATTTTCTGCACATTTTCTGTACTAACTGCAGATTATCTGCACGTTTTCTGTAATACCTGCAGATTTTCTGCAATACCTACAGATTTTCTGCAGATTTTCTGCACATTTTCTGTACTAACTGCAGATTATCTGCACGTTTTCTGTAATACCTGCAGATTTTCTGCAATACCTACAGATTTTCTGCAGATTTTCTGCACATTTTCTGCACATTATCTGCAATACCTGCAGGTTTTCTCCAGATTTTCTGTACATTATCTGCAAAAGAATGATGAGTCAGGTTTGTGTAGCAACGTAACAGTTCAATTGTCTATATAAAAGACAACTCTCATTTGTAAGCAAAGTCGCATGGGCCTTAATTGTCCGAGAGCACGTGCGAGTACTCGTTTATCACATAAAGGACAACTTTCAAGATCTTGAAGTACCGTAAACGGGTTTGCCGGTTGTCAATAAGGAACAGGCTAGCAGTAGCACGTTATATATAATAGTAAGCAAAACACAGCAAGTTCAATTCACTCAAAGCAATTTCTTTACAAACAAAACTTAAGCAATCTAATTTTATTCACATGTTTTGCGAAGTTTGCAACGGCGTGAAACTAGAAAGACGCGTAGACAAGTGTCCAATCGAGCGCTAATATCTTCTTGAATTCAAAACTCTTCTTTCCACTGGCGAAAACTTAACTTACCAACCCAATTTACTCCGGTTTTTACGCCGAGAAGGTGACCTGTAATACTAATAAGGCGACCCGAAGCAAAACTAAGAAATTCCTTTTCAAAATCCATTTGAAGCGGGAAACCAACTTTGGGCCTGTCAGGGGCGGGGCAGAAGACTCCTGAAATTTTCGTATATGCATCATCCAACAAAAAGTGACGTCACATCCGGTTTAAA
>CBDDTI010000664.1:0-10065 GCA_965233585.1 bacterium
CGTCCATTTCAAAGAATGCACGGGCCGCTTTTCAAAACTGCCCCTGCCACAGATCCAAAAACAGTGCACAATTGCGCCCACCATACGTTTATTTAAAAAGTGCACGGGTTACTTTTCAAAATTATGCCTGCCACAGGTGCAAAAACAGTGCAGGGTTTTCTTGTGAACACTTGCGCCTAACCACAGGTCCATTTCAAAGAGCGCAGGGGTTACTTTTGAAAAACTTCGCCTGCCACAGGTCCAAAAACAGTGCAAGGGTTTCTAGCGAACACTTGCGCCTACCTTACTTACCTCATTTAAAAAATGTACGGCATGCTTTCAAAAATAAGCCTGCCACATGTGCAAAAACAGTGAAGGGGTGAAAACCAAAATTGCCAAACTATTTGGACGAAATAATTTAATTAACACTTTGTTTGTTTTTTCAACTTCCATGGCGATCGAAATAAAGCTATAAAAAGGGTTGCGTCAAATCCAAAAGAAGCCGGTACAACCCCTGTCAATAAAGGAGTGGGGTTATGCAACCATTTTGTAGTGAAGAAACGGCTTGCATAGCTTCAAGCTCTACTACATGTATTTGCATTCATGTTCGAATTTCACGACTAAATGTAGGCTCCTGGTTCAGCTGAAGTACTAAATTTTGATATGTTCTCAGAGCATCTTAAGACACCAACATGACTCGACCAAACACACTGTTTCATTTTGTAGAGGTACTCAATTTTGTCTCATTTATTTGTGGCTGTTCTGTGAACTCTACTTTGCAACAGCTACGAAGTGGTTTCTGTGATTTTGAAAAATTTTTTTGACATCTCTACTTAATGGTTTTACACATAAACCAACATTAAACACCTTTTTGCTAAATGCAGATTATATGATTCTCTATTAAATGGTGCCTATGAATTGTATACTAAATTATTGGTTCACTTTGCGGGACCTAGGTCATAGCATGTGGTAGATGTAATTTTAAATCCAAAAGACATGCAAGGCAGCAATTCAAATAAATTCGAGTCCAGCCTTCATAATTTTTTGAGTGTCTTTGCCGAAACCTTAGCCTTGCATGCCGCCTGCTTCAAGCCAGTCTTGACTGGTGCCGTTTCTTCTTTCAGGCCGCGGATCTCTTCATGGAAAATCTGTCAGCAGAGTCTGAGAAGCCCTGCGGCTCTGTGATATCAATCAAAGCTATCTTCAAATCCGAACCTGACCTTCCAAAACAAAACACCTGACACCACCCGCTGGGCAAAATAAAAATGACATGGAGGTGATGTTAGAATGGCATTGCAAGCCCGCACAGTTTGTTTTTTGACAAAAAGCATCCGCCATGAACACTAGCTGTACCTTCACACAGCGTCTCTTTCAGAGTTACGCGCAGTAGATAGCCTTTGCAAAAGAGCCCCGTATACAAAGTGCATGGCTATTCGGATTGTCTTTACAAATCAGGCCTTGCTCTCTTCTTACTTCCGCCTTAAAGGCCAATTTCACTCATGCAATCTCGAAGGAACCCAAAATTATAACCATACATTGACAAAAGCTCAGCAACATTCCAAACTGCATGGAGCAGAAGTGCCCGCACCAGAGACCCCCAATTAACCCCCCAAAACGATCAGAGTTTTGGTCTTGCTTTCTTGGGCCTCCCCAATAGTTTTCCAACAACAGGACAGCATTGTACAAAAGAAGTAAATAAATATCCAGTGCGGGATAAATCAAACACCTGTTACAGACACTTAAAATCATTACTGTTACAATCGCCATCATTCAAAAAAGCATTCTCCATGACTGCTCTGGTGATTGTGAGAAGAATCAAAAACTGAGGCAGCTTCTAACTCTGGACGACTTTTGGGACAATCAGATAATTCTGCCAGCAGGTTTATCTGACAGGAACTGGCCCAATGGCTCGTGGCAGTATTCTTCCATTATGTTGACCATTCTTGTTTGTTGAGCGGCGGGCCCGGCTTGTCTGCGAAATAATTGCTTAGTTCTCATGTCGTCAAACTTCGGATTTCTTGTTGGTATTTGCCTTGAACAGTTTTGAAAATACACCCCTGCACTCTTTAAAATGGGCGCGTGGCAGGCGCAGGTGTTCACAAGAACCCCCTGCAATGTTTTTGGAGATGTCCCCGGCGCAGTGTTTGAAAAGAAGCCAGAGGCGTGAAAGGCGCAAAGTGTTCGCAAGAAACCTTTGCACTGTTTTTGCGCTGTGGTAGATGCAGTTTTGAGAAGCAGCCCGTCCACTTTTACAATGGACGTGGGATAGTGATAGGCGCAAGTGGTCACAAGAAACTTCTGCGCTTTTGGAAAAAATATGCAACTTCACGATCGGTGTTGCCAAGTAGCTTTCATTCAGGTCACGAAAAATGTTTGCTCGGAATTGGTATTCTAATTTTTTATGCTTCCAAGAAATGGCACGAATATTGCAGTACAATAATGAATACACCGTTCTTGAATTGCCGAACGGCTGACCACTGTCTTCTTCGTTAAAATGAAATATTTTGATTCTTCCCTTTTTTCAAAAACTGAAAGCATTTTGCACACAGGCGCCTGCGTAAATGTTGCGAAAATTGACACAGTCTCAGAAAACGTGTTGGGCGCATATTATCAGGAGAAACCCCGCACTTTTTGAAATGGACCGTGGCAGGCGAACTGTTTGAGAAGCATTCTCTGCATTCCTTTAAATGGATGCAGATTATATGATTTTCTATTAAATGGTGCCTACGAATTTTATACTAAATTATTGGTTCATTTTGCGGGACCTAGGTCATAGCATGTGGTAGATGCAATGTTAAATCCAAAAGACATGCAAGGCAGCAATTCAAATAAATTCGAGTCCAGCCTTCATAATTTTTTGAGTGTCTTTGCCGAAACCTTAGCCTTGCATGCCGCCTGCTTCAAGCCAGTGTTGACTGGTGCCCTTTCTTCTTTCAGGCCGCGGATCTCTTCATGGAAAATCTGTCAGCAGAGTCTGAGAAGCCCTGCGGCTCTGTGATATCAATC
This sequence comes from bacterium, assembly GCA_965233585.1. Classification (GTDB taxonomy): domain Bacteria; phylum SAR324; class SAR324; order SAR324; family NAC60-12; genus CBDDTI01. Next base: position 2,986 of record CBDDTI010000664.1, read on the forward strand.
AAACCTATCTTCAAATCCGAACCTGACCTTCCAAAACAAAACACCTGACACCACCCGCTGGGCAAAATAAAAATGACATGGAGGTGATGTTAGAATGGCATTGCAAGCCCGCACAGTTTGTTTTTTGACAAAGAGCATCCGCCATGAACACTAGCTGTACCTTCACACAGCGTCTCTTTCAGAGTTACGCGCAGTAGATAGCCTTTGCAAAAAAGAGCCCCGTATACAAAGTGCATGGCTATTGAGATTGTCTTTACAAATCAGGCCCTGCTCTCTTCTTACTTCCGCCTTAAAGGCCAATTTCACTCATACAATCTCGAAGGAACCCAAAATTATAACCATACATTGACAAAAGCTCAGCAACATTCCAAACTGCATGGAGCAGAAGTGCCCGCACCAGAGACCCCCAATTTTAACCCCCAAAACGATCAGAGTTTTGGTCTTGCTTTCTTGGACCTCCCCAATAGTTTTCCAACAACAGGACAGCCTTGTACAAAAGAAGTAAACATCCAGTACGGGATAAATCGGACACCTGTTACAGACACTTAAAATCATTACTGTTACAATCGCCATCATTCAAAAAAGCATTCTCCATGACTGCTCTGGTGATTGTGAGAAGAATCAAAAACTGAGGCAGCTTCTAACTCTGGACGACTTTTGGGACAATCAGATAATTCTGCCAGCAGGTTTATCTGACAGGAACTGGCCCAATGGCTCGTGGCAGTATTCTTCCATTATGTTGACCATTCTTGTTTGTTGAGCGGCGGGCCCGGCTTGTCTGCGAAATAATTGCTTAGTTCTCATGTCGTCACACTTCGGATTTCTTGTTGGTATTTGCCTTGAACAATTTTGAAAATACACCCCTACACTCTTTAAAATAGGCGCGTGGCAGGCGCAGGTGTTCACAAGAACCCCCTGCAATGTTTTTGGAGATGTCCCCGGCGCAGTGTTTGAAAAGAAGCCAGAGGCGTGAAAGGCGCAAAGTGTTCGCAAGAAACCTTTGCACTGTTTTTGCGCTGTGGTAGATGCAGTTTTGAGAAGCAGCCCGTCCACTTTTTACAATGGACGTGGGATAGTAATAGGCGCAAGTGGTCACAAGAAACTTTTGCGCTTTTGGAAAAAATATGCAACTTCACGATCGGTGTTGCCAAGTAGCTTTCAGGTCACGAAAAATGTTTTCTCGGAATTGGTATTCTAATTTTTAATGCTTCCAAGAAATGGCACGAATATTGCAGTACAATAATGAATACACCGTTCTTGAATTGCCGAACGGCTGACCACTGTCTTCTTCGTTAAAATGAAATATTTTGATTCATTCTTCCCTTTTTTTCAAAAAACTGAAAGCATTTTGCACACAGGCGCCTACGTAAATGTTGCGAAAATTGGCACAGTCTCAGAAAACGTGGTGGGCGCATATTATCAGGAGAAACTCCGCACTTTTTGAAATGGACCGTGGCAGGCGAACTGTTTGAGAAGCATTCTCTGCATTCCTTTAAATGGATGCAGATTATATGATTCTCTATTAAATGGTGCCTACGAATTTTATACTAAATTATTGGTTCACTTTGCGGGACCTAGGTCATAGCATGTGGTAGATGCAATGTTAAATCCAAAAGACATGCAAGGCAGCAATTCAAATAAATTCGAGTCCAGCCTTCATAATTTTTTGAGTGTCTTTGCCGAAACCTTAGCCTTGCATGCCGCCTGCTTCAAGCCAGTCTTGACTGGTGCCCTTTCTTCTTTCAGGCCGCGGATCTCTTCATGGAAAATCTGTCAGTAGAGTCTGAGAAGCCCTGCGGCGCTGTGAGATCAATCAAAGCTATCTTCAAATCCGAACCTGACCTTCCAAAACAAAACACCTGACACCACCCGCTGGGCAAAATAAAAATGACATGGAGGTGATGTTAGAATGGCATTGCAAGCCCGCACAGTTTGTTTTTTGACAAAAAGCATCCGCCATGAACACTAGCTGTACCTTCACACAGCGTCTCTTTCAAAGTTACGCGCAGTAGATAGCCTTTGCAAAAGGGCCCCGTATACAGAGTGCATGGCTATTCAGATTGTCTTTACAAATCAGGCCTTGCTCTCTTCTTACTTCCGCCTTAAAGGCCAATTTCACTCATGCAATCTCGAAGGAACCCAAAATTATAACCATACATTGACAAAAGCTCAGCAACATTCCAAACTGCATGGAGCAGAAGTGCCCGCACCAGAGACCCCCAATTTTAACCCCCCAAAACGATCAGAGTTTTGGTCTTGCTTTCTTAGGCCTCCCCAATAGTTTTCCAACAACAGGACAGCATTGTACAAAAGAAGTAAACATCCAGTGCGGGATAAATCGGACACCTGTTACAGACACTTAAAATCATTACTGTTACAATCGCCATCATTCAAAAAAGCATTCTCCATGACTGCTCTGGTGATTGTGAGAAGAATCAAAAACTGAGGCAGCTTCTAACTCTGGACGACTTTTGGGACAATCAGATAATTCTGCCAGCAGGTTTATCTGACAGGAACTTGCCCAATGGCTCGTGGCAGTATTCTTCCATTATGTTGACCATTCTTGTTTGTTGAGCGGCGGGCCCGGCTTGTCTGCGAAATAATTGCTTAGTTCTCATGTCGTCACACTTCGGATTTCTTGTTGGTATTTGCCTTGAACAGTTTTGAAAATACACCCCTGCACTCTTTAAAATGGGCGCGTGGCAGGCGCAGGTGTTCACAAGAACCCCCTGCAATATTTTTGGAGATGTCCCCGGCGCAGTGTTTGAAAAGAAGCCAGAGGCGTGAAAGGTGCAAAGTGTTCGCAAGAAACCTTTGCACTGTTTTTGCGCTGTGGTAGATGCAGTTTTGAGAAGCAGCCCGTCCACTTTTTACAATGGACGTGGGATAGTGATAGGCGCAAGTGGTCACAAGAAACTTCTGCGCTTTTGGAAAAAATATGCAACTTCAGGATCGGTGTTGCCAAGTAGCCTTCAGGTCACGAAAAATGTTTGCTCGGAATTGGTATTCTAATTTTTCATGCTTCCAAGAAATGGCACGAATATTGCAGTACAATAATGAATACACCGTTCTTGAATTACCGAACGGCTGACCACTGTCTTCTTCGTTAAAATGAAATATTTTGATTCTTCCCTTTTTTTCAAAAAACTGAAAGCATTTTGCACACAGGCGCCTGCGTAAATGTTGCGAAAATTGGCACAGTCTCAGAAAACGTGGTGGGCGCATATTATCAGGAGAAACCCCGCACTTTTTGAACTGGACCGTGGCAGGCGAACTGTTTGAGAAGCATTCTCTGCATTCCTTTAAATGGATGCGTGGTGGGCGCCAAAGAGTTCACAAGAAACCCTCTTTTCGGTTCTGTGGCAGGCACAATTTTGAAAAGCAACCCCTGCAGTATTTGAAAGGGACGTGTGTAGGCGCAAGTGTTCAACAGAAACCCCTGCATTCTTTGTGCACCTGTGGCAGGCATATTTTTGAAAAGCAACCCATGCATTTTTTTAAATGGACGTAAGGTAGACACAAGTGTTCAGGAAAAACTACTGCACCTGTTTTAAACTTGTGGCAGGCGCAGTGTTCGTAGAGCAACCCATGCTTTTTGAACTGAACCTTTGGCTGGCGCATGCACCTGTGTCAGGCGCAGTGTCTGACAAAAACAGCCCGTGGGTTGAAGTCGTTACCTTGGAGTTTCAATTTTGGGCGTGGCAGGCCTTGAATTCTTCATGTTTGGGCGTGGCAGGTGTGCAAACCTGACAGTCAAAACTTTACATCGGAATCTTAAAAAAAACGACGTGCAGCATTACAAATTGCCCGATCGGCAGTCGAGAAGATCTCGCGCAAATGAGTAAAATCAAAAAACCAACCTTTCTTGATCAAAATTTTCTGATGTTAAACCGAAGTATGAAATCAATCTGGCGGCAGCCTACTTGGAACCAGATTTATTCAGTTGGAGCTCGCACAGATTTTGTTGGATAAAACACCCTTTTTGGGCAAAAGGAAAGGCAGCAGTTCAGGGACGTGTTTGCTAAGGGACATGTTTTTTAAACTGACAATTTTTGCTTAGTGACAAGTTTTACTTGAAGAGCACAACTTCCCAGGCAAAAAGTTTACAACCGCAGCAACCCCAAAATCCCATGTTAACCTGCAGTCGACAAGGGCCTGCCAGCCTTAGCCTGAATCCTCCTGGGCCGTGCCACCTGTTAGTGTGGCCAGCTCTGGCACCCGTTAGTGTGGCCTGCTTTTGCACCCGTTAGTACGGCCAGTTCTATTACTCGTTAGTGTGGCCATCTCTGGCACATGTTAGTGTGAAGCCGCAGTTGGCTTGAACACCAGGCAGCCAAGTCAATGAAATGTTTCGTGTGATTCAATTGATTTATGAAAAACTTTCGGCCAATGATACAGAGACTCAGATCATGCACCGTCCTATCAAACCAAAGGAGGCCAACCAAATACATGGTTTATTCTTTCTAGGCTGCCCCAAGATTGATTTTGTTGCATAAAATTTCTTTATAACTAATATAACTTACCACCAAAAAAATATCTCATTCCTTATGTTGCCTGCGACAGAATCATTTGTGCTTTTACTCTGACACACCCTACTCGTTTCTTTGAAAGCTTTTCTTTTCTGTTTAAGTGCTGGATTGCCGGGATTTTCAATATACAGACCTAAGCTCCCATTGGCCTTTTTTTCCGGTCAAAGTATTTACAAACCTAACTTTTTTATGAACTATTGGGTTCTTGCTGTGAAAAACCCAACTTCTTTGTGGGTTTTTGTAGGGTGACAAAATTCTCAACGGCATTTTGAATTCATCGCGCTTATGCTTTTTTGTGCTTAGGATAGTGCAAGGGTCGGGAGCCCAACAATCAGCCAGGAAAAGTTGAGTTGGAACATGTGTGTCAAGCTATATCCGACCCGTTTCAAAACTGGATCAAGGAGTCATGGGGCATTATTATTGTCCACCAGTTAAAAGATTGAGTTTTCGTTGTTCATATGTAACTGGTAAAAGCACTGTGACAATCAGCTTCTGCAGCGCGCTGCTTTGCAGGTTGGCACCCACTACGCAATGATTCTACCAATAGTATGCAGTGTTCCTGCCTATGTTTTTCTGCCATTTTCGCGTGCAAACCTTGGTGGAAGGAAGACATATTCATATTTCCGTGTAATTTTTGAAGGTTGATCCATTACTTGGACATGGGTTAGTCGATGCTCACAAAGAAAAAGGATGTTCTATCAAACTATGTCTTTCCTTCTTAACCGCAATTTGCCCTGCAACAAAATTTTCCGGCCATTGGGTTACGTTGCATAAAACATTTTCTTTTCCGGGGTGTCTGGTCCTCACAACTTTACTTGACAAGGCTAAGGACATTTATTCACACCGTAACAGCATGCAGGCCCCAAAGTTTTCAACCTCTAGCTAAGTGACATCGACAAAACACCTCCTGTCCCTTGGGAAAGGATTGGTTCTGAGGGTTGGGTCAAAGGGTCTTTGTTTTTGTTTGTTTGAGCTGAAGCAGACACTTTTTGACGCGTCTTGTGGAGAATTGATTCCCGCAATGGCGAGGCTTGCCGGATTTGGAATATCAATGGACATATATATATATACGCGATATATATACCAGAAGTACCTGTACGAGGCGGGGCGGAAGTTGCCTTAAGGATTTACGAGACCTTTCTTATCTATAGAACTTACATGTGCCATGCGCCAGCCAAGCCCATGCGTGCGTGCATTCTGCAACAGTGGTGTGTTTGACATGTCTATCGATCTGGTAGAAGGCGATGTCCCGGAAAACGATGTAGGTTCCTATCCCAACCAGACCTCCAATACACACGAAGTTGCTGTAGGTCTTTTCTATGTTTCTTCTCCTCCAAGTTGTCGCGGTAAATCCGTTGCACAGCCTTGAGCGGCTTCAAGGGCGCCCTAAGAGCCCGGTGGCAACGGGGCAAATGGAAGGTAAGAAGAATGTGCACATGCATGTCACATGTGCAACATGATGCAGTGTTAGCTGGCATCGACACAGGTCGTAAAAAGAAAAAATAAATGAAGAGGTGTGGGAAAGGCCAAAAGTCTCTCCTGTACTTGCACAGCATTCAACGTACACGGCCAAAGGTGGAATTTACAAAGATTCCCACTGGCAAATGTGGCACGGAATTCATTACCACCCTCAGAGGTTTGTAGTTCACCTTCTACGACCCCCACGGTCGCCAGTTGAGCTCGAAGGGCTCGTGCTTCATTTTCGCAGAGCGTTGCACATAGCACCATATGGAACACCAGAGAAGGCTATCATTCAAAGCTTGGAGCAGTTTGTGCTTGTGTTGGCGATTGATTCCGTTTTAATTTTTGAGGCGATGTTGGTATGGGAGCCGTGTTGTCTTCACAGGCCATCAGCCTGTCGATCTCGACTGGGGCAGGTAGTCCTCGGTGGCGGGGGGCAAATCAGCGATGAAATTTCGCCGGATCTGCTCATCGTGTCATCAGACCACACCTCGGAGCCTTCGCCCAGCAAGAAAGAGATCTCTGCTGCCGTGAAGCGTTGGCAGTCACTCACCGCTCTGGTTTGAGGGGTCGGCGGTACCTGTGTTTCTCCCTCAGCTGTTTCCACTGGCTCAGTTGTAGCCATGAGACCATGGACTTCTCGGCATCCAGCACACTTGCCCAGGACATACGCAAATGCCAGGAAAAAGAAAAACCCGATGATCTTATCAAAGTTGAGGAAAATCCCAAACCCAAACTCAAAAACGGCCACGGGCACACTCTCATTCGCAAGAGCCATGCACGAAATCATTCCAATGCTCTTGTTTGAACTTGTTTTGCTCTGCTTGTGCTTTGCGGCGTGGTAGTGGCGCTTCGAGCAGAAATGCTTGCAACCTTCAGCGGGCAAACCACAGCAGTCCAAAAAAACCAAAAATCACTCTATCTTTGCTTCTGACTCCATCTCTTCGACCATGTCGATGCCATCCTTCAGCAACAGCAAGGCCCCAGGAATGAAACTTGCTGAAAAGAAAACGGCCATTGAAATCAAAATGGCATGTGAACGCATGACTGCAGCTGGAGGAGTGCTCAAGTGGTGCAACAGCCAACAACA
>CBDDTI010000665.1:0-9732 GCA_965233585.1 bacterium
AAAACAACGCCAATTGCTGATTCTTCCACAACTCATGCAAAAACGTTTCTCCAGAATCCAACGGACAAAAACGTGAAGAATTAAATCCAAACTAATGTTTCGGAGCCAGTGAGGCACATTCCTTGACCCCCTCTGAATTGTTAAAAGAACTCCACTAAGATCGACAACAAATCAAAATGAAATTTTCAATCACAATTTAATTTGACCAGTAATTAACCAATCCGGACCACTGCGACTTCAAAAACAAACCAAAGTTGAAAAAAAGTGCACTTCTATATACGTATGGAATTGAAACCAAGGCTTTGTTTTTTGAATGTCTTTCCCAAGATTTCACACAAAAAGCTGGCAATATACCTTTCCATTAGCGTGCAAAAAAACTGTTTCATTATCGTGGAAAGTTATTTCTTCATGGCATTGTTCTGCCTTGACAACAGCCTTCCGCTTCCTCGGCGACACAATATGTGTAAAAACATCGTCGGCACTATTGCGGGCCAGTGGGTCGGACAAAGCCCTCCCGAAAAGAATGACAAGGTTGCTTTTTGTTGCCGGCTGGCTTTCAATAGCTACTCCCAACCCACACTTTTTCTGTGAGTACAGGTTGGTGTGGTCCTTCGCGATTTAGTTCTACCTCTTAACGTCATATACAATATATATTTCATTTATAAACTTCCTTTTTTATTTTATTGATGATGGTACGTGGGCCTAGTATATACTTGAAAAAATGATCCCACCGGAAATGATTTTGTCTTAGTGTCCCTTCGAAGAAATAAAATAACCAACCCTTTTCTGTGTTCTGGAAGTCATGCCACGATTAGGGATTGTAGATAGAAGTATCCCCATCCATTCGCCTTTGTATTTGTGGAAGGGCCAGTAAGGACAAACGACCACAATTTTTTAAAAAAATTTTAATAAAATAAATTAAAAACAAAATAAACCAACATAAAATCGACAAACGTGTCTAAACTGCAGTTTGTCACAAAACCGTACGAAAACTTAGATCTCGGCATTTTTTCTGAACTCAGGGAGGGTGCTTTCCGCGGCTTGGAATGGGCAAATTAGCTGCTGGACTTTTTCAAACAAGGTAAAATTTCATTTTTAAAAACATATTATCCTCAAGAATAACATCATTTGCTTTACACCAAAAGTACATGCGGGAACTATCTATAAAAAAACACAGCGGGTTTGGTACCTCGATTTTTCTGGTAACCCTTCACAAAGGGTAGTCGATTTTGGTGCATCAAAGAAATAAAAAATTCACGTACCGTGACCGATGCTAGGATGGTATGTCTTTTAGCCAACCAAGTGGTTGCCTGAGAGTGAGTATCGGTCGTGGAATGATTACCGAATGGCGGATAAGATAAATTTATTTTTGAAACATCCAAGAGGAACTTTTTCCTGTCGGATCATTTGATGGATAAATACCAGGTCACCTTTTTTGGACAAGATAGGTAAAGAAGAAGAAGAATGGAAAGTTTTTCTAACAAATTCATAGAAAGATGGAAAGAATCCATTGCGGAAAAGCCCCGTATAAGATTTCAAACACAGAAATTGGCACCATACCTTTCCATTCGTCTGGACCAAATTTCTTCATGGCATTTCTCTGCCGCAACAACACCCTGAGGCTTCCTCGGCGACATGATAGGTACCGCACTTGGCACTGTTGCGGGCCACACAACAATGTTCATGGGGTCAAGCCTTTTCGACAAAAAACGGTTGGCATCTGCGTGTGGGTGGGCTTCTTCAAAATGAATAGCTTTCACCCAATCCAACACCGTCACGCCCACTCAAATCTTCACACGCGTAAATATTCACATTTTTTCTTCTTGCCCCGCAAGTTGCGATTGACAGTGAGTCCGCGCATTTTTTTGGGTCAAACCAAAGCTTCTGCCCAAAAGGGCTTGAATGGGAAAAAATTGTGCTTGAAAAGCGCCACAGTATGTTAAAGCATCTGTTTGAATAAGGCATAAGTATAAATTGATGTATGGTTGTCAATATGCCTGTGTGTGCAAATGTTGTTCGATTGTTCCTCAGTTCTTCGTAATGAATACCCTGCGTTTCCTTTCTCAGGAAATCGATTTTTTTTAAATTTTGGGAAGAGTCGGCGCAAGGAAGCGTCAAAAAATAAAAAACGTGATCATTATTATTCTGCAAGACGGTGTATCAAGGCACCAAAAGCCCACAATTTGTGTCAATTGTGTCCTCTTCCTGGTCAATAGTGTTTTTTCTTGCAATGTTGTCGGGTGCACAGGAAGAATCATTCAGAGCAAAGAAAAAGAATGCTTGTATTTTTTCTGAAAGATTCCGACGGTGTATAGGAGGCCCCTTTTCATATAAAGCCACCTTTTTTTTCTTCAGTAAGGAAAAATTTAAAAAAATTACCTATTCAAAACAGCTGAAAACAGAAATTTTTCTTCCACCCATCGAAAACAAATCATCGTGCAGGCGGACAAAAAATACGATCGAATAAAATACATGGGAGATCCATCTGGAATGTAGAGGAAAAGTATTAAAAATACAAAAATTAAATTATTCAAAAATAAATAATAATTTACTAAAAATATTCAAACAATGGCGGTCTTCAAGTAATTAAATAATTATATGTATATTTTTAATAAAGGGAAATCGGGCAAATCAAATATAATCAACATAATAAAACTCAGCACCAAAAATAGAAAACGAATAAAAAAAAATAAAATTAATAAGCAATACACAAAAAATATTTAAATAAGACAAATATATCATCCTTTTTGCCAAAACCTCGAGCCTGGTCGTAGGCATAACTGGGTTTAAATTAAAGATGTTTACTTTTTTGGCCACGGTCAGTTATAAAAATATAAATATAATTTTTTTCTTATGACTAAAGGATTCATATGTATAATATTTTATATTGAGAGTAGTTCACACTAAAAATGTTTCATAATAATATGCTTCACATAGAGAATAGTTTATACTGAGAATCATTTACAGTAAGTTTGAACTGTATAGTTTTCAACCATTTCTTTTGTAAAAAGGGGGCTGGTTTTAAAATAGGCTTGCTCGACAATTCGCCTATTATATTTGTTAAATGGGATTTGGGGTGCCGATAGGTTCTGGGTTTTCTCATCATTTCGCATATTTTGTGTATATTGTTACAAATTGTCTGGATTTTTCGACACTTCGCATTTCAATTTTTCTAGAGCGCCGATATTATTAAGAACATTGCGTATAAATTGTATTTTTTCTAAAAATATTTTTTTCAAATAATAAATAGATAAAATAAATAACAATATAATATAAGAAATTACTAAATTTTCGAATATTAAAAACCCATCCAAAATAAATAATTATATCAAAAAATTCTAAAATATTTATTCAAATAAATATATATATTTAAAAAAAAAAATATTAAATAAAATATTAAAAAAAACATATATTATAAATATAAATTTAATTAATTTATTATTCAATAAAAATAAAGTTATTATTCAATCTAATAATATATAAAATATTAATAAATAAAAAGAAAAAAAACTAAATATTTACCACCAAAAATAAAAAATAAAATAATATTCAATATCAAAATAAACCTTTATAAAATAAATCTTTATAAAAAAAAAATTCATATCTCATACAAGGAGTCCATATTAAAATAAATTACAATCGCTACGTCGGTTCGATTACGGCAGCCGTAAAACTAGCTAACGCTAGCCAAAATTTATCAAATCTCTCGGTAATATTTAATAACGAATCCTGTATCGCGCTCCATTCAAAAGCTTGGCGCCATGACAGAGGACCTGACAACGAACTTGCGAATATTGAATTACCTCATACAAACATATATTACAACTTAAGCAAAATATCCTTGCATCAAATACGATGTCTTTCTGCGCATACCTCAACCCTTTTTTATATTCCGCGACAAGTTGGTTACCCAAATACGGGCAGCCTCCCCTTAACACCTCCCCATCCATAACGGCTCAGCAATTTGCGGACTTGACGATCTGAATTTTTTGTTTTCGAAAGGTTTTGTGACATGCAGGCTGATGACATGTTTGCAGGTAAATTATATGGAAATGGTCCTGTCGACCAATGTATTTGGTACCTCTGAAAAAAAGGCCTTCTTTTTTCCTTGCCGGCGATTTGCTGCCTTCCAGTTCGGATTCTGATGACCAAGCAGCCTTCGAGCGCACAGGCCCGCTAATTGTTCACTTGAAGTATTGGATGCCGTCAACGACGGGGATGGCGGAAAATGTATGAATATTTGGCACCTGGGCTAAAACCAAAGATCGGACAAAGCGTGGGCCCCTAAAGACCCCCGCGTGATCTTCTGAACTGCTCGTCAGTATTAATATTGGCTTTGGAGGTTAAATAAAGGTATCCTTCACCCTGCCTGCTGCTGTGGCGTGATCGCCTCTTAGATATAAAAATGCGCGCGGCAAGTGCGCTACCTTTACGCAGAGCACTCCATGATGCAGATGGGTTCAGCAGCCTGCTACGCACCCTACTTGTTTTCCCCACAAAAGCTCATCTCATCCTGAATGCTTTGCCGCAGCTAATGGGCATTTTCTGACTATCACCCCAGATGATGACCGTATGCCCCGTCCATTGGTCGGGCATGGGATGAGGCACGATGTACAGCCACCGTTTTTCTTTGTGCGAGGTTTCCCTCAAATTTTGAAGTTTTGCGAAAGGACGCCTGAAGTGGCAGCTGCACTGCAGAGCCGATCCGACCATAGCCGGGACAGTCTCCCACCCGTCGCACGGCAGACCTTTCCCATCCATCTTCCAAGACACATTTGTGCTGCAAAACACAGCATTTCGTGCATCCGCTAACTCTCAAAAAGGCATTTACTGCGAGACTTCCCTCACTCGGAAGTACTTTGCGTAAGCTTTGTAGTATACGAAGTAGTACTGGGCCCCTCTCGCCCCTCCCTCTCACCTCCTCTCGCGCCCTGTGCAAGCTTTGTAGTACGGAGTAGTACTATGTGTCTCTGCAAGTCTGCACCAATCTTTTAAATATTAAAGCTTCACATCTTACATCTTCACAACATGCATCTATACATTTCTTACATCTTCACATCTGCCTGAATTTCCTCTATCTCTTAGATGCCTCATCTCACATGTCTTGTGTCAGTTTTATCTTCATATTTGGTTCATCTTTTGTTATTTCCACTGGACACCTTAACATGTATGACACCTTAACATGTAGTTAGTTCCTCGTAAGAACTATGATACATCTGAGTAACTATGCTCCTCTATGCTCTCGGGCCATCCGTTGTCTAATTTGAAACTCTGCCCGGCCATTTGCACTCCACAAACAATTCAGGCAAACGCAAGCAATGGGCGCATATTGCAAGCAAACTTTTTCACAAGTAGCGGAACTGTGCAATCTTCATGGCTTCGAGGGGATAAAGAACTTCTGTGCGGATAATGTACTTGACCTTGGGAGCATTGGTTCCGAAAGAACACATCAGGCGGATCCACAATACACGGAGAAACCGGGACAAACAGTGTGATTTCTGCACACGAACTGAATCTAAAAACCTCAGGTCGGTCAAACTATGAACATCTCACATCAATTTCCCGAAACATCGACACAGTCCACTTTGGATGTAAATTCAAGCCGCTCCTTTGTGGATTTCGGCACCCTCGTGAAGTGGGGAGTCTGGATGATGCCCGTGTGGGAAGCACCTCAGAGAGCAGTTTTGTACAAACCCACAGCGTTTCATGAATCTAACAGAAGCCACATGTGACATATATATATATGACATATATGACATATGTATGACATATGTATGACATATATGTATTATATGTGGCTAAGCCATTTGATGTGAAAGAGATCTGCCCAAGGCACAAAACACCACCTTTCGGTGTGCGCCTCAGGAGTTCATGATCAAACATGCCCGTATGCAATCCATCTGCCACATATCTGACATATCTCATGTCTCAGCATCTGTCGCACTAGCAGCCACTAGCAGTCACTAGCAGTCACTCGCAGTCTGCACATGTATGCAGCTTTGTTGCACAGCCACCGTATCTTCTTCATTCTCACCCTGACATTTTCAGTTTGGACACTGTCAGACTTTGGCACGGGCTTTCCATTAAGTGGTTTTGAGGTTTTAAGGTCTGCTTTGCGGTCAAGGCTCGACTAAGAACCGGGTGCAGCCACCTTCGTAGTCATCCTTGGTACCAGCCCTGTAAATCCAGCTCCAATATGCTGAAATTATGAATGTAAATTGAACAAAAACTGGAGCACCGAGGGGAACTGCTCACAAAATCTTCTGTTGTCAAGCATCTGTAAGCAGGATGAGAAATGTGAGCTGGCTATGTCTGTCACCATAGGCGTCGCTTTGAAAGCCTGACTCATCAATAAATCGGAAAATCAGTACTGGACATGAAGAGAAAATAAGAGAAGTCCCAGAACACCACTATTGCAAGCCACTAGCAGTGACTTCTCTTCACTTTTTCTTCATGGCAGTGTCAGCAGTGAATAGCAGTGACGATGCTTGCCTTTGGAGGTGATTCTCGAACCATTCCACGAGCCGTCGGTGTGAGGCTTAAAATAATCGCCTTGTTGGTATCCTCAGGCGAGACTGCAATTTCAACAAAAATATGAAGAGAAAACATCACAAATCAAAACAAATCAAAGAGAACTACATGCCAGCTGAGTGCAAGCATGGTAGTTCTGCTTACATGCAAGTCATTGCAAGTCTGCAAGTCCCTGACATTTGCTTCTCAGAGTCGATAACATCTGAATTTGGCATTCAAACCAAGGGGTTTGCAGCCGGCAATCGAAGGCAAAAGATGTTCGCAACCTCAGCTCAGGTTCTCAGCTCCAGTCCTTTCCTATCTGAGTCCTCTTGGCTTAAGCTGATGAAATAGATCTTCCATTCTCTTCCCGATCTGTTGCACATTCTTGCATACATCAACTTTCCATCAACTTTCCACCAATTCAGAAATCCATGATCTTCCCATGTCATCGCTGAGGCACGTTTGAAAAGGGTCTCATCCACATATTCTGGAACGCATAAGTTGCAGTTTGTCATGTGCCTGAAGGAATAGGGCAACGAAACAGCCTCAGAAGTTGGATTCGGGCGGATTCAGGGCATCCAGCGATGCTGAGCCCCTCGCTGGCAACACAGTGTCGCTTGCACTCTGAGTTAGCAAAAACACATAAGAACACTATGACTCACTATGCCAACATATGCCAACTATGCGTGCAACGCCAAGAAGCAGCATCTGTGTGAAATCCCAAGTCTTCAAGGACTCTCACGAAAGCCTTGCGCAATTCATTTGCGGAGACGTCCTTTCACTTTAGAGCAAACTGATTTGTGTCTGACATCTTCTGATTGCGCCTTGACTGGAAAAAACATCAAATCAAAGTCTGACAAATGGCGGTTTCAATGCATGAAAGCCATTCCATACCAATTCACAGTGGAAGCATCACCAACATCACCAACCAAGCACGTGCAAAACTGGAGAGAGGCCGACTGAGTCATGTCAAGTCACTTGGCATTCCTCAGAACTCATCAAGTTCAAAAGTTGGAAACCGCCATTGAGGCCTTTGATCTCTTGCAGTTTGACCTGGATGGAGCAGGCACAAGGCACAAATCTTTCAAGGTAATTTGTCACACAAGCTCTGGTATCTTTTCAAATCTTTTTCAATCTTGCAAATCTCTTCATACAGTATCTGCATTAGTTGAATACTCACCACGTGCTCACTATGCAAAACAATGCCAAGGTGCATCTGGCAAGGACGGAAGCAAGGGAAAGGCTGTCTCTGGAGGCACCTGCAATGTGAACTTTTCATCTCCAAAGTAGCGTCGACGATACAATCCGATACAAAGGATCAAAAATAAAAAATCTGGATGTCAGACCTCTGGTCTCAAGCCCCACAAAGGCAGATCAGGCCGTTCCTGTCCATGCTCCCTGGCTGCGCAAAAGAACCTCAGAAAATGCCAAGTGGAAGCGAAGTGACCACGTGGAGGTGAAGGCACCTCACACCTGACACAGAAAACCAAAACACGCAACGTGAAAAATACATCACCAGCACACCGTGCAGCACACCTCACCACCTTCAAATGATGTGTTGCAAAGCCGAGGAACAAATCTCTTTCGCTCATTGCTCGAAGAGATCGCAGAGTTCGTGCAAGTCGCATTGACTTTGAGCTCCAAAAAGGCGACACGTACAGTGAAGTAGGTATTTCATGGTATCGCACAGAGACTGCCTCTCAGACGCATTTTCCAATCCAAGGACTTGCAGCGTTCTCAATGGATTTGCAACGTTAGCTGGAATCCTAGTCCAAGATCTCTTGGCACCGAGTTGAACTGCACACACCATCGCTGCTAGGTTACTACAATCTGTTACAAGTGTTTCTCTGACTGTTTCGTCTGTTTCGTGCTGTTTCATACTGTTTTACTCACTGCGAAGGGGAAAGAGGCTGCAGAGAACCCACTGAATCCCATCTGCATGGTCTCTGCCGAGCGAAAGTGGGAACCTGTACAAACCGCTACATGCTGCCTGCATCCCAGCCTTCAGGAACGCGACAACTTGGTCACAACATTATCAATGACGGGCTTTGCCGATTTGGCTCAACCATGTCAGTCATGCAAAGGTGCCACCAGCATGACCTGACAAAGGCAAGAAACTTTGGTTCAATTTTCCTGCATTCTGGAAGTGAGGCGTTCGAGAGTCCAGAACAATCGGTCAACAATGAATTGTCTGTTCAAAAACCAAAAGGCAGTTGTTGTGCACTGAGTAGTATTGAGCGACGTACTGACGCTATTACGATTTGGACATCATAGCTAAGAAGCTGAAAAGAACTATAACTTTTGCAGCACATGCTATGGCAGGTTGTAACCTTGCATGAAATCGAAGCGCAATTACTTTGGCCCTTCGTCTGCCTGACTCAAAACTCCTCGTCTGAAGCGAAAGGATCTAACTCTGGGAAGTCACCCACTTCGACCTCTGCGTCACGCTGTTTCCGGACGCAAAGATAGGAGATGACGCAAAGGAAATGCCAAAGAGTGCGAAATTGAAGAGAAAACTGAGTAAGCATAGTAAACTCAAAATCGAACTGCTCTTGGCAAAACTTCAGGCTTCAAGTGACTTCAAGTGCCAAGAATTTCTTGCAATTTGACCAAGGCTCGTTGTCAGGTCGAACAAAGCAACCGTACTTCTCGCCCTTGCAATCGAAGTAGTGCTCTCCAGCCTTTGAGCCATCATTGTTGCCTCAGACATGTTCGAATGCGAAACATTGCAAAACCATGAGTCACACTGCGGGCCGTTCAAATGTTTTGGTGCTGCACCCTGTGGCTCATCCAAGCCGACACCAATCCACACGCCCTGAGCGCCAGGCACAACTTGGAATAATTCTTGGTGTCTTGGTGTCATTGAGTCATATTCGTGTTTTTCCCCAGATAGCTGGCAAGGTATAGGGGTTCTTACTTCTCAAAGGTGTATGGTGTTGATTGGTGTTGTATGTTGTGCTCTCGCGCCTTGGCACCTCTCACACTGCCGACAAAGGCCACCTCCCCACGGCGGCCGCCGGGGTGCACCTGGCGAAGTGTTTTACAACTGTTGTTTTATCATTTTTATCAACAATTTATCATATTTATCTATTGTCTTATATTGTCTTACAGTTTTTCCCAAACATTTTCCAAACATTTTCCCTCTTCAATGACTACCAGTGACTCCCATTCCAATTCTTCACATGAAAGCTGCAGCAACCTTCCATTCTCTTGCCACTG
>CBDDTI010000666.1:0-18452 GCA_965233585.1 bacterium
AAAACTTGCACAAAGAAAGCTTTTACACACAGCAAGTTCTTTCGCAGAGAAGCTTTTACCCACAGCAAGCTTTTTAAACAGAGAAGCTTTTACACACAGAAGCTTTTACACACAACAAGCTTTTACACAGAGAAGCTTTTACACTTTACACACAGCAAGCTTTTACACACAGCAAGCGTTTACACACAGAACACTTTTACATAGAGGGATTTTGCACATGGCAAGCGTTTACACACTCAGAAGCTTTTACACGCAGAGAAGCTTTTACACAGAGAAGCTTTTACACACAAAATCTTTTACACACAGCAAGCTTTTTCAGAAACAAGTTTTTGCACAGAGAAGCTTTCTTGTACATAATAACAATAGGAATTGCAGCTCCAAAACCGGTTGGATCTCGGCGCCAAAGCAAAATTAAAGGACCGGATAACCCCACATGTCAACTTCTTCCAACAAGCAGCAAAAGAAAGGTAAAGATGGCATGGGGGAAGCAGGAAAGAGAAAAGAGATGGTGAAGGATTGGGGTGGAGTAAGTTGTGTGTGGAAGAGTAAGTTGTGTGTGGTGTTAAGTTGTGTGTGAGGTGTGTGTGTGCGTGCAGGAGTTGTGTCAGGGAAGGAAGGAAAAACAAAGGCGGTGGTGAAAAGGATCGAGAAGTAAAACAATTGTGTGGATAAAGTTGTATCTACGTGACAAGTTGTGTGTGTGGACAAGTTGTGTGTGGACAAGTTGTTAACAAGTTGTGTGATGACAAGTTGTGTGTGACCAGTTGTGTGTGGACCGAGTTGTAGCTGTGTGTGGACAAGCTGTGTGTGGACAAGTTGTGTGTGGACAAGTTGTGTGTGAACAAGCTGTGTGTGGACAAGTGGTGTGTGGACAAGTTGTGTGTGTGTGTGAACAAGTTGTGCGGTGGGAGGTTTGTGTGTGTGTGGACAAGTTGTATGTGGACAAGTTGTGTGTGGACAATTTGTGTGTGGACAAGTTGTGTGATGACAAGTTGATGACAACTTGTGTGTGGACAAGTTGTGTGTTTCAGCAAGTTGTGTGATGGGAGGTTTGTGTGTGGACAAGTTGTGTGTGACAAGTTGTGTGTGTGGACAAGTTGTGTGATGACAAGTTGTGTGTTTGTGTGTGGACAAGTTTTGTGTGTGAGCAAGTTGTGTGATGGGAGGTTGCCGGGCCTGCCACGCAAAAGTGAAATTCGATGCCACCGAGTGCCACGCATGCCACATGGAACCAAGGTGCATGTCGCCAAATGCCACGCCTGCCACGCCAACAGCCGCAGCGGCCCCGCGGCCCAGTCCGGCCCAAGCGCGCCATCGCAGCCAGCCCAGTGCCATACGTGCCACGCCTGCCACGCAAAAGTGGAAGTCGATGTCACCAAGTACCACGCCTGCCACGTGAAGCGAAGGTAGATGTCGATGTCACCGAGTGCCACGCCTGCCACATGGAACGAAGGTGCATGTCGCCAAATGCCACGCCTGCCACGCCAACAGCCGCAGCGGCCCCGCGTCCCAGTCCGGCCCAAGCGCGCCATCGCAGCCAGCCCAGTGCCATACGTGCCACGCCTGCCACGCAAAAGTGGAAGCCGATGTCACCAAGCACCACGCCTGCCACATGAAGCGAAGGTAGATGTCGATGTCACCGACTGCCACGCCTGCCACGTGGAACCAAGGTGCATGTCGCCAAATGCCACGCCTGCCACACCAACAGCCGCAGCAGCCCCGCGTCCCAGTCCGGCCCAAGCGCGCCATCGCAGCCAGCCCAGTGCCATACGTGCCACGCCTGCCACGCAAAAGTGGAAGTCGATGTCACCAAGCACCACACCTGCCACATGAAGCGAAGGTAGATGTCGATGTCACCGACTGCCACGCCTGCCACGCAAAAGTGGAAGTCGATGTCACCAAGTTGTGTGTGGACAGGTTGTGTGCGGACAAGTTGTGTGATGACAAGATGTGTGTGGACAAGTTGTGTGTGGACAAGTTGTGTGTGGACAAGTTGTTAACAAGTTGTGTGATGACAAGTTGTGTGTGACCAGTTGTGTGTGGACCGAGTTGTAGCTGTGTGTGGACTAGCTGTGTGTGGACAAGTTGTGTGTGGACAAGTTGTGTGTGAACAAGTTGTGTGATGACAAGGTGTGTGTAGACAAGTTGTGTGTGTGTGAACAAGTTGTGTGATGGGAGGTTTGTGTGTGGACAAGTTGTATGTGGACAAGTTGTGTGTGTGTGGACAGCTGTGTGTGGACAAGTTGTGTGATGACAAGTTGGTGACAAGTTGTGTGTGGACAAATTGTGTGTGAACAAGTTGTGTGATGACAAGTTGTATGTGGACAATTTGTGTGTGGACAAGTTGTATGTGGACAAGTTGTGTGTGTGTGTGGACAGCTGTGTGTGGACAAGTTGTGTGTTTCAGCAAGTTGTGTGATGGAAGGTTTGTGTGTGGACAAGTTGTGTGTGGACAAGTTGTGTGTGGACAAGGTGTGTGTGTGAACAAGTTGTGTGATGACAAGTTGTATGTGGACAATTTGTGTGTGGACAAGTTGTTAACAAGTTGTGTGTTTCAGCAAGTTGTGTGATGGGAGGTTTGTGTGTGGACAAGTTGTATGTGGACAAGTTGTGTGTGGACAAGGTGTGTGTGGACAAGTTGTGTGATGACAAGTTGTGTGTGGACAAGTTGTGTGTGTGTGTGATGGGAGGTTGGCGGCGGGAGGCGGCGGAGGCGGCGGGATACAGAACCAAAAACAAGAACCCCACACAAAGATGCAGGGAAAAAACACGATTTTGAAGCGGTTTTTAAAAGGGCTTTTAAAAGGAAAATTACCAGCGCCAAAATTGAGAAAATCCGCTGACAAATCACTGTCGCAGCCTTGATGCAGCCACTCCAATACTATTTACGGTGTCCAGCTGCAAAAGACAATAGTATTACGCATGCAGCCGCGGCATCAAGCAACTTTGACGCAGCCACTACAATGCGATCTGAAGAGACTGAGTTGCAAAACACAAGAGAACTACGCGCAACGGCGTCGGAAATTGCAGCTCCAAAACCGGATCTCGACGCCAACAAGAAAAAAAGAACGATTTTGAAGCACTTTGTAAAAAGAATTCAAAAGGAAAAATACTAGTGCCAAAATTGAGAAAATCTGCTGACAAATCAGTATCGGCTGCCTTGATGCAGCCGCTCCACTACGATTTACGATGCCCAGCTGCAAAAGAGAACAGTATTACGCATGCAGCCGCGGCGCCAAGCAACCTTGACGCAGCCATTACAATGCGTTTCGCAGCATCACGTCGCAAACCTGCACGTATCTACGCACATAGCAACAGAGCATGACAACAATCATGGCGCCATTCCAATGCGATCTCCATCCGCAGATTCAAGAAACGCATAGAACTACGCACACAGGAACAACCACTCGTTGCAGAACACAGAGGAGGAACCAAAACGACCCCAGCCGCACCCGCCGCACACACGAGGTACCTTTCATCGCCGGCCGCAGCCACTTTTCACGGAAAAACACAAGCTTTCGTGCTCCGGCTTCCTCCCCAAAACAAAGCCCATGCAACATCCATGCAGCCATCACAATGCGTTTCGCAGCATTCCCTTCATTACCATGCGCCTTACTGACCACGTCCCTTTGTCACCACTTCCCAAAGTCACCACTTCCCTTCGTCACCACCCTGTGTCATAACCTATTATTTTTTTGTGATGTATTATTATGTGATGTCAAGTCTCACACCGCCCTTCAGCAATGTCAAGTCTCACAATGTGATGTCAAGTCTCACACCGTCCTTCATCAATGTCAAGTCTTGTCCGTAACACGGAAGTATTGCTTCCCAAGTTCCGTTGATGATAAACCATGCATTTATACTTGCATAAGTTGAAACATAAATATTTCAGGTGTCATGTTGGGTCATTTTGGGCATTGGCACATAGAATTCTGCTTCGAGCCCGGGCAACTTATAATCGTGCTGGCAAAGGTTGCTACGCAACATGCACAGTTTTGCGTGGCTAGCACGAAGGTAGAAATGCTGCGCAGAAGTCGCGGCAGAAAATGCATGCCTGCAGGCTTATGGCACAAGCAAGCAAAAGAATAGGTGCGAGGGTCAGCAGCCGCATTCGTTAACACTGTCCCCAGCCAAGGCCGCGAAGGCAGAGCCTTGGGCAGCTTTTGTAGCCTGCTACACATGCTCTTACCGCATGTTCCTCATTCCACCTATTCGTGAGAGGTTTTTGCTCGACCTGCGCCTTTCCCGACATAGATACAATGCTTTTCCCGACCGCTCCTGCGAAGGGGCTTTCCACAAGAACTGCGGCCAATTTCAATTTGAATATTTTTTATTTCGTCTACAGCCCCTACACCACCCCCATCACTTTCATCACCTACATCCCTTGCATCATCTACAACATCCATATCTTATCACCTACAGCATCCACATCATCTATATACATCATTTACAACATCCACATCCCCTACATTATCTCCTAGCTGTACAACATTAACATCGGTTACATCATCTACATCAACCACACCAACTACATCTACAGGTGATCAACTTCTGTGACCTCCTACAAAACATAACCTACAACGTCATTTGCACAGGAACTCGCTCATAGGTGATCAAACTCTTTGAGATCTCTCAGAACTCCTATAAAGCGGCCATAGTCTCTATCTTTTTTTGTCCCTCATGGCGGCGGGCAGCCAGGCCATATCTATCGAAAGGCAACCCTCTGCGGAGATGATGACCAGGCATGCGGTAAAGCGCGAAGTTGTCTGGGTCGCGCGCAACCCTCTGCAGAGCGTGGCACCTTGCAACTCCAATGCGCAATTCTATATTCACATATTGAGATATGAGCGATGAAAGGATGATAATATTGATGCTGCGGAAGATGAGGCGGAGGCTATTGATGTTCAGGATGGTGAGGTCAAGGGGGAGGAAGATAAGGATATTGAAATAATGATTTTAAGGCGGAGGAATACAAAGGAAAATAATTAGTGATGAGGATGATGCTAATGAGGAGGAGGGTTGATCCGAAGATTGAAATTGATCTTTTTATGGACTTATGGTATCAAAAAATATTCGGATAGTGTTTGATAGAATTTAAACGATAAATAATAAATAATTTTTAATTCAAGAATATAATTTAGATTTTATTTGCATTTGACGAATCGAGATAGATTTGAATTTATATATGAAATTTTCTAATTAAGATATGTATAGGAAAAATATATTGGATTAAAATTAATATATATATATAATATATTGAATGGATTTGACGGCTTAATTGAAATATATTAATTTATAGTTTATATATTTTATTGTGTATTTTTTAAATATATTTAAACAATTTGAAATATATTTTAATATATTAAGTAGAAATTAATAAAATTATTTATGATAATTAAGAATATAATAGAAAATAACTATATTTATTTTTATATTATAAATAAATAAGATTTATGTTATTATTTTAAATACTTAGAAATATGTTTGGTACATAGTATATATTTGCACCTTGTTTTCTAATTTAGTTTGAGTAGTATTTTTAATTTGCTGTAATTTTCTAGTGACTCCGGCTATACGCGCGGTTAAAAGCGAAGTTGTAATGCACTGATTCTTGGAGGTGCAGAATTTGAAGGTGAAATTCGATGGGTAAATTTTCTAGATGAGCCTAATGCTCTGAGGAAGGCCAACGCTTTGAGAAAGCCCAGCACAACCAACGCTCTTAGGAAGCTCAACGGTGGTTTGAAACGTTGAAAAGTAGCCCTTTGGCATATTCACTAAAAGAAGGGTCACAGAAGCCGAATTTCGACAAAATAAAAAACGAAATGAAGGAGGCGTAACAATGCTTAGAAGTTGAGCTTGCAAGTGGAATTGAGCCGCAGTTAAAAGATGGGAAAAAACCTGAGGCAGTAGAAGTCTATGAGTTACTTAGGGCTCCAAAAAGGGATGAACCGCTGGGAATTGAGGATGGGCCAAAAAATCCTGTTCCTGACCCGTCAGATCAGGGATTAGCTGCAAGGTCTTCAGACAAGCATACAAGGTCACCCGTCCGTCCTAAGTCGGAACCGAAAACACCAAGGAAAATTGAGGAAATACCATCAAAGCATTCTGAGGGAAATCTGCCAATGCAAACTCCTCAGATTGCTGGTGAATTTTCGAAATCGCTAGTGGTTGCTGTAACTGACGCTTCGGCCGTGAAGTCGGAAGCGAATATGCAGGGTGCTTTAAATGGATCTCAAAGTGCAGGAAACGTTTTTAAACGAACGCAACACGTTAATCAGACCGTGATTTCATCAATTCAACCTTTGTTTGACGAGCAACAGCTGAGGCAGTTCTAGGAGATGTTCAATCAAGCTCCTTGACTGTATCCTGGTGCACAACAATTGATGATGCCATAATTAACTATGCCCCCTCCAATTGCCAGATCACTATTCTTGGGACAAGATGAATGTAGGGTTCAAGGGTTTTTGCAAGTTGGGGAAATACCACAATTCGTTTTTCCTTATGGACAAAGGGAAGTCCAAAATCCTAGACTTCAAGAAATCCCTTTTCAATCTAGACTTAATTTAGAAATACTGATGGAAAGAAAATAGGGAACTTCGAGAACGCACTGATTCTTGGAAATTGGCTGCTATTAGCAGAACCGATCATAGCAGATCTTTCATTGATCGCCGTTGGATGGTGGAAAGATGTGGTCTGCGCTGCCGACACATGTCTCTCAGTTCATTGGATCGTATTATACATCCTGCGGAAGCGCCTCCGGCGTTGTGTCTGGAAAAATGGCAACAAGTGGAACGTCGAGTAGCATCTATGATCCTGCAGTTATTTTCTTTAGAGGTGAGAGACGAATTGGTACCTTTAAAACGATTATTAATTTTTGGAATCTTGACCTATTTGCTAGTTACATACAGTCTAGGTGGAGTATTTGAGAGGCAGAATTTGTTGTGCAACCTAGAAGATCCCCCGGAGATCCAGAATGTCTTGGACGGCCCAATTGCCTTGAGACGGTGGCTCCTGTGGAGGACAAGAACGAAAGAAATTGGTGTAATTGCCCCTGACACAGCACTACAATTGAAAGGGTTGCTGAAGATGACCAAAAAAAACCTTGGAAAGCCATCGAGAGTTGCAATTCTGGGTATCTTTGATAAGATTAGGATTGCAAGTGGACATAACACCAAGTGAAATCAATGCGGAGCAGTTTGCATGCCACTTGCCGGCCGAGTTGGAACAACTTACCCTTACAAAAAAACGTCTTGGAATTCGAAATGATCCACAAAAGCCGAAATTTCAAGAAGCCGAGAAGCCGAAGATTTCTAAATTGATGAAATTAGAAGAAGAAGAAAAAGAAGAAGAAATAAAATCCCCTCCGAGAAAAAAGGAATTTAGGGAAGAGAAATCCAAATGCAAGTTCTATTTGAGCGAATAAGGTTGCCGACGTGGAAAGCCTGCAACTGGTCGCGTGATCAAAAGTATGAATGCCGATGGTGTTGGAAGTGCGGAAGCCTTGAGCACATGGCTCCAGCTTGCACTCGTCTAAAAGAACGAGGTGATGCATCTCCAACGAATCCCGAAATTCGGAAGATTGAGCGGGAGGATTTATTATTTACAAGCTCAAAGATAGAAGAAAACGAAGGTCAATCGAAGGCCCGTCTATGAAAGAATTGTTGGAGAAAACCAACACGTTGCTGAAATCTTTGACTACGACCGCCGTATCCTCAAAGGCGACTGGGAGCACCACTGACTCCAGAAAACGTAGTGGAACGACTCCAGGGCCAATTGGATCAGCTGAAATTCAAAATCTTTAAGATCAACCAAATTACCCATGTGAGTCTTCAGGGACTTGTAGGCTCTGGTGTAACATGCCCTCTACGACCCCGACGTCTTGGAAAAGGTAATGAAACCTATAAGCGTGGTTCTATTATGCTAGCCAATTAAGAGACGATTTCATTGCAAGTGACCCCTGGCGGCATTATGGTGATTGAAAGAGCCGATGTCGAATCAATACTCCCTATGCGAAATTTGCTGGAAGAATGGTAATTTGAAAATCCTTTGTTTACACCGATGTCTATTACCAGTGCAAAACCATAAAGGATGTCTTTAATTACCACGAGCTCGATCCTTGGACTTGAGCGAGGAAATGGAGGTGGTGGGAAGTCAAAGAATTATGAGAAGTGTGACGTTTGAGAAAGAGCAGAAGTGGATGGAGGAGTTGATCCAAAGCCACCCTGTTCCCCGTGAATTTCCACAACGAATTAAAGACCTACTTTTGGTCGATGTGGGCGATCGGAAAAATTTGCCACTCAATCGACGCCAAAGAAAACGTCTTTAGCGTGATGGCTGCTTGGTATATCTATATGCTGGAGAAGATGATGGGTTTATCTTGTTAAGAGCTTTGAAGTAGCAAGGGGGAGATACCAATCACTTTTTCGAGATTGGCTTGAAACGTGGTAAGTCCTACAATATGCTAAACGATGTTGGAACATATTTTGGTCTCCTTTGCGCTGTTATGCATGGCAAGGTGGATGCCTTCATTGCCGGACCCAATTGCAGGACGAGATCGGTCCTCCGGCATTATCCAAAAGAAAATGCTCCGCGACCAATCCGAGCGTGGCATGGAGCTGAACATGGTCTTTCTGACCTAACACCTGTGGAACAACGATAATTGGATGAAGATCATGTCTTGATATGGCAATTCATCTTTCTATAGATGGTTGCAACATATCTACGACAAGCACGAGAAATTCAAAAGCCTGTGAGGTTCCTGCTGGAACAATCTGCGTCGACTCGGCACTATGTGCCGGAATATATATCCTTTTGGGATAAAAAGATGGAAGAAACTTAAGGAGGAGTTCAATTTTGAAGAAACTACCTTCTTACAAGATTGATACGGAGGTACTGTAACAAAGCCAACGACTATGGCTGACAACTTGATCCTCAACGTCGAAAGCCATCGAATACCTCGATGCAATGTCAATGAGATCAAATCATTATTTGAACTCTCAAAATGGGTACTCCTAGTTGTGGAAGTCAAAGCGTTTCAATGAAATGTGCGTCCTAGGTGGGGGAGAAATTTCTGGAAGTCGGTGCGATGTTGCGTCCAGTTGGTGTTTAGCATGTGTGTGTTTTTTCCAATTGATGGTTTATCGTGAGTTTTTCATGGATACCATGCAGATAATTGTAGCTATTCCCTTGTGTTTTGGGAGTTTTAGCTTTGTAATAATGGAATTTGTACATCACTGAATGGTGTCCTGTTGTCCCGAATAATCAGATCACTAGACTTTCTTTCCCGAATTTGATGGCAGCTTTGGATGCTTGGGAAGTAAAATATTCAAAAAATGGGAAAGAATTGCGCTTGCGCATGAAGTTAGATGAGGCCATTGTTGAATATCAATCGCAAAAGGCTGCAAAGAAGCAAAAGGATCAGAAGGATGATGCAGTGGCGTCTATTCCCAGTCTTTGTTTGGCAATGAGACATGTTTTATTTCATTGCCTCCGGCAAGCCCGCCGGCCATAAAGAGGTGGCCCCAAGGGAGTTTGATGTGCATTCTAGGTGGAAGCCCGCGAGAGCGCAGAAGAGAAAAGGAGAAGAAGAAGAAAGGAAGACGAAGACAAAGCCATAAAACGGAAGCGGCTCAAACAACCAGGAGTAGAGGAGTAGAGGAGTAGGCGTCAAGTAAGAGCAAAGAGAACAAAGGAATAAGTACAATCCAAGAACCGAAACAAGAACAACACCTTCCAACAGGGGCTGCTGTTTGAGACATTTTGAACCTCGTTTGGACCTCGTTTGCACCTCGTCCGGACCTCGTTCGGAATCGCCCAACATTTGCCCGTACTAACTGTACATTCACTTAGCAACATTCGAATCCCGAAGTCTTCCACTCCTTATCAAATTCCTTCAGGAAAGCCACCAGAAACATTCCTTCAGATTATTATTCAGACATATTTGAGATTCATGTGTGGAGACGCGTCCTGATGGGGATTTAGAAAATTTGGCATATATTTTTAAGATTATGGGACATAATTGTGCACACGCGTCCTGATGGGGATTTGGAAAATTTGGCAATAGAAAAGTGCACTGCCAGGGATCTAAAAGTAACACTTCTACATAGTGCGTCCCATGCAGTTTTAGACCTGGTTGCATTGACCTGTTTGACTTCCTGAATGCGCGGCGTCCCATGCAGTTTTTACCTTGGTTCCACATATGCACTGACTTTCACGTCCCAGTGTACCTGGAACTATGAATATGGTTACTGAAACCTTCCTCACCCAGATTGTTCTTTGCCAACCAAAGCTCGCGCCGCTGAGCTGGCAAAAACATCTATAATATGGTTATGTGCCTTTTCGTCGCGATTGTTTGGTATGCCAACAAAATTTTCAATAACAGCCACCCCATCGAAAAGTCAAACATCCTCTTGGTGGAGTCCTTTCAGTTGATATTGGTGGACCATTTGTCCGAGCCCATGATACTGGAGGCTAGAAAACCGCCTATATCCTTGTGGGAACTTTCACGTGGATAGTCCCGAAGGGTTCACCTTTGAAGGAGGATGAAGTGGAGGATCCGGAAGAAGAAGCACCTAATTTTACAAATCGAAGATGAACTAGTTGAACACGAGCTAGTTTAAGGCGTTTTCGATGATCCTGAAGATGAAAATGAAAAATCTGAAGTTCAAAAGGTCCCAGAAGGCGAAATTGAAAGGAAAGAAGAAAAATCATTAAAGGAAAGGAAAGAAGGTGAGGAAGAAGAAAAGCCTGCAGAATTTGAGACTGGGGTTTTTCGACATGCCTCTTAGATGTGCTCTAAAAAGGCCAAGGAAGTGATAAGGGTGATCATGGATATGCTTCTTCGATTACGAGCGGATGGATTTCTTATAGGCCTTATATACAGTGACCAAGGGCATGAATTCCAAGGCCAGTTTAAAGTCTGGGGTCGTGAATGTGGAATTCACCTCACTAGAACCCCTGGTGATGACCCTCGATCGAATGTTCGTGCTGAATGTGCCGTGAAAACAATCAAATTATATTATACAGATCCGAGTTCTTTTGCAAGCTGAAACTCCTGGATCTTGGCGGCCCTGGGCAACAAGGTTTGTTAAGGGGTTCAACCGCGCGGTTCGAATTGGAAAAAGGCCCGACTGGCCACCATTCCTCTCTACTACCATGGTCCGAAAACGGAAGCGGAATGGTGCCGTGGTGTTTTTGAAATTTTTACGGAGGATGTTAAGTACCTTTGCCCGTCACCTGAAGACCATGGTCATTGGATCCTACCTGAAGATGAATGTCCTCGTATCACTAACCTCATCATGAAATCTGCACAATTTCCAGGTGCTGAGGAAGGTTGGATTGCCTTGGAAAGAGAAGCAGCTGATGCAGTCATGGTGAGGCGAAGATTGCGCGGAAAGTCTACGATCCGAAAGATGGAGGAGAAAGATCAGGTTGAGGATGAAGAGGAGGAAGAAAAGAAAAGAAGAATAAAGATTTTGAGAGTGATTGAAAAAGAGATGAGAAGAATGGTGGAGAATGATGTGGGGTTGGCCCTGGAAGAAGTGCGCGGTCATGCCAAACGAGGAGGAGGAAGTTTTGCAGACTAAAATCCTATCTTCCCGAGAAATAGCTGAAAATTGGGAGGAATGCCTTCCTGCCGCAACGAAGTTGAGTTCCTGCTGAACAAGAAAGAAGCTTTTCGTGAAATGTTCCCAGAAGAATTTCGAAAATTTAAAGAAGATGCAGAAAAGAAAGGAAAGGAGATCGAATATATACCGTCCAAGCTAGTATTCACCAGAAAATCTTGCCTTGATGGAGGCAAAAAGAAAATACGGTGGGTTGCACGTGAAAATTTAGAACCCCGCCGTGAAGAAGACGATAATTTCAGTAGTGGAGCTGATGCTTCAGCTCTCTATATCTTGGTCTGGATAGCTGCCCGTGGCCAATGGTTCGCAATAACTCTTGATGGGAAAATAGCCTTTCTTAATGCCAAAATGGTCCAGTTAGAGGACGAAGATTTGCTGTTGGTGAAGCTTCCATACCTCATCATTGAAAAGAAATTTCTGCGAAAAGACGTCCTTTACAAGCCTGAGAAAGTCATCTACGGCTTCCGTCGATCTCCAAAATTTGGGGGTTTTGATTAGAGATGAAACTATCAATGGCTTTAACATTGAGGGGGAACATGAAGGGAGATCCATGAATTTTGTCCTCGAGCTTTTTTAATCTGAACCAAATCTATGGAGTTTTCAAGATGCTGATGATGAAGATGACCTGACGGTCCCTGGGCTCTTGATAATTTATGTGGACGCATTCTTGGTTGCAGTGCCAAAACCTCTCGTGTTGGCCGTCCAGAACCAAATTCAATCAATTTGAATTTCAACAATTCCTGAACCAGTATCCAGTACTCTGGTACATTTCCTTGGGATGGAAATCTCCAAACTCTGCGACGCAGAGACCAAAAGAGATGTATGGATGCTGATATAACAAAGCTATACGCTTGACTTGGTCCAGAAGGAAAACGAAAATGCAAAGTTAAAGAAGGACGACCGGTTGGTTAACAAAAAGTTGAAAAAAAATGCGCAAATAACGCATGTGTTGTAGCTTATTACTTTAATTGTAATTCTTTCTCTTTCAAAAGCGGAAAAAGGAGAAATAATTGATGCGGATACATCATTTTCTTTTCAGATTATCGTGATTTATACCCTATTGGTTATCTTTCTTATTCTGGTGGCACAGCATTTATTGGATGTTGCAATACGGGGAGCCGAATTTGTCATACGACAGTATGTTTTTCGGGCTCATCCTGGAAATTACGCCGAAGATGCTGTGGAGGAAAATGAGCCATCTCGACGAGATTGACTTGAATTTTCGATGGAAGAAAATCCCACTGCCACGTGAGGTGAAGATTCAGAACATGTCAATTCGTAATTAATTCAATATGATGCACCGAGATCAAATCGGAATATTCCGCAACCAGATCCAGAACCAGAAAAACCAACAAGTTCACAATCTACTGACCTCACAAATGTATTGGCTGCTTTGCGAGTATATGATACATCGATGCCAGATTATGAAGCCGGATGGAAAGAAATCGACCAGGAAGAGGACTTGGTGCGAGAGGAGCTCACTTTAAGCTCTTCCAGGCAATCCTCGTCTGGGACCTCTTTAATATCAAACTCTGCAATGCAGAGCTCCTACACCTGCATTACCAGAACTTCCACTTAAGGTGATCATTACGCGCTATGGAACGGTATATTATACGCGATATAACTGCCATTTTCTGATTGCGCCAACAACTGGACCAACAACGTGTTATGGATGGTACTATCAGTGCCATGATGAATTAGCACAGGCTGGAAGAATTCCTGGGCCTGGCACTATAATATTTTTGGCGGATCTACATTTATATGCCCATATCGATGTGGCTTGCAGCAGTGCTGATTGAGCCCGTAATTTTTCAATTTATACATCATGCTTAGATGGTACATAGGGTAGCTTGAGCTGGAATTATAAAGATTGAAGCTCCTTTCGAAAGCTTTAAAGGGGGAATGCAAGTATCCAGATATATTGCTGGTACATAGCATGTATTGAAACCCTGCTTTCCAATTTAGATGGAGTAAGATTCTCAATCTGCTGCGATTCTGTAATTATTTTTTTTGTTTCAAGACTCAACCTGGCTGTGACTCCAGCCATACGCGCGGCCAAAAGCGAAGCTGCCCTGCGTTGATTCTTGGAGGTG
Organism: bacterium; assembly: GCA_965233585.1. GTDB lineage: Bacteria > SAR324 > SAR324 > SAR324 > NAC60-12 > CBDDTI01. Next base: position 13,718 of record CBDDTI010000666.1, read on the forward strand.
CAGAACTTGAAGATAAAGATCGGTGGGTGGTAGACGTAACCTAGGGCTAACCTTTTTTATTACCATTATTCGAAAATTATACCAAAAGAATAATAATATTAATATAATAATAAACATTAAAAATTCATTTTAAAATTAATTCGCGATGAATAATAAAAAAAAATAATAATAAATCGATATTCCGAAACCCGAAGAGAAAAATAAAATTATAATAAAAAAGTACCATTATGAACCCCTCCTATATTACTACCGCTACCAAGAATAACAACGCTGACGACATTAACAACTAACAACAAAAATATCAATAATAACAATAACAATAATAAAAGAAAACAACACATACAAAAACAACGGCAAAAACTATATTCAAAACAACCGCAACAACAAACAACAAATAAAAAAGCAATAACACCACCACTACCATTATTTTTCCGATTGACAACACCAAGGATGACGGCATTGATTTGATTTCGGATTCAAAAAATCTTTGAAAAAATGATGTTAATTTTTCATATTTAACATAAATATTGAAGTTTTAATGAGATTTTAATTTAGTAGTTTTTTATTTTTTATTTAATAAGTAAGTTATGAAACATAGATAAATTTTGATATCTTTAATAATTTTGCTTTATGTTTTTTAGATAAATTGCATGTTGCAAATCTAGGGAGATTTTAGTATTGAAATTCAATCTTTGTAAATAAGATTTGGAAGATCCGGATTTGAGCTTTCTATTTAGATTAGGTAGATTTTAGCATTAAATTTCAAGGCTTCTGAACAGGATTTGGCCAATCAGGAATTATATTTTTTCCGCTTATTAATATTCAATTCAAATTTAATATATGTTCTATTTATTAAAGGGTTTAGGCTTTTAGGGTTCGACAACGCAGGTTGTTTTCTTGGGCAAAACCCTGGATTAACAGTACTTCTTATATATGTTTTTTCCATACCGGGCCTTTCCCCTTAGGGCACAAGGTTTGCAAAGACGCAAAAGTTGCGCCCTAAGCGAAAGCCCTAGAAAACCAGCGTTTTTGACTATTTTTGCCCTTGCGCCTTGAGCGGAAGCCTTAAAAAACAAGCGTTTTTGGCTATTTTTGCCCCTGCGCCTTAAATGAATTGGGCCAAAACCGGCATATTTTGCTTCTTTTCTTTCCTTCTGCGTGTATTTCCCTGCAAGAACACAATGAATTTGCTATTGTTCGTCCTTTGCATGCATTTTCTTCAGAAAACACTATATTGTTATTATTTTTCTTGCTTTGTATGCATTTTTCCTGCAAAACAGAGTATGGTTTTGCATCCTTTTGTAAGCGAAAAGAAAATATATTTGCTATTTTCCGCGCTTTATTTCTTTTTAAATCTAAAAATTCAATATTGATCTTACTTCTTCTCCCTTTTGCATGCATTTTCTTGCAAAAACACAGTGTGTTTGCTATTTTTCTGACTTTGTATGTATTTTTCATGCAAAAATAGACTCGCTGTGCTATTTTTCTTTCCTTGGCCATGCACCCTGACACCAACACACAGTTTGTTTGCCGCTTCTTCTTCTTCCTTTCGCATGCATTTCTCCGCAAAAACCTGAATTTTTGGCGGGGTTGTTTTCTTTGCGCAGGGTAGAGAAACACTGTGTTTACGCTGGGTTTGGGAGCCCCCACATGACCATGTTACTTACATTTTCGACCTGTTGATCCCTGCGATTTGCGATGCACGTGCGCGTAAAGGTGTGCGTATGTAAAACGCAGGATGCATTTTGTAAGAACATATGAGCCACCGCAAAATCCCCGGCAATACTAAATATGTATTGGACGGACATTGGTTGATGGAAATCGATGGAAATTGTTAAAAACACATTTTTCTTTTCTGCAAATGTTTCCTGCAAAAGCACGTTATTTTTTTTGTTTCTTACAGCTCCAATCAGCATTTTCTTTTCAAATTCCTAAATTGTCTTGCTTTTGCCTTTTATTTTGCTGCTTATGCATGTATTTTTGCTGTAAAAGCCGATATTTTTGCTATCTTTTGCTGTTTTTTCGGAATTTCTCCCACAACCAAGCACGCGTCCTTCAAATACGCGCGGCTTTTGGTACCTTCTTTGTCTTGCCGCTTTTTGCACATTCTGCCAAAGCCGGCATTCGCCAAAGCCTAAAACCGCCAAACCCAAACGAAACCAAATCATAAAAGCCAGCAAACCCCTAAACACGCACGACGCGATCCTAAAGCCGCCAAAAAGCCAAAAAGCTCCAAGCTTGAAAATCGCAAAACTCGAGAAACGCATAGTCATGCAAGGCCGGCAAGCGGCGCCAAAAAAAAAAGCACCAAACCCCACAAATCACTGTGACGCGGCTTACCCGTTGAGATCTGCCGGCGCTGTATAGGCAGGCTACCTGGATTGAGCTCCTTGCGCAAACCGCGGAAGCACCTCAGCCATGCATTGAGGATCTAACGGCTTAACTGCCACAAGCACCTAAAACCACCAAATCCAAATCGATCGCAAATCGATCGTAAACCAAACGTAAAATATACACTAAAGAATGTAATAGCATGTGTGCATTTTGATGTCGTTTTCAGTGGGCAATCTCCTTTGATTGGTATTACTTTTGGTTTCTCTGGAAAATTCAAACTCTTGCAGAACAATTATTTAGTTCAAGTGTTCTTTGCCTGGCGGTTTCGTTTTTTTTGGCAAGGCCAGGGTTTCAAGTGTCAAGTGTGGATTTTGCCTTGATACCATTTTGATGTATTTTTATGATTGGCTTGATTGATATCAATTTGATGGAGGTTTGAACTTAGGATATCGCAGCTCCAAAACCCATAAAAAATATCCAAACCACCAACAGAAACGAACCCTAAGTGTGTATCTTGAATTCTTTGATCGTCAAACCATATGAACTGGCAAGCGTCGTTTTCTGCAAGCCTCATGCTCTGATCGATGTCGTATTGATGGCGTTTTGTGGCCTTAATATTCTTTTCTAGGCCGATGTCAAATCGATCGTAAAACCCTCGCAAAATGATCGCAAAACATCGCCGAAACCTGAGCCTGCCTCTGCAGCCACGTCAGGCGGAAGAACGTAAAAACGAGGAAGTCCCACCCATTTGTGCTAATCTCTATCTAATTATATAATCCAATTAAGTCGATCTATCTATTAAAAAAAATATCTCTATGAATCTATTGCCCACTGAAAGCGACATCAAAATGCACACATGCTATTACACTTTTTGGATCGATTTGCAAGCGATTTGACATCCATTTGCATCACTACCTTTTGAACATTTTTGATGCAGTTTTGATGGAGGTTCCATGGAGGATACATGGAGGTTTGATGTAGGTTTTATGGAGATTTTGAAGGCCCCTGTATCTACACTCGCTGGTTCTCTCATGCAGTCTGACTGGTGCAGGTTTGATGGAGGTTCCATGGATGATACATGGAGGTTTGATGTAGGTTTCATGGGGGTTTTGAAGGCCCCTGTATCTACACTTGCTGGTTCTCTCATGTAGTGTAATTGATGGAGTTTTGACGGAGGATACATGGAGGATTGATGTGGGTTTCATTGAGGTTTTGAAGGCCCCTGTATCTACACTTGCTGGTTCTCTCATGCAGTCTAACTGATGGAATTTTGATGGAGGTTCCATGGAGGATACATGGAGGTTTGATGTAGGTTTCATGGATGTTTCAGATTTAGAGATAATTATATAGATAGACAGACAGACAGATAGATAGATAGACAGACAGATAGATAGATAGATAGATGGATAGAATAGATAAGATAAGATTAGATTAGGTTAGATAGATAGATAGATAGATGGATCGATAGATCGATAGATAGAAAGAAAGAACAAAGAAAGAAAGAAACAAAGAAACAAAGAAAGAAAAGAAAGAAGGATAGATTGATAGATTGATAGGTAGATGAATATAGATGAATATAGATGACAATAGATGAAAATAGATGAAAATAGAAAATAGATGAACATAGATGAACATAGGTGAAAACAAATGAAAAATATTAAAATAGATGAAATAATCAGAAAAAATAGAAATAAGATCCAACAAATTAAAATAAATAGATATTTAATATTACAAAACAGAACGCAAACAATAATTCATATTTTATAGTGTATATTGCATAAAACTCTGATTTCCCAGACTTCCAAACCACCAACCCAAACCACCATATAAGCGTAACCTGATAAAAATATCTAGAAAAAAATAAGATTATTAATATTAAAAACCCAATATGAAAATATTAACATAAATATATTTTGTTATTTTATGTTCTTTTTTTAATTATTATTATTTTTTATTATTATTTATTATTCAAATAATTAATATTAAGAATAAAAATGATAATAATATTTTATATTAATAAGAAAATTTAAAATAATGATAATTTATTATTAATATTTATTGTTATATTATTTTTTTATATATTTTTTTGTTCTTGAATTAGTATGTATATTGATTTTAAGATTCAATATCCGTCGGGAATTCGAAAAATGAATTTAAATTTGTGTATTTTGAAAAGTTATATATATATATATTGGAAATTATATTTTTGTGGATATATAATATGAGCTTTAAACATTTTAATTCTAAATATAATTATTGTAAAGAATTATATAAGAAATTTGATGTTTTTTAATTTAATTTAATATAAGATATTATAATTATTTGATATTTTAAGTTGAATATTTTATATATTTGTTCTTATTTTGTTAATTGTTCTTTAAATTAAAAATAAATTAAAGAT
>CBDDTI010000667.1:0-2500 GCA_965233585.1 bacterium
AATAAAAGAAAAATCGATTTTTCGTGAGTGTCTTCCGATTCTCGACGTTCTCAGAAAGTCGCTCTTAATGCTGTGGCCTGTTTGGGTCATATGTTCAACAATGGCAGAAGAATGGCTGTTACACGTCAGCGCATTGAAAGGTTCCGTTTTCCTGTCATGTAATCGACGTTTTGTTTTCCCAAAATAGCAATTATCAGAATCCCAGCAGCTAGCCTTATAAACTACTTTAGACCTAAGAGAACGGCTGAGACTGTCTTTATAGGAGAAAAAAGAATTAATTCGGCGAGTTTAGTTTCAGAAACACTCGCCGAATTAGAATAAGAGTCTCTACGTACGTCTTGACTCGGCAAGCTTAGCCGATTAAGGTTACTTCCCACCTTCGCGGGTGCCCTTCGGGAAAAAAAATCGTACGCGCGCCAGTTTCAATAAAATCCCAACAAACTATATATCAGTAGAAAGCGTAATAAATGTAATTCAAGAAAAAAATACAATTTTAGCAATGTCTTGTTTTACTATGTGTCAGGAGGCAGTAGGTAAGGCGTGAAATGACCAGGGAGTTCTTCTAGTGAAATTATCGGGTATCGGATTCCACAGTACGAGCAAAGTGACTGCACAGCCTCATTCACATCGCATCAATCAACAAACGTCTGTCGGGCTTCTTCGATAACTGATTGGTTATCAAGATATTCACATCTAAAGTTGGAGGAGCTAAAAATATGCGAGACGTGTTGCGTAAATGGACGCCACGGGAAAAATGTGTTAAATATCAAAATTTCCCTTTTTGTCATTTCCTCTGGAATGTTCTGGCGAAATCTCACGACAATCCGTCAGATCTACATACCTTATAAATTCGCTTAAAGTGGATATATCTCTCCAGAAATCAAATGCGAGATTTTATAATTAGCTTGTAAAGGTTCGTAAACAACTAAAGTTAAGGGTCTATAAGGAATTTTTTTCTTGCGGAAATAGCGGATAGTCTCGAGAGGGCAAGATAGCGTCATCTAAGGGTAGCCAATCACAGCGCGGGATTTGGTTCAAAGCTAGCAAAATTCCATTACTACTTACGTAATGCTTAAATCTTAAATGTAAATATACTTGATACCAAACAGATCGAATTGGTTCTCATTGACGAGTCAACTAGCAGCATGTTCTCGCTAGTAGTAGCAGTATTTTCAGCTTGGGTCTCAGTCAGTGCTGCTGATCTGTCTTCTGAGTTCGCTCACCACGCAGTGTTGGACCCACAAGAGTTAATGAAGCTATACTGGACAGTGGATTGGGAAAGCGAGACTGTATCGTTCGCTGTTGAGGCGGCTACTACCGGATGGGTTGGTTTCGGCTTCTCTTCAGGGAACGGAAAGATGGTCGGTAGCGACGTAGTAATTGGGTGGGTGAAAGACTCCAAGGGTTATTTGACGGTAGGTATTTAAACTGATTGCATCGCTGGGTCAAACTCTTCCATACAAGATTTGACCTTTTGTCTTCATGATAAACCTGACATGTGGGTTGCGCAAACTCTTCAAATCGTATGTCACGTTCAGCTTTATAAATGTTTTCAGAACTAAGCAGAAAACAGAAGACATAATATCTGCATACAGTCATCCTCAGCAAGCGAATTTTCATAGAATGTCAAATGCGAAGAGACGAAGGTAGAGTGGTGCACCAGTACGCTGTTGCCCAGAAACATTGAAATTTATTAGGAATTTGTCAGGTTAAGGCTTTGTATCCAACGTGCAGCAATTGTTGTGTAAAACAATGTTAACAAAGAAAAAACACAGCAACGTTTAATGAAACAGTCATCTCATGATGAAGACAGTGCTGATCACTTTCGTTGTCTTTCAACAGATTGTAAGTCTGGTACAAGTTTCACAAGCGTTTCATTTAGATTAAGTAGGGAGGACAAAACCTCGACTCCGACTCTATAAATGATTTTAAACATCAAGGCAAAGGAAATCAGATATTTTAATTACTTTAAATCATGGCCCATTATGTAGCAGTTATGAGGGTCACGGCTAATATCGACCTGTCATTCGACCTGTCAGACTCTTTCATCCTGTTCAATTTGCAGTTCGTCGGTGTAATTGCCTTGCAGAAAGCAAAAAATAGCAAGATAAGCATCTAGTGCGATAGTTATATAGCAAGCTAAACTTTGTTATTCTTTCCAGGACCGTTTCGCTGATTCTAAAGCTTTGCCACCGCTAGACAAAGAAAACAACTACGTGCTCACTGGCTTCGAGGAAAGTGATGACAAAACTGTGCTAAAATTTAACAGAAAATTTGACACCTGTGACCCCAAAGACAAGAAGATTGAGGTACGCCAAGTCTTTATCGAAAAAATCGGGTCAACGGTAATTACTATTTTGCTGTCACTGTTGGGCTACCCGGCAAAGTATTTAGACAGCTGACGTCAGTTGTATTCAGAACAATATAAATATTGTTAAGCCGACAACAACTTTTTTTCCTTCTGTGAAGAAACCGCGCTACACGGGTGGGCGTTCTCTAA
>CBDDTI010000667.1:7500-9442 GCA_965233585.1 bacterium
TTCTTCCCGCCCCCTCTAGGGGCTGAACCCGGGCGGGCGAAAGAAGAGTCCAGGATAACTTGCATGCGCATGCTCAGAACAAACCAATCAAACATGATCAAACATTACTAGGTCCCAACCACGCTGCTCGTGTCAATGTGTCACGCAATGCCTTTTTACGCTCGCGCTCTGAAGAAAACATTTTCTTTGACTTCGATATTGTGGTAAAAATCATAAACACGTAAAAATCGAAATATGGTTTATCGTGGTCTGTACCCTTATCGACAACTAGTACACGTTATTACTCTTTTGCCAAACATTTTTTTCTTGTTGTTTTTGAAAGGAAAGTCTGACGCGTGCAAGCAGTCATTTGCATAATGCAGCGCGTGCACTTTCAAGTCCGAGTCGGTGTTTTCAATTGTCAACAAATCTTGGCGAATATTTCTTTCGTTATCTTTGATATTGTGATAAAAGACAAATCAAATGTGGTTTAGCGTGGCACTGGTGAAATTCCACTGATTTGGGATGAATTAACTGACTTGTTTTTAAGCAATCTGAATGCAGAAATTGTTGCTTGAACGTTATTATTCAGAAAATCACGCCACAAGCGAAATCTGAAAAGTACTTCCAAATATGGTTTTTCTCCCGATTTGGGGGAAAAAAATGGCGGCGTTCTGAGCATGCGCATGCAAGTTACCCTGGACTCTCCTTTCGCCCGCCCGGGTTCAGCCCCTATATGGGGCGGGAAGAAAGGAGAGTTCAGGGACTGGACTAGGATGGATAGCACTCGTCGGTGAAATTTTTTCTGTAAACAAGCCGTTTTGTAGAAAATAAACAATTGAAATTGTATTAGGGGCTTTTGCCTTTCGTTTTTTTTTTTTTAATTTACATTTTGTTTTCTCGCCTTTCATCTCAAAATGTTGAAAATGTTTCCACTGATTTTTTAACCATCGCGCGAAAGAGAATTTAGTGGTGAACAATAAAGACAAAAGAGTGTTAATGTTTCGGAACTATGGGTCTGATAGTTGTCCCTTGGAAAATTGATGTTCGCTTCTCGGGCAAATACTTGTTTTAAGAACATCACATTTCCGCGGAGCAACTATCAGCCGATAGTTCCTCCAGGGAAGCATTATATTGTTAAATAGATATTGAGTAGCGTAGCCAATCAGTGAACGTCATACGTGATAGAACGCTAGTAGAATTATACTAAAACTTAATAGAAACACGATACATGTTTTCTATTTCGTAATTGTATTGTTACACTTAAAGCTATTTTTTTAAATTATCTAACAGGTAACAGTACCAAAAAAGAAAACAACCTACTGGTGTTCTCTAATCAAAGCTCCAGAAATCAACACCAAACATCACATAACAAAGGTAGGCGTTATTAACTACCGAGACCGCGATTAAAGCCCTTTCTGCGTGTTAATTTGCTGATATCGGAGAATACCTCATCTTACAATTTAATTTAGATCGCGAACAAAAACATCTGTATCATAATGTAAGGTAAAGGGTAAGGTAAGGTCCGCATGCGAGTCAGAGAAAGAGCCTATCTAGGTTTCTGTAGCGTGAAGTAACTAGGAGTATTTCTACTCCCTCTGGATGGGATGCTAATGCACCCTTTGCACAATCCGGTCACATAGTACGGAATAAATTATGCTGCGATGCAAATAACGCAGTGGGACATTCAAAACAAAGAAAAGCCGGGCTGGACTGGTAAGAGTTCCTTTGTTTTGGAAGTCGCATTGCGTTATTTGCGTCCCAGTATAATTTATTCCGTACCATACGAACGGATCGTGCATAGGGTTTTTTAATCGCACGGTTACCCCGGCATTAAATCCGCCGGTACCTATTTCTAAATCTTGGTGGGAGAAGCACCGGTGTGACTTAAGCGTCTCGCCCAAGAACACAACACAATGCCCCTGGTCAAGATTCAAACCCAAACCGCTCGATCCAGGGACAA
>CBDDTI010000668.1:2500-5000 GCA_965233585.1 bacterium
ACTTAGTCAGTTCTTCAAGTCTCCAGGTTTTTGTGTTCACGTAGTTGACACACGCTTACGCTTTCGACCTAACGAAGTTAGGGCTTTCTAGTACGAGTGACTCCGAGAATGTGACCGCGGAAACGAGCACAACGGCTAGGTCGAGGCAGCTCGATGTCGACGACAAGTTCTTGCTTCTCATAGAACAGATACAGCAGATGAATGGCAACATTACCAGGCTGCTTAGCGGGGATGATCACAGCTCCGAACCCGACCGCGACGACCCACCCGATCGTGGAGAGTCTTCGACTCAGGATATAGAGGCAACCGAAGCCCCGCAGAGCGGACATAAGGCCTTACTGAAGGTCATATCTCAGGACCTCAACCTAAAGGACAAAACAGGCCCTGCTATCGAGGGCGAACTTGCCGAGCTAATGAATGCTCTCCTCAGGGATAAAATGAGCGCCGACGCGCTCAAAACAAAGTTAGACCAATATTTGCGGCCCGAGAATGTCGAGGACCTGCGCGCACCAAAGGTTAATCCTCTGATTTGGAACCAAATATCTGCATCCAAGCGAACGCAGGATGCTGGCTCCCAAAAGAACCAAAACACGCTTGTGGGTTCTAAAAAGGAGTAACTTTTCTTTTAATTTTTATATCGTCGGCTTTTGAGATAGCTTCTGACGAGAAAAAAACGCCCGCTTAGGGCGCCATTTTTAATTCTTTAGCACCGTTTTCATAAATCCAGACATATATTACCACGGAAAGTGACTGAATGACCCGGAAAGGCCGGCATGTCATCGCTTCGAATTACTGTTGATCTTTGTAAGGCATCTGGAACCAAAGTAGCCCATTTCCAGAACATTTTTCGCTATTCTGAGCCAATAATTATTACCACGGAACATGACTGAATGACCCGGAAAGGCGACATGTCATCGTTTCGAATTACTGTTGATCTTTGTAAGGCATCTGGAACCAAACTAGCCCATTTCCAGACCATTGTTCGCTATTCTGTGCCGATATATGTCTGGATTTATGAAAACGGTGCTAAAGAACCCTTATTTCACCTTGATTTCACTTAACTTTTAGGCCTTCTCCAAGTTATGTAAGCGGGCAAAAAATAGAGAAAGTAAGGCAATGAAAGGAAGATAAGCGGGTAGAAGAAGGAAAAGAGGACTGACTCTCCTTTTAATTTTTATATCGTCGACTCTGGAGATAGTTTCTGGCGACAAAACAACGCCCGCTTAGAGCGCGATTTCGATCGATCTTCCAATGAGCATCGAGTAGAATCACCCACTAGCCAATCAGAACACAGCATTCAAAAGCGTTCCGACCCCGCCGGTGTGTTTTTCGCAAAACATGGCTTCGGCACGTTTTCTTCCACCTGAAACAACCTTGGAGACTTTTATCGAGGAGAGAGCGAACAAAAACTCGTTGAGTAAAACCAAGAGATATGTTTCCTTACTCAAAGAATTTATAAGAATGAAAGGAAAAGGCGAAGAATTGGAACACATTGAACCGAGAGAGCTCGACGAAATACTGTGCGCATTCATTGTGGTGGTGAAAAAAAAAAAGGCGAAGAATATGAACCAACAACACTACGGTCGTTTGTACCCAGCTCCCACCGCTATTTACGGAAGAAGGGTTTCCCCACGTACAGCCATCAAAGAAGGACAGGAATTTAGAAAAACCAGAGTAACGCTACTTGCAAAGCAGAAAGAATTGGAAAAAGCAGAAAAGGGAAACAAGACACACGTATCGCTTTTTTCACTATGCGAATTAGCTTCTTGTACGCGTCAGCTTTTCCTTTCAAAATTAACACTGCTGCAAACTTGACAAACAGGTAGAAAGAATAAGAAACAATCGAAAGAAAAAATTGGTTATGATCAAGCATTGTTCTGAGAAACTCACAAATTAACTCGATGTCAGAGAAGAGAGCTTTCTTGCATAAACTTTATTCAGAAGTCAAAATCTTACTCGTACAACTAGTGCGCAAAGATCTTACTCATTCACAGCGCGAAAGAGATCAAAAGCGCATGCGTAAAGGAACTGACTTCCGCTTCGGGAAAAACGCTACATTTCCGGCGATCTTTAAATTGAATTAATATATATATATATTTTTATGACACAGTTCACCCCCAAATACAGAATATGGCGAAGCATTGGTTTTTTCAAAACATTTTGTTTAAAAATGTTATGGGTATTTCAATATCTTTTATCTCTTAAAAAGAATATTTTTCAAAATAAAAGGAAACCCATACCCCAGAACTACGATGTGTAATTTGCACTGATGTTACACTTTCTGCACTGAATTACACTTTTTTTGCGCTGGCGTGTTACACTTGAACTACACTGCTCTCAGCCAATCAGAATCGAGTAATTTTTTCATGTATATTAGATTATGAACTCGAGATTTCTATGAGGTGATAGTTCTATCGCGTCATAGAAATCGAGAGTGAATAATTTAATTCTTTTAGTAGAGTTTTAACTGAAATTAACGCAAATAAGGGTTTTCAATAAT
>CBDDTI010000668.1:7500-9565 GCA_965233585.1 bacterium
AGGTGAGGTGAGGTGCAGTGCAGTCCCTCAGCAGTTTTGCACTCTCCCCAGGTTTCGCTTGTGCATAAAGTTCAAGATGGTGGCTCAAACAACATGGCAATCAAAGCACTTAACAATAACACAGAAAAATAGGTGTGTAAACAGTCTAATATTTTGTTGGCTCACGAAACAACCAGGCCCGAGGGTCAGCCAGGGCATGATATATAAACTTATCTGATTTAGCATTGTGTTCATCTTTGTTGTTTTGAGGGGGGCAAAATGTGGGGCTTTCAAGAAATTACTGATCTATTTTACCCCTCAAACCCACCTCTCATATTGCCATCAGCAAAGTTGTTACAATTTAGAAATGCACATTTCATGACATGATGAAAAGCAAGTGCAGGAGCATGCAGAATTTACTCTGCCATGCATGTAGACCTACAAGAATTGAGCCCTACAAATACCAGAATGTGCCCTATCAAGAAAGCTAACAACGTATCACAATCCATTCTCATAGAGATGCAACCCCAGTTATAACCAATAAAGGGTAACTAACATGGCCAAGGGATTGGTCATTGTTTACTGGGAGGAAGAGCCACTAAGATAAGGCAGGGTAGGGTAAGGTGAGGTAAGATAGCATAGGGAAGGGTAGCGTAAGGTAAAGGGAGGGTGGAATACAGTTGGGTTGGGTAGCGCAAGCTGAGTTAAGATAGGTTAAGGAAGGATAGAGCAAGGGAAGGGAGGGTGGGATAGGGTAGATTGGGCTGAGTTAAGGTAGGGAAGGGTAAGTTGAGGCAAGTTAGGGTAGGGTAGGGTAGGTAGGGTTGGGTAGGGTAGGGCTTGGAAGGTAAGATAGGGGCCCTTATTTTTCAAAAATAGTTTTCAAATAGGGTCACCATAATTATATGGTGCCAGAATTTCTAGGAAGAGTCTCAAATACATTTTTTCGAAGTAGCCTTAATCCTGTCCACCAGGATTTCATTAATTTCAGTCCTCTTTTCAGGTTTTTCACATGCAAGACTAGTACTATTGCATGTTTTTGTTTGATGTCTGTTTTTTGTTTGTCTGTCCTTTTATTGATGAAAATTGGAGAGGATTGGAGAGGATTGGCTGCACAACTTTGACAAATTATGTCATGACGAAATTTAGCACCAATAAGGGGACAGATGTAGGAAAAACAGACAAAGATTTTGTTGGCTAAGAGGCCAACAAAGAGGGCAATGATTTGCAGAAATTAGGGGTTTTTTATCTGTACTCTTATTGATGATAAAGTTTAACCAATTTAGTTATTGAAAAGATACATGTGTGGAGTTCAGCCTTATAGTACAGTGTGCATCTACAATATGGCTGAACCAGTCTCACATTATTTTTATAGTCTTGAGAAAATTAAAAGCATGCAGTTTAATCTAAGCTCAAAGGCTGTGCCATCCTTGATGAATAATGACTGTTCCCTAATAATACAAAAATATTTGTAACATTCTATGACTATTTATTAAACCTTCCTAGTAACCAAGTATTGGAAAACAATTTGGAAGAAAGCAACAAGCACTTCCCAATGAAAGCAAGACCCACAGACATGGTAAGCCTGCAATGAATGATGATATTCTATATTATATAACAACCAAATCAATGCGCACACTCTGATTGGCCAACCATCTGTGTGTTGTTGTGCCGGTAAACCCACGGAAAAATCGCGCGTCTTCTGAATTATTATATAAAAGCAATAGACAACAAGTTTCTATGGGTTATAGGCTGATAAACCACTTGGGATGTTGGTAGGACACTCGAAGAATTCTTATTTATAGAAGTATACATGAATATGCACTATATACATGTAATTATATCCTACTAATCAAGCCTGAGGGCCATACTGGTAGAACATTGGATTGAGGACTTGACAGTATGGACTGAGCAAATTTAAGTGAGGTCCATGTAGATAAAGGAACGAGGGCTGATATTCTCCCAGTAAGGTTCTGACCAAGCTTGGTTAATAAGAGATTTACTACATGACTGGTGTTTTGGGAATATAGTAGATTGCCAATAAAAATATGCCAAAGAAAAACGGAACAGGCTAGGTTCTGATCAG
>CBDDTI010000669.1:0-12055 GCA_965233585.1 bacterium
ACGCTAATTTTGGCCGTTTTATTTACTGTAATAATTTTTTTTTCTCCTACTAGTACCATATATCATTTACTATTATCACTCTATTACTCTCTTTGTTACTCTTTATTTACCGACATTTTCAGCCTATAGCTTTGTGCCATACATTTGTTTATCTTTTTGTACTATATATATAATATTACCTACTAGTTAAACATTAACTGCCATTGTATACTATAATTCAAATTTAGAGCCGTTATTTTCTCTGTATTAGTACTGGCCCTGAAGAAGACTAGCTCTGCTAGTCGAAATATTGGCCCATAAAAGTTTCAATTGCCCTTGCCGTAGTACCAGCCTTGCTATCAAATTTGTTTTGTTTACTGATCAGAAAAGCTTGAGCTTAAATTTGATATTGAGAGGCCTACTCTATATCTTTCAAATCTATTCGGTGACAGGGAATAAAAATTCTTGGAAAAAAGAAAGAGTTTGTTACCGTGAAGTGTCGGAAGTAACGAAAGTTGAGTGACCTATGCCTGAGCTTATGTTCAGTTAGGCTTCTGCCAACCGCTCTTTTCTCTTAGGTTTAACTCGTAGTTAAAATTCATAAATTAGGATGACGAGACAGCGATTACCTGGAACTTATTCCGGTTGACGTCTTTTTATCTCACATCGGCGTTCATTGTAACAAGGAGATCTACCGAAGTACTTCGCAATACGAATATCGGTAACTGCAGTTGCCATATCGTTTTGCAAAAGATGAAGGCACATAATATATCCATAATATGGCTCAATAAATCAACGTATGGGTCAGTTTCCCCTCCTGATCTGGATGGAGTTCAATACGTTGTGCAGTGTACCTTAATACTGTGATAGTATTCATTGACGTAAATGTGTTGGAGTTTGATCTTCAGTCCTTTCCATCGCGTGTCCCTCACGTGCTGCGCTTGGGCAGAATTAATAATTTTACAACTTGATTTGTGTTATGCACACGTGTATTTGCTTACTTTCACTTACTGTGTTCCACGTGCATGAGTTACGTAATATGTAAACAAAAAAAGCCGGTATCAATAAACTCGAAACTGCGAGCTCGTTCCCAGGGTCCTCTCTCTATTTTTTTTCGAGGAAGAGAGAGGACCCTGGGAAAGAATAATAACCATCTGAATGCAATGGTCACACTACACATCTCCACGGTCTGGCCTAACCTTCACCAAACCACCTAACCTGGGAAAGAGGTTGGGGTATTGTTCAACTCTTCTGTTTTGGCTGTAAACGAACAGTTACTGCAATGTTTGGATCTATGGCCTGTTGAAATGCGTGGCGTAATCGACGTTCTGATCCACACCGTGGTCTACATGTGGTTGTAGAATGAATCAGTGCCATTTTACTGACCGTAAAAGAGGCATTATCACCACCTGCCTAAGTTTTATAAGAGGCCCAAATCCAACTTGACTCCATCTCTCCCCTCCCAACCCACTCGTTGAGAATCGAAAACCCGGGCGTAAATATACAGTTAAAATATGTTCTCCATTTTAGTAAGAATTGTCTTCTGCTCAAACATTTTTTTTGTTTGCGACATGAACCTCGAGCGTCAATTATATTCTCTTCATGAAAAATCAGTGTGGAATTAATACTTTGCATTTTTGTGTAATTTGACTGCGATCGGTCTGTCCATGGCTGCCAATGCCCGGGTGATATGGCTGTGCGCATGCGTAAGGTACTGGCCAGACCGTGGGTTGGTGTTTGAGTGTGTCACTTGCTTTTATTGTTGATCAATAAGTGTTGACTGTTGTTCAACCTTGTTCCTAGGGTCTCTCACCTCCTCCCGAGGAGGGACCCGGGTCTATTCACGCTCCTTCCAGAGGGGCAGATAACATGAAAGAGACCCTGGGAACTAGGTTGACTGTTAAGTTGTTTGGCATTTACCTTTGGTCATCTTCGTGTTGACAAATCACTGTTGTGGAAACGGCATCCAGTTTGCGAGTTTAGTGTACTGATACAATGTAAACGTAATTTCAAGTTTCCTTAACTTGAACAACTTAATGCTTGGTACTTAGACACTTAAACTGAATAGTTTTTCATTTATTTGATAGTTCGTTATTTATTTAGCAGTAAAGGAGTTTTCGCCGGACGTTTAGGGTAAACAAAGTATATTATAAACTAACAGTTAGAAACTAAAAGCGAGCGTCATACAAGTTAACATATTCTATTCACTTAGTACCTGGGAAACTATTCCAAAGACAAAAAGGGCGCCACAGCTAAATTGTTAATTGACTTTAAGCAATAAATCTGAGTGAGTTTAGCTTTATGTGGTTAAGGTATATCGTAATGCGTCAATAGTGTCTCCAATTAGTTTTCTTTCAGCTAAATACTATTGGCACTTTAATTAAGTCTTTCATCCATTCATTCATTCAGTCAAGCGAGGCTTTTATAAACCTATTACTATTACATCGACGTTTTTTTCGCGTTTCTTTGCCGAGAAGTCCGACAGTCCGACAGTAGTGACCTCGAGTATTTAACTTGGAAAAAAAAAAAAAGAAAGAAAAGTTTCGATGACTCCTCATAAAGCTTCATAACCATTAAGTCAAGGGTGGAATAACAAAAATTCTACCCCCAGCTTGATATTTGACTTGGATGACCCATTACCGCCCCCAAATTTGCAACTAGCCAATCAGAAGCCGTTCTTGTTTACCTGATCCTGAAGCTATGCGAAAACAAGTCATTGACCAAATAAGGCTGGATTTTTGGCAAAATATGTGCGCGGTAACTTTAGATGTCGGAAACTCGCTTTTTCATGTGTTTACGCCGAGCACAGTCTGATGAAGCTTATAGTGCGTGAAAGTCAGAAATTTTCTATAAGAATATTATGTGTACATACACGTAGATTGGCTTATTTTGATGTAAGAAACATTCTATTCATTCCGCATTGTCTGTTATCTGATTAAATGGGTGACTGTTCCTAAAAACAACTTAGCAATGGATCCGTCTACATGGGGTGCACTTTATAGCTCAGACCTAACGAATATTACGTAATGAATATCCAAAAGTAAAGATAGGGAAAAAACTGTTACTATAGTAAATTACAAAGGCTAACTCTTATACATCTTGTACTAACCTGAACGCTATTTGATGCGCAAGTTTGTAGGCAAATTGATCAAATCGTTCTCCAACAGTAACATAGAACCGGGGGTACTCCCTTAAATGGGCTACATAGGAATGTGAGTCCCCAAAAGGGTATGGTCTTAAGTATTTTGGTCAGAAATAAGGTGTCGCTTCTGTCCATATTTTGATCTCGAATAGGGTATGGTTTTTGTACTCTAGTTTTGAATTAGGAATGCTCTTGTAGAAGAAACTATCCCAGTTATTAAAAGATTAAAAACATTGTTCTGAACTAGGGAACTGACTAAAAGGCAGGTCTGAAACAGGAGATTCCTTTAAAGGTAATAAAAAGGGCAGAGAAAATCGCAGATTTTGGTCTGAAATAGGGTAACGGGAAGCGGCTCGCACACTTACACCCAATTTTTTTAGTGTATGTACAAGTTGTTTTTGTGTTTTGCCGTTTATTGCGTACGTGCCCGTGAAACTAACTTTAGCATTGTTAAATTAGCTAAATTTTTGCGTTTATTGTATTCCGTTGTTTTTGCTGCTGTTTGTTTCCTCGTTCCTCAGTAACGCGCGCTTTTCACTGAAATCGTCTTAGAGCCGACTGGCTCATAGCTACCGGAGCTTATTCCGGTTTCTGTAGCGTGGAGCGGCTAGGAGTATTTCTACTCCCCCTGGACGGAATGCGGACGGAGTCCATCACAGACGGAGTCCATCTCAAGTCACTTCCCCGCATTCGGTAGATTTCCCCAACAATTCGCCAGTGTCCACTCGCTAAATAAACCCAGAACTAATGTGTTCATTACGTAATGGCGTAACGCGTTCACTCACATGTCAGTAACGCTATTTACAGAGGCCAGTCGCTAAATGAACCAGAACTAAACTAGTTTATTACGTAATCGTAACGCGTTTGCTTTCACCAGTCGCTGCATTTTTGCGGTTTTTTGGCATTTCCGTAATCTGTTGTTTTCGTCGCTGTTTGTGTCTTTGTTCCTTGTTTGTTTCGCGGTTTTTGTAATAAAAATGAGTGAAAGGCAAAAACCAGAATTAACCTGTTTATTACGTAACCGTGACTACTTTATTCACTCGTGTCAGTAACGCTATTTAGAGAAGCCAGTCGCTAGATTAAACGCAACACAGTGTATGATACGCTTCCCGAAGTGAACTGGAAATTTAACTCGAACCTGAAAAAAATGTTCAACTTAAAGTTTCGTGATCAATGCTTGAACGTGACCCTAAGGGCGGCACCTTTTAAGTACCCTGTCAACAATCAATTCAATACATTGAAAATTACACATTGACATCAAAACAAGAATTATTTTAATGCCATCTAATAAAAATGTCACTGGCACGCGTAAAAAACATGTGCAAGAAATTTTACCAGCGCTATATAAATGCTAACGTTTACCCTATTTTCTCCATTCTCAAGAAGAAGCCTTCCTGTGATTACTTCAAAAGTGAAGACTGACGTTGGTCATTTTGCGCTTAACAATTTTTTGGGTCGTTTGATCGTCAGGGGTAAGTTCCTTTAGCTGTTGTCTGAGGAAACTCAAACGCTTGTGGCCTTGTTGTTTTTTGTACAATCTCAGTGCTAGTGAAGTGACATCAAATCTATACTTTCACTTTATTGCATATCTCGAGGACAGTGGGCAACTAATAGCACCCACTGCCTCGTCGCGATTTTACTAGTGATCACCAGTGTATGGAATCTAGATGTGATATTTCCTGAAAGTGACTGTGTTCCCCTCTGTTCGTACTTTTTATCTCCCCCTTTGTTTAACCAAAAGTTCGATCTTGTTAAAATTGATATCAAAGAACTATGTACCACGTTGCAGTGGAACCTCTCAAAGATAACGACATTGGAGAAAAATTTAGGCTTTAGTAGGAAGGTTTCGTCAAGAGCAAAAAACATAGTTTCATCCAGGTTCGGCATATCAACTCAGTCCTGAACGAAAGTTTTATAAAAATAGCCACTGTTTAGAGGTCGGTGTTTTTACAAGCAGAAACGTTCGATGAAAATTTCGAATTTTCACAGAAAATGAAGAAATAGTCCAGTTTTTG
Source organism: bacterium (assembly GCA_965233585.1). Lineage (GTDB taxonomy): Bacteria > SAR324 > SAR324 > SAR324 > NAC60-12 > CBDDTI01. The sequence continues at coordinate 5,137 of CBDDTI010000669.1, forward strand.
TCCCAATTTCAGCTTTGCTCATTAACTTTGCTTGTTTTTCCAACTCAGAGATTTTTCAGATTTCAGATTTTTTTTATTATTATGCACTATTTACAAAATATAACATTATCAACATTTACAGAAATTACAAGAAATACAAAATAAAGAAATTAAACAATACATATCCAGAAAAATTGTGCTCAGTGACCAAAGTAGCATAAGCTTTCGTGTTGGTCACTGACACGTACAAAACAATTAGCATGACACATCAATTAGTTACAATAAAAATAGAAATTATATACATATATGAACAGTAAATGCATAAAAACATGGCAGATCATAGATAAGCTAATATACAGGTTGTTCGGAAGATTGCATGGTTAAAAGGTATAGTTTATATTGATTACAGAAAGAAGAATACGGCAGTCTTTTAATATTTGTTGGAATAGTTTCCAAAGTTGAGATGAAACAAAAGCGAAAGTAGAGGTCCCATAATTATTATTTACTTTTGGCCTATGAAAATTTAATTAAGAGGCAAATCTGGTATTGTAGGTGTCCTCGTAAAAAAAGCTTTAGTGATTGAGACATTTCAATTTCGTCCTTGAAGACTGATTAGTGAAATGAAAAGCTTTTCTCAAATCTCCATGAATGAATATTGCTGTTAGTGTCGATGTTTTTCGTTTCTTAGCTATCGGTAAATTTTTCAGATGACAGATCTTACATATCTAATAAGCGGCTCCATTTGATCAGACCCGTTTAAGACTGATTAAACGGCTAACCTAAGAGTTCATTTTAAATTAACCTTTGACCAAAACAATATCTGATGAAACTAAATGAGCTCCGTCAGGTGTTATTTTGAATGTTTTCGCCACATACAAAATTACATTACCTTCAAATTCAAAACTGAAAAAAAAGCATCAAATAGATATTAAGAAACCATGATGAAACAAGGATGGTTAAGGATGGAGAAGATTAAAATGGATTACAATCGACGACCTCGTAAAATTTGGGCTTAACTTTTCAAGATGTGCAAGGCATGACGTGGCTCCTTTCATCTGGAATATGATGACGTCACGTGAAAAGCGGCAAAAGACTACTTCGGAGATGGAAGGCGAAATACTCTGTCTTGCTAACTTTCCTAACATGCTTCATCAGCTGAAAAAGTGATTAACGGGCGACAGTTTTCCGACTTTTTTAAGACACCATTAAAACGAGATGTCCACATTATCAAGTCGATTGAAAAATCAATTAAAACAATTATTCCAATTGCCATTGTTAGATACGAGATGTTTATAACAAACACATGTCACGCCAAATGTCCCCTGGTTATTGTTCGAAGAGTCAGAAAACTCATACGCTATAGATGACTGTTGTTTTCGCTGCTAAGTTTTAATCAGCACTGACACTTTCTCCTGCCCGCTCCCAACCTACTCTCATGCATAACAGGGTTATTGAGTCATTTATGCTAATTTAAAAGTGCTCGTCTTCTCGTTTCTGCACAAAAGGCTTTACTTTAAAACTATACCTTCGGATGACTTATTTATGATTCAGTAATACTGCAGACGAAATAGACCTTATTCTTTTTTTTTAATTTTACAGTTGAAAGATGCCTCAACGCAAGACTTCAATTTTCTCTTCGAATCCTGAAGAAAATTCCCACTCCTTTCAAAGCTTTCTAGCATTGTCTAACCAAGAGAGTACCATTTTAAGCTGCATCAAGGAGCACATCTTTCCTCTGATCGACGAAGGAATTTGTGAGATTCTGAACACTCGTACGTCAAACGGTTCACCATTTCGTGTGCTCAGTGTTGGAAGCGGAGAGGGTCAAAATGACATCAACATTCTGAAAGCCCTGACTGACAACAAGCGCCGCGTGGATGGAGAAGCCATTGCAGTGATGAACCGGGTCGTTGAACCACACCTGGGCAGGCTGGACAGGTTTCGTTCAAAAACTGAGAAGCTGCATGAATATTTCCAAGGACGAGCAACCATTGACTTTGAATGGATGCCCACGACATTCCAAGAATACACGTCACAGAAGAAGGCACATGACGTTACCTTTGATCTGATTCATTTCACACACAGCATCTATTACGTGGAAGTAGAAGAAGCACTGGTCCACTGTTACGAGAAAGAGCTTGGCAAAGCAGGCATCATCATCTCCATCGCTCAAGCCGAAGACGACCCTATGCTGAAGTTCGCCCGCAAATTCCCTGAACAGCGGAGCCCTTCATTCCCCAGGAATAAGGATGTCGTTTCTGTAGCGATCAAGAGAGGGTGGAAATTTTTCGCGTGTCCAGGCGATTCTAACAGCCTTGACATCACAACCATTTTCGACAGCTCTTCACGCGAAGGGAACTATCTCTTGGATTTTTTAACGAATCGAGTACAACTGCGACAAAACGAAGGAATGGAAACTGTTAGAAAGATCTTGAAGTTTTGGAAACAACAGTCGTTTGTGAACGCAGAAGGGAGAAGAATTGTGGACATTCGAGACCATGCAGTGATCATTGTGAAAGGATTTGATCATTAGGAGGACCTTCTAAGATAAGTTACAATTTAGCTGTCCCCATACGAGGAACTATACTTTCTAAATCAATTTAATATATGGCAAGAATGCCAAGAACTCGTAGAGTTTATTCTATTTATGTAGTGTTCTGGGAAAGCACTATAGAGCTTTGCTTTGAACTGTACATCCATAAAAAAGCAAAAGCTAAAACTTGCTCTGCTTTTTCGTTGACGTTTTTCACTTTTTTGACGTACTTTGTAAATTTCGAACTCTTTTTAGTAAGGCGACATATTAAGGATATATTCAAAGATTGACCTGATTTCGCAAGAACATCTCATGCATCTCGTGCTTCCTATGTATTATTTTGATAGCAAACGATTAAACACAACATTGCATAATAGTATTTTTAAACGAACTTTATGGTTCCATTAAACAGAGAAGTAGATTTAGACCTTGTAATTTTCGCCTTTTTTTGGGCACGCACTGTTTACAAGGGTCCAGTTTGGCCAGACGAAACAATGGATAAACAATACAAACCAGTGTTAATCCCTAGTCTTAACAAAAAAAGAGGTGCAGATAATTAACAAGAACGAATCAAAATAGAGGTCGTAAATAGGTGCTGGGCACCTCAGTGGAGCCGTCTTTTTTGTTGGCGGCAGAAACGGGTTTACAAAATGACAAAAGTTCATGTACAATTCATCAGGACATTTATGACAAATGAACGTTATGTGTCTGTAGCAGACAAAGTATAGTCTGTAATCCGAAAATGTAATTTAAGAATACTTTATTCAGAGCAAGTGGGATGCAACTAGTTTCTTTTGTCATAACTTTGGTTGTTTTCAACCGTAGTCAGTTTATACACATTGCTATTATTTATTAATTGTGTTACCAAATGACTCAAATATTCTAAGTACTTTACGTAAAGGATAGTTATATGTAACCATATTTATACATATTACCGTATTAATTCAATATTCTACATTTGCCTAAGGAATAACTGTATTCATTAAAACCTTGATCAATGAATAATGCAACTCATGAGTTTTCATTGGCTTAGGGATCATGGTATATGAGCACGTGCTACACGTGTTACATTTGGATGGATTTTGCGTCATTTAATTTGACTTGTGTTACACGCGTGCATTTACTTACGCAATTTAGAGTCAGGTATAAAGTGTACTGAACTGAAGTAACAACAGGCCGAACTGATTTTTGCTCTTAATATAGTTCTTGTCGAAAGTGTTTTACCTGGCTATGTTCCTACGCTACGCGTCAATGTTGTACTACCATCCCGTGTCCTGGTTGAAAACAATCAATGTCAGTTATTCCATTTGGCTTATGCAAGCCAGTGTCTGTGGTAGCTCTATAGCCGATTTATGTTTAATATTGTTTCTTTATACGTGTAGTGTTATCCTAATCGGGATTTGAACAACCGGTCAGATTCTTCTTGACAAAATCAGGCAATGATCTCATTGAGGGCAACTTTGTGGCCTTGGATACACCTAGACCTACCCAGATATAGTGGCTTTTCCATGTCTTTCACTTGGAATAGTGATCAGGTCAGTTATATCTTATTGACAGAGATTCTCTGTGCGAGAGGAACATAATATCCTGGGCAATTCTCTGCCAGTATAAGCGTAGGGCAAAAGATAAGCATGGTTAATCAGCAGGCTGTTGCATGACAAACGAGCACGGGCATATCGTCACTGAAATCATTCTCGTCCCCAGAGGCCGCGCTCCTTTTGGTCAGCACCAAGAAATGCGACCTCTGGTCAGGTTTAACGACATTCCGGTTTTGAATGGATTTGTAAACACAATAGATTGAGACCAGAACCAATCAGATTTGTTAGACTTCACTATGAGCATACGCAGAGTGAAGTCCGTGAATCGCGGACTTCCGGTGTTGGACCTGCCCAGAGGTCGCGATTCTTGGTGCTGACCAAAAGGAGCGCGGCCTCTGAGGACGAGAATGCACTGAAATCGACAAAACAATTGTTACCAGTTTTGGCGAAATGTCTTCAGTCAAACCCCGAAGTAACCTGCGACTTTTACCCTGAAACTCTTTTCCCTTCACCCTTTCCAAAAAACGGACGCCTGATCCGAGGTTAACCTCAAATGAAGAAAATTTAATTCAGCAACATATCATTCCAGTGGTAGGTCATGAACAACAAAGTTGCTTTTATTGGTCGCGTGCAGCCTTAGCCAAATAATGTGAATGATCCGATCCGCCAAAGGGGATGACGAAGACGACAACAAAGCAGCCATGTTCTGGAAGTCCTGAATGCAGGTGAAGTGAGTAGCCCCTTGGGATCAGTGTAATTATTTAACCAGAGCTTTTCATAAGGACCCATGAAGAAATTGGCTAACACAGGAACTAAAGGGTTGTTTCTGTAGGTACCGGAGCACAGTATACGTAATCAAACTGAGAATAAATTGATACTGAGAAAGTGCATAATTAGATAATATACAGACATTAGGTGATATACAGATGATAGATGATATACAGACGTTAGGGAGTTTACGAAACCACGAAGGCGACGCAGAGGACAACGTCGATTACAAATTGACTTTATTTTTGCTACGAATCTCGCAATACTACTAAGTCATATAGTTTGCTTATCACTGTCAAAAATATCGCAAAACTAAACCCGGACCACAGCGATAAATTTAAAATAAAAATTTAGAAAATTAGTATCCGTTGTTCACGTTCTCCAGACAAAGCAGAATTTGGTCATTTCACGTTGTTGTCTTGCAGAGGATGGCAAAGGAATGTACCAAGAGTCATGACGCACGTGCACAGCTCATTATTACTTTTCTTTGGTGACGTTCCCGTTGCCTTTGCTGTCGTGGTTTCGAAAACGTTCCATTATGACAACACAACGGCGTGGATATAAGACATAACGTGCTTTGCGCACGTGCTCACTGCACGTACCTTCTGAACGTGCTTTCCGCACGTCCTGTTAGCTAAAGCTTTATAGTGTTGTTAGCTAGTTTTTTAAGACGAAGAGTAAAAAAAAGTTCATTAAAAAAAATTAAATGGTTTTGATATTGTTCATGTTCAATCAACACGCAAAAAAATGGCCTTAACAAAATCTCCGCTCAGGGTATATTCTCAACATATTCTGAACTCTGGCTAGGCAACAAGTAACAAGCACAAAATCTTCTTTGTTCTCACTGCACGTAATTGGGTCAAATTACATCAACATTGGCTGTGCAGAAACAACATAAATACTTTCAATAAAGATCTCGCAAAAACTAAAAGGGAAAAATTGTTGTTTCAAGGAACGCCTTCAAATTCTATCAACCACGTTCTCACGAAAGCAAAAAGAGCAAGTCATCTCATCAAATTCTATTAGCAATTATCTCCCGTAAACAACAAGTATAAAACTTCTTTGTTTTCACGTAAGCCATCAAATTCTATCAACAACGCCGAAACCAAGAAAAATTCTGTTTTCAAGAAATGCCATCGATCAAAGCCCTCAAACCACGTTCGCGCGCCAATCACAACATGTTCCTTTTTATCAAATGATGCCATCAAATTTCATCACCAACGATGTCGCGAAAACAACAAGTGAAAAAATATTTGCTTTAGCCAACAATTAACGATCCTCCGGGATCAAAGTCCCAAACAGCACACCTGCAAATATCACGTGCCCTCGCTAAAATGATGCAATCAAATTTGCCGGATCAAAGCCACGAAAACAACACGTGCAAGCGTCAGATGACCTCGTTAAACTGAAATGTTCTTTGTTTTCAATGATTCTAACAAATTCAGTGAGCAACGTTCTCCCAAAAGCATCAAATATGAAATGTTTTTTTGTTTTCAGGTAACGCCATCCGCAAATTGACCTTGCGAAAATTCTGTCAACAGCCATCTTGCCAAAAAAAAAAAGTTTAAAAAAATCTTTGCATATGAGACATAATCAAGTAACAGCGATCCATCGGAGTCGCAAAAACAACACGCACACAATTCACGTGACCCCGTCAAATTCTAACAACAACGATCCTTCAGAGTCAAAGATCACTGAAACAACAAGTGCAAATTTCAACAAAAGCGATAAAGTTTTCAGCTGAGCAGCCTCATTTGTTGAAAGTTATTTAAATTTTGGGGCATTTCCTGTCACCAGACATCAAAGTTGGTCGCAAGAATTGAAGTCTTTCACGTGCGTTCAGAACAATCACAAATCTGAGGTAGTTAGCATTTTACAATATAAGTGGAATATAACTGTTTAAGAGAATGGTTAGTAATACATATGACAGCACTCATTGCTTTATAAGCAGACGCAAATTTCAGATCTAATCAGTTAGTTTTGATCGCCATATTTGTAACCGTGCAAGGAGCACGAAATGGGCGTTCCCATATTAAGCTCAATGAAAAATCTTTCTGTAAAACACTTCGACCGATAAATGAAGCGCGAAATACCGTACAGA
>CBDDTI010000670.1:0-44432 GCA_965233585.1 bacterium
GGATGAATACCAGAACCGCTTCCTCCCGGAGAGTGATTCCCAGTTCTTAAGGGCCCAGTTTGCTTGCGTGGTCAAGCCACCTAATGAGTCCGTGCAGAAGCTGCACGCACGCATGCGGGTACTTTACCACTTGGCCTATCCTGATGCAAACACGAGGAACGAGGTATATTTGATTGAGAAGTTCATCTCATCCTTAAACAACCGCAAGGTGCAGAACTACGTTTGCCGAAGGAAGGCCCCTACCTACGCCCCCTACCTATGCCAAGGCCTACACATCACCAACAAGGAAACATCCTTCATCCTGATGGACCTCGCTACCCATGCTCCGGGCGGTCTTCAAGCCCAGTGCCAGGCGACACCAGCTTCATCGCTGTTCTAAAGGCCCGACGTACTGAACCCGGGAAGAGCTCAGTGCCTCGACGTAAATGCTATTATTGCGATGAGGAGGGCCACTTCAAGGAGCGATGCCCCACCCGACTCAAGCATTTCCTCAAGCAACGAGCTGACCGTGGAAATCTCCAAGTGACTCGTCCTCAGGCCACCACCGGCAACAGGGCCAGTTGAACTGCTTCCCCGGCTGCACAGAAAAAGCAGGTGAAGTTCGTGGAGGCCACCCAGACACTGCCGGTAGTCGCCGAGAGTTATGGGCGAAAGAGGGTTGCCGCGATCGCCAACAACACAGATCCTACAGATGCTCCAGACAGTCAGGACCTCCTCGCTGACGTGGACCTGGCCACCCTTGATGAAGGGACTGTGGCCGCTCTGAATGAGGAGCTCCAACAACCGGATCTTCTAGAAGATGAGTTGCATTTTCCCGAGGGACAGTAGATAAGAGGGTCTGACCCTACTGTCCTTTCTTCCACAGGACCCGTCCTCCTGAAATTTCAATATCATTATCATTAAATGACTGTTCATTACTGCATCTGTTCAAGGAGTCATATTTTTCATACTTTGTTCTATATTGCAGCAATGTCCACCTCCAACACCCAGGTTGCGGAGATCAATCTCCAGCCCAGCCAGGCACAGGATTATGGTGCGTACGTCCCTGTCCGGTTGGGAAACTTGACCACCGCAGCCTTCATCGACAGTGGCAACACCTTTGCCAACGTCATCTCACCCCCAGCCCACGACCGCGTTGGGCATCACAACCGCGTAGTTGGAACCCATACCTCAACTCTCGGTGGGAACCGCGGCTGCCGGTAAGAGGATGAAGATTTTAGGCCAAGCTCCGCGGATCGACCTTCAGCTCTGACAACACCCAACGAAATTCCGCATCTGGCTGCTCATGCTCCAAAAATTGGTACACCCCGGCAACATCTGTGGCCACTTCCTCGCACGAGCAGGTATTGATCAGATCCACACAAAGGGTGTCTTGAGGGTTTGCAGGAAAGATGTCCCGATGTGTCCACCCCGCCAACCAGGCTGCTCATCTCGGCTACCACCTCCCCAACCTTCCCCCAGAGTTTGTACCTTGCATGTATCAGATGTTCCTGTCCAACAACAACAGTACACCCCCAGCGGTCCGCTGGCAGAAGCCCGCCTGGGCACCAACGCTGTCAAGGTTGCCGGAAGGTCTCACACCATCTTTACCCCTCCAGCTCTGTCCACAGCTCCCTGGCGGTACCTTGGTCCTGCTGCAGCCCCACCGTTAAGTCCCTTTTGGGCGACAACCCTATCCTGCAGGAAGTTCAGCCAGATGGGAGCCTGTCAGTCCTCGCTGACAACCTGGAAGCCACCAAGCTAGAGCTTACCCCCGAGGCCCTCATCGGATCTGTCCAAGAAGTCACCACCACCCCATCTGACATTTACCCCGAGACGTAGCCTCCTCCAGAAGCCACCACCCACGCCGAGTTTGACGCTCTTCCCCGGAGTGCCAAAGATCAAGTGGTTAGTGGCTCACTTCCACCTCAACTCCTCACCACTGCTCCAGAGGGATTCCTGCCTGCAAAAAGAGGTCATTAGGGTCCTCCTCCAGTTTGCAGATGTGATCTCCATTGGAGGACATGGGGAAACAAACCTCATTTCGCATGCCATCACGGTCAACCCGGGAACCGCCCCGATTAAGATGAAACATCGGCCCTTGAACCCGGTGATGGAGGAATCCTTGTCCCAACAGATCGACCGATGGCTAGAACAACGAGTGGTGGAAGAAGCCGACTACCCCTGGTCCTTTCGTCTCGTCCCTGTACCGAAGAAGAACGGCAAGGAAATCCGCTGGGCAGTAGACTACCACTGGCTTAACGCCATTCTTTTTTTTAAAAATAATTTTTTTTGAAAAATTTCTATTTTTTTTTAATCTTGATAACTGTGTTTTTTTGAAACTCTCAATTTTTAATTAAAATTATTCCTTTCCGAAGTTTCACAACATCCGCAAAAGGCTGGAGTTATTATTTTATTTTTTTTAAAGAATTTGTTCACCGTCACCAAGAAGGATGCCTTCCCCTTGTCCAACATTGCGGAAAATCTGTCCTGCCTCTCTGGCAGCTGCATCTTCTCGGCTCTCAACGGCGCCGGAGCCTTCCATGCTGTCCCAGTCAGACCAGCTGATCGGGAAAAGACTGCCTTCTCTTCCCCTTTCGGTCAGTACCTATTTATCAAGATGCCGTTTGGGCTGGCCAACGCACTTGCTACTTATTCCCGGCTCGTTGCAAAAGCCCTTCGTCACCTCCCCTCCTCGGAAGTCTTGTGTTATCTGGATGACACCGCTGTACACTTCGCGGACGCCCGGGGCCATATGCGGATCCCCAGAAAGGTCTTGGCCGCCTTTCGTGCAGCTGGGCTTCAAATCTCCCCAGAAAAGGCACAGTTATTCCAGGACCACATCAAGTACCTGGAACATGAGGTCAGTGCACAGGGGATCAGCATCCCCCAGGAACACACCTCGGCCATCAAGGATTGGCCCATTCCTAACACCCTCAAGACTTTACGAGCGTTCCTGGGGAAGTGTAGGTACTATCGGCGGTTCATCGTGGATTACGCCACCATCTCTGCCCCGCTGGTCCAATACACCTGGCAGGATCAACATGAGGGGGAGATTCCTCACCTCTACGAGGACTCGGCGGCAGTCAAGGCCTTCCGGGTCATGAAACAGAATTTGATGTCGGCGCCCATTTTGGCTTATCCCTAATTCCATGGCAAGCTTTTCATCTTGGATACCGACTTCAGTGTTGACCCGGGGGCGATCGGTGGCGTACTTTCACAAGAACAAGATGGGCAGGAACGGGTGATCACTTATGGGGCCTGACGACTTCAGCCCCGCAAACGGAATTACACGTCCACCAAGGGAGTGTTGCTAGCGGTGATATTTTTCCTGCAGTACTATAAATATTACTTATCACATCACCCCTTCATTTTACGTACTGATAACCGAGCACTCACCTGGATTCGGTCTTTGGAGTCTCCCACGGGAATGATTCTTCGCTGGCTGGAAATTTAGGCCAGCTTTGACTTCACAGTTCCCCACCGTAAGGGCACCCTTGATGGGAACGCCGACTCTTTCCCTCCTGAGCACCACATGCCGCCCTTCCTACCCCTCTTGAGAGGAAGATCTTGGTCAGCGACGAGGGTGCCGTTGTTGCAGCCCTACAGGCACCCCCTGGCTTCACCCTGGAAGAGGTAAGAGAACAGCAACAAAGAGATGACCCCCTCCAGGATGTCCAGTGATGGAAAGCGGAACCACCAACCGATGCTGAGAAACAGCTATTGTCCCTGGATCAGCAGAAATTACTGGCTTTCTTGCCTGCACTTCAGCAAGATGCCACCTCTGGGTTGTGGGGCCTGCGAGGACAGGAACACGGGATGGATAACCACCGCCTCTACGTCCCCCATGCACTGCATCATAGGATCATCTAGGCCGCCCATCAATTCCTGGGACATGAGGGCATTAATGCAACTTCCCATTTTTGCAGGAAGAGGGCCTAGTTCGGGAGGTCCACCGAGTGATCCAGCGGTGCCACTTGTGTCAAGTGAAGAGTCAGAAAGCTCCAAAGCAGAAAGATGTCCACCACCCGAGCGTCCAGGCCGGTGCACCATTCCAGGTCTGGAGCATGGACATCCTGGGACCTTTACGCGTTAGCTCCGAAGGCCACTGGTACCTGCTCACGCTGAAAGACGTCTTCAGCGAATGGTTTGAGGCCATACCCCTCAGCAGCACTACAAGCGAGAAGGTATTATGCGCTTTGCAGATGTTGTATGCGCGGTTTGGCCATCCATTGCAGGTACACACGGACAACGCAACGTACTTCCGGTCCCAGATGATGAAGGAAGCTTTCCGGAGGGCTGGCATTCAACTGACCTTCACGCTGACCTACAATCCTCAGTCCAACTCTGTGGAACGGGTCCGCGATCTGAACACCATGCTGCGGGTCCTCTGCCATCAGCACGCGGCCGATTGGGAGGAAGTCTTGCCCGCCGCTCTCCTTGCCCTTCACAGCGCCATCCACGAAAGCAATGGGGTCACCCATTTTGCCTGCGGGAGGGAACCAACTACTCCTCTGGACCTGTTGAGCTGCTTCCCCGGTGCTCCTCTAGCCACCCACAGTTATGTACACCGATTGGAGGATCACCAGTTCAAGGCTCATCAAATGGTCCAGGTTCAGCTCACCTGTGACATACAGCTAGCGCCCGCCGATATGGGGACAAAAAAGATGCTATCCAGCCAGGGGAAAAGGTATGGTTGTTTTCATCTAAACCTTTGGCAGATTGCAAACTGGCCATTCCCTACACTGGCCCCTGGTGGGTTGTCCAACAGCAGTCCGGGACCCTCTGCACGATACAACCTGCACAATACAACCTGAAGGCAGCTGGTGTAAACAACCCAGGACCATCACCGTGTCCTTGAACCGGCTAAAGCGCTGCCATGGCGAGGAAAGCGCCCCGCAACAGATCGACTTTGACCTTCACCAACTGGAGGATGCAGACGATGATGCTGAAGGCCCCATGAGGAACGCGTGAATCATGACTGAGGGTGCTGCAGCCACCCGTGCCCTGGACCAAGACATCGGGGATGTCCACGTGCCAAGCCTTAGAGAGAAGAGAGCTCTGAGTACTGCCACGGAACTACCTCCGACTCGTCGATTGGTTGTCCACCACAAACATACAAATGTCGTAAGTCAACCTGATCTTTCTGGTAGTACTCATCGCTCTCCCCCTCAAAAGGTTTCAGCCACCATGACGATCCAGGATGTTTCCGCCACACCCCGTGCCCTCCCCGAGTGCCACGAAGCCCTGGGAACTTCCATGCTTGCAAACTTCTTTTGACCGGAGTGCGCAGATCTGCCCATGCAGCAGCCAGGCCTAGGAAGAAGGTGCTCTTCCCCCTGTTCCCGAAGTCTCCCAAGACGATGTCTTTGCCCCCTCACCATCAGCCCAGCACGACACTCCGACTACGGCAACAGCACCTTCCACCACTGACACTGCTCCCTCTGATCCTGACCATGATGACCCACAGTGTCAAAAGAGAGCACCTTCCTCATCTGGCACATCGTACTCCTGGGTACACTGGACACCCATCGCAGGTCCCCTCAACTACCCGAAACGGCCAAACCGACCTCGCACCTCATCCAACTCCGACAAGGACAATACTCCACCTCTACGACCACGACGATGCCTGTCCTCTGATACTGACTACTCATCGGAACATCGAGCCGAAGCAGCCAACCAGCACTGATATCCAAAGCACCAACTCCGGAACCGCCTCCTTACCATCTTAGGATGAGGGCCCGTTCTCTCTCTCCTTGCGCTGTTCACCTTCATCGGCCTCCTATCATTGCCCCTCGACAACCGCCAACCGTTTCGCACTCCACAACGGATATGGAATTGTCGAGAACCGATACCACCTGGCAGCATATGATTGTTCCGACCATACCGAGGTACAAGCCTACAACAGTATTCCGGCCAGGAAATGCAGCATCTGAGCGACCCCTGTTCAGCAAGAAAGACCAACCCGGTTCCAGCTCCTACAGAAGGAGGACGAAATCCACCTTCGGACTGTGAGTATGGTTGTAGAGGACGGGGAGGTCGTAGACCAAAACCATCAATGGTCACTGCCCTGCCCTTGGGAAGCTGGACAGTGCTATGCTGAAGGGAGGACCTACATCCAAAACCTCATGGAGCCGGACTACTGTCAGGTCGCGGTGGTCAAGGAATTTCTCGGACACCGGATTCATGCCAACGGATCTGAACCCCACACCCCTCAGGGTCAACATCAGGCCAAAGCAATTGTCAGCTCGGAGGTAGGAGAGAAGATCCTAATCAGACCGATGGGGCTGATCAGCCAGCGCGGGCCGGTTGTGACGGCGACCAACATTGAGGACATGTTCCTCTTCCCCATCACGGAGAGTGACGGCCGAGGCGACATCGTTGTGGACAACCAAGACCGCATGTTCACCCGCACTATCCATCCGAGTGAAGTTGATTTGCGCAAGTATATTGCTAATCACGATGAGTATTTGTACTTCCATATCACTTCACAGGCAGAGAAAGAGTTTGACACCATCCTGCACCAAGACTGTCTTCACTGGCAGGACGAGGCCCGCAAGGCTCACTTTTTCGAGCAGGGCCTCCCTGGGCATCAGCCCTTCCTCCTCCAGGATGGGGTGTTCTCCACGCGCTCTAGAGAGACCAATTACAGGTACCAATGCATGTCTCGAATTGTAGGTCCTGTCTCCAACTCTAGATGTTACAACAAGCTGTCTGTGGTCCTCCGGCTCCCTCAGCACCTCGCGGTGAACACTGTCCTCAACTTCTCCTCGAGCACAATGTACTTCTTGGATCCCTACTCAAGGCTACTCTCGCCCATCGCATCTGAAGTACCTTGCTCCTCATTATTTCCGGCAGTCTACCAGAGGTGGATTTCCGTCACGCCCGAGATTCATCAGGCCCCATCGCCAAAGCCGCTGCCCATCCCGCCACCACGTTGTACTGAGGATGTCTTCTGCGACCAAAACTACAATGAAGGCGGCCTCTATCAGCCCCCATGCTAGATGCCATGCAGGACTTCTTGTTAACACCTCTCCTCTGTGAGGCAGTGACCTACAAGTTGGCCCATCAGGTTTACAACATGCGGCCTGAGAATGACTACGCCCTCGGTCCATTGTACATGTTCCCCGCAGACATCCTGCGGCAGACTGGCGGAACCTCCTCTTCGGTGGCAGGTGGAGCTGGCTAGAAAAATGGGGAAAGCTGGTTAGTATATTCCTCGCCATATACTATCTTTATGTCGTAGGTCGCTGGCTACTCACCACGCTCTTCTCGCTCCGGGTTCTGTATCAAGAGCATGGGTTCGGCCCCAACCTTCTGTAAGGGTTAGGCCCCAGGCAAGGCGTCTTCCCCATGCGGTTCTACCGCCGGTGGAGGCGGTTCAAACAACACTTCCCTTGCCCGGAAGCTTACGAGGCAACCTGAGTCCCTCAGGCTCCAGTCCCCCACGATTACCTGGCACTCAATGAGACTGAAGGTCCACCACTTCCACGGCGTAACCCAGCCATGCGGAATGTCTATCCCGCTCTCCCCACCAAGTCTTCCTCCACCTACAGCGATGACCCCCGGGTTGCTGCCTACACTGTTCATGATCGCCAGGTGACAGTGGAAGTGTTGCATCGGCAGATCTAGCAGGAGCGGTTCATCATCCGGTTACGCTGTGTAATGCTTTACTTCAAACGTTGTTGTTGATAATATATTTTAATCGTGTTACGGATTCCGAGGTCGTCGCCGACACAAAATATATTTGGAGAAGCTGGTTCCAATAGTGGTGACCCCGACTTGAGATTTCTTCGGACACGCAAGGCAACGGCGGTTACGGTCAGCAGCATCAAGCTCCCTCTCCGCGATTAGATAAGTTTCCGACAGGTTTGATTGTGATATCCTTTAAAAACTCTTACTTTCTCCCGGCCAGGCGGACGACAGCCCCGGTCGAGAAGTCATCATCGCCCCGGTCCTCGTCTTTGGCGGACAAGCTCGAGTTGAAGGGACGGTTACGGCAGTTGACGTGTAGCTCCTGCCTTGTGGAGTAATGTCCCTACATCACTCTCATTCGAGCTTGTTACGCTCTAAAATCACCTTAAAACGTTCTCAAAACACCTTAAAACAGGCTGAAACCGTCTTTCAACCATCCGTTTACCGATAAAAACCATCTTGATGCGCTCTCAAAACACCTTGATGGCATCTACATTAAGGTTGTTTCAACCTGAAACCGGCTTGTAATCGTCTGCAACCGGCTTGTTTTCGTCTGCAATCGGCTTGCAACAACCTCAATCGAGCCTGCAATCGGCTTGTTTTCGTCTGCAATCGGCTTGCAACAGGCTCAATCGAGCCTGCAATCGGCTTGTTTTCGTCTGCAATCGGCTTGCAACAGGCTCAATCGAGCCTGCAATCGGCTTGTTTTCGTCTGCAATCGGCTTGCAACAGGCTCAATCGAGCCTGTAATCGGCTTGTTTTCGTCTGCAATCGGCCTGTTGCAAGCCGATTGCAAGCCGTTTGCAACATCAATTTTTCCCACTTTCCACGTCTTGAATCAGTTCGGGGGCGCGAAGAAAGGTTCTGAGAACGACAATGTTTAAATTTCCGTTCTTTAAAACAAACAAAATTCAAGCGCAACTCGTTTTGCATCAACAAATCTCAACTCGCGCCAAAACTATTGTCTTAAACTATAATTTCCGCTCGATAATTTTATCAAAAATACATACATGTTCAACTTTTCAACAGTTATTGTTTATCAGTGTTTACGAAAAGATTCTCAATCCAACTAAATGTCGCAATTATTTATTAACAGAAGAAATCACGTTTGTTTTTATTTTGATTTTATGGATGATTTTTCTGCCGCTGTGTCTAATTTTTAAGTAGCAGACTATTATCCTTAATTCCAAAATAAAAGAGCGCGCTTAATTTTAAATTTATTATTTTTATGTCATAAACTATTTCAGTAATACATCACACGTCTTTCTATAAACATTTGCTGCAAATTCATGGTCAACAACAACAATCTCACGTATCGACATTTAAAGAATCCCCACGTTTTGTTGCGAAATATCTCAATTCTTCTCAACAGGATCAACAAAATCTTAAAGTCGTTGGATCAACGAGTATTTGCGTATCGTAAAAACGTTAAAGACCGCACGTGTTTCTTTTATATTCCAACATATGATTCCGAAACACGCGCGCAAATGATTTTTGCTATTCAAAAAGAATTACGAGTGTACCATTATTATAAAAAAGTAACCATTAAGTTTTTGTCTAAAACGTTTTGTTTGAAAAACAACAACATTATTAATGATGTGGAGCAACGACTCGCCTCCCGCCAATCGCCGTAATTGTGTCCGAAGAAACAGAGATGGAGAAGATCCTTTTAAATATATTTATTTTGTAAAAGACACTATTTCCCCTTGGCTTTTAGTTTTTCTTTGGTCTTTTTTAATGCTGCTCGGTTTATACGCTTTATTCGAACATGAATACAAATTATGGAGGAATATAAATGTTAACAACAAAACTGTAGATTTTTCTATCCCTCAAAATACAAATGTGTTGTAAGCGCGGTGTGTTTTACTTTCTCAGCGTGAGTTTTCTCGTTTCTTTGCGTAAATTTCGCTCAGCCCTCCCTTTGCGAAGTTTTCTTCATAAAGAATCTTTCAAAGCATTTTATTGTATAAAAAAGTTCTTTTTATTTAATTTCGACAAAAACTTCTAACTTTATTTATAATAAATGTACATATGTTCGCGTGTTTGACCGCCCGCTTTATTATAGAAAATAAATAATTTCAAGTTTGCGATTTAAAAACTTCACTTCATTTTCAATTTTTGGACATTTCAAACTTTAAAGTAAATTTCCAATTCTGCCATAATGAACTTTAACATCATCATCGTCTTCGTCATTTGGGCCTTTTATTTGGCACAAAAAATTTCATGCGAGGAAGACATCACTCTACTAAAAAATCTCCTCGCCAAAATTGTCGCATCTTCCAATTCTTCTTCTGAAACAACCATCGTGCCAACAACTGACTTTGCTCCAACCACCACAACGGCTTCTTCCACTTCAAGTACCACGACTTCTACCAGCACTACCACCGTCCCGCCCACTACCGTTGCTACCACTTTGACGAGCTCTACTCTCTCAACCACGACTGTTACTTCACCCGCGCCTGTGTTGGAAACAAGCACCGGTTCTGCCACCACTTCTAATCCACCGACCTTTTCCGCTTCGCCTAATGTATCAACAATACATAGTACTTTTTCCTTCGCGGGTTTTGACTTCACAACCTTTGACAGTAAGTATTGATTATTTTTTTCAAGTCAACATTTTAATACAAATGCCTTATTATTTTCAGATGTCTTCAAAATATTTGTTGGAACTGTGTTCGTCTTCATTTTTGTAACGTTCGCCATAATAATGTATAAATTAAGAAGACTGAGCCATCACCACCAAGACCCGTCTAACGTCGAAGTATGATTATTGCATTTTATAAAATATTTTGTCTACTCTATTTTTTTTTTAGCCTATTGAAATGATTCAAATAGAAGCTGCTGCGGATTCATCAGCAAACGACGAGGTTGTGGAAGAATCGAGTGTTGAAATTTTGCCGTTTGAGTCAACCGCATCGGCGTTGCCGTCCGATGCAACTACTTTTTTGCCAATTCCCGAAAAAGTAGATAAAGCAACCAACACGGAGTATACGGTAGGAAATTTATTATTATTTTTAAATCGCTTATTATATATAAATTATTTTTTAGGTTTATCATAGACGACCGTACTTTTCGAGCATGATTCCTCCGTTATTCAACATACCTCGGACGGAACCTGCGACGGATTCTTCAGTAGCCGTTGACCCTTCTCTTTCTGCCAGGCTAAATTTGTCTACTCCCGTATAATACATATAATCTAGTTTTTATTTTTATTTGAATAAAATAAATGCGCATTTCATTTTATTTCTCAAAATACATTTATGCATATGTACATCTTTGGTCGTTTTATTTTATTGTTGGATATGAGGCAGTTTTTTCTTGATGCCAAAACACAATTCCATAAAGGCTTTTGTTATTTCCTCCAGTCCTCTTAGTGGTACCTGAATCTTCATAATCTTGGTCGAATATTGTTGGTTGTTTTCGTTATACTAAAAAAATGTCTTTTTTAGATAAGATTTTTCATGCTATCTGACGTACTCACGTGTTCCTTTTTCACATAAATCACCGGCCAGGCTGATAGCCCTCCGGCCTTTTGAATATGCCTCAAGCCGGTTATTCCGACGGTCACTTGCGGATTAAGGTATACTACCTTGTACATCGGCTTGATTGGGAGGCTGATGCTTTTCTCATCCACTTTTTTTGTCTTGATCAGCTCAATAAATTTTTTGAGCGTGGCCGGATTTATGTACATATACTAAAATAAAAATTAAAATTATTTTGATTCATCAAATTAAATTAATATAGATTTACATTGTCTGGACCAAAAAAGTAGGCTTCTCTTGTTGAATGTTCTTTTTGCCATTCAGCAAAATCGATATCCCTTGTTTCGCATATTTTTTCGGTGGTCCAATTTCGAAAATATTGCTTTTGCTCATCTTCGTCCATTAAAATTTGATACGACATCAATGACGCGCCTTCATAGACCGCATGATTGTTAATTTCATTGTCCACCAACAATCCTTTTTTATTTGACCTTTTTCTTTTCTTTCCTAAAATGTCTTGAGTCTGCTCATTAAGATCTTCGTCATCATCATCATCATCATCATCATCGTCATTGTCATCATTTTCTGAACTTTCAACGCTTAACTCCTCCGCATCGGTTGAAACATCATCATCATCAGATTGAACAGTCGAAATTTCTGACTCTGATTCTTCTTCCGTTTCTTCATTTACAGACTCCGATTCTGATGACGAAATGTCGTGGTTCCTTTTTTGTTTTTTTCCTTTAATTATAAAATATTATTATTAATTGTAATGCGTGTAAAAAAACGACTTAAAATTAGAATTACCTGATTTCAATTTATGTTTTTTATTTGTATTCTTCTTGGATTTTCCATTACCAATCTTCTTTTTATCAGTCTTTTTATTTTTCTTTTCCGCCTCTGACGTATTTTCAGCCTTTTTTTTCTTCTCATCATCAACGGCTTTATAATTAATCTCTTCCGATTTGCCATTTTTATTGGCTGTGTTAGGCTTTTTCTTTTTTGCTGGTGATTTTTTCATCTTATTGCTTTAAATGCGGGTGATTTATTCTGACAATAAATCTGTACTGACGTTTGTCATCAAATGTAGGTTCTTTTTAAACCTTCTTGAGTTTAAGGGAGTGTCAGTATGACAATGTTCTAAGGGGCTCTTGATTCCACATGCGCGGGCAAGTAGCTGATAAGTTTCATCAATTTTGATTGGTTACACAGCATAAATGAGCTATGGCGCTAAAGGTTGTAAATTTTAACGATGCTGAACGCGTTTGAGGTCAATTCTTGTTAATGTTTTTGGCTCATCCTAAATTATAACGCGTCAAGTCGTTAACAGACAATGGTCTAAGGAAATTATGGATAATTTGTGTTTTTGAACGTGTTAAATTGTGAATTAAACAATGGTTTAAGAAAATTATAGATAGTGGGTGCACTGTGTGCGTGTGTGTGTGCGTGTGTGCGCGTATTTTCCATCAATTTTTTCTCATTCAACTAGTCCGTATTTGTAACAAATTATATTTGTCAAAACTCAATCAAATCGCCATTAATTTTTCCAAGTACTTAACGTTTCTCATGCTCAAGATTTGTAATTTGCTGTGGATATCTTTAATTTTTTTGTGCTTAATTTGTCATTAATTTTTTCTCATGCAATTGGCTCGTAAATGTGCCAAACTATTTCCCACCAAAAATTGTATAAAAACGCGGTCATATTTCCAAATTCATTCATTATAAATTTGAACATTCGTTGAAAGAAGATCTTCTGCCATTCGCTGCCAAAGGTAATTCAAATGTCTAATTCACCAAATGACTCAAACAACCCTCGCCAAGTTTTTCTTGGCCCTGCCGGGTTAAGAATAAGATTTCACCTAAGAAACGCTGATGATTTAACATCACCGCCATCTCCACCGGTTGTGCCGATTGGACGAGGCCGAAGAGATTTGAGGTCAAATGATGGCCCAAGTTCTTCTCTCGCCGCTCGTGGTGTTGGTCGGGGCCAGACAACATCTTCCTCGTTTAATCAACGGGGTCGAGTATCTGAACCGATAGTTGTAAACCCCGAAGGATTTGGAATTATGGTTCGGATCAATAACAATTTAGCCGATGATTTAACATCGACCAATAACTCCGCCGATGATTTAACATCGCCATCATCAAACAACGCTGTCGATGATTCAACATCGAACTCCATGTCTCAAAGAATTTTTGCTGAGCGCAACACCTCAAGTACTTCGGTCGCTGGTCGTGGCGTTGGTCGGGGTCAAAATATTTCTCGCCCCTTCAATCAAACGACTTCAGCCTCGATTGGACGAGAGGTCAGACGCGGTGTTGGTAGGGCTGGAAGATATTCTTCTCCTTATCAACGTCCAACTCGATCAGCAGAAGAAGAAATAGAAGAGGAAAATTATTTCCCCGCACCCTCAAATTTTGAAAGATCGAGTGACGGTCGTTTAGCCTCTTTCATTCTTGATTTAATTGATGTAGAAGGAGGCTCACCTTATGATTTGTTCAATCGTTATGCTGAGTACGTATTGCGTCAACGCATTCAAACGCTTGAGCGTGAACGCGAACGCTTACGTGCTCAATATCAAAGATTGTTGCGTCATTTTAGACAAGAATGATTTGTATTAATTAGTCTGAGCTATATAGTTTTAATGTGTTTGTATATATTATTTCCAAATTTTATGCGTCAATAAATTTTGTTTCAGAATTTTAACAGAAATGCCAAAATCCTACGTCTGCCGCGAATGCCAAAAATCGTTTGCTAGAAAATCTTCCCGAGACAAACATGAATTGTTTCGTCATCGTGAAACATCGTCAAAATTCCGAAATCGGACTCCATTAAATCAATCGCTTCAGTGTCCGTTTTGTAAGAATGAATTAAGTTCCTTTAAATCAAGAAATGATTTGGTCTCTCACATCGATTCCTCTCATTTAGAAGACTTAAATTACTCTCTTTTTAAATCTGCTTTAAACGGTAAAATTAAAATTTTTCGGAAACATATATTTTCTACAGAAACGCTTCACGCCTTTGTTGTTAATAGAACAAATAGACAAGAAATTGTTGATGTTATTCGTCATGAATTAAGTAAAACCTTTACAGTAAAAGTTGCTTTAATTTTATCAGCGGCGTATCAGATTCCTGATTTGAATTCAGCTACAAAAGACAAAGACACTGAGACGGAAGCTGTTGTTGATAATACTTCAACACAGCCTCAAACGGTTGTTAGCAACATTGATGATTCAACTGAAAAAAGTTTTGATCAGTCGTCACATGAATTAATGCCTAGCGATCGAGATGTCTTTGCTTTAAGAACCGGCTATATTCAATTCACGTCTTTTGATTCTTCTCGCTCGTTAAAAGGTAAAGTTCAAAAATTATTAAACAATTTAATAACTCGAGAAGAGGATTTGTTGATGAGAGGTTCCGGATGGAGATTCGAATCTCTGTCTTTTAGCGACATCCAAATTACCAATATTTGATTTTAAGGACTTATTTTGTTGTATATAAAAATTCAAGTAAGCTTTGGAAATGGATTTTATAGAAATTCCGCGAAATTTAAAAAGATCTAACTGCTTGGAATGGAATACTCGATATGATAAATTCAACTTTCTTTATCTGTACATTAGACATCTTTTTCCAGAAACTGCTTCCATTACAGATTTTCGTCAAATGCCAATAAAATATCTTAAAAAATTCAACATAAAAGGTTTTACGTTTCCTCTTCAATTTTGTGACATAAAAAAATTTTTGTGTAGAAATCGTCATTTACCAATTTCAATTTCCGTACTTTATGAGAGTGAAGGTCACGTTTCAAATTTAGGGTTTATTACTAACAAAAACAATGATATAAGAGAAAATACTCTCCATTTGTTAATGATAAAACACGATCCTAAAATCTCTTCCGATAAAACTTCGAGTAATTCCCGCCCCAAAAAATCGAGTTTTTCTTCCAAGTTTAAAAAAATCAAAGATTTAAATCAACAGCATCATTTCTTTAAAATTACAAAACTCCAAGGTTTTTTGAATAATCGGGCCGGACTGTTGTCGATTAATAAAGCGGGTCAACAGAAGTACATCCACTGTGAAAAATGTCTGCTGCGTTTCCGATCAAAATCCAAGAAAGAAAAGCATGAGCGGATTTGCTACGATAAGCAACGCACCATTTATCCCGGCAAAAATGCCGCTATAAGTTTTTCTAACCACAAACATAAGTTTAAAGCACCTGTTGTGGGATTTTGTGATTTTGAAAGTGTACTTCAAAGAAACAAGGAACGATCTAAATGTCGACTTTGTTCTAAATTGGAATGCTTGTGTGCTTTTCCCACAAGTGACGATATAAATGTGCATAGACCGGTAGGCTACAGCCTGATTTTTGTGGACTCCGAAAATGAAGTATTCTTTCAAGAAGAATATTTAGGAGAGGATGCGGCCAAACGTTTTTTGGATCGGATACCTCTCTACGAAAAAGTTGTTGAAGAAAGAAAACAAAAATTCAGAGATGTTCTCAAAACTCAAGCCACTCAGGAGGAATGGCAAATGTTTCGAAAAGCAACCGTTTGTCATATATGCGGTCTTCGATTTGCTACCCATCCTAAAAAGTATAGAAAAGTTTTGGATCACGATCATGTCACAGGAAAAATAATGGGTGCGGCTCATTCGCTGTGTAATTTGACAAGATCCGGACCTTATCACACGCCAATTTTTTTCCACAACGCTCAAGGGTAAAAATTTTTTATTAACTTTATTTTTTAATTAATTTTTTAACAAATTGAACGTTTCAGATACGATTTGCATTTAATCATAGAAGAGTTAAACATTTGCCGATTCAAGAAAATGCCGGAAGTCTTGGCTAGAAACAGTGAAAAATTCCGCACTCTTACATTGGGCAAATTTAAAATCCAAGATTCATTAGAGCACATATCTGCCAGCTTAGACGCTCTTGTCCAAGATTTGAATCAAACTTCAAACTTTTCTTTCCCTATTTTACAACAGATGAAAAGATTTCAAAAAATTCCTATCCGTCAAAAATCAAAAGCTTTTAAACTTTTAAAAAGAAAAGGCATTTTTTGTTACGAGCATTTTCAATCATTACAAGAAATGAAAAAAAGTCGAAACCTCCCAACCAAAGATGCTTTTTATTCTGAATTGAATGAAGAACACATCTCGGAAACGGATTATTCTCATGCGCAAGAAGTCTTCAAACTGTTCAAGTGCAAGAATGTGGCGGATTACATGATGCTTTATTGTTCTTTGGATGTCATCCTGCTATGTGAAGCATTTCTTCAATACAGGAAAATGGTTATGGAACACTTTCAATTGGATCCAATCTATTACTTAGGTGAATTTCTTTTTCTGTTGCTTGACATATAAAGTTTGAATATAAAATTTATTTTGTATAATTTTAGGAATTCCTGGACTAAGTTTTGATGTTATGCTTATGTTCTATCAAAACTCTGAACGAGCTACAACAACAAAAGATAACCTCGCGGGTGAATCTTCCAAACCTCCAGGATCTCTGGATATCTATTCCGATCCTGAAATGGAGCAGTTTTTTACAAAGGGTATCAGAGGCGGACAAAGCTTTATCTCTCAGCGTTATGCAAAAGGAAACAGCAATCCGAGAAAAAGCGGCGATCATTTACTTTACATTGACGGTAATTTTATACTGCATCGTTTGATTAATCTATTTATTTAAAATCGGTGACTTTTTAGCAAACAACTTGTACGGGAGCATGGAAACTTTAAAATTGCCAGTTTCTGATTTCGAGTGGGTTGCAAAAAAAGATCTTGAAAAATGGACTGCCAAAGATATTATCAAGATTCCTTCTCAAGACGAGACCGGGTACGCATTCGAAGTTGATTTGCATTATCCTTCTCATCTTCACCCGGTAAATCTGATCTTTTTAACACGTTTTTTGCATTTTGATAAACGGTAAAATATTTACAGACACATGATCAATTTCCGCTGGCTCCGTATACAGACACGGTTTCTTACAAACATCTGTCTCCTTATAATCGCCGTTTACTAAAACATCTCAACCCTCGAGATTATAAGAACAAAAGATACCGAAGCAAGAAACTGTTGAGCACTTTTTATGATCGAAAAAAGTACGTGGTGCATCTGGAAAATCTACAATATTATTTGAAAAAAGGCATGAAGCTGTTGAGGATAAGAAGAGCCGTGAAGTTTCGGCAAAAAGCTTTTTTGAAGGAGTTTATTGAAAAGGTCACGATGCTACGATCAAACGCCCGCAACGATTTTGAACTTCGGCTTTTTAAGCTTTTTGCCAACTCTACTTTTGGAAAGTTTATCGGTAAGTAAATACCCAGATTTAAGATCTTTTTTATATTTTTATATTTGCACAAGCGTGTGGTGGTACTGCCAATATTTCGTGCAAAATGTGTTGGCAGTACACACCACACGCTCATCCGCATCTTCAATGTCATCGGGAGGCGCGTGGACCTCGGCCTCCACGGTGATGACCTCCCCGTCAAAATCGGACATTCGGTTTGCCGCTGCCCGGATTTTGGCCAGGCGGACAATCTCCGTTGCCCGACGTCTGGCGGCAATAGACCTGTCGTCGGCGGGGAGTCTGATGGGGATGGGGGCCTCAATAGGAACGTCAGTGGGGATCTCGATGGGGAACTCGATAAACGCCTCGGTGGGGAACTCGGTGGGGGCCTCGATGGGCACCTCGATGGGGACGGGGACCTCAATTGGCACCTCGGTGGGGACGTTGGTGGGAATCTCGGTGGTAGGGAACTCGATGAGAAACTCGGTGGGGGCCTCGATAAGGGACTCGGTGGGAGCTTCGATAAGCATCTCGATGGGGGACTCGGTGGGAGCTTCGATGAGCATCTCGATGGGGGACTCGGTGGGAGCTTCGATGAGCATCTCGATGGGGGACTCGGTGGGAGCTTCGATGAACGCCTCAACGGGGACGGGGACCTCAGTGGACGCTTCGGTGGGAAGGTCGACAAGGATGCCGGTGGGGACGTCGGGCTCAATAAAATTTTCATTTTGAAAGCCTCGGACATCACGACCGCCGCCGCCACTGCTAGCGCCGCTGGCGGCGAGCACAGCAACGCCAACGGAGAGTGCAACGGCAGCGGCGCTAGCGGTGGCGGAGGCGGCAGCGGACGGCGGAGCATCAAAAATCCCGGCCACGACCGACCGGATCCGCCGGATCAGGCCCGGTCTCCGGTTCTTCTTCTTCTTCTCCTCCTCCACCTCCTCCACCGCCAAAAGCGGCTCTCCATCCTCCTCCCTTAACCTCCTGTACCCCCTCCTCATCTCCATCATCATCATTTTCCTTTTCTTCTTCCTCCTCCTCTTCCTGTCCAAAGTTTGTTTTGAAAATTGCCACATGGTTTTGGGAAGTTTTTAAAAAATGAATCTCCAAACTCCTACACACTTTATAATGAATTTTTATAAAAATGTTGTATTCTTTATAAAATATTTATTTTATTTTATATTTTTCAGAAAATGTTCGAAATTACATCGAAGTGGTCCTTTGTGGAGATGAAAAAAGTCTGAGGAAAGCCAGTCTTGGTCAACACATCAACAATTTTCAAATCATTAATGAGAATTTGGTGGCTGTCAACAAGAAGCCGGCAATGATAGAGCTTAAAAAGCCTTTAGCCGTCGGATTTTCCATTCTAGAGTTGTCCAAGTTGTTTATGTACAGATCATACTATGACACCATTCAAAAACATTTCGGCAAAGACAATGTATCTTTGTGTTTTTCGGACACGGATTCTTTTCTTTTAAAAGTTAAATGCAACAATTTGGAAAGGGAAATGGAGAGATTGAAACACATGTTTGATTTTTCAAAGTACCCTAAACAACATCCACTTTTTGACGACAGTAAAGCCAATCAACTTTTTTATTTTAAAGATGAATTAAAAGGTAGAGCGGCTATTACTGATTTTATAGGCTTACGTCCAAAATGTTATTCTATGAAAATAGCCGATTTTTTGGACAAAAACAAAACTGATGAGAAAAAAGTATGCAAAGGTTTAAAAAAATCTAGTATAAAAAAGCAATTAACTTATGCAGATTACAAAAAGTGCTTAAAGCAAACTGTTGTAATTTACAAATCTTTTAAAAATTTAAGATCAAAGAATCACAAAATCCGAACGTGTTTTCAAAGAAAAATTGCGTTGTCGGCAATGGATTCCAAAAGATATGTTTTAAATTGCGGATGTCACACTTTATCGCTAGGAAATTGTCTTATTGTTAACAACAAAATGTCTAAATGTCAAATTTGTAAATAAAAAATAATTAAATCATTACTTTTATTTAAAAGAAAATTTTGTAATTTCTTTTTTAAAATTAATAAAATGAACGGTTTTGATTTGAGGTTTAATATTCCGTCCAACATGTTGGTTGTCGGTCCAACATCAAGCGGAAAAACAACGTGGCTAAAACATTTAGTGCTTCGTCGGCACGAATATTTTGCAACTCCGCCTGAAACAATGTTGTTGTTTTACAAGGAACCGCAAAAAGCATATCAGTACATGGAAGACGACATGAATGAGGGCAGAGGTTCTGACACACAATTTCCGTCTTTTCGTAAATTCAAAAATATTCCAAATTCAATTGAAGAGTTGAAAGATATTTTAGAATTATATCCGAGAAAAATGCCCAAATTGATTGTTTTTGACGATTATTTAGACGATGTTGGGCAAATATTAAAACATTTTTTTACGGTTTTGACCCATCATTACAATTGTTTCACCATTTTTCTTTGTCAAAATTTATTTGACAAAAAAGGCGATTTACGGACATTAAGCATAAATACGCAATACATGATCCTTTTTAACAATCCGCGGGACAGAAGCGCCGTCACACATTTGGCAAAACAAATTTTTCCCGGTCGTGTTGGAATCTTAAATAAAGCATATAGAGAAGCAGTTAACGGTCGAAGTCACGGATATCTTCTTCTAGATTTCCATCAACAGCAAGACGATAAAGTCAGAATTCGAAGTAACATCTTTCCTTATGAAGGATTAATGAAAGCCTACGTTACTGTTTAAAAATTTCATATCTATTTAAGAAAAATTAAAAATAATTACTGTTAAAATGTCAAAAAAATTAGAAAAAGCTAGTTCGCTTTTTAATGCAATAAAAAAATTAAAACATCAAGATTGCGCTAATTTTTTAAATTATTTGGACGATCGCGGCGTTGAATTGCTTTGTCGTATTTTACATTACGTTTTGAACGGCGAATTGCCCTTACATGGCGAAGTGCGAACACGACTTCAGAAAAAAATAAGAGCTCATTTAGGGGAGTTCAGACGTCTTGCCACGCCGCCTCGTCGCTCTTCCGACATTTCAAAAAAAAGAACAATACTACAAAGGGGCGGAATTTTAGGAACTTTATCGGCAATTGCCAGCATTATCGTCCCTATTTTAGCTCAAATTATTGCAAAAAAGAGCTTGCAACGTCGTCGTTAAAGGATGAGTACAGGCGTGAAAAGAAAAACAAATGATGAAATATACTCCATGTTTTTAGTCCCCAAAAGGCTATATCATTCTTTAATAAAAAATATAGAAGATAATGAAACAAAAAAAGAACTTATTTCTATGAATGAAAAACCAAATACGTCCAATTACATTGAAAATGCCATTAATTTTAAAAATTTACAAGACAGGCAAAAAATGAATCAAAGCGGTGATAAATTGTACCGTTTTGGTTCTGATAATATATCAAATGTTATGCCGCCAGTACAAGTCGATAGCAGTACGGGTCGTACGTATCAATCTATTTCAAGATCAACAACCGCTCAAACTCCCCAACAAAAAGAAAATACCGCTCAGTTTTTGCCCACTACTCCCGTTATGGAAAGGGAACCCGATCCAGACTTGTTTTATACCGCTTCAAGACCAAAAAGCAAGGACGATACTTCAACTCCTGACGTGCCAGAATGGCGAAATTCGCCTGTTATAAAGGCATTGACACAAAAAAATTCAGACGGCAAAATAGTTTGTCCTTTCACCGCATGCGGGAAGCAGTATGTTGACGATGCGCAATTCGGCAAACACCTTGTAAGAGATCATATGAAAGAATTGTCCATATTTGACACAGAAAAAATTGGTAAAGATATAGCCTCGGTCTCTTCACAAGCATCAAAATCCCCTTCGGCTTCAATGTCATCCCTCAAAACAGGATCAGGAGGTGCGAAAAAGAAAACTTTTACTATTTCTCCCGTACAAACTAGATCTAAATCAAAAAAACTTTCAACAACTGATGCAGATGCTGTTAAAAAAAAATTACTTTTTCCGGGAAAATACCCAAAATTATAATGAAAGTAAAATATATATCATCGTTTATTTTCAAGTTTTTTTATAAAATGAGTTACAATTTCATCATTTTTTATTTTGGGTTTTTTTACAAATATTTTAACAAATTGTTGAGGAGACATTAAATTGTTGCCCACGGATAAACAAAAAGCGGTCACGTACCAGCCGCAAAACAAAGAACGAAAATCCTGAATGGAATAAGACAGGATTGTTTTGAATGAGTTTTTTTCTATCCAAGGTCGTAAGAACTTCATCAAACATTGATTCCATATCGGCGGTAAAAAACCGAATGAATCAAAATAATAGAGTTGATTTTTTCCGTTGATATACATCGCTATGAAATGTGATCCTTTTTGATTTTTTTTGGATAAGTTGGTGATGAAGCAACAAGGCAACTCAAGCGAATCGGACGGCAAATTATCGCTTGAAAAAACCCCGATGAAATATTTACATCTTGGTCGAATATAATTGGATAAAAAGATATTTGATAATCCGTTTTCCATGATTTAATTTGTTCCTTTTATAACTTGTTGGAATTGATCTATTTTAATGCCGGAGTTAAAAACAGAAAAAGCCAGAACGTATATAGGATGAGGAGTTATTACGGAAAAAGCCAATTCTAAATCTAAATTTCCGTAATTTTCCGGATGCACGTGGAACGAATTACATTGATCTGGTGTTAAATCGGCCGCTAGAAAAAATCTTCCGTTTAAATATTGTTCATACGTTAAACCAATGGATTGATTGCCGTGCGAAATGCCAATACTGTCGTATAAATGCCGATACAAGTCAATGGCGTCCCCCTCGTTTATATTAGGTTGAAATGGTCTGGGAAATACGCATTGTCCGTTCTTTTTTAAATTAAAAGTAGACAGATTAAAATGTTGAAAATTGAAAGGGTTTTTGTCCGGGGCGTGTGACATGGCTTGATTGTGAACCATCACAAAAAACACTTGTTTCGGCAAAGTACCATTAGCGATATTGGCGATGTTAAAGGACGACACGCCTTGAGGAATAACATAATGTCTTAAACGTGTGGCGCTAAAAGGCAGGTAGCACGGTTCTTTTAAGAGTTTGTTTTTAAAACTTTCCCGTAGCAATAATGTGGGCAACACCTTTCTCATATGTAATTTGACATCTTTTAAAACAATTTTAAAAGGTTTTTCTGCCGCGGCATCTTGAAGCAAACCAAACTTTTCAGCGGATCTAACCAGCTTAATTTTGATGTCCACATTCGGAGGTAAAAATCTGTCGGTGTCAAACAGATCAACGGCTAAGCGCGTATTGAAATACACTTTTTTACCATCCATAATTAACTGCTTTCTTTTATTCAAAGACGGTGTGGCGGTTGTAACATTTATGGTATCAACTTCGTTAGCACTTTCGGGATAATAACCTTCAGCAGCCAGATAAGTTTTTTTCACCTCCGAATTGTAACTTAGGAATGATTGTATGAACATTCTCCAAGGATAAGTGACCGCTGAACTTAAATCAGCTACTTGGACCCCGTTTAAATATACTTCTACTTGGCTGAATAAACAAGCGGCAAAATGATTAGCCAGTGTGACTTTAGTATCATTTTTTACCTGTTCACCATCGTCATTTGTCACTACAAAATAGCCGCTAAGTCTGGTTTGATTCAGTATAAAAGAGCATTCGTTATCGCGAGGAACAAGAAATTCGACCGGTCCGGTGTTGGTGATAGAAGCCACGCTATTGTAAATAACGTGAGCCCCATCTAATAAACCTGTTTCTACTTCTAACGGTGAGTGAAGCGCTAAACCACTTTCAGTGCCGTCGTTTTGTTCAACGGCCAATCCGGCAATTCCGCTTTTTTCAGGTACGCCCATAACAAGATGGAAGTGCTGGTCAGCAATGTAAAAATTAGTTGTAAAGTTCATCTTATTAACAGCGACGAAATTTCTTTTAATACCGATAATACAATAAAACGTTATAATAATTTTGTTGTAATAAGAAAAAAATATTCCTTTATTATATTTACCAAAACAAAGCAAAATCGACATTTTCACGTAAACATTACAAAAATTCCCTCTACAGAACACATTGCGAAAGCATTAGACGAACTAAAACTTGTTATAAATAGCGAATTTGTTGTTAAAATATTTAAAGTAGAAAACATGACTTGTTTGTATCAATCAAAAGAAGAGATCAAATTATTAAGATTTTACAACCATTTAAAATCGAATGAAGATTTTGAAATCATTCATAAGAGATACGACCCAGAAAAATTCCCAGGCGTATTTTTAAAAGTAAAAAAGTGTTCGGCTTTAATATTTTCGTCGGGAAAAATAGTTATAATTGGAGCCTCCAGCGAAGAAGATGCTAAACAAGGAATAAAAATTATTATTAAATTATTAAAAAAATATAAAATCGAATGATGTAAATAATGTTTATTTAGTTGAGTTTCGATATCTATACAATAAACATCGAAATTATGCACGAGAAAGTAGATTATACTAAAATATGCAATCATGAATATCCAGTAGAAGACACCAGGCAAGGGGACGTGGTGTGTACCGAGTGTGGATTAGTTATTGATAAAATATATTGCTATAATTCAACAAAATCAAATTTGGAAACAGAATGGGACAAAATAAAAACATTTGATAAAGAAATTAAACAAAAAAACCAGCATTTAGAGAAAGAAAAAAATATTTTAAAAATTTTATGCAATAAATTACATTTAAATAATGATGTTACAAATGTTATTTTGAATCTATGGTCAGATATAGCAGCGTGGCATTATCGAAAAGGTGGAAAAATTAAAATAGATGCCAAAGGATTGGTGGTTATGGCGTTGTATCAAGGGTTGATAAAAGAAAAAATTCCCCGTCCGATAAGTCATTTGTGTCAAGAAGTCGGCATTAATCCAAAGATAGTGTGGCGTTGGATGAAATTATACAGACGGGATTTGACTGACATGAATAAATTAGACAATTACATAAAGGCGAAAGATATGAAAGAATATTTTTTACAGCCGCTGCAGTTAAATTATCAAGAAATGACGTCCATTGAACAAATATTAAAAAAAAATGAAAATAGTTCTTTTGCTCCAAGAACTTTATTAGCTGCATGCGCTTATGCCTTTTTAAAAGAATCCAAATTGCGATATTTAAGCGTCAAAAACATGGCTCACATTTTAGGCGTCAGTGTTATGTCGTTGTACAGATGTCGTAAAAGTCTAAATCAATAAAATACATATATGAATTACCACAGCGGTTTACATTGGCAACGAGGTTCGGGAATTGGATCGCTTTTTTCCGGAATTTTTCGCGGATTAATGCCGGTAGCAAAATCGACGATAAAAACTATTGGACGTGTAGCCAAAAGCGCCCCGATAAAATCTGTAGGAAAAGCTTTAAAAAAAGAAGCGACAAGAGCGGCTGTAGAAACGGCGATAGAAGCTTTGGAGGGTCAACCGGTGGGCAGAAAAGCAAAACAACGTTTAAAATCCGCTACACGAGGTATTTTGCTTAACGCTGCCAGACAAGCCGATAGCAACGACGACTATCGAACTCAAAATTCGAACAGAAAAAGGAAACCCTCGTCAATTACGCAATCTAGGAAAAAAAGGCGCAAAATATCGAAAGAACCTCTGTTTTAAATGTCGACAACAACAAAAGAGATTTTTTTAAAAGAATACGCGAAACCGGGTTCGCCAATAGCTTTTGCATCTCCCGCCCTAATCTATCATTATTATAAGAAACAAATCCCTTTGACGTTAATCGAGGAGTGGCTAAAAGGAACAGACTCCTACACATTACACAAACAGCCTAAATTTCCCAGACCGAGAAATCCAACATTTGCTTATCGAAAACGGTATCAGTTTCAAATTGACCTTATAGATTTAGGAAATTTGGCTGAACAAAATGATTCTAATAGATACCTTTTGACAGCCATTGATATTTTTACACGATTCGCCTTTGTAGAACCACTAAAAAATAAAATGGCAAAAACATTTATGGAAGGCTTTGAATCTATTATGAAAAGAGCAAAACAATTTCCGCGTAGAATTTTAGCCGATAAAGGAGCGGAAATTAAGAATAAATTGTTTCAAGCCTACTGCAAAAACAATAACATTCTTCTGTTACACAGCAATAATTTTGTGCACGCCCCCTTTGTGGAAAGATTTAACCGAACTTTAAAAAACCTGTTGTTTAGATACATGACTCACGAAAATACCGATAGGTACATTGACGCGTTACCCTTTCTTGTCCATACCTACAACAATCGTAAACATCGCATGATCGGAATGTCACCTGCCGAAGCCGAACTCCCCGGGAGAACCTATCACATTAGAAGAAAACAAGAATTGGTTTATTCAAAGATTAAAAGAACGAAACCAAAATACAAAATCGGTCAAACCGTGCGTATTAGTATTATGAAGGGGAAATTTGACAGAGGATTTACGCCGCAATTCAAAGAAGAAATTTTTAAAATAAAATCAATTTCTACACGTTTGCCAAAACCCACTTATGAGTTAGAGACTTTGGAACAGGATGAAACTTTGGAAGGAAATTTTTATGAAAGTGAGCTTACACCCGTAGATGAGCCAGAAGTATTTGCCATCGAAAAGATTCTTCGGACAAAAAAAGATAAAAAAACCGGTGAAAAAATGGCTTTAATAAAATGGAAAGGGTATAAAAACCCTAGTTGGACATACGAAAAAGACATAGTCGATATGCCACAATAGCGCGGAATGGATTATAATATTTATTGCGTGTCAAACGCTAGTTCCGATACGGATGACAAAAATACTTTGAATTCTTTTACCAATTTATTTCCACAAAATTTAGACTTGAAAGATAGAGAATGGGAAATTGGAATAGTGTCTATTGGATTACATTATAATTACAACCAATTAACTTTGTCAAAAGGCCAATCTTGTTTTATCACGCTAAAAAACGAATTAACATCTATAGACTCTTCGGAAGAAGACATAAGGTCCG
Source organism: bacterium (assembly GCA_965233585.1). Lineage (GTDB taxonomy): Bacteria > SAR324 > SAR324 > SAR324 > NAC60-12 > CBDDTI01. Next base: position 26,428 of record CBDDTI010000670.1, read on the forward strand.
AAATTTTAGACCAGACAAAATCCATTTGGGTTTTGCCTGATTTAGATGAAGATGTATTGACAGTGCATAGACTGATGCAAAACTTGATGCAATATATTTACAAGGAAGGAATGGGATTGTATAGTTTTAAACCCAAATCAGGGGGTAAAGATGAAAAAGCTTATGTAATAGATGAAAATCCGAAAAAAGAAATGGAAAATGAAAATTACAATTATAATAGGTATTTGTTGATACATAAACATTTAATAAAAATTTTAAGATTAAAATGTTACCAAAACGGCTTTGTGTCCTCCCAAGCAAAAACAATTAAGTTATTTGACAACGAATATGCATACTTTTCTGTAAAGAAAAATTTTGCGCTTCTAACTACAGCAATTAAAGCGTATTCCGTTTTGAAGCCCGGTCTGGTTCAAATAAAATCAAATATTATTTCCGACGTTCCCAGCGGAAATAGTTATTCCACAATTATGTTTACAATGACTTTGCCTAATCAAATGGAAGGTTATTATTTTTACCATAATGTAAAAAAAATCAGATATTATCAGGTGCGACAAACCAATATCGAAACGATAAACACACAATTTACAGATTCTTTTGGAAATCTTTTAAGTTTAAACGAAGGACAGCCGTCTATAGTGCATTTTCATTTAAAAGAAAAAGACAAAAATATGGATTACGAATTAACGCACGTACGAATTGATTCACAAGTAGATACCAAATTGAATTACGAAAATACAAATAGTAGCTTTTGGGTGCACTTAAAACATCCAATAAGTTTGAATCAAAACGTAAAAATAGCCTTGATGGATATATCTTTTCCCAACACCATATGTAGCATTCCAGAATCAATTGGAAGGAATCCGTTTATCTTTAATGTGTTAATGACCCAAAACGAAACAAAAAGACACGTCGTGGAAATACCAAAACTTTATTTCTGCAACTCTGATGATCTAACAACATCAATGAACCGTCTGTTATCTGAAGAACTAAAGGAAATTTTACATTTTGACAACTTTAACGGGTTCTTTAGGATTGTGGCTAAAACAGATAAACCCTTTTCGATAAGCATTCCCAAAAACTTTTGCCCGTTTTTAGGAATGTACGATTACTCGGAGAAAGAACTTGCAAGAATTGAGGAACGAGGTGATTACGTCACGCTTGCAGTGACTAAGGAAAGATTTTTTGAAGCACCACAACCAATAGACGTTTACAAGTTATATCCCGGTGTTATGATATGTTATGCAAATTTTGTTCAACATTCCATTATTGGAGACAAATTTTACCCAACATTTAGAGTTATACCAACAATCGGCCAATCCACACAAAATGATTACTGTTCTATCCATTTTGAACATTTAGAATTCATAAGATGCAATGTCGATTATTTAGACAACATGAAGATCGAACTGAGGAGATTAGACGGGAATTTGATTGAATTTAACGACGATCGAAGAATAATTTTAAACATTGTAATAAAAAATCCAATTTAAATTTTATTTCAATAAAACAATTTATTTGAAAATAACGAATTATTGGTGAGATTTAATAAAGAAATATCTAAAGTTTGATTCGCAAGATTAAGCGCCTTTAAACCGTTATAAGTTAGTCTGTACATTAACCAAAGAAAAACGGAAGTAATAACAAAAATTGATAAAATCATCGCGCACAGACTACAACAATCGTTTCTTGAACAAAGATCAGGAGATTACAAATCTTGATGAAACGTATCTTGGTCATTCATAAGAGATACGACCCAGAAAAATTTCCAGGCGTATTTTTAAAAGTAAAAAAGTGTTCGGCTTTAATATTTTCGTCGGGAAAAATAGCTATAATTGGAGCCTCCAGCGAAGAAGATGCTAAACAAGGAATAAAAATTATTATTAAATTATAAAAAAATATAAAATCGAATGATGTAAATAATGTTTATTTAGTTGAGTTTCGATATCTATACAATAAACATCGAAATTATGCACGAGAAAGTAGATTATACTAAAATATGCAATCATGAATATCCAGTAGAAGACACCAGGCAAGGGGACGTGGTGTGTACCGAGTGTGGATTAGTTATTGATAAAATATATTGCTATAATTCAACAAAATCAAATTTGGAAACAGAATGGGACAAAATAAAAACATTTGATAAAGAAATTAAACAAAAAAACCAGCATTTAGAGAAAGAAAAAAATATTTTAAAAATTTTATGCAATAAATTACATTTAAATAATGATGTTACAAATGTTATTTTGAATCTATGGTCAGATATAGCAGCGTGGCATTATCAAAAAGGTGGAAAAATTAAAATAGATGCCAAAGGACTGGTGGTTATGGCGTTGTATCAAGGGTTGATAAAAGAAAAAATTCCCCGTCCGATAAGTCATTTGTGTCAAGAAGTTGGCATTAATCCAAAGATAGTGTGGCGTTGGATGAAATTATACAGACGGGATTTGACTGACATGAATAAATTAGACAATTACATAAAGGCGAAAGATATGAAAGAATATTTTTTACAGCCGATGCAGTTAAATTATCAAGAAATGATGTCCATTGAACAAATATTAAAAAAAAATGAAAATAGTTCTTTTGCTCCAAGAACTTTATTAGCTGCATGCGCTTATGCCTTTTTAAAAGAATCCAAATTGCGATATTTAAGCGTCAAAAACATGGCTCACATTTCAGGCATCAGTGTTATGTCGTTGTACAGATGTCGTAAAAGTCTAAATCAATAAAATACATATATGAATTACCACAGCGGTTTACATTGGCTACGAGGTTCGGGAATTGGATCGCTTTTTTCTGGAATTTTTCGCAGATTAATGCCGGTAGCAAAATCGACGATAAAAACTATTGGACGTGTAGCCAAAAGCGCCCCGATAAAATCTGTAGGAAAAGCTTTAAAAAAAGAAGCGACAAGAGCAGCTGTAGAAACGGCGATAGAAGCTTTGGAGGGTCAACCGGTGGGCAGAAAAGCAAAACAACGTTTAAAATCCGCTACACGAGGTATTTTGCTTAACGCTGCCAGACAAGCCGATAGCAACGACGACTATCGAACTCAAAATTCGAACAGAAAAAGGAAACCCTTGTCAATTACGCAATCTAGGAAAAAAAGGCGCAATATATCAAAAGAACCTCTGTTTTAAATGTCGACGACAACAAAAGAGATTTTTTTAAAAGAATACGCGAAACCGGGTTCGCCAATAGCTTTTGCATCTCCCGCCCTAATCTATCATTATTATAAGAAACAAATCCCTTTGACGTTAATCGAGGAGTGGCTAAAAGGAACAGACTCCTACACATTACACAAACAGCCTAAATTTCCCAGACCGAGAAATCCAACATTTGCTTATCGAAAACGGTATCAGTTTCAAATTGACCTTATAGATTTAGGAAATTTGGCTGAACAAAATTATTCTAATAGATACCTTTTGACAGCCATTGATATTTTTACACGATTCGCCTTTGTAGAACCACTAAAAAATAAAATGGCAAAAACATTTATGGAAGGCTTTGAATCTATTATGAAAAGAGCAAAACAATTTCCGCGTAGAATTTTAGCCGATAAAGGAGCGGAAATTAAGAATAAATTGTTTCAAGCCTACTGCAAAAACAATAACATTCTTCTGTTACACAGCAATAATTTTGTGCACGCCCCCTTTGTGGAAAGATTTAACCGAACTTTAAAAAACCTGTTGTTTAGATACATGACTCACGAAAATACCGATAGGTACATTGACGCGTTACCCTTTCTTGTCCATACCTACAACAATCGTAAACATCGCATGATCGGAATGTCACCTGCCGAAGCCGAACTCCCCGGGAGAACCTATCACATTAGAAGAAAACAAGAATTGGTTTATTCAAAGATTAAAAGAACGAAACCAAAATACAAAATCGGTCAAACCGTGCGTATTAGTATTATGAAGGGGAAATTTGACAGAGGATTTACGCCGCAATTCAAAGAAGAAATTTTTAAAATAAAATCAATTTCTACACGTTTGCCAAAACCCACTTATGAGTTAGAGACTTTGGAACAGGATGAAACTTTGGAAGGAAATTTTTATGAAAGTGAGCTTACACCCGTAGATGAGCCAGAAGTATTTGCCATCGAAAAGATTCTTCGGACAAAAAAAGATAAAAAAACCGGTGAAAAAATGGCTTTAATAAAATGGAAAGGGTATAAAAACCCTAGTTGGACATACGAAAAAGACATAGTCGATATGCCACAATAGCGCGGAATGGATTATAATATTTATTGCGTGTCAAACGCTAGTTCCGATACGGATGACAAAAATACTTTGAATTCTTTTACCAATTTATTTCCACAAAATTTAGACTTGAAAGATAGAGAATGGGAAATTGGAATAGTGTCTATTGGATTACATTATAATTACAACCAATTAACTTTGTCAAAAGGCCAATCTTGTTTTATCACGCTAAAAAACGAATTAACATCTATAGACTCTTCGGAAGAAGACATAAGGTCCGAAATTTTAGACCAGACAAAATCCATTTGGGTTTTGCCTGATTTAGATGAAGATGTATTGACAGTGCATAGACTGATGCAAAACTTGATGCAATATATTTACAAGGAAGGAATGGGATTGTATAGTTTTAAACCCAAATCAGGGGGTAAAGATGAAAAAGCTTATGTAATAGATGAAAATCCGAAAAAAGAAATGGAAAATGAAAATTACAATTATAATAGATATTTGTTGATACATAAACATTTAATAAAAATTTTAAGATTAAAATGTTACCAAAACGGCTTTGTGTCCTCCCAAGCAAAAACAATTAAGTTATTCGACAACGAATATGCATACTCTTCTGTAAAGAAAAATTTTGCGCTTCTAACTACAGCAATTAAAGCGTATTCCGTTTTGAAACCCGGTCTGGTTCAAATAAAATCAAATATTATTTCCGACGTTCCCAGCGGAAATAGTTATTCCACAATTATGTTTACAATGACTTTGCCTAATCAAATGGAAGGTTATTATTGTTGTTGTTGTATTGATCGCTGGGGGAACTCCATGGAACGGTCGAACCCCGCTCGAGCGAGCACCAGACAGGGTGCTCATGGCTCTCTGAGCGATGTGAGTTTAATACAACATCAGAGATTACCCCGGCTGACCAGGGCAAGTCTCAGGATGTTCTGACCTATCATGGTCCAGCAGTTCAGCAATTATTGGCTCCCTGAGGAACCTGCTGAGCTGACATATTGACCATTTGATAGGACCCCTAGCAGGCTCCCCTCCCCCCAGGCCCCGTGTTGCCAAACACTCGGTCCATAGGTGAAGGGCATCCTCTTTACTCCCCCCACACAATCTGCACACATTACTTCCCCCCCCCCCCCAGCAAGTTTACACCTGTGTCTGAGAAGGTTGTTGTGCCCAGTGGTGAAGTGGATAACATGGCTCAAATCGTAGCGATTGAGCCTTCTAACAAAATGTGCAGGCACATTTTTAATTGCAGGGAACCAGACCTTTGTCTGTTGACAAGCTGCCAACTTTGCCCACCTAAGCTGCCATTTGTTGTTCCCCCATTGCTTAATTGCATTTTTAATTGCCTGCTTGCTCAGTGGGGCAGTGTGGGTCTGGACCAATGCCCAATCCACTCCTACCCCACCTTGCCCAGCAGCAGAAAAGTGGTCCAACCAACTTTTGTTGTTGGACACACAAACTTTATTGCCCGTTTTCTCTGCCAGTTTGGACATTGCAGAGAGAAGGGCCTTAGAATCGGAGTCCCTAATCAAAGGTTGTTTGAGGGAGGATGGGCTATGATGGGAGAGGATAATTACCCTCACCCCTCCCTCCACCAGGTGATATAAGGCCCCTAAAATAGTCTCAAACCCCTTGTATAAACAATTCAGTTTTTGACCAATAACTATGCACTGATGTGAAACCTGGCCCATCAAGCCACACCCCTCGAAGAGAGACATGAACCTGACTGAATGGTCCAGGTATTCAGTAAAAACAGCACATACAAGAACCTCTTTGTCAAAGACAAAGTTATCAACAAAGGTACATGGAGGGTCCCAGTTAAAGTGTCTGAGACCAGTTTTCTCAGGCGGGGCATTGCCCAACCCAAGCCCCAGCCTCAGCTTATTCCAGGTCCACACATGCCCCCTTGTACTTCGGAAGCCTATTCCATCCCACCTTATCCTAGGTTTCCAACGGATCGAATCTGCCATACCAGATTCCAGTGCAACCAAATCAAGGGGTTTTAACCCAAGAATCACCTCCAGACCTGCTGAAGGTGTACTTTTCTTGACTGGTGAAGTTAAGCAGGCAGCCAACCTATTGAGCTGCCTCAATTTGTCAAGGGTGATCTTGTTCAATTCAAGGTGGCCCCAGACCAGGGAACCGTAGGTGAGCGAGGGCACTACCAGGCTTTCGAAGGCCCAGAGCACCATCTTGGGGGACGGCCCCCATTTCACCCCCAGAGCCGACCTCAAAGAGCACAATTTCCCCTTGCATTTGTTAACTTTCTTAGTAATATGCGGATTCCAGTTCAACTTCTTGTTCAGGGTGAGGCCAAGGTAGGTGACCTCATCCGAGAAGGAGAGCTTGGTCCCATTAATGTAAAGGTTTTCCTTTACCACAAGTTTGTTCTTCCTATGAAACAGGATGACCTGCGTTTTCATAGGGGAGAACCTGAGGCCATTGTCCTCACCCCACTGGACTGCCACATCAATGGCAGGTTGGGCGAGGTTGACCAGGATATCCGGATCCTTTCCTGTTATCAGGAACATCCCATCATCAGCATAGCCTTTAGGCCTAACGCCGGGAATCCTCTCAAGACCGTCCAGAAGACTGTCAAAGACAATGTTCCAGACCAGTGGTGAGAGGATTCCCCCTTGAGGTGTGCCTCTGGTTAGAGATCGACACCTAGTGGTTTTCCCTAGGGAAGCCTGTACAAAGCGGGTGGTCAGGTAATGACCATACCACTTTATAATATCAGGGGGGACCTTTTTTGCTCTGAGGCCCTCCAATACCTTGGAGGTTTGGACATTATCGAATGCCCCTTCTATATCGAAGAAAACCCCCAGAGCCAGATCCCCTCTGAGAATCACAGATTCAATACTGTCCACCACCTCTGAGATACAAGAGGAGGTGGACCTACCTTTCCTGAAGGCATGCTGGTGTCTGGATAGAGCATCCACAACACCAATCTCCTCCAGGTACCACACAATAACCCGTTCCATTCCTTTGAGCAAGAAAGAGGTCAGGGAGATTGGGCGGAAGGACCGGGGTGAGGAGTAGTCACTCTTTCCCACCTTGGGGATAAGGACAGCTTTGGCCCCCCTCCACCTTTCCGGGACATAACCCAGGGCCAGGCTCACATTGTAAATGAGAGCCAGCCTCCCCAGGCTCACCCCATCCAGGTTTTGAAGGACCTCAGTGCCAATCCCATCCGGTCCAGGAGCTTTCCCTTTTTTAAAGGATTTGAAGGCGACTTCAAGTTTCCTAGGGGAAAAAAGGTCAGGAATGTCATCCTTGATGACATAATGCAGAGGAGATGTTTGGACCCCTTTGAGCTTGGTTGAATCTGGAAAGAACTCATCCAGAAGGGTGTCCAACACCTCCCCCCTAGATTGAGTGTAAGTGCCATCCCTCTTTTTTAGGTGTCCAACCTGCGGTTGCCTTTTTTGAAGGATGGCCCTTGACACTTTCAACATGCCGTCCATATTGGACGCATCCTCTGTAAAGGATTTCCAGGCCAGCTTCTTTGCCACACGAATGGCTTTGCAGAAGTTGTTCCTGGCCTGCTTATACTGAACCCACAGGGAGAAGTCATCCCTGTGTTTCATAACTTGCTGTTGGAGATGCCTAACCTTACTTCTTTGTGAAGATAGGTCAGCATTCCACCAAGGATTGGTTTGTCTACGCCTAACCTTAATCTTCGGACACACCCTTGAGATACAGTACTTAAGGTCACCGTAGAAGAGCCTTGTTTCCCTATCTAAAGTTTTTGCTGTCCAAAATCGGTGTGGTCTGAAGTTCGAACTTCTATCACCCATCAAGGTCGAAAATTTACACCAGTCGGCCTTCTTGGTTGCCCAGACCTGAGACGGTTGTGCTTGGGCTTCCATGTCCAGCCTAAAAGTGATCCTTCTGTGGTCAGACAAGTGATCTCTGGTGTCAACTTTCCACCTACTTATGTATTTAAACATACCACTAGTACACAGAGTAATGTCAATTATTGTACCTGTGCCTCTGCCAACAAAGGTGGGAGAAGAGCCTTTGTTGCAAATGATGAGTCCATGTTGGAAGATGAGCTCTTCGATCATGTCCCCCCTAGAATTGGAGTCCAAGGACCCCCACATAGGACTGTGTGCATTGGCATCCATGGAGATGAGAATGTTACAGTCACCCCTGTCCTCAAGAAGCTGGACAAGCTGAAGAGGAACATGGTTAATGGTAATGTCACAATAGACAGAAACCACAAAAGCTTCTTCACCCGTTCCCATTTGAAGTTGACATGTAACTATGTCCCTCCCTGTGTACTCTGGGCAAAGAAGTAAATTGCAACCCTTGGTGAGGATGGTTGACCTACCCCTACCCCCTTCCCCTTGGTAGTAGCAGCCAAAAAGTTTGGGGATGCCCACAGGGTAGTTCCTTCCCCCCAAGTAAGGTTCTTGAATCAGTGCTACCACCTGACATTTAGCCAACATCATGTCATGAACAAGACAATCTGTTGCAAATTTAGAGTGATGAAGATTTGCTTGGATAATCAGGCCACTCATTTACCCAAATTATCTAACAAGAATAAAGAAGTGTAAAAGTTTTGCAGAAAGTTCCTGAAAAATTATTATTAATTTCACAAAAACCTGTACAAAAGTTTCCACCCAACAATGGACTGTAGTCTTTAGGCTTGCTGTCCTTGACCACAGACCCAATGTAGGCATTGTCCTTGTTGTCCATGTTTGGAAAGCAAATTCCGGATCATCAAGAGACAAGCTGGAATGAGACACGTATTGTATATATATCTCAGAGAGTTTTGGTGAGCTAAATTTTTGAAATTTCCCGCCCATCAAAACAAAATCGTCAACAAGTGACGTAGACAAAAGTGACAGTACATCGAATTTGAATTTGAATTTAAATTTAATGAAACTGAAACTTATCTCGTTGCAAGACGTCTTGAGAGTAGCAACAATCCTCCATCCACCAATCAGAAGCGTGGCGAGTTCGAGTTCGCCAGCCTCGAAGCTGGACGGCGGAGCGAAGAACGAATTGATATTGATCGGCGAAGCGTTCGAATTCGTCTTCAGTACCGGGTGCAGTGGTGCCGAAGGCAACGTCGATGCCGCCGACGATGACGCCACCCCCGATGAGGACGACGATGAGGATGGGGACGACGACGAAGACGACGTCCGGATCTCCGGAAACCACTCAGCCGCAACAGCAAAGCTGAAATTAGTTTTAAACAAGCTAAAAAACTTAATTAAAACAATGCGCAAAATTGCTATTTCTTTGATCGAGATCTCCGAAATATAATCTTGCCAAATATTCAAAGCAACGATTATTTTTCCGATGCGACTTGTCTGTTTGAGTGCTGCATCGCAACTCCCCCGAACCGCGTTGTGCATCATTCTTTGCGTCGCATGTGCGCGCATCTTCGTAAAATCAACGAAGCATTAGAATCTCTGGACAGTGAATTGGTGCAGTACAGGGCTTGCATCAAAGACAAACTTCTTGGCAAACTTAATAATTCACGCGACTCCGATACCAAATTATGGTGGCATCGTGAAATTTCGAATGAAATGAAAGTTTTCCATTTTTTATGCGTCATTTTGCATGAAATTGTTGTGTAAAGATTTTTGTTTAGAACATTATCCAATTCGTGAAGAAGTAGTAGAAGCATGAGCATCTCTTTGCGCCGAACGCCAAATTCTGACCAAGATAAAACATCCCGTTTTGAAGAAGTAGACCAAGATACGTTTCATCAAGATTTGCAATCTCCTGATTTTTGTTCAAGAAACGATTGTTGTAGTCTGTGCGCGATGATTTTATCAATTATTGTTATTACTTCCATTTTTCTTTGGTTAATGTACGGACTAACTTATAACGGTTTAAAGGCGCTTAATTTTGCGAATCAAACTTTAGTAGATATTTCTTTATTAAATCTCACCAATAATTTGTTATTTTCAAATAAATTGTTTTATTGAAATAAAATTTAAATCGGATTTTTAATTACAATGTTTAAAATTACTCTTCGATCGTTGTTAAATTCAATTAAATTCCCGTCTAATCTCCTCAGCTCGATCTTCATGTTGTCTAAATAATCGACATTGCATCTTATGAATTCTAAATGCTCGAAATGGATAGAACAGTAATCATTTTGTGTGGATTGGCCGATTGTTGGTATAACTCTAAATATTGGGTAAAATTTGTCTCCAATAATGGAATGTTGAACAAAATTTGCATAACATATCATAACACCGGGATATAACTTGTAAACGTCTATTGGTTGTGGCGCTTCAAAAAATCTTTCCTTAGTCACTGCAAGCATGACGTAATCACCTCGTTCCTCAATTCTTGCAAGTTCTTTCTCCGTGTAATCGTACATTCCTAAAAACGGGCAAAAGTTTTTGGGAATGCTTATCGAAAAGGGTTTATTTGTTTTAGCCACAATCCTAAAGAATCCGTTAAAGTTGTCAAAATGTAAAATTTCCTTTAGTTCTTCAGATAACAGACGGTTCATTGATGTTGTTAGATCATCAGAGTTGCAGAAATAAAGTTTTGGTATTTCCACGACGTGTCTTTTTGTTTCGTTTTGGTTCATCAACACATTAAAGATAAACGGATTCCTTCCAATTGATTCTGGAATGCTACATATGGTGTTGGGAAAAGATATATCCATCAAGGCTATTTTTGCGTTTTGATTCAAACTTATTGGATGTTTTAAGTGCACCCAAAAGCTACTATTTGTATTTTCGTAATTCAATTTGGTATCTACTTGTGAATCAATTCGTACGTGCGTTAATTCGTAATCCATATTTTTGTCTTTTTCTTTTAAATGAAAATGCACTATAGACGGCTGTCCTTCGTTTAAACTTAAAAGATTTCCAAAAGAATCTGTAAATTGTGTGTTTATCGTTTCGATATTGGTTTGTCGCACCTGATAATATCTGATTTTTTTTACATTATGGTAAAAATAATGACCTTCCATTTGATTAGGCAAAGTCGTTGTAAACATAATTGTAGAATAACTATTTCCGCTGGGAACGTCGGAAATAATATTTGATTTTATTTGAACCAGACCGGGCTTCAAAACGGAATACGCATTAATTGCTGTAGTTAGAAGCGCAAAATTTTTCTTTACAGAAAAGTATGCATATTCGTTGTCGAATAACTTAATTGTTTTTGCTTGGGAGGACACAAAGCCGTTTTGGTAATATTTTAACCTTAAAATTTTTATTAAATGTTTATGTATCAACAAATATCTATTATAATTGTAATTTTCATTTTCCATTTCTTTTTTCGGATTTTCATCTATTACGTAAGCTTTTTCATCTTTACCCCCTGATTTGGGTTTAAAACTATACAATCTCATTCCTTCCTTGTAAATATATTGCATCAAGTTTTGCATCAGTCTATGCACTGTCAATACATCTTCATCTAAATCAGGCAAAACCCAAATGGATTTTGTCTGGTCTAAAATTTCGGACCTTATGTCTTCTTCCGAAGAGTCTATAGATGTTAATTCGTTTTTTAACGTGATAAAACAAGGTTGGCCTTTTGACAAAGCTAATTGGTTGTAATTATAATGTAATCCAATAGACACTATTCCAATTTCCCATTCTCTATCTTTCAAGTCTAAATTTTGTGGAAATAAATTGGTAAAAGAATTTAAAGTATTTTTGTCATCCGTATCGGAACTAGCGTTTGACACGCAATAAATGTTATAATCCATTCCGCGCTATTGTGGCATATCGACTATGTCTTTTTCGTATGTCCAACTAGGGTTTTTATACCCTTTCCATTTTATTAAAGCCATTTTTTCTCCGGTTTTTTTATCTTTTTTGGTCCGGAGAATCTTTTCGATGGCAAATACTTCTGGCTCATCTACTGGTGTAAGTTCACTTTCATAAAAATTTCCTTCCAAAGTTTCATCCTGTTCCAAAGTCTCTAACTCATAAGTGGGTTTTGGCAAACGTGTAGAAATTGATTTTATTTTAAAAATTTCTTCTTTGAATTGCGGCGTAAATCCTCTGTCAAATTTTCCCTTCATAATACTAATACGCACGGTTTGACCGATTTTGTATTTTGGTTTCGTTCTTTTAATCTTTGAATAAACCAATTCTTGTTTTCTTCTAATGTGATAGGTTCTTCCGGGGAGTTCTGCTTCAGCGGGTGACATTCCGATCATGCGATGTTTACGATTGTTGTAGGTATGGACAAGAAAGGGTAACGCGTCAATGTACCTATCGGTATTTTCGTGAGTCATGTATCTAAACAATAGGTTTTTTAAAGTTCGGTTAAATCTTTCCACAAAGGGGGCGTGCACAAAATTATTGCTGTGTAACAGAAGAATGTTATTGTTTTTGCAATAGGCTTGAAACAATTTATTCTTAATTTCCGCTCCTTTATCGGCTAAAATTCTACGCGGAAATTGTTTTGCTCTTTTCATAATAGATTCAAAGCCTTCCATAAATGTTTTTGCCATTTTATTTTTTAGTGGTTCTACAAAGGCAAATCGTGTAAAAATATCAATGGCTGTCAAAAGGTATCTATTAGAATCATTTTGTTCAGCCAAATTTCCTAAATCTATAAGGTCAATTTGAAACTGATACCGTTTTCGATAAGCAAATGTTGGATTTCTCGGTCTGGGAAATTTAGGCTGTTTGTGTAATGTGTAGGAGTCTGTTCCTTTTAGCCACTCCTCGATTAACGTCAAAGGGATTTGTTTCTCATAATAATGATAGATTAGGGCGGGAGACGCAAAAGCTATTGGCGAACCCGGTTTCGCGTATTCTTTTAAAAAAGTCTCTTTTGTCGTTGTCGACATTTAAAACAGAGGTTCTTTCAATATTTTGCGCCTTTTTTTCCTAGATTGCGTAATTGACGAGGGTTTCCTTTTTCTGTTCGAATTTTGAGTTCGATAGTCGTCGTTGCTATCGGCTTGTCGGGCAGCGTTAAGCAAAATACCTCGTGTAGCGGATTTTAAACGTTGTTTTGCTTTTCTGCCCACCGGTTGACCCTCCAAAGCTTCTATCGCCGTTTCTACAGCCGCTCTTGTCGCTTCTTTTTTTAAAGCTTTTCCTACAGATTTTATCGGGGCGCTTTTGGCTACACGTCCAATAGTTTTTATCGTCGATTTTGCTACCGGCATTAATCCGCGAAAAATTCCGGAAAAAAGCGATCCAATTCCCGAACCTCGTTGCCAATGTAAACCGCTGTGGTAATTCATATATGTATATTATTGATTTAGACTTTTACGACATCTGTACAACGACATAACACTGACGCCTAAAATGTGAGCCATATTTTTGACGCTTAAATATCGCAATTTGGATTCTTTTAAAAAGGCATAAGCGCATGCAGCTAATAAAGTTCTTGGAGCAAAAGAACTATTTTCATTTTTTTTAATATTTGTTCAATGGACGTCATTTCTTGATAATTTAACTGCAGCGGCTGTAAAAAATATTCTTTCATATCTTTCGCTTTTATGTAATTGTCTAATTTATTCATGTCAGTCAAATCCCGTCTGTATAATTTCATCCAACGCCACACTATCTTTGGATTAACGCCGACTTCTTGACACAAATGACTTATCGGGCGGGGAATTTTTTCTTTTATCAACCCTTGATACAACGTCATAACCACCAATCCTTTGGCATCTATTTTAATTTTTCCACCTTTTCGATAATGCCACGCTGCTATATCTGACCATAGATTCAAAATAACATTTGTAACATCATTATTTAAATGTAATTTATTGCATAAAATTTTTAAAATATTTTTTTCTTTCTCTAAATGCCGGTTTTTTTGTTTAATTTCTTCATCAAATGTTTTTATTTTGTCCAATTCTGTTTCCAAATTTGATTTTGTTAAATTATAGCAATATATTTTATCAATAACTAATCCACACTCGGTACACACCACGTCCCCTTGCCTGGTGTCTTCTACTGGATATTCATGATTGCATATTTTAGTATAATCTACTTTCTCGTGCATAATTTTGATGTTTATTGTATAAATATTAAAACTCAACTAAATAAACATTATTCACATCATTCGATTTTATATTTTTTTAATAATTTAATAATAATTTTTATTCCTTGTTTAGCATCTTCTTCGCTGGAGGCTCCAATTATAACTATTTTTCCCGACGAAAATATTAAAGCTGAACACTTTTTTATTTTTAAAAATACGCCTGGGAATTTTTCTGGGTCGTATCTCTTATGAATGATTTCAAAGTCTTCATTCAATTTTAAATGGTTGTAAAATCTCAATAATTTGATCTCTTCTTTTGATTGATACAAACAAGTCATGTTTTCTACTTTAAATATTTTAACAACAAATTCGCTATTTATAATAAGTTTTAGTTCGTCTAATGCTTTCGCAATGTGTTCTGTAGAGGGAATTTTTGTAATGTTTACGTGAAAATGTCGATTTTGTTTTGTTTTGGTAAATATAATAAAGGAATATTTTTTTCTTATTACAACAAAATTATTATAACGTTTTATTGTATTATCGGTATTAAAAGAAATTTCGTCGCTGTTAATAAGATGAACTTTACAACTAATTTTTACATTGCTGACCAGCACTTCCATCTTGTTATGGGCGTACCTGAAAAAAGCGGAATTGCCGGATTGGCCGTTGAACAAAACGACGGCACTGAAAGTGGTTTAGCGCTTCACTCACCGTTAGAAGTAGAAACAGGTTTATTAGACGGGGCTCACGTTATTTACAATAGCGTGGCTTCTATCACCAACACCGGACCGGTCGAATTTCTTGTTCCTCGCGATAACGAATGCTCTTTTATACTAAATCAAACCAGACTTAGCGGCTATTTTGTAGTGACAAATGACAATGGTGAACAGGTAAAAAATGATACTAAAGTCACACTGGCTAATCATTTTGCCGCTTGTTTATTCAGCCAAGTAGAAGTATATTTAAACGGGGTCCAAGTAGCTGATTTAAGTTCGGCGGTCACTTATCCTTGGAGAATGTTCATACAATCATTTCTAAGTTACAATTCGGAGGTGAAAAAAACTTATCTGGCTGCCGAAGGTTATTATCCCGAAAATGCTGACGAAGTTGATACCATAAATGTTACAACCGCCACACCGTCTTTGAATAAAAGAAAGCAGTTAATTACGGATGGTAAAAAAGTGTATTTTAATACGCGCTTAGCCGTTGATCTGTTTGACACCGACAGATTTTTACCTCCGAATGTGGACATCAAAATTAAGCTAGTTAGATCCGCTGAAAAGTTTGGTTTGCTTCAAGATGCTGCGGCAGAAAAACCTTTTAAAATTGTTTTAAAAGATGTCAAATTACATATGAGAAAGGTGTTGCCCACATTATTGCTACGGGAAAGTTTTAAAAACAAACTGTTAAAAGAACCGTGCTACCTGCCCTTTAGCGCCACACGTTTAAGACATTATGTTATTCCTCAAGGCGTGTCGTCCTTTAACATCGCCAATATCGCTAATGGTACTTTGCCGAAACAAGTGTTTTTTGTGATGGTTCACAATCAAGCCATGTCACACGCCCCGGACAAAAACCCTTTCAATTTTCAACATTTTAATCTGTCTACTTTTAATTTAAAAAAGAACGGACAATGCGTATTTCCCAGACCATTTCAACCTAATATAAATGAGGGGGACGCCATTGACTTGTATCGGCATTTATACGACAGTATTGGCATTTCGCACGGCAATCAATCCATTGGTTTAACGTATGAACAATATTTAAAGGGAAGATTTTTTCTAGCGGCCGATTTAACACCGGATCAATGTAATTCGTTCCACGTACATCCGGAAAATTACGGAAATTTAGATTTAGAATTGGCTTTTTCCGTAATAACTCCTCATCCTATATACGTTCTGGCTTTTTCTGTTTTTAACTCCGGCATTAAAATAGATCAATTCCAACAAGTCATAAAAGGAACAAATTAAATTATGGAAAACGGATTATCAAATATCTTTTTATCCAATTATATTCGACCAAGATGTAAATATTTCATCGGGGTTTTTTCAAGCGATAATTTGCCGTCCGATTCGCTTGAGTTGCCTTGTTGCTTAATCACCAACTTATCCAAAAAAAATCAAAAAGGATCACATTTCATAGCGATGTATATCAACGGAAAAAATCAACTCTATTATTTTGATTCATTCGGTTTTTTACCGCCGATATGGAATCAATGTTTAATGAAGTTCTTACGGCCTTGGATAGAAAAAAACTCATTCAAAACAATCCTGTCTTATTCCGTTCAGGATTTTCGTTCTTTGTTTTGCGGCTGGTACGTGACCGCTTTCTGTTTATCCGTGGGCAACAATTTAATGTCTCCTCAACAATTTGTTAAAATTTTTGTAAAAAAACCCAAAATAAAAAATGATGAAATTGTAACTCATTTTATAAAAAAACTTGAAAATAAACGATGATATATATTTTACTTTCATTATAATTTCGGGTATTTTCCCGGAAAAAGTAATTTTTTTTTAACAGCATCTGCATCAGTTGTTGAAAGTTTTTTTGATTTAGATCTAGTTTGTACGGGTGAAATAGTAAAAGTTTTCTTTTTTGCACCTCCTGATCCTGTTTTGAGGGATGACATTGAAGCCGAAGGCGATTTTGATGCTTGTGAAGAGACCGAGGCTATATCTTTACCAATTTTTTCTGTGTCAAATATGGACAATTCTTTCATATGATCTCTTACAAGGTGTTTGCCGAATTGCGCATCGTCAACATACTGCTTCCCGCATGCGGTAAAAGGACAAACTATTTTGCCGTCTGAATTTTTTTGTGTCAATGCCTTTATAACAGGCGAATTTCGCCATTCTGGCACGTCAGGAGTTGAAGTATCGTCCTTGCTTTTTGGTCTTGAAGCGGTATAAAACAAGTCTGGATCGGGTTCCCTTTCCATAACGGGAGTAGTGGGCAAAAACTGAGCGGTATTTTCTTTTTGTTGGGGAGTATGAGCGGTTGTTGATCTTGAAATAGATTGATACATACGACCCGTACTGCTATCGACTTGTACTGGCGGCATAACATTTGATATATTATCAGAACCAAAACGGTACAATTTATCACCGCTTTGATTCATTTTTTGCCTGTCTTGTAAATTTTTAAAATTAATGGCATTTTCGATGTAATTGGACGTATTTGGTTTTTCATTCATAGAAATAAGTTCTTTTTTTGTTTCATTATCTTCTATATTTTTTATTAAAGAATGATATAGCCTTTTGGGGACTAAAAACATGGAGTATATTTCATCATTTGTTTTTCTTTTCACGCCTGAACTCATCCTTTAACGACGATGTTGTAAGCACTTTTTTGCAATAATTTGAGCTAAAATAGGGACGATAATGCTGGCAATTGCCGATAAAGTTCCTAAAATTTCGCCCCTTTGTAGTATTGTTCTTTTTTTTGAAATGTCGGAAGAGCGACGAGGCGGCGTGGCAAGACGTCTGAACTCCCCTAAATGAGCTCTTATTTTTTTCTGAAGTCGTGTTCGCACTTCGCCATGTAAGGGCAATTCGCCGTTCAAAACATAATGTAAAATACGACAAAGCAATTCAACGCCGCGATCGTCCAAATAATTTAAAAAATTAGCGCAATCTTTATGTTTTAATTTTTTTATTGCATTAAAAAGCGAATTAGCTTTTTCTAATTTTTTTGACATTTTAACAGTAATTATTTTTAATTTTTCTTAAATAGATATGAAATTTTTAAACAGTAACGTAGGCTTTCATTAATCCTTCATAAGGAAAGATGTTACTTCGAATTCTGACTTTATCGTCTTGCTGTTGATGAAAATCTAGAAGAAGATATCCGTGA
>CBDDTI010000671.1:0-7782 GCA_965233585.1 bacterium
GTCCCGAAACACGTATTATGTGGCAAGCCGCAAATTTTCACTCATCCAAGATCGACATGGCCGTTGCCCTGACTCACCGTTATGTCACCTGTTCCCATTAAGTGCAACCAGAGGTTTATTTGCTCGAAACAGAGGATTCTTTTTTTTCTGTCAGTGTTTGGCAAAATTTAAATATCAAAAGACTTATTTTGTAAACAGCGAATATCGCTATGAGGTGATTTACATTTTTGTGAAAGCATCAGCTCTTTAGAAATAGTACTCATGAAAGTTCCCCGCGTATTCTTCCCGAGGGGGACATTACAAAACCACACTTCATCAGAATGGCTAAATTATTCCGTCGCTCGTGGCCTTCGTCCTAAGCATGTGGGCAAACGGCTCTTTCGTGAGGAGTCGAAGATTTTCATTGGCGCGGCGAATAATGAGTTTAGACACGCGACATGTGACACATTTTCCTCCAATCGGAAAACGTATTTGAGTCGGGAGATACAACAATAGGTCATGTAGAATTGGCGGATTAACACGAGATTCAGCAAAAACATTGCTTAATCATCGAGGAAGACAAGAGGGTCGGCAAATATTCAAATTCAAACCCTACGTGTTCCTCAATCGAAACTTTAAGGCGAAAAACAGTGGTCATGATTTTCTTTATCAAAACTTGATCGATTATTAGAGTTTGAGAAGGATGTATCAAATGTGTTCTATTGGCTACTGTTTCTGTTAGTGCTTCTGCTCCTGCTGCTGTTGCTGCTATTGCTGCTGTTACTTCGAGTGCTACTGCTGATACTGCAACTGCCACTGCGACTGCTACCCCTACTGCTACAACTATTGCTACCGCTACTGTTACTGCTACTGCTGTTGCTACTGCTACTGCTACTGCTTCTGCTACTGCTTCTGCTAGTCCTAGCTCTACCGCTACTGTTACTGCTACTGCTACTGCTACCCTTACTGCTCATGCCAGTACTAGTGCTATCGCTACTTTTACTGCTACTGCTACTGCTTCTACTGCTACTGCCAGTGCTGCTGCTTCTGCTACTGCTGCAGTACTGCTTTTTACTGCTACTGCTACTGCTTCTACTGCTGCTTCTAGTGCTGTTGCTTCAATCTGCTACTGCATGCTAGTTCAAGCTCTACTGTGCGGCTTTGTTTTAACAATTTGCTATAGCTCGGAATGTTACAAAATTCCGTAACGTGTTATTTATTTGACAAATAAAGAAGCCTAGGCCTACTTTGAAAAAACACGATGGTCATTTGAGAACACGAGGAAAATGTAGAAAACACGAGCCGCAGGCGAGTTCTTTCTACATTTCTCGAGTGCTCTATGATATAGATTTTTGACCAATCAGAGCGCGCGCAGGGTCCTATCTGCACTATAATACCATTTACGATAGCTGTGTTATTACAAAACACCACACTTATAATACGATTCACGATGCATACAATCAATTTACGACAAGACTTGCGGTCACCGGGCGTGTGTCTCGGAGTTGTCAACTATTAAACATCCCCTTGTATACGTCGAGTACCGGACAGAGAACATTTTACTACCGTATGGCCCGCATCTGGAACAATCTAGACAGTACTTTTAAAACTGCAAAATCGATTTCTACTTTTAAATTTTACCTGAAAAATAAATCGATTACTGACTTTTTAAATAGAACGTCATGACAGTATGTTAGTATCTTATTAGCATTCATTTATTTTTTGTTATAATTTAACTTAAGTGTTTGTATAGTATGTAGTGGTAATATTTATTATATAATTAATTCTTAATAGGTATGTTTATATTGTCAGTCGCATTGTCACTGAAAAGCCCCACCAGGGGAGTGTCAATAAAGTATTGCATTGTATTGTATTCCAGTTATGTAATGTTTTCGAGTGCAATACCGTGGAATATCCCACGAGTCACTTGTATTTTGTAGTATACACACGAGCCTTTAGGCGAGTGTGTATATCAAGGAAGTTCAAGTGACTGACAAGTGCCGGGAAATTCCATGGCATTCCTTGGCCACAAGAGAGCCTTGCTTGTTTTATTCAATGATATAGAAATGTAGTGGCCAACACAGGCGAAATACGCGGGGAACGATGGGATGGTTGGGTGTAATACTGTCCAATATACAACGACTTTCCTGGAATCTGATTGGCTGCATGTTCTATTGTATAGTATAAATATAAGTGTAATCACAATACACGACGTTATTACATTTCACGACAATACCCTTTGTATGCAAGAACCTCCAGTCTACTGTAAAATTCTGTTGTAATGTGCCAATCTTCTTGCCATCAAAATCTCAAACACAAGTTAAAATTTCTTTTATAGTAAACCTTCCCAGAAGTTTGTAGCAGAAGTTCCCAGTAGGCTCTGATAGCTATCGATATAGGCAATGAAAAACCTAAAATTAAACAATGATTAATGAGTTTTTGTCTCCCACTGTATTCACCTTTCTGTGTTATTTCCTTATCGAGGATGAACAGGGGAAAATAAATCGTAAAGGAGAAGAGGAAAATATCTTTGACTATGAGGTGGGTGCTTCAAACGAAAGTATTCATGTTACTGTAGAAAGGCATTTAACAAATTTGTTCTTGATGTTTCATATTGTAGGTACCCCTACCCCGCAAAATGGGCTCAGTACTTTCAGTGTTGGGAATTCTCGCTGGCTGGGAGAAATGTTTTGACTCCCCCCCACTTAAGGTGTAAAGCCCAGTGACCACACCCAATCCCCCAATTCGGGAGTGTTGTGTGCGTTTACATTTTTGCTGGCTGAGATTTTTTTTTTGGGAAACTTGCTGGGAAAAGAAAACTTAGGAATGTTTTTCCCGGCAAAAACGAAAGACGTAGAAGAAGGGGCTTGCTATATTGCTTAGCTATTAAACCTTGCAAAAAGATGTTGACAGCCTTGAAACCATTTGGTTAAAAGTTCAAAAGACTAAATATCTTGGGACGAAGTTTCGTTTCAAAAAATCAAATTGTGTGCGAATACATGTACAAATGTTTAAGACTTCAAAAAAATTGTTTAACTTTTGAAACTTTTAACCAGATGGTTTTAAGCTTCTCAGCAAGTTTGTAGCAATGTTTTATAGTTTTAACTAGAATACATTGAAAAAGGGGGAAATTTAAAATTACCAGCAACTACAAATACCTCTTACTAAGTTCGTCTTCTCGGTTCGTACTGTAAGTTACGGGCCGAGTTCTTTTTGCAGCTGACGCCTTTTTTACCCCTTTGGAAAATAAAGTTTGGTTGTAAAATTCAGCTGAATGCGTGGGGAAATTATTCGATTCTTTATCATGAAACAAATAAAGAAGCGTCGACTGTGCTCTGTTTTGTTGTATAGCACGCAGGAAGCTGTAGAGCACTCAAGAAGTGGGGAAAAACACTCGACCACGTCTCGTGTTTTCCCCTACACTACTTTCGTGCTCTACCGCTTCCTGCGTGCTTTACAACAAAACAGAGCACAGTCGAGGCGTCTTTATTTTTTCTTCTTTATATTTCCTTATTAATTATATCTGTACAAGAGACTATGATCTAGATCATAGTCTCTTGATCTGTACTGTGTCTGACGGGTCCTGGAACGATTTCTATTCACGCGAAACGTCTTCAAATTTCTGAAGGACTTAAAAAGATATACCAGTCAATTTGAAATCATTGTTAAGTTGTTAGCACGGTTTAATAAACAAATGAAGTAAAAGAAAGTTTTACTTACCATAAAAGTGAAGCTAAACTGACCAATCAGCGCGTTTACTGACTGAGAGGTATAATAAAACTACTTATGGATGCTAACTTGTTGGTACTTAATCACCTTGATGTCACCTAATTAATTCTGTCAAATAAGTCTGTAATGGGTCTGATTCCAAACCAACGCGGCAATGGAGAGAAGCTTTATTTAACTAGAGATTTCGAACATCGAATCATTCCACACATTAATTCGCGCACTCCTGTGGCATGAAAAATTTCTCCTATTATAGACTTGTAAGTGGACTTTTTTGCCGGGCTGCTTTACTCTGCTCAGGTTGAAGGATTTAATCAAAAGTAACACTTTTTTTGTAACATCAGGAATCAGAATCAAGTGGAGAGGAAGATGGGATTACTGTGGCAGAACTCAAGGAAACCGAAGGATGGAAAATGTTGATGGAGGCTTTAGACGCAAAGGTCGAGAACAACAAACTGTCCGCAAAGTAATGGCGAAATCAGAGCAGTCTATCTTGAAATCACACATGATTTTAACCCTCTTGTGCCTTAAAATTCAATTGAAAATGGTAACTTTAGAATAGAATGTAATTTAGTTTGTTGAAAATTTGTTAATATACTGTGTAATTGTATTCTTTTAACTAAACCGTATAAAATTCTTCCTTTCCCCTTGACTAGCCCAGAAACAACAAAGTAACAAAGTCAGCTTTAGCGGTATGTTCAATGCTAATAACATTTCAGCAAGAAGTTATATGAGTCGTATTTGTAAGGCTTTATTGCATGCAGTCTTTTTCCAAAATTGTTTTAACTCGAACGCTAATGTTTGTTTGCATACACGAATGGAGTCGTAGCTTAAATAAAAAGCTTTAGCACAATATTATCAAGATAAGAGAGTGAATCCCCCATATAGGGCTTATTCCAAAGGTAAGCCCTCTTAAGTAATTTTAGACATGGAACCCAGCTCTTCCGAGGATCAAGTTACACGAGCGACCAAGTGACTTTCTTAGAACTAGCAGAGACGAAGTGGCTTGAAGTGCGGCGAAAAGTCATTTCACTTGTTTTGATTTTCAATAGACGTTCTATTGCAGAGATGTTTTCTGCACTCTTGGCCTTCTTTTTTTCGGTTGGGCTTTCGTTACCATTCATTCAGTTTTAGGGAGTTTAAAAAGCAAACCCCAATGGCAACGGGTACAATGGCTAGCTGTATTATAATTCTTTGTTCATTTCTTTGCCGTTCATTACAAACCAACAACACAGAATTACCACATTCTGCATATTCGAGAGAACGTGAACGTCGACGGCTAACCTTTAAAATGTCCTTTTTGAATTTTGACGCTGTCTCACATATTCTGTTTGCGATATCTTTTTCAGTGATAGACAAACTAACTGACTGTACATTAAATTTTCGCGAGATTCGTAGGTTGAATATAAAGTCATTTTTTAATCGACGTCGTCTTTGGCGTGGGAGTTAGTCGTTGTTGCTAAAACTGCCTTTTGCTGCTATAACAGCGTGTTTCTTTCTGCACTTTCGAGCATCCTTTAGTTTGGTTTAGTTGTGTTTTGGCGATTGTTTGCTTTGCACTCGTTTCTGGTCCACTCATTTCTTTGCCGTTTATTCAGTTGTTAAACTGTCCTCTCGGACAGTCGCAATCTGTGGATTTGATGTTCTTCTTCTCGTCTAGACAACCTAAAATCATAAAGATTGAGATCCTTTTACACTAAATGCTTAAATGACAAGAACAAATACGAAAGAAGTAATCCATAGACGTGTTATATTATGCCATCAGCATACGCAAAACGTTCTACATGATTCGATTTGTAGTTAAAGATTTCTGCTCATTTCCGAAGAAAGAAACTAGCGATGTTATCGACAGGGCCGTCATTACTGAAATGTCTCTTTGTTTAGAGCCAAGTTTTTCGGTTGCCGGGCAACGTGACGTCAGTGCTTTAGAACTCTTTTGTTTATGCAGTGGATATCTGTCTCCTATTAAATTCCTATCAAATTAAAGTTTTGAAATGTTTCAAAACATAGAGATAGCCCAAACTCTTTTGTTTACAACTGAAATATCAAAGACATCCCAGGTTTCCCTTCGACTTGAAACGAAACGAAACGAAAATATCCACGGAAGAACTGTGTACAATGTGTAAAAATAATTTAAGAGGGATTACCTTGGTTAGTGTACCTATTTGGGGGATTCATTCTCTTACCTTGATAATCTCTTAGCTTTAATACAGATACATCGATTGCGAATCGATTTACTCATCGGGTTCGGTAGTACAACAACCAAGCGAAACACTGAAGAATAAATTCATCCGGTACCTTTGTTTTATCGTTGTCAGCTTCATTTACAGTTGTCATCATCGTCTAAAAATGAGAAGCTTTGGTTCGGTTAATTGATCTGACCTGCTGGAGAAAACAACGTAAACCTGCGAGTACGTTCCTTATATGCTTTGAATATGAGTCCTTGAAAAGATTTCTTTGGCCCAAAGGCGAGCTGACCGCGGTCATTTTGAAAATTCTCCATCCTTTCAAATATCCTGGACTTGGAGTGATGTCTTTCGATTAGACAAAAAAATTCATCGAGGAACTGTCCGCCATGTTTACTTTCCGAGGCGAGATTAGTAACCAAGCTCAGCAACCAAGTGGTGAATATAGCGTCATAGTTTACATTTTTATTGTAAATATTTTATCTTCACGTAATTCAGCCAATTGGCTGCAGGGTTTATTTATTAATAAACGGTCCTACTACTAGTTTATCGACCATTGTGAATGTCTAGTTCTTTTATTTACCTCTGGAAATTATAGTGATAGCATTTAGTATTCACCATACAAATTCACCATAAAAACGTTCAGCTAACGTTGAAACGTGATTGGTTTATTGAACTGTCCGATAACAAACTGTCCGATAACAACTTGGCAAGGGAATTAGTGGAAAATAGGAGTTTTTAAACCACTCACGATCATTGTTTCATGATTAAACGTATTATTACACATCCTCGGAAACCCAGGGGCTATACTAGCTGAGACCAGGCCGAGACGATGCGATATTTTCGGGCGATAGTTTACTTCAAGAGCTGAAGAGCCCCTGGGAACTTATTCTTACCGAGCCAGTTCCAGAAGTGGTCGAATTCCGTTCCGCTGATTGGGCAGAAAAATATTTTTCTGCCCAATCAGCGAGGAGATCTAGCCGGGTAACTCTGTCGCTTTCTTACACGAAGCAGTTTTCTTCATCGATCGACCTTGTTGCTTGGCCCGTACAACGGGAAGGTTGTCGTGGAGAATTTCAGATAAAAATATTCAACGAAGCCGAGGAAATCGCAAGCCTTAACATGGGGGCTAGGAACCAATGCTCTTCCATCAATTTTCTCGGCGGATTTATCGAAAGTCAGTATCGTAAATATTTATCGCCGTTGCAGGGGCCACGCAACAATATCGACCGAACGTGGGAACGATCGGCTAATTACAGTGCACGCACCTTTTCTTGTTCTTGCTATTGCGCCATACCTAAATGGTCCTCAACAATTGGCATGAGTGGCGATACCCCGTCACTGATTTGCATATGACTAAATTCTTCTTATCTCACGGTAAGTCTCTACTCCGTGCTCCGCATTCAATTCATCTACAGGAAACAAAGCCAAGCTTTCTTTTAGGGCCGTTTGGAGGTTATTCTCGAATTTACGCCCAACTCAGTTGATGGCCATATTGCCAAGGCATTTTTGGTTTCCCGCGATAGCAAGACCAAGAAAAGCGGGTGCGTGCACTGTAATTAGCCGATCGTTCGCACGTTCGGTAGACATAGCTGCGTGGCCCGTGCAACGGTGATTTGCATATCCTGCAAAGTTTCAAAAATTATTCAACGATCGAGGAGAATTAAGAAGTAACCTTGGGTACTCGACTAGCTTTCTTCGTAACTAAGAACAACAGTGTAGAAATCGCGTACATTAGCTAAAAAAAATTTACGATACACTTTCGATAAATCCGCCGAGAAAATTGATGGAAGAGCATTGGTTCCTAGCCCCCATGTTAAGGCTTGCGATTTCCTCGGCTTCGTTGAATATTTTTTCTCTGAAATTCTCCACGACAACCTTCCCGTTGTAT
>CBDDTI010000672.1:0-4135 GCA_965233585.1 bacterium
AATCCCGAGATTGAATATGGCTCTACCATTTTCTTGGCTGAAGCACTTTTCTTTTATTAATTTAATTGATGTTCTCGTTCGTAGAATCAAGGCTGGCGAAGTTTTCACGTTGCTGAAGGACTTTTATCTCACCATTAAATCAATCAGGTAACACTCTTTGTAAAAACAGTGAATTAAAACGATGGGAGGGGGTGGAAGGGTAAACATGTGAAGTTCTTGCATTCCATTCGGGACAACTAGAAATATTCGTAGTCGCTTCATGCTACAGAAAACTGCATGAGATGAGAACATTTAACGTTATGCCAGCATGGATTGCAGGGGGTTCACTATAAAGTAAGAAACATTTTTTGAATAGCTACACTGCCTTGAAAGAGAGGATATTACACGGTGGCGAGAAGATATCAATTTTATGTTCGAGTGGTAAGAACAATATCTCACGAGTGAGCGCAGCGAACGAGTGGGATATTGTTCTTGCCATGAGAACATAAAATTCATATCTTCGAGCTAAAGTATAAAGTTCTTTTTATTATATAAACTTACTGATGACGTTTTTGACGATTTTCCGAAGTTTTCCGACCACTTTCCGAAGATTTCCGAAGATTTTCCAAAATTGTTCCGAAGGCCAGACGAACGTTCTCGAACATTTTCCGAGAGTATCCGAAATTTCCCGAAGATGTCCGAAGATTTCCGAAGTTTGCCGAAGACTTTCGAGGAAGACCCAAGGATGTTTCGATGATACAACAACTATTTCAAGAACAATTTAAGGTCGCTCAAAACAGTAATATTTCCGTAAGAAGCCTGGGCTCTAACGCGCCCTTTAGGGCGGGCAATCATGCAATCACTCGAGGGTTCGTGAGATGGCGCGCGAGACTTAAGTTTGCAAACCTCACAAGAAAGATGGCGGCGCAAGGCTTTATTCGTAAAACTATGTTTCTACCAAATTTAGTGAGCCGTTTACAATATCGCTTGTTTTTACCATCGAAAATATCCATCCCTCTTGCAATTTCAAATGGAAAATCATTCTTTTAAACCGCTGAGCTAGAACGTGAACGAAAATTGTGATGTTGATGTTGCGATCGATCGTGCCGGCTATCAATCTTGAAAACGGCAGCAAACAACTACTCTTCAAGTTTTTTTCGTTCTTTTTACTAGGCCAGCTTCACCTTCGGGTATTTATGGCAGTCTTCCTCTACCGTTTGTGCTGCTCACAACAACAGCGAGAAAGAAAACACTATTCGCGGGTATTCACGTTTCTTTGCGTGGAATTGCGGGCTTTACTGATCAGCGGACCGCTTTCACGCGTGCGCAAAGTGCGATCTTGCAAGGTCCAGATTTTAATTTGCGCGTAGAACGCGCGCGAAAAATCCCTTATTCACGAAGCTTATATCTCAAAAACGGATCCGGTGACCCTACTTTTTTAATGCAAAAACTTATTCAACAGCAAGAGCGGAATGCATGTGCGAAATTAAAAAAAAACCTGCGGAGTGGAAATTTTTAAACTTGGAAATTTCTATTTTTTTTTAATTTCAGCAAAATCTACTCCGCAGAATTTTTTCTAATTTTCCCTGTTTCTTCTTCTGTGTGTAATAAAAAGATTTTTATCAAAAAAATATGGGGTCACCGGCTTAGTTTTTAAGATGGATGCAATTGATGGTAAAAAGTGGGTCAAGTTTGTTGCTATGCAACAGGACAGTGCTACCTTAATTTATGACTTGAACGCCATGAAAGGAACAATGGAGAGTTATCTTAAAAAATAGAATAGGCATTCAAAACAGAATACTTCCAAGCCTGAAAAATCGCGCCTAGTTCTGTAAGTCTCAAGAAATCAGAAAACTGTTTTGAGCCACCTTAAGAGGCAATCTTGATATCAGTGAAATCATCGATACGTTCACATGTGAGGATATCGTATCGTTTTTATGAATTTGATACCACTCGGTATACCACTGACTTTTATATAATAAAAAGGCATAAACCGACACAACGTAGAATGTTTTTTGAACATGTCCTATATTTCGGCTGGCCAAACCAGCCTTCTTCAGTTAAAATAGGAATGTTACATTCGGACGTGTCTTGAAAGAGTGACGGTAATTGTCACAAATTAGGCGACACCTCAAACGTTCTGTCAAATTTATTATAAGGAAGTAATATTCTTACTTTCTTGTTTCGCAGGTGTTCTTTGGAGGAACTGGGACCAGAAACCGACAATGTTGTGCTCGCCTTTAAACAGTTAGCCCTGGAGTTTGGAAAGAAGTTCAACAAACAGTTTAATAGCGACATATGAGAACAAATCTCAGAAAGTTTTTTTTCTCTCCATATAAGCTGTCAAAGTCTTCAGTTAGAATTTTTTTCTAGCGAGGGAACTTAAGCGAGGGAACTTAAACTAACGATTAATAACAGAATTTTAAAAGAAAAATTCAATTTCGTTTAATCCTTTTTTCTTCAAAACAAGTTCGGTGAACCGATTGCATTGAAGTTAATCTATTCAAATGACTAAGTAACTAAATAAATCCGAATAAAATTAAAGTTAAAGTTATTGATAGTTAACTATGATACACCGTCGAATAGACCATTTTCGATATATTAAAATTCAGCCTAACATAATAAACTTCAGGACGAGGCTCTGGGGAATAAACCCCACAAACTTTGCAGTTAATCCTCGGAGCGAGCGGTCTGGGTTCGAGCCCTGGCCAGGGACATTGTGTTGAGTTCTTGGGCAAGACACTTAATTCTCACAGTGTCTCTCCACCCAGGTGTATAAATGGGTACCAGCAAATTTAATACTGGGGGGGGGGGGGGGGTGAGGGGGGGGGGGGAGGAGGTTGCAACTCTGCGAAGGACCAGCATTATTTTAAATTCAGCGTAGTGTCCGTCTCCACTGTATGGCATCGTGATGACAATTTTATTTATAATAAAGTTTCCATATACGCGCGCTCTGATTGGTTGAAACAGAGTACTTTATCAGAGAATAAAGAAGAGGTAAATGACATTAAGCTGGCTTTCAAATTTTTGAATTCGGAATTTCGACAAATTTGACCCAAATTAAACATCCCCTATGCGAATCAGACAAAATCAATATAAACGAGCTATTTGTCAGCAGTAAATATGGCTCATGGAGACCATCGCTGACAACAGTAGTGTAGAAACTGGATGAAAATAACACGTTTTGCTAGATTCCGACAAAACACGTAGCGAAATGAACAAATTCTCAACCTAGAGAATTCTTCGATAAAATACATCAGAATACATTACGAAGGTAGAAATAATACTGAAGAAGTAAAATAACAACAGAGAATACCATTGAGCTGTCTCTGTTTACAATGAGAAGCTTTATTTTTGTAAAAATGCTCAAACAACACTTATATGCAGTGTAGTAACGCTCGGTTGCTTAGTAGCAGCGGCTTCGGTCATCTCAACGTCTTGAACTTCAAAAATTCCGTATTCATCGATTAGTTGAAAGCTTGCTCCCGTGTTCGGAGTTGAACAAGTGCGAGCAGTATAGCCTTTACAACTTTCACGTTAGTTCGGGCAATCTTGCTGTATACGTAGAAGAAGTGACTTAGAACAACATTTCACGATAAAGACTTGCGACAAAACGTTGCTTGATAACATTGTAAGATTTAAAAAGTTACAAAACGATAAAAAGCTATAAAAAGCTAAAGTCGACGACGTTTCGACGTTAACATAACGTCATTATCAAGTCAAGAATGTGTAAAAATAAATTCTATAAATACTAAAACGAACAATAAGAGAAAATAGTTTACGGGTTAAACAAAACGTTTCGCACGTATGGAGTCCGTTTGCACGTTCAACTTAGGTTTGAATTTCTTGATATAAAGCATTTCAAACACTAAACAATCAAATTTTCCTTGGCACTTTCTCAGAATCTTAAAATGACTCTCATTCAAACGATCCCTACTACCATGCACTTCATGAAAATGCTTACCAATTGCCGAATTTTTGTGTTCAGCGACACGTTGAAAAAGGTGTCGGGCTGTATAGCCGACATAATCTGCATCGCACAGATCACATACAAAATAATAAACAACGCATTGCTGATTAACAATTGACGGCTTGGCTTCTTTAGGTTTTAGGTCTTGTTCTAATTTCTTGCTTACAAAAACTGGCTGCAAAGCGG
>CBDDTI010000673.1:0-2500 GCA_965233585.1 bacterium
TGAGGCCCGCTGTTCTTCATTTTTGAAGGGTAGCAATTGTAATTTTGCCAGGACGTCTCTTAGCTCTTCGGCAACTGCATCAGGCAGATTTGGGCTCTGCTTCCAGATCTGTTGAACTGCTTGCCGAACTGAATCAGGTGTTTCGTCAGCGTCCTCGTTATTCATTGTCATTAAGAGAGTTTCATGGTTTCCTTTAAACGTAAACAGCCACGAGAAATGTTAATAATAAAACGAAAGTAACAAAAAACATAACACAGACTTTAGTCCTCCACCAGAGATACCAAAAGATCGGCACTGGCATATTTAACCAGATTGAACTCGTCCATCGGAACTCGGAAGTCTGGAAAATGCACTATTATGAATATAACTTCGAGACGTGAAAATAAAAAAAAAAACTTGATCATTATTAAAAATCATTATATAAGTGCTCTGAAGCTGTAAAACGAGTGATGTAATAATTGGTTGTGCAAGCACAATTTTACCATGTTAAATTGAAAAGTTTTAAAATCATCTTCGACCTCTGGATAACACGCATAAAGCCAATTAGAATTTATTTTCCCTTCATAGCTTTACTTAATATTTTCATCTAGGTGTTCCAGGTACATTCTACATACATACGAGAAAAGCCACTCATGACAGTCTTAATTTTAGAACTTCTGTGACCAACAAAACCTCCGTGACAGTGCACCAAAATAACAGGTTCCGTATATGTAGTTATTAAGCTAATCATCTTTTTACGCCTGCAGTTGTTCATTGAAACGAGACAAAGACAGCTGACGTGCAGGAGGAGAAAGTTTAAAGTAGGTGTAGGGTGTGCCGGCTGCATTCCATTTTTAAGGCAATTAATCTTGAACCTTTTTGAGTTTGTATAGGCCTAGGGGAGGAGGGGAGGCACAAACTGAGCCATATAAGGATGCCAAAATGTTTATTTTGGGGGAAATGATGTCCGTTATGTCGTCATACAACTTCAACTTTGAGACGTTCGCCATCAGAAATGTCAGAACCTTTTTCAAATTTGATATCGAAAAACGCTATAGCATCAGGATACAAAACGCATTTTGAACAATCTCATGAAAGCCAAATTCTCCTAAGCATCCTTTGAAAAAAACGTTTGTCATGCATAGAAATCGCAGTAACGAGGCCAAGCAGTTAACCCACCCAATAGTTTCCAGAGTAAAGTCACAGGGACAAGTTGTTATAACTTGCATGCTTTTAAAGCAAGCTTGAGACACTTTTTGACCTGCTTTCCCTTTCCCCTACCCCACAGGTTAAATAGTTACTCAGTAATGGGTTGGGTAATTCAAACTGTCTTTACTCTTTTCTTTGGAACCCAGGGCCCAGTACTTTCACCATTGCTTGAAACTTAGATCATTGGAGCCCAGTTTTCTTAGCTTAGCCCAAGCTATGGCCTACTGAACCCCCTTTCATAATTTCTACATATCTTGGTCACTGCCTTAGGTAGACTCTAGGGAGATCTAGTCATGACTCTTAACTGAACTAGTTCTTCAGCCATCACTGGTTCCCAAGTAGAACGGTCTTTCCACAAATATATTAAGTAAAATTGCCTGACTATGTTTACGGAAATTCTCAACAAGAAAAAATAATTTCGTGTCTGAGCAGGATTCGAGCCCGTGTCTACCCGCATCGGGACACGAAGTTTTTCTTTCATTTGAGAGAAGTGTGTCCAAGTTATTTACAACTTTCTGTTATTATAACTGAGAGAGAGATACCAACAACTACATTAATTTTGATCCTCACTGAAAATATTCTGTCGAGTCTACAAGTTACAATACAACAAGTTACAATATAACCGGTGCGTGTAAAATCTTTAAAAATTATAAACAAAAAACAACAACAACAAAAAAACACACACACATTGCATTTGAACCAGGAATATACAATAGATAAGCTATATAGACTTCTGATGGAAATTTGGACCCGGGTTGCTTTGTTGGAATGGTATAAAAAAGGGAAATGTGTATTATATATGTATCGAGATAATCCGTGTACATATTAAAGTCTGTACGTATATGTTTAAACATGCGGTGTCTACTCCATCATATGGAAATCATTTGCAATCAGCAGAACAAACAGAAAGTCTAACTATTTAACAACTTTTAGTCACCTAACTAAACGCGCGGTAATAAATGAAACTGATAAGTAATCGACTGAAACTTGTTGCTGGTATCAACTTTGCCGTCTGAGTGGAATAAAAATATTAAATCTATTTCTCTGCACATTACGAAAAAAGCACCATATTTCAGCCGTCATTTTGCTCTTCGAATTAATCTTTCACACAGTTAAATTCTGTTTTGTCGAAAATCAGAATTCAGTTCCATCTTAGAATAAACATTTTAGCATTTACCGTATCAACTCGGTGATATTGTGTAGCGATCGACCTACTTAATTTCAGTCAAAATTTCAATCCTTATCGTAATTATGCTCGATCTTTTATGGGAAATTTTAAATAGAATTTCTACGGTTTTGTTTTTAGATGTTT
>CBDDTI010000673.1:7500-12238 GCA_965233585.1 bacterium
TTTAATTTGTTTCTGTAAGCCTTAAATTCGTATGGTAATAAGGAGATCTGGGTTTTACATTTTTTTTGAAAAGATATTTTTAATGTTAATAGAAGTCCTAATTGTGGGAGTTATACATGACTTAGTTGGTTAGTACATATATCTTAGTAGATGTTTTGTTGTGTAGTATCGCTGAGTATTTTTACGAGTTGTGCCGTATTTTGGCGAGCCCGTAGGGCGAGTCAAAATACAAACAACGAGTAAAAACTCTCAGCGATACTACACAACAAAAGGTCTAATAAGAGATTTATTATCCAACACGTTACATTGGTATGTTCGTCCGAGCGAATTTCGTGGATATTTATTTCGAAGTATGCGAAGCGGAATGGATTTTGCGTGGGAAATCAAGCTAACTGATTGGTCAAAGGCAGGAAACCTGTCTAACCGGTCCTCTGGAGTACCGCGTGATATTTTTACTTGTCTTAGGCCTGGTTTAAACGTCGCATTTTACATGCGCCGAATCAAATACTAATTTCAGTCGACTCGAATGAATACGTTCGGCTGAGTTGATTTAAACGTTGCATTGTTTTGCCGAATAAAATTGCTGAGCGCGAGTGACGTGTTTTAAATTCCCATTCGAGCAAACATAAATTATTCAACTTAATTCAATTCAATTCGGCACATGTAAAATGCGGCCTTTAAATCAGCTGTCGAACTTCAGTCGCATATTCGACTGGATCAGTCGAATATTCGACTGACTCGCATCGAATTGAAATGTGTCCCATTTAATTGATTTGACGTCGCATTTTACATGCAGTTAATTTGGCAATTCGATTCAGCGCATGTAAAATGCGACGTTTAAACCGGGCCTAATTAAACGTTATTTGTACTCTGCGAAGTGCAGTTGGATAATAATAATGGATAGCACTCACATTTAAATAGCCTGAACGAATGCGCGAGTACCACGGCATAACGAAGGATGTATATATGTTATTTGCCGGCTGGGAGGTCCGTATAGTGGAAAACTGTGACCGAGGTCTTGAAAATGCTGCCCGAGGCCGCAGGCTGAGGGCAGCATTTTCAAGCCCGAGGTCGCAGTTTTTCACTATACGGACCGACCCTAAGCCGGCAAATAACATATTTATTTATTTCCTGCTATAAATTGGCTTACAAGTGGGTTTACGCAACTTTGCCATTGAATTGGCCGGGCTTACGTGCCGTCTACGAACCATCGTAAAGCCCCGGCCAAACGATCGCAACAGGCCGACACAACATGTCGCAACATTGTTGGGCGCAACATGTTGCGTGCGTTTGGCCACCGTGTTGCGACATGTTGCGACATGTTGGCTGTTGTTGGCTCAAATTTGACCAGTTTCAAACTTGAGCCAACAAAAACCAACATGTCGCAACACGGTGGCCAAACGCACGCAACATGTTGCGCCCAACAATGTTGCGACATGTTGTGTTGGCATGTTGCGATCGTTTGTCCGGGGCTTAAGAATTAAGCTAACGAGCGAATGAGCGAGTAACGTAAAGAAACATGTATTAAAGAACAGATTTATTTCGAACTACTTTATGAAAGCTGCATCTAGTTCACTGTTAAGTGCTCCAAAATTGTTTTTCCGATGTGAAATTTCGTGCAAAGTTTGAAGTTGCACTACAAAAGTAATTTCTATCAGTCGTTGCGAATCACTCGAAATCAGACTTCTTTACTGCAAATTAAGCAGCAGAAAGCGAAGCAATTCCACAGAATTTCTCTTAAATACAGCAACGATCAGAAAGGCTAAACTTCATTGCATTTGCCTTCTTTTTGCTTAAAATTGTGCGGTGAGAGAAACACAGAATTACGCGCCATTACAACGCCGAGCTAAACACCACAAACACTCGAGCTCAGAGCTACAAAATACTAAATTGAATCTACTTACAGTGACCTTCCTTGCGACTGAAAACTGAACAGAGGTAAACTTGCGTTGATTAATCATCCATGGAAGCGTAAAAAGGGAAAAAATCGACGATCACCGCTAGTTCATTCACGAAAACTAGCCGAACAGGACAATTTCACTTGCGCTGTTTCCCGCCGTTACCGTGACCGTGGTCAGGAGATAGGAAAATACTGCCCGCTCCCGGAACCAATCAGATTGCAGGATTCTCAGGATACCGCCCACTCACGATCAAAGAAATAAATAAATACTTCTTACTAACCGAGTTCGAGGGCCGTACCGTAAGTTACGGACCGAGTTTTTTCCTCCTCGATTTATGGCCCAAGCGCGAAGCGCGCGGGCCATAAATCGAAGGGGAAAGAACGAGGATCCGTAACTTACAGTAAGGACCGAGAAAACGAGGTTAGTAAGATATTTATTATATCCCTGGTGTTTGTCTGAGGGGCTCAGCAACGATTCTTATTCACTCGGAACGGCTTCATATTTCTGACGCACCTCGAAAGCAAAACGAGTCAATTTGAAATCGTTTTTAAGTCGTTAGCACGCTTTAATACATAATTTAGAGTATATGAAATGTTTTTTAATTTCGTACTTGCTATAAAAGTTAAGAACAGTTGGCGATAAATCACAAAACAGTTTTGCAACAGAATCAACTTTAAATTTTAGCGGGCCGTACAGGAAAGTACGGCCCGCTAAATTGACCAATCACAGCGCGCGTACTAACTAAGAGATATGATAAAATAGGTTATTCAAATGCTTTCTTCCATTTCTTTACCTTGAAATCACTGAACTTAAAACTGGACACGTTCTCTGCCGATAGAGTAATGAATTCTCTTAATCCATGTAAAGCGGGCCACAGGGCGGCACTTATGGGCAGGTACTCGAAGTAATCTTCCTCTCGGGGAACAATCCCGTGATGCAGCTCCCACGTCCAGGGATAAGGATGGCTGGTTGCTATAGCAATAATGAAGCAAAAGGGTTTACATTCGTGACAGGATCACACTACAGTACAAAGTTCGGTTAGAGATAGTTGAAATCATTTGTGAGCTATTCTGTAGTCAGACAACGCGACCTAAGCGAAGAAAATTTCTGCAAGTAAGCTTGTTCACATAGGAGGAGGATAAACCGACTCCGTTTGAAAGCTATTAAGAATTGCCCATTCCTTGGACCTATTTTGTAAAGTATAATATGAAAAAACGAAAAGAGTTTTGTCCAATTTTAGCA
This sequence comes from bacterium, assembly GCA_965233585.1. Classification (GTDB taxonomy): domain Bacteria; phylum SAR324; class SAR324; order SAR324; family NAC60-12; genus CBDDTI01. Next base: position 10,644 of record CBDDTI010000673.1, read on the forward strand.
ATTTTGTTTTAGGTCATGGCTGTATAATAACCTTACCAACCCTTTCAAGCCCACAGTGACTTAATAGATTTTACTCTGTCTAACGCCAGACAACTTTACTCGTGAAAGGGAGACGCCTTGGGAGCGAAAGGGTTAACCTACAACGATGCAGGATTGAGTTTATTAGGATATGAGAAGATGAGATGTATTTAAACCAAATCGAACCTTGTAGGGACCTTTCGCTACACCTCGGCGGCATATCAGCGGTCGATCCATGGTTTGTATTTTAAAAGTACAATTGCAATACCCATGACGAGACCAAGCAAACCTGATATATCACCAACGCTTACCAAAATGGCACGATTATGTATTTACTGTACCCAAATTTGGCCAAAAATATGCAGCCACAAATCCGGGTATGGCTCTCCTATATTTAAGGCATATGGCTAACCTGCCATGTAACGTAATGCTAAACATGTTAATTGTGCCCCTGCTTCCTTAGGTCAAGTTCATAACAAAGTTTGTCGATATCACCTACCAGGCTGTACGAATTCTTTTATCCAGTCGAAGCCTGGGCTTTCATTGGACAAAACAATTCTGGGAACCAGTCTCTCTTCGAGAAGCTTCTTATAAAATGCGGCCCACAGTTCGTCAGTGACGTAATCGTGGCCACTGGTGTGCAGTCCATACAAGTACATGCCAGCTTCAAAAAGCTTCACTTCAACATTTTCGATCTCCTCTCTGCGGCCAGGCTTCTCCTCCTTGAAAACTGTCAAGATCCTGTTGTCCACGGATAAGGCACAAAGTACAGGTTTCTCAGAGTGGAAACCATTTGGAGCGTAACATCCTTAAATAGAAACGATGAAAAGTAATATGAGTGTACTACATTAGCAAACATTCAATATGCTTGACGACATTCAAGTTAGTGACTCGTTATTGTTAAGAGAATAGGAACCTTTAGATTGGACTAGGAGTACGAGATTGAGTACGGGTACGATTTTTGAATTTCAAACCAGTGACGTTTTCATAGCCCTTGCTCTTCATGCTGGTTTTGTGTAGCTAGAGAGGTTACTTCATGGGATGAAAGTCGTTTTCTTACTCGATGTCGTACTCGTACTCAAATTTTAAGTCTCCTATTAACCCGAGGAAACTACATACGCTGTCATGCTGTGTAAGTGGTACAGACCAATCGGGTACGAGATTGTTTTCAAAAAAGTTTCAGTCATAGTTTTAATGCAGGTACAGGTCAAACTGAATTTGGAAATGTTGGTGTTTCAGGCGGAAGCCAAACCAGAGAGCTGGGAGAGAAATCCTCGGAGCAAGGCAAGATCCAACATGAAACTCACCCCACATATGACAGCAGGCTGGAATTAAACCCGGACCAAACTAGCCTCCTTGAGAGCAGGGATGGCACCATAGGTTTCATAAAACTATAATTCAGTGTTCAGTGGAAAAGCATTCGTGTGCTAAGCACAAGGTGAAAGTAACAACTCAACTTTCACAATTTTTTTTGCACTTTGTTAATCCCTGGGATTAACGTTAGAACCTTAACGAAGCCGTTTGTATCATGCAGCAGATTAGAGGATGAATGAAGGCCTATCTGTTCTATCTTCTTT
>CBDDTI010000674.1:0-10000 GCA_965233585.1 bacterium
CTTCCTTGTCGTCTATATGGCAAACTTGTCTCGTGACAGTCAGAAGGCTCTCAAGATTCGTGTGATAGGTTTCCTTTGCTACTAAAGCTTCGACGATTTTCTCGAAGGTAAACCACCTATATATGGAAAAACAAGTACAGGTTTGCTGTTGCCCCCTTTCCACGAGAAACTCAGTTCGCTGACTTATGGAAGTTATTTATGGTGTACACCTCAAAGAAGATAAACTACTGACGCGATAATGCCCATTGATCTTCGTTACCATGGCAAAAGTGAGTCTCACAAGGGTGTCAATTATTTTAATTCTGTAATTATATTTGAGTCATGATACTTAAGATGTTGCTAAGATTGGTACTGAACAGATCACATCTAATCGTTTATCTAAGTGAAAAACTATATGGCTACAACAGTGGCCCCAGGGTTTAGTTACGTACATTCCATGGTGCACCGCAATGCTTTTACGCACACTGCTTTGGCATCTTTCCAATCTTATTCTTGTTCTAGCATGCCAAGAGAATTAGGGACCATTTGACTTTCACAACCGTTTCAGCTTCTGGTACTCAGAAGCGCTTTGCCAGTTTAGGGATTGCAGTAAATATACCTGCAGCTCTCCAAGAAAAGTGGTTCAATAAAAATAAGGCTTCATAGGGAACTGAGTTCTTCGGCGGAGAGGTTGGTTTCCGTATAATCACTACGATCACTAAAAAGAAAGTTGTGCAATCCTTGCAACTACCAAGGCACACTCCACTGGACAAATTGCGAGGTATACCCCAAGTTTCCAAAATTTCCAACGAGGAATTCCGTTGCACTTGTTTTCGGCCCGCATTCTAGAAACTTAACGACTTTTTTGATATTTGAAAAAACTTGGCTTTTGCTTCTGCCTCCAAAGTTCCGGAACTTTTGATTGCCTAGAACGCGCCACCCGCTTACATGCAATCACCACGATCTCTACAGATTAAAAATATGCTTGAAAGACCTAACGAACAACAGCGCACTGCATCCTGGTAAATGTTTGATCCCAACGATCACTACAAATTGTGTTTCCATGTGGTCGGAACGATCAATTCGGTCCTCGAGGAAGAAAATGAGTTTTATCTCGGCGATCTTTGCCGCAACCATCGCTGAAGAGTCGTTTCGATATCACTGCAACTATCAGTGATCTTTTTTTGCCAATCGTAGCCATGAGATGGAATTTAGGTATTTGCTCCCTTCAATCAAAGATCAGATTACCCGGTACAATGAATGGTCAGCACCATACCTTATGGGTATCTCTTCACCCATGTACGGCTCCTGTTTCAACACCTCCATGATCCTCTTCTGCAGCGCTTGAACCCCATCATCACTCAATGATCTTGTGTTGTCAACAGCAAAAAATGGCCTGATCACGTGTTTTTCGTACTTCTTTCCCGAAACACTCTTTTGAATAAACTTTTCCATTTTCTGGGCATCTTCGTACGGTTGATCGGCATTCGTACCTACAATAAACACTGGAGGACGAAGGTAAGTCAGTTTTCTGTCCTGACTAATGCTGGTCCCATCTGTTGTTGGCCGAATGTTATGCACAGAAACCAACCACGCCATCAAACTCTCTAAATTTGTCTCACTGTTTGGATTTTCGAGGACAGTGTCATGAACACCCTGTCTAACACAAGGTTCTGCTGTAGCATTGAGATCTTTGCTAAGGTTATACACCAAGGCGTAGACTGCTCGCGGAGAAAGGAAAACAGAATGAGAAGCGTAATAAAGATGCTGACCGGCAAAATCCCACAGAGTTAAAATGGCTTCCTTTGCTTTAATGTCTTCATCTAGTTTCAAATGCTGCAAGTATTGCACAACTAGATCTGTGACATTATCAGGTAAAACTGCAGCAGTTTCAATATTTAATTTAAGAGCTAGATCTGGTGGTTTTGTCATCTCAAGAGCACTGTCACTGGCGCCGTCATCTGATGACTTGTTCTCACCATTGGTTTCTTGTCTAGTGGGAGCTGCAGTCGGTGAAGCATTTGGTTGCTTTGGAGTGTCAGCATCAACCTCATCCCTGACCTCCTGAAAAGTAACAAGAACTAAGTGAAGATATCAGCTGCAGTACAAAATAATTGACACAAGTACAGAATGTGTAATGATGCATTACCAACTAAAGTAGAAGTACTAGTAACTAAAATAGTATTTTGGCACTATAGATACTGGTGCTGTAAATAAATGAGAATTTATTTTTGCCCCATAAGGATGAAAGCAGGGGAAAAGCAGGCAGAAGCAGGTGGAGGCACCAAACAGCAAGCAGACTTCACAACCAACATACTTAACATTACATTACAAGTACATACGTCCATACTTTGTGCCTTTCCTTGAAATATATCTCAGTGGGGAAGTTTTAGTATTTACAGAGGACATGGGGCCATGGTAAACACAGTTATGTAAGAAAGATTTGCCAGATTTCCCACAGGCGGCCCAGACGTTGTTTGTGATTTACATACGTGACAGTATTGCGTTACGTTTTGAGCCATTTAAGAGAATGTAAGAAAATGGTTCGAAAATCGCTCTAAATTCAACTTGTAGTAAAGGATTTAAATAAAAGAAGCTTACCTTAGACTGCGCTTGTGTTATTTTGAAGTCTTTGTGGCAGCTGAGTGGTTTAAAAAGTCGTTCTAAAGCCATTTTGACGATTTAAACTTTTCCAGATTGGCTTTCCATCAAAGAGAAACGAAAGGCTGGCGACCTGGTCGGCCGACGGCCCGCACTCGAAGCTCCATAAATTCCACTAAAATGCTCGGAGCTCGCCAAAATTGCCTCACGGCAGCCGTCGATAATTCTTCTTTCTAGTTGCTTCGCCTCAGATTCCAAGGTTTATATTATCCGTCAGAGAAACGCTCCTTTTCGAGCGCTGGCTGCCCATTTCTGCTTCGTCTGGATCCGTTATGAGTTATCTTGGGCAAGGATTTCAAAATCGTTGGCTTAGCGACCGCTTTATCACGACAAAGTCGTCCTCAACCTTAGGGAGGCACAGGTTAATTTGTTCTATACAAATTGAACCGTATCAGGTAGCACGACTGAACTACGTTACGTGACTTTAGCGCTTAAAAGGACTTTGAACGAGTTTAGCGCTCAGAGGAACTGTTATATTGAGCGTAGTTCAGTCGTGCTACCTGATACACTTCAATTTGTATAGAGCAAATTGACCTGTGCCTCCCTACGGTTGAGGACGACTTTGTCGTGATGAAGTGGTCGCTAAGCCAACAATTTTGAAATCCGTGCCCAAGATAACTCATAACGGATCCAGACGAAGCAGAAATGGGCAGCCAGCGCTCGAAAAGGAGCGTTTCTCTGACGGATAATATAAACCTTGGAATCTGAGGCGAAGCAACTAGAAAGAAGAATTATCGACGGCTGCCGTGAGGCAATTTTGGCGAGCTCCGAGCATTTTAGTGGAATTTATGGAGCTTCGAGTGCGAGCCGTCGGCCGACCAGGTCGCCAGCCTTTCGCTTCTCTCTGATGGAAAGCAAACCTGGAAAAGTTTAAATCGTCAAAATGGCTCTAGAACGACTTTAAAACGACTCAGCTGCCGCAAAGACTTCAAAATAACACAAGCGCAGTCCAAGGTAAGCTTCTTTTATTTAAATCCTTTACTACAAGTTGAATTTAGAGCGATTTTCGAACCATTTTCTTACATTCTCTTAAATGGCTCAAAACGTAATGCAATACTGTCACGTATGTAAATCACAAACATCGTCTGGGCCGCCTGTGGATTTCCGAGCACCCTGGTTCTCTTGAATTCATGAGTGTTTCTGAAGTTGCTAGACAAAAAACCGAAAAATCCAAGAAGATAATTGTACGAAAATCGCGACGTAATTCTCACGTCATGGTGCCATCACATGTTGTCGTGACTTCAATACTATTACGGTAGGGAAGAATCCCCTACCAACCGCCCCCCCCCCCCCCCCCCCCCCCGATGCTTCCAGCTGTGAAAATAAAAAGAATCAAAACTCTAAGACAACCTTCACATCATCGATGTTCGTCTGGTCTATTTCTGTTTCCGTTAAGTCTTTCGCCATTATCCTTGCTATGTCGTCAGCAAACTCAGACACATCGAGTTTCTTTTGTTCTGTGCGTTGCCAGTTCTGAACTTGGTCAACATCAACTTCAAACTTGGAAGGTTCAACTTCGACCCCCACGGTACTCTCTTCTTCAGGGTTGAAAGGGATACCAAGAAGAGATTTCTTCAGGCTTGTCTTCCCTGCACGGTCCTGCCCAAGAAGCATAATGCGACCGCGGTACACTTGCACCCTGCCATTCCGCATTGCTCTTTGAAAAGCAAGTTCGGCTCTTGAGCCTCGAGCACGAATCTCGGGTGGCATAACTGAATCTGAAAATCAAATAATATATTTATTTCTAATTACATCTTTTACGCAAAATAGTATAGCTTGGAGCGTCTAGAGGGCAAAGACAACGAATTGACATTTTTCCACCTACCACCGAAATTCTCATCCATTAGTTCCTCTACATGCTCGCTCTTAAAAAACCCAATTTTACGGTCCTTTGTTTCACCTAACCAGGCATTATTGTCATTCCTGTAAGGTAACAAACCAGTATTTGACCATGCAACTCTGCAACAATTTACCCATTATGCTGCGAAAAGTGCAGTGCATTAACAAAGTAATGAAAGCCGTAATAATATTCATCATCAATTTTAACTAGAAGTGTATCTGCATTTTTTTAAAGACTTTTCTTTTTGCATTTCTGGTTAATGCTATTATGGCACAACATTATATTTCTTATATTAACTTTAATCTCTTCGTCTTTACTGCGCCTTTCAATAATATGTGGACTCTAGAATTCAAAGCTCAACCGATAAATGCGTTTTTCGCTGCCGTCTATCAAATGTACGGCGGCTTCTACTAGCTTCCGACAACTGCCGAGCAAGTGGTAATCAAATTGTTGAGCACAGTTCAGACAACGGAATAGTGCTCGGCATTGGAAGCTGGGAGGAGCCACCGGACATTTGATTGACGGCAGCGAAAAACGCATTTGTCGGTTAAGCTTTCAATTTTGAAGTCCGCATGTTATAGAAAGTCGCAGTAATCTGTTTTGTTTGGCCGCAATTATGCTTTTTGATATGCAGGTATTTAGGTTCGTATCATTGTTTAGGTTGTCGCTCTGACGGATGGACCGGCCGACTGACGGACCGATCGCTTCCAAATCTCTTTACAGTGGCCAATTCACATTATCGACCCAGTTAATAAAACCAAACGATCGATCAACCGACCGACCGAAGAACCACTTGGCGGCCGACTAACCCACGGACGGATAGACGGATAGACTAGTTAACCAGGTGATCTGGTGACGTAATGAAAAGGCCCAGCCAAAAAATTTTAATGCCTTATCCCACAACCACGTGCGGTCCTAGGTGTTGTTTTCCTATTGCCAAAACGTAACAGATCATTTCCCGTGTCTCCCAAATTCCCTGTTACTGAATGTAAAGAGTAAAAGTTGAAGTAGAACCGACGAGATCTGCCCTCGCGACCGCCATTTTAAATTCAAAAACTACACCTCAGGCCGCGAGCGGTTATGGAATACGGCATTAAAATTTTTGTGCCCAGGCCTCTTCCTTACGTCACTAGATCACCTGGAATCGACTGTCGGAATGATGGAATTATTACATGAACACTGTAACTGAATGATAAGTAACTACTGAGAGAAAAATACCTTAAATACAATGGAAAATCATAATTTGTGAACAGTCACTCTTCCATTATCAAGTACCTGTGGCGGTCCTTGGCGATCAGCGTGATAAATTCTCCTGCATTGCAGCTAAGAAAACCTTTTGACTCTGCTTTGAAGCTTCTTATAACTCTCACTTTCAAAGAATGCCTCTGTAAGAAAAAAAATAGTACATTAAAATGAAACTAAAATCAAATAACGAATTGTCTCGTTATTTTGTTCTGAAAACCTGAAATTTTACTTAGACGCATCTGGTTTCTTCTGCAGTCCATTACATATATATAACCAGTTTTCCAACAATAATAACGTAACTTGGTAAATTAATTGAAGGGCATTGCTCAGTTATCAAGGAGTTAAAGCAACGCTCAACGACAACAGCAACGGGAACGTCACTAAACAAAAAATTCAATGAGGAAAACAATAGCTGTGCACGTGTGTTATAATTCTTTGTACATTTCCCTGCCGTCATCTGCAAAACAAGAACGTGAAATGACCAAGTTCTGTTTATTCTGAGGAAAGCAAACGACGACGGATAATTTTCCATATTTCCATTTGGAGTTGAACGCTACCATTGCATATTTAGCCCGAGTGCGTTTCTACAGCCATTAGCGTTCTGAAGAGATCTATACCTGACGAGAATTGCGAATTTCGCTGGTAAAATATTAATTCTTTTTTTACTGGGCGTCGTCCGCAGCGTTGCTTGAGGTCGCTAATTATAACAAGTATGACTTTTTGCAAGGAAAATCGAAAATGTTAATTTGATAGAGAGCAGCATTCATTTTGTTCGTTCCTACATAGCCTGGAGTAAGGAAGGCGGTAAAAGAATATGGTTGACCGAGTTTTCCTGTATCTTTCTACAGACATCAATTTGTCGCCCCCCTCCCCCCTCAAGAAAAAGGGGCGAATGACGTCATCTTCATGTTTGGCCATGTGCTTTTTTTCGAGTGTCGAGACAGCTTATCGTGGACTGTAGCGGATAAGTTGTTTAGTAAAGTTTGAACTTATTGTTAATGGCCTTTAAAACCTCGTAGACATGTCTTCACGAAATGTGTACGATGTTTCGTACGAACAGAAAGCTGTAGTTTGGCTGCGTGTTGTGTCCCCTCTTCTCTTCGACCAAAACCAACGGTGCTTTCTGCTAAATGAATCAAAGGAGGAAAAGAGTAGTTTCACTTCGCTGGCTTAGACTTCTGTGCGCAAAATAATTATTGTAGCATAAAACCCAGCGGAAGGCGCATACATAGGAAATGAGTTCAACTCCCACAGAATTGCTTTGCTCTATCGACATGTCCTCCGTTTCATTGTTTCGAAAGTGAAAATACGCAATAGCTGTTTCCACAAAAGCCAAGGCAATTCAGAGTCGTGCTCGTAAACAGAATAATTGTCCTAGCTTTGGTAATAAAAACATGTCGTCTCGCATACTGCCGAAATCATCCTCGGAGACCCAGGGGCAGATAGTTGGGTCCTGAGGAAGTCGAAGCAGCCAAGTTTACAAGAACGAAAGGGCGAGCCCCTGGGATTCTTCTCCTAACCGACCAGTTCCGAAACCAATTAAAATCCTTGTCTGTGATTGGGCACAATATTTTTGTGCCCAATCAGAGTCCAGCCATTTTCGTGTTACTCAGTCGAGACTTATTCGAAGGTGTTCACTGACATACTGTTTGATCGCTTGTTCGCCATTTATTTACTTGTCCACCTCATGCAGGAGAGTTTCCCTCGATCGAGAAGTGCCACTGAAATGAGAACCATGAAAAAAAATCTCCAAATTTAGCATGTTTGTAAACCAACCTGAAAAAGCATAAACCGAGAAAATCAGACTGTGGACTAATCGAAGGTAAATTCGTGAACTCCAGAGTACGACAATTTTCGAGTCGAGTCCATTTGAATGTGAATGTGAATGTGAATACTTTATTTACTTTACCCTCGGATTGTAGAGTAGCTTTATCGTAGCTAATATCTCCGAGCATTTCCCACCTCAACCCTCACTTTAACAACAAAGACCAGACCACAACACCGGGAACTTCATAGTTTATAGTCCTTATCCGAGAAGACCTGAACGTCTAACCATTTGCAGATATAATTACAAAGGCAGCACGTTCTCGTCAGTTATTTTAAGACCCTGAGTGTCGGTCCGATCTGGGGCTCGAACCCTCGACCTCCCGCACTGCAGCCCGGCACTCTACCAACCAAGCTAACCAGGCGGCGGACTAATCGAAGGTAAATTCGTGAACTCGAGAGTACGATAATTTTCGAGTCGAGTCCATGCACCTGGGCCATTTTCGTTCGTGTAGTCTCTCTTGTGTCAGCAGAAATACCCTGCACGGGCGGACAAGTAAATAAATGGCGAACAGGCGATCAAACAGTTTGTCGGTGAACACCTACGAATAAGAATTAGTCACAAAAGTAACACGAAAAGCGTTGGACTGATTTTTTTGTGCCCAATCACAGACAAAGATTTTAATTGGTTTCGGAACTGGTCGGTTAAGAGAAGAATCCCAGGGGCTCGCTCTTTTGTTCTTGTAAACGTGGCCGCTTCCTCATGACCCAACTATCTGCCCCTGGGTCTCCGAGGATGGGCCGGAATGAGCACATGCAACGCGGCCTGCTCGCAGAGTATTTTAATGATTCTTGTAATTTTAAACAATTTTATTCAATTATTTAAACTTAAAATTTTATAACAATTATTGTTCAGCCACAGCTCTGTTCGATATAATAACCTACGGCGACGTTCTTGTTGCCGTTGTCATCGTGGTTTGCTGAACCCCTTTATTGTTTGCAGTGCACAACTTAAAAACTGTAACATAATAATCACATGATCCCGTAATTGGAATCTGCGACCAAAACCCATGGTAAGTAAAAATGCATTGAATTAAAAAACAGTCATTCAGAAGTTATCCAAGATCAGTAGCAGCAAAATTAATCTTACCTGTGCCAAAAGAGAGCGCCTGACTTCTGAAAAGGAAGGTCTTTTGGTGGAATCCAATTGTAGACAACGACTGAATACGTCATTAAAATTAGAGGGGCAAATGTAGCCGTGTGCTTCTTGTTGTGATTTTGAAGTTTCCTTCAACAGAACAAAAACGTAGACCATAAATGGAACCGATGGAAACAAAGGATGGACAGCCATTGATTTCAAAAGGCACAACACTTTTCTGGACGTTTGTTCGCATGGAGGATTGGAAGAAAAACATTGCCTGTTTTAAAGACAAATTACTGCAATTATTGTTGCCACAGGCCTATCAACAGGCTACATAATAGGCCACAGTGGTCTTCAACGCCATTTAATTACACAGAAGAACTGCCAGGTAGAGCCTGGATTGGTTTAAATTACACTTCAAGTACGAGCACGAGCAGGGAAGTTGAATTTCAAGGGACATTTCCGGAGGCCTTTGCTCTTCATGTTGGTTTCAGGTACAATGGGAAGCCCCTATAATGGGTTGGGTTCATGAAATAATAATGTGAAGCCTGCAAACTAGAATTAAGTAGTCAAACTCGTACACGGTCTAGTACTGGTGCTCAAATCTATTCCAACTTCAGTAAGCTTGGACCTGTTTACGAATAAATTATTATACTTTTTTGAGGTGCTACTGTTATCATGTGACAACATGGTAATTGAATCCACACCTGATAAAAAAGTAAGAAGAAAGAGAAAAGCATAACCGTAAAATTCCGAAAGTAATGACTCCACGGAAAGAGCGACCACCGAGAGTAACATCAAAATATTGTGGCCATTAATAAATCCCGAAAGTAGCGAGTTTAACCCCACCCCACTCCATCACCCCCTCCCCCAACCACAAATAGTGAGAGGTTCACTATAATATTTATTTTTGCAGTGAATAGTCAGGCGAAAGTTACCGTACGGTAATTTGATTTAAGGCACTCTGCAACAAGAAAAGGCATCACTTACATGTATGTCACGAAGTCAAGAAGCTTTGTGAAACGTCAATTCCTGCGACGTCAGTTCATGTTTCGCCGTGTTAAAAAAACCATATAGCTTTCATGAAGTAACAGGAACATTCTAAGGGAAAGTTCATTTAATATGATAAGGGGGGGGGGGGGGGGGGGGGCGGGGGGGAATGAAGATATTGAAACTCGAAGCTTGAAATTTTAGCAGCCCCACCTCGCTAGCGGTTCAAATTTTTAGGAGCTCCCCCCCCCCCCTCTCCTGTTGGTTTTGAAGTATACAAATTTTCGGAGCCCACCCTAATATTTTCAGAGCCCCCCTTTCGGGTGTCTACAAATTTTCGGAGCCCCCCCCCCCCCCCTCAATATCTTTATCCCCTCCCC
>CBDDTI010000675.1:0-3984 GCA_965233585.1 bacterium
AATTCACCATATTTATTTACTTATCACACTTACAAGGTTGGAAAAATATTTGAATTCTAACTTCCCATTGGGCAAGTAACTCTCCAATTTTGCTTGCCCAGGGGACCTCTCTGCTTGCCCCATTTTTTCAAACTCATTAATAATAATGGAACTCAAACTACAGGTGTGTTTTTTAATGTGATAAACCCATCTTGACTGTAGTCCTCTTAGTGCTGATCACTTTCATGTCAACTGATACAAAAATGTCATTAGGAATTAAATTTTGTCCCACAGTATCTTTTATGCCATGCCTCCTAGTTGAAGAAACAAAGTTTGCGAAGTTGTTGTTCGTTCGTGCACTTCCTAGTTCCTGTATAATTTGCACAAATTTGTTCAATTCGTTGAAGATCGTGTTCAGCTCCTTGAATATTCACCTGCACCTGGTCTAGCTCCACGAAATCATTGTGAATAGAAGCACAAGAAATTTTCAACACGCAGAATTAACAACAAATCGTGTCTAATCGGTTAGAGCATATTTTTTCTTTTGGGTGAATGAAAAATAGTTTCAGTGGAGGGAAAATGTCTTCATTTGAAAGAAACACTATTCTAAGTCCTTCCAGCAACTCTGAAAGTATTTTTATGACTTGCTTATCCATTTCTTTTTAATTCATTTCACGCAGTGGCGCCCAACTTGCATGTTTCGCCAAAAACAGAAATTTACCTGGATTTTAGCTTAAAAAATGCTGGCTTCGTTTTCACGGTAGAAATATGAGGCTTCACATTTTTGCATACAATTTCTACAGTTTCAATTAGTATATCGTTGTTGATTAAGTTTTGTGCAGAGAAACTGAAAAATGTTCGCAGAAAAGTGATAAAATTATAAAGAAATAAACACAGCATTTTTGTTCCTAACAGGCTATTTTTATCCTGGAAAGAAATTTGACTGGGGCAGATTTTGATCACGTGCCAGGCAACCACTTCTGAGCTACTATGAATATGCATCACGCAATCAACAAAACAACAATATAAATTGTAATTTATCTAAACAATGGATTTACCCTTGAGCCTAAAGCTTACCTATTCTCAAAATCGTTGTCAAAAAGTTAGTCAGCGAATGGTTTGCCCGGGTCCTTGCTCGTGGGGCAAGGAAGAAGAGAAAGTTACTTGCCCGAAGGGAAAATCAACTTGTCCCGGACGACCGAACTGGGGTTTTTTTGAGCCCTGACTTAACCCTCAGTCGTGCTCTCCATCGTGCTGTCTGTAACTGGCCATCATTGGTGACCCTTGTCCTCTATTCCACTACTGACATCATCACCTCTGACCAAAATTGGCATCGCATCCTCAATACTCATCTTTTGCAGGAGGAAGGAAAAGATCTTTTCAATGATACCTTGATCATTGATTGGCTCAGTGGCACCTGAAATATGCATGAAAAATGCTAACAAAAATGGGCAAGAAATTCTGAGCAAAATTTCCTGTGATTACACCTGGCTGCTCCATGGTAAAAAAGGCCCATCTTGATGATACTTTCTCAGAATTACGTTTTGAAGTGGAAGCAGTCGAAGTTTGATCACTGCAGCATAAAAGATAAAAGAATACAAAAACAAATTTAAAAAAAATGAAAAGTCTTAAGACATAAGTCACTTTCTCGTCCAAAAAACCATTTCAAAATCTTGATTTCTGCACGTGCTTGAGCAAAAATGTTTTAAAATGCGATACTAATGGAGTCAAAGGCTTAAATGTTGCAAACACCTTTTTGAGAAGATTAGAGCTAATTTGGCATAGAGCCTGAAAATATCCAAACAAAGCTCTAACTGGGAGTTAATGGTTTGATACTGCTTTGTTGCTACTTTCACTTAAACCAACATGATAGGAAAGGCTTGGTGTGCTGATGGTAATGGGTTTTAGACTGTGAGTCAAAGGATGTGGCTGTAGGCATGAGACAGGATCATGTTGTTTGCCAAAAAGACACTTTACTCAGAGAAATTCTTTCCGCCTGTACGAAACATAAGTAAAAAAGGCCACAACTAAATAATAGTTGTGATAACTTGACAATATCTTGGAGGGTGGGTGACCTGGGGACATGTGAAGAAGGGGATTGTTAACCCATTGACGCCTGTGCTGCCCGTAACCGCCCGTGATGGACCTTGGCCTTTCTTCCTCTTCTGACATCATCACTTTTGACCAAAATTGGCATCATCTGTACTCAACATCTGCAGGAGGAAAAGATCTTTCCAATGATGCCCAGATCAAAGTGATCAGCCAAAAGAAGCCTTAGATATGCGCAAAAGTGCTCAAAAGGTTGAGTGAAAAACTCGGGGCAAAATTTCCTGTCACTACACCTGGATGCTCCATGCTAAAAATTGCCCGTCTCGGTGACGCTTTCTCAGGAGTTTTTTAACTACAAGCAAGCCCAGTAGAAGGTCAATCACTGCAGCAAAAACAAGAGAAAAGGAGAAAAAGGAAAGTCGAAAAAAAAATTCCAAAAATCGAAAAGCCTAAAGACGTAGGTCACTTTCTCGTCCAAGAACTATCTCAAAATTTTGATTTCTGCACATGCCCGAGTCACAATGCACTAAAACGCCATGCTGGTGGCAAGAAAGGTAAGCCGTTGTGCTGCAAATGCTTTTTCGACCGGATCAAAGGTAATTTGGCCCAGATCCAGCCTAAAAATCACCAGAATGTCCAAAAAATGCACTTTTTGCAAAAAGTTCCAGGAGTCAATGGGTTAATAATAGTGGTAAGTGAAAAAGAAGGGCATAGTTTTTTGCCTCGTTTGCATTTACTTCTTAACCACCACAACTAGAATTTCTTGTTAATTCGTTGGCTAGTTCCCTTGAGAATTGAAATTGAAATGTTCCTTAAGAATTGTTTTGTTCATGAAAACAATGTTTTATATTTAAACTGACAATTTAATTATTATAATTCATTCTTGCCCTAACAGTGGAGTCATTTGATAGAAGCACTTCACGAGAATATGAAAGCCTAAGCAATGACTTGACTCAGAAGTATGACACCCTAAAAGCCAGTAAAGAAAAGGCTATGAAGCATGATGATGAACAATATAAATCAATTCTTAAGCAGGTGAGCCTTTCTCTTGAAATATCTTGGCTGTGAATACTTGTGTCTACCATGTAAATTATACCACTGCCTGGGGCCATGGTTTCTTGTTAAAGGTTTGAACAACTGTACATTAATAAAGAAAAGTCACATTCTAAATTAAAATAGTGGACTTTTTCAATACAATGCAATAGTTTATTCACATTTCCATTTTTGCATATCGTTACAGTGTTTTTATTGTTTTTCATGGACTAACTTTCAATTCAGAGCCCAGAACCTTGGTTTCATCACAGCTCTGAAATGTGTTCAGTCTTCCTGTGCATACTGTTTCATATACTCCTGCATGTCAGTATACCATATATAGAAGAATCTGCCTAGATTTAATAAGCATTCTTTTTGTTGCTTGTCAGATTGCTTATTTAAATTCAACAGTAAACGACTTAAAGAAGAGAGTTGAATTACCAGGAAGTGCTAGCACAATAACTCAGGACATAGAATCATTAAAGAAAGGAATGGCTGATACAGGAGGTGACATAACAGAAATTAAAGACAAGATTAAACAGCTAACAGAACTAGCCAGTCAAGAGAATGGAAAAGTGGATGAGTTGTCAAAAAATGTCTTTAATCTTTCAGTAAGTGCTTCTTATTTAATTTGTTGTAAGATAATGCAGGTGTAACCATAACATGCTATTTGGATATGATGTTAAGTTTAAGTTATCAAATATTATTAGGGACCTTAAGCATCGACAACGAAATGGCACGACGACGACGGGCGGAAGTAAAATTTTCCCGCGCGAGGGTTCTGTGCTTGTGCGATTTTGTCAAAACGTCGTTTAGCCTTCGTCGACGACTGAATTTCAGCAGGTTTTCGTTCTGGTGAAAACATAAGTGAATAACTAAACTTTTACATGCTGATAAACGTCCATCTCCACCTTCTGCTGTAAT
>CBDDTI010000676.1:0-11805 GCA_965233585.1 bacterium
ACACCCATATCCCCATAGTGCTATTTATTCCCATCATTATTCTGCCATTTCTTGTTTTAAACTGGTGCTCATCCTGCAAGAAGTTAGTCCAATACGTATGACAGGTTCTTTCACACCACCTGGTTTTGGATGAATACAAAAGAATAGTCATTATGCATCAATCAATTCCAGCAGTGCCCATCCCCTCCCCCCCTCCCCCCGGGCAACTGCGGGGCATTTGCTCATGCTGTCAGTCCCGGGGTGGGGCATTCGCAATTTTATCGTGGCCCCGAGGGCTGGGCATTAGCATACCCTGGGGTGACCCTCGGGCATTTGACACACATGTTTTCGAAAGACAGATAAGTTTATCGGGAAGGACAAGGCCTTTGTCATCGAGTGGCTTGTCCATCAGGGACTAGAAAAACTTGTCGATGTTTTAAACGTATGTTTTCTCAATTTTAGATATTTCTTCATTACATATAAGTGACAAGGTGAACTATATTCTGTTTATCACAAAGCAATCACTGATGTGAACACTGCATGAACACGACTATTTTGCATTTCGCATTCAAAACTAGCCTAGCAATTTTCAAATTCATGAAAGTGGAGTTAAAATGCTGAAGGTTCATGAAGATGTACTGTTGTCCTTGAAGTCTTTGATACCGTTGCCTTAAAATATGGAACAGTTGACCGTTTTATTCACTGATTAATAAAAATGGGCAGAAGTGTTGGAAGGTGACGATACCAAGGGCGGGGCATTTGCCCTCTTTTTTTGCCCCCACCCCAGGGCATTTAAGCAGCCGATGTGTCTCCACCCCGGGGAATTTACCCAATTTTAAAAAAAAAATACTAATGCCCGGAGTTTAGCCCGGGGGGGGGGGGGGCATGGGCACTACATATAGATAGATAGATAGATAGATAGATAGATAGATAGATAGATCACTTTATTTATACACGGTAAATTCCACTCAGTCGTATACAAGCTAAAAATATCTACAAATGTAAAAATTAAAACTAAATAATCATTATAAAAATATATACAAAGATTAAAAGCCTAATCTAAACAAACTAAGCTAACTACTTAATTAGAAACTGAAAATAAATGAAAATAAAAGTACTGCTTTTCAGGGACGCCGTGTCATTAGTTCACTCAAAACTGAAGTTACTTAGCTTCATTTTAAACTCACCTAATGTTTTAGATACTCTAATATCAGCCGGAAGGCTATTCCACAATGCGGCACCGCTATACTTTATTTGGTGTCTTATACATTGTACATCGACATTATTCCAAATAAATTTACAAATTTACACTGCTGGAATTGACTGATGCATTATGTATGTAGCTACTGTCGTGCGTACTGTAGCTATCAGTGTGCTTTGTAACTCCAACACACTAGAAGTCAATCATATTTAACAGTACCATGCATGTTTCTATAGGATCCCATATGAGTTCATAGGGTCTACATTATAGGCTTCAAAATCTCTAATAGACTTGTTCGGTTTGTGGGAAGGTTAAGATGGTTCCCATTATTTGCTTGTGTCGCAAAGTTTCCTTTTCTTTCCTGAACGAAGTGTATGAATTACTCTATGAACCTAGCTAGGCATATGAGCTGGAAGCGGGAAGAGGGGGGTGGGGGAGCAAGAAGGGGGAAAGGAGCTGCAGCACCCAGGCCAGCTACGGGTCCGGGTTGAAAATTATGCAATTTTTCGTGCAAAACGCTCATGATTTTGGCAACAACACAGCATTACAAAATAAAAATTTTCTGTTGGCATGATTTCCAAAACTCATAAATAAAGTTTCCAGTCAATTAAACTTACTTTTATTAGAACTTTTTCTTTTAACAAGTTTTAGATTTTACTACAACGAGACTGCTGATAGAGTTCATTGAGTATGCAAGGTTTGAACATAACTAGTTTTGGAATTATAGTAGTTTTATTAGATGTGGCAGCTTTGAACATTTTTGTTTTTCATGCATTTGAGTGTATTGTCATCCCGATCTCAACGCTCACACATTTGGGTATTGCATAATTTTTTCAGGCAAGAAGGTCACAAGGTTTGAACATAACTAGTTTTGGAATTATAGTAGTTTAATTAGATGTGGCAGTTTTGAACGTTAATCTCATACCTTTTTTCACATTTTTATCAGATTTCATCATTGTAATTCAGCTTTTGGCTGCGATTTTAATCAGAATAAACTATCTATTTATTACATCCCCCAAGCCCTCCACCGCCCCCCCCCCCCCCCCCCCTCCCCACTCGCCCCCAGCGAGCCCAGAAGGCAGGAGATTTTGCAATTCACGTTTGTTGGACGACAAAGATACTGATACGCCTAAGAGGCTGCATAGGTATCTTATACGTGACACAAGAACTTGAGATTACAAACCTACACTTGAGTGACTTGCTTAAGCTTACCTTTGTCGATAAACGAATGGCAACAGCCACCCGCCTGATCGTGTTGTTCTAAAACCAACACCTTCTTCCCGGCCTTTGCCAGAAGGGCTGCAGTGGAAAGACCTCCGATACCGCTTCCGATGACGATGGCATCGAGATTCTCGGGAACTTTCCGCGACACGAACCCTTGCTTGAGGACTTTGTCACGCTGTGCCTGGTCCAACTGAAGGGGCTCCGGTGACCTACGACAGTCCGAGGCAAAAGGGTTTGCCCCGCGTTTGCTGAGCTTTGAACGTATTCTAAAGATGACCAGCGGTATGATCACCGCAACAAAGATTGTCAAGGCTATAAAACTGTAGGACAAATTAGCTATAAAAGACACAAGAAACTCCAGAAATTTCTCAACGAGTGCCATTATTCTTCGCGGGTGCCTTCGCGGGTTGCTCAATCTCGGGAGTCGTTAAAGATACGCGCGGGGCATCATGGGTCGGAACAGACGTGGCTTCACACGGAAAATTTAAAAATTAAACCCGAGACGAGAATTCTGCGGAACCGGGAAGTAAAATGACTCAGAATAAAATATTTTTTATCGATCATTTTAAAATAGATTTATTTATATTTTGATTTATGATAACTTGCACCTCCCTTAAGTTTAGTTGTTAGTTTAATTTGAAGATTTTAAGTTGACTTCCCGGTCGGCTTCCTCTCTGCAAGTTCATTATGAATATCATTTTTTCTTTAATGCACTTAAAGTTGTTGTAACAAAATAAATTATAGTTCTTCTGAGTCATTTTACTTCCCTGTTCGATGTTCCGGGGAATAATAGTTTTACGTTTCATTTCCGCATCAGTTCGGTGGAGGTGCAGTGAGAATTTGAAACTTGTGAATATCATTTTCTGTTACAATTAGATCGATTTCTGTTGTTAAAGATATGAACCATGTGATAAAAGCGTACACAAACTTCCCGATTAAATACACAGTGTATTTATAATTATTAATTGCTGCCGCAGCGAGTGAGCCTGAAGCGAAGGAGCGAGGCAGCTCTCTAATCAGCAGAAGTTTACATTGTAGGGGCTTGCAATTACTTTTTCTTACTAAACTCAAGGAATTGCGGTTATGCGCGAATGAAAGATTTAGGATGCACAGTGGTATGCCCAAGGAATTGTGGTTATGCGCGAATGGAAGATTTAGGATGTACAGTGGTATGCGCAAGGAATTGTGGTTATGCGCGGATGGAAGATTTAGGATGCGCAGTATATCAAAGTCACGTTTAACAAAAGGTCACGAAATTTGATCTGCATCACGTCGAGTATAAGTTTTTGAACATTTTGCCTTCGTTTGCGTAGTAAAATGTAGAAAGTGGGAAAATGTCACATAGAATAGGGTAGTTTAACATATTGAGAGTCATTGTAATCTTGTTTCGGGGCAATCAAAAAAATATTAGGGTCGGCCTTTCGTCACGCACGGATGTTTTCCTGAAAGACCCGCTATTTTCGAAATCTGCGTTAAATTTGGCGCGTTTTGATACACATTTGTCGCGGTTCGAAAAATTTTGCTTTCGGCCTTACGGCAGGGAAGTTTGGGAAGTTCGGTTTAAAGCCCTCTTTGTGTCCAGCGCTTTCATTGCCCGTGTCGCACAAGTGCCAGCTGACCATGAAAGCACGAATGAAGAAGATTTCCGTGGATGTAGCCGAGGCGATAAACCAGTATTTATTGAGGAAATCAACAAGTAAGGCCCAAGTATTTAACACCAAAGAATCTTCGATTGATTTCATTCGAAGATCTTAAAAACCGGTCGTTTAAGTGATTTTATCTTGTTTTTTTATTACTCTGATTTGTTTAGCTATCAGATCTACTCTTTAACAAAAAAAAGAACTGAAGGGGAAGACAAAATTTGCGATTATCTCTCATCCTGGCTGTAAAGACTATAAAGCTGGCCATGGAAAATATTCATTCTTTGTTCTAAAGAGTCCTCATAGGGAACATACACCTTTTCAAGCCCGGCGTTAAGAAGGAGAATTGTCCTTATCGCAATCACGCCACCCACCTACGATCGTGACCATGCCCTTTTTAAAGTCTTGTACAAGTCAGTTCTTCACTGTTCAGTTCATGGGGTAACTGCTAGCATACTTTATATTGTTCTCCCCTTCGGCAACATTATTACCATTTAGGTATACTAGTTATAATATGGTATTTACCAAAAGAACGAGTGCTTTCGCTTGACGATGTTTTCCAAAACCATTACATGTAAATCCATCCCTAATTGGAGGAGTATTCACCAAGCGTTTCTCGTTGTGAGATTAAGAAAACTGTTCTTGGTCGCATTTTATTTTGTTTTTTACTTTAACCGCGCGACCATAGGTCGATAAAGTCATTCTCCTTTTTTTCTCTCGTCAAAGCAGACCGTAGATAGTTTTTCGTGCGGAGATAAGTCATTAAAAATCCCCTACATGTACCGTCATCATGGGTGCTTGTCTAAAATCAAATCGCCTTGGGCGAAAGTCGACCGATTTGATTTCGAGGCTTCATGGGATGGGCTTCGTTCGCTGGCCTACGCGAGCGTAAAACCTCTGGCAACGCCACGGCTCCATCTCCCGTTTCCGGTTTAATGTGATGCGGCCAAAGCCGCGAGATGAAAAATGTACCAGTTTATTTAAAAACTATTGCCAAGGGAATTAAGAGGCAATCAGTGGTCTCTGAAGTAATACTTTGCCTGTTATGTAAACGATGTAATGAAAACTTGAATGTGCTTATTATTAATTGCTTGTTGTGCGCGAGAAATTCACACATTTGATACGAAATTCAAAATTAACGATGCAATTTTCTGTGTCCAAGCACGCCTCGATTTCATAATCATTTTCAAATTCTAAACCTAACGGTTTAGATCAGTTTTAGCTGTATATACTTTGTGCCAGGCTCGCCGGCTTTTACCACTGCAAGCGAAGATTTAAAAAGATACAGCGAGATTTCGTTACACATTGAGCAAGATCGCCATTTCACGGAAACAAGTTTCTTGAAGCCACGAGACTGAAAGTTCGGTTGACAAGACGGCAACGTTCCTTCAAACGATTTGATTCACGTACGAGCATTACTGGACTCTGTGCTTCTCCGCACCACATCGGAACATTTCAACTGTACTAATCTTTAGTACGAGCGAATGACAAACAGGAGTAAACGGTGCTAAACGATGTAATGTGCCTCACAATTCGTTCTTCACTACTGCATATGATCGAGAGATTTAGATACAGTCACCACATTAAAGTATGCGGAGACAGATACTCAGAAAAGAGGCAGGGCAATGGAAAAAAAAGCCTCCTTAGCGATAAGTAAGAATTTCTCATTTTTATAGACTTATATAATCACCAAATAGATTAAGCTTTATTGTAGGATCATTTCTGGTCATTTTACGGATCATACCAGTGATATTTAACTGAAAAGGTTAAAAAGATCTCTTAAGAAAGTAACTCTCAGTGGCTTTCCCGCTCAACAACAATTTACCGATGCCAGCAAAAACTCGATGTTAAATCGTCAACACCAGTTCCAAGGAACAATGATGTGAAACTTATATTTTAATGTTTCGTTAGAAATCAAGCTAAGCGTGTGGAAAGCTGTTACTTTATCCGAGGCTTTATCCTGCAACATTTACTGTTACACTCTTCTTAAATTAGTTTAATTTTTCACCTGAAAAACTCTTTCTGATAAGAGACGAAGAGACCTAGTTTTCCTTTTTGAATTGAAGGGCTGATTACTGTGGAGTGCGTACCTAACATGCATATTGGTGTAGCAACAGTCTACTGATTATAACCCTGGTTTAGCTGAGGTCGTTGAGGCTTAAAGAAATGTCCGCGAAGAGCTGAAGGCAAGGAAACGTCAGGGAAATTTGAGAAAACCTTTACGTGAGATGGCAAGCGGAAAAGTCTTTCCTGAGAACAACCCGGCTGTGAACCAATTCTGCTAACGACAGGATGAGTAAATTAGGCCATAGTGATCGATTGCCTCTTAGAAAATCCGAGATCAGCGCTAATACATGCGACATAATAAGTTGTCTAATTTGAAACTGGAATGATCGCAGACGGCAATCAAGCATTCCTAAGCTGGGTGGAGAGTCTCGCGCGCTCTTCTCAGTACTTGCTTTACTTTCACGTCCAGAGGTGTGGTTGCAGTCGAGAAGTCGACTAGGTATTCCGTGCCGTGTAATTTGGAACCTACCCTATTGGACACAGCACGCAGGTATCATGAGTGCCGTGCGTCAATCCACTGGAAACATGAGTCTGGATGGAGTGTCGGAATAGGGTGGTCGATATCCAATCGGGCCTGTACTCATCTCAGCGCTTCTGGCTCACATGGACCCCCCGAGGACTGTGTCTGTATTCAAGCTGGGTTTGCAGGTTGTCGTTTCTGTTTTTTTTTTCTTTTTCTTTTTCTTTTGGCAGAAAGAATGATTAAACACTTGATCTGGGGTTTTTCGAGAGCTAGTTTACTTCTCAATAACTTCCCTTTTTCCAATGGAGAAAGGAAGACATGTAAACACACCGACTGGATGATCAACCACGAGTCAGGATCAGATGCATTAACATCTATTTCCTGTTCAGCTTTTGGAGCTTTAAGCAATTCATGTCCTTATACAACAATAATGCCATCGGCTATTGAATTAATATTATTTTGTTTTGCCTCTAGAAGCACTAAGAAGGTCAGGAGCAGTTAATAGTCTGTGGAATTAATGCTTCACGTGATGCATACCAGGAACAAAGACTGGCCTGGAGTCTTACTTACGTCAGTGTGAACAAGTGTGCTTAAGCAGCGTTTGCATATTGTCTTTCTAGTTTCTGCATGAAGATGAAATATTTAATTGTTGGGTTAATCGAGAATGAGAAGAACTTCTTCATATGAAAACAAACTTTAAGGATAGTGCTGACGTTTAGCTAAAATTTGTGGGGTTGTTAGTTTTAGTTAAGTTACTAATTATTTGCTTTTGTTGTTTCTAAACAGTTTATTGACTTCTCATAAATCACTTAAGACAGGAAGACGTTGCTTGCTGCATTCTCAGGATGTTATCTATAACGAAGCCCTTGGGATTTCCCGGTCTTTACCAACAAAGAACTTGGCTATATTCAGCCCTCTTGACTTTGCGCTTAGTCAATAAGTACCTATATTTAATGCTATGTTGAGCTATGTAAAACAATGGGGCATATCTTATTATATGTAAGAACCTGTATGACTTTGTAAGGTTCTGAATGACAATGTACATGTACTTTTAAGTTATTTTCTGGAATGCAACTAAGCTTAAATTTTAGTTTAATATATGTGGTTATATGAGTTTACTAAGGACTTTGTGTCGCTATCAGGAAGATGTAGGGTTCTCATTTATAGGGCTCTATCAGCTCAACTGTATGAAAATGTTTTGTTATGTAGAGATACGTAGGTGTATGTGTGACTATGTCAATCAATTTAGGTCTTGGAATGCGTGAAAATTAGCTTTCTACGCTATCATTCATTATTTTCCCGTCCGATCTTTCGTGACCTTCGGAAAACTTCGGACATCTTGAACTGGGTAACGTCTCCGAGATAAATGGAAGGTTGTCGAACATCTTCGGTCATCCGACTAATTCGGCAATACGACTTACCTGGCAAATCGAACATCATCGAAGAAGTCAATAATTAATTCGATAAAAAGAACGTCCTCGGTTACAATCTTCGGTAACCCCTAGGAAAATCTAGCCTTTTCGAACATCTTCGGTCATCCGACAATTTCGGCAAGTCGAGTACTGTCGAAGAAGACAATCTTCGGAAATTCGACTGATTCGGCAAATAGAACATCTTCGGTAACCTCTGGGAAAATCGGAATTAATTTATCGAATATCTTAGAACTGTCATCCGACTATTTCCGCAAGTCGAGCACTGTCTGCAGCTTTCGAGTGGTATACCACGGAATTCTGTACGGCTTTCTCCCAGGCCTTCGCGGTCAATTGATTTTGGTGACGTAACTCGTTCCTGTACGGCTTTCTCTCACGTGACCCGAAACGAATGACCGAGGCGTAATATGGAGGCCTAGGAACTAGGCAAGGAATATTCTACGAGACGCTTGCATTTCATTGGTATAAACACTCGTCTGAAAGCTTGTGTTTATACCGAAACAAGACGATCTAAGATCGTAGGTCGGGCTACGGGAAGATATGCTGCTACTAGTTTTGACCAGTTACTTGTTTGTCCGAGGCCCTCGTTTGTGGGCGTGGCATATTTTTTTTGTCCTCACAGGCTTTTCCCCGTTTTCGACCGTTTAGCCTCGTTCGACCGACCCAGGTCTTTCGCATTTTTCAAAAAAAAGTTATGAAGAAGGTAATTACACATAATTTGAAAACATTGTCAGTTTACTCTACAATACAGTCAATGTTTGTCATCTTTTTTCGCTGTTCACGTTTGATTTTATCCACGTCTTGTCATTTCCAGGCTCCGCATGTTATTATGCCCAGGTACTAGGCCTTCTAGTTCGAGACTTCTTCTCCATTTCTTTTTATGGCGATTTTTCTTTTCCGACCAACTGACCGACAGACCCAAAATCAGGGAACGCATTCGACAGTAAACAAAAAAGTATAAAATGGCCTTAGAGATTGCACTTCTAAACGACACACTATCAACCTCGTTCCTTGGACCTTCTCCATGGCGGTGGGAAGGGAAAAGGCCCTGGGACCAAGGCTGAACACACTGTGATACATGTTTTGGGTCAGTACTCTAAAAATTATAGAGCATCTTTTATACTACAAGTAATATTAAAAATATTTTTAAAAAAGGACGTTTAATGGCAGTGTAAATCAACCGACGTTTCTGCATTACTGCCTTCTTCGGGGTGTTAATCCGCCACGTGAAATAACGAGT
This sequence comes from bacterium, assembly GCA_965233585.1. GTDB lineage: Bacteria > SAR324 > SAR324 > SAR324 > NAC60-12 > CBDDTI01. The sequence goes on from CBDDTI010000676.1 coordinate 9,245, forward strand.
TCGTTATTTGCAATCCGCAACCCTGTGCTGTTTTGAAACTGTTTGTGTGTTCGAAAATAAATATTTTTAATATTTACCCTAAAAGGAGAGGAGAGGCGGTCGCTTATGAGAGGTTGCCGCAATCTGAGGTTCGACTGTATACAGAAATATGCAAGTTTAAGTGAATTTTCATCTTTTATTTTCAACCATGCAACAAAATTTTACTAACCGTGCACGATATAACTATTAGTGAACCAGACTACTTATTGTTCTACTCAGCTGATTGTAAATACACCGCAGCCATAAGACAACGTTTAGAAATGCCACATTTCAGTATCGTAGCCAAAATACTTATAACTCAACGGTTAACGCGTGGGAAGAGTGTCCTCCGATTGTTTGACATTCTAGGAGGTGTTCATTGCAAGCTAGAGAACTACGGCTTTCATAAACAAAACTTTGATTACTTTAGATTTTAACTCTAATGAAACAATAAACAAGGCTAAAAGAAACGTATTAATGTCTGATATCAACGTCTGATAACGAATACGGAAAAATACAATGATGAAAAACTGCTGTTGACCTCCAGGTATTCATGGCGATCCAGAGAACAAAGCTTTGATTACTTAAGATTTCAGGTCTATCAAACAATAAACAGGGCTAAAGTAAACGTATCAATGTCTGATATCAACGTCTGATAACGAGTGCTGCAAAATACCACCTTGGAGGTATTCATAGAGAGTCAGAGAATGACGGCTTTCGTAAACAAAATTTAGATCGATTACTATAGATTTCAGGTCTATCGAACAATAAACAGGGCTAAAATAAACTTATCAATGTCTGATATCAACGTCTGATAACAAATACTGAAAAAAAAAAAAACAATATTGAAAAACTTCTGTTGACCTCTCGCATAAATGCGACAAAACTAATGAAACAAAGAGAAAAATAGCAGCGAATAATTTACTCAATTTGAGCAAAAAACATAGCGAATGTAAGGTTAGTAATCAAGAAAGACGTTACATAACTAGGCCTAAGTTTATGACAATTAAGCTTACGTTTATCCTCACTCTGATGAAAGCCACTTTCGCAGTCCAACGTGGCATCTTAGTTGTCGTTTCCTAGAGTTTGAATATGACGCACCTTGTCTTTATCAGTAAATGTTCTTCTGTCGTCTGTAGCAACATTCTGTCTATTTTTTTCTGTTCACTGAGAATTCATTTGATTTTATGGTATGATTCTGGTATGATTCTGGTACGACCTTCGCTAAATCCGCTAAATCATTTGATTCTTTTGCCATCTTGAGTTCGCGGAACGACCCGTTTCGAAATATATGCTCATTACACACGCCATCTTTTTGAGTTGATCTACTGCGAACGGTGTGTGGGTCTGTATGTTTGAGCGTAGAAAAGATTACACCATTTGTTAAGATATTCGACGTATCCGCCATAGACTTCGACATCGTGGAAAGAACGTTGAACCTTAATGACAGGTCTGCGATATTCCCCATCGCACGTGACTGAGTTTTGTGGAGAAATGCAGCGTAAATTTAAAGTCGGCCTCGCCCGACTAAAAATGCAAACGACTCGTGGGATATAATCATTCCATAAGAGGTCACTGCCGTTGAGTTACTTTCCAGTAGCAAAATAATTCGTACATTTTCCATGTCATCTGGAGCCCTAAAACTTCAAGGGGTAGCTGAGGGCTACAGTCCTTTCTTCCTTCCTTTCCGCCATCCCTAATTTCATTTGTGCTTATGCACATATCTTTCAATAGTCTGAAATGTCAGTCATCTCCCACCCTCAGCTTAATCCCTGGGCGATTTGGCTGAAGGGGAAAGATGACTCACATTCCAGGCCAACCCTCTAACATCCTCGGAGATCCAGGGGCAGTCAGTCGGGACGACGCGATATTTTCGGGCGAAAGCCTACTTCTTTATGTAAACTTTCTCCCGAAAATATCGCTTCGACTAACTGCCCTTAGGTCTCTGTGGATATGGATAACCTTTCAGCTACTACAGGTTGCACCTCAAGCACGAGCTTCCGCGGGAAAGCCTCTTGAGCCGACTGTGAGACAGGATGACCAGCGGTTCCCTTCTCAAATTCAAGATGGCGGTCGGTGAGTATTGTCGTGCTACGAATCACAGGTAGCCCAAGCTCTCTGGTTACCGTCAACATGACATTGCGTAATGGCGTTTTTATAAGAGTTTGTATGGGAAATACATCGATCCTACGGAATAGTTCAAAATAAAGGGAAAATATAATAAAATCGACTTACCTTTTCTTGTTGAGTGTATAACTTCTGTTTCCATGGCGTTTGGAGGCGTTTTAGAGCGATTCTAGCGAGATTTAGCTTCGCTGTATTCCTCTCTATATATAATTCCTCAAGGTAGGGCACTCGAGTCACGGAACCCAGCAGACCGCCCGAAGGAATCCAGCCATAAATTCGCCCCAAAGAATCCGATCGCCTCAAGATTCCGCCTACATCAACGCTAACAGATCCTCTAACCATTGCTTCTCTTTAGGGGATGAAAACTTCCGCTAAGGAGCAATTTTAGCGTGCAGATCTCTCAAGGCTTTTCCATC
>CBDDTI010000677.1:0-5468 GCA_965233585.1 bacterium
CGATAAAGAACGAAAACTTAACTTGGATATCACAACTAACAATTGTAATGAGGCAGATGGAACTGTTCAACAAAAAGCAAGTTAACAAGGTTAAAAAGGCAATAATGCATTGTCTGTTGCTTGTCTGACGTAGCTTTTCCCATTCAAGGGACTCTTCAGAGATAGACCTTTCTACTTCCTCTGTGAGGTTGGGAATTCTTATGCATGCGATATAAGGCGAGATCAATTGGTGTCATCATTTTGTTAGGGAACGGAACGTAGTCAAGTAAAAATTTCTCTGAAGAGTCCTTTGGACGGGACGAAACGCAAGCGCTGCGTTAGACGAACAATGTATCATCACAAGCTACAGCTCTTATGGACAAAAAATAATACAAATGTTATTTGTGATTGCAGTGCGTGAAAAGTGTTAACGAGATAATGAGGATATCTGTAGTATGGAAGGGAAACCCAGTCTCCGAGGTTAATGTTAGTAACACAGCACAGAAGAAAAGCAACATGCTTGTGGATCTGTAGATCTCCTTCATGAGTAAAGCAGCGAGTAGAGAGGTTTTAGTTTGAACGCTAGACGTATCTTTCGCAGGCTTGGGATGGGAGAAGAGAGAAGTGCCGTTATAACCACTAGATTAAAATAAATGTCTGGTAATTAAATTAAATTAACACTCTTGCAGGGTGCTGTGTGTGGAAAAAACCGGACAGTGAGTGCTTATTTAGCTTGCGGTTCAGAAACAAAACGTCTAATTCATGTTCGTTCGTTTTGAAGTTGCCAAGTTATTTTGCAGTCAGGTTAGGTCATGCCAGGTAGAATTTCCTGTCGCTAACTTCCGCATTCTCGGTCTCGGTTATTGCTGGTAAATATCGGGAGTGCATTGTTTGAGTCGAATTACTTTACGCTTGAGTGGTTAGTTATGTTGTGCATATTTCGTAACATAACAGAAGTCATTTAAGCAAACATCCAGATATGAAATGCACCATAGCCACAACAGAATCTTAGTATAACATTGTTAAATCCATAAACACAGAACCTATTGTAAAGCAAAGTCAAAGCATTTGCGGGAATAGAAAGACGAAAAAGTGTCAAGCATTTCTGAAACTTCTATTATTTGTGCAAAGTATTTATCGAGAAGAGTGCTTTAATTTTTCATTACTTTGGGAGCCATTACTTACCAGTAGCCTTCTGTTGTCAATATTGTTTTCAATAAACAATAGCCTGTATTTGGCGCGAAATTCGCGGACATTATCTGTTCCAAAAAGCAGTTTGCCGAGAGCGTAGCTCAAGGAGAACTTCGAGCTTTGAGGAACAGATTATGTTCAAGGACAAATATCGGAGCATATTTTTTGCGACAAGTGGAGGCTATAGTATTAATCTTTCAAATATTTTTCGCAACACGCGCAGTTTTGAAAATTGGAGAGTATCCTCGGACATTCCCCAGTTTTAGCTTGGGAATATTCGGTCACATGACCCGTTTTGAACAATCGCGCGCGAGCGAAAATATTTGATGGATTAAAACTTGTAATATTGCGGCGGTGAATTGTTTTTAATAAAGGTGAGAACTATTGCTTCCATATTGTTTTTTGTGTTTCATCTGTTAGATCCTACCCAGATCCAAGCCTTCTTTCAGTACGATTTGTTTCCAGGGCTACTTTGGTTCATCACGTTTTGTTACTACAACTGCTGATTTCATTATACCTTGTTACCTAACAAACTTGCTTCCAACTAGTTCGTCATAACATTTTTATATTTAATATAACTCAGTCGAAAATGTATGAGAAATCAATCCTGAAGTAAAGGGCAAGGATGGCTGCAGAAAATCTCAACAAAGTAGAACGACAGACGAATTTGAAAACTTCACGAGCAGTAAATTTAGTGGCGGTATTGAAACAGTCTTTACAATTATGAACTTTATATAAAAGAAATAAACTTTGTCACAGTCTTTACAATTAAAGGGACTGTGACAAAGATTAAATTGGTCAAACATCAAGAACCCCAAGATCAAGGACGAGAACAAAAAGAGAGCGATTTTCACTTGAGATAAGAAACCGTCATTACCCCAACATTGCATACAAAACGATCACGAATTTGACCTCGATGACGTGACCATGATTGACCGTTGTTCCCAATGGCCAAGAAGATTATGTTTTAGAAGCGTGGTACTCATTCGCGAACCGAATGCCATTAACGGCCACATGTACATTCCTGATATTTACAAGGCCCTAGTACATAGTACATGAAAAATAATTAAAACTTCCCACGTGCAGATTTTTTTGTTTTTTGGTATAATGGAAAAAATCAGAAAAGGAAGTGATCCGCGGAAAAAAAAAGTGCGGGTCACCGAGCATCCAACAAAAATATTCGCACACCAAGTTAACGCAAAGGTCATCAGCTCAATATTTTGTTGAAGTTTTGACTCGGTGCGCCCGCTTAAAATACATGGCGTAGCACGCGCGTCCCTAATGAATTGCGTGCGCACTAGAGATGCGCAGTAGCAATGGACGCGAACGTCCTTAACGACCAGTTCGCCATAACGTTACAACCTAAGAAGCTCAAAACCACCTCTTTAAAGTTTTCTTCTCACTTACGTCGGATAAAGGAGAAAAATGCGCCAATCATTTTAAGAACCGAGCACGCTCAAGGCCGCGCGGTTACTGGTAAGCTTTCCCTGGACCTTACCGTACAACCTCATTCCCAGGGTCTCTCTGTTACCGCCCCCTCCGCGCTCTCCCGAGGGGGCGGGTAGATGAGAGACCCTGGGAACGAGGTTTCTTGTCGTATACGTAGAACGAAAACGACACCAAAATTGGTGAAAGCTAAGGCAAAGAAAAATCAAAGAAAAAGATAATGACTACAAGATTTCAAATTTCACCAGTGGTAGTATTGATTTCTCTTCCTGTTTGATGCGAGATCGAGAGCAACACAACTGTCCGCAAACAAGGTTGTTACTAGTTTTTATTCGCCCAACTCTATTTTTAATCTTTATACTGAATGGATTATGTTATAAATCTTGATTACTCATTTTTCCTGAAGCCCCCCAGTGTGCAGCAACGCTTTGTCCTTCTCCAGCAATCGTCCCAGTCCTCGCTAAAATAATCGAAGACCCGCACATTGTGTCTGATTGTTTATAAATTTGTTGAAAGCCGATCCAAAGTTTTTGCTTGGGTTCACAGCCTATTTCAAAGCATTTAAAGGCGTTTATGACTCTATTTGATGTTGTGAAAGAAAATATCAAAATGTCTACTACTGCAATTTTTTTAATTTTAGTCTTTTAACGATTCATCGCTTAATTCATACTCTGAAAATATTTATTTAGCATATAATCTTGCATAATAAATTTCGGCGTAGGTTTGTTCGCCAACATATTTATCAAATTAAATTGAATCCCGAACTGACCCTTAAAGAGTAACAAATTATTTAATAATTAAACGATACTACTCGTGACAGTGCGGAAACTTCTTTTGCACTGGGAAGTGTTGGAAGTAAAGGAGTCAAATTTGCCACCAGGGCCTTCTGTACCTCCCATCCTCTCTAGGTGAGGTACAATTGGACAACTACCGAACAGTGGAGATACTATGCTGCCATCAAGGTAACTTGCTTTCCACAACTTATCCCGAGAAGTGTAGCAACTCTCGAAAGCTTGTAATGCTATTTGTCGTTATAGCGTAGCAAAGCATTGTTTCTGTTGTTCGTTATATAGTTTTCTTAAGGGTATCGAACCATATATGCGAGATCTTACGAGAGCTCCTACCCAACCACAACAGACAGCATGTGTTCTAAAGGTCTGGAGGTTCCAGTCTGTGAAGAGAAGAAAATCTTTGCTCATTTTCCGCTCTTCACTTCCTCTTAATTCTCTGCCCATTATACCAACTATGAAAACTGTTGTCACACGGCCTACTCAAGAATGACCATATCGTTAAATTAACTTCCTAAAAAACAATAAAAGTTCCCTCCACAAAGGATTTTAAACCATCTAAAGTACAATTTAAGACTGTCGGAGGAAGTACTAAACAGTGAAACTTCTACTCGTTCTCGTGACATCTAGTGCTTGGCAACAACATCGGAATACTCGTGAGTACTCGCCCTATCTTTTGATTGGACAAATAGATTCGGACACGCTCGAGTGGTTCAACGAAGATATTCCGAAAATCGCACGTTTTTCCTCCGACAGAAAAAGAAAGCCTTTGCTAGAGTTCAACATGAGTAGCGACTTCTGGCGTAAAAAGTGGCGACCTCTCCAGCCGCTCGAGTTCCTTGGCCTTTAGCAGAGTTTCCCAGGCAACCTTTCGCTGTTCCTCGTCGTGTTTTTGTCTCAAAGTGAACCATAATGCCAGAGCACATCTGCGCCCCCCCAGTACGCCAGCAACACCGTGAAGATTCTCCAGTCCAGCTGAGAAAGCCACGGCTCGTCCGCATTCTGGTTTCACTTTAGCCTGTCAATCAAGAACATGATTGACATTCAAGAATCAATCGGGATTTACAAAGACAGCAACGACGCAGAAGACCGCGTTTATAAAAGGAGAAACTTAACGAGGAATTGTGCAGTGACGGTCAAATTTTGAGACGCGGTAGATCTAGAATTCCAAATTTTCATTACTTTCACGGTTGTCGCAATTCGAGAGACATCGCTCCGGTTATGTCTGTCTTATTAACGTCCGTTCGACCGTCCTTCCGTCGTGCATGCATGCATTTGTTCCTTCATTGACAAGGTCAATTGTAAGCTCCGTGAAGCTACATTCAGTTGTTTCTGAGTAAACTGAACCATACCTGAATTGAATCATCAGGGTTAGCAAACAGGAATTCTCCTCCTTTGAAATCACCATTCAAATATAGCAGAGCACTACAAAGGAAAACATGCAATAATGGAGGTCAGCAGATCGTCTCTACTGACACACCAACACACTTCCAAATTATCCTGATCAAACTCTGTTAGAAAACGAGCGCGCGCGATTACAAAGCATCTGGGGTACAAAGGTGATGGAAATCCGCATCATAAAAAACACTGGGGGACGTTTCAAACTCTTTTAATAAAATCAAGGTAAAAATTCCCATATTTCCTCTATCTTAGCACGGTTGGAAAGCTTACTAAACTGCAAATTGTCGCAATTTTTCCGACGAAACGTTAACTTAGCGCTTTCATTTTTCATAAAAGGGCAGGCTGAGGTACATGACAATTGGTTGATAACGGAGAGTCTGTCGACCAATCCGGCCGAAAGTCTGAAATGTTTAATCCGAGGCTTAGAATGAAAAATAAAAAAAACAAGTTAATATTCACATTTCTTCTTCTCCTGTTAGGTTGCTAGGCCTGGCCTCGATCTCGCATCATGATCAATAAACAGTCAAACAATACCTAAAGTCTCTCCACGTGTAAGCTGGTGACCTCTTCGGGCAAGTGCCCAGTCCATCAACGTTCAGTATACAGTTGTCCGAGTGAATTGGATGGCTCAAGTGGAAACCTGGGTCAGGGCCATTGGGATCT
>CBDDTI010000678.1:0-12837 GCA_965233585.1 bacterium
CTTTCTCATTAGGCGTTCCTTTTGAGTTATAATACCATTTTGATTGTAATTCCCGTCATTTAATCAATGCTCTATTAGAGTCCATTAACATTGTATGCCTCTCTTTGTTCATGTTTAATAAAACAAGATTTGTTTAATATATTAAGATGAAGTTGTTGTCGTTTTTCCCGCAACGGCGAAAGCGCCGCGGTTGGCCGACCGAGAAAATTTCTCGCCATTTCAAGGTGCAGCCACTTGGAAAAATTTACATGGCTTAAAAAACAATTATGCACTGTAGTAGGACTTGAATTATACACTTAACTTAATAGCGAGGAGCCTCAGTCAACGAAGAAGATACATGTGAAAAAAGCCCTCCAGAAAAACAACACGAGCGGAGTGAATTTAGAAGCTCAAGGAAGAGAATGAGCGCCTTAAAAATGCATACAGTAAGGAGCAAGGAAACGCAGCGACACTTACTCAAGAGAACAATTGCTTCCGTAATTAAATGCAAGGTTGGTAGCATAAGAGCATGAGCAAGTCACTGGCTTCTAACCAGGGCACTGTAATGGCTTCTTTTGTTCTTGAAGCGATAAAAAAATTATCCCTCACCATACATGCATACACGTAATGGAATATGCCTAAAAAGGCTTTTCAGCGTCAGTATCAAAAGTTTAACATACGGAAAATGCTGTTCTAGTTGACACAACTCTACTTAAAAGAATAAACTTATGGATTTTTAATAAAAACAGAGAGCCAGATCGGTATGAAGTACTCCTGGGTTAAACGTGTAAGGTGTAATCGAAGTATTGTTGCAACATGAAATCAAAAAAACAATACTTGGGATTTAACATGGCAACTTCATGAATCTGATTGTCGGAAAAACAGGAACATTAGTGAATGAAAATTTCCGAATGAAAAGAAAAGAATGAAAAAAAAAACAAAAAACTATCATGTTTGTCTTAAATAGCACTTTCCTTAGAGGTATAATAGGTATCTATCATCAAAATAATTACATTAGACCTTTACAATACCACATACAGATATCATGCAGTAGAATGCTAACTTAAATGTAGCTAGATTACAACATGACAGCAGAGTTGAGGAGCTTCAACAAGTCAATGCAAACCTACTGCAGAAAACACAAGTTAATAACACCTTGTTTCAACTGCCAAGTTGTGCATCACCAGAGTCTTTACTCCATCCATTCCGATCATGTGACAGAACATGTAAAATTAATATCTTATTCAAAAACACACAAACAAGTCACTTTTTGCAAAACCCAATAGAGGCTTCAGATTAAATATGGGATGTAAACCGTATCTCCCTGTTTTGAGTGAACCATCACTCTGGGCTCATAAAAAAAAAAATCACTCTGGGCTCATAACAGATTTTAACTATTGATCACACACATGCTAATAAACGAAAACAGGACTCGAGTGCTAAACTATTTTTAATGAAGTAATCAAGATAATTGTACTCAATTGATACAGTTTAATATACTGTACATCAAAATGCTCTGAACATTTGTAGGAGAACCAGCATTCAGTAAACATGCCCAACAGTTTCATAGAGCCCTGACAAAGCACTATTCACAGGGGGGGGCAAACACCTCTTTGATCCCAGCTGAAAGGGAAGCTTTCTGTGATCAGCATGCTCCTGGATTGTTTGGACACCTCTACAAAAGCATTGTAAATGATGAAAAGGAGAAGCCCTCCCAAAAAGTGCCTGGAAATTCAAAATACCGGTACAAGAGTTGTGTCAATGTTACACAATCTCAGTTTCTTTTGCAATCATGTAAAAGTCACATATATGTGCTTTTTGTTCCTATGGAAAACTCCAATGCTATTGTTCTTGCACTGATAGAAGGTCAATCCCCCATCTTATTGAAGAGTAAAATTGACAGCACCAGTTGCAAAATATCTACACTTGTTCAGACAATAATTAACAATTATTCACTGAAGTGGAGGTAAATATCCACCACTTTCACAGACACTGAGGTGAATAATTGTTTTAATATGTACTACACAAGCTGAATACTAGCGGCCCAAAGAGTAACTTTAGTTGTGACAATATACCGACAAAAGCCATTTTGTTTTTCTTCTGCTGCTCAGAGGTGAATAGTACTTGGCTAATCACCTCCGAGCTATCCAATCAGCACGCGCAGAAAGCACTATTCACTTGTGTGGTATATACTAATAATTATGTTTACTTAGTATTTTACCACAGACATTTCAGCGGAAGAAGACTGTTATGCTAAAAGAGCTTGTAAAACATTTGTGTCTGTGTGCTAGAAAAACTGTCCCATCCAAAAGGCAAATGGTTTAAATCTGAAAATGAAAGGAGCCAGTTACAGCTTCTTGATGTCTGGAATGATTCTTGGGTTCAGGTGCCACCCACAGACAATACTTAACTATGAAAAGACATTGGCAGAAGCTAACAAGACAGAAGTACAAAAACAAATAAAGGAAGCCATAAAAGTGAGATTATTACAATAAAGCACATTAAATGATTTTTATTATTTTTTATTATTATTTTATTATATTTTATTTTTATAATAATAATAATAATAATAAAAATTAAATAAAAATTGAAATAAAAGAAAAGAATTACATTAAATGTTAGTCTGAGCCAGCCACTTTTTTGTTATTTCCACCTTGTTCTCAACTTAGAAGACAGAACAATGTGTCATAGATCACAACATATTATTGCTCAATCAATGATTGTAGACAGTAGATGAGTCTTCTTTGCATTATAACAACTGAAAAGTACAATGTTTCACCTGCAATTTGCATAATAGAAAGTTCATGCTCTTCATCGAGGATGACATTCATTTCGTCCATGCCAAGCACCATCCCACAAGTTCTGTAACAAGTACCACTTGGCATATGTGCACTGCGGTTGTGGATGTACATGACAAAATGGAAGCAGTTGATTTGGGAGACAATATCACTAAGAATCACAGCTGAGCAATGTTCAAGTGACCATGAAGAATGGCTCAGTCCGACCTTGTCGAGGGGGTATTGACATTCAGCAACTCCTTGATTTTGTATTAGTTGAAAATGGAAATTATTACTGCCAAAGCTTCCTTCAACATCTCCCTCTGCAATTCAAAGAGTTGCCATGGTTTTCATAATTTTCCACTGTCATAATAATTACAACAAGGCAACCCTGTGTCAGCTAAGTGATCTCCTTTTCCACCTCACTGATAATCCAGGCATGGCACATAATTTTCAGAACCACCCTGAAGTTTTCACCAAGAAGGTTGAAATCCTTCACTCTGTTTTTAGAAGGTAGCTACATTTGTAGATTGCAACTGTTTAAGAAACTGTACTTTTCAAATGAGACTTAAAAAGAAACAATGAATTGCCTAAAAACTGTAAAAAAAATTTATGCCACCACAGGTAAATTGTTGAAATTAACTCAAAAAACAATTCTAAAAATCTGTCAAAATAATTTTTAATAATCTTCTGGTTTAACACATGACTGCCCATGCCTTGAGAGACAGATGACACCACACTGAATTTCAACAATGGTTTGTACCAGAGTACCAACATGGAGGAGGAAGGCAAAATAGCTCTTAAGACTGCAGAATGTCTTGCTGACCTCTTTGCAGTTGTGTGGAACACTGTTAAACAGACTGCAAAAGTTCCAAATGGATCACGAAAATATCAGGTGACCTAATGAATTTTCTTGCTGAATAACATAATTTTTCTGTGTATTAAGCAAAATAAAATGGTTGTTGTTGTAATATTTTCATTTGAAAAATGGGACATCTAACGTAACTCTGAATTTAATGATGTAGCTCCCATGCCATAAATATTCAGTTAAAGGTTTTTTGTCCTGTGTAATTTTCATTAGCATACTTGGAAATGAAATCAAGGACCACGTCATCCTCGGAAACCCAGGGGCTACTAGCCGAGACGATGCGATATTTTTGGGCGAAAGTTTACTTCAAGTGCTGAAGAGCCCCTGGGAACTTATTCTTACCGAACCAGTTCCAGAAATGGTCAAATTCCGTTCCGCTGATTGGGCAGAAAAATATTTTTCTGCCCAATCAGCGAGGAGCTCTAGCCGGGTAACTCTGTCCCTTCCTTACACGAAGCAGTTTTCTTCATCGATCGGCCTAGTTGCTTGGCCCGTACAACGGGAAGGTTGTCGTGGAGAGTTTCAGAAAAAAATATTCAACGAAGCCGAGGAAATCGCAAGCCTTAACATTGGGGGTAGGAACCAATAATCCTCCATCGATTTTCTCGGCGGATTTATCGAAAGTATATCGTAATTTTTATAGGTAATGTACGCGATTTCTACACTGTTGTTTTTGGTTGCGGAGAAAGGTAGTCGAGTACCCAAGGTTACTTCTTAAATCTCCGCGATCGTTGAATAGCTTCTGAAACTTTGCACGATATGCAAATCGCCGTTGCACGGGCCACACAACTATGTCGACCCAACGTGGGAGCGATCGGCTAATTACGGTGCACGCACCTGCTTTTCTTGTTCTTGATATCGCGTGAAACCAAAAATGCCTTAGCAATATGACTAGTAACTGAGTTGGGCGTAAATTCGAGAAAAACCTCCAAACGGCCCTTAAAGAAAGCTTGACTTTGTTTCCCGTAGATTAATTGAAAGCGGAGCACGGAGCAAAGACTTCTAGATAAGAAGAATTTAGTCATATGCAAATTAGTGGCGGGGTATGGCCACTCATGTCAATTGTTGAGGACCATTTAAGTTTGACGCGATAGCAAAGACAAGAAAAGGTGCGTGCAATGTAATTAGCCAATCGTTCCCACGTTCGGTCGATGTAGTTGCGTGGCCCCTGCAATGGCGATAAAAATTTACGATATACTTTCAATAAATCCCCCGAGAAAATTGACGGAAGAGTATTGGTTCCTAGCTCCCATGTTAAAGCTTGCAATTTCCTCGGCTTCGTTTTTAAATTTTTTTCTATAACTCTCCAAGACAACCTTCCCGTTGTACGGGCCATGCAACTACTAGGTCGATCGATGAAGAAAACTGCGTCGTGTAAGAAGGCGACAGAGCTACCCGGCTAGAGCTCCTCGCTGATTGGGCAGAAAAATATTTTTCTGCCCAATCAGTGGAATGGAATTTGACCATTTCTGGAACTGGTTCCGTAAGAATAAGTTCCCAGGGGCTCTTCAGCACTTAAAGTAAACTTTTGCTCGAAAATATCGCATCGTCCCAGCTAGTAGCCCCTGGGTTTCCGAGGATGGGACCACGTCAAAAACAAGGCCATCCCCTCCTTCAGAGGAAAATTGAACACCACTGAACAACTATCCACCGCAATGAAGAAGTAAAATATGGATCTCAAAATAAAGCCATGTAAACGTTTCCCGTAAAATAAATGGAAAAGTGAAATTGAATGGCTCTTGGTGTTCGACAGCTTTTAGTGTTTCGTGCATGTACTTACTCGAACGAGTGACCTTCTAATTTTTCATTCATTTCCATTGATTTCCAGGTATCTCAGTGGCGATGCCAGTGACAGTGACTCCGGAGAAGACTGTGCAGATGACGACAATGATGAGCCAGAAAAGAACTCAAATACAAAATCTGAAAGTCGAGAGAACGAGAAGTTTGACGAATCCGACTACCGGAAAAAGGCTGATAGTCTCAAAGCAAAGTCTACGGAGCATTTCCGAATTTTAAAGGAAACGAATCTAGAGATCTTTCCAGTGTACCCAGTGTACCTAATTTACATGTCAAGAACCTGGATGCGGAAAGATCTGTTTATCGTCACGCCAGAAAACATCAACGTGGTGTCGGCAAACAACTGCAAGCCATTAATTTCATGCTGTTCCTCAGGAACCTAATCTTTCTTCGTAAGCTCCCGTTAATAAAACTGCAAATATACTGACAAACTGGCTAAGCAAAAGGCAACAACAGCTCAAAACACCATTCAATCCATTCAATGGCCACTCTAATTCGCGCTTCCAAACCCCGCAGTAAGTCAGCGGTCAACGTTTTGCGCATGTGTCCTTTAAAAAATCCTCAGCCAATCAGCGGTTTTTGAGACCTGTCATCTTTGTCTTGATCATGGACTTAAGGTCATGTGGCACAAATGACAGAAGACACAGCTTGAGATGGAAGATCACATCACACCTAGAAGACCTGGACTATGCTGATGATTTTGCTCTAATCTCAAGCACATTTGCTGACCTCCAGGAGAAGACCAATAGACTAGCAACCCACGAAAAACAAAGCTGCTTAGGATGAACCATAGATGCACAAACTACATCAAGATAGCAGGAGAGGAGGTGGAAGATGTGGAATCCTTCATGTACGTAGGTTAAGTACTTGACAAACTTGGTGGCGCAGAAGTAGACATCAAGAGGCAACTAGCACTAGCAAGAACTGCATTTACCAGACTTCAGAACATCTTGAGGTCAGGCAGATTCAGGCAGAAGATCGAGTTGGCATCCTGAACTCAAACGTCCTGTCTGTGTGGAGCCAAAATGTGGAGGGTGACAGCAACTGATCTCAACAAACTGGACATGTCTCACTACACTTGGTTGAGGAGAGTGCTGAGGAGATTCTAGCCCAACCATCTGAGCAATGAAGAGCTGTATGAAGCCACAGGCAGTACGCTGGTGACCGTCCTCATATGAGTGAGAAGATGGTGATGGTTAGGGCATGTATTGAGGAAAAGTCCTGACTGCACTGGCATGGGCACCTGAAGGTAAGAGGAGGCGACGTTGACCAAGAGAGACATGGAGAAGGAAAGGAACAAACTCGAATAGCATACACGGAAAGCTGCCGTTGCATCGGCTTCGGACTAGGATGGATGGCGTGATCTTGTGGCCGGCCTCAAGAGTCCTCATGGGCCCAATGAGGATAAGTGAGTGAGTGAATAATTTGATAGTAACTATAAAAGAGGGGTACCACTGACTTGTGAAAGAAGTGTTGAAAGATATAGCAAATGACCGTGAACCATCTTTGCTTGACAACACTGCCTGATCAGCAGACAAACTAATTAATGCAAATTAAAATGACCGATGAGATGCCCAAAAAAGATCAAACTAATAACATCTCAAACACTACACCATTCAAAGTTAATGACTGACTTGACTTGAAATAGATGATATTAAATGAATCAAGAAAACTCTATAATTTAATTGTTACATGTAAGTAACCTATTTGAAAATGCAGAATTACTAACAGTAGGAAAATGAAGTACAACTGTAACACCACCTTCTTACCTTTTTTAGTTTGTCATTGATAGGGTAGTCATTACTTCTAAAGCTGTCCACTAGTTTTGGAAGAACATTGTTTCTTACATATCGGCAGTTGTTGAGCACAATCAGTAACCTTTCATCCTGAAAAAGATAAGCATATATATGTGCTACCGGTATTGAACTATTCGGAGGTCTGTTTTCTGCAGGCTTATAAACTTGCACAAAAAAGAGAATGAGACTAATAGTCTCAAATAAAAACCAAACAAGCTACAGTCAAACCTTAGTAAGCGACCACCCAAAATGTCAAGCTGAGGTGGTCACTTACTGGAGGTGGTTGCTTACAAGAGCTCAGACCATGTAGTGGATCATTTTTTTTAACTACATTACAATCATTTCATTGCATTTGAAAACAGAAACTTTTACATGCATAGCTTTTACACTAAAGTATTTACTTAATTACATTTACATACTACTTGACCCTACACCTACATTGTACATTACACTAACCACATACTACTACACTACTTAGTAAATTACTCAATTGTTATATACTATGTGACTCTACTTTTCATCTGCAATGTATACTACTAACAATACTACACACCACTACACTACTTACTAGTAAGTTACTGTATGTTAATTACTTTACATACTACTTGTCCCTACACCAACATTGTATATTACACTAACCACATACTACTACTACTTCTTGGTAAATTACTCAATTGTTATATACTATGTGACTCTGCTTTCCATGTACAATGTATACTACAATACTACACGCCACTTCACTATTTACTAGTAAGTTATTTATTAATAATTACATTACATACTAGTTGACCCTACTTTACATCTAAATACAACATGCTATGATTGGCTATCAACAGGTCTTACAATGTGGTAAATAGCCTTGAATTGCTACTACAACAACATTTTAAAATATTGACCTAAAAATAAATGAGCCCTTCACTGGGAAATAATAGCCCCAGGTCATGGCAGTACTGAGTGAGTGCACTGGGGTTCGTACAAAAATGACACAGGGCCAATGTTCCCCAGTAAAGTTTGAGCAAGCTAGGCTTGTAAGTAGTTAACTACATGGCACTCAAAACAAAAAATTCACAGGTTATGACTATGACTGGCTATTCACAGGCTATGACTGTTTCCATGGAAATGGTCCATATGCTATTTTAAAAAAAAAAGAAGGAAATTCAGCAAGTCTTATGCTTGATAAGGATAAAAACTTTGGGGTCTCTTTAGTTTTGATTTTAGAATTTGATAATGTCATGTGGAAACAATCTGTAGCTATTATTTACCAGAATTGTTGTCCTATTCAGTTTTTGATCATTACGTTTTGTCTTGTGCGTAAAAAGAATTTTATGGCATAAAAAACTCACAATAACAGGTGTGTTGTCCTCCATTGATAAAGACGATCTTTCCATGTTATCCTGAGACCCACTGTCATTACTACCCTGTGGACCAGACCTACTCGGCACATGAAAGAACAAACAGTCCTATTGTAACTTTACCCTGTTAATCAGACCTTCTCAGCCTATCATTAGAGAACAAAACAGACCTACTGTCACCACTTCCCTGTCAGTCAGACTCATTATACAGTCACCAGGTGTATCTATTTATTTCCCCTTCAAATGGAATGGTTGGCCAGTATGTAGGATTACCTCCCCCCAGATTTTTATGTCCCAGTAACCATCTATACACTTGACAGGTGAGAGGCCATCTAGGAGTAAAAGGTCTTTCCTGACAACATGTTTTTTACTGAACTAGCATGAGGTCTGTATTGCAGAATTCTTGGTCAATCATGTTCTTTCGTTTTTCAAGTTTATGCAAGTTTATTTCATTGCTGACCAGTTATGACCCTTACTAGGGCTCAAACCTGGACCACAAGTCCATGTGCTTTTCACATAATTTTCTTTGCCATAAATTTTTGATGTTGGAAAATATCCATACCGAAGTACCCAACCCAAGAAGAATGATTGGATATTCCAAGGGGGAAAGAGGAAAGGGGTTTCAAGCCAAAACCCTCTGTGTGGGGTATGCAGAAATTTTCTGGAAACACACTGTTGCAAAATTCTTAAAAAGGGGAATTGTATGCTGACTGCAATAGAAGCAACAAACACCAGCTTTACCATGCATGCATTCAACAGACACTTACAAGGAGACTTTGTCTGATTCCTGATCAGGTTGAAAGGCCAAATTTTGAAGGCACTCAGTGAATGCCTGAAACATGAAAAAGAAAGATGGTAATCATCATTTTACAAACACACCAATTAACCACAAAAGGTATTATAAAATAGGCAAAACAAGTTGTAAGTACCAGCAGGTTACTTGATTTGCATTGGACATTGCCACCACATTGACAGCTGGTTCTCACGTTTTTGCCATCAGCATCATGGTCACTAAATAATTATTTGATCTATGTATCTCCAGGATTGGTTCCAAACCATCAATAAGATTATTTTTCAAGCCAACTCTACACGGAAGTTAACCTTGGAATTCTGTTCTATAATATTTCAAAAAAAGACTTTCTACTGCTGAGGTCAAGTGAGTGTTTGAACAGACTCCTACACGTGCATAAATGATTTTTTAATCTTATGCTGGCTTCTACTTAGTGACTTAAGTAGCTAAAAAATTCCAGATTGTCAGGTAGAGCCCAGTGAGTTATATAATATCATGGTACTCACTGGAACAGTTGTAAACTAAACTTGTCACTAACACATCCCGAATCTAGTGATAAACAAACCTGGAACATGTCCTTAAAAAGATCAACAGCACTTGCCTTCAGCTGTAGATTCTGTAAGGAAGAAGGTTATCTGATGTGTGTAGACTGACAATGACAATGGGCTTAAATTTACACCAACTTGATGATCACTCATACTACCGGTACAAAAAGCATCATGTCACCTTTGGTTTCTACTGTATGTTATGTGAATGACAGCCACCTCAGTTGCAATTCATTTTATAAAATTATTCAACATTTTTAAATTTAACTTACTAACTAATTAGAAACAATCAAAACAGTTGCTATCGTTTTAAGGGCAGAGACAAAGTTCCTCCACTCCTGTCTGTACATGTAAATAGTAGCACTCAGACATTAAACTGACCATAAAGTTTTCATTCAAACCAAACTTTAAAGACCAGTTTTCCATCAAGCATGATCTACCAGCAAATTGCAATTTAATTGTACTATAAAGAAACAGCAATAGACCAGGTTATCCTTAGCTAGTAAAATGCAATTCTACTTGATAAGTCATTTTTACCTTCCTTTGCTCTGTGTCTCCACTTGTGGCCATTTCCCTTAACATGTGAAGTGTTTCCATGACAATGTTTTCAAACATCAGTGGCTGTAATGTATTGAATACTGTTAATGCGAGAAAACAAGAAGCTAAAGAGCTTCGAACTGGGCCTGTTATGTAAATTTACATGAAATATAAGGAGCAACACAGGGCAACCTTTGAGAAAGCTGACTCGTGCAAGTCAAACAAATAATTATGGTGTCTATGAAACTGAGTCCTCAGAAGTCATGCACCTCGTCAGAACCTATAATTTCACACACTAGTTGTTCCATGTAACTGGAATGTTCTATGGATTATTGCTTCTCAGTCAATCCTCTTAAGCCTTCTGAGGGGTAAATGGCACCTCCTACTACTTATGTTTCTTTCTAGTGTAAAAGTATTTACCTTTATTGCTATAGAAAAACAATAAAAAAACAAAGAATATTTCAGTAATGTCGACTGTATCGAGTGAAAATCTTTCAAAGGCAAGAAACCCTTAGTTACAAAAATGATTAATGTCACTAATGGAACACCATACCTTAACTGAAATTTAATACACATCCATGATCTATGTTTGGCATTTAAAGTGTGTATGGATTGACAGATTTTTTTGTTTGCTCAATTAAATCTCCACAATGTACTGATAAGTATAGCATAAAATTTTTCGATAGCGATTTTCCTTCCTCGTGTTTTGATGTTCCAAAAGCGTCAAATTTCACTACCGGTGGGTACAAAACCGCAAGACCAAAAACAGGAGACTGGGAATGATTGTGACGTCATTTCAGGACTCCAAGCATTGCGAAAAACAGATTTCTCCGACATGTTCTTATTTTCTTACAAACAACACACTATTGTACCATTTCTTAGCAAATTGATTAGCTCACAATAAGAAAATGACTGAAAAATCTGTTTTTCGCGAGGCTTGGAGTCCTGAAATGACGACACAATTGTTCCCAGTCTCCTGTTTTTGGTCTCGCGGTTTTGAACCCCACTGGAAGTGAAATTTGACGCTTTTGGTACATCAAAACATGGGGAAGGAAAATCGCTATCGAAGTTTTTTTTTGCTATACTTATCAGTTCATTGGGGAGATTGAATCCAGCAAGTAAAAAAATCTGTCATACACTTACACTATACACTTTAAAGATTTTGACACTGTCGCCTCTGTGAACTACTAGAGTGCACAGTAGCCAAGAATTCTAGGTCGTATTCAACCAAAATTTTCCATATTAAGTAATTATATTAAGTCACTTCTAAAAGGTAATTTGTTTAGTGGCCACAGCCAGGTACCTTACCAGGCTTGTAATCCGACCAACATTTTCCTGTAACTCTAAACTCCAGAGCTCATTGCAATGTAAGGACTTGATGTCTGAAACGATTTGTCACAAGTTTTCAACTTAGCAGACACTTCAGATAATAGTTTAAGAGACAACTTGAGATAAACCTTTACAAGATAAACACATTTGCTTTTGAACCAAAGTCAGATTGCCTGTTGAAAAATGTTAAATTACAAATTAAAAAGAAGAGGAATATATTTAATGTTTAAAAGAATAAATAAACGCACTAGTCAAGTTCAGTTGAGTTGAGTTGTAATGCGGTTGTTGAAGTGGGTTGAGTTGTGATAGTACAGTAGAGTTGTAATGCCGGAGTCGAGTTGGGTTGGGTTGTGGTGGTAGAGTATAGTTGTGTTGATGGAGTTGAGTTGAGTTGAGTTGTGATGGTAGAGTATAGTTGTGTTGGTGGAGTCAAGTTGAATTGAGTTGTGATGGTAGAGCATAGTTGTGTTGGTGGAGTCAAGTTGAATTGAGTTGTGATGGTAGAGTATAGTTGTGTTGGTAGAGTATATAGTTGTGTTGGTAGAGTCGAGTCAAGTAGAGTTGTGATGGTAGAGTAAAGCTGTGACGGTAAAGTCAAGTTGAGTTGAATTGAGTTGTGATGGTGGAGTTAAGTGAAGTCAAGTAGAGTTGTGATAGTAGAGTAAAGTTGTGATAGTGGATGCGAGTCGAGTTGAGATGGTAGAGTATATAGTTGTGTTGGTGGGGTTGAGTTGAGTAGATTTGTGATGGTAGAGCAAAGTTGTAAAAGTACATGTAGAGTCAAGTTGAAATGTGATGGTAGAGTATACTTGTGATGGTGGAGTCGAGTCAAGTTGAGTTGAGTTGTGATAGTAGAGTAAAGTTGTGAAGGTGGAGTTGAGTCGAGTTGTGATGGTAGAGTAAATAGAGGGTCTATTATAGTCTAGCGGTTTGGCGGTTTCAGCCAATTTTGAGTGCCGGTTTGCCATTTCATTCACATTTATCTGGCGGTTTACAGTTAAGAAATTACCGTGCGGTTGCGGGAAATCGTGAATTTAGCTTGTGGTTTTTGGTTTTTGCATTTTTTT
>CBDDTI010000679.1:0-16812 GCA_965233585.1 bacterium
CACGGCCGCAGGCGCCGGCGCCGTGGTGGGAGCCACGGCGCGGAGCGACTCCAGGGCCATCTGCAGCTCGCTGCTCAAGTCCTGGGGATGCAAAAAAAGGGGCCATTGAGAAACATATTTCAACTGGGAAGCACTGGGAATCTGAAATTTTGGGGAGATGTGACATGTAAATTTTCTATATATATATATCTATATGTGATATGAATTCATATGACTGATGAATGTTTTTTGGGCAAATGTTCATGATCTGATCTGGCAGGACTTGAGGTTGTTGCAAATGAGCACTGACAAGCCTTAGATCAAGCCAATGGAGGGTTGAACAGAAGTGCGAATATCTCTTCAGGTGAACCTTACGGCCTTACAGCAATCACTTTTTTCAACATGCTCCGGCACATGAAAGCCAATGACCAAACACCTAATAGGACCATACAGGACCTAACATGGCACATGATTTAACGCTGTGCCTTCTTTTTGGCTTCGATGTCGAGGGTTGTGGCCTTCCTTAAGTGATGGAATCAGGTGATGTCACTGGCATAGAAAATCATAGAACCAGCCCCAGGATGCCCGTCAGCTTTGTCTTGGTGGATCATGAGATGGATCCAAGATTCACATGTTCAAATGGTATGTATGCATATATATATATGATTATATATGTTTAATCTGTTTAATCTAATTTTGAATAGTTTTCAAATATAGATTATTGCACACTTTGCAGTTTGCAAACTCATGGCAACCGTTTGGTACAAGGATGGACGAGCAGCCCATTGTGGAGTTGAAGCGCCGCTGATGTGCGCAGTCCAACTTTCCCACATGTCCATCTAAAGTTCGAAAACGCTAAAAGCGACTGTCTCAGCAAGCTCTCGCAACCATTTTTGACACCAAAGAAAGCAAACCGGTTGGTGCTCTCAACCCATCCTAACAAACATGTGTCAAATCTTTCCAATGGCAGTCAATGAAGAATACCCTCTGGTAAATTAACATAGACCCTGGCAGATAGGGGTTGGAAGACTAGTTTCCATTAAACATTGTTGATTTTCAGGGTCTATGTTTATTTACCAGAGGGTAACAGATTCGAAACAAGCAGCCTGGACCCTGTCTCCCGAAGCCAATCTCTGCTGAGTCTCTGCATGGAGGACATCAGTTCGCTACTTAGCGCACGTAGCTGCACCGAAGCCTCGTTGAAGGCGTCTGCGATGGCTTTCGATGCCTTGGGGCTGAAGATCGGTGGGGCTTTCCATCGTCAAAAAACATGGAACTAAGATGAACTAAGGCAAACCTCGAATCATTAATTACCTGCGGTTAATAGATATGTGAATAGTCTATACAAGTCTATCACAAGTTTTAAAGGTTCAAGGAATTACCTTACCTTCAGTCAATGTTGATGGAAGAAATCTGGGCAATCGCCAAGCAGCTGCTGATTCGAACAATTTCCGGTGATCGACGCTACCCTGCAAAGACTGTGGACGACGTTACACACATGTGCACAAAATGTTGATAGATTTGTGATTGCACGATTGAATCTTATCATTCCAATCTTTGGCAATATTGATCATGCATTAATATATGATAAGTTATCATTATTATATCTTATGCTTATGAAAATGCAGCAAATCAAAGTTTAAACCATGATACTTTTGCACTTTCTGTCAAATAGATATGGTTTTTTCATCAACATCGCAAGCTGCAGACCTGGTGTACCTGACTTGTCACGAGAGGCAAGGTCTGAGGCCTGCCAAGGGCGCATCATGGCGCATCAGTGGCAGCTTCAAATGTGCGAATGTTTGGAGACAGGTCGGTACACATATTCTATATGTGGGTTTGACAAAAAAGGACGGAACACCCTCGAAAGGGCTGTTGAATAGAGGGAACATTTATATGAATTTATTTATGTATATACATGAAACCATATGAACATATCGGCGCGCAGGAAATTGATGATCAAACAAACATCAAAATTTGGAAGTGCACTGTTTTCATTTGCAAAGCCATATGCAAACGGAAGTATGAACACATCGGAAATTGGCTGGTGCCTTGCAGTCAATTTCTCTTGCGCTTTGCTGATGAGCTCACCTGCGACATATTTTTGCAATCCATACCTGGGTTGAGGTCCTCACCAGGACCCACCTCTGCATCCAACCTCAACAAACATCTGATCCGTCATTCCTTCATGTTCTTTCTGTTTCGTCATCAAAACATACCCTCTGGTAAACTAACATAACTATGGAAAATCACCATTTTTAATGGGAAAACTCACTATAAATGGCCATTTTCAATAGCTATGTTAAATTACCAGAGGGTATCACCTTTTGGGCTGCCTGGAGCTTCATAGCCGCTCCACGTGGCAACTTCCCTGCGCCCTCTCGGACGGCTGGCCACTTCGGAAGGTGAACGACGACCTGCCACTTCGCAAGCCCCGGTAGGAAAATCATTGGGGATCCATGATATACCGATGATCATCTATGATCCTTCATGATTCTGTCTTTTTGGAATGGGAAGATATGTAGAAAAGAAGCCGTCCATGCCATTGTCCAAAACATTGATAAAACAATTGTTAACAAATCAATCATTTAATTAGAAACTTGACTTACGCAAGCTGCGCAGCTGTACTCATCAAATTGGGGTAGAAACACTTTCGCCCAAATCCCTGTCACACTCAAAGAATTCACAGTATGCGCTTTTTGGTCAGATTCAACGATGCCTGCTGCAAAGACTTAAGCTGCGCAAATTGAAAACCATTTAACGTCACAATGCACCAACATGAAACGCACATGCCTTTACTGTCTCATATTTCACTGACCGCACGTTCTGACATGTGGATGTTTGATTCAAAATTGCAACAATAATTATCCTTCTGATTCAGTTTTGTCGAAGGGCACCTTATCAACAGGGCATCAAGAGCTACCAATACCAGTGGCCTGCCGTGGCAAGGTCCAAATGGAAGAGGTCCACATCCGCTTTCCGTGGGGAATCCTCCGAAGCAAACTCAAACTTTCAATGGATGGACTTGAGGGAAAAACACACACACACACACTACAGATATCTAATATGATCTAATGATATCTACAGATCACTAAAGCATGGTTTCTACGCCCCAAATTTGTTTTTCGAATATCCTTCAAACATCTCAAACTCTGCAAGGAATCGCCGAAGCATTTTGAATCCGCCAAATCCGCTGCTCGATTCAAAGCTCTCCTCCTCCGTAAAGCTTGGTGCACTCTGACGCCTCAAGATGCGAGCAGCGGAACGTGATCATGCCATGGGGATGGTTTTTTTAATGTTGAACCCTCACAGAAATAGGAATACAGTATTTCTGCTTCAAACATTTAGTTAATGCGTTTCGTCCCAGGAACCTAGAAAACTTGTTCTTTGCACTCCGACTCCGTATCAAAATTCTTAAAGAGAGGTCTAATTTCATAGAGTGGGGAGATGACAAAATCTCTCCTGCAACAACTGTTTATAAGATGTTATAAGTGTTCTATCACTTGTGACTCGGACTGCACACTTGATTTTCTGACAATGAAGCTCAGGCGGGAAAGGTCATTTGATGCGGACATGGAGTGATGATTTATCACTCTTCCACAATGCCTTATCGGTAGACCCATCATCTGAACCATGAAATCTGATGAAACCAGGACACATCTTCAATTCAAGCTGTTCCAAGCGCTCTTCGACCGATGCCCCTTGGCAATTGATGTTCTCCACCTGTCCACGAGATTGCCGGCTTGCACTTGGATCACAGGGTGGCGACTGCATCTATATGACATTGATAGAACATGGCGTGTGACATGTATGTTTTCATATAATTAGTAGTTATTAGCTATATATGAACCAACTGGTTACTAGTGGTTACCATTGCTCAATATCTATTAATTAATGGCTACTGATTATCTATTGCAGTTCCCAGCACTGTATACAGTAAGAATTTCTTGTATAAGAAAATCAGGGGCTGGATTTGTTTCCCGCGTAGATGTTTTGTGGAATGTATATGCAAATGGAAAGTAAGAAATTGAGGGACCCCGGAATCTTCAAGCCAAAGAAATTCGGATGTTTGCGAAGAAACTGATGGGCACAAGAGATTGAGGGGCTGGATTTCTTAGCCATGGTGTGATTTTAGAGACTAGCCATGACTAGCCATGACTAGCCTGGACACCTCCGTGAAAGAACTGGCTCCTACCCCTATCCCGTGAAAGGTTGCGGTTCCTACGCCTAAGGTTGCGGAGACTTTATGAACATCTATCTGCTCTTGTGTTTTGCCCTCTGATTGACTTTAATATCTGTAATCTAAATTTGGAATGACAGGCAAAATGCCGCATGAACCTGAAGCCAAGGCGCCGATATCCGTCAGCATGTTGGGAATCTTGGGTGTGTCATTGTATGCTACCCCTGGTGAACATCAAAATAGCTGGTAAATGGATGTTCATCCCATTAAAAATGGTATTAATAGGTATTGATCCATACCTACATTAAGAAATTGCTAAGAAATTGAGGGACCCTCGACTGAAAAAAAGCACACACATACTCTTCAGTACATGGGCCCTTTCCGGACCAAGATTCTTATATAACGCTTGCGCTGTAATTAGTACACTTAATTAATGGTTACTAACAATTACTAATGGTAATCTTCCTTACCATCTGGTTATTTAACATAGCCATGGAAAATGGCAATTTATAGATGGTTTACCGCTGGATCTTTCCATGGCTATGTTAGTCATAACCAGATGGTAATGTTTCGATGGTAAACAACAAACATCTCCCGTGTCGCCTCTTGAGCCGTTCGCACCAGCTCCTTGGCCAAATCCAAGATCACCGACTCGGCATTGGCGTGCTTCGCCTGCGCTTAATACATCCGAGATCTTGGGCAGCTGATGTTTTTCTGATATTTGTTGAAGGTGAATGGATCTTGCCAATCATGATATGATATTCATGATCAATGAGGTGAATCTGGGTCAGAATCCAACACTAAGAATAGGCTCGAGAAGCGAGCTTCATGCTCGATGGTCGTCCTCAAGTTCCGCCATGAACTTGCTCAACTGCCACTCCATCTGCAAAAGACCTGCCACGCAACAAGAAACAGCCATTTTTTGACACCTGTGCGACTCAGTGCTTCGGGCAGAGCATCTATAGTAATTCTTTACATATTCTCTCAGAGTACCTCTGCATATAGCAATTTATGGGTATATATATATTATATACTGTGTTTTGGATTTCCGTGTAGTATATATATATATATATCAGCATTGTGAAGATAGTATATAATGAAATGTAATAAACATATTGCTGAAGGTGGACATTGCACGGCAATGTGGCTCTGATTGTTCAAGAAAACATCTTCATGGCAAACATCCAGTTTCCACAAATGTGTCACCACTTCCAGGTTCGTCATGGTAATTCCAGTCTCAGAATGATCACAATGTAAGTAGTTATAATCCAAGAAATGTCAAGGAAACCTGCTTTGGCACTTTGGCATAGTTGATTATAGTTGTGAGGTGTAGATCTATTTCAGCAAATTTCAGTACATTTCAATACATTTCAGTACATTTCAATACATTTCAATATATTCCTAGCTGATCAGCCATGGAAAGATTGGAAAGGGCTGGTTCTCCCATAGGCCATGGCTTCATCATGGCTTCCCCTCCCTTTTGGGTAGCCGCGTAGCCGCACCTTGAACCTGGTATGGCCGACCAGCTTCAATCTGCTCTCGAATCTTGCTCCTGAAAATTGGGAAATATTGCCATTCGCGTATACTGACAAATCACTGCACCTACAGCTGTCAGCATTAAAACTGCAACTCTGTCCATTTGATTGATTGCTCATTGCTTGTCAATTCTGGAACGATGTTACAAGGACATGGAGGAGCGAACATTTCAAGTACAGGTTCAGTTCTTGACTCTTTGCTGCCCAGACTCTGTTCCGACCAAAGGCGTTGTATGTCCTGAGATCACCCAGGCCCACGTTGCCCGTGTTGCTTTCATGGCTTCATGGCAGTCTGATGATGACTCTAAACAGCTTACGCATGTTGTCTCGACAGCTGGGTCGACATTTATTTATGCAACCACGGACCATGACCACAATCCAAACATGCCAACAAATGCAATGAATGCATCAGGCAGGTTGTGCCTATATATATTTGATCACACAAGCACATCCCCTCCAATAGTGCTAATGATATCTCATACCCACAACACATGGTAAACAAATATAGCACAAGTGCCACTTTTATCCATGATTGGGTGGCAAAATAGCAGTTATATCATTTTTACATGTCATTTCAATACATATATCATACTTATATTATTTTATAATCTATAATGCATTAATTCTATGATATCTATAATTCTATTAGCACATTCTAATAGCATACTTGTTGTGGGATCTTGTGTTTTTTTGAGGGTCTAGATATCCACAAAACATCCCAAAACCATGGCCGGGGAACTGGGGGAACGTCCACGTGATTTCTCACCGAGCGTCACAGCCGCGAATCTTTCGGGTGACTTTGGTGGTGGCCTTGGGCTTCAAGCTCTTGGTCGCCTCCGAGGTGCGATGTTTGGAAGGATTGTAAATTGTACTGTACAAAGTGTCTTAAAGTCTTTCCAATCTCAGTTCTACTTCCCTTAACAGATCTTGAAACATCTGAAGTGTGTCTCCAATATTTGGAGAATGTCGCACCGCCAGGCAAAACGGATCTTCGCAAAACGAACTGGTACATGACACGGAAGGGCGTCCTGCATCAAAGGCTCTGCAGGTTCTTTCCTCCGGAAAGGCACCTTCCAATGACATGGTGTCGATTGGTTTGGGGAGACGTGTTGGAAACTCTTGGAAACTCCAGCTTCGGAGAGGACTGGAAGAGTGCTAAACTGGATGTCCCATCGGTCAAGGTGTCCAAGTCCAGGCGTACAAATCAACATAAACATACTAAAACTGTAGTCTTAGACTGTCTTAGATTGTCTTTAGATGTTGAACTCAATCTCCATCTTTTGTCAAGAAGACACAAAAGAAAACACATTGATTGAATAGATTTGAATAGTATTAAACATCTCTGTGAACTGCTCCAGGGTACCTGCCGCATTACTTTCAGCCTCGGCATCGCTGCTGCGACAACTTGAACTTGGACCCATCCTTGTGGAATCACCAGAGGTCGGTGGCACCTCATGGTTCAAGCGCCCAATGGAATTGAAACGGCAACAGAGTCGGCAACAGAGTCGCAGAAAACATCAGTCAATGGACTCCATATGACTCCATGATCAGTCTGACTTGGGGATCTGGTCGGCATAGGCATCTCTGGTCAATCAGCTGTTTGGATATGTTTGGATGTTTGTTTCAGGATCTACGTCACTAACTCGAAAAACTCTGCAACACTTTGCCAAAAGATTCAAGGCCTCGCCTCATCCATTGCAACTTGCCGAAGACCGGCTGGGAGATGGGGAAGGTTGTAATGAATCAGCTGAGAAAAAATGCCACGGTATGTCACAGCATCACAAAATGTGTCAACATGTCGACATCTTTGCGGGACCTCAGCATTCACTGTGCGAATTGTAGGTAAGCAGCAATATATCTTCAGGCAACGTCTTTAGTACTAACTTGTACGGCAAGTATACCTGCCACACTGATCACTAAAATCTTTACAGCTGTCCTTTTTTTGCAACTAAACTTCAAGAAGCTAATCCCGGGTGTTCCACTTCTGAAACAGTGTCAAATTCCCAGCAAATCAAAGGTAGCCTTTCCACATTTCGAACGTGTAAACACTTGGTCTCAAATTCTGGCATTGCAAGGGTCAAACTTGCTGGTCCCCCCAAAAAAAACAATTAAAAACTGCAAAAGGATGCAAAAGGGACAACCGTTTTGTGGGTCCATTGGTTCCCAGCAGCCGCACAGCTGTTGACTCTTGACCTCCGATGCACTGCGCGGCAGCACTTTGGACTCCAGAGGTCTGGGTGGCCTGGAGTAGTTCCCAAATCTTCCCACTGGTGTTAGGGCGTCGCAAACGACTGCTTCAAAATTTAGACATTTGAAATGGCATGTATATAAATAATTGATCCCCCTTGCAATTCAGTGTGAAGGTCGCGCTCGCACCCCCTGATTCTGTAAGCACAAAGCTGGGGCCTGACCCTCAGACAGGGGTGCCCATCATTACAAAATCAAAGGTACCAGACCATTCCTAGCATGGTTATCATTACAAAATCAAGACTGAACATGTATTTTTCAATAAAAAGGCGAAAAATAGGATAACTTGAAACAACACCCAAAAACCACACAAGTCAGCTTCTGGGGCCTCTTTTCCTTGAGCCAAAATTAGTAACATTCGAGGAGGTGAAAACCGACCCTTGTGGCTGGAATTCTTCTGTGCCCCCCTCCTACGAGAATGTTCGCCTGCAAGCTACGGCATATGCTGGCCAAACACTGCGGTGGCAAGACTTGGTGACCTAAGGGTTCTTGCTGCATGAGACCTGGCTTGGACAAATATGCTCCTAAGGAACCTATACATTGACCAAGGACAAGTGTGGGATATGGACAGGACATGCGCTTTAGGAAGTTTGGCCTGTTCGTCTTTGGTGCTGCGGCCGCTGCTCCCACCACGCATGGATGACAGTGCTAACATACTAGTGAGAACTGATCTCATATTCCAACTTAATTTTTGGAAATACAAGGCATTTGGCTGACAGGGCGCGGAATGAACCGCGGCTCTCTGCCGTTTGCAACATGCAATTCCTCTTGCAACTTTGGTCCCTACCAAGGAGTGGCCAAAATGGCCTTCCAACACAAGAACTGATCAAGGCTGGCTCAACAAGGAAATGGGTCTATTTCGGGCATTGGTATGCTATTTCTTTTCTTTGCAAGGGTCAAAAACTCCAATCATGTCCAAGGCTGCCGTCCACTTGTGGACCTCCAAGCATTTCGTGAATACGTCTGCAGCCTGTTGCTCTGTCGGGCAATGTTGGATGCTGATATCCGGCTCTTTGAACGCATCATAAAGCCCCTGGACATTTATTTTGTGGGTTTTACCTAAATGTCTTAGGCGAGCAGAGTATCCATTTTTAATTACTTGTATGGTGGCAGTATTATCTTGGTGACATGTTAATGGAATTGCACTTCCAAGCAACTCTGACAAAAACTGTTGCGCAGGGATCGCATCATGAAACAGAGCAGTGGCCAGGGCTATGGCCTCGGCCTCTGTGGTTGAACGACTGCATGTTGTCTGCCGTTTCGACTGGAACGAAATAGGGAAAAGGATGAACCACCTGAGATCACAAGAGCCTGAAGTTGAGTAACCATGGTCTGCCTTTGATGCATGGTCAGCATCCGTGAATAACCACAGGTTCCATTCAGCATCTGGATCTAGTTTCAACCTCATCCTATATTGTTTTGTTCCATGAAGGTAGCTGAATACCCTGAACAAACGCCTGTCATCATTTTTACTCCATTTCGTTATCCTTTTACTTAACTCATTCAGCGCATGAAGCAAGTCAGGCCGGCTAAGCCTTGCAAGCCAGTAAGCTTTCATGATCAGCTTTGCCGCTGAGTTGGCTAAGTTACCCTGGCTGTCCCAATCTTCTACCGGCAACGAACTTTCATCAAGATAAGGGGTTGAAGCCTTCTTGATGCCTTTGAAGTCCTTGCATTCTTGCTCATATAGTTTGCACGTGACATCAGCAAACTCGTGCATGTCTAGCTGGACCTCTCCCTCCTTAATCAAGTGAGTCCTGCCTAGGACTTTTGAGACATCTTGTGGTGGTTCGAAATGAAGATGGCTGGACAATTCATCCCAAAACTGCTGATGATTCTGGCTTGGGCCTGAAACAACTATGTCATCTACGTAAAGTGTGACCAGCAGTCCTAAACGCTCAACGACAAAGTTTGATGGAAACAATGGAGATTCAACTCCGCCTAGCAAATCCATTATTGACTTAAACTTCAAACCCCAGTGTCCTCCCGACTCCGGGTGCCCGTACAACGATTTGTGGAGCTTAGTGCATGGGCGGTGCATCCATTTGAGATGGCCAGGAGCCAACTCTTCAGGCAACTCGATGTACGTGTCATTTTCTGTTTGAAGGTCTCTCTGGATGTAAGCCTTGATCACATCGCTTTGAGATGTTTTGTTTCCTCTTTTCAGGCCGAACGCCAGATTTATGTTCAATCCAGCAATGGTTGTTGGAATGATCTTGATTTCTTGGAATTCGCTGGCTAAACCAAACTCGTCACGAACATTGTTACCAAGAAATACAATTCTGGCCTTGAGCCGCTTCTCTTCTGCTGATTCGGCATTCTTTCAACTCATGATTGTCATGAGACGTCCGATAGCAACCTTAGTTCCACTTTGCCTGGCTTGACGCTCTAAATCGTGCCTTTGGATCACATGCTTGTAATCCCATGTTCCAGCTTCGATCAACCCTTGAGCTTCCTTCTTGGCTTCATTTACTGCAGCTGGATCACTTTTCCAGACTTTCTTGTCGATAAGCTCATGAATGCCAAGAGGAATTTGTTCAGGCTCAACTTCTTTTGGAACGTGCACTGGCTCTTCAGTTGTTGGCACGCAGCTCATGCTAGGGACAAATTTGTGGAACAAGTCGGGGAACAACGATGACATGATGCTTTCGCACATCTGCGTTGGATAGAATGCTGAGTTTGGAGTTTTGGAACCACACAATGGCACATGCTTGTGGTCATGGCTGCATGTCTTGGTTCTCAAGCATCGGATTAAACTGTCATCTGTTGATGCAACAGTCCAAGGTTTGAAAGAATCTCCTCCTACAAAATGGTTCGAGTTAAAGAAGTCCTGAAGTTCCTGCAACTGCCAACCAGAGCATCCTGAGGGCCACTCGAAATGAACCCTAGCTCCACGTTTCAGGATGATTTTGGCAAACTGGAAAAAGAACCGAAGGAGTTTCTTGCTCTCTAATCTCTGTGCCATCAATCTCCTACGAAATTCTGGACCCAACCTTCTCCAGTTAAGGCGTTGCCAACTCGACCAAGGATTGCAAGGAATCGATCCCCAAAGATCAACACCGTTCATTGCATCTGAGTCTAAAACTTCGAGAAGTTGTGATTGCACTTCAAGCTCTGCAACATTACCATTGGCTTTGGTAAGGCGAATGTGTTTCACACCAATAGATTCCGACGCCTTTCCAAGATTGGATTGAGGGCTACAACAAAACTCAATCATAGTACCATAAGCTGGCAACAATTTCTGGGCAGATTTCTTTCCCTTCTTTCCACCCTGGATGGGGCGCGGCAATGCCTGCTGCTCTCCACCCTTTGCGTCAAAAGCGCCACTCGGAACTTCATCGGCCTCAGGCAGAAGTTGGAAGATGGTCTTTCCAGTCCAGAACTCTTTCAATGTTTTGTTGTTCCCTTTCCAATGCTCATTAGTGATGGTTTCCTCACTACCGCTCTCAAAGTACTTTACTTCGGTTATTCTAGCCCCAAGTCTTTTGGCTTTCACGGGAAGATCATCGAGACGAGTGTGTTACCACTTTATAAACGTTAATTTCTCAACCATTTTTTGAAATGTTGTAACCATTTTATAAAAAATATTGCTTACCATTTTATAAAAAATATTGCCTACCATTTTATAAAAAAGTATTGCTTATCATTTTAAAAAGATAAATTTATAATATTTTCTATTTTAAGTTTTCTTGGCGTGAATCTACATTTATTTGTTTTGAAGGCCCCAAAGTAAATTACAATGGCATGTGAAGAGTAACTGAGATGCCAGCATACTTTGGACAATAGAACTTTTCTGCGGCATAATCGTGCCGGGCAGGTTCTCGAATGTTGTATTTTGCCCAGAATGCTTTTTTTTGTATGTATTTTGCCGAAACCTCTACGCATTCTCCATTGTATTTTGCCCAGAATGCTTTTTTTTGTATGTATTTTGCCGAAACCTCTACGCATTCTCCATTGTATTTTGCCCAGAATGCTTTTTTTTTGTATGTATTTTGCCGAAACCTCTACGCATTCTCCATTGTATTTTGCCCAGAATGCTTTTTTTGTATGTATTTTGCCGAAACCTCTACGCATTCTCCATTGTATTTTGCCCAGAATGCTTTTTTTTGTATGTATTTTGCCGAAACCTCTACGCATTCTCCATTGTATTTTGCCCAGAATGCTTTTTTTTTGTATGTATTTTGCCGAAACCTCTACGCATTCTCCATTGTATTTTGCCCAGAATGCTTTTTTTTGTATGTATTTTGCCGAAACCTCTACGCATTGCATTCTCCATTGTATTTTGCCCAGAATGCTTTTTTTGTATGTATTTTGCCGAAACCTCTACGCATTCTCTATTGAATTTTGCCCAGAATGCTTTTTTTTGTATGTATTTTGCCGAAACCTCTACGCATTCTGCATTGTATTTTGCCCAGAATGCTTTTTTTTGTATGGATTTTGCCGAAACCTCTACGCATTCTCCATTGTATTTTGCCCAGAATGCTTTTTTTTGGTATGTATTTTGCCGAAACCTCTA
The DNA here is from genome assembly GCA_965233585.1 of bacterium. Classification (GTDB taxonomy): domain Bacteria; phylum SAR324; class SAR324; order SAR324; family NAC60-12; genus CBDDTI01. The sequence continues at coordinate 12,458 of CBDDTI010000679.1, forward strand.
TGCATTCTCCATTGTATTTTGCCCAGAATGCTTTTTTTTGGTATGTATTTTGCGGAAACCTCTACGCATTCTCCATTGAATTTTGCCCAGAATGCTTTTTTTTTGTATGTATTTTGCCGAAACCTCTACGCATTCTCCATTGTATTTTGCCCAGAATGCTTTTTTTTTGTATGTATTTTTCCCGAAACCTCTACGCATTCTCCATTGTATTTTGCCCAGAATGCTTTTTTTTGGTATGTATTTTGCCGAAACCTCTACGCATTCTCCATTGTATTTTGCCCAGAATGCTTTTTTTTTGTATGTATTTTGCCGAAACCTCTACGCATTCTCCATTGTATTTTGCCCAGAATGCTTTTTTTTGTATGTATTTTGCCGAAACCTCTACGCATTCTCCATTGAATTTTGCCCAGAATGCTTTTTTTTGTATGTATTTTGCCGAAACCTCTACGCATTCTCCATTGTATTTTGCCCAGAATGCTTTTTTTTGTATGTATTTTGCCGAAACCTCTACGCATTCTCCATTGTATTTTGCCCAGAATGCTTTTTTTTTGTATGTATTTTGCCGAAACCTCTACGCATTCTCCATTGTATTTTGCCCAGAATGCTTTTTTTTTGTATGTATTTTGCCGAAACCTCTACGCATTCTCCATTGTATTTTGCCCAGAATTCTTTTTTTTGTATGTATTTTGCCGAAACCTCTACGCATTCTCCATTGTATTTTGCCCAGAATGCTTTTTTTTAAATGTATTTTGCCGAAACCTCTATTCTTTTCTCCATTGCAGGTTGCCTCAAATGCCTTTTTTTCTTTTGAAAAAATAAATTGTTTTCCTGTGAATTTTGCCTAAACTTCTAAGCTTTTCTGCATTGTATCTTACCCCAAATGCAATTTTTCTCCATTGTATTTTGCCCAGAATGCATTTTTTTTTGTATGTATTTTGCCGAAACCTCTACGCATTCTCCATTGTATTTTTGCCCAGAATGTTTTTTTGTATGTATTTTGCCGAATGCTTTTTTTGGTATGTATTTTGCCGAAACCTCTACGCATTCTCCATTGTATTTTGCCCAGAATGCTTTTTTTTGTATGTATTTTGCCGAAACCTCTAGGCATGCTCCATTGTATTTTGCCCAGAATGCTTTTTTTGGTATGTATTTTGCCGAAACCTCTACGCATTCGAATGCTTTTTTTGTATGTATTTTGCCGAAACCTCTACGCATTCTCCATTGTATTTTGCCCAGAATGCTTTTCTTTTGTATGTATTTTGCCGAAACCTCTACGCATTCTCCATTGTATTTTGCCCAGAATGCTTTTTTTGTATGTATTTTGCCGAAACCTCTACGCATTCTCCATTGTATTTTGCCCAGAATGCTTTTTTTGTATGTATTTTGCCGAAACCTCTACGCATTCTCCATTGTATTTTGCCCAGAATGCTTTTTTTTGTATGTATTTTGTCGAAACCTCTACGCATTCTCCATTGTATTTTGCCCAGAATGCTTTTTTTGTATGTATTTTGCTTTTTTTTGTATGTATTTTGCCGAAACCTCTACGCATTCTCCATTGTATTTTGCCCAGAATGCTTTTCTTTTGTATGTATTTTGAAACCTCTACGCATTCTCCATTGTATTTTGCCCAGAATTTTTTTTTGTATGTATTTTGCCGAAACCTCTACGCATTCTCCATTGTATTTTGCCCAGAATGCTTTTTTTGGTATGTAGAAACCTCTACGCATTCTCCATTGTATTTTGCCCAGAATTCTTTTTTTTTGTATGTATTTTGCCGAAACCTCTACGCATTCTCCATTGTATTTTGCCCAGAATGCTTTTTTTTGTATGTATTTTGCCGAAACCTCTACGCATTCTCCATTGTATTTTGCCCAGAATGCTTTTTTTTTGTATGTATTTTGCCGAAACCTCTACGCATTCTCCATTGTATTTTGCCCAGAATGCTTTTTTTGTATGTATTTTGCCGAAACCTCTACGCATTCTCCATTGTATTTTGCCCAGAATGCTCTTTTTTTGTATGTATTTTGCCGAAACCTCTACGCATTCTCCATTGTATTTTGCCCAGAATGCTTTTTTTGTATGTATTTTGCCGAAACCTCTACGCATTCTCCATTGTATTTTGCCCAGAATGCTTTTTTTTGTATGTATTTTGCCGAAACCTCTAGGCATGCTCCATTGTATTTTGCCCAGAATGCGAATGCTTTTTTTTGTATGTATTTTGCCGAAACCTCTACGCATTCTCCATTGTATTTTGCCCAGAATGCTTTTTTTTGTATGTATTTTGCGGAAACCTCTACGCATTCTCCATTGTATTTTGCCCAGAATGCTTTTTTTTGTTTTTTTTCCGAAACCTCTACGTATGTATTTTGCCGAATGCTTTTTTTGTATGTATTTTGCCGAAACCTCTACGCATTCTCCATTGTATTTTGCCCAGAATGCTTTTTTTTTGTATGTATTTTGCGGAAACCTCTACGCATTCTCCATTGTATTTTGCCCAGAATGCTTTTTTTTGTATGTATTTTGCCGAAACCTCTACGCATTCTCCATTGTATTTTGCCCAGAATGCTTTTTTTTTTGTATGTATTTTGCCGAAACCTCTACGCATTCTCCATTGTATTTTGCCCAGAATGCATTTTTTTTTGTATGTATTTTGCCGAAACCTCTACGCATTCTCCATTGTATTTTGCCCAGAATGCTTTTTTTTGGTATGTATTTTGCCGAAACCTCTACGCATTCTCCATTGTATTTTGCCCAGAATGTGTTTTTTTTGTATGTATTTTGCGGAAACCTCTACGCATTCTCCATTGTATTTTGCCCAGAATGGTTTTTTTGGTATGTATTTTGCCGAAACCTCTACGCATTCTCCATTGTATTTTGCCCAGAATGCCCTTTCTTGTATGTATTTTGCCGAAACCTCTACGCATTCTCCATTGTATTTTGCTCAGAATGCGTTTTTTTGGTATGTATTTTGCCGAAACCTCTACGCATTCTCCATTGTATTTTGCCCAGAATTCCTATATATGCCAGATTTTTTTTGGTATGTATTTTGCCGAAACCTCTACGCATTCTCCATTGTATTTTGCCCAGAATGCTTTTTTTTTTGTATGTATTTTGTCGAAACCTCTACGCATTCTCCATTGTATTTTGCCCAGAATGCTTTTTTTTTGTATGTATTTTGCCGAAACCTCTACGCATTCTCCATTGTATTTTGCCCAGAATGCTTTTTTTTTGTATGTATTTTGCCGAAACCTCTATGCATTCTCCATTGTATTTTGCCCAGAATGCTTTTTTTTTGTATGTATTTTGCCGAAACCTCTACGCATTCTCCATTGTATTTTGCCCAGAATGCTTTTTTTTTGTATGGATTTTTGCCGAAACCTCTACGCATTCTCCATTGTATTTTGCCCAGAATGCTTTTTTTTGGTATGTATTTTGCCGAAACCTCTACGCATTCTCCATTGTATTTTGCCCAGAATGCTTTTTTTTGTATGTATTTTGCGGAAACCTCTACGCATTCTCCATTGTATTTTGCCCAGAATGCTTTTTTTTTGTATGTATTTTGCCGAAACCTCTACGCATTCTCCATTGTATTTTGCCCAGAATGCTTTTTTTGTATGTATTTTGCCGAAACCTCTACGCATTCTCCATTGTATTTTGCCCAGAATGCTTTTTTTTTGTATGTATTTTGCCGAAACCTCTACGCATGCTCCATTGTATTTTGCCCAGAATGCTTTTTTTTGTATGTATTTTGCCGAAACCTCTACGCATTCTCCATTTTGCCCAGAATGCTTTTTTTTGTATGTATTTTGCCGAAACCTCTACGCATTCTCCATTGTATTTTGCCCAGAATGCTTTTTTTGGTATGTATTTTGCCGAAACCTCTAGGCATGCTCCATTGTATTTTGCCCAGAATGCTTTTTTTTGTATGTATTTTGCCGAAACCTCTACGCATTCGAATGCTTTTTTTTGTATGTATTTTGCCGAAACCTCTACGCATTCTCCATTGTATTTTGCCCAGAATGCTTTTCTTTTGTATGTATTTTGCCGAAACCTCTACGCATTCTCCATTGTATTTTGCCCAGAATGCTTTTTTTTGTATGTATTTTGCCGAAACCTCTACGCATTCTCCATTGTATTTTGCCCAGAATGCTTTTTTTTTGTATGTATTTTGCCGAAACCTCTACGCATTCTCCATTGTATTTTGCCCAGAATTTTTTTTTTGTATGTATTTTGCGGAAACCTCTACGCATTCTCCATTGTATTTTGCCCAGAATGCTTTTTTTTGTATGTATTTTGCCGAAACCTCTACGCATTCTCCATTGTATTTTGCCCAGAATGCTTTTTTTTTGTATGTA
>CBDDTI010000680.1:0-15036 GCA_965233585.1 bacterium
CGATATAATTGCCCAAAGAAGATACAGAATAACTACAAATTATTTAAATGAGGAAAAGGGTCGCATTCAGGCTAAAATTTCAACTGTTGTTTAGGTCATCTCTTGTACTCATGAAGACAACGGTAAGTTCAAAGGTCATAAACTTCAAGCAAGTACCGTAAATATTTTCGGTCGTCAAAATTCGCAGTTTAAGTTGCCCAAAAATTTTATTTCACAGAACGATAGAGGAAGCCTTACTCTTTCTATAGAATACCATCTTTACAGCGAAATCCATGTACCAGGTAGGGAATTTTACCGTTGAATTTTGCCAAAATCGAGCGTTCTGATAATGCTGTTTGGGAGGGTAAATTTGAAAATTTTTTTAACAATTCAGGTTTGAATCTTTTCCAATTCTAATAACGGCACTTTGTAAAGAAAGGGTCATTGAATTGTCTAATATCAAAATAATTTTGACATTTTTTTTAGTTTTCTTACACGTGTGGCAAATACGAAGCACATTTTTGAGTGGTTCGAGGGCTTCACCAAGGGTGAAAATTAAAAAATCGCTTTACTTGAAAAATATAACTCCAAACGAACATAAAGTTGTATTTTCTTAAATAGTTTCCAGAAGGCTTTGTTGTGAAAAAGTTTGAGGGAATTCGATTTTTGCATTTTGCACAGCTATCCGTAGTACTTACTGGAAGTCAGTCTTAAGGCCCAGAGGAAACCGGCCGCGTTGTGGCTCATAACAACGTGCACTTTTTTTAAATTGAAATGACGAAAGGAGGAGCGTAAAGTTTTCGGATGAAAATGCGAATTGCGTAGTTGTATTTGGAAGGAGCTGCAGTTATTACGCCTTGCAGCCGCTTGCAGCAAGATCGCCCGCTGCCGAGCTCAGGAGCACAGGAACAATCGTTCAACTGATTACTCCTGTGATTTCTCGTCGGGTGAGCAGTGATACTAAATTGTTGAGGTTCACTTTGCTGAGATGACCGGAAATCACTACCCGGCATGTTAAGAGTTGTTGGAGCATTTTTACAAAAATAAATAGTAAACAGGGACTGCTCAATTATATATTTCAATTTTTCACAGGACGGCTTTGGTTCGTGCTTGCTTGTTTTTTTCCATGTTTACGGGAGTTCAGCATATATCAGAGCTGATCGAAATGTGCTTTCATCTTCTATTGGATTCAGTTCGCCTGGAATTAAGATAGGCGTCTGAATCAGTTCAACCGGTGTAAATTAATTTGGGTCGGCTAAATTCGAATTTGATTCGGCTCATGTAAAGTACGGCGTCTGAACGGAGCATAAAGAAATAAATAAAACTAGAACAACACTGGTGGACGTTTATCACTTGCACGAACGAGCCTTGAGGGTGATACAGTATATAATTCTCATTCTGATACATTTGCATGAAGACGTGCTGATATACTTTCTTTGTAACAGACGGCTTCAGGATATCACAGCCATGTACAAAGACAAACATGGCATTGCAGCTGACTGAGTTTCTGATCTATTTGTTCCGAACAAATAGATCAGAAACTCAGTCAGCTGCAATGCCATGTTTGAACTTTGTACATGTGCTGTGATATCCTGAAGCCGTCTGTTACAAAGAAAGTATATCAGCACGTCTTCATGCAAATGTATCAGAATGAGAATTATATACTGTATCACCCTCAAGGCTCGTTCGTGCAAGTGATAAACGTCCACCAGTGTTGTTCTAGTTTTATTGATTTCTTTATGCTCCGTTCAGACGCCGTACTTTACATGAGCCGAATCGAATTCGAATTTAGCCGACCCAAATTAATTTACACCGGCTGAAAAGGCTCTGCACACTCCCTGCGCAATAGTGACTTCGTGTTACCATGTTTTAGAACTATACGCCGGATGGCAAACACTCTGTTAGAAATCTCGGGCCAATCGAGAAAATCAAAAGGATTCGCCTAGTCTACCTGTTTTTATAAAGAGAAATAAGAAAAACTGAACTTTGCCGACATTTCAATTAACAACAGCAATAGCTGTGATCTTTGCAGCCAACATAATTACTTTACTTCATTTTTTTTTTTTTTTTTTTCATAATTTTATCTTTTATATGAGCTAACAAAGGATCTTCATACTCATTTAGGTTTTATCATCTTTCTGTAGTTAAATTTCCACATTTTATTATTACACAGACACAACCCACTACCGGAAGTTGCATGGAACGAGGCCTAAGGCCCGGGTCAAACGCCGTACTTCACATGAGCCGAACCCAATTCAACGAATTAGGCTCATGTGAAGTTCGGCGTCTGACCCAATTAAGCTCGACTGATTTTATTTGGAGCGGCTGAGGCGTTCTTCACGCCTGGCCAGCCGTGAAGAACGCCTGAAGACCGACTTTGGGTCAAACGCCGATTTTCACATGAGCCGAACCAAACGCATAAGCAATGTTATCAAAGTTAAGTCATGTTAATGTATGAATCAGCCTCAAAATCTTTGAATCAGCCTCCATCTCATTTTTTTTTTCCAACATGACTGCCTATCGAGGTGGGTTTGAGGATATAGATGATGAAGACTCTTGTATGTCGTGTTTGGACACGACGAAATATCGCTGCCTTCGTTGTAAATTTTCATTGTGCAACAAAGGCTTACTTCAGAAGAAAACGAAGAAATTCCAGATTGGAAATCTGGAGAGTTTGTTGCACATTGTGTGCCTTGCTCGAAAGAAGCCTTCGAACAAGGCACACAGTACTCAACACACGCTGTCGGATGCTTTCGCAGTTTCTGGTCTAAAGGCTCCATTTCACCGTTTCGTTCACGATGGAACGTGCTTTATTTTGAGCCCGCGCGTGCTTATTATATATGCATGAATTATCGCTGTTAACGTATTTGCATAGTCCATCAGTTTTTCACAATCAGCGTCCTTGTAACGGTTACCCTGAATTGTACAGCGGGCGAAACATTGATTTTACCTTGAAAAACAAGACCGTTTTTTAAAATTTCTTTGGTGTAGCAGTTCGGTTCGACTGAATTAGAATCGACGTTTGACTCAAATTAGGCGTTCTTAATTATTCAAGTCGACCCAAACTGCTCTTAAACCCTCTAGCTGTCCCCGGGAAAGAAAATTGAATTTTACATGACTAACCATATTTTATTAAAACAAGGACGTTCCACGTCCGTTTAAAAAGCAATAACTTGTTACAAGCATAAGCCTTTTAACGAGATTCACCTTAAATTTCTCTAGAAAGTTACATTAACTTTCTCGAGAATACTTGAGTTTTTATTCGCGAGGACACTTTGGGAATTGAATTAAAGTGACATGTTTCAAGTAATATTGAAACAGATACCTTGCTGTGGGAAGATTTTAATTTAAAAAATGCACTTATTGCTAGAACTTTGAGAGGAATAGCTTTTTTTAAACTGCTGAATAAACCATAATCGTCTTTACTCGGATAGCAAGTTAAACTTGACAGACTACAAATTCTCACAAATTTACGGGAAATATCCAACCTGAGGATCAGCCTCGAGTCATACACTGTAAAGAAATATAATAGGTGTTGAAGACGTCACATGCACTCCACGGTTTGTCAACCAAAACTCTCTGACTTGGAAAATCTACCTAGAGAGTATATTCGTGGCAGGGTAGTACTTGGTGTAAGACCTCACTATTATGTCCTGAGATCCACCCATTTGCACCGCAGCCGTTTTTTAGGTGGACCTTTCGCTGTTATTAGGATTTCTTAATTTAAACTAAGAAAACAAACAGTCTGAAATAGGACATTGGGACGATTTGACTGTCTTGAGTGTCTAGATCTGATATAACTCTATGATCGCAACCAATACTAAAGAGAAAACGAAGAATTAGAATTTTAAATTCTATGCTGACTAAGATCAGACATCTAAACACCAACACGGTCATGATTTTCTTTGAAATTATGAACTATTGATGACTTGCGAAGAAAATTTCACAGACGTCTAAGTAATAGCTGCATTGTTTATCACACGCTACAGGCGAGCTCAACAAAACACCAGGCCAGTTCGAAAGGCGTGTATTGCTATCCACTGGACAAATCATTATCCAGTGGATAGCGTGGTGTGTTTTGTTAACACTTATCCGCTGGATAGTGATTTGTCCCGAGGATAGCGTTATCCAGCCTTTAAACAACTGGGGCCAGCTGTAGTTATTTCTGTCCATCTGGTGCAGTACTATTATTTCAGGACAATTTCCGGTCCTAGTTTATGTCCATCGCACTATATGAAATGAAATGAAAAGCAAATTGTGGCACAAGCAGAAGCCTCAGTTTATGTTGGAGATGCGCGCATGAGATGGCATCAAGGCAAACCATTATCCCGTCTTCGGTATCACATAAGCATTTTCAAGACCTTGGTCACAGTTTTTCACTATACGGACCTCCCAGCCGGCAAATAACATATATTTATTTGAATCGACGCACCCTCGATAAACTTCACGGACCAGTTGTCAACCCTTCTTTTGACAGTTGTTTTCTTATCATTTGTAATTAATTCTTGAACCCTTTCCCAGTTTTCTAAGTCGCTTGAGTCTTGTATTTTATGTAGACGAGTCGAGGGAAAATTGAAAAGCCTTCCACTTTCCTCCAAGTTTCAGTCAGTAAAAGTATATGAAACTTCCTTCCTCCCTTTGTATCTTGCATTGTCGCCACTGTTCCCTTTGTTCGACTCAACAGTAGTTGTAAACTACAAACTTGCAGCAACCAATTTTGTTTTATCTACAACAAACCGTGACAATTAACAGCTCTAGTCTGATCCTGAGATAATCAGCTTTTCAAGGTACATTGCAAGGGCTTATACATATATGTGACGTTAGTAGTTCTTTTCTTATAAGACTAACAACGTACTTTTCGAAGGCCACGTCACTTTCTAGTTTGGCTGTTGCCTGAGTAGCGCGAAAATTCGAAACAGGGAGCTTCAGTCACTAATTTACACCTTGCAATTAAGGGGCAGTGTCTGGATGTTTTCCTGTCACCCGCGAAGATCTTCGTGCTTCATTCGAATCTTCCATGTAATAAACACATCGGTTAGATATCAATCGCATATATCAATCCTCGGAGCAGAAAAATACAATGAAAAACATTGCCGGACGTTTATCAATAACCTCGCGTTTAAGACTGAAAAAAATAAGAAATAAAACTGTACTTTTAAACACTGCCAAGCGAGTTTTGAAGTCTTCTTTATGGTAAGAGGGCCAGGATATTCTTAGAGGGGTACTATTTTTTTCTTCTGTTACGGATGGAAAACCACGAAACGTCAAAAAACCACTTGATGCGTTAAAAGCGAACAGGATTTGAACTATTTGACGCTCGTATATATCTGGTAATGCGTAATGTATTTACAGAGTATAGAGATCTGATCGTTTTGTTTGTTCAATCTATTTAGCTTTGTGAAATGCTGTGGGGAGGGGGGGGGATTTATTTAATGGTCAGTGATAAACTGGTAAAGCTGCGGCCGACAAAATGACTGCAAAGCAGTGGGGAGAAAAACTATATAATATAAATTACGCTTTCATAGCGTGAATGATTGTTAAGCTTGAACACCACACGTCTTTTAAATATGGATATTTTCTCAGTGCCGTCTTAATGCACATGATGTCGTGACTCAGTTTTTTTTAACCTTTCTATGCTTTTTTTTTTTTTTTTTTTTTTTTTTTCATTCGGTCTTCCTCCGTTGGGACAGAATTTGCTGTTTGATACTTAGGGCCTGAACTTTCAAAGCCCGATTAAGCTAGCCCAGGCCAGGGTTAGCGAGAATTTTGATTTTCGTTTTATATTATTTGGCCTTCTGTGTCGAATTTTATTATCTCGAGGCACACGAAACAAAGGCAGTGAAAGACATTTCTACAGAAGAAAAATTAATACTTTGGTTAAATTTTAATCCTGAGATGGTGTTAACCGTTTCTTGAACAACCCACGTAGATTTCCTCTTTTTTTTTGTCGTTACAGCTCGATTCATTACGTAGTCGAAATGTTTAGTCAAAACGTAGAGCACATGATTGGTATTTTATGGGAGCTCCGTCTTTAGGCTTGCCTAAATGTATATATTCAGTGTTATTAGGAGACAGACGTCTTCTCATTGGGACCTTGGCAATGTGATTGAGTCTGATTGAGTTGGTAAGAACCAGGTCGTTACCCAGCGTACATCATCACCATAAAGAGAGCTTCACGTCTGTCACGATATAAATCATTTTTAAGGTAAATGAAACCGATACAATAATTTAAATTTCACAATTTTCGAGCGACAGACCATATATCATGTTGGTCGATTTCCGGCAGAGGATGAGCCGACAAAAAGATAGCGGTGGGTACCTGGCCAGGTCACTGCAAACCCTAACAGACCTAGCCTGCGAGCAGGTTCACTTGTTTGGACGGGGAGCCTCGACCAAGAGCTGGCGAGAAGAATGGGGCGAGGTAAAGTGAGCCTGCACGCGAGCTATTGATTTTTGAATTCCCTGCGTTCGCTGACGAACGCAGCGATCCGATTGGTTTAAGGCGAGGGTCAACGTGAAGGCTGTTTTCACGTCGCTTAACACGGCCTTTCTGCCAATATCTCGGTCACGTTTCAAGCGACGCCAAATCCCTTCGCTTATTACATTGTCCACTATTTGGCAGTTTTGTGTAAATTTTTGGGTGATTTTTAGGTGTTTTGGGAAAGAGAGATATTTTCTCAAAGGATAGGTTAAATTGAGGAAAATATGAAATGTTGAAGATTTGATGGAATTTGAAGTGAAGAATTAGTAGACGGAGACCAAACAGTCCCCTACCAACCTGGGACTCTTTTTGGAGGGGGTCTACTGTCTGGTAGTGTTTCAAACCTATTTTTATCCTAATAATTCCCTCTTAATTATACTTCAAATTTCACTCCTATTCAGGTTTACCCCCGCCTTAAATTGACAGGTTACAGAAACCAGTACAACCTTAGGGCATTTCTCATCACGCAAACCGTCTGTAGACTTTGTTCAAGGAGCGTTCCTCGAGATTTTGATTAATTCTGACTTAAGTTTTGAACTAAAACTGGAGCAGAAAATACCTGTGAATCGTTTACTGGAAGGGAGGGATGTTTCGCAATGCGGTAAGAGTTTTTTTCAGCCGTGTTCTCCACATAGCAGCGATCGAACAGAAGAAGATTTGAGAGTGGTTCTAGTTATTTGCCCGTTGATAGGCCTGATTGAAGTTCAGATTAAGGAAGGACAACCTCTCGGTTTGACCTGTGCTTCGCTACAAGATGTAAATGACCTTTTTAGCGACAATCCTTGGCCACAACCTCTGTTTGCATCAGCAGAGAAGGCACTCGATAATGACTTAAGACAGATCTTCAGAGGTTCCCCAACAAGTTGAATTGATAGTCGTAGACGAACCACACACTGTAGAGATCTGAACGGGCAAAAATGGTCGGGAGAAAATCAAGCTTTCGCTTTTAATTTGAACATGCTTTTTATTTTGAACACGCTTTTTATTTTGAACATGCGATCGCGTGTAGCGTAGCACGTCTGCGAAATTCTCAACATTTTTTTGCTTTTAAAGAGCTTTCTTCACCACAGCTGAAGGAAAATTTATTGTTATTGTACTCTCTTTCGCATTTCTTTCATCTGGTTCCCTGTGTTTGGGAATTTCAGGTTTTAGATGTGAACTTTATTTTTGCAAACTAGATTTATGCATATTTAATTTGCGACAACCATCGCGGTTTGTTTGTTTGTTTACTTTGTTGGAGTCTTATTCAGCAACAACAGACTGGCTACTAATTTAGTACAGTTGAAATACGATTGATCTCAAAGTAATTAGCTTGTTTATGTGGACTTTTTGAGTTACAACTTTCATCTTTCTTTCGCAGCGCTCCAATATATCTCGTGCCGCGAAGAGATTGTTTGCTTTTGTGTTATCAAATTATCTGACACATGTGAAATGCTGACTTGACACCTCGCGAGGGGCGGAATTCAAGAATCAATAGCTCGCGCTCACTTTTGCTCGCTTTACCCACACTTTTCCTCGCTTCGCCGGTTCTCGGTACAAGTGAGCCTGCTCGCAGGCTATAACAGACCCAACACAATAGCAGGGGCCGTCTGTATCATGTCTAGTTCTTCAGTGTTGACAGATTGGTGACGTGGCTGGATTGTTCGCTCATTTAGAATTGATGTGAAAAATAAACGTTTTTACGCAATTTATTCATTGACTTCATAATTTATAAAATTTGCAAACCGGTCTACGAAATATCCGCAAAAGATGGTAAAGTTTCGCAAGCTAGTGCACTTTGAGTTTTAAATGGAAAAAAAATCCCATTAGTAATAGAAAGTTACAAATACAGTTTACAGTAAGGCACTTGATTACAAAGTTACTTTACCTCAATTCATTAAATGAAATATAGCGCAGTTTACAGATCTGAATATAATAACGTTTTTTTTTTTTCTAGCCGACCAACAGTCACGACTATATCTCCAGCTACTGCGCTGCTTTGTCCATTAGGAGGGCCTTAAGTCCTTCGCGATAATTTCTACTGAAAATAAAACAGATGCAAGGATTTACGGCACAGTTTGCTCGAGCCAAAAAAAAAGCAACAAAGCTAAAGTTTTGAAGGCCACAAGACGATGAGATGTCGATCAGTCTAAAGGTGATGAGTATCCAGCGGATAGCGAGGGGAAACAAGCAAACTACAAACCCCAGAACGATAGCAATGGCCATCTTTAACACATTTCGTTCCCATAGCCGACGCTGTTGCTTTTCGCAGGCCAATTGCTCGCCAGGAACCTTCTGCGACTTGAGCTTTAAGAAGATGATAATATATAGTATGGCTATCTCCACCAACGAGATAAAGAAGGCAACAGCAATCGCCGGCAAGTGGTAAAGGGATGAGGACTCTCCAAAGACTTCATTCCAACGTCTGACACAGACATATCCTCCCGAAAATTCAACAAGTTTTGTGACGACGAGCACCGGGGAAAGAATGAGCATCGCGAGAATCCAAGTGGCGAGAATGAAGATCCGGCAGAGCTTTAAACATATGAGTGGGGGACGGAAGGGAAATGCCACAGCTCCAAATCGATCTACTGCAATGAGAACCAAGCTCTGCGTCGACACAAGGCCGGAGACAAGTGGTAAAAAGTAAGCCAGCTTACATAGGGACTGGCTAAGAGGACCACCGATCAACAAGTGGTTTGTGTAGATCTCTTGAATTGACTGAGGCATCGAGAAAATGGGAAGGAGCAAATCGGACATGGCCATGTTTACGACCAAAAAGTTGATGGGTTTTCTCATGGTTTTCGTCTTGTAGACAATTATTCTGATGACAGTGTTCCCAGCCAGCGAAACAAGAAAAGCCAGACAGAAGGCAACGGTTTTTGTGATTTTTTCTACTGTAAAATTGTAGCAGCTCGATGTTTCATTCACCGTTGTGTTCAAGTTTTCCGACATAGTCGTCCAGTTTCTTTTTCTGCTCTCACACCCTCGCAATTAAGTTCTCCTGACTTGTTTATCCGTCTATAGTCTATTCATGTGTTCCACCGAAGGCGGTATAATTGCTGGCCTAATTTCTCTTGGTTTGACATTGTCTCAAGTGCAAAGGCAATTGATGATTTGGCGTTTTGACGGTGTGTTTGAAAATGGGCAGATCCACTCTCTTTTTGCGTTCTTATTTCGTGAGCGGCTAAGCGATAAGGAGAGGGCAAAGCGATAAGGGCGAAGCGCAGTCACGGAGGAGGACGGAGGGGAAGCCCTGCAAGGACGCTATTGTTTTCGTACTTTCAATCTCTAATTAGATATGCAAAACCAGAAAGATATGAAAAGTCTGGCTACCAAAATGATGGGATCAGAATCACACTGCTTAACCGGATTACCTCGTTCCTACTTCTTGTTTTTCACGCCTACTTGCCTTAACAAATGGCAAGTCATATGCATAAATATTTAAGAAGGAAAATAGGAAAGGAGTCTCCCCTAAAAAAGAAAGCAAGTGTAGCAAGGTGTATAGAATGTGCTGGGTAAATAAGAGGAATTGTTAACCCACTGTGAGCACCTGTGGGTAGATCTTAAACTTACATATGGCAACTATAGAATGAAATTTTGCTTGAAGTTGTTCAATTTGTTCAGAATACTTCTTCAGCGACTGCGGAATTCAATGACACATCATCGAATTTACCTTTCTGGACATCTCCCAATCTAGCCCAGCTTTAACCCCAAATTACAGGCAGGATGTTTAAGGCCCGATCTCGACAATCTGGTCATTTACAATTCTGGTTGTTCTTTAGTCAGCCTGCAGTGAAACGCGAACAAATCATTTTCACCCTAGATAGAATGTACGAAAGCAAGAATCAGGAATCTGCATCTGGTTTATTGATAGCTAGACTATCAACCTTGGCAATAAAATAAAGAAAGAGAGCAGAGAAAATGAAAAACTAAAGAAACGAAATTTCTTAACTTTTGGAAACAGAAAGGAGTGTTTCTAAATTGTCCTTAACGTAGCCATCTTTAGTTTTCCTTATCGCCGTTGGCTATGGCGCTTAAATAACCTATCGCTAGAGATAATCAAGGTAAGAGGACGAATCCTCCATATAGATCTTCTACCCAAGGTAATCCCTTTTGAGTTGTTTTTAGACATTGTACCTAGTCCTCCTCAGATATTACTCACGCGGCGCGTTTATGGTGTCATAGAGGATCTGCTTATGTCGTTTCGTTTCGTTTCGTTTCGTTTCAAAGCAAATGAAAACCTCCAATGCAGGGGAAGTGTTTTTTGATAATTTTATGACCTTCGGCTCTCGGCATGTTTTAATACATAATTAATACATCTCCTGTAGAAACAATAACTACTAAATAAACGGCAGAGATATTTGGACAACCATGTACAAAGTAACAAACCCCCAAACACAAGCTAGGCGACCGAACAAACAGATGGTCGAAAGTACAGGGAGACGCTCGCTCCCCAAGCAGCAAAATGCAGTTTAAGCAGCAACGGCAGCAACGCCAAAGACAACGTCGATTAAATATTGACTTAATATCGCGAGAATTTAGATTTATTCAGTTTGTCTATACTGTCAGAAATATCTCAGAGAGAATATATAAGACTGCGTCAAAATTGGAAAAAGAAATTTCAAAAATGGACCTTCTGTAAACAACGGCAAAAAAATGAACAAAGTATTACAACGCACACTAACACAACCATTGTAGTCGTTGCCCTTGGCGTTAAGGATTGTTCAATTGAACTCCCTAAAAGAGAATAAACGGCGTAATAATAAACAAGCAACAATTTCTGCATTCTGATTGTCATTTAATCCCAAATCAGTGCGAAAAAATGTAATTGAGTACAAAAAAGCGTAACTGAGTGCAAAATAGTGTAATTGACTTCAAAAAAAGGTGTAATTGAGTTTGAAAATGATTGACAGCTCCTACTTTGAGCCCGGACAAACAAAATGGCGGACAAAGATTAAACGAAGATTGAAACTCTTTATCTGCATTTCAATACAATTGACTCATAACGGAGCAAAATGCAAAGCTCTACAACAGTTACTAAACTAGTAAAAGCGGAGCAAATATACCCAAATCCATTCACTCAAGCTCAAGTTTATGTTTTTGACCTCACGGCTTTTCAAAAGCCGTGAGGTCAAAAACGTAAACTTGAGCTTGAGTGAATGGAAATGTGGCGGTCCCGATCACGACTGCATTACAAAATAACAGTTCAAAAAGTAAATTTTAAAATTCTTCAGTACCACGAAGTAAAACGCGAAGAAGGATCCAACAAGACGTCCTAAGAGCCTGCCACATCTTACTGACTTTTGACTTGAAGACGAAAAGTGCAAGCACGCTACTCTTGTGAAAGAACTGAAGCGGTGAGCTTAGAGATTAGAAAGGTCGTTCGATGTTCCCTAACAAAATGCGGTAAACACCTATAGTTCAAGAGGCAAATCTAACCTGTACAAGGTCCAGTGAAGAAGTTAAAGTTAGGCAGCTGGAGAGATTAACATGATGTCCTTCAAAGCTAAGAAATTCCGTTTCTTAGTAGATTTTAGCTTCGTTTCTCGGTATTTTAGTCAAAGCAACTTGTACCAGGTTTAATAATATACAAGCAACAATTTCTGCATTCTGATTAGTTAAGAGCGTGTCAATTAATCCCAAATCAGTGCAAAAATGTAAAATTGAGTGTAAAAAGGTGAAATTGAGTACAAAAAAGTGAAATTGAGTGCAAAACGGTGAAATTAAAATGCTTGACAGCTCCTACTTTGAGCTCGGACAAACAAAATGGCGGACAGAAACTTAAGAATGTAACTGTAACTGTAATTAAAGACTGTAAGACTAAAAAAAATAAAGACTGTAACTCTTTATCTAAATTTCAACACGATTACTTCATAACAAAGCAAAGTGCAAAGCCCAAAAACAATAACTAAACTAGTAAAAGCTAAGTAACTATACTCAAAAGCCGCGAGGACAAAAACATTAAAGGAGAACGGAAGGCGATAACCCAATTTTTAAAAAGCCGTTCTTACGAAAGCATATAATACGTCGTAATCAAATCGCTTTGTTTTAAGATGTGAAGTTACCTTTTAACCTCACTGTAACAGCAAAAAGCTCCGTACCAGAACAATTAGAACGTCCACCATTTTGGAAGCCATCTTGAAGGCTTGGGCGCCTAGTATGACGTCACTGCGCAACACGAAACGCGCTAAGACAACATCAGCTCCAAAATCGTCGAATGTGCTGTGGTTGGGTGTTCAAACAAAACGCCCAGGGATTCCAAAAAATGGACAAGCTTTCATCGACCGCCCTTAAAAATGAGCCGCTTTTTAAGGAGTGGCTAGTGCGTACTAAAAAGGCAAATTTGCTCAAACTTGGCCAGTATCAAATCTGTTTGGAGCACTTTGAGAAGTTCCGAGCACTTGACATAAACCCACGAAAACTGTCTTTAGGACCGGACTTCTCGATGTAAACAAATCGGTTGAAAGAGAGGGTGCTATGTTATTCACCTAAGAGCCGGTTGGTCTGCCTCTATGTCTGAACCAAAATAATATGAACAGGTTATATCGCAACCAGGCATTTCGCTGCCATTTGAGCTTGCAACTCACGCCACAACAAAATACGAAACAAATGAAATAAATCTCCGATTCTATGGCTGTTTATTATCTTCCTAGTGCCAAAATAATTGACATCTGCCGAATACAAAAGTAGTACTCACCTAAAATTTTATTTACGGCGTCCTCGATCGATCTCCTTGCATCATAAACATTCTTTTTCTTGTTGCCCTTCTCAGTTCGCGATCACAGAACACTCGCATACACGCTACGACTTATTTCCTCTTCGGCGCTCATCTTGACTCTCGTGAACATCGTCTTCCTCTGACTCCGAACTTTTTCGCATGGATTCAAAAGAATAAGGCTTGATCTCAGCCATAATCCAAGCAGTTTCGACTTAACCTGCGATCAGGTAGGGACGCCTGATCGCAGGTTAGTTTCGACTCGACTCTTCACTTTTGTTGCCCCGAACTATGTATGTGTGCGCTGCGACGTCACAACATGGCGGCAGACATTCCTTTTATGGAAGTAACCGGAAGAAAAGATGTTCAAAATGGCGGACGTTCAATTTTGAAAATGACCACGGGTTTTGGGCTCTTTTCGACACTTTCGAAAGTCAAAATTTACTTTTTCTTGCTTTTTACCTCAAATCTACGCTATTTCAATAGTTTTAAGCTTCCATATAAAATACGACTCCTAGGCTTCCGTTCTCCTTTAACTTGAGCCTGAGTGAATTGAAATATGCCGGAGTCCATCGCGACCGCATTACAAAATACCAGTTGAAAAAGTCGATTTTAATATTCTTTAGTGCCACGAAATAAAACCCGAAGAACGATCCAAGAAGACGTCCTAAGAACCTACTACATCTTACTTTTGAAGACGAAAAGTGCAAGCATTGTACTTTAGCGAAAGAACTGAAACGGCTGAGAGATTAGAAAGGTCGTTTCTCGACAAAACGCGGTAAACGCTTCAGGAGGCAAATCTAACCTGTTCAACGTCCAATGAAGAAGCTGAAGTCAGGCAGCAACCAGGAGAAGTTAATAAATGTCCTTCAGAGCTCAGAAAATCCGTTTTCTGGTAGATTTTAGCTTCGTTTCTCTGTATTTTGGTTTAAGCAACTTGTGCTGAGTTGAATCCCGGTAGTTTCTTCTCGGCGTAAACGCTGTAAACGTTAACACGGCTCACAGTTTCTCAACCACTTGAAAGACATTTGAGAAGAAAGCCGAATCTAATCCGCAGGCTATTGAGTTTTTTCTTTGCTTTGTGGTTCTCCAATATTCAACTGTGGGTAAAGACTGCTTTTCACAGTAAACGAAACTACCCAGTTTTCATACATGACTTGGAGAGAGTGAATGAATTTTTACGCTTGAATTCCCTTGTCAAATTTTCATCTAATAAAGTTTACGTGGAATGTTGCCTCCATTTGTCACGTAAAATACTGAAGAGTGACAGAAATTGTCACCTGTATATTATTACAAGTAATCATTTTTTTTTTTTTTTCAACTAGTGCAGTTTGGAATAAATACGCACTCATAAATTTTTCAAAGGCTACAAATAGCACTTGCCCCAAGTGCTGGTGCTTATTTATTCCAAATTGCACTCGGAATCATTTGATTACCTATACAAATAATGAACAGCCAAAAGAGCACAAAACAAACGAAAGCCCAGCCAAACAGAAAGACGGCTGAGAGCGCAGAAAAAAATCTCTACTATGAAATAAAATTAAAATATATACAATGATGTTCCCGCCATTTCGTCTCAGGTAGTTTCGAGAAGTCAGTTCGGCCATCCACGCATCCCGCAGGTAATACCCGCGGAAGAACTGGGTATCACATCTAAAAATAACTTAGGAGGGATTACTTTGGTTAGAAGGCCTAAATGGGGGATTCACTCTCTTACCTTGATCTATTGCCCATCGTTAACACCTGCATTTGCAGCGGCGGTCCTGATCTAAGGCCATGGAGAACAAATAGTTTGGTACAAAAACCTAGTTGCGAAAATGCATCTTTAAGTACTTCCCGAGTACGGGTATAAGAGATACCTGTGCTTCTTAATGTGCAA
>CBDDTI010000681.1:0-10986 GCA_965233585.1 bacterium
AGGGAATCAATATGAACTGGAGAAATTCTAAGTTGTATACTAGCGAAATTTGAAGATAAGATAGCAAAGCTTTCTCCATAAAATTTGCTTGTTGTTTCGCTAAGAGGTTGGAATATTTCACGACGTGAATTTGTGTCGACAGTCGTTCTGAAATATCTGATTTTTGTAAACTTCCTTGTTATACGTTATTAAAAATTTGATTTAAACGCATTCACCGTTCAGTGAAATTAAAAAGTAAAACGGAATTCATGTGCTGCCTTCAAACTTTCAGCTCAAGCTAAAATTTTAAACTACTCTTACTATCAAGAAGTCGTTTGGGAACATCTAGAGGGATTTGCTCTCTTTCTTTCTTTCTTTCGAAAAGCCTCCTTGAAAAGCCTCCTGTTCATCACCAGAAAGAAGAGATGCATTGGTTCCAATTATTTCATGCATTGGGACATGCAGCCATTTGTAATGTTCTGTGGGAAGTTGTATATTTAAATGTATGCCTGAATACTCTCTGTTATTTAATTGAAAATTTGTGTTTAAAACAAAATGCAACAACCACATGTATGTCACCATCATAATTGTTTCATGGGTGAACTATCACTCTAACTCTGATTCCATTTTGTGTATGTCCAGTAATACTGTCTTTTTCTGTGTCTGTTTTAAGGCGGCTAGACCTTTAATAACAGTGTACGATGAGGCAGGAGAAAATGTGGGGCAGACAACTCTGCCTGCTGTGTTCAAAGCTCCCATTCGTCCTGATGTAGTTGGTTTTGTCCACACCAACATGGCCAAAAACAAGCGGCAAGCTTATGCTGTCAACAAACTTGCTGGGCATCAGACCTCTGCCGAGTCCTGGGGAACTGGCCGTGCTGTTGCCAGGATTCCACGTGTGCGAGGCGGTGGTACTCATCGCTCAGGTCAAGGTGCTTTTGGCAATGTATCCTTATAATGAGAACTCTATGTTAATTTAATAGTTTCCACAAGACTCTAAGGGCTGGCCAAGTGGTTGAAAGTGATTCAATATTATTGTTATGTGCTTATCATATAGCGATGCTGAACAACTATCAATATACAGAGTAGACATGTCATGTAAGTTTTAAATAAGCCCAAAACAGTTTTCAGACATCTTGTAAAACAAAGGGCTTTCAAAGGTCAAAGGAAAAACAACATATCCTTTACTTTTAATTAAGATGTGTCGTGGTGGCCGCATGTTTGCACCCACAAAAACTTGGCGCCGTTGGCATCGTAAGATCAATCAGAAACAGCGCCGCTATGCCATGTGTTCAGCCCTGGCAGCTTCAGCTCTCCCTGCTTTAGTGATGGCGCGAGGTCACCGTGTTGATGAGATCCCTGAGGTCCCGCTTGTGGTGTCAGATGCTGTCGAATCCCTACAGAAGACAAGTGCTGCAGTCAAGTTGCTTAAGGCTGTAAATGCTTATGGCGATGTGGAAAAGTGCAAGGAGTCCAAGAAGATCCGAGCTGGCAAAGTAAGCTTAGCGTTACCGTTTCAGAAATAGAGCGCATTCCCATAGTTTGAGTTGTTTATAACTTGAATGGACTCTCACATCTTTTTTTTGTAATTTACCAGACTATTATAGAAGGGTTTGTATTGTGACAGAATAACTCAAAATAATTTTGCATGGAGTTGTTGTAACATCCTTTAAATTGGCTGAATTGCAGAAAATGTAGTAGTTAGTTCATGTCTTTAAATCTGTTGTCTTGTTCTCATGGCAAAGGATCTTCCATACATTGTACTTCTTTACAAAGCTCATTTCAAAGACAAAATGTCCTTTCCATGGGGTAAATCATATTGTAAAGAAATATATGTAACCTGCCACATGCTTGAGATAAAATTATGGGGGAACCCTCTGGTAAAGGTTGCACTTGTGAAAATATGCTGCACAGTACTCCTTAAAAGGAATTTACCACCTCTCAGGGTTGGACACTAAATTTTGAAAGTACTCGCCATTCGGGCGAGTGACCCTCAAAATGTATTCACCCGCACCACCAGTTTTCATTCGCCAAAAAGTTTACACCCACCCCCCCCCCCCCACCTCCCTGTCTTAGCCATCTTTAATTTTTGAAATTTTTACTATGAAATCGACTCCGTTTTGTAGTTTTTGCAGCCATCGATAAATCTACTAGAGTTTAGAACATTCTGTGCGACCAAAGTTTGTTTGTCCTCAACACACCACTTGCAAACCATACCTTTCTCCACATCATACTTTAGCCATGTCTGTGGTCCTTGTCTTCTCATACTACCCCATATTATGGGCAGCTTTCGGGGCTTTTTCATTCTTTTCTCATTGACAGCTTTAGAAACTGACCGGAAATATATTTCCACATCTTGGCTGCGATAAGTTTACGTGATTTTTAAACTTACCGGGAGAACACCCGCTGATCAGAGTGCTGGGAGAGTACGGGAAAACAAGTCGCTTGCAACATCGTTGAGCACATGCAGGGTTGGACACTAAATTTTGAGAGTACTCGCCATTTGGGCAAGTGAACCTCAAAATGTACTTGCCAGACAAGTTTTCACTCGCCAAAAAGTTTACGCCCAATCCTCCACCTCCCCGTCTTAGCCATCTTTAATTTCACTATTTTTACTATGAAATGGACTCTGTTTTGTAGCTATTACAGCCATCGATAAAAATCTATTGGAGTTTAGAACATTCTGTGCGACCAAAGTTTGTTTGTCCTAAACACCCCACTCGCAAACCATACCTTTCTCCCCATCATACTTTAGCCATGTCCGAGGTCGTTGTCTTCTTGTATTATGGGCAGCTTTCGGGGCTTTTTCGTTCTTTTCGCGTTGGCAACTTTAGAAACTGACCGAAAATATATGTCCACATTTTCGCTGGGATAAGTTTACCCAATTTTTGAACTTACCGTGTGCTGGGAAAGTAGGGGAAAACAAGTCGCTTGCAACATCGTTAAGCACATGGCAGACTAAGGATTATTACTTCAATGGAAAACTCTATTTAAAGACCTTAAAACCCAAGAAAACATGGTGGAGGCACTTGCTTTATGTTTCAAAAATGTAAAACATTTTTTGAATGATGAATCTTTGTGAGATCCGGCAGCAACTTGCGAGTCTCAGGAGCGGTCTTTTGGCACCATAATTATTAACCTGATCTCCGATGGCTCGATAGTGACCAGCAGTGTAACCTTTTGCAAGTATATGCGTTATCTAATTGCCACAAGAAGGAAGCCATATTTGTATATTTAGGAAGCCCAATGTTGCCTTTCAACGCCAATTTATTAGACAGTTCTAAATGTAAAACTTTGTAAAATAGAAATAGCCAGTTTATGTTATGGGGTTTTCTCGGCAAAATGGAATGTAAAACTCAGTGTTTATTTCGCATTTTAAATAATATCTTGCCAGCGAAAATTATACTCGCCAAACGGGCGAGTGATCAATGATTTGCGCTCGCCTGACACTTTTGACACTCGCCTGGGCGAGCGGGCGAGTGCTAATGTCACACCCTGAACTGTCCTCTTGTCTTGTTTCTCGTCTATCTAACATTTGCATTCAAATTCAAAATTAGGGTAAGCTGCGTAACCGTAGGACTGTAATGCGCAAAGGACCACTTGTCATCTACAATGAAGATCATGGAGTGAGGAAAGCTTTTCGCAACCTACCAGGGGTTGACATCTTGTCAGTGGATCGATTGAATCTTCTGAAGCTGTGCCCTGGCGGTCACATGGGCAGGTGAGGAGATTAACG
This sequence comes from bacterium, assembly GCA_965233585.1. Lineage (GTDB taxonomy): Bacteria > SAR324 > SAR324 > SAR324 > NAC60-12 > CBDDTI01. The sequence continues at coordinate 3,716 of CBDDTI010000681.1, forward strand.
CAATAGTTAAGGTTACATGCGCTATCGATTTGAGCCTGCAATCTTTTTTTTTTTTAAAATTCACATTGACTACAAGTTACGAATACAGTCACTTAGGTAATTTACAGTTCAGTACGTCGACTCACATTATTTACAGTTCAACAACAGTTGCTTACCCTACTTACATTACAATTCAATACTTACACATACACTACTATTGAATACTACTACTTACTACATACATACTACTGCAATCTTTGCTTCAGCGCCTTGTTATCAAGTGTTAAGGTCGCGCTGGATGCTTGCTCATTAATAAATTAATTAGCCAAATTTCTTCAGGGGTTGTTATCTTTTAAAGCTTTACTACTTTAAGTTTTGAGCATTGATTTCTTTGAAACTTAGCAGGGATAACAGGGGATGATGAAAATTTATCATGATTATCGTTTCACTGGCACACCACCATTTTTGTCGATGATTTAAACTTGTAAACTTTAAAATGCAGTAACTTCGATTTTTTTTCTTCTTTTGTAGTTTTCCTGTATATCGCTTATTGCAAGATTCAGTTGAATGCTCGCAATTATGCTTGAAATAAGTGCAAGCATGACACAGCTCAACACGTGTGTACGCCATCTTGGAAACGCACTCGATAAAAGAGACTGGCGCTGACTTCTGACATCAGCGTTTTCACAGCGTTTACGAAAATATATGTTTACGGCCGTCCACATGAAGACGCATAAATGGCGTTTTCAAATTTATCCACTTTGGAGAGTGTTTTCGAAATTTATGCGTTTACGGTGAGTGTTTTCATCGTCTTCGTGTGGACGGAAGGCTTAAACATATTTAAAAGTTTGTGTTTACTAGCGTTTGCGTTTACAATCGTCTTTTTGTGGACGGAGCCTTAGCAGTCGTGATAAATTCGACAATTCATTTCTTTTCAAAATTGTTGGTGTAGTCTGATAGGTACATGTAGTCCTATAAGCTTTAATTTGACATAGGGTTTTAAGTATCTACGGTTTAAACTGGAAGGTATACTGTAACCTTAAATGTTAAAGCAGGTTACAATATAATACAAATTTTATTGTCCACTCCTCATGGGACTTTCCAGAGACAATGATAAAATGCTAAAAAAATGGTCGGAAGTACATAAGAACTATAACAAAGGTGGCTTTGTTTTGCTCAAACATATTATTATCATTTATATTATTATTATTATTATTATTAATACTTAAAAGTATTAAAAATTATCTATAAAAAATTATTGATAAAACTATTTACATTTAATATTATTAAAAACTGATTTAAACCATTGACTTGCTTTCCAGCCATAACAGGCCATGACAAGCGTAGGCCTTTGTTTCTCTTCTGATGTCATAACTTTCTATTGAGCCAGATCAGTGTGATTGGCTTAGTGGAGCCTGAAATATGCACGAAAATGCTCAGAAATTTGACTGAAAAACTCAGAGCAAAGTTGCCTGTGACTACACATCACTACTCCATGGTAAAAGTTTTTGAATTGGAAGCACACTTCTCATCCAAAAACCTCTTGAGAGTTCAATTTCTGTGCATGCCCGGGCAAAAATGTAGTAAAACATGGTGCTGGTGGAAAGAAAGGCATGCTGTATTGTTGCAAATGCCTTTCTGAGTAGATCAGAGCTAATTTGGCCTATCTATGTTGGCTTAACTGTGTTCAATGATTTGCTTTGATTTTTAATACTGCACACTCATCCATAGTTGTCAGTTGAGCTTTGAATTTTTACAGTCTGCATGTTGTTGCAAAGCACAGTTAAACAATATTTAAAATGGATGTCTTGTGAATGTGTTGGAATGGAATGGTAATCATGGGGATAAACTTCACAAAGAGCAGATACAGGAGTTAGGTGATGACACAGCAAAGAAATACATGTACTATAACATACTGACCAAAACTTGAACATTGGTGTTGAGATGTGATTATTCAGTGAAATCCACAAGGTGAATACCACAACTTAAAATCTTCAATGTATTATCACAAAGTATAAAATTTTGTTTAATTTCATTGTCTAGCATGTATATGTACATGTAATTGCTGAGTAGATTTGATCAGTTTGAGTATAAGATCCATCTGCTGAAGACCTTCTGATTTTGTTGGTGCTCAGTGCTTGAACTTAACTTTTAGCTCTGGTGTTCCCCTGGACCAGTAGGCTTAGAATTTACTGGTCTCGGGAGCAAAGTTACTGGTCCCTCGACATTTTTTCCTGGATGTAATTTAAAATTTGTGTCTGCAAAATATATCCCAAACTATGATCAAATAATTAAACGCAAGATGATACATAGCAACTTACTTGTACATGTATTTCAATAACTTCTTCCCGGTTACACATAAGAGTTGCAACATAAATGTATACAGTAGTAACAGTTTTACCAACTCCACTGCTGTCTTATGCTTAAGTCTGCTCTATGTAGCAGGCAAAGTTGACAAGGGTCTTTTCTCCCTTGGTCTCTCGCTTGCATGTTTAGCTGCTGTCAGCTCATAGTGTGTCCTTCACTGGCCTCGTGGACCTTGTGTGCCTTTAAGCTATTGGTTTGAAAGTTATTTGTTCCAGTCCTCAAGAATAATGCATGTTTTTTTCCATTTGGAAATTCCCTGCAAATGCACAAAACATTTTGTTTTCTCATTCATCAAAGTGGAGCCATTTGTACTTTTCTTTCTACGATTCTTGAAACTTCCGTGTTACCTTGATTGGAGCTGCAGCAGGCGTTATAGGTGTTGTGTTACTCTCTCGATCTTGCTTTCCTCGGAGGAAAGTATTCAGTGAGCTTTGAATTTGTTTTCGTTTGGACATTTCAGCAAGTTGTATTTTGAAAGAAAATATAGATGCCATCAAGGTTTTAGCCTGTGAAAACGGCAGTCCTTATTCGCTCCCGGCCCGAGTGGCGCGAAACGCCACTCGGGCCGAGAGCGAAGAAGGACGGCTGTTTTCGCAGGCCATCACGGAAAGCCATCATATTGAATCTGGCAATGCATTTCATTTCAGAGTAGAACCCAGACTATTACCTGCCAGAAGAACGCCTTGTGTTTTTTGCTTGATGTGTTTGAAGCGTTCGTTTTCAGAAATTCTTTGTTTGCTTTGACACTTTAGCCCTTTTTGGCAAGATAGAAATTAAAGGAATTATTTATTGGGGTAACTTAACTCGTCAAGAGGACCAGTGGCAAAATAGCCCACTCGTTTTGGGCAATTTTTACTCGTTTTCTAAGAGTGGACAACCATTAAGTTTGAGCACTGATGCTGCATGACTACAAACTCTCCCTCAAAAAACTTTGAGGGCTGTTTTTGAAGTTCCATTCCCTACTGCATCAACAACATTTTTGGGATGTTTCTTCAAATAGGTACAGAACTATCCTGGTCACTAAGAATTCAAGGAAACTGGTCTGACTGGCCACTGTGCATTGGATTTAATTTTTAGCTTTTGGATTCGTAAAGACTTGGCCACTTTTATCTCAATGGTTGGCATGTTTACTTAGTATGAAGAAATACATGTACATGTACAAAGCTAGCCATACTGGTAACATGTCACTTCTGCTGTTGTGGCCCTTTTTGAAATTTCAGTTGCCGTCGCTTTAGCAACAAATTGATAGCAAAAGACTAACAACAGTTTTTGTTGACTTGTGTACTGTTAGATTCTGTATCTGGAGTAAAGGAGCCATTGAGAAACTGGATGCATTGTATGGAACTGGAAAGAAACCATCTTCAGAAAAGAAGGATTACAAGTAAGTTGACATACAGATGGGTTCACTGCACATGGTATATATGGGTTATTGACCTGTCTTGTTTGGTCAAGATAGTTGTATATTGGCTAAGTACTTTTTTGTGTTTATGGACCTGGATGTAAACATGCAAAAAAAATTGAGGCCAGTATCCAGCCATCTTGACCAAACAAGCTTGATCAATAAAGGATTTATAATATGGCTTTGGGGAAATGAGGTGACTTGGTGATCATACTTGGACTAATCCTTAATTAAAACCAGCCAACACACAAGGACTTATTGTGTGATTGTTACGAATTATGGAGACTGAACAAGGTGGCTCTAAGAATTTTTCCACAGCAAACATAACGGGAAGAAAGTAGACCCTTCTGTGGTAAAAGTGAATACTGGTATTTGCAATGTGCAGTTCCAGAAAATATCCATACTCCCCCCACGGAAGGGATTGGAATTTCCTGGGGGGGGGGGGCTGGGGGGTTCTGTAAGGTCAAAAAATTTAAAGAAATGTATGAAGTTTAATTGGAATTTCCAGAGGGGTGGGGGGTCTTAGAAAAAAATCCCTTCCGTGGGGGAGGTATGGATATTTTCTGGAATTACACAATATCGCAGTGGTTTTCAAAACCAAACCAGTTACTGATGATATTTTGGTTTTATCATCTGGGTTGATAATGTGAATTGACCACCATAAAGAGATTCAGAAGCTGACATACATGTAAGCCCTCTGGCAAAGGGCTAATGCTCAAAATGTCAGCTATCGAATCTCTGTACAGTGGCCAATTCACATTATCAACCCAGTTGATACACCAAATTATCTTGTAATACTTTCCACCAACCCAGAACCACGTTTCTTTTTAAACTTGCCCCCTTTTCTTACTGATGAGACTACTCAGCCAGTCTCAAATTATGGTAAAACCAAAACCAGAGGAAAACCAAAGTGCAATGTAATTGCCTGATAACTTTCATTGTTCAGTTGAAAAAGGCTCTAGACAGTGAAGAACTCCTGTTTGTTCATAGCCTGATTACTAACCCAGGATAAGTGTGAATTTTAATTTTAGTTTTGTAAAATTTTTAGTTAGGTTTTCTTTATGTGTTATTTGTTCTTCAGTATTGAGTTTGAATAATCTCAAACAACTCAGAACACACTGATGAAGTGTGCATAAAATAAGATGACATGGAGTGAAAGTAGTGTTAGGGGTGGAACTGTTTAAAGTGCGGTTGCCTTTGATGTCATCTGGACATCTCAAGTAGATTGTTTTCATGTCAATAACATAAAAAGTAACCCTTATTTTTGTTTTAGTCTCCCACAACCAATTATGAGCAATGCAGACCTCAATCGCCTGATCAACAGTGAGGAGATACAGTCTGTCATCAGACCAGCTGGGTAAGCAGTAAACAAACTTTGGGATCATAATCTAATAAGTTTTTATAGAGCAGTTTGTACCAGTACTCTGACACAGCTGTATCTACTTTGTCATGATGCTCTGGTCATTCAAGTACCTGTAATACTAAGAGTGTATGAACCCCTTTTGTAATGATTAAAAAAAACAACAACAAGCAATACATGTTCAGAGCAAGTAGTGGATAAATTCAGTAGTGATTGGACTTTTTCCTCAGTACAACTGACTATTCTGATGTTTATACCTAATCGTATCTTCGTGGTATGCTTTGACGGCATATCAGGTGAGCTTAGTTGAGCTGTGGTTCACATTTTTGCAAGATGTAGTTCAGCCAAAATACCCTGCATGAGACCAAACAAGCCTTATACATGTATGGTGGAACAGAGAATTAACTCTGAAGTGTAAATTAAAGTGCTATTTGAAGCCCATGAAAGACCCACTGGGCGTTAGCCCTAGTAAAGGGAATCAGGGAACCACACGAGGTAAAGGAAAAATTCTTTTGACTCTGGTGGGAATCGAACCCACGAACTCTGGATTAGATCTACTGTTACTCAGCCGACTGAGCTACGAGGTCGGACAGAGAAAGACGGGGACGATTTAGGTGGTGAATCACGACGAAAAGAAAGTAAGGGTACATATGAATGTTGTGCCGCATAGCATTATGGACACCAATGGTGGAACAGAGAATTTCTTATAGATGTATGCCAGCGAAGTGTATAAAAAGGTACATGTATGAACATCAGAATTGTCAGTTTTTTACGGTACCCAAATTCGGCCAAGTGAGTTTGATATCATAACCATATCAGGTTACAGTAACATATCGCAGGATGTCAACAGTCAAGACTGTAGACACTCTTCTGATTGGCTAATTGTGAATCTGTTGTAATATATAGAATGGTTATTGTATTAGGACTCTGTCATTGCAAGATTGCTCTTGTATGCAGACCAGAATGGTAGAAATTATCAACTACATGTAGACGGTTCAATGCTGTTATTCAAATGCGCAATCTTGCAGTCATTTCTTTATAAAATAGGTTGCTATAGCAACAATAAATCTCGCTGAAAATACTAGGAATTTTTAAAAAGGTTGCTTCGAGCCCTTTTAGGCGAATCTTTAGACTTCACCGAGAGTTGTCTTAACAGACTGAAAACAATGCGTTTATGAAACCCTGAGTCACCGATTTTTTTTAAAGTTATAAACGTAGCATTTTTCCCTCTTTTACGAAATTCGTCTATGTTGAGGTCGGCCTCTACTACATGTAGTAAGTCGAAAAAAACGGTGTTTTGGACAGGATATACTAGCTGTTATGAAATTTATAAGGCCAGGAAAATGACCAACTATTCGCCAGTGAGATAGCTCATATAGATAGAGGTGCAGTAATGACATATCAAAGTATTGGAAAGTGCAAATACATGTAGCTGCTGCCAGCAATGTTAACAGAGATGTACGTTATTCAGTAAGGACATGGGATTGGGATTGAAAGAGGTGATTTTGCTTTGCAGACCATCAAAGAGCCGCCGAGCAACCCGCAAGAAGAATCCACTAAAGAATATTGGCATCATGATGAAACTGAACCCGCACGCTAAGAGCGTCAAACGAGCTGAAATGCTGACTGTGGAGAGGAGGAGAGCGGCTAAGGAGGCTGTCCTGAGCAAGAAGAGAGAAGGAAAATAAGCTACTCTGATGCTGTATTAAATGGACAAATAAAAACAGCAGTGAATTCAGTGGAATTTTGATATCAGTCTTTTTTCCGACTGTTTTTATTTAGTGGTCGATTCGATCCCTTTCATTTAAACTGTCTCTTCGCAGTTCATGTGGCGTTCAAAAGCGATTGTTGACATTCCTAGGCATAATTTTGTCTTGCTGACTGAAAATTTCTTACAAACATAACCTTCATGTTGACTAGACGGTTCACTATTAACACACAATACAGGTTATTTCCAAAGCTGAGCTCATACTAGCCCATTCCAGTTTGTAGCGGTAAAAAAGTCCACTCCTAGTTCGTCTACGCTTGCTCCATGTTCCTTCAGAGACATCTTTCTTCTTTTGGCCGAGGAAAAGTACTCGCAGGCGTATTGTACCAAATCTTCTGGCTTGTCTCTGAGAACAACAAGTACAAATCCCTCTAGCAGCTCGATGAGTCCGTTAGGGA
>CBDDTI010000682.1:0-7779 GCA_965233585.1 bacterium
ACGCAAATTTTGTGAAATCACATTAATAAAGCACATTGTTAATTTCCTATAATAAGGTAGTCTATATGTATGCAAAACTTTGGTTTATCATAACATAGTCATCTTTCCTGATGCTAGAAGCAAAGGTACAAGATGTATATGCATATCAGGCCTTACAGGTTTAACAACAGAACTCACCATCATTGTCCACTTTCTGTTCTCTGCCTCTTGCCAAACCAAGGATTTGTCAGAAAGGAATACATCATCAGTCACCTCTTCAGGTTTTCTAGGCAGGCAGTGTAGAAAAACAGCTTCCTTCTTGGCCAGAGACATCATCTGCCCAACAGATTAACATACATTAGCCGGTCTCAGAAGCTTTTGGTCCAATCTAGAAATCCTGTGTGATGAGTTCAAAAATCTCAAACTATGGTCTTGTATGTATCAGCGAGTCCCATAATTTACTACCCATGCCTAAATTTGAATAACTAAGATAACTTAACTCTGGCTCACTTGAGTTACCCACCTTGGTATCAACCTGGTAACCTGCAAAAGATTTGAGTCTACCAGCTTTCTCTGCTTCTTGTCCCATGCTGACCCATGTGTCAGTCACAATCACATCTGCATTAGAGCATGCTTCTCTTGGGTCATTTGTCAGGTTCAGGGATGTACCATTCTTTAAAAATAATCATTGAAAATTTAAGATGTGAAAAAGTCCTGCCTGTTTAACAAACTACATGCAGTAACAAAGGTGTAAGGGCTATAGTGGTCAGAAAGGTAAATACCTGATAAAAGGAAAACTCAGGAAGGCTGTGAAGCTGACATTTCAAGAGTTAACCCTTCATTTCACCTCCTTTTTTCTTTGACAAAAAACCAGTACTCAAAACATAATCTTTCTACAGTGGCTAATAATGATATCATTTACTTTTACCAAATTTGAGTTTTAAGGTCTCTGATGAGTCCCTTGGCAGGGACGAAACATAGATGTGTAAGGCTAGCGATAATTATTTATTGTCAGAGTTTTAAATCAATTGCAAAAATCAAACAAAGCAAGTGTCATAAGAACATTCTATAGGCCAATTAAAAATGAAGTTCAAAACATTTTGAAGAGCTCACAATGTTCATTACCAGAAAAATCAAAGCAACATTGCAGGAGGGAGTTAAGCTCCTTGCATACAAGCCTACACACAATCCAAGCGACTAATCAGGCCAGTGCTTACCTCCAGTTTCAGTAACAGGAAGTGACTAAAAGTGTTTCTACTACCCGCTGGATGGGATGCTAATCCATCACAGAGTTTATATCACCCATCCCTACATTGGCTGATACCCATTTATACACCTGAGTGGAGAGAGGCACTCTGAGAGTACAGTGCCTTCCCAAAGAATACAACACAATGTCCCCAGCCAGGGCTCAAACGTGGACTGCTTGATCTGGAGGTGAAGACACTAACCATGAGGCCACTGTGCCTACAATGGGATCTTGTGTAGTAGCAAGTGTATTATGTAATATGTTACCAACCTCCTGAGCAAATTCTTGGGAAACCCTTGTTATTTCACTGTCTGGTTCATAGCCCTATTGGAGAAGAACAAAAGAGACAAAATCAAGCAAATGTGGCCTTGCTTTGATCCACATTGCTTCATAACAACGTTTTTTATTTAACAAATAAAGAAGCCTAAGCCGTGTATTACACTGTGATAAAACACGACAGGCATTTGAGAACACGAGGGAAATGTAGAAAGCACGAGCCGCAGGCGAGTGTTTTCTACATTTCTTGAGTGTTCTCAAATGACTGGAGTGTTTTATCTCAGTGTAATACACGGCTTAGGTTTCTTCATTTGCTTTATGATATAGATTTTACGCGCGCAAAACAATAAAACACGCTTTTTCTATGTTTTATACTCTGATAAAACATAGGTTTTTGACCAATCAGAGCGCGCGCAGGGTCCTATCTATGTTATAAAATCATTTGGTAGAGCGTAGTGCACATCACATCATAATGTTCAAAACAAATGTCAGGATCAAAATCCTGATGATCAAATTCAACACTGGGTTCTCTCCCACAAGTGACTACTGACTGCTGTAAATAAAATTGAATTTATACTTTTGGAATCAAATTCAGGAGTTTCAATAAGTGCCATTGGCACCAAGCACATTAACTGGTTGTGAGGATGGTTTCACCTGCTTGGTTTGACCATCTAGTAGAAAGTTCTTCTCATAATAAAAGAAATTCAGTGAGAAAAGCTATCTCCAATTGAAAAAGAAGTTGCCTTCCAACTGACAATGTTGATGAAGCTCCATTTGAATAATTTTCAATTTCTATTAAGTCTTGTCTTCTATTAAAAGATGAAAAATTAGCAGCTGACCTTTGGAGTTGCAATATTCAAGTGCATCCCAAACTTTGGAGCTGCCATCATCAGTGAATGAATAATATTGTTGCCATCTCCAACCCAGCTAATAGTGCGGCCGTACAGACTGCCAAAGTGCTCCTACAAAATTTAAAATTAAAATTGACCCTTTCAAAAACACTAAGGCAAACAGTTGTAAGTTCATTCTATGCAGCCTGTTTAGGTGGCAGTTTAATTGGTTGGAGTAGAGGAATAAATAGCAAAGCCATGAGTGGCCTGTGAGAGGAGACCTGAGGTCCCTCATGGCAAACCACTCTACCCTAACTCAACCTCCAGCTACACCAGCTACCTTATGTCTAAGTTGTTAAAATAAACCAGGCGTCTGCACAGGACTCATAGACCATAAATTTATAATTTAAGACCAGCCAGTTCTTTCAAGCTTCATCAACTGGTATCTAAAAAGAAAACATTCTGAAATTACCTGTAGAGTCAACAGGTCTGCAAGTATCTGCACAGGGTGGTACATTTCTGATAAGCCACTGTGCAATAGAAATTGACAACAATCAAACACAAATGAAAGTTGTAGGTCTGTTAATAGAAACAAGAACAATTTGCTCTTTACCTGCAGCAATAAGTGTTTGCATCATTCTCAAGTGGTTTCTTAGTGTTACATGCAATAATCAAAGTGGTTATGAGCCACTCAACTTGGAAAACAGATTGTCTGTTAACAGTGACAATTGCACACTGAACGTGCAAAAACTGTGTTCGGCCACCTTAACACCGGTTTCCTCAGTTTTATTTTCCAAGAGAATCTTAAAGTGAAAAATCAATACCTTAAGACCAATGGCACCATGTGCCTTGAAACATGTGGCACTACCAATAATCATTGAGCAGAAAAGCTCTTTTCATATCTTTAAAAACTGTCAACTCTCCTTACTAAAACTGTTAGAAATATATGGGATACTAGAGGGGGAGTTTGGATTTATATCAGGGTGTGAACCTACCTACCTAATAACTGGTATTGTGGCTGCTTCTGCCATCACTTCCAGATCTTCCTGTCTGTTGACCCGAGCCACAATGAAATCACAAAATCCTGACAGGACTCTATGCATAATAGATAATTAATAACAGTCAGAGGAAATCTTCCAGTGAAAGTGGCAGGAATTACACTGGCCATGAATGTTCATTGCCATCTCTGTATCAAACTTGGATCATGTGTAATAGAGGCATCTTATGTCAAGTGTTGATCGATAGCCTCATTCGATTCCCTCAATTGACACTTGAACAAAATCTTGTTGACAGTGTGTTGCTAGTTGACTAATTTTTGGTTGACACACATCGGTCGGCCGACACTGTATCAAACGACTGTTGATCAAGTGCTGATTGAGTGTTGACTAAGTTTTGATCAGGATGTCAATAGAGTACCATTCAAGATGTTGCTCATGGGTAATTGAGGGTATTGATCAAAGGTATTTATCAAGGGTATTGATTGATACTTGACTGCAGATAGGTTAGAGCAAAGATATTTCTTATCCCTGAGAGGGAGCACTGTCTACTTTAACAAATTATTCATTGCCTGCCACAATCCAATTTGATGACATCAAGTCTTGTTGGCAAAACATTTATTTCATATATAAAAGGTCACATGAGATTAGATTTGACAGAACAACATGCAATAACCCTAGGGCAAGCTCTAACTGGAATGAACCAGCCTGACATGTCATTTTCACTAGCTTGGAAAACCTTGTCGTACTGGAACAATAATTTGATCTCTTAGAGTAATCTGTCAAAATTCTCCAAAGTTTTTTGGCAGCGTAAAACAAAAGTTGGAAATCTGTCTGTATTCACAAGCTATAACAATAATAATAATAATAATAATAATAATAATAATAATAATAATGATAATAATAATAATAATTATAATAATAATAATAATGATAATAATAATAATATATAGTATTTTTAAAGTGCCTATCCAAGCATGATCTAGGTGCTTTACAAGTTATAAAATATGATTTCAATAGAAAAATATTAGAAATAAAATAAAACAGGAATCAATAAAACAAAAAGACTTCCTTATGGCCTTTATATCAGACAAGACTTTTTTTGCACACTAATTAACTACAGGAGTACCTCTTTTTTCTGTTAGTTTACTTAAAATAGGAAACTTCAAATTAAAGAAATTCCTCATAAACCCTGACTAGACATAGTACAATTAACTAAAAAGAGAGAAAGTTTAACAATGTCCACTATACCTGGCTGTGTCTCTAGTTGATTCATTGACTCCAAGATGAAAGTCCTGTTCTGTGAGAAAAACACAGTGTCCACCAAGCAGAGCAAGTCCTAAACATTGATGAACAAACCCATAAAATAATCTTTAACATGACTATATCCTTTCTTCGCTGAAAATTAACATGACTAAATATGCTCTCAAATCATGGACTCCGAGATATTTTGCCGTGAAGAACGGCAAACAATGCTACAAAACTGAACCAATTACTGGACAATAAACCAAGAACAAGTATAAGGAAAAACAAAAGTGCTTAATTGACTGTATGTCTCCTCTCCGGATCTTAGGGAAGATGAGATGCAAAGATCCACACGCTCGATTATAATGACATCCAATATCTCTTTCACTAGTTAATTAACCATCACTAATAAATGATTTCTCCATTTGATGCTATAGATGTTTAGTTTTCTGTGTTTATAGTTTTATATGATCAATTATTGTACATTTTTAGTTTTAATTTTTAGGATATACAAGGGCCATGGATTACCTGCAAACTAGTTGACTAGCTACGCATAAACCAGAAAGTAAATAAAGTATCATTTTGTATTGTATCATATTGTATATTTGTCTAATGTACATGAACTGTTGAAAAGTGTTCTCTTCTCAGCATTTTATTGCCATCATCATCATCTATCAGAATCAACATCATCATGATCCTCTTTGTTATCACTCTCTCACATCTACTAAGAAGGGTAATTGTGAATAAGAGCCCTGAACTGACTGTCCATCAACAGATGGGTGACAGGCTACAGATAGGCTACTGACAAGTTACCAACAGGTTTCTTATGACAGTTTCAGAGCTGGAAGTTGTGACCTCAACGTGATCAAATTTTTTTTCACTGGCGACTAACTTCCCATGCTTTTTACTGAAATACTTCACTGGCGACTACATGGCCCAAGGTTTTTTCCCCCTGAAAGTCGAGCCTTGTATTTACTGTAGAACAGACAAGAAGAGATCATTCAATAAACTCGACCAACAAAATGGTTTGAAAAACCTGCAAACCAATACATCTTGTTGCTAACTTACTGATCAATGGTTGCCAGAGAAAATATTGATCATGAAATATCCTTTAAATTAAAACTTAATTTTACACCAGATTTGTAACTGTATAACTAACAGACAAGACGACAGATGGCTGAAAGCTTTTTTGTCAGGAGCTGTTCTTCAAAAATAATTATAACTCTAAAAAAGTCATGCTTCCCAATAATGTCACAAATGAATGTAACAAAAAAAAAAACCAGGGAACTGGATATTTACCAGTTTCTGTTGACACTCTTGTTCTTGTACTACGCTTCTGGAAAATAAGAGCAGCTGATTTTCCTTCCAAAAGTTGAATTGTCTAAGAATAAAATGAAACCATTTTTTCTGTTTAAAATAAGTTCTGAGAATTACTTTTATCACTGAACATCACATTTATGTCAATTTCCAAACGGCACTGAACCAATAATGGAATGTATACTATTCCCTGAGAAATGAGAACGGGGAAGGTTCTGGGCTTTTTTGTATATACCATAAATCGGTGAGTTAGCACCTCCTTTCAAATAAGTGCCTCCTTCAAATGAGGGCGCCCCTCCTATCAGCTAAAATTTAAAATAAGAGCCTCCCCTTGAAAAAGCACCCCTCTTCCATTTTAAATATTAAGAGTGCTGAGAGACAGCAAAAGAGGATTGTATAATTTTGATGGTGTTCAATCACAAGCAGGCGATTATCAACTCATTCCAGCACTGCCCATTGGTCGTCGCAATGGAACGGATGGTAGCATAGATCTGCTGATTCATGGCCTAGAGCCAACCAACCTTGTACAACAGGACTAGACAAGCTAAAGGCGGTGTCATATGACGTAGTTCTTTTTCATTCTAATGAGACTTCTGAGGAGCTGATACAGACAAAACAAATGATCATTTTGACCACGATTTGGGAAAAATTAAATAAGTGCCCCCTCAATAAAGTACGTCCCTTGAATAAGTGTTCCATGTCTTCTTCCATGTCTTCTTCTAAATTTGAAATAAATGCCCCAGGCACTAATTTGAGGATTATCTACTGTGATCCAATACAAAACTATGTGTCCCCTTCTACTTAGACATTATTATGACAATCTAAAGGACGTCAATGTAATAAGCTTCACTATGTACAGTCAATACATTTGTATTATGATTAGGCTTTACTTTTTTTTATCATTTCTTCCCCAGCACAGGAACTCAAGAAATCTATTTGAAATACAACTTTTCTTTGCCCACCTCTTTGGATTTTTTAATTCTTTCCTTCAAATCAGTAGCAGTCCATAACAGGTATCTAATCTCATCACCAGTATAGTCTTTAAGACTGAGTAGATCTCTCCCCACAACGGATGGAAATCCACGGCTATGGATTGGAGGAACAACAAGTTTTGAACAAAGTCTCAGTAAAAGAGAGCAGAACAGTTTGTTATGGAAGGTGTGATGGACATATTTTTCAAGAACGTTACTGATTAATTCAGATAGATTTTAATTTCTGGAGTTTCTAAGAGATCCCATGTCTCACCCTGAGCCTTAAAACTTGGGAGAGGGGTACTCCCTTATATTGGCTATATAGGTATCAACAGCCCCAAAGGGTATGGTTTTTCAGCTGTTTTGGTTATAAAAAGCGGGTCTTACTAGGGTATTCTTGTGATATGTAATTAGCTGATTATATTTTCCATGAAAAATGAATTTGGGAAATTATTCTTCGTGATCTGTGACCTGAAGGTTTTGCGAGACTCATGAAGAACCTGAATTAATAACCGATATTTGTGATTTTACAACTCTGTTCTACACGATTTTGAGATGCAAGTTCTCACTTAGTTAGATTGGTCTATTGAGAGTGACTTAGGTATGTGATTTGCAATATGGAGCCTTGACTAATAGCCATCTGTGACTTTGCTTTCTTTTAAGACTATTTCTAATGTAAGAACAGGCCATTGGAAAGAGTATCTTATCTGCTTATTTTTGTGATTCAGGAAAACAAAATTTTTATAGCGGTGATCCGTGATCCTCTCCTTTTTCAGTTCGTAAACAGACTGCCAGAGACCCCCCTGTACGACTCTCTTAAATAGGGTATCAATTTTGGTCATTTTGGTCATAAATAGGGTATGTGTTAATACCTTTCTAGTTTTCAGTTGGGTATGTTTCTTAGAGGAAGCTACTTTGTC
>CBDDTI010000683.1:0-7511 GCA_965233585.1 bacterium
TTTCCTTCACAATTTTGCTACAGAAATTAGACAAAAACTTGGTGTAAATGAATTCGTATTGCAGAGTCAATTAAGTTTTTAGTATAATTTTTTTGGAGAGAAAAGAATTTTTTTACTATTTATAACACACCACTCTGACAGACATACTATTTGTTAGTAGACAAAAAAGACCTCTGTTACTTCTGTTTATAAGTAGGAAACCTGATAATCAATCTCCATCGAAGCATATTTCTCATCAGAGATATTTTGAGTATAGCAATCTATCTGAAAACAGATTTTGAAATAAAAAATAAATCAAAACTCCACTATGTCCACAAATGAAGACATGCTATTATTCTGTGTTTCCAAAAATAGGTAACAAAGATCAAAAGCGAACTTACGACTCCATGAGGCAAAATAATGGTGAAATCGATTTCTTCAGACGGAATAGTTTTAGCCAATACTAGTAGCACCAAAACTGTTACCCAACACTGATTACAAGAAGAAGCCATCACCACAGAAATCAAACTCTTTTAATAACTTCGAAACATTTGTTAGCACGATTGATTAAAACAATATTGGAAGAAGTACAGAATTATCACCTTTAATGCCGCGTATATAATTAGCAAACAATGTTGCACTGTTCAAACGGTTTACTTTCGTATAAACGATTTGTCAGTTACTTACACCAAACACACAAAGGGATACACCACTTAGCTAAACAATACTAAAAAAAGACGACAAATATTGATAGATAAGCTTTAACAAAAAAAATCATCTGTTGGCTTGTCTTTGTTGCACCATTTCTCTTAAATTAGCCTCCGCTTCTTTCAAATTCTTTTCTAAATATTCTTTTTGTCTCTGAAAAACAACATCAAGTTTTTCTAAAAAGAATAGAATACTTTTAAGAACAACGAAGTTAGGCATTCTATTTTTTTCGACGTACAAGTTCAATGAATGATTTACAAGTGGCAATAAGAGTCGCATTTTGACCTGGATTGAAGCCAGTGTGGTTTCTGCTTCTTGGATTGTTCTGTCTTGCTCTGCTACTCCCTCTGATAATGAATGCTTCACAAACCTGAAGAAATCATTGATTATAACTAAACGAAAAGTAAGTCTTTCTTCGGCATTGTATTCATCTGCACTCTTTAGAAGAGAGATTGGAAGGCATATGACCTTTGTTTTGCATATTATCTGGCCCACTCAATCATAAAAACAACGAATCGAATAACCGACTAACATTCTTCCCACTGCCAGATAAGTAGGAGTGCTATCGGGGAGTGATTTGAGCTCTCTCTTCGTTAATTCGGCCTTCTTTGCCTCGGCTTTACACATTTCTGCTTCAGCCACTCCCTGTGCCAGCTTCTGCTTCGACTCCAACATCTTGACCTGGAGCTCTTGAAAGGCCTGAAACGACAGGGTTGCGTTTAAAGAAAAAATGAAAAGAGTAACAAAGAAATTTCACGAGGTACAAAATGTCGAGAGAAACTGAATGCAACAAGTCTCACACGTCCAACATGACCAAATCGCCAAAAACACCGAGATGAAATATTTCATGTTGTGTGAAAAACATAGGCGGTGCACAAAACTTCCTACTAACTTCAAAGTAGTGTTTTTCACAATTTGAGCATCTCAGACTTGTAGTAATTACTTTCTCTCAACATTCTGCAACTGACAATGCTTTAGGAAAAGTTTGTCTGACTTCTTTTTGTTTCTCTTTATAAAGTATAGGATTTATAGCCATAAAAAATTCACCCACTTTATGAGATATTTCACCAGTTGGGATTTCTATTCAGAATTAACTCGCTGTTATTCAAAGTGCAACAAGAGCGGTGTTACTAATGATTTACAAGAGCAATACACTGTTGATTGCACAGAAACGAAAACAAAATTCACCTTTTTTAATTGAGCATCAGCTTCTTCGTTTGAAGACATAATTCGTCCTTATAATGAGTTTTTTCAGGATACCTTCACTCCAAAAAATCCAATCTTTTTAGAGATTCCCGCAGACTGTTCTATGATGCAACTGAAGTGTGCAGTTTCATTTCAGCTGCAAAATTTCCGTCGAGTTTAGTACAAGTTCCTTTTGTTTAAGTTTCGGCAAAGTGAAGAATTTTAAAATATTCCGAACAATCCAAACCCTACTTCAAAGTGAGTATTTTGACCTTGTTTATCTCCATTTTCATTGAGTATTTTTACTTTGTCTGGCTACATTCGTTTTAATTTAATAAGCTGAATTCGAAGAAGCGAATTTTTCATTGACAATTTTAGAGACCTTGTTAAGCGTTTTCGTTCAACTGTTGCTTAACTGATTGTGTCGTGTTAGGATAATAAAGACTGTTGCCGTTTTCCTTCACCATTCATCGTGAAAACTAATTGTGGTCAATCAGAAATAAGACATATTTTAGTGCCCAAGTTGTTGTCGCCATGTTATAAAAGAATTGGTTCATGCTTTTAGCTGTGCGTATATCGAGTTATGGATGCACTTGGGAAGTTTGGAGAGCACTCAAAAAGCTAGAGTTGCTCTCGGCTGCGCCTCGAGCAACTCTTACGCTTCTTTTGTACTCTCCAAACTTCCCGCGTGCATCCATAACTCAATATACGCACGCTAAGCATGAACCAATTCTTAAATAACGCACGTGCGCAGCCATTGACGTAGTTTTTAACCTTTAGTTGGTGGCTGTCTGGTTGCCTTTGCCGTCGTGGTTTGCTTAAGCTCTCTAATAGATAGACAGCCTACAGTGTTGGATTTCATCCAATAGCAGTATAATAGGTAGTTTGGTGAGGTCACTAGCTTTGTGTCATAACACACCCCGTTTTTAGCTTAGAAGCACCATTTTCAATACCCTCCAACCCTACCCGCGAGCTGCATCAGGGGGTGCATTACGGTGGGTCCTTGCCCCCCCTACCCCCCTGCGGCTTTGCTTTATACGGCAAACAAATAGTCATTGAATTACAAAAAGTTTTGTTGTTGTATATCTTTGAGGTATGTCAGTCTACTTAAAATATTAAGCACTAACTAAGTATATCTATCTTGGTAACAAGCTATAACGTAAAAGAACAAGATTGAAGTAATAAAAGCTGTTTTCAACGAATGTCACGTGTGAATTTTATCGCTGATGGTTTAGTTTTAAAATAATTTCGGGATGTTGCAATTGCTTGTCGCAAAAAGGATGGCGAGCTGTCCCACGACTCAGCTCCGCTGTACAAAAACTTTTTCTCACAAAATCAGCGTGGGTTGTAGTAACTTATTTATGCCATCCGTTAATCGATGTCTGGTAACGTCGTCGCGCAGCATAAAATTGGTCCCTAGATATTCTGGAGTCAGCCCATATAAGGTTGTGTCCATCGCTTATTGGTTTAAAGTCATGGTTTGGTACAAGTTAGGCCGCTTAAAGTTAAAAAAGATAACTGTTAGGAGAGTAAAATACGCAAATGGCTAAAGTCGTACTTGTTTCCTAAGTAATAGCTGAATGAATTCGAGCTGCACCCACAAATCGAGATTTTGCGGAGTTACCATTTAAGGTTCCTTTCCAGTTTTGCACTGTGCTTTCGATTCTAATTTACAAATAGAAGATGATGTTCCATAGTCTCGAGGAGATCTAGACAAACTGTGCAGGTGTACCCGCGAGCGGAACATTGAAAATGCATTATTTTCTTTTAAAACACATAGTCGCCTATTTGGTTTAGAACGTAGTGTTTACGTTTTTGGAAAAATATTTCCATCTAAGAACAGGTGGTCAGTGAGCACCCTGGCAGGACAACATCAGTAACATACAAGCTCTAGCCGCGAGTCTATAAAAAAAATAATGCAAGCTCAACTCCGGCAGTAGGTATTCATCAACTATGTTCTAAAAGTCACGCGATAATACATCTTGAAAAGTCTGGCGCAATCATCTCAAGTCAGTGGGTGTTCGTAATCCTCCTCAATCATCGTCAAACGCGTCAAAACATGGCAGTTATTTTGAATAAGGTCCGTTTACCAAGGTCTATTCACCTATCCCACAAAATAACTCACGCTGTTTACTCGACTGAAAGCTGTGATCTTCCAGAACTATTGATACACGAAGAAAGATAAATCAGAAAGAAGAGAAGCCCCTTACTTCAGGAACTTTACAGTTATCAGCTTTCCATAATTACCGCGAAATTTCGTCTCGTCTGCATTTTCGTAAGCACAGCAAAATAAAAAGATCCACAAATTCAAAGACCGACAAGATACTGCAACCCAAGAAAAGACCCATGTTGCCTCCAATGTCAGCTGTGAATCAACGAACAGGAAATGACGTTAGTAACAGTGTTCAGGAGAGCGTGACGTTGTGTTACATGTGCCCTATTTAGAAATGAGTGACAGGGATCAAATGTCAAGTACTTTTACGGAGTTCCACGCGGGTTTTGAGGTTGTAAGTTCGAGTATTCGCCATGGAGGTTTTTGCTAGTCAAAATAAAGTAAAACGTTGTGTTTAATCGCGGATTTATTGCGTCGTTCTCAACATTTTTTGGCGACCACGACGGGACAGTTCGAGCTAGTGGAATTTATCGAGGTCAAGGTTTGTCATTCGCATTTCTTCGCATCGTGTTTGGATTTACCCGCGCTTTTCGCATCGTTTCGCTTGTCGTGTTTGCAGTGGATTTTGCAATCTTGGATTCGCCGTTTGGAACTGCACGAAGGATTTATCTGGATTGAGTTAGCGAATGATATCGTGCTGAAGGTTTGTGGTTCGCCTCGTATTGGGATTTTGTTGATCGCTGCCATCGCTTCGCATCGTATTTGTCGTGTTGGATTATTTACCTCATATTTGGCCATCTTGGACTTCGTCTTTTGGAACTTTGCAAAGGAATTATAGTAGTTACGTCTTAAATCATCGAGGAGCTTTCAAACACTGCCTAAAACGCTGGTAGGTTTCTACTTCATGTGTTTTCGCTTCACGTTTTTATTGCTGTGTATCGTTAGTTTGGTGTGGAACTATCACTCATTGGACTCGCTCGCGAGGGTTAAACAATCGAATCAACAAGGTCTTGAACATTGTCGAGCATTTGACAAGCGTTTTTCTTTACATCGCTCGATTATGCCAACTTCAGGGGAGTCTGAAGAAGTTAACGAAGAGGAGAGAATTCTAGAACTCAAACGAGAGAAGAGAGGCAGGAAGACTGCAGTTACCAAAACGCGCCACAATTTAGAAAGACTGAATGCGAGTGGCGAAGATTCCGAGTCGATTGAAAATGAAATCGAAACTTTGTGGAAGGTATTGGATGCATGCCTCACCGTCATGGAAGAACTGCAACAAGTTTACTTACGCTTAGGAGACAATGAGAACAAGAAAGCGGTCGCGGAAGAAGCAGAGAGTCTGGAGAAAGAAGTAAACAATGTTATTGAAAAAGCGGAACGGGTAATTAAGGACATCTTGGAGAAAAAACATGCCAATGCAGCAAAAGAGACATTGCTGCAGACGCCCTCGTCCACGTCACCTGCTCAACCAACGCATTCGCCCGCCCACAGCCAGTCGTCAAGTTCAGATCACTCGGGTAACTGTAACCAGCGACTTAAACCTTTAAAGGTACCAATGTTTAGTGGTGAGAAAAGTAAATTCGAGGATTTCTGGGATATGTTTTTGAGTCTTGTCGACCAAGGGGTGGAGCCAACGAATATTAAAATGGCTAGATTGAGACAGAGCCTTACAGGAACTGCTCTTGAGGCCATCAGGGGCTTAGGAGTTTCAGACCCAGAGTACAAAGAAGCCAAGGAAATTCTCCAGTCGAAATTTGGTGGTGAACGAAGAAAGTTACAAGCTTATATGGACCAGATCGAAAAAATGCCACCTTTGAAGAGCAATGATGTACATTCGTTTGAGCGATTTGCTGATCTTGTTCGCATAGCTGTTGTGAAGTTGCAAGCAGAAGGGCGTGGTGGAGAGTTGGGGGATGGTGCATTGCATAGTTTGCTGGTGAAGAAGTTTGCAGATAGTCAGGTTGAAAGCTACAGTCGCTGGCTGAGAGAACACAAGAAAGACAGGTCTGTGTTTAGCTTGAGGGATTGGTTGAAGGAGGAAGTGAGGATCCGAGTTGAGGCAGTCGAAATGGCACATGGAATCGAAGCTGAGACTGTTGGGACTGCTATGGATAGCGGCAAACAGGTTGATAAAGGTGGTCGCATCAGGAATTTGTTCAGCGAAGGCAATAACTTTGGTAAAGAACCAGCAGTGCCTACAAACAAACCACCATGTGTGTACTGTAGAGGAAACCATGGAGTGTGGAGCTGTAGACGTTTCCAGAATATGGGAGTGAACGAACGTTGGAATGTTGCAAGAGATAAACGGCTTTGTTTTCGTTGCCTGGCAAGTGATCATGAAGGAAGAGCTTGTACTAAGGCTCGACCTTGTAACATTAATGGTTGTAAACGAAATCATCATCACTTATTGCATGGCTTTGCACAGAGTAACACAAAGGATGGGAGAGTGGTGTCTGCACGGGAGGGGGCACCAGCTCATACACACACATCGACCTCCAAGCAGGAGACAGTAACTGAGACTCTTTCTCTTCGTACTGTGCCAGTGTGGTTAAAAGCAAATGACCGCAAGGTGAAGGTGAATGCTCTTCTGGATGATGGTTCAAACGAGACCTTTATTAATGAAGAAGTTGCGGGAGTTCTTGGTCTCAAGGAGAGATACCACACAGTTACAGTCAATGTTTTGAACAATGAGGTGGAAACATTTCAGTCAATGCCATTGGACGTGACAATTGAGAGCCTTGATGGGGAGTTTAGTAAGGACATTAAAGTAAAGACTTGCCCTAAGAGGGTAACTGGAAACTACAAGGTAGAGAACTGGAAACAAAGTAAGAATAGATGGTCTCACCTTAAGGAATGTGACTTTGCTGAACCTGTTCAGGAAGGTCTTGTGGATTTGTTAATTGGTGTGGACAATGCAGAGTTGCATTATTCCAGAGCAGATGTACGTGGTGAGGAGGGGGACCCAGTTGCTCGACTGGGGCCATTTGGTTGGACATGCATTGGCTCACCAGAAGGAAAGCAGTGGACAGGAGCAAGGTCACATATTAGCCGTACTTTGTTTACCAGAGACCCCAATGTCAGTGTCAGCGATGTTTGTTGTGACGTTGATCGTACCCTAAAGGGATTCTGGGAGATAGAAAACTGTGGCATTGAGAGACACGACACTATGATTTTCACCGCAGAGGAGAACGAAGCCTTGAAGAAACTGAAGGAATCGATTAGTTACACTGGAAATGGATACAAAGTGGGAGTACCATGGAAAGAGGATAAGCCTCTGTTACCTGATAATCATCACACAGCATTATCCCGGTTATGCAATACAGAAAATAAATTGAAGAAGAACTGTGCTCTAGGAACAGAGTACTCACAAATCATCCAGGCTTACGTCGAGAAAGGTTACTTGCGAAGGGTTGAACCAGATGAGCCGTTGCCACCAGAAGTTTGGTATTTGCCTTACTTTCCAGTCATTCGTATGGACAAAACTACGACTAAAGTACGCATTGTTTTCGATTGTTCAGCTAAAACG
>CBDDTI010000684.1:0-10520 GCA_965233585.1 bacterium
AACCTCGCTCCTGCATATTAATAAATCTAAGCTCCGCCTTTTAGAAAAAAACCAATGTTTCGCTTCATTTAAGCATAAAACTCAGTGACAGCTGTGAAACTGAATGGTGGTCGATTTTTTAAATATAAAACAAGATAAGAACTTTTGCATCGAGTTATGAGCAAAAGGACAACGTAAAAACTAGGTACGCTCGCAAGTAAAAAGCACGGGATAAATAACTAAAGAAAGTTAACGGACAATAAAATTTATCGTTTGCTCACTTAGCTTATTTAAGCTGACTCCCATAAACGAAGGCTAACATTTTACGGTACAGCAAGTTTTATTTTAAAAGTATTTAATGAAAGCAAAAACAAAAAGCAAGAGGCAAAAGAAATTACATAGTCAAAGGCTGACACAAACAGGGCTTGGCAACCGATCAAAGGAACTGGCAAAACAACTTAACAGTTCCCAACGACTCAAAGACCTCAACGACACAAATATTGCCCCCTGTTGTTTAAAAGAACGCCATCCGAAGCCAAGAAATTATAACTTGCCTTCCAAAAACCTCTGTGATCCCAATAAATGGCGTATTGGATCGGTTCTAATACCACCCGAAGGTAACGCATTAAAATGTCAACGTTTCTGCTAAACGATATCGCCGGACGACGACGAACAGTTTGGCATATACACAAATAAACTGAACGTCATATGAATCACACAGCAAGCAGACGAAATCCTCAAGATCAGAACCCACTGGCAAAGGAGGGCGAAACGACAAATCATTCGTGCCAACTTGCACAATAACAATGTCAGGGGGGACAGATTGCACAACATGCAGACCATGACGGATTGTCTTGGCCATTGTAAGCTCTCCAAGGTCCTCCAAAGCCATGCCAAATGCTGGCAGCTGGATCCTTTATTTCAAACGCAAAAATCTAAATCCCTAGGGTTGCGTTGAATGAAATCTCGTAAACGACGAATGAAAGAATGACCCAGAGCTAAAACGCGGAGTGTAAGTGTGCTGCGTGTAGCCATAACTATCGCCGATAAAATAAAATAAGGAAGGCAGTTATGTCAAAGGAGAAAGTTAACGAGACAGACAGCAAGCTTAATAAACAGTAAAATATAGATAGAGAGAACTTGCCTGAAAAAGTTTCGACAAGCGACTTTAGAGTTGGAGTTCACAGGATGACGATAATTGCAGAAAGGGCCGGTTGTAACAGATGACATAACTTTTAGTTACACCTCGGACACGTGCATTCTCCTGATTGGTCAGGAAACCTGAACCGGCAGACTGTTGAATAACAGGAAATGCCTCCCACTAAAAGGACATTATGTTGTCAGTTCTTCAACATAATGTTTGCTTGGGTAGTGATACGCGAATCGAAGCTGTGTATTCTTGCATAAATTTGGCGAGCGTTATCAAATAACGACGCGTAAAAGCCTCGTGGACGTCTCGCTCGTTTCAACATTTTTGTGTTAAAGGAAGTTTAAGCAACTGAATGGGTTTATGTGGTATTGATCCTTTTATATCTTTTATTCTTATTCGAACGGATCGAAAATTACTCAAAGAGAACAAAAGGGAAGGATGTAGACCAAGACAAAACTCACAATTGGCCGAGTACACCTGGCCTCAAATCAGAAACAGAAGGTTTCATTATCGCTGCCCAATATCAATGCATCAAGACCAACTACTACCGAAGGCCTACTCTGGGACCTTAAGTCGCCGTAACTTAAGGCGACTTTGGGCGATTTAAGGCGACTTCAGGCGACTTAAATGAAATTGGCAAAAAAATCATTGTGACTTTAGGCGATTTAAGGCGACTTAAGGCGAATTAAGGCGACTTAAGGCTACTTAAGGCGACTTAAAGCGATTTTATTTGACTCAGGTAATAAAACCTAAAGTTAGCAAAGTCACTCCATAAACTTCAAAAACATTCACAGAATGTCTCACAATAAACCAGTATTAGCTAATTACTCGTATTATGATAATTATCTTGCTTACTTTTGTATTGCTATAAGTCACCATAGTCTCAAATATCCCAATTTCAAACCATTTTAGCTAAAAATGGTTAGAGAATTACCACTACAGCTATTGCTCAATTATGATAATCAAAGCTAGTCACTAAATAGCCAGGAATCGACATGGTGACTTGTATATGCCTAGACTAATTATATCAAAATACGAAGCAACATCAAACGATACTATAAAAAAATATAAATAGTGACAAAACATTTCAGTTTAAGAAAATAGAGATGATTTACAGAAAACTAATAAATTTTCCACAAAATAATTAAAGTGTCACAAGATTCTTTGCATGTGTTAAGCTTAATTAGTATATACTAAAACAGTGGATAGTGTTAAACGCGCGCGCTGATTGGCTCGTCAAACTCCGAATATCCTGTGCTATTTACCTCCGAGCGACTCAAGAGAAAATGGCGTCCCGGTATGCGGCCGTGACAAGTGAAGAAATCATCCAAATTAAGTTTTTGTGGTGTATATTATCTCACTGTTTTAGTATATACTAAAACAACTATTCACCTCAGTGTCGGTGGCTAGCGTTGGATATTTACCTCGCCGCTTCGCGGCTCGGTAAATATCCACCACTAGCCACCTCCACTTCGGTGAATAGTTGTTAATTATTTCACAAAGCTTTGTTGCTTTGTGGCTCTTACTTGGCGTAGAAGACACATTTGGCATACAACAAGAGAAAATAAAAGGATAGGTTAGCAAGGCGGTGTTCTATTGTGATGTGCCCTGTGTTGACATCTTCTACACCGAGGAGCCTTCCCAAATACTTTTACCAAGGTAACAATTTTTATAATTATTTTTTATTATAATTATTATAAAAGTTGCTACCTTGGTAAAATTGTGTCCAAAATATATAGTAATTGTACCGTCGATTTTGGCATGGAAGTTTGGCAAATATGGCATGCCTTTCCAACAGCACCCATAGTTGCTTGGTACTTTCCAAGGACCCAACCAATTTGTTGTTCTCCTGCCTCTGTCAGAGAAAACACCAATACCATTTTGCGAACCACGTGATAAGGTCCTTCGTGAGAAGACTTCCTTTTCCTTCGTAAGAAGTGACTTTCTTTCGTGTCTTCCCAACCACTTTTCTGGCTTCAGAAAACTTTGACGTCCTACTTATAGAAAACCGAATTTGATGTTCTATTTCCGCTGATCGGATCACCAGGACATACAATTAGTTCCAAGCTTTGACTTGGTTCAACCCCGCAGCGTATGACCTACAAAAAATGAAATAAGCTTTAAGTTTTGTGTTTGGGCCAGTGACAGTATTAAACAGCATATATTTAGTCCGCAGAAACTAAATACAAGTATCAGGAAGACTTTGACACAAACATCTATAAAATAGAGCTTATTAAAATACCTTCCAGCTGTCCAAAAATTATCGAGTTGCACCACGAAATTAGCTACGAACACTGCCTCCCGCCATTTTAATTCTCCCAGTAACCTTTGCGCCGCTATCTAGTTTCCATGCTTCGAAGTGAGGAGCGGGACGCCTCACGAGTTTCCCTTTTTTTCGCCCGTACGGCGGAAAATTCGAGCTCTCCCGCCAAGTACGGCCATACTATCTGCTATAGCAAAAAACGTTCTTCACTTTACCTCTAATTGTGTCGCCGGGACGATTTTTCTTTCCACAATACAAGCAGGTAGCCAGTCAATAGAAAATCTACTCCATGAGGAGGCACGTGAGTGGTGTTTTCATTGGAGCGGTCTCGTGAGTGTCTCGTGAGTATTTCAGTCACGGGATAAACAAAGTCACGTGATCAAATGTTAAACTGGCGGCCATGTTTGCTGCTGAAAGTTTTTCTCAAAATAGATGAGGTCAGAAGAGGTTCATTCGTCTACGTTACATCAAACTAACGAAGATATATACGGAAAGACTGTCACAGTCTTAAGCTGGATAAATATTTATGCCTTTAGTAAGTTCGTTGATTTGCAAAGTTCGAACATGTACAGTTGGTCAATACGGTGGTGGAAACTTCAGCTTGTAGTGCAGGTTTATGCTGGAGAAATGACCCACTTTTGTCACTCTTTTACTCTGGGTAAGTAAAGTCTCTAAACTTTAGCTTCAGTTCAGTTCAACTGAATTTGGATTACCGCATTTCTACTGCTCAATTTAATAGTGACTGGCAAGAATGTAGCTTTTCTCCAGAATACCTTTCTATTTTGTGTTTACTTTGATTACCCAGAACCGTAGGTTTGATCTGATTCAGTAATATCTCGAAGAATAAATAAATAAATTATTGCAGCCACAGTCATTTGCTTTTTTTGTCATCAATCATATTTCTATTCATTTCCTGGTGATAACAGAGTGTCAACCTTTTGATCAACTCATAGTGAAATACAAGACAAAATTAAGTAGGAGTATACATTGCCACAGAGACAGTATTGTTTGCAGGAATTAATCATGCCATTTAACACAGGGGAGTTTAACAGGTGCACAACTGTTATAACATGGGGTTTCCATGTATGTGGAAGCCATTGCCTACCTCATATCAACTCGTACCCCATTGCAAGGTTTCTTCCCCCAGAGCACCTCCCAGGTTTACATCTGGGAGAGGGGGAAGGGCATTGTGAGAGTACAGTATCTTACCCAAGAATACAATGGGTGATCCCTGCTAGAGGACAAAACTGGACTTCTTAATCATTCGGCTACCATGCCTCCTCGTCTGATCCTTATGATATAAGCTGCGTTTACCTATTGTCTTGCATTATATCCTCCTTATGGGTACAATTTAAAACAAGGAAACCGTTATAACATTGTGTAATCAATATGGACTTAAGAGCTTCTTCCTGAGAGACCGGGGCAGACTTGGAAATGAAGGTCAGCCGATTTTGCTCAAAATCGATACACAAAGTCATTATGTGGAGCTATGTAATATGCCAGTTTTAGCTTCCTTTTTCCAGTCGAGTTCTAAATATCAGCCCCTCAAGGGTCCCCAGAGGCTGATTTTTAGTGCAATTTTGGCCACTTTTCAATCTCTCTTTGAGCGACGTACAATTAACTTCAGTCAAAAACAAAACCATATTTGTAATGCCCTATCCATAGGCTTTTATGGCTAAAAACATTAGTTCGCGAAAATTTTTCGTTAGGCTGTGGCTGTTATCACAACTTGGTCCTATTTGAAGCTTATGGAAAGCAACCGGAAATGGCCTGTTTTTGAGACCTTATATTTTCCATGCCCATGTTTTATATCATGAAGTTTTAATATCCTTACAAAGTTAAGCCCTTGGTTTAGTAATGTCAAGAAAAAAATACTAAGGTTGAGGCTTTTTTACTAAGGAAAAACTTAAAAGAAGATGACTAACCAGGCCACTTCCGGTTAAAGTTTCAACAAAGCGTGCCGGTAAAAACCGGCTATTTAATTTGGATTAATGCCTTTTTTCTTTCTTTAGAGACTATGAAGCTTATTATAGCTGAAAAGACTTGCCGTTAATTAGAAATGTCCATGTGGTATTTTGGGCCCGATCAGATTTTGGTTCGGCAACGATACGGTTATAAATTACGTGGACCAGTTAATAACAACCTACCACTGCATCTTTTTTGGTCTAAACTGCAATATTATTATATCATGATAAGTGAATAGTCTGTGGCTCCAAGTAATAAAGCGCTAATTAAATCAGGAAATAAGAACGCTTTGTGGTAACATTTCGTATTATTATACATCAGACTCACTATGAAAAATCTGTTTGGTGGAGAGCATTCAATCAATTCACAATAGCTTGTGAACTTGACATGATAAATGCAATATCTGCTGCAGATGGGTTAAGGTTTTTAATGTTGCTTCACTTTCAAGGAATTCTAGGAAAGAGGCGTGCCTCCAACCAGAAATCAGGTAAACATTTATAGTAAGATAATTTATCCAGGAAGAGTGGGACTGTAATTAGCCATAATCGCATGTATTTGAAATTTCCTAGTAGCTAGTCTCACGAGGGACGTTGTGATTGAATTAGAATGACTGCTAAGTTGTTTTCCTTCAGAAAATAAGTCCCAAATGGGTGTTTTATAATAAACAATTATTGGATGAGGTTGAGCATGAGATCATGAATTATCAAAACCTCGCGTCTGTGTTATCTGCCGAAGCCTTCGGCTTCGGCAGATAACACAGACCTCGGTTTTGATAATTCATGATATCATGCTCAACCTCATCCAATAATTGTTTATTATAAAACACCCATTTGGGACTTATTTTCTGAAGGAAAACAACTTAGCAGTCATTCTAATTCAATCACAACGTCCCTCGTGAGACTAGCTACTAGGAAATTTCAAATACATGCGATTATGGCTAATTACAGTCCCACTCTTCCTGGATAAATTATCTTACTATAAATGTTTACCTGATTTCTGGTTGGAGGCACGCCTCTTTCCTAGAATTCCTTGAAAGTGAAGCAACATTAAAAACCTTAACCCAGCGATAAAATCGATCACAAGTGCGTCGTTGCGAGTAAAAGACGGTCCGTTTTCCTCGCCAAGTCATTAGTCGCCAAGGAATTAGTCTGGTTGCCACTATGGATCTGTGCTGACTAAGAAAGCAATAAATAAAAAATCCCGATAGAGAAAGGGAAAGTGTTGTTGTGAAACATTTTGTGGCAATTTAGTCAGACATTCAGCGACTTGGCGAGGAAAACGGACCGTCTTAGACGTCCCCAATTTATAATACCTAGGTCGTTTGCAGAGGGGACTGGGTATGAATAAATATTCTGTACATAACATTATCCACCAGTTCTTCAGGTTCTCATGCAAGTTCTATACCTAATCATTCTCTGAAGTATCAATGAGATGAATCTTGATGAGAAAAAACTGAAGTCAATCATAGCTAGCAAACTATACTGAAGTTGCCATATCACGACCTCAGCTCGTCACGTATGCATGAATCAACCTGAATTTTCATTATTCGCAATGACGCAATAGCAACCAATTTATTGCTGGGTTAAGTCAAAGCTTTTAATGTCGCTTCACTTTCAAGGAATTGTAGATTAGGAGCATGCCTCTAAACCTGAAGCCAGGTAAGCATTTATAGTAAGAGAAAAATATCCGGACACTGTTTGCATATAGACTGGAAGAGTGGGATTGTAATTAACTACTGAATTGCATGCATTTGAAATTTCCTAAAAGTTCAAAGAGATTTTCAAGTAGTCTTACGAGAGACGTTGTGATTGCATTTAGAATGGCTGCCAAGTTATTTTCCTTCAGAAAAGAAGTCCCAAATGGGTGTTTTATAATACGAAATGTTTATATCGCAAAGCTTGCTTCCTGATTTAATTAGCGCTTCATTACTTGGAGCCACAGATTTCTTATTCACGTATTATGATATAATAATATTGCAGTTTAGACCAAAAAAGATGCAGTGGTAGGTTGTTATTAACTGGCGAGTGATGGTTGTTAAGTATACGATATATCCTTTTGTCACAGCCACTTCATATTATCCGTAATTTTCAAGACTACCTCCACGTAATTTACTGATAACCGTATTGTTGCCGAACCAAAATCTGATCAGGCCCAAAATACCACATGGACATTTCTAATTGACGGCAAGTCTTTTCGGTTATAATAAGCTTCAGCGTCTCTAAATCGTAACTTAGAAGAAGAAAAAAGGCATTAATCCAAATTAAATAGACGGTTTTTACTGACAAGCTTTGTTGAAACTTTAGATAGATAGATAGATAGATCACTTTATTTATACACGGTAAATTCCACTCAGTCGTATATAAGCTAAAAATATCTACAAATGCAAAAATTAAAACTATATAATCATTATAAAAATATATACAAAGATTAAAAGCCTAATCTAAACAAACTAAGCTAACTACTTAATTAGAAACTGAAAATAAATGAAAATAAAAGTACGCTTTTCAGGGACGCCGTGTCATTAGTTCACTCAAAACTGAAGTTACTTAGCTTCGTTTTAAACTCACCTAATGTTTTAGATACTCTAATATCAGTCGGAAGGCTATTCCACAACGCGGCACCGCTATAAGAGAAACTTTTACGAACATAATCGGTACGAGGTTGCGGAAGAGCCAGCCTCATTTCACTATTTCGTAATCTATAAATAGTAGTATCATTACGAAAGATGAATTTATTTGATAAATAATCAGGTGTCTGTCCATTTAGAATTTTGAACATCATAATGGCTTTGGCAAAAAGCCTCTGATTCCTTAGATTTTTCCAATGAAGTCTACGGAACAGGTCAGTAGCGCTAGAATCATAAGGGGCGGACAACAATATACGAACCGCACGGTTCTGCAATTTCTGAAGTTTTTCGGCGAGACCTGTACTGCAGCAATCCCATACTAAGCTGCAGTAGTCAAACTGGGGCTTTACCCAACCATTGAAGATGTTCAAAAGAGTGTAGAATGGTACAAAATCTCTAATGCGCTTAATTAAGCCTAAAGCTGAAGAGATTTTCTTACAAACAGTTTCAATGTGGGTTTTCCAGCTTAAGTTTTCATCGATAGATACACCGAGAGATTTTGTTGAAGACACCTGCTCAATGGGAAAATTATTAATGGTAAGAGACGGATTGTCTGACAAGAAAACTCGCCTTTGCCTTGAAGTTATTACTAGGAATTCGGTCTTAGTCAGGTTCAATATGAGTTTTTTGGAAGACAACCAGGTATTAACAGATTTCAAATCCTTGTTGAGATAATCATCAATTTCATTTAAATCTTTGCCAGCGTAAGTAATGCTGGTATCGTCAGCATACATACGAGGATGAGAAAAATCAAGGCACTGAGGTAAATCATTAATGTAGAGTAAGAATAAAAGCGGGCCCAGAATCAAACTGTGATCACTAATACCAACATGAGATACACCCGAAAAGGAGATAAGATCCGGCTGATTGGTGAAAATTAAGTCTATAAGGGACCTAGAAGAAGGTGTAATTCGAGTTGGTTCAGTGATCAGTTGCTTTAGACCATATACATCCGAAACGTTCACAAGAGCATTAACATTCGCATTATTCTCAGAAAGAAGGTCGCAATTTATATCCCCCATGAGATAATGCTCGATATTTTCAGTATCTAATTTCCTTAAAAGTATATCAAGATGAGAGAAAAGATCCACTGAAGAGTTAGGGGGTCTATACCAAGTTGTGATTACAAATGGCTTAGTACTAAGTTTGCGAACTTCAATAGACAGCATTTCGAGACGGTCCATTACCAGGTCCTCCCGCAAAAAATAATTAATATTAGATCTAATGTAGAAGCAAATGCCACCGCCAGATCTGCCATTGGCTAATCTGTCACGGCGGATAATATTGTAGCCCTCTGCCGTTACCTCATTATCACAAATACTGCCATGCCATCGAGTTTAGTTTCATTAATAGCTAACACTGCATGAAATGGCATGTATACGGAGATATAATGAACCCGTATACATAGTGTGTACGGAAAGGTATACTGATGTATACTGAAGTACACGTATAAGGCCTGTATAATGATCAGTATACGTCTGAATCCTTATACCAATGTATACAGGGAGGCAGCGTGGTCGAGTGGTTTAGGGCGCTGGATATGAAATCTGGAGGTCCCTGGTTCAATTTCTCCACCCTGCTACTATCTGGATTTGTTCTCGGTAGTCCCGAGTTCAACTCCTCGACCTCGTTGTGTAAATAGCCAACTGGTCAGCCTCCCACCAGTTGGGATTCTTAATAGTTTATGTTATATTTACAAGATTTGTTTATTTATTTACAGTGTCCCCAATTAGCACAACAGTGCTAAATACATTTGACACTTAAATAAAGTTGTTATTATTATTATTATTATTATTATTACTGCCTTGTGGAGATTACCTTATACCTTGTGTAAGGGAACCTTATATGAGTTGAAAAAGTAAATTCAACTTGTTTGTTCTTTTGCATCACAAATGAAGGAAAGGAAGGCTCCGGTTGATGAAAACAGTGTTGTAATGTAAAATGTACCCTGTGGCAATAAGTGCTTCGTACGGAAGAACTTACTTAGAACTTTCTTGAGTCTTATAAATCTTATCAATCTTCACTACAGCTCTTTTGACTCAGGCTATTCATAGTTCTATTTCCTACAGGTGTTTACATTTAAACGCATTTTTGCGTAAAGGTATCAATAAGTTTACGATCACTTCCGAGTACTATATTTTATATATACATTCAAAGAGCTA
This sequence comes from bacterium, assembly GCA_965233585.1. GTDB lineage: Bacteria > SAR324 > SAR324 > SAR324 > NAC60-12 > CBDDTI01. Next base: position 10,146 of record CBDDTI010000684.1, read on the forward strand.
AAAAAATCCGCAGCGGAACATTCCTTACATCTCACCGACCTACGTGGTGGTGCAACTCACCAATTTCGCAAAGCTTGAGAGGGGAATGCCCTAGGATCGGTTGTATGGGAGGACTTGCACTGATACCCAAACCCATTTAACGCTGCCGCATATTTGATGCAAACCTTGGAACCTCCTTGGAGGCCTCTGGCCGATCTTTTAGCTGTTGAGGTTGAATGTTGCAAAATCTATTTATATAGACCGATTAGTGGATTTCCATCATTGTGGTTACCGCTGTTAATCCGAACGTATCAGCGCATGCGTGATTGTAAAGAGCGCCTTAAACGAAATTTACCAATATTTTTTTCCAGTCTGGTTGTCAGTAAAATCAGTAGT
>CBDDTI010000685.1:0-7825 GCA_965233585.1 bacterium
TTGAGAGTTGCACTGAAATGGCTTCTTGTAAACTACTTTACATCTAATTTATTAAGGAAAAATGCCGTTAAAAGGCAGAACTAGTTAGAATAAAATAAGGCATCCTGAAAATATGTCGAAATAGTTCTACGGTAGTTCAAAATTTGAAATTAAGCTCGTATTCCCGTCGTTCGTATTCCTTGTTCAGCTCTTGAGGAATCAATTTGTTCATTATTTGTCTTATCTCGCCTTTCAAAAACAAGGAATTCGTGGAACAGAGCAACATTGTAATTGGTCTTTTTCTTGACGTTTTCATTTTCGTGTCTGTCTATGAACTCTTCCATTGATGAATCTGATAGGCTCTGAAGACGGTTGGTCTGATTTGAAGCCATCTTCCTAAAGAAAAATGCTCCTAAACTCTTAAAAAGGTGCTATTTGTCAATCAAGAGGAGCGGCGAGCGAGCGATACGGTTTTGTTCACTAGTGAAAATAATGATATAGGCAATCAGAACATCGATACGTCATTTTTCACTAGTAAAAAAAGTCGTATGACCAATCAGCTGGCTTCTCTAGCGCGAAGAGACTATTTTTATCTCGATGCTTTTTGGCGCGTAAATCTCGGTATGTATATAATAATACATACAAACCTTATAATGTAGGTGGCGAAACCACGTAAAACCGAAGGATCAACATGGCGTAAATATTTTCCCGAGCTAGGTACTCCATTTGCCAGACAGGACATCTGTAGTAAACCCTCGCCAGATTAAAAATTCAGAGCGATTTTCTATCTCTTAACAAACCAAAGTCCACGTTAAAAGTGTAAAATCCACTCTTTTCAAATGACGATATCTTGACTGTCTCCTGTCCAAATTTTGTGCAAAAAACCTCGTTTGAAAGCTAATTTTGCGGATAACTTTCTAGGAAAAAAGTTTGTTCGTCAGCGGTTTCTGTAAAGGGCAAAACTTTTTGTCAAATAAACCACATATTCTGTACCTCACGTTGCAGTGACATGAGCCCGTTGATACAACGGGAAGAGCAGCAGTAAAATCCACTTCATGTAAGTCGCGCTGAATTGTCGTGACCGAAATAGTTGGCGATGTGCAGTCGCGCAGAGAAAATCATCGAACTTCTTAAGTCGCTCGTTTCATTTCACTTCGTTTTCCTTCAATTGATCATCTGACTTACCGGGTAATATGAATTTGTGTGCGCGTGTGCATCCGTGGCTCAGTAAATATCCACCACTAATGAAATCTACCTCGGTGAATAATTGTGAACTACAACTCAACGGATTAAAGCATAACAATGCAGTTGCAGTTGTTCGTTTGCATACACGTATGGGGCCGACGTTTTAATAATAAGCTTACATGTGGATCGATTATGAATCAGTTTACTCATGGAATGAGGCGGCAGTAACGAAAACTGAGAAGCAAAACACTACGAAAACTAAATTTATCAGGTACCTTGTTTTACGTTTAATCGACGTTATCCGCCGTTGCCAATATGCTCTATAAATTAGTAAGTTGAGCTTTGAGAAAAGTAACTTTTTGTCAATAGATCTGACCTGCTGGCGATCAACGTAGCCATCCACTGAATTTACAATAGTTTTTTAAATGATTTCCGGTCTAGGGGCAGAGCGGTCATTCAGGAAATTACTCATCCTTTGAAATATCCTGGACTTCGAGTGATGCCTTTCCAGTAAATGAAAAATTCATTTAGCAGCTGTTCGCCATTTTTACTTGTCTTGAGGGCGACGGTTGTTGTGTCCTGGTGTACCGGTTAACAAAAATTACCTGACCAATCAAAACATAACCTGAGAGATAACCAACAAAAAATGCGCCACACTGGCTGACCGAAAGATAGCGTGGCTTGAGTCAAAGAAATTTTCGGATGTCCAGTTTGGTTTCGTCGGAAAGTTGGGTCACTTTTGCCATTATTTCAGGTGGGCCTGGTGTCACCTGGGTCACTTAGGCCAGTTGGGTCACTTAGGCCAGTTGGGTCACTTGGCCCATTTGGGTCAGTTAGGTTGCTTGCGCTATTTAGGCTAGTTGGCTCACCTAGGCCACTTAGGCCAGCTGGGTAACCTGGGCCACTTGGGCCAGCAACTTCGTTCCCAGGGATTTTCCCTTTGAAATTGCTTTCTTGCTACCCGCCAAAACGTCAAAATCGCTTAAATGGCTCCACCATGAACCCGGAGATATCAGAACAATGAAATGTAAACATGAGGTAAGCCATTTGTTACTTGAATTATCTTTGATACGTAGCATTTAGGGCAATTTTCGAAGCATTCTCATACATTGTCTTATAAAGGGCTAAAATCGTAACGCAATCGTCAACATAGTAATGTTACGTATCAATGGTATTCAACATCTGGGCCGCCTGAGGAGGGCACGTATTAAAACAGCTCTCCTTTTGGAATAAAGTTAAAGCCGATACATTCAACGGATATTCCACCGGTTACAAATTTTGCTCAGCTAAAGAAATTATTGGGAAAAAAAAGCATGTAAAGCAACTGGTGGATTGCCCTTTAATTCCGAAGCCTACGAACGTACTTAGAACATCTTGAAGTCTACCCTAGGTGAATACAAGACAGATCGTGCGAGCTTGCATTGATAACATCAATGCGTTGTCTGTGATATCTGAGAGCTACCCAATGAAATCCACAACTTTTGGCAAAGTTTAAACTGTAATGTTCAATCTCTGGAGACTTAAGGTAAACTTTCTGGTTGCTTATCTATGTTGCGTGGGGTTCTAGACAAGTTGCCTGGCATATAGGCAGAACCCAGGATGGCAAGTTTAGGAATTCGCGAAGCTAATGCGATCGTTCGAAGAATGGAAATCCCACCATCAAATCAAAGTAAAGGAGTCCGTTCACATGATCTCTCCACACTACGCTGACCTCCCCTCTTCAGCCTCCACTACCGCTGCGTCCTCTTCGCATTCTTCGCGAAAGCAGTTTCTGTGCGCAAGATCACGGATCAGTCTTGCGACACGTCTTTGTTTTCTGCGATCGCGTGACTGACAGATCTTGGGAATGTGACAGCCTGAAATCTCCAGCAGGGCGCAGAAGAATTCTACGAAGGAAATGCTAATGTCTTAACAGCACTGAAATTGAACGCAACAAAGTACACCTCAATGCCGTAGTCGTGCATCTTGCGTACACTATAAACAAGGGTATCACTCATCAATTTGCAAACGCTGGACATCAGCTGGACGCCAAACAAATAGCAACATGGAGTGTGCGTTAACTGCGACCCAAGAACATGCAAGTAGGAGAGAAAGTGTGTCATCCCGTTGTGCTCGTCAAATTAAATGGTGTGACCTGGAGAGACCTTTTGGATAGCGGGGCAATTGCCTCTTATGTCTCGGGATACATTTTGAATCAATCAAATCGTGTATTGTCACACACTCTAACGCACCAATACAGACTAATAAGGTGGCACCGTTACCAAGCGTAAAGAAACCTACATCGTACAACTAAAATATAAGTGACAGAAAAGGATGCTATACGATCCATCTTAGTGCAAAAAGGATAGACCGGGCCGGCCTGTTGTGCGTAGAATACCCCAACCTCAGGAAGATTATCAGAAGCTAACGTCGTTTAAAAGATACTGACACAAAGATAATTTATCTTCGATTCACATCATTTTGGGCGCGAGCGATTACTCAAAGATTAAAACGTCGACCTCCTAGTGTACTGGAGCCATTGGAAAGACTGCAGCCGAGTTTAGTTTCTTTGGGTGATCCATTATGCCTCTAGGAATAGAACAAAACCTTTTCAGCATGTTCTTATCCCAGACAACTTCAACCACTTATGAAGGGCTCGAAGATAAACCGAATGGAGATCAGAGCCTGGTGCATAAAGAATTCATCGAACGCCTCAGCTGCAGCGCCGAAGGCCGGTACTAAACCTGCCTTTCCTGGAAAGGATATTATCCTCCCTTACTCGCCAACAAGTCGGCAAGCTTGAAGCGACTCGGAAGTCTGGTCCAACGACTGAAGAAAACAGGAAAGCTTGACGACTAAGATGCTATTATCAAAGAACAGCTACAGGAAGGAGTTGTAGAAGAAGCAGATATGCCAGCATCTAATCGAAAATCCTACATACCCAACAAGGCTGTTGTAAGAGAGGACGCCGATAAAGCAGATTACTTGAGCTACGCGAAACAGAAACTAGGAGTTAAGTCCAGTTAGGTATGCTTTATTTAAAATGAAATAAATCAACGGACGAAATTGCAATCACGATTCCGAACAAAATGCTCAGCCTAATAAACGAGGGATTCTGGGAAAATGAGCACTAATCTATGACCCCCTTGGTCTCATCGTACCAATCAACTTGTAGAAAAAGGTGTTTTACCGAAACGTCTGCGAGGACAAATCCGTCTGGGATGGACTGTTATCTGTACTTCTAGAACAGCACTGGCATGCAAAAGAAAGGAAAGTTCTTTACCAGATAAGATATTCTGTTCAAGAACAGCGACCAGCGCTCGAGAGCCAATTGAAGAAGTTGAACTCCACGCCTTCGAGGTTGTAAGAGAAAAGGGCGTCAGCAGTGCTGTGTACGCTGTCGTCAAACAACCAAGCACCTTAATTTAAGCAAGACTGGCGAAGCAAGGTCAAACTATTCCTTGCCGAGAGATGGGTTGTGTTTATATGTCTGTAAATTTTCCCACTAGCTGCTCTAAAATATTGGCTTGACAGCAGCGTTGCTATGCAATGGATATTGGGTGGAGGAGGCTTCGAGCAGTTTGTGGCTGACCGATTCCATAAGACTAGAGAGCATGTTGAGGTTACCTGGGGGCACGTACCAACTGAGGATAATCCCAAACATCGTGCCAGCCCTTCGCCTTGGCCGTGAATTTTGACGATAAACTCGGTTCTTTCGAGTTTCCTTTCGTATTTAAGATCTACATTTAGTTTTCTCGAAAGCTAGCCAGCTGAACCATATTTTTCTAATGAGGTTTTATTATAGCTTCCTCTGGAATTACCCAGCTGAACTATTTTTTATTGTAGGACCAAGATGTCTCTTCTTTGACGTCCGTAGTGAAGACCATCGAAGTAGGTCCTCCTGTACCAGGAATTCGTGACGAGATTCTGCTCCCGCAGGCAAAGCAGTGCTCTCCAGAGTTAGATTCCCCTAGTGGTCAGTTCAAGTCTCCGTTCAGTTAGAAATTACAGCGTTTGCAGGAAAAACGTATCGTCACATCACATTAGAATTCTATCTTGCACGATCTACGTCCAGCCTGTACTGTTCAAGTACTCGACTGAAAAATTGCACACTCGCAGAAATGTTATATCTAAAGCTATGCGTGTGCCACACGAGACGTCTGGAGAATAAAAAATATTTTGTAGAATACTAACCCAAACACTTTGACACGACTTTCAGAAGCGACCTACAGCGTTCTTGAGCCAAGCAATAGAAACTTGAGCTTACTAATCGAGAAACATAAACAGGACCTTTGCGGGAGTATCGCAGACCAAGGCCATTAGTCAAACCTTAACATGCATGACCATCGTTGCGTGGTTGTCCAGAGCTCAAATAGTTTCGATTAGCTTTATGCAAACAACCTAAAGTCTTAAGACTCTCTGTGTTGGCAGTCCTGCGGGAAATACAAGTTAATAAAAAAACTGGTGATCACGTATCAAACTTTTCATTGCATAAAAATCATTGAGCTTCGTAACACAGACTTAGATATCTAATACGTGCCTTCCCATTGGAGGGAGTGTGTTAAGAAATTTAATGCTGTATGAAGTGAAAGGTGTTAATGGCGAAGACCTTAGAGTTAAGGCTCCTCCTCTACATAAATATTTTATAAGAGACTTTGATCGTGAAATAATTTGCAGATTAATAAATTTTCTTTAATTATGCATTATATTTTTTTGGTAGTTACTTATGCTATAACCAATTGCAGAACTTATCTCCGGGGCTTTTTGATCATTGCGCCTGGCTAAAAGAAGTTTACGTAGAACATTGACCAGACATTAATTCAAAAATGGTGTGACGATAGATCTACCAAAAGGATATTGTCATTTTGCGCTTTTGAACAAAATGAAATAAAACTCGAAAGATGTGCTCGCGGAACAAAAAATAGTTAATAGAAATTATTTGGTGGTTGGTGATGTTTGGCACAAAATTTAAATATCGCCCAAGGAAGATATTGTGATTAACTACCTTTAATGTTTCGAAATGTTTGCAGTACAATGATTTATTCCCGCAGTAGGAGTCTTCTGTCAGAGAAAACCGGGCAGGACCAAAAGATCGAGGTCGGTCGTCTATCTTGATCTTTTGAAAGTTTAAACGTTATCCGAAAAGATTAACATTAATGACAGCTTCCGGGGTACGAGTTCGCGTTTCTTCGAGATATTACCACTCTTAATCTCAAGAAGTTTAAACGAGCCGAAATTTTAGGCAAGTTTAGGTGAGCTAAAAATAAACTTTATAAAAATTCCAGAATCTCTTAACGGACATATATAAGAGGTCTTTAGATTAGTTCTACGAGGTTCCAAATATCGCCGCTGAGTCGTTAATGAGCTTGCCCTAGAATTTATTTATTTTCTGCGAGTAGGTTTTCAAAAGTGCGGAAGTTTATCTCTACAGAAAATCACTTTTGTGATATTCTTTTTGTACTGTTATCGATATCCAGCCAGTTAAGATTAAGATCTACAGGGAAATCGGTGAAACATTTTTTGCAAAGTCCAAGTTATAATAAATAGTCATCATTATTTTAAGGTAAAGGTTCAGCGATTCCGATTTTTATCACGATTGTTAGCCATGATTAATTGAAAGATCTGCAAAAAAAATGTTGGTCGGCAGAATGCGATATTAGGGCTGTGACATCGTTATTTACCTACATTTACGGTAAATCTTTGAATTAGCTCCACATAGTCTTCTTGGACTAACGGGGGTATTTTGAGATAGGAGGGGGGGAGGGGGGTAATTATCATTTCTCAAATCGTGGTCTGACCATTGCTGACCCTGGAGGCCGCGTTCTTCTTGGTCAGCACCACAAATCGAGACCTCGGGCTAGGGCCTTTTTCTTGAATCAAGTGGAAGGTGCTAATGCCAGAGAGCCATCATCGACATACAAATTTAATAAGACTTTGTTCTCGAAATTAATTTTAAATTAATACATCTGTCATTATGTATTATGTTTGTTTTGCAGGGACTTGTCCAATAACGAATTGAAGAACTTAACTGCTGGGCTTTTCGATCATTGTACTTGTCTTGGATCGCTGTAAGCAGAAGATTAATGTGATCTGTATCGTGAACGTGATCAATATACGTGATCATTAACGTGATTTATTTTTCACATGGCTCATTTTTCTTTGTTTTTCGAGGCTGATTATATAGAATAAACTCCGCTAATTAACAGCTGTCTGAAAAGCTGGGGGCGGCTTTGATTGTAACAGGGGAGTGCGGTGCTGATATTTTTATAACCCCTTAGGGGATTATTAAAGTTGATAATCCCCTAGGTGAATATTACAGTAATATTCCCCTCGCACACACCCACATGCCTTCCATTTCACGCACTGACAAACAAACCAACGACTTTACTTCAACAGCGTTGCATTTATTTTACTTAGAATACACATTCATATTATTACATTTTAAATACTACAGAGCAGTTGCTCAAATTGAAAACATTACACTCACTGTTCCTGGCCAGCAACTCTTTGTCATCCACGACTATGATATCCCTCTTCGACGCTTTCTCCTTGTTTGCTTTAGTCTCTTTTTTTAAGACTGCAGATTGAGACTTCTTGATGCTCGTCCGAGTGGTCAAAGCTCAACAACCCTTCTGTCGCCTCCTCAACATTAAACTGAGCGTTTTCGTGGTCCACTCGCCGA
>CBDDTI010000686.1:0-2500 GCA_965233585.1 bacterium
AATATCGTTACCATGCGTGCTACGCAAGATGTTTTGGCAGATGGTGAAAATGTCCGTAAAGTTTCTGTCCGCGTGACTAAACTTCGCGCCACAGGATTGGCTACATCTCAACCTTCCTTGGATTGCTGAAGCCAGGATTGATCCAAAAGTAATTTAAGAGGGAAACATAAGGATAAGGCCCACATGGGGTATTGGCTCTACCGCTTCTTCTCTTATGTTCTTGGTATTTAACCTCTAACCCTAGCCCTCCCACCCGCCCTTAAAATATGTCTGCTTGCTTGCTCAATCTAGATGTCCTTTGCCTTGAGAACTATAACCTGCGTACGGGTGAAAACTATTTCCATTAGGGCGGAAAAAGCGATCTCGCTAATCGTGCACAAGTACTCTTCAGGTTAGAGGGGGGATTACGATCCTTGGGTGCTCTCCATTCGGTGAAAAATTCTGGATTGAAATTCATGAAATCTCCAGTCACGAATGGAACGTAATTTCCGGAATTTCCATGAAAAAAGTCAACCACGTGAGGTATACACAAAATTTGTTCCCGGGAATTATTGTCTCAGCATTTTTCCTCTCGGAATTTGCGCAGTTTCTGGTTGAATGATTCGAAAATTTTCCCTGAAACTTTCTGCACCATTTGTCCCCGTTTCGAAATTTGCGAGATTTTCTGTCGTCTCTGACTGCTCTAACATGGGCTTTCACATCAACACGAGACTCAGGCTACGAATAATTAACACGGTGTTTTGCGGTATTCATTCGGGGTTAGCCTGCGTATCAGCCGTTTCCTTTCTGAGATCGAACAAGCGAGCGAAAAAGCGGGCGAGAGAAGGAGCACGCCTGGGCCGGGGTGAGCAAAAAATTGGGGAGAAGTGGGGAGGGGCTAAGCGAGAAGGGGGAGGGGTGGGGAGAATCGCCTGCAGTCAATCTCAACCATTTTACCGAACTCCGTTCGCCTACGAACGGGGAGCAATAACGGAATGTGATTGGTTATTAGCAAGTAAATCAAAATATGACATCAGAATTCTGTGTTTCACGCATAATCCGACTTACGGAATACTACAAGATCAAAATAGATATGGCCGAGTCCGAAGAAGCGTTCGAAGGGGTCTTTGAATTTTCTTTTCAGGAAACGTCGCAGGACCTTTCGCAAAACGGCAACCTCGCCCATTCGGGTCTAGTCCGTAGACAGGATGTCCTTGCAATCAATTTATCAAATACACGTAAAAGACTACATCGTTGCCGCTGTTATCTGCATGTCGCTTCCCAGATATGCTGTAAAGATATGTAAAAATGTCTCTGAGTACACTGAGTCATTGACTTTCGAGGGAAAAGGTTTAACATATTTTGGGAACATGCATGGTGCAATCTATTTTGCCGCCGGCTTATTGGTTTAGTCGAACTGTCAAGTACAGTACGTTCCTTCTTGTCACGATATCACGGATATCATATCTTTTCCACTTTTGTCGGGATTTTCGCCATAGCGGACCGCCTTTACTTCGAGAAAGCTATATATTTGTACAGAGACGTCGGTTTTTTTCATCAGTTTGACTGAGCTTATGTATCTCCATTTTCCAAACCTCGTTTTTCTTAAATGAACAATGATAGACGCGACAATTAGAGGGAAGCCTATTCACGCGTACTATTTGCTTTTCGCGGACTCTATCAAGCCTATGCTGGGAACTTGACAAAAGGAAGTAGCATTGCTTCTCAGGTGACAGTTGTCGCCCCAAGGGAGAGCGGCATGTTTGGGGGCGTTCGGTAAAATGTCTGGGATTGATTGCAGGCATTTCCTTCGCTCGCCTCACCCCTTCCGTCTGCTCCTTAGTTTTCGCCCTCCCACCCAGTTTCGTTTCCTTCGCGTAAGCTTTTGTAAACGCCTGCTACGCAGGCTAATTAGGAGTGTTTTTCATTGACTTATCAGATCCAATTGTCAGGGGTGGGTTGAGTTTTATCCACGAGGGGGGGGGGGGGGGAGGGGGCGGGAGACTTTGCATATGAAGGGGTTGCGATGCTCGTGGTTAATTTTAAATTAAAACCTTAGAGGATACCGATCTGGAGACCGCGCTTTTTGTGATCCTTGATATTTTCATATTTCTTCGCGTGAAACCCTCAACGAGACCTTTACGGTTATGATGAACACCCTAAGGAAGACCAAAATCCGAAATTTACACCTGAGACACCGAGACGACGGACATCATCACCTCCTTCAAATGTACGTTAGAATCAGAAGTACCCCTTATGTTTACTACCCCTAAAATTACTGAAGTAAACAATAATAAAATAAAACTTAAAATACAATAAGTAAATTGAAAAAAAGAAATTAATTCACAGTAATATTTCAAATTAATATTAGTTAAAAATATTTAAACTACTTCTAGATAATTGTTAGTAAACGTGAAGAGATCTGTAATATAAACACATGGAAAATAATTTTTGGAGACATTCACTGGCTTTAAAGACCCTTTCTCACTTACCGTGATGCATCGCGGTCGCTTTGTAGTTT
>CBDDTI010000687.1:0-7500 GCA_965233585.1 bacterium
GCATTTTGGGATTGCGCTCAAAGTTCGAGTGATGGGTGCAATTATTATCTACTAAAAGTCTACTCGATATTTTCTTTTAACTGTATTCAAAATATTAACATACCATGAGGTTTTTTGGTAACTTAATTTTGGCAGCATTGCTCGAATGTTTTGCGGAAATCATTAATACCCTTGTTCTACAGCGACATAAGCCGTGTAAACCTTCAAAATCTGCCATGAATTTTCAGTCTAGAGCGTGCAGTCCCACTTAATCTCGTGATCCGTGATGAAATAATTTTGATATCATGAATTCCTCAGGTTATGACAGAATAACTGTCGGACGGAAATTCACTATCCAAAGGAATATACATACTCTTTGCGGACATGACCAGCTTTAAATGCATAACGCCTTGTACTCATGTAATCCTGGCCAAGTGGCATCAGTGGCCGGGATTAAAGCAACCGCGGCCGGAAAATTTTGAGTTGTTTCTTTTTCCGAATTTAATCTAAAATCTAGTTTATGCAATAGTATCATCAAAAACATGGCACTCGGGCCATAATTGAGTCAGAGTAAACATTCAAAAGAAATCAGACTAAAAAGTACCATTTTTTGACCTGAATTCAACTCCGATGTTAGGAGTTTTCAGATTTCTAGTACGGTTATAGCAGCTCGAGCGCTTGACACGCGCGTATCCTTGCGTGTCTGGGTATTTCGCGATTAACGTCATTAACACTTTTAGACTGTTCATGGCTTTCAATACACAGGATATAGTAAATCAAATAGATTACCAGTTGCATCCATTTTGACAACTTCCAGTATCGATCGATTGCACTTGACCCCGTGTTATCAAAAAATCTGTCAAAACAATTCCTGTGCGAATACAGCTGCCTCTCATTCGCTTGCGCTACTGCATTAACACTCTCGGCTGTTTAATAAAAACATATTTTATAAGCATATCGATGCTGAAATTATTGAAATTTTAAAGAATGTTTGAAGAAACCCGTGGTCAAGGTTTTGAAAAGAAAGATAATTTTGTGTGTTGAAAACTTGTACATACAATGCGATCTCCTTCCTCTTAACGGCAAAACCAGCCAAACAACAACAAAAACAGCGCTGGTCGTACATAGCCTGCGTTGCAGACGAAACTAAACCCCGGTAGAGACGGACTATACCGAGGTTTAGTTTCGTCTGCAACGCAGGCTAGTCGTACAATGATGTTCTATGCTAATGACATCTCCGTCGATCTCTGCAAGACGTTATGTGCTACATATCAGGCTAACTGCTGAATGCTTGCTGGCGCAGGCTGGCCCCAAAATTATTGTAACACCATCCAGGCACCAAATACATTCGATAACAGAAACGTCGTATAATATTCAGCCTCGGCTGAGAAACTATAGTCTTAAAAAATGAGTGTACATGGAACTTACTGTCTAATACTGCTTTCAAAATAATCATTAAACTGGAGTTGCCGAAAAAGTTTGAAGTCTGGTTTCAGCTCGCTGGTGATGTTTAGGAAAGTCGTTTACTTCGTGTCTGCCAAGGGACTCATCAGAGGCCTTTCCGCCAACTCGTGAAACATCGCGTTTGAAGTCCGCTAGCATCAAAATAATTGTGGCCATCTGGCTTTTAATCACATAAGGATTTCAAATTGCGTAACATTTCATTCAGCAACTTAAAAAGTGTGAGAATTATACAATGGCTAGCCTTACATACGTATGTCGAAAGGGACTCATCGGCAGAGGCCTTTCAGCTAACTCATCAAATATCGCGTTTAAAGCCCGTTTAAAGTCCTGCCAGCATCAAAATGATGGTGGAAATCTGGCCTTTTGTCACATAAGGATTCCAAATTGCGTAATATACCATTCAACAACTTCAAAAAGTGAGAACTTTTATTCCCTCCCATGGCTTAAAGGACTTATCTAAGGCGTTTCATGTTTCGCAATTTTTTTTTCTTTCTTCCGTCCACTCCTCGATGGCAATTACAAAGCAATTGCTTGTTAAAATAATCCTGAAGAAGGGAATGAGGAAGCTAGGAGAGTGCTGAAACAGGAAGCCAGTTTCTGACTTCACTTGAAACGGATTCTTGTAATCAAAGCACTGGTCAAAGCCTTTTTTGTCGCCCTGACCTGAGATCAACAACAAAACCGCTTGTTATCTTATACAATTTGACAGCGTGAAGTCGTGGCATGACAGGATGTCTTTTCTTTTGACGATTCGACACGCCCTATTGTCCAAATTGACATACGTGATTTCCACTTCAGTGTCCTATAAAAATTGCCCTCTGATGCGTGACTCGTCAGAAACAAAGACGCTGTCTGCAGCGAGGACTTCAGCATGGATTCTTCTAACGAAACTCTCGGCAACCAAGACAACTCCAGTACAGTTGTCGAAGTGGAAGAGATGTCTACAATGATGACAAACATCTTCTACTGTCTATACGCGATAGTCTTCACCCTGGCATTTGTAGGAAACATTTTTGCGCTAATAACATGCTACAAGACGTACAAAGTTACCACCTCTGTATTGTTATGCTACATCGCCAGTTTGGCTACTGCAGACTTGATGTTTACTCTGCTGTCGATTTTTGACTTGATTGCCTTCATCGGCAAAGGTGACTGGTTTGGAGGGAATCCCGTTTGTAAGATTCAGAGCTTTCTCATCGAGTCGTGCTACACGGTCTCTATTTTGACTCTGGTAGCGATCAGTTTCGAGCGGCTGAAAGCTGTCTCTTCGCCTGTTCTGGCGCGTGCACAGCGAACCACCGAACGCACAGCTATCCTGAAGGTAATTTGGGTGATTGGAATAGCGTCTTGTGGTCCACTGCTTTACGCATATTACGTCAAAAAAGATGAAAGAACTGGCAAATCGCTGTGTGTCAACGAGTACATGGGAGACATCGGAAGACAAATTTACTACGCGATCCAAGCAGGCTTGCTTTTTCTGTTACCTTTGGGGTTCATGTGTTGGGCGCACGTTAGAATATTCCAACATTTGTCAAGCCATGTCAAGACCAGACACAGCTTAACAACGGACAGAGGAGATGGGCTAAAGCAGCGAAAAGTCACCAAGATGCTGGCCCTAGTTACTCTTGTTTTTTTCATTTGTTATGGACCGTTTATGGTGATTCGAGCTCTGAGGTACTTTTACATATATAACGGGGACGAGTTATGGCGAATGGGACAGATGATGATTTTCGGGCAGGCCGCAGTTAATCCGATTATCTACTGTTTTTATAGCAAGCAGTTTCGATTCTCCTTCAAAGACTTGCTTCGCTGCCGCTTCAGCACGAAGGAAACACGAAAGCTGCGATCTTCCTCTACCAGATCAAACTCAAGCATGAAATCTTCCCAAAACACTTTGGCACTAAACGAATTTTGCACCGCGCCGGCGCAAGTAAACCGCTGTTAGTGTCGTTAAAAAGAAAGAAAACAACAAAAACTTGGGAAGAAGGAAAGTTAATTTATTACGTACTATGAAAGGTTTTTGAGGTATTTTTCCAATCGACTAATTTGCTGAGTTAAGGAGGAACTCTGAGAGCTAACCAAAGAAGTTTCGCTTCCGTTCCTCCAGAATGTGAAGTTTTTAAAATTTACATTGGAGTCGTTCAGTTGGGCACGTAAGCTGAAGAAAGATATAGAATTGGAATTTACTATTTTTTAGCTTCCCTTCACGATGATTGTCACTGTTGTCAAATCTTTAGCGAATCAAGTGCAAGCAATACTTTCTAAGCGGTATAACTAAGTGCTAATTATATAATAATTATCTACTATGTAGATATATTAATTCGCTTCTTTGTCAAAAGCTTCAGTTTAATAGATTTGTAACTTAAATTGTATTAATAAATCTTAGTCATATTTTAACAGCTTGTTTGCAAATATCTTGTTAACATCGCTGTACAATTTGCAAATCTTATGAAATCCTCACGCATCGGTGCAGGGAAACAAATATTTCTAATAGACCGTGAAACATCACTATAAAATTGCGCGCTGCGACTTTTTTAATCTTAACCTTACTATGTTACTGAGTTGTAATACGAATCATGTTACGGAGTATACAAATCCCCGGAGGTACAAATCTTGCTTTTTGTTCTCATGTAGTCTTGGATCTTTCGTGTGCATTAACACGCCGGTGTGTTTGAATTGGAATAAATTACCAACAAACGTGGCGATATTTGTGCATTGATGAGTAATGCTTTGCTTACTTAGAGACCCAAGACAACAGAATTCGATCAATATAGCAAAGTCCTTTGATAAATATGGCAGAAATGTCAAGGAGTCATTGAAAACTTGGCTCAATTTCAATGAAATCCACACATTTCCGTGACCAAAAATCGAGCTTCAAAATAAAATTCTCGTGTTTATATTAGTTAGTCATAACATTTATGCGTGTACCCTCCCCGCCAAGACCGCACAGATTTGTTATGAATTTTCTACTCTGCATACGGCTGTTTTGACAAAGGTTGTCCCATAAAAGGTCATAAAATTGAAGTACTCGACAATTCCGACTGGCATAATGAGTAGTGATAGTTTATCAGACAGTTTCAGCAAGAAGGAAGAGGAAGGGAAAACCCGAATTAATATTTCACTGTTGTTTCCTATCACGGCTGGAACACCTTGAACTTCAATCATTCAGAAGAAACAGGGCGAAACCACCATTACACGCAATACGTTTCGTCATGTTGCATACACTTAATATAAACGCTTTTGTAGGGCAATTTAACTCAAAACATTAAAGCAGTGAACTGATTTGATACCTATCTGACCCTTTGCCTTAAAAAAAGGTTAAAGAAAATACAGATTAGGAAACATCTGTGTAGCGTTCCAACAGGGAAATGATAGAAAGCTTAACTCTACCCAGGCACGTTCAAGAGATAATCCCGGGTTTGCAACATAAAAGATAACCATTCAATGAAAAGTAACCATATATTCTATAAAAAGACATCAGTTCATTGGCGACTGACGTACCCTTTGTTATGGTAATGCAGATGAGTTTCAAACTGTGCAACTGAACCCAAAAGCTGACAGAAGTAATTTTATCTAGTGTTGGTTGAGAAATAATACGTGTAGGTAAGTTACGCTGGGTCGTGGGAACGGAGGACTTGTCAAAATAGTTGCCGAGAGGAAAGGTTCCGGAGCCAGTTCAAATTGCTGATCTGATAGATGTGGGATGAAGCGCTGGTTTCGTTCCAGGTTTGTTGTTTACTCAAGAAAAGACCAATATTTATGAAAAAGCTTGATGGGGATGATTTGTTTTTACTAAAATTTTGTTTTCAGATTTAAAGTCTTCAAAGGCTTCCAACCTCGCAAGTCGCCCCAGGCTAGAAATTTACTTCTAACTTCACTTCTATCATGTGTGGTCAAAACCAGGCAAAACAAAATCCGAATAGAAATTGAAGAAATGACAAGTCAAGCATACAAATTAGCAATTACATAAAGAAAAAGCAATTATACTTCCTGTTACAGATTATTCAGTTTCGAAAGAAATAAAGAATCTTGATTACCGAATCGGGATAGTAGAAATCTGAACGCGTTGTCCTGTGACATGTTTTACAATCAGCGAGACAGGGAAGGACGACAGACAAAAACAAGTTATAAAAATTAATTACCTCACAAGAAAAAGCCACAAGAAGGTCGACAGGTCAACAAGCGGTTATCGCGAAGAGACGAAAAGTGCGAGGTGAGTGCATGTAACGCGCGTGGATTACAAGATCACATGTGGAAGGATAGGAAGAACGGTAAGGGCATACATGGGCGGCAAAACGGCTTTTCTGAACTGTAAATGCCAAAATAAAGGACGCTCAAACTTGTGTAAACCCGTGAAAGAGATGAAGAAATGTACGTGAACGAGAAGAAGAATTTAACGCATATAACGGAAGCACGACGTTGCCGGGGCCTTTTCCAGGGAACAGGCCTTGGGGACGAGGTTGCTCCATAACGTGACGTATCGTTGTGAGTTGTGAGTGAACATACAATGCTTTTGTGATCACGTTCCTCTATACTGACGAACAGAACGTCCTGTTGACAAATTCATGGCATGTTGTCGATGCTAGTATAATTGTTAGTTCTCATCTGTTAACAATATAGGAAAACAAAACAAAGAAATTCTCGAAATTATAACAATTTCTTCCAGCCGATGTTCACGTAAAGCGGTCACAAACGGGTTGAAAATAGAAAAGTGGCTGGCGAACCAGTTTATCGAAAACCGAATTAGAAAATATCTGGCTAACACTGAAAATGTCTAGCTAACACTGAAAATATCTGGCTGATGGGTTTGGGGGAGGGGTCACCAAAAAAAAAATTCAGCCTTAAAGGGGGGGGGGGGGGCATCTAAAAAATAATAAGAGAAAAGGGGGGGGGGGGGGGGGTCACGTAAAATATTTGGAAATACTTTAAGGTGGGATATGTTTTACTATTCTTGAAAAAAATATATCCCCACAGAAACAAACAAAGAAAGTTTGTAAATCGGCTATATAGCTACAGACTACAATTTAAAGCTACGGAACTTAATGAACAAAAAAGGTTTCTTTTTATATTTACTTAATTTTCATCTCTGTATTGTTGGATTTTTTTAACCCTTTTTGATTTTTTTTAAACAATTTTCTTGATTTTTTTATAACTTTTTTAAACAATTGTTTTTTAAAAAGAATTTTTAAATAAGTACAAGTGAGCAGCACATTGCACATTACGCAGGATTTTAGTCATATCCTGCTCGTAATTTTCTGTAGGTGATTTTCGCTGCTCACACCCTAGTTGGAACGTGATTTTGGGCTCCTGGTGTAACTATGTATAAAATAAGTTCCTTTTATCCATTGTTTTCAAACTTCCTAACGTAGTCTGCGTTATCAGATGAAAACAGGTGTTGAAAATAAGGCAAGTTGACAAGATCTTTTGCTGTTTGCTGCTCACTAGTACTTACATATTTTTTAAAAAAATGCATCTCAGTGTGGTAGATTTAAAAAAAAAAACGAGGGCAGAGGAGAGGGCAAGGGAAAGCCAGAACGCGAAGGAGAAAAATGATGAAGATTATGCTTGGAAAGATTTGTGTGAAGATTCGACAAAACTAAAAAAACTCCGAGTGCCAGAGCTAAACAAATATCTCAAACACCATAGACTAGACAAGCATGTGAAGAGCACCAAAAATGACAAGGTTCAGGTAATTACCAAACACTGGCTTTTCCAAATGAATCCTATAGGATCTGATCTACTACAAACAGGATTGAGAGAAAGAGACGAAGCTGAAAATGAACCTTTGATAGACAGTGATCGAACGACGATAGCGGTGAAAATGACAACGGTGGCAGTAAAAGCAGCGCTAATGAGGAGAATAAAAATAATGACATTGACTCTGGTGATAGAGACGAGTTGAGGGTTGTCATTCTTGTGTTCATCAATGACGAAGAAGCAGTTGAGAGGCTAGCGATAACACATTCGGGAAGAACCAACAACACAATTGCCATGAACATGCCGTCTGTTCTAACAGCATCGGTTTATAAACATGTCACTGCCAGGGCGGCTATACTG
>CBDDTI010000688.1:0-4706 GCA_965233585.1 bacterium
CAAAACTTTCAAACCAGGAAAAATGTCGTTGCAACGTGTCCCCGATTTAAGTCTCCGCTTCCTGTCGGCAAGTGTTTCCCGAACTTAAGAACCTAAATAAACATCTTTCCTCACGGTTTCTGTCAAGACTTGATCATTAAAAAAGTCACTCAACGACGATTTCACTTTGACACGTTTTGCTTAAGGTTCGTCAGAAATTTAAAACCGTTTCACGGGAAGGGAAATCGTTCTCGAACCCGTCAGACACACAGTAGAGATGTTGGTAACATTTTATTACACTCGTGTTCTCGGTCCGTACCGTAAGTTACGGATCCTCGTTTTTCCCCTTCGATTTATGGTCCTCGCGCTTCGCGCTTTGGTTATACTTCGATGGTAGAAATCTCGGTCCGTGACTTACAGTACGACAATCGAACTCGGTTTCTAAGACTCGGGTTTACACTGGAGGATATTTTTCCGGATTCGTAAATGTTTCCGGATTCACCAGTTATAGATGATTTGATTTCGTTAGAGTTTACACTGAAAGGATATTCGCAGGATTCTTGACCGTTTACACAGTGACAACTCCGAAAACTTTCTTGATGAAATGGTTACCAAGCTGTTTGTTGCATCGACAAGGAGAAAAAAATGCGGCCAAAAAGGGCTAGGGGTAGGTTGAGACACTCTGAAGTTTTCTTTCAATATGCTTATCACCCTACAGAGGTTTTACGCGGCAGCCATGTTGCATGGTAGGAGCAATAGATTATTTTTTCTATGGGAAAACATTTTCTTTCTTATGCAAAATATTTTCATTGTTCCTGCCATGCAACATGGCTGCCGTGCAAAACCTCTATTGTTGCCAATCATGTTGTCCAACTAGGCATTTGTCCAGTCCCTGGTCCTGTTCTTATCCAGAATCGCCCATGTTTTCGATCGTGTCATCACCATCTCCCATAAAAAGAGTGAGGAAGTCAACTATATTTGTGTCGATAAATCTGGTTCGTAAGGAATATCATCATCATCATCATCATCATCATAATCATCATCCTGATCCTGTCCTTTGCCCTCTGGGGGAAATAGGGCCTTGAAAGGAAAGAAGGAATATAGCATTACCCTTTATAAAAGATTACCTGGGCCTGTAACAGAATGAAGCAACCAGCGACTGCTATTAATGGCCATCGATGTGACTACGACTGTAACGACCCACACAAACTCAAAAGTTTGCTGGCGGAAAAGCATCAAAGCTCTCCGGATTCAAAAGTTTCCAGATTCAAAGTTCCCACTTTAAATTCCGGATTCAAAATCTCCGGAGACATGACCAAACCGAGGAGTTTTAATTTCGGATTCGTCCACGTCCAGTATGTGTAAACGGCAAAACCAATTCGATACTAAAACGTTCCGGATTCGTCGCGAATCCGGAAGAATTTCCTCAAGTGTAAACCTAGTCTAGGAGGGATCTATAGTCAGCCTCCACCATTTTCTATGCTATCAAATTATTCATATCGCATATTGCAGCGAAATCTTATGTTTTTAAATTATCTTTCCTAATTTCGTAGTGATTTTATTTGTTTTAACATGATACGAAGAAAAGATAAAAGCTAAACTCTCGCATGCAAACAAAAACAAAGGTGTGGCTGACTAGGGCTCTTTAACCTACAGCTATAATTTAGTTTCAGAAGTTTGCGTTCTTGTGACTAGGAGACTTCGGCGCATTCAGGTACTTTATTCTGTTAAGAAAGTAATGCAGGTTTATGGACCTCTCTCTGTCGTAGTATCGATCAGAAACCATTCTTGACTTCCGGTCTGCGGTCTTTGGTAGTTTCTTGGCCCCCGATTGTGTGTTTTCTTCCTTCGTCGTGCGCCTCCTTCTTCGAGAACCACAACATGGTGTCAGGAGTGGTTGCCAATCTGTGGACTGCTCACCGCTACCGTATCTTTAGCGAACCAGGCCGATTGTTAATCCTGTTTTACGCTCGTCGAAACCAAGATGGCAGAAATCGCAGGGTTACCGATCCCAACCGTTGATTGGCATTCACCGGACGCTCCGCAAGTGTTCAAGAAGTTTAAAGCTCGATGCTAACTTTACTTCTCTGGCCCGCTGAAAGAGTAGTCGGAGGAAAATCAAATAAGCTACCTTCTCATCTGGTCGGGCGACGACGGCATCGAATTAGTTTCCATGTGGGCCTTATCTGCTGCTAAGAAGAAGAAACTCGATACCTAATGGACTCGCTTTGAGAACTACTTGTCTCCAAAGAGCAACTTTCGGCTCTCGAGATACAAGCTCGGGACCCTGAAGCAAGAACCTGGTGAAATAGTGGATTCATTTGTGAAGAAAATTCGAATTCTGGTCGAAGAATGTCGGTTTACGAACCCTGATAAGGACATTATCGATGGCTGATGATCCAACCATATTAGGCCTACCAACATGTGCAGATTTGAACCTGGTAACCATGAATTTCAGTATCACAAACCACGAAGGGGTTTCGAAGTCAAGCATTCCACCTCGACCTATTTGCGACCCAGATCCAGTTGCTGAAGAACAAGTGCTCAAACAGTTCAAGGATTGCTTTGAAGGTGTTGGTTGCTTTCAGGGTGAATATCTTATTACAGTTGATCCTGCCGTTCCCCCCTCAGGGAGCCTTTGAAGAAGGAACTTGATTCTTTGGTTGAGCAAGGAATCTTAGCAAAAGTTACTGGGCCTACTGACTGGGTCAACTCCCTTGTATGCGTCCCTAAGAGCACTGGTGCACTGCGGCTTTGCTTGGACGCTGAAGACCTGAAGTGTGCTATCAAGAGGCCACACTGCTTTACACCCACACTAGAGGATATTCTACCTAAGCTTAAAGTGCTACTATGATAAAAAAAAATTCACTTCTCTTTTTCCTCCAGTTTTAAAAGCGTATTTGTTTGACACCTTATTGGCGAAATCTTGAGCTTCGAATTTCATCCATAGGCTGGTTTTTTGAGTGAAAGTTTAGGATTTCACGGTCCGCCATTGTTCACGTTCGAAAGTGACCGATTAGACTTCAGAGGGCTGGATTGAGGATGAGATGACGTCAAAGACTCACTAGCTTAAAATTGCAGCGTGTAAACGCAGCTTATTGTACATGTAAAACAAGAGTTTAAAAGTCTGAAAGTTCGAGACTCCCGTGCTGCATTTAATTTAGATGCGTGCACACGCATTGTATTTTTAAACTAGTGAGTCTTTGACGTCATCGCATCCTCCATCCAGCTCTCTCAAGATTTTAAAGTCAGTAATGGCGGACTATTAATTAGCAAAATTTCAGTCAAAATAAACAGGTGTCTTGTTAAAGTGGAGGCTTAAAACTTCGGTCACTTAGTGGTTCAGTTACACAGTTTTGAAACACAAAGAAAAAGTAGAATTGATTTTTGGTCGCAGTAGCATTTTAACGGTGCTAAATGCTTGTCAATCCTTAATACAAGCAGTGGTTACTGGAACATTAAGCTTACCCACGAGAGCTCGCTGTTGACAACCTTTAGCGTTGACTTGTCATGCTCATTTTAGCTTTTATTTACCCTTAATATGTTACGCGCTTTTGATCATATTTGTATGGAAAAGGCGCGTTATAAATTTTTAATTATTATTATTATTATTATTATTATTATTATTAATTCATCGTTTGGAAGATACAGATTTTTTCGTCTGTCTTTCGGCCTAGTTTGTGCCCAGGACATTTTCCAAAGGAAAGTGAACAAAACCTTTGGTGACTTACCATGCGTCACTGGAATTGCGGATGACATTGTAGTCTTCGGCTACAAGAGTGATTTTAGCGATCATGATGAAAACTTTCGTGCTGTTCTTCAGCGTGCTCGCGAGAGTGGTCTTCGCTTCAATGTGGATAAATGAAAATTCAGGTGCATTCGAATTCCTTTCTTTGGCCATATCATAGGTGCTGAAGGTCTTCAGCCCGATCCACGGAAGATCGATTCCATACTGTCTGAGGACCTCTCTACCAGCCTTGCAGATCTCCAAACGCTCCTTGGGATGGCCCAGTTCCTGAGTCGTTTCGTTCCTAACTTAGCATACAGAGTAGCTAGTCTCTGGGCCCTCACCAAGAAAACAAGTCAATTTGTCTGGAATCCTGAGCATCAGTCTGCCCTAGACCACATCAAGAAGGCAATTGTGGCCCCTAACTTGTACAGTACCCAGCCTGTAACCATTCAGGTGGATGCCTCACAGAAGGGTTTAGGTCCTGTTCTCCTACAAGCCAACGGTCCAGTGGAGTTCGCCAGCAAGTTGTTAACCGCAACTGAGAGTCGACGTTACTCCAACATTGAGAGGCAAATGTTAGATGTCCTTTTTGGCTTTTAGAAGTTCCATAATTATGCCTTTGGCCGGCACGTTGTTGTGGAATCCTACCACAAGCCGCTGGAAGCTATCTCCAAAAAGCATCACCACGCATCGCTAGGATGATACTGCGCATACAGAAGTACGACGCACGTATCAAATATATCCCCGGAAAGGACATTCCGGTCGATGGCGCTCTTTCCAGAACAGCTTATGTTATGGTAAAGCCGTGCAAAGGCTTGATGTATCTGTGCACGAGGTCCATCTTCATCTTAACGCAAGCCCAACGAGAGTGTCCCAGAGAAGAGAAGAAACTGATAAGGTTACAACCTTATCGGCCCTGCGTGAAATCATTATGCACAGGTGGCTCGAAAAGAGATCTGACTGCCCTGCCTATCTTCATGCTTAATGGAACTATCGT
>CBDDTI010000689.1:0-9414 GCA_965233585.1 bacterium
GATCCTGTCGGAAAATGGTGTGTTTTTACATTCACTCCAAATTTTCTGTCTTTTGGCGATTACTTAGGCTAACTATTTGTTATGTTTCCTTAAAGATTCGGTTTATTCTGATCCAAAATCGAGCTGGAAAAACGAGACTAGCAAAATGGTACATGAATTTTGACGATGATGAGAAGCAGAAACTTATAGAAGAGGTTCATGCACTGGTTACTGTCAGAGATGCAAAGCACACCAACTTTGTAGAGGTACGTGAAATAGAAGTGCTTACACGAACGCTAGTAGCTATTGACTCGATTCTGTGATATACGTACAAGTAAAATCCAAGATAAGCTCGCGCTTTATGTAAGCTTAAGTTTTGTGGCTGACCACAGTTTTTGACGCCTATGTTTCATTAACATGTTTGTCTAGAACTCTTGGTCCTTTGGTCGCCAAAAATGGCAATATCCAAGTTAACAACATAAACTTCAAATTTTTGGTAGTTTAGAAGACATATGTGACATTATCATGGCAACATGAATAAATATAAACAGGTCTTGAAAATCGGTTTTGATTATTAGCCGAAAATTTAGTCGTTAGATTTTATCATTTGCATGCAACAAGCTTATAACCATGCTTTTTTTTAGTAACATTAAAAAAATGGGTGATTCCAGAAAATATCCATACCATACCACGGGTGGCATCTTGGAATTGCGAGGGAGAGGGGGGGGGGTTTCTTGGACTGGAATTCCAAAGGCATGGGGGGGGGGGTAACATAGTTTGGAATTCCAAAGGCATGGGGGGTTTCAGCTCTGAATTAAGTGAATTTCCAGTGGGAAGACGGCGAAAGCTTCGCTGGAAATCGCTGACCTGTTAACTCTCCGAGTTTGTACATCAAGCACGAACTGACCGCGGAAGCAGGATGCAGAAGTAAGCGTTCATGCAGATGAGTGAACAGATGAGTTGTGCAGCTCCACATCGAAGAAGCCTTAAGTTGATGAATTAGTTGATTGAGTAATAAAATATAACCAAGTCCGTGTTTCTCGATGATGTGTTGTTGCGTGCAAAAATCTCGCAAAAGTCTCTCGTTTCCAAATAGAACGCCTGACAAATTTTGTATTTCACGTCAATTTTCCCGCAATCATGTAGGTAGTAGAGTCATTTGCATCTATTTGTATGGTGCGTAATTCTGCCTATGTTTTTTCTAAACTATAAATAATTTTCAAGCTTTTCGAAGAATTTGAAATTATGCTTTCCATGTTCTCATTACAAAACCATTGCTGCTCAAAATGGCATATGTGAGCGAAGGTTGATGTTTCTTCTCTTGGCATTCAATCGAAGATCCATTTAAAATCCAAGTGCTGACCGGCAAATTATTTATGAGAAATGTTCGAGAAATGCAGCTTTCGAAGCGACCAGCATCCGTGTGCCAAGGAGCATTAGTCACGCTGCTTGCTCCACGCTGATTGGATACATTCTTTAGTATCATCCAATCAGCATGGAGCAACAGCGTGACTGTGGATGAGTTTTCAGAATGTCACAAACAGTAAAAAACACAAGTTACTTGAACGGTAAGTAAACGTAAAACGATTTTCAAGGAGCATTTAAACATCTAACCAGCAGTTTTGTCAGTTAAACGGAGGAGCGTTTCAGTGAACATCAAAACAGCGTGGTACAAAATAGCTTGTTATCATAAATTAATCGTGATATGATGCGATCGCGGTCAACAGCCGTGAATACTCAATGAAAGGTTTTCGCACGAGTGAACAGTTCACTGTGTCAACCTCAGTACATTTTTTTAAAACAGAAAAGTTTTTAAGCCCATTAGCCTTTGGCAAAATACTCTAATCTAGTAGCTCACGTTGACTCATCCCTCTACAATACTTCCCAAATGACATAAAAACATCTTCCACATAAACTTCACTCGCAGCACTTCACTTTCCAATGGAAACTACTAGTTTGGTGGTAAGAATTGTTTTTAAGCCGAGGTTCCCTTTAAAGATAATGCTTAGAAGGAGTATTTATGGTGTACGAACATTGGCAAACTTGAGTTGCACGGTTGTCAGGCCGAAAATTGTGAACAGAATTATTTTGCAGGAGGAAAAAGCGCAAGTTTCCCGTTTGTTAGAAGTTTTAGGCAGTCGAACAGGAATTCCAAAGGGTCTGAAAAAATGGAAAATTCCAGAGGGGAGGAGGGGTTAACGATTTTGGAATTCGTAGGGCATGGGGGGATGAGGATTTTGGAATTTCCGAGGGCAAGGGGGGATTAAAATACTCATGCTGCCCGTGGTAGGGTATGGTTATTTTCTGGAATCACCCAATAGAATTATGTATGTAAAACTCAACATATAAGACACATGTGTTCTAGCATTGTTGGCATGATATACTCCATTTTCATCCCCAGGGTCACATATTTTTTTATATGTTGTGTGATATGACCAAGGACAGCAGTTATTTTTTGGGTAACATCACTAGAATTGTCCCTACAATGGAGGACAAAACTCTTGAGACAATTAACACGATCTGCCTTAATTTCATCCCCTTTCCCCTTGACCCTGAAGCAATGGGTTGTTGCAGTTCCAATGTAGGTTATGACTTTAGTGGTGGCCTTCAATACTTTTTGTTGAAGCACTAACACTTCTCAGTTGAATCACTGAGGTGGCAACTGAATAAGAATGTGATATTTCATGACTTCTTGTTTCTCAGTGAAAACCAAATTCCTGTTTTGAATAAATCAAAATAATTGTTCTCCCATTCCCCCATAAAGTATTTAACTTTCTTCGATTTGCCTGTAAAGTTTTCAAGAAAACAAGAGTTTTGTGTGACATACTTTTGCAAGGAAAACAAAAGTGACAAGTTACAAACGTCATGAAAAATAAAATATTGTTACCTTTGCTACTTCAAGGCATTGTTGAATTTCAAATAAATGAAAATCAGCATAGAATACCAGGGTAAAATTTGAAAGCTCTCTTGACAAACAGTAACTATAAGTTATTGTTTTAGTTGAACACCGAATGAAAATACAGACATGAAACAATTAATACACTGCTAAGGACTCATGAAGATTACGTTTTATCAATGAAAGTTTCTGTCTGATCATAATTGTTCTGTAAGAGGGGAAGGGGAATTCCTGTGTATAGCATTTTAATATTGGTAACATTAAATAGAATTATATTTGCTTGAATTTGAGTGGTAAAGCCTTTGGTTAAAATTGCTTACAGACATAGAAGGTGTGGTCCATTGCTTCTGTTTGTGACTTTCTTGGCTGAAATTTGAGTTCGACCAGTGAATTTTAGGACTCTTTGTGGAACTTACGGTACTTCCATGATCCAAATTCTCTGTTGTGATTACTGTTAATTGAACATAGTGAACTGTGTTCTGTGTACTATGTACTGTATCTCAATCAGTTTTAGTGATTTTATTCATTTTAGAGTGGTATGTCTTTTTTTGCATCAGTTTCGCAATTTCAAGATTGTGTATCGACGTTATGCTGGACTGTACTTCTGTTTCTGTGTGGATGTGCATGATAACAACTTGTACTACCTGGAGGCCATTCATAATTTTGTGGAGGTGAGAACTAGGAACATATGGATCTCTTCCAGAATAATAGTAATAATAATAATTGTACATAAAATGTGTATTTTTTTTTTCAGACACCACTGGTAGCCATGCTAGGCTGACTGCCTAAGGTCACATGACCTATATCTAGGCCCCATTGGTGTCTGAGAAAAATACTTTCCACTTATTTGGTTGAGTCACTCAGCCAATTGAAAATTATACTTAGTACAATTTACATTCTGAAGAGTATATTTCACCAAAGAAAGTTCTATTTGGTTTAAGTCAGGGTGAGAATGTTACACAATCACACATTGAAAAACTGGGCACTGCAAAATGCAAATAAGCATGCATATTGCCTGTTAATCCCCAGTGTAGGTTGTTTTCAAGGGTGTTCTTATGGATCTGAGTGTGCACCAAAGAAGAATAGCTAAGTAATTTCTAAGTTTCAATAAGTATTCGAATAAGGTTAAATTTAGTTAAACATTTAGGAATAAAAAGAAGTGAAAGATGTTTTACTCAACGTTTTGGTGACTCCATGTAAGTGCAAAACTATTTAATATTTAAATTTGTCACCATTTACATTTGCAATTTTACTCCTTTATGTTTTATCACCTCGCATGGTATATAATTATTAAGTTATCAATTTTATTCCCTCTTCACTTGAAAATGATGACCTGGGGGCATCAAAACGTTGTGTAAAACTTCTTTTGGCCCTCACTTTGTGTAGAAGACACAGTACACTAAACAAAAGAACGCCGCTAAACAAACCTATTGTCTCCATTGTTTTCCTGGTTCTTTTGTCCCTTTGTCTTCTATTGTTGTACGTCAGCTGTGTCTTCTACACCAAGTAAGAGCCCTTCTTTTGCTTATTTTTATCAATAAGTATTACTACTTTAAGTTGCTGGCCACCTTGCGAAGATGTCAGAAAACAATGTTCTAGAATTTAAGTAGTCACTTTTGTTACTTGTCTTTTTTAATTTGTCAGTTGATTATTTATCTTAAAATGTTTAAATGAAATAAAATATGCAGTTCATTAAAAATTATTCTGTAAAGTGAAGTACTTTGATCTGTCTGATTCAACATGTGTTGATCAGTTTTAACTCCTGGATTTACATTTTATGCAAATGTGCAAATGTATTAGTTGACAGCACAAAACTACAAAAGTTGACATTGCTAAATTTAATGCAGTCAATAAGGGCAACATACTAACATTAAGCAGAGACATGTTAGTTCACTTTTTGATGATTAATGTTTAGTAAATTGACTGAAGAAATAGAGTGAAGTGATTTCTTGCTAGGTTTTATAATCATTTTTCCCATGAAGGCAAAATTATAAGGCGTCATTTTTCTTGGCATGTAGTATATTTTGGCCCGGAAAATGGATGTAAGTATATGCAAGGGCAAATTTGAATGCCTTATGTATGAAATGCTATTCATACAAAAGGAAAAACCATCTTTAAACATTCAGAGTGATTCCCTAAGGGCGAAACTGTTCATGTAAATTATCATATTTTATATTCGCTCCTTTAAATTTCAACACTGAATTTTTCCTGTCACTTGATAATGAGGACAAGATGTCCTCGAAACGTCGTGCAATTGACCTAGTATCTCTTCTCTTTTTGTTAAGTTCTATATCTAAATCGTTATTGATCAAGTATATTTACGTCTTGAAAGTTAACATTAAGCATGATGAATCAGGGATGCCAAAGCACCAAAAATGACTGTTTAATACTACAAAATCTCCCCATCAGGCAAATCAGTACAGTAACTGCAAAACTAATATTTAAAGGAACAATGTCAGTTTAGTTGTCATTAGACAAGTTTAAGGACGTTTGCGCCCAAAAGTTCCCACGCACAGATTTTTTTAAAACTTTGACAGCAGGTAGAAAATGATAAAATTAGATTAGAAACGTAAAAAAAATCGGGGGTCACCGAACTCGTTTTGAAGATAAGGCGTATCACAGACCATAGCATTTCTAGGATTTCCACTCACTCGAGGCAATTCTGGCCGGATTCATTACTATCAGCATATGTTTAGGTTGAAGAATCATGTCTGAGTTATGTGTGTTTAACACAGCATATATAGGCCTATTTGATAGACCTTTGCTACCTATGTCATTAACTCAGGTAGAATTAGCCTTAAAACAGGCAACTTCTAAGTCGCGCACACCTGCATCCATGTACCAATTCGACCCTATTTGAATAGTATATGAGAAATAATTAAAACTTCCCACGTACAGATTTTTTTGTTTTTTAGTATAATGGAAAGAATCAGAAAAGGAAGTGATCTGCCAAAAAAAAAGTGGGGGTCACCGAGCATCCAAAAAAAATATTCGCGGATAAAGTTACCGCAAAGGTCGTCAGCTCTATATTTTGTTGAGTTTTGACTCTGTGCGCGCGCTTGAAATACATGACGTGGCGTGTGCCATGTCATGTATAGCGTGTGCACTAGAGATACACAATGGCAATGGGCGCGAACGTCCTGAAGTGGTGCCAACTAGAGCTGTGGTTTGTGAACAAGAGAGAAAGTTGTTGTAAAAGGATGTTTTGGTAAGAATGATATGTCACAGATGTTTTGTGCCATTTTTGTGGCTACCTGTTGGTCCTGGATACAGTGCTTCCATGCATTTCATGTATCTTGGCCAGTTAAGCTACTCTGTGCATCTTGACCAACAGATCATAATTTTCTCAGAAATTTACATTCACCTACAATACCTACACCTGTATTGAACCTCGGATTATGTGAAGATATGCTGAAGAAAAGACAGACAGAGTTTGAAACTATTTTAGAAATTTCTTGGAACAACTCAGTTAATTTTAATTAGAAAAGTAGATCTTTGTTTGGCAATGTCAAGCAATTCCAAGTGTTATTCCAGCTTTGTAGTTGAGGAAGCTTTTGAGCACATTAGAATCTCACCAGAGTACATGTATCCTGTGATTGCAGACCTGTTTCAGCCAGAAATATGCCTGCGTATGTTTGTAGGCTAACTCTGAAGTCAACTCTTAAAGAATAGTATGTAAATGTTATTGGCCAACTGGGAGGTCCATATAGGGAAAATCCGTGACTAAGGTCTTTAAAATTTTGCGTTAGGCCGCAAGCTGCAGGCAGCATTTTGAAGCCCAAGGTCACAGTTTTTCACTATATGGATCGACCCTGAGCTGGTCAATAGCATGTTTATCTTTTTTCCTGAGTTAAACTGGCTCACAAGTGGGTTTGTTTGTGCAACTTTGTCATTGAATCGGCTTTCACGCTGTATATAAACCATTCGTAAAAATCTAATGAGCAGATGAGCAAGTAACTCAGATACTAGACAATAAAAGATGTTTTTAAAACAGATTTATTTTGAACTTCTTTATATCAGTTGGATTAAGTTGGCCAGTTAAGTTCTCCAAAAGTGTTTTTCTGTTGTGAAATTTCTTGCAAATTTTGAACTTGTACTACAAAAACTATTTCTGTCAGTCATAGCAAATTTCTGGAAATCAGACTTTTCTATCGTAAACTGAGTAGCAGTCAGAGCGAGGAAGTTCATTGAGTCTATTCCACAGAAATTCTTTACAATACAACAATAATAAATTTTTAACTGCCAGGTATCTAGTTTTTTGAACAGCCATGTGCCGAGGAGTCAAGATTTTCATAGCATGCCGAAACTAAGATAATTCTTCCATCACATTATAAACATTATTTAGAATCACTTGGCATTTCTGAACAAATATCTCTAACAAAGAACTTGTGCTGTACATTTACGAGAAATAAAACTTAATTCTCAAATTCACCTAAATTACAATTTCTCATATTTTAAACATTTCAAACAAATTTATATTCTACCATAAACCTGTTCTTTCTTTGCCAACAATTCATTACAAGTATATGTATATAAAAAATACTTGCTAAAGAACCATTATCTCTATCAATAATGGTTCATTTGCTCATTGACATTTGCCCTTAAGTACAACTGCTTGTAGTTTATGTTGGGTTACTACAGACTTTAATACCAAATGAAGATTGGTTGAACCAATGATGCATGTATGCGCCTGTAAATAATTGTTTTTTCAGCATCATATCCATCTACCTGTAGTATGATTAGTTGCATTATTGAACTCAACCATTGAGATACTTTTGAATAAGCAGAACTAATTTATTGTTTCTCTCCCTCTTCCAGGTCTTAAATGAATTTTTTCATAATGTCTGTGAATTGGATTTGGTGTTTAACTTTTACAAGGTAAAACTGATGTTTTTTTTGCTCCAGTATATCCTTTACCCTGGTGAAGTGTTGCATGATGGTTAATGATACGTGATGCTGGTAAATTGCCTTAAATCACCCTAGATGATTAAAAGATGCCTTAAGCCTTATGCAACTTTACATGGCCCTAAAAGGATGAACTAAAATATCCTTCCTAGCAGTGCGGTCAATAAGGGCCAGTAGCCGGCCAAAACAGCCGGCTACTAGCCAACCTTTGGCCGGCTACTTTCGTCTCACTTTACTGTTACATGTAATTTTGGTAAGAAACTTACAATAAGGAAGATCCACCAAAAATAATTGTGAGACATACGCCACAAACGTCTGAGTCGAAATAAAGATGCATTTCAGGGGTTTTACCAGGGGTGGATCCAGCAATTTGTGTGACTAGTTTCCACCAAAAGAAATTTGTCCAATAATAAAATAAATTTGGGAAACTGGTGTTGGATTACTGTTAATACACCAGCGTACCTGCCAGCCATGTTCCCAGCACCATCATACGATTGACCTCCACAATTATCCATGGTCAAACCAAGGTCACGAACTGAATTAGTTATCAACTCCTTGATTGCGTTACCGGTTGTTTCTTCTCAACGATGGCGTACACCAGAAAACTTCTCTCGAATATTCTTTGAAGAGTCGACATAGTGGAGGACAAGAGAAGGGTTTAATTTCTTTGTTAGAAACGTCCGTTGCCTCGTCAGCCATAACTGAAAACATTCTGGATTGTTTAACTTCCGCGATGGTTCTGTCGAAACTTTCGCTACTTTCCAGAGGTTGCTATCGACATAGGGAACTCGAACAGTAGATCTGGCTTCCAGACGCTTTCAATAAACCAAACCTTTTCTGCGTCGGTAAACGAGCAAATGACTCTATACACGGTAGCGATATCAATCAGTAAACAATACTCCTTTCGACAAACAAGTTCCTTTGAAAGACAACTCAGATCGAGTAGTTCACGACTAGTGCACTGAATCGCAGCAGCCAATGAAAAGAGACTTTGACTGGTGCACAATTATGCTCAGCCAATGAAAGAGAGTTTTGACTAGTGCACAAGAAACAATAGAAAATTTGCACTAGTGCACATATCGAGCAGAGATCTACGGAGGGGGAGGGGGAAGGGTGAGGACTAGGTTCAGTGAAACTCAAGGCGCTGGTCCGCTGCAAGCTGGCAACAAATGCAGTGCAGTTGCTATTAACAAATTCTGTAATTGAACACCTGGGAGGAATTGGCATCTAGCGGTTGGGACTTTCTGGCATGGCTTTCTGTTTTTTTGTTTTTTGTTTTTAAATTTCTTAACAATTCTGACTAGTTTCTGGAAACTAGTTGCACTAGTCTGTATCCAGCCCTGTTTAAACGTGTTTACCTTTCCCACACACGATGGAAGTTGTTCAAAGGGTCGTCAAATGCCTGCGACATTTTCACAGAACAGGATCCAGCAAGAAACCGGCTTAAAATAATGAAAAGACCCCGCAAAACTAATTGCAAAATATCCGGCTCAAACGTCTGAGTTTATGTGAAGTCACATTTCAGGAGTTTCAAATGTGTTAACCTTTCAGTGGAAGTATAAAAAGTTGAAGCAGATCGAAGGGTCGTGGAACGCCTGAGACATTTTCACAGGACTATCCCAAGCTAATGGCGT
>CBDDTI010000690.1:0-4503 GCA_965233585.1 bacterium
CAGCTTCATCGAGTTTCCAAACGGTGGCGGCTTAGACGTTAAAAACTCGATGACAATGCTCTGCTGGTTGTACCCAGGCGGCCAAGATGGCCCTCTTTTCAACTATAGGAGGGGTGGAATTTGGGCAGTGCATTTGTGGGTCGCGGATGGTAAACTTTTCGTTCAATTCGTCAGAAGAGACTACTCTTCGACAAACTACTTGGTTCACACTCCTCTAAAACCAGAGGATGGATGGAAGTTTGTGGGGGCGTCGTATGATCAAGCTAATGGCGATGCGAAATTGTGGGTGAATGGAAAAGCGGTTCAAACAGAGAATATTGGCGCGAATCTTCAACTAGCCACGCAGGACAATGTGAGAATGGGAGCGAAAATTGGCGATCTCAGGTACTTCAAAGGGAAAATCGCCCAAATGCAGGTCTACAATGTTGCCCTGACCCAGGAGCAAATAAAACTTATAAAAGACAGAACCCAAGTCGGTTAACATGCTCTTGCTTAAGTAGTGCCATAAAACTGTAAATATCGTGGTGCTGCGATAGAAAGTTTGTCTATGTTAGTGAAGTTTAGTTTGCTTCATGAAAACCGTAGTATTTGTAAGGTGTTATGCTAAGGCAGTGAAAGAGCAGAAAATGAGCTCATCAATGTAAGGATATGGAAAATACGTCACTGGTATCGCGGGTGTAGTTTCCATGAATTTAATG
The DNA here is from genome assembly GCA_965233585.1 of bacterium. Taxonomy (GTDB): domain Bacteria; phylum SAR324; class SAR324; order SAR324; family NAC60-12; genus CBDDTI01. The sequence goes on from CBDDTI010000690.1 coordinate 699, forward strand.
AGTGGTGGATTTCCCAGATAATCACTCGGGCCTACATATATGTCTGGATTCATGAAAACAGTGTTAAAAAATGGAGCGTTTTTCTTTCTTTTATATCATCATGATTATGATGATGATGATTACTATTATTATGATATCATTATTATTATTATTATTATTATTATTATTATTATTATCACTATTTATATATTTTTGTTTGCTATTCTTATGGCAGCAGCTTGTAAATATTACCTAGCATGAAATGTAGAAAACCTCTTGCTACATGTTTCATCTAATTTGTCTTTTTTTTCGTCATTCAATCAGGAGCCGAGAAAGACAATAGGCTATTGTTTCGAGAACAATGGACTCTATTGTTTTCCAAATCCAAGATGGCGTCTTGAAAAATCGGACCAATCAGGAGGTGAATTAAGAATTCAAGATGGCGGTAGCGGCTCCCAGTAGTGAAACCTGGAAACTAGGCCCCGGGTTTCCATAGGAGTTTGTTTTGGGGTGAGAAAAGGCCTGAGATCGGTCTCCAAGACTCGTCCGATATGTCAATTGAGAATCAATCTAGACACATGTAAATCAAATGTGAAACAATTGTATTTATTAAAAAGTCCCAATTCTTTACAAGAGGGACCTGTGTCCAATTAGCAAACAACGTGTGTGCACTACTAATTGAAATACATCAAATGCAAATCTAAACTCATTGATCTCGACTGTTCCCTTGAGAAAAGCATCATTCAAAAGAATCTTAAACAAACAAAAGACATTTTAAGCCACCGTTGAAGAATTAACATATTAAGTCAGAGATGAAACGTGAAATGAATTAAAACCGAGCGCACGCTTAGGAGCTAAACATCTAAGGTATTTCGAACAAACGTTCGCGCTTGAAGTAAAGATCAAACAAACATTGCAAATCGCATCGCTCCTGATTCAACAGCCGCACAAATTGTAGTTCGGTCTAAGCGGTTCTCTAATAGTGGCAAGAATAATTCACTTACATCAACCATAGTCCTTTCAAATTCCACCAAAGCGATGCTCAGCTCTTGATCACTTCGTTTCATAATCGCCAAGACAAGAATGCGAAAAAGTGTGTCCAACTTCGTCACAAGTAAAATGATTTTACTCAAGTCTGAAAGACTTGTATATAAAAACGTGTATCCAATGAGAAGATGGGGGATAGGGGGTATGCGATATCACATAGTTAGGAACCATTGTGAAGATGGGGGATAGGGGGGTATACCTATGTCATGAAATTGTTATAAACAAAACAGAGTCTGATGCATAATGTATGACGTTTATTTAATAATAACAGCATGAAAACCAAAGAGAGAATTGATTACAACTTTAAGTCTTGATCGTCGGTGCTCCACAAAGTGTATCGCTGGGAACTAGACTCGTTTCTAGTTTCTCAGACTCTTGGTCCCAGGCCCCAAAACGCACGATATTCTGACCTATTTTTCTTTGTTTTTGGTCACGAAGTCTTTGCCTGATCTGCTCCTTATTCTTGGCATAATAAGATCTCCAATATTTGTTGATCCGTTCCCTGTTGTTTTTACAGTATTGTCTTTGGTAATTTCTGATGTGTTCCTTGTTTTGTTGACAGTAGGCTCTCTGGCTGCTGGCGAGCCTTTCCCTGTTGTTTTCATACCACCTTTTACGACGTGATTTGAGAATCTCGGCGTTCTCGGTACGATATCGTTTTTGCCGGACCAGGATTTGCTCTCTGTTCTTTGCATAATAGTTTTTATTGTAGGCTTTCCTACAAACAACTATCTTGTCATTCCCCGGCCGTTTATTGAAGCAATTCATCTTGTGTGGCGTCTTACAAATAATGATTAAAACTCTAGAATCACAAACTCTTATAAGAGTCACATGGCCAATTCAGTGTATCACACTAAGGCTTAAACCTCCCCTTCCGCTACTTCTTCGTCGTCGTCATCATCAGGGAGCAATTTCTTTTTCATTAGTCTGTTCAACAGGAATTTCCGTTTGCCACTGCCGACTCGGCCGCCTCGTCAAAATCCATGTCATCTTCCTCAGTAAAGCGTCGGAGAGTCTTCATGACTTTACGGTGTATTGCATTGTGTTTTATATGGTGAGTCCATTTTAGACGATCTAAGTAAGTCCTTCGTAGCCTTCTTCTACTTACAGGTAACAGGACATTGAAAGCGGCATTTTTTGCATAGTGTTGGGATTTTCCCCTATCCAGGAACTGTTGGACTTCTCTCAGGTAGGTTTCTTTGATATCTTCCCCGACTTTTTGACGTAACGGGTGCCATGGATCTGGCTCATTGTCGTCGTCCGCTTCTTCTTCCTCTTCGGAGCTGCTAGTCTCTTCCTCTTCAGGCTCCTCTTCTTCTTGTTCCTCCTCTACCTCTTCGTCTTCTTCTTGTTCTTCGTCTTCTATGTTTTCATCATTGTTTTCTTCCACGGGGCCAAAAATATCTGTTGAATGAGTTCGCATGGTTCTCGTTGTCCTTCACCCAAGACAACGTGCTTCAAATGAGCCGAAACGATTGAAGTGATATTTCATATATCATTTTTTCTCAGTGATCAAACACCCTCTTTCTTGATTCGTCGATGCCAGCGCGGGTATCCTTCGTGCGTCAAGAGGTGACTAAATACGCGTTTCCTGTCGTCACCGGCAGGATGTAAATCTAGGACCGTGTACCCAAACGGTCGCTCGGTCACTTTTTGATACACGTCCATCATGTCTTCCCAACAAGTGGGAAAAGCTTGAAGCAGTAAATTCTTCATCCCTAATTGATCTCGTGGATTTTTAAAGGCTACGATGTAGTGGGCGTTCCTGGAAATACACTTTGCGTATTTCCCTGGTGGAAACATGTCCTGGCACAAGTACAACACCGTGATATTTTGATGATGTGAATGTTTGGTGAATAAGTCCAGCAACTCTTTATCTTCACCTCCCTCGAGCATCAGATCATCTAACACGAGTAAACCACCTTTCGGAAACCATTTTTGCAAATGGAAGGTGGTAGGAACCCCTTCGTGAAATTGTACACCCGCGTCTTTCATGTCTCGGAATCCATCTTGCCACGCCCCGTAGCAATAATGAATCGTTGGGGGAGGGTTTACAAACAATTCTTCCAAATGATCCAAGAGTAAAGATTCGGTGAAACAAGTCTTGCCACAACCGGAAGGACCAACAATCATGATACTAGAGGGTGTCTTGAACCGAAACGCTTCTCCCATTTCTATTCCATTTGGAATCCCATTCTGCTTTTCAGTAGGAAGTATAATCTTTGGAGCATCAACTCGTGATATTGCTGTTGACGATGGGAGGTCTACCAAAGGGAGTTTGTCTTGACCATTTTCAAGTCGCTTCCAACAAGTATACCTCTCGTGATGTCTTTTACTACCAGCACGAGTAAATGGCTTTTGACAGTAACGGCATCGATGTGACATAATTTGCACTTGGTCGACTCCTTGTGAAGTTTGGGTAAATTTGTAAGCGTACAGAAAGCACCAGTAACCACTACGGCAATAGAACACAACTGAAGAACGTTGCGCTATACAACTGTTAATATCGTCGGAGTTGGCTACGCAGAAAATCTGCAGGTATTACAGAAGATCTGCAGAAAATCTGTAGCTATTGCAGAAAATCTCCAGAAAATATGGAGGTATTGCAGAAAATCTGCAGATATTGCAGAAAATATGCAAAAAGTCTTTAGATATTGCAGAAAATATGCAAAAAAAACTGCAGGTATTGCAGAAAATCTGTAGCTATTGCAGAAAATATGCAGGTATTGCAGAAAATCTGTAGGTATTAAAGAAGATCTGCAGAAAATCTGCAGGTATT
>CBDDTI010000691.1:0-6724 GCA_965233585.1 bacterium
TAAACATAGGCACGCAAGGCGTGCAGGAGTTATTTTTTTTTTGTGAATAAAAAGCCTCTGGAGGTAGCGAATGGTGCTTATCAGTCGATAGTTAAGCCTTAATGGTATTGGCTGGAATACTCGTGCAAAGTCTGTCACCTTCATTGGTCGGTTTCGATCTTTCTATTATCAGTAGGATCCGTCTGTTAAAGTCCGTTTGTCAGCTCGTTTTTGTCCTGGATAAGTCGTTTGTAAGGCGCCGGTACTTGTTGACATCCCGGTGGGGGGGGGGGGACTCCCATATGAATTTTAAATTTAACCCCTAAAGGAGACCATCTGGGCGTGGGTCCAGCTTTTTGTGACTCCTAAAGGAGACCAATCTGGGCGTGGCTTAAGCAGAATTTGGCCCCTAAAGGAGACCGCTTAAAAACACACAAATACGACATGCAATGAGCCGGTTTTAATGATGTAAAGACATGATCATCATATCCTTTACATGCATACATAAAATATTGGCGCTTTGCCCGGAACACCCTAAGCGAGACCAAAATCCAAAATTTACACCCGTAAGCGAGACGACGAACATCCCCGTCTGTTTCATATGAGAGTCTCCCATGCATACCCTCAGTCACACAAACGTCTGTAATTTTTTCAATTTTTAACTTACATTTTCTCAGCTGATATTACACCTGAAATGCTGAAACTTGGCAGGGTTACTAAAGTCAAGGTGTTCTTGCTAGTGCTGGTATACGTTTTTAATATTGCCCTATTTGAATTTTCGGCCGCCATTATGGAGAAGAGTCTATTAGCTTAGTTTTGTTTATCCGTGAAATAATAATTAGCGTTTTGAAAAAAAATCGCTCTTTTCCCATTATTTCCCAGATATTTAACTTTATACCACTTATTTCCAGAGCACATTGCCCTTAAGGTATCAGAAAACAAGGGGATCGTGTAGTATACCTTTTGCTTTACGAGAAAAACAAGTATAAAGTTTCAAACGTTCGCGTGAAAATTAAGATTGTCACGTTTGCTAGTCAACGCACAATTGAATTTAAACAGTTTTTGACAAGACCCAATTTAGCATGTTTTGTTGCCAAAACTGATCGTACATTTTTTGCGGTTTTGATATTCCATGAAACCATTTCAAATTAATATCGATATCAACACCCTTTTACACGAGAAGACATGAAAAGTGAAAAGCAACCTTGAACTTGAAACAAACAAACAGATGAAAAACTGCACTTTTTTACAAAAAAATAACTCAACTAGTAAATTTGTGACAAAAGAAACTTCGTTATTATTGCCGCAGACTCCGTGGCAGTCGATGTGGTGACTAAACTCACCGATGTCGGATATAATTTCGGTCAAGTAAAGATCTCTTCCTTCAGTACTTCTTGTTGAATTGAAACGCTCCTCGGTTGTATTACTTGATAGCACTGTGTATTAGTTTGACGAGGTTTTATTGTTAACACCAAAGCTACAACAGAATAAGAACACACTATTCCGTGACTCGACGTGACTATTATTAGATAATTAGATTAGTTCCTGTTTATCCGGGAAATGAAAATTTGGGTTTTGAACAAAATCGTTCCTCTTCGACTTTTCAGCTGATATTTAACTTTTATATTCCATTTATTTCCAGCAGTGAGTAAAAAATACACATCTGTCTTATATTTCCTTGGAAACAAAGGTATCTCGTTGCGTACATTGGCGAGGGAAACAAACGTATCGAATTACAAAAGTTGGCGTTAAAAGTAAAACTGTCACACAAAATGAACGAATCTCGAAATAATCAATACATTAAAACCAAAAGTGTTAAGGTACCATCAGATTTAAAACTAAAAACAGCAATATCTCGTTTTACTTTTCAAATATTTCATGTAAACAAGTTGCGATGATTCGTCAGCTCTAACTGAATTTACTCCCTTGAGAAAAACAAAAGTGTCAAGTTACCATTTGTAACTAAAAATAGCAAACATCTTATGGGAACAAGTGGTGACGATTCGTCAGCGCTAATTGAATTTATTCCCTTGTGAAAAACAAGAGTGTCAAATTACCCCTTGTAACTAAAAAAAGAAATTTGATTGGCTGTTTATAGTAGATCCAATCTGATTGGTGTGACATACATACATCCCTCACTCACTCACTCACTGACTCACTGACCCATTGACCCGTCTATAACATACCCGACGCGCCGACTAAGAGGTATTTTTTTATGAAATTACAGAAGGTGAGCTAAACATGACTTTTCTACCATAGTTAAGTCCAAATACTCAGGAAATCAAATCCAAGAAGACATTTTCAGGTTCCTTTTCGATTCTCTGGTTACAGGCACTTGCCTATTGTTTTCGTTTTCTAGCAGGTTAGTGTTGTGATTATCACGATTTAGGGAGCGTTAGTACTCAGCGCTGATGGAAAGCCCGAAAATAATTTTTATACCAGGTTTTACACTGACATTTCGTCTTTCGAAACGTTAAAATCTTGGGTGTTTTGGTGTTTTACCGGGTAGTGAATTTGCCGATTGAAAAGTTGTGCATGATTAAGAATTTTTAAGAAGCGAATTTTAGTGATTTTAAGCGGCTCGGCGTGGCCTTGAAAATTAACCCAGAGAAGTATAATTGGCCTCAAAAGACTTGTAAACTCCTCAAAAATAAATTTCCAGGCTTAAAATGGAGTGTTATTTTGATGCGGATTAAGCAGAGCGAAGTTTATTATAAGGTATTAGTCAACATTCATATTAGTCACTGAAGTTTGCGTGTTTTTGACCAGACGTGGGACCGTAACGGATTTTTGATTTTTTGGCGGTTTAAAAAAAATATTTCAAGGAAAAAAACCACACCACGTTTCTAGGCTTACAAATAGGCTATCTCTGGGAAGAATATGAAAAATTTTGATTCTTCATCATGTGCCACGAGTGGCTCAATGTTAGTAGACATTCCCTCTTAATCTTCGTGTAATGTCCATTTCGACAACAGATATTTGGAAAACAGCATGTGCACATCCTCAATAGTCTTCAGCACTTCTCTGCAAATGTGTTTACGAAAACATTGTGTAATCGCATCACAGGCTTATGTAAGGCACCTCACGTGTGTAATCAGTAAAACATGATAGCTGCGGACTTTACATAAATGATGGCCTTATGTTCAAGTTATTTTGCAACTCAAATAAACTGGCTCAGCCGGAAGAATCGTCAAATTGAAGTTTTCTTTAAGGATACACAATTACTCTGCAGGTGGACTGTTACCGATCAGTAACTCCCAAGTGAATGGCAATAAGAAAATGTCAAACTAAGTTAATTACATGCACAAAGTGTCTTTTTTCCTGCTGGGTTATTACATTTTTTCTTCATCTGATAGCAGCTTTTTTGAACCTCGTTCCCCTACTATTCAAAAACAAACCACATGTGTCACCAACTCGTAAACTTTCTTTCATAAGTTTCCAAATCAGGATGCTTTGACGTGATAATTTTCCGTATTATGTTTTGAATTAACTCTCAGCCCGATGTTGCCAGCTGCATACAACTGTCATCTACTAAAACTGAAACACTTCCAGCGTTAATTGGCATCATTCAAGTTCTGTAAACTCTATCCTGTTCAATAAATTAAAATCAGAATAAAAATTTTTGCAACTTCTTATTTTCGCATATGTAACATCGTTCAAAATCTGAACTGTGTTATAAGTAGTTAGCAGCATTCGTTGACTTTGATGGCGATAACAAATCCTTCTGTTTTCATTTTAATGTCCTTCATCAACGTACTGGCGCAAAACGTCACCTTAAGTTTTGCGGTATTCAGTGTGGTGGACCAAGATACCTTCATGTACTTTCACACTATAATAATTTTAATCTTATTTTGTATCACCTAAGCACTCTGAAACAAGCTGGTCCGTTTTATGTACAGTTTTTGTTTCCTATTTGGAGTGCCAGCGACCGGCCCGGTTATATTTATATTTGGAACAGAATTCCTTGCAATGAAGACTGCTTAAGATTTTCACCGTAAAATCCCGTACAATATAGGATCTAACGCAGCATTGAGAAAAATCAAAAACTGAGAAGCTGTCCAAATGAAATTAAAAGAAGCCTTGTGAAAATAAATCAGAGTTCGAGTGACCATAAACGGAGACCAGCAGAGCACAAACGCTATGGTTAAAGCGGCAAGTGTCTTCGCAACCTTCTTGTCTGTCGATTATGTTTCACAATGAGCGAGTTTCTCAATGGTAAAACTTTAACTCTGGAACGCAGGGCACGCCCAATTTGAAATTGTGTAAAAATCATATAAAGTAAGGGAATAGCAAAGAAGAATATTGCGTGCAGACTGTAGTAAATTTGTCGACCAGTTGTTCCCCATGTTGCATTACTACAAAGTACGTCGCCGTTTTCGTATGTTTCGACTCGGTAAATGTGCAGTAGAGGTGAACAGACGGCTAAGCAAAGGCCCCAGATGATGATTGGTTTATAGTAATCTCTACTTGGCCATGCCGTAGTCCTTGAGTTGAAAGGATCCGTAATGGCCTTCAGTCTTTGATAGCTTATTACTGCAAGTGTGGTGATGGAAGTTGTATAGGTAGCTTCGATGAGGAATCCTTGAACTTTACAAGTGGTCACCTCCACACGACGCCAGAAATAGCTAATGGCGTTCAGAAGTGTGAGTAAAGTAAACAAAAGATCCGCAGACGCTAAATTTGCCACCAAACATCTAAATGGAGAATATCTTTGCCTCAGTGTCTTGAAGCAGGCCAACATGGCCCATGTATTACCAAGGGTCGACAAGATGAAAACAGTGGTATAAAGTACACAAAATAAAACCACCATGAGTGGAGAAGAACTGTCACTGCCTGCCATTTTCAACCGTGCATACAGAATCTATCATAAATTTTTATTTATAGCAATTTTTTTCTTCGCTAATTAGAATAAAAACATAAAATTTCTTGACGATATTTAGGCATTCCGGCTACATTGTAAATGCGAGTTAGAATAAAAGTTGATCTATAAATGCTCACATTTTTAAATTTGGGGTAAGTCTTCAACCCATCAGTACAGGTCCGTGTCGACGTACGACTGAATTGCTTCTCAAGTTTTCAAATGTTCAAATGTCTCCCGAGGTTTAAAGATTACTTACTGAAGCCGCTTTGTTGGTTCCAATTTTCCACAAATATTTTTCACCTTGTTGTAATGCTGCAGTCACACTTCTTACATTTGACGTAAACCTTCAGTCTTTCTGTGCCATTTCTTGTCGATGGCTGGATTTCTTCTCAAGCGAGTTTTCAAATGTTCAAATGTCTCCTGATGTTGGAGGATTATTTACAGATACTGAAGCCATCCCTGCATGTTCTTTCTAATTTTCCGCAAATCCTTAATGTACTGTTGCAGGGTTTTTCTTTCGATAAAAAGAAAAATTTGGAGAATAGAATTTGAACTTAAACGTTAGCTATAGAGGAATGAGAGCCGGCAAAAGAAAGTAATTCCAAAAAAGTTGTTAGTTAGTCCTCTTAACGGCCTTCCTGTTTTCCTTAATTGCACTTATATTCCGTTATTATTTACTTTTAACTGCATGAGTGAAATGCAAATGCCAGCTTGCAATGAATTGTATCGAACTACATCTATCAAGTGAAGGCAGAACTTGTGTTGTCGTTTGGACCATGTATTGATTATACCTTAACTACGACTCCTTAGCATTAGAAAAAAAACATAGTTACTTAGACCACTACCAAACGGGATTGATTTTACTCATGTCGAGCGAAAGCCGGTACCAGCATGTTAATTAAAAGTACACAAAATTAGCTTTGCCCTTGGGATTTACGCCAAATTGAAATCGCCGGAACATGAAAGTTTTGCGCAGTCCGGCTAAGTCTTCATTTCATCTGGCTTCCTAAGTTATTTCATTTGAAAAGTTTCTCTAAGTGGGTACTCATGTGAATATTTTTTGCCTAAAGAGTTACAGAACCCTTCGCCGTATCTTTCCTTGTCAGTTCCTAATTTAATTACTGTTTTGTTTTCCAAAGGCATCTATTTAAATAAAGGGAGAACTCCTCAGAATTAAATATTAGGTTTTCTTTCGGTTTTAACACCTGGTCTGAGTCTGTGTTGAGTCTGCTTGTTGACTTTGGAGATTTTAATGCCTTTTGATGCTTGTGAAAGTAAAGTGCGATCAATTGTTTTAGCGGTAGCTTTATCCAGTGTAAGAACCATTTGCAAAGTGATAGAAAGTGTATTGATTGCCACCTCGAGAAAATGGGTCTTCTGTTGCTATGGAAATCTGGCTTTACTGTGGCATTAATATTGATGTCCAGTGTAATTAAAGATGTCTTTTTAGAGCAAGTGATTTTTTTCCAACGTCATCTTAGGCGTTACATAAATCTTGCTTGCTTTAGATTTACTAGGAACGAGTTGACGTGCACTGCAAACTGTTACCTAATAGTTGACTACAAAATGCAGTAATGGCTACATAAAGGCCAGGCTTTTTTAAGCAAGGCAATGGCTCAAGATTAACTCTGCAATTAAAGCTCTAGCTTTAAAGCTCATGAGAGAGATCTCATGAAGTTTTGTTGTTGTTGTTGCTGTCACATTGTCAGTGCATTTACCGAATGTAATCTACCCAAACGCCGTTGTCTGAACTCTGTCGACTCGTCGATGATAGCATGAAATATAATTGTTCCGGAGAAGGGCTCTTCGCAACGAAGACTTCAGATTTCCACCAAAAAAGCCGTATAACAGCGGATCCAGTGCGGCGTTAAGAAAGATCAAAAG
>CBDDTI010000692.1:0-6994 GCA_965233585.1 bacterium
GATGGAACCACTGTTTGGTAAAATATAGTGTAAAAGGGCAACCTATTAGCATCTACATGTAGTATTGTCACATGAGGAGCATCATGTTTCTTATTCCTGTGGTATCACTACAGAAAATTGTTTCTATAGTACTCTGCTTTGAAACATCCTTTAGATTTAACTATCTCCAAGTTTAAAATGAACTGGTATAAAACAAAATAGTGTTGCACAATTGCAGTCTTTTTACCCTAGTAAGGGCCTGATTCCATGAGCCGGGCTGGCCCGGTTAGCCGGGCTGGTGTCAGTTTGCCGGGATCTCGGCAAGTTTGTTAAACGCAACAAAATCAACTTCACGATTACATGACAACTGGGCCAGCCCGGTTAGCCGAGATCCCGACTAAGGCTGATATTTTTCCATGAAATCAACAATCGGAGGGAAAATAATACATTCAATGACTTTATTGATTTCGGTATAAATCATTGTGAATGTAAGACTACGCTTAATACATAAGGAGTTTAACACTAAATTTGTCTCAGCAGCCTGTAATTAACTACTCGACTCGATGGTAAAGACACAACAAGACAAAAATAGAAACGGTTACTTTTACTTGGTAAAATAGTAAATACTACAACAGTTGGCCTGAAAAACATGGCGAAGAAAATAACAGACTAGTTAACCTGACTTACACATGCACATGTAGCTGGATCATTCGAACATACCGTCGTCTTACGAGCTGTGCTGTCATGCGCGATCACGCTTAAACCGCTGCCAAAACAAAAGATCAGGTTTTTCCATCTGTACTGGTTTTCTTACTGTAAGACTAGCTTCAGGAATATGACTTTCCGTTACTTACAAACATCAGAAACATCTCAGCAAACCATAACCATCTCCACCGCCATATTGGACACCCGCCTCGTCTTCATGCTCTCGTACCGAGGCTTAGCCGAGTGGTCCACCAATATTTTGTGTTGTTTCGATAATTTTGTGTTGTGTTTCGGTAATTTTGTGTTGTGTTTCGACAACTTTGTGTTGTGTTTCGATAATTTTGTATTGCGTTTCGGTAATTTTGTGTTGTGTTTCGACAACTTTGTATTGTGTTTCGATAATTTTGTGTTGTGTTTCGGTAATTTTGTGTTGTGTTTCGACAATTTTGTGTTGTGTTTCGATAATTTTGTGTTGTGTTTCGATAATTTTGTGTTGTGTTTCACAAAATTGACTTGTGTTCCAAAAATATTGTGTTGTGTTTCAAGAATTGTTTGTTGTGTTTCCAGATATGGGCCACGGTAGTATTCGCATTAGGTCACCTCCATCCAAGTATTGACGCTGCCCAACAGGGCTTAACTTTGTTGAGCGGACGAAACATGTTGCTCTCCTTAATAAGAAAATAATAAGAAAAGCACTGCATATAATATGAAAGGCACCACATATAATGTAAAATGCACCGCATATAATGTAAATTGCACCGCATATAATTTAAGAGGTTGACATAAGACAGTGATGGCGTTCCATATGTATACAGCTGTTTCGACAAAGGTTGTCCCGCAAAAGCGTTAAAGCGTACGCGACAATGCCGAAGGGTATTATGGGTAGAAAGAGTTTGGCGTTGATTGATTGAGGTTCACGGTGTTTACCAACAAGAAAAAAGAAGGCATAAATAGATTTGTTTGTGATGTTTCCCTCTACGTCGCTGAAACACCTAAAGCCTCAATCAAATACCATAAACCCCCATTACCCATAATACCTTTCGGCATTGTCGCGTACGGTTTTGTTGGACAACCTTTCTCGAAACAGCTGTATGTAAAAGACTTACTGTGCAATACGTGTCGTCGCGTCGAGTATTTTTTCGCTAGGACTTGAGCTCGGAACATATAGAAATTAACATTTGGTTGAATCGTCGATAAAATTACCTTGTTTTATTTTCACCTTCAGGGTCAACAAGAGTCTGATTACGCAGGATTACGCCGAACGGGCCGAACCCACACTTCGCAAAAATCTCTTCACAAACCATGACTTGGAAGCGATATAACACTTTAAGGTTAATAGATATCACACATCGACATAAGTACAATCTATTCCTTCACAATCCAGCTTTATCATGTTAAGATTTCAGCGAAGTGGAAGAAAACCAGACTTATTAGAATTTTCTTTTCACCTCGCGTCATTGCTTGACTCAAGTAGTTACGGCGCTCATTAGAAACGGAAAAAAACGAACAACATAAGCCGACGCCTCAGTCAAGAACTCCCAGAATTGTTGCCTGAAAACTAAACCGTGAATGGGAACATCTTTTCCGAACTTTCCTTACTTAATTTAGACGAAAAAATGACCTCGGCGGGCTAGAGATGAGGACGGAAGAAAAAACAGAACAGACGGCATAATTATTCAGTTTCGGCACGGAAACGAAAATAAAGCTTGCTTCTGGATAATTTCAGCCTTAAAAGCCAGCAAATGGTCCTAAATTACTCTCCGTATCCTCAAAAATGTCCTGACTTCTAACTCTGAAAAATTTTGCTTCAATTTTAACAAATAAACATGCCTTCTGCAACCGGTTTGAATATTTAATTAGCTCGACGAAAATTGGTGAGAATTGAAAGTAACGCCAATTTTCTGTCACGCTTTCAATACACCGTACAGTTAGTTGCCCTATTTCCGGACACTTTTTGCAAAACTGTAATATCTTAACTCAAAACAGCACTAACGAGCTGAAATTTAGCCACAATGTAGCTTCTACTTCTGGTAAGTAGGGCGTGAAGTTTCATCGCCTGAAGCTTTTTGGTTTCTTTGTAATTACGGAAAGAGTAGGTCAAATTCGGTGCCCTAATTCCGGACAGGTTGCCCTATTTCCGGACAATTGTTACGAGATAACGACTCCCTTTTCTTTGAAATATTCTTCTCGATCATGGCAAAATGCATCTTATGAAAGTCAAATAAAGAAACATTTCTTTAAAAAATTACATTTTGTAAGTATTTTCTTTTGAGTTTAGCGAAGAAATCAAGTGTATTGAAACCACTCAGAACGTCCTCAATTTCGGAGTTCGGCAGCGCTGGAGTCAAGAATCGTTATTCCTTAAAACAACATTTTATTATCAATTTGGTTTTACACTCAAAATGATAAATTAAGCAGAAAATCGTATGAAGCTTGTAATACGCTATTATCCCTTTCCCAGCCGACACGCGCTGGGTGAAACTCGCAACGTGCAGTTTATTGCTTGACCTGTGACCTTCGATGTTCTTTCTCGGCGCTTCTACCGATTAAATTCTTGAGAGTGCGGAGTTTGATATATACAACTGAAAAACTACAAGATAGGGCAATGAAATAGCTACAGTTATCAGTAGTAAAGTGAAAACTATCTAATACAGTTGTTTGTTTGAACTTACGGGTTTAAGACAGCACTGTGAGTACCGTATAGTAAAGTGTTTCATCAAACTGAATCAGATTTAAGTAACTTAAACATATTTCACCCGCTGAAAAGGACAATAAAGAAGGAAGTCTAATCAACACCAAAACAGGCAAGGTTAAATTAGGAAAGACAGTCATAAAAACACTTGTTTTTTCAACAATTATATCATGAATTTTCTTGCTATCGTTCGGTGTCCGGAATTACGCACACCTCATCAAAAACGCAGTTAAAATCTTTGGTAGTCTTGGTGGGAGATACAAAACTGCAAAAGGAAAAGTCCTTTATGCTGAAAAACCTAGACCTTTTAGCTTCACTTATAGAGAAAAAAAATTAAAATCTGTGGTGCAGTTTGCGAGAACATGCCGCTTGACTGAAAGTATGTAATTCGACGCGCGACAAAAATCACATTTAAGAAGAAACAAATTTTACTTACCTCTACGAAAACTTGAATCTTCCCGCCTAAACGAAGCGTAGCTCGACCGCGAAAAGAACAAACGAAAGCAGACTAGTCGATAAGTCTTTGGATCGTATCGTTCGAATTTGTTTCCTTTTTACAACGAAATGCAGAATCGTAAAGTCGAAGTGTCCGGAAATAGGGGCGTCCGGGAAATAGGGCAACATACTGTATCCAATTTCTTTTGCAGACAAGGTACGCATTACTATCTTCTCTCAGTCAGCCCATTCCCAACATCTTAAACAAAAGCTCTTCAAGTGCAGTCAGGCCTGCACTTTCTAACCTGTGGTTACTACTAGTTTTATACAAGTACTTTAGAGACTATGTAATCTTCAGTTCTGGCCACAATAGATGCCCATAGCAACACAATAATTCAGCAACATGCTATCTCATTTTGTTCCTCATCCATATTCCTTCTCCATTTAATTTTCAAAAATAATCATAAGCATTATACCTGTATTAAAATTGTTATTTTCTAGTAAAGAAAAATACAACGTTGTCGAACAGTCTACTCCATTCAAGCGTATTCTGTTGCAAATGAATCTACCAGCCTCGGGCAGGTAATGAGGCTGTGAATCTACCAGTATTATATATATATGCCTACTCTCCCAGACTGTCCGGGAGTCCTCCGGATACAGACCAAATCTCCTACTCACCCGTACGGGTTACCTGATCTCCCGGACAGAAGGAATAAAAGCACATAAAATACATTCTCAGACCTATTTTGGCCAATTTTGGGCATTTTGTGTCAAGAGCGGCCATCAACACATATAGACATTGTGACGTCATGTCCACTCCCAACCTGCCGGCGCCATTACAATATCGCTTTCCCTAGGCACACGTTCGCATTGCGGACCTATTTTTTTTATTATTTTGCGTTGCGATAGTGATTTCTGAACCGTTTTTTGCGGGGGCTTATTTTCGTCCCGATTTTGCTGCTATCGGGCGGTAAAAGTTTGCGGCTCGATATTTTTGGTTTAAAGCGAAACTCAAACAAAAGAAATTCATTTTTAAATAGTATTCGGTAACCTCTAATTGGGAGATAAAAATCAGCCGATTCTATTTTTGAGCCGGAAATCATCGGTCGTTTCTTAGGCGCAGGGCCTCTTAAAGTTCCGTCGTATTCTTCTGGTCTGCGAACAAAGAAGTCTGAAGAATCGAACTGAGGAGACGAGGCGTTTCGTTGTTGCTGTGCTCTCGTAATCATAGTGCTTAATTCCATGAAAAAATTTTATGTATTGCAGCTCCAGCTTTCACGGATCAAATTTGCGAGCAGTGTGGCTACATAATTACATCACTTCCTGTTTTTCAAAATCATTTCCGCTTCCTCATCTTTTATTTCCGCATCTTTTAAATCAAACATCTTTTAGTTTTATCGTACATCTGTTAGCAAAATTGAACATCCTTTAGTTCTACCGAACATCTTTTACTTGTGTCGGACATCTTTTAGTTTTATCGGACACCTTTAGTTTATAACGAACATGTTTGCTTATTGATTTATTGCGCATAGCATTCATGTATGCAACATAACATGGATATTTGCACATTCGATATTTTGTCCGCAATAGGCCTCCATATTCGCAACTTCCCAACGAAATTCAAACTGTCTAGGTAAAATGCGTTCCTCCATACTAATGAGGTGCCTTCCTGCATAATAATTTTTGACTTCCTCCATACTAATGTGGATTTCCTGCATACTAATTCGGTATAGGTTTACTAATAAGCGTCGCTCTAGAACAATGAAAACAATAAACCTGCCTGGGCTTGCCCGCTAATAGTTCACCTTTAGTTCTACCGAACATCTTTTACTTGTGTCGGACATCTTTTAGTTTTATCGGACACCTTTAGTTTATAACGAACATGTTCGCTTATTGATTTATTGCGCATAGCATTCATGTATGCAACATAACATGGATATATGCACATTCGATATTTTGTCCGCAATAGGCCTCCATATTCGCAACTTCCCAACGAAATTCAGCGTGAAATTCACAACTTCGTTTCGAAGTTCACGATTTGATTGACAACTACGTAATGAAATTGCCAAGTTCGTAGCGGACTTCGGGAACTTAAACGAACTTCGGAAACCGTTTGTCAAAAGTTTTGTGAAACGCACGTCAATTATTATGCAGCTGTCTAGACTTGCGAACAACTGCTAAAACTTAAGAAAACTTCGCAGGCACAGGATAAATGTCACTTTGAAAAACTGCTTACCACAATGATGGCTTTCTTGCACGGCCACTTAAGAGTTTTGCTGAAGAGACTCGTCCAACAAGCTTTCAGGAACGAGAAACCCTCTGGGATCATTAACACTAGGACAGTCATAATGAAAAGAGTTTCTTGATTTTGTTTTGGATCTTGCATCTGTGCATTAGTGGCATTATTCCAACGAAAGGAGGCCATGGACAGCAAAGAAATCTTGCTGGCGATAAGACATGTTAGCACGGAAGCGAACAAGAAGATTCCAAAGACGCATTTTGCCACAGACAGCCACACTGAAGACCTCGAGTCTTTCTGCTTTTCGCGATGGATCTTCGCAGGCTGTCTAACAGTATAATCAATCTTGTGAGAGGTTTCTGCAGCCGGTGTTCTGTCAGAAGCACTCATTGCGCTGTTCCCAATGAAGTTTGTCGGTATTACTTTCGATATATTTAAACTCAGCTTCATAGCGAGGCCTAGAGGACACAAACAAAATAAATGAATAAACATGCTCATTCAATTTCCTTTGTTTGTGTCCTCTAAACTTCACTGCCGTGCTGAATTTTAATATCTCGAAAGAGACCTAAAGATACCCCGATTTTCACGCACGGGTACGGCTAGCGCCATTTTAAATTCATTAAATGATGACGTGATCGCTTCCTTCCCGTAAAAGCTACACGTTTTCCAAGGGTAATCAGTGGTCTGCACGTAAGTTCGCTCCCGGTAAAAATGGAGAAACGGGTAAGTTTTTGTGGTCTTTATCTTTGCTTATCAGACCAGAATGGTATCCAGATTCTTGCATAAACACTCGTTTTTCTGATTTTAAGCGTTTTGGGATTACGAAAACGTTTTCTTGAGGCACAAATGTGGATAAATTTTTGCTTGTCAAATGTCGCGCTAGTAGTATACTATGTTGTTTTTACTCCGCGTTACTTTCTAGGTAAGTCTAGGTAGGTCTGGGT
>CBDDTI010000693.1:0-6688 GCA_965233585.1 bacterium
TTGTAACTTTGTGTTCTGGATAGTTGCTTACATGATACTTTTTTTGAAAAAGCCATTTAGATTTTTTTTCCTGAATGTATTTGCTAATTTTTTTGGTGACACAAATCTCTAGGTCTTAATAATCTTTCATTATTAACACCATATATGGCTTGTATATGCACATTATTCAGTGGGATTAGGACTAAGCTATTCTTGATTAAAATGCATGACTTTTATCTCTTGAAAAAGTTGTGTATGCAAATGTCTCAGTGTGGGTCTTCAAATATATGTTGTTAGTACCCTCAGATTTTTTGCTGCACACCAAAAGTTTCTCTCTCTTTTGTAATGGAACCAACGCACTTCATGTACAGAGTCAGGGTATCTTTATGCACACCATACTTCTATGAAGTAGGTAATGTCAGTGTACATCCCAGGTAAATATTTTTAATAGAAAAGCTTTTTCATTCTTTAGACAGATCTTGTCTACAAACATAGTCTGCCACAAACAGTGAAGCAAAAGACACATCTGATAGCCAAGGGCTACCGTAAACGTCCGTGTATAAGCTGCATCCGTAGATAAGCCGCACCCCCAATTTAGAAGCACAGATTTTGGAAAAAAATGAAAACTAAGGTTTGAAGTTCCAACAGAGTTGTATTGCTACAAACAAACAAGGATCAACAAACAATCAAGGTTTCGAAACACTGATGCAGATGTTGCCATCTTTCACATTCAAGTCGAAAGAAAACGAAATTTCATTTGTTGTACCTTCTTTTTCGCTTGAATTTATGACATCTTCAACTTAAAATGTTCTTTTGATCCGATTTTTCAAGATTATCTCTTCAATACACGCCATAAAGTTCACCATTGAAACAAAACGAATGAGTGCTTAGTAGCCAAGCTTTAAATGTGGGGAGGAATCTGGGACAAAGCTTAGTTCGTTCAAACATGGAGAAATTTCCTTTCAACTCAGCTGTTCGGGGATACCACGTCTATAAAGTTGTTTGGAAACCCACAATAGGTGAAAAACTTCAGGCAGATCAAGAGCTTGGTAATGAAGCCGACAAATTTGCCGTGAAAGTGGTCAAAAACAATGAAATAGTCGGCCATTTACCTCACGAGTACTCGCAAACTTTGTGATGTTTTATCGCACGTGGCGGAAAGATATGCGTGCAAGTGACTGGCCGTATACGTCACTGTAAACAGCTGTGTGGAGGAATGGAGATCATTGTAGGTTGGTGTTTAGTTGTTCGAGTAAAGTGAAAATTAATCGCTTGAAAGAACTCATCATCATCATCTCTTGGAGAGCAAGATTCGCTGTTAAACACGCGAAGCAGATGTGAAGACACGAACGGCTCCTTTAGGAGCCACCACATATGAAAAAGTTAATGAACAACAGCAACACACTCTCAGTTTCTTTTATGTTTATTTCTTGACAACTTAAGAAGTTTATGAATATTAATTAGGATGTTTGAGAACTCCAAACACAGCTGTATCCGTGGATAAGCCGCACCCTTGATTTTGGGCTTGAATTTTGTGAAAAAAAGTGCGGCTTATACATGGACGTTTACGGTATTTGATTTTCGATCCTTCCACCAAGCTGCTAGATTCTTAAACCATTACTATCCTATCAAGCAAATAGTATTTTATGGCCTTGCTTGTTTCATGTTTAGCAAAAATTGACTTTGTGCAAGTGGACCTTTTGTTGTGTATATCACTTTAAATAGCCTTCCCAGTATATTTTTTCTTTGGATGCAGACAGGTAAATTTTGTTAAGTTTTGGAGCACTCTTTGAAGCTTTGTAGACAGACAGAACCATTGTCTGTTCTAGCGAGCATTATTTTAAAAGTGTCATGGTAAGTTCTGTCGTAAATAAGCATGGCAGATGGCTAAAAATGTCAGTAGTTTATTTTTCCCTTATCTGCTTGTGCAGTATTTTATTTAAATTATAGGCAAAATAAAACTATATTTTATTTACCACTGTATTTGACTCTACTCCAGTGGTTCATCGTCAAGACCCTGCACATTACTTATGTTACTAGAAATTGTGTGAATTCAATAAATGATTTAATATTTGCTTTTTAATTCCCTATGCTGCAGCTGTAAGAACTAAATACACTGGACTTTCAGTTAAGCTGTAAAACTATGTAGCTCTGATTTACTTTCTTGAACCTTGCTTATTTAAATTAAATAATCTATTTACTTTGAGAGCTTTAAGACCCACTTTGTCATGCCGTAGAATTAAATAAAGCTAAAATTGCATTTTGAGAAAGCGTTAAAGACACAATTTACTGTCTGAAACAATTCAGTTGGGCTTGGGTGTTTCAAACTCAGTTATGTTGAATTCAGCACTATTTCGGACTTGGAGCCATTTCCCTTGGAGTTGCTTTTCAGTCATTTTCTATTGGATACTTTGAACTCTTCCTACTATTTCAAAAATTTTTCAGTTTCCCTGGCTGTGATTCAACTGTATCTTGAAATAGTTGTAACAATGTGCTAGCAATGGCTTCAAAAAAGCAAGAGTTTAGGAACATTATGAAAGCACACTGTCTAGTTGTTTCTTTTAATACGAAAATTGTTGGAGATCTATTTAAACAAGGATTATGGATATGTGCATGTGGTGAAAATCAAGACGATATCAGGAATTTTGTTGAGACCAGTAAACAAGCAGGAAATAAGTAAAAAGTAAACTACATTTTTAGCATGTGCCCTGACTATTTTTCACGATCACAGACTTTTCTGACACTTAAAATAATGCTCACTGTTGCAGACAACAGTTCTGACTGTCTGTAGAGCTTTAAAGAGTATTCCCAGGATTGGTAAAAAAAAACTGTCTGTATCCAAAGAAAAATTAAACTGGGAAGGGCAAAGTGATATACATGACAAAAAAGGTCAACTTGCGCAAGGACAATTTCTACTAAACACAAAACAAGCAAGCTAAGGCCTTAAAATGTTCTTTGTGTGATTGGTTAGTGATGGCTTGAAAATCTAGAAGTTTGGCGAAAGGAAAAACTTATAGCGCTGGTGTTCTTTTTAAAGCACTGGGAAAATGCTGTCAGTGTATTAATACTCAACACTAACGGAAGTTCCAGGCATGTTCCCTTAATCCCTGGAAGAAATAAAAAATTTTCAGGACTTTGCATAATTTCAAAGGAATATGATCTAAATGCATGTATTTTAAAGCTTAACAGGGCTAGGGACAGGCTGTGGTGGAAACAGTTTGTGGCGACCTTATGCCCCACAGGGGGCGAAGAGGAGTAGTAGTAGTAGTATAAGGAGATCATCAATTGCTGTCTTCACTAGCATTTACAGCTGCAAATCCTTTTGACTTGGTGAAATAAAACCATTATTGTTGGGTTTCCTGTTTCCTGTTTTTGTTGAGCATTTGTAACACGAGCCTCATTGCTCGGAAGATTGGGCAGCCACTTCCCACATCAATTCGACTTTAAATAAGTTCTTACTAACTATTACTTACTACTATTACTATCTAGTTACCATTCTTAAGGTTTGAAAAAAGTTAAAAACATAACAGTGTCCTTCTAAATATGATTGCCTCTTTACAGGCTGTGCCTCCACCCCCAGCGTCATCTCCAAAGCAAAAAAGATATGAGCTGTTGTTGGACAAACCAGGAACATATCCAACAATGCCAAGGAAAGAAGAAAACCATGTACCTCACACAAGCTCAACACCAGGTAAAATTGCCATCTAATGTAGCTAAAGCTCTCCTTATGGACTCTTGCTATGCAGGGAACACCTCTTGCAAACAGACACTGAGTCTGTTGCTGTAGCTACATACAAATGTTTCAGTTTTAACCTTCCACAAATGTGGACAATTTGTCCAAGTGGACACCTGTCCCGAGTGGACGCAAAGTTCTCGAAACACAGGAATGCCTGAGTGTATGTAAAAAGAAGTTAATGTTCACCAACTTTCATGCAGGAGCACCTCAAGTCTGATGCAAAAGGGTTCATGCACTATAACTAAAAGGGGCTGTCATCAAGGGGTGTAACCTGTAACTCAGAGAACAAGTGACGTAGAAAAACATTTGATGATAAAAAAATTGCGCAGAACATCTCTTAAAAAACATTCTAAGACTTAAAATACTTTAAAAGCTGAATTAAAATCAGTGACGTTTTAACGTTACTGTGATGTCATTATCAAGTCAAAACTGTATAAAAACTATGTTCTATAAATACTTAAACAATAAGTGAAGAAAAAAGTTTACAAGTTAAACAAAAAGTTTTGCATGGATGGAGTCAGTTTGGACATTCAGGTTAGGTTTGAATTTCTTGATCTAAAGCTTTTCACACACTAAACAATCAAATTTGCTTTGCAGGCACTTTCTCAGAATGTTAAAATAGCCATCATTCAAAAGATTGCTCCTACTGTGCACATTATGAAAATGTTTGCCAATTGCCGAATTTTTGTGCCCAGCGACACATCTGCATTGTACAGATCACATACAAAATGATAAAAAACTCATTGACTGACAACTGATTGTCAATTATCAAGAAAGCACTTAAGACGTATCTTTTTAGAGAAGCATTTCCTTAAATATTTTAATTGTTTACACGACGAATACAATTTTTCTTGAGATATAAAGGCCAGTTTTTATTTTTTATGTTATTCATATAATTTTAATTAGTTATTAGTTAATTAGTTATTATTAGTTATTAGTTATATTATATACTTGTAATCAGTTTGTTAATGAATTTTAGTTCCAGGCAGGTGAAAATGTATATTGATACTTGCGCGTTATAAGTACATCAATTATTATTATTATTATTATTATTATTATTATTATTATTATTATTATTATTATTATTATTATTATTATTATTATTATTATTATTATTAATCAGCTTAACCTTTGACAGCCCTGGAACATGCCTGTATGGTTTACTTACCATGAGGGAGCACTTGATGCAGTCCTGAAGTTTAGTGATAAAATGATTAATACAACTGAAGTAAAGAAATCAGCAATAATTATTGTATCCATTGTGCCACTCTTTTGTTGTTTGTCAGGGGTTGTATACCTACAATATGGTGATGAGATCAAGCGTGCAATGTTACCAGCAGGTTTGGAAGGTCTTCAGCAAGTGCAGACGATGTTTAATCAAACGTTTTCTGACAAGATCAAGAACAGTGACAACAGAAAGACCATCTACATAAAGGACAACTCTTGTGGAGTATTCTATGAACTCGACAATGTCGGGTAATTTTGAAAACCTGTATTTAGTCTGCCATCTTGTTTGAGCAAATACTGTAATATCTTGAGACTAATTTTTGATATTGAGTTCCTCTCTCAGTTCTTCACAACTTGTTTTTCAATTAGTCCATTAAAAGTAAGTCTGCATACAACCAAGTGGCCCTTCAGGCCAGTGCTTATCTCTGGTTTCTGTAGCATGAGGCAACTTGGAGTATTTCTTCTTCTCCCTTGATGAGATGCTAGTCCATCACAGGCTACCCCTAACATTACCAGTAAATTTGCAAGAGGCCATTATTTTATACACCTGGGTGGAGAGAGGCACTGTGAGAGTTATTACTAAGTGTCTAATGCCGAAGAACACGACACAATGTCCCTGGCCAGGGCGTGAACCTGGACAGCTTAATCCGGAGTCAAGCTCATTAACCATGAGGCCACTGTGCCTCCCACAATCGGTCCATGCTGATACTGTATCCCTGGGTAAAAAAGGTGCAGAGATGATAAAGTGGCTTAAATGTTCCAAGAACACCTCTCAAACTCATTAGTAATTCATCACGTTAAAACAAAGAAAATCACAAGCGTGAAGGAGGTTTGGATACCAGTCTTAATTAGCATGGATTTTGACGATTTTACTTCTCCGTTTACTCTTAAGGTTTTTGTTTCAATTTAGAAGATATATCAACACTCAAGACAGTGTTAAATTATTGGCTATCCAAACACCTCAAAATTTCATCAAAAATACTCCACTGCGCGTCATATTTTCAACTCTCTTCTTGGTGTTTGGATATCCCGATGAATGCTGTTTCTTGTGTTTGTTAATGGCAAAGTCTGCATACGAGCCAAGTGGCCCATCAGGCCGGAGCTTATCCCGGTTTTTGTTAGCATGAAGCGACTGAGAGTATTTCTACTCCCCCCTGGATGGGATGCTAGTCCATGGCAAGGTTACCCCCAAGCATTAAATTTGCCGGTACCCATTTATGCACCTGGGTGGAGAGAGACACTGTGAGACTAAAGTGTCTTGCCCGAGAATGCAACACAATGTCCCCAGTCAGGACAAGCACACTAACCATGAGGACACCATGTGTGATAATGACCCTTGACTAACTGCTATTGATATAAATTGCAACATACTTGGTATAATGCAGCCACACACCTAAATGTGCCTCTTTGTTTTTCCTTAGTGACTTGTCAAATAAGTCTCACCTGAAGATGCTTGAGTCCAGACCATTCCAGAATGGTCCTGTCCCACATTCTGTCAGTAGCCCTACTGCTGTACACACTGGAGCTCAAGTAACAAGCACACCCCTACCTAACCACAGTCACTATGCACCAGCCGATGTCATCCACAGTGGCGGCAATGGCAATGTCAGATACACACAAACGACAACAGTGACAAGACAGGCAAGTGGAGGTCCCAGCATTACTACAGTTACAAGAGTGGTTGGTAACAATGAAGGTGTAAACACGTTGCCACACACTGGAGGAGGTTCTCTGGTGAATAAAAAG
>CBDDTI010000694.1:0-5000 GCA_965233585.1 bacterium
ACAAAAGCAAACAACGTTTTGATCTCTCTAAGGTCATTTTCAAATTTAAAACTTTTAAAGCTGAAAAGTTAAAGTTAAAATGTGTTTTTTTTTTCTACTTGAAAATGACCTCAGAGCGGTTGAAACTATTATACTCCTCTCATTAAGAATATCCCAACTCTGGTCATATCCTTTCATTCAATTTTTTGTTTGTTGTTATAGATTAATACAAAAATGACTGCAGCACAGAAGTCGTTAGCTAAGGTAGATAAAAAAGGGATGAAGTCAATATCAAGTTTCTTTGGAGCAGCAACAGGCAGCAAAAAGACCAAGAAAAGATAGTCTGAAGTTACCTGGACATGCTGTACTTGATGTATTTGTACAAAACTGATTTCTCATATGTAATCATATTATCATTAATAAAAAAAAAGCTACCTTCCAAGCAGTATTAATTTTTAAAAAAAAGTGTTGCATTTTATAGTTTGATGAATACATGTTTATCAATGTTCTAAAGAGTCATCTGAACTGCGATGTGGGCTGATTTTACCACTGAGGACGAAATTCGCACATTCCAACATCCTACCGGCTTTTGCCTACATTGCTCCGTCAACTCAGTTGATAAAGGCATCACCTTGAGTCTGGAATGACATTGAGATTTCAGTTTCCAGAAATAACAAATTTCTTTGAGGTCTCTGCTAAATTTCGCGCACGATAACATTTCAGCTGAAGTCACTCCCCTTACTGACTTGTTGGACTGGCTAATCAATCAGTTAATTAATCAATCAAGTGATAAACTAGTACTCTAACCGATTATAAATGGTATTTAGTGCTGCATTGTAAATTGTAAGCTGTTTTAATTTAAGTATTCTGTAATTGTAATGTAGTATATGCAGTTCAATTCAGTTAAAAAAATTAATAGGCCTTTTGCAACAGTTGGTCACGTGACGTACTTTTCAAGAACACACTGATTAATCATTGGTAATGCATAATGTTATCAGAAATGGAAAGAACAGTTCCAAATAAGCTTACATGCAAATTTTCAGGCTTATATCTTTTAAGGGGGAATTTGTATGGACGTTAGAAATTAGAAGGATTTGTATGAGAAGAATTAGCTTTGCCCTCCAGTCACACTTCAGTGGTTTTCCATACAAATCCTTGCAATTTTGCGAGTTTTCAAGCTGTCATGAAATCTTTGCCTTTCGGTGTAACATTTTCTTCCTAACATTCTACCCCTCTTTCTATCTCCAACAGTTATATGCCAGCAGCTTCTTTTGGTAGTAATTAATAACAAAAGGTTTCTGGAGGGCGAAGCTTCCTAGCTTCCATACAAAACCTTAAAATTTTTGCAATTTTCAAATCGTCATTTAATCTCAACCTTATACGGCATTGGTCTGAAAATTGGTGTCCTGGCTATTTAAAGGAACACTATCACGTTTTTGCGCATGCGCGAGAGTTTGATTTCAGAACAGGGGGTCAAGAATTCAGAGATGCGGGAATTGACAAAGAGCTTTCACAAATCCGTTTGCATCGTCCTCAATCAACTTTGGCTTTGCCCTAAAACTTCTCAGAATCAAAGATCAGTGATACACAGTTCTCATTAAGTGTCAATTTGTGTGTAATCGAGTCCTTTCGGTGTTAATTTCAATGCCGTTTGACGGAACTTCGAGTGGAAGGAAGTTATGTATGACGTTAAATCTCCGCCAAAAATCAAGTTTTATTTTCAACATCCAAGTTTTCATTTTAAACGTTATGTTTACAATTTAGATATGAACTTTTAAGTTCAAAACTCTTTCTTTTCGTTCAACATCATACCATATTGTCATCAATACAAGTTCAAAGATGCTAAACAAGATTCAAGATTGAAGTTTTCCCTTCAAGAATTAACACTCCGTCAAAAATCAAGTTTTATTTTCACCATCCAAGTTTTCATTTTAAACGTTATTTTACGATTTAGATATGAACTTTTGTCTGAGAACGATCAAACCTTCCCCTCAACATTAAATTCTTCGCTTCAACGTCAAGTCTTTGCTTTCAGCCTTCTCGAAGATGCGCTCGAAATGACGCACAAGTTTTGAATTTGGTTTGAACTTCACGCTTGACTAACTCGGATGCTCAAGGTCAGGCATGCGCGCTGGTATCCTACCCAGTATGCTTTGTTTTCTTAAGATCGAAGATGGCGGCCGCGTCCAAGTGATATTTGTACCCCCGTGATATGTGTATCCTCGCACACATATCACTAGTGATATGTGTACCCCCTTCAATATGGCGGCCAGTGAATATGTGTATCCCCCACCCCTGACCCCTCCAAAAAATAAACAATTACAGCTAAGTTGCGTTAATGGACGGAAATCGGTGAACACAGATCAGACATGATTTTTTCAAGGTAGCAACACTAGAAACCATTTATTTGTAACTGAACTATCTTCCACAATCAGAACTGTAAAGACTCGACTCATGGGTCCGACATCTCCATGTAAATAAAACCAAATGGACTTCGTGCCTTGGCTGGCCAGTAGCAAACAGGAATCGAAATTGCACTTGGGGATACAAATATCACTGGTGACTGCAATGGTAGTGATATGTGTATCCCTTGTCCTATCGGCGTTGTCGTCTGTCTAGCAAATTACTAGCTACTAGCATTTTTACTGGCCAGTACGTAAGTGCATGAAATATTCCAACCACTGACAGTAAGAATTATTGATTCCCACACCGACAAATTTAAAAACTAGACAGACGACGCCGCGCTAGCCAGGGGATACACATATCACTGAGATCGCCAGTTCAGTGATATGTGTATCCCGGCAAGATTAACACTGTTAAATCTATGGGCCTCTCTAAGCTCATTTACAATGCATCCGTACTGCCAGTCCCTAAAAACTTCTGTGATCAGGTAAACAAAGTCACCTTTAATTTTATCTGGAACAACAAAATGGCCAAAATTTTAAAAAAACACAATTATTGGCGAACGCAAAAACGGAGGCCTAAATATGATCGATTTTACGTTAATGAACAAAGCCTTAAAGTCCATTTGGATAAAGCGATTTCACTTGAGCGAGAACTCGGTATGGACGGTTATTCCCAATGAAGCCACATCACACTTGGGAGGCTTAACCTTCCTCTCAACCTGTAACTGTAACAGCGAGGATCTCAACATCAAAGAGCTACCGCTCTTTTATGAGAGAATGTTACAGTACTGGTTTGAGTTTAAGGATCTGCAGAGTAATAAAATGTCATGCACAAATAAAACGACTATATGGAATAACCAAGACATCAAAATTGATAACAAGACGATCTTTTTCCGTACTTGGTTTGATAAAGGCGTTCACACCGTAAAAGACCTTGTCGACCACAATCTAGATTTCCTCACCTATGAAGAATTTCAACTTCGATATCAGTTGCAAACAAATTTTTTGACCTATTATGGACTAATAAACGGTATTCCACAAGAACATAAAAAAGCATTAAAACAAACAGGTGTACTGTCAGAACATCTTATACAACCATGGGAGAACTTGAAAGTGTTAACAACCAAAGTCATTCATAAAAGTTTTGTGAAGTATATGTATGAAGAACCAACCGTAAAACAACGCCTCATTGCCAATGGGTTACCACCGGACCAAATAAGCAAATACTTTAACTTAGCCTTCTCCATCACTTTAGAAACGAAGTTAACTATGTTCCAGTACAAGACTTTACATGATATAGTTTTTACTGAAAGCAAGTTATTTAAAGCTAAACTTGCAAGCAGTGATCTTTTCTATTTATGCTTAAAAACAAAGCAAGATCTAAAGCATATGCTTGTTTCATGTCCGGTGGTAACAGAGTTCTGGAAAATCTTCCTGGAATGGCATGAGACTCTAACAGCAGCAAAACTAGAATTAACAACCGTAAAAATATTGTATGGTATTATAGAAAACGACCGCTTTTTAAAATTAACTAATCACCTCTTACTAATTGCGAAATACTACATATACTGTTGTAGCATTAATAAAGAACCTTTGTATTTTTGTACTTATCTAACAATAGTGATTAGCAAGGCCGAAATCGAAAAACAAATATCAATAAGAACTAATTCAAATGAACGTTATTACAATAAATGGAAACCTTTAATTGACAAGGAGCTTGTAACCTAGGGCTGTCTATTACTTTTCTTAGTAGGGAATGTAAATGTTTTTTTTTTCTTTTGTTGTATTCTAATGTATTGTAAGTATTATTTGTACTTATTGTAAAGGTAATATCGATATTGTAAAAAAATAAATTAAAAAAAAAAGATATGTGTATCCCCAACATATTCGGGGGTACGCTTATCACCGCAATCGTAGTCAGTGATATGTGTATCCCCTGGTAAAGCAAACGCTGTTGACTGTCCAGCAAAGTACTAGCTAAGCTTATATATGGCTAGTAAGTGTATTGTTGATTCCAAATTGACAGACGACAGCGAGTTAGTCAGGGGATACACATATCACTAAGATCGTCGTTCAGTGATATGTGTATCTCCAATATATCTTGGGCCGGATACACTGTGAATATACGCATATCACGGCAATCGTAGTCAGTGATATATGTATTCCCTTGTTAAAACAAACGCTATTGTCTGTCCAGCAAAGTAGTAGCTAAGTTTATAAATGGCTAGTAAGTATATTATTTATTCTAAATTAATAGACGACAGATATCTCTGCGATCGCTGTTCTGTGATATGTGTATCCCCTGATATGGTCTGATATATCATATCACCGGTGATTGTGATATTTGTATCCCGGCCTGTCTACAATAGCCTAGTGCAATTTCGAATCAATAAAATATTTCAAAATAGCACTGGCACAGGCGCAGTGGCAAGCAAACGTTTTGTATACGTTGGGATACACATATCACTAAACGGTGATCGTAGTAATATTGGTATCCTTGGCCTGTAAGCGCTGTCGTCTGGCTAGACACTTGCTAAAAATATATAGAATTAGGGATCCCTTTCTCAAATACAACGAATTATTCCATCAGCCGTAGATAGTAACACATATATGCTA
>CBDDTI010000695.1:0-2500 GCA_965233585.1 bacterium
CTGAAATCATTTGTTATTTCTAGGCATAATGTGATAAGCAGTTATTATCTTAATAAGCAACAGATACGTGTTGGTTGTTGTTGGTGTTTGCTTTTTGCGCTGTATTGTAGCGAGAGAACTGGACCCCATCCTCAACCCCACGTGCTTCGTGCTTTTCTCTCGCATGCGTTAATAGAGAGGCTGTGAACTGTCTAGTCTCATTCGATGGAAGAAACCAAACAAATAAGATACTTAGTTGAATGATATCAACAAAGTTAACTGTCACGAGCTTAACGGGCGTTTTTCTTGGTGAGCGGTCACGTGTTCAAGTGCAAGCTCTCATGGCTCGTTTCAGCGTTTGTGTTCCAAGTAGCGGTTGTGTCTTCGAGCAGCTCGCGCTGCTGGTTTGTTAGTCTCAACGCGTTTGGTGTCTCCTCAAGCAGTTGGTTTTTTGAAGCAGGCGACTTAAACAGATTTCTACCAACGGTTGTTCCCATTCCCCCACCCCACCCTCCCTCTTTCTTTCCTTCCACTGATTCATTCAGTGTTGACTGGTGACTGGAGTGGAGGCTCATGGCTGGGTTGCGGGGATTTGCCAGCCATGGGAGCATTATTCTATCTAGGGGCTGGCTGGCCGCAATGGAAGCCCCTTGATATCCCAGGCACCCACCTTCCACTTAAGCGAGGCAGCGGGATAATTACCTGATGGTACGAATGACCGACAGAGCCAAGCTATAACTGCAGCTAACATACAGTGATGTCAAAAAACAAACTTACCATAGGCAATGGGCGTAAGTTTGAAGACAGTGTGGAATGGAATACTAAGATTTGGAAGTTCTCCTGCAGAGAGAAAGTTTGTTAGACGTTCTGTTATTCCAAGCGTAAAAACAGTTTATAGTGACAGATTCGTGTTTTTCAAATGAAATAGGAACAGTCCCAAAATCCTGGTTACATGTACCACACAATTTGCTTCTAATCAAGTAATTTGTCATTTTGATTCTCCAGCATTGCAACACGTGTTAGTCCAGCTACACATTTCAGAACATCTACTGTAACTCCTTCAGTCCTTCCAAAAAGAACAAAAATTACAGTTCTGCAAATTAAATTTCATTCTAGCAACCAACCTGAGCTGTGGTCCAAAAAGTACGCCATGAGACACTGCAAGATAGCCTACATGAAGAGTAGAGTACAGAGAGCCGATTTTAATTTCAACATAGGAGGATAGACTTGACCATGAGTATGTACAAGGAGAGGGACTGAGTACAGTGGCTTCCATGTTGTTAAGCTCGTCTCTGGATCGAGTGGTCAGGGTTCGAACCTTTACTCTCAGTGTCTCTCTCCACCTTGGTGTATAAATGGGTACCAGCGAATTAAATGCTACAGGGGGGGGGGGGGGGGGGGAGGGGGTAACCCTACGATGGTCATGGACTAACAGCATCCCATCCAGAGGGGGAAGTGGAAATACTCCAAGTCGCTTCACGCTAACGAAACAGGGACAAGCTACGGCTTGATGAACTACATGGCTCGCATGCAGCGAGTTTTTTTTGGCCATATACATGGAAGCTTGCATGCAAGGTATAAAAGTCTTACATAAAACTGCATCACCCACCTCGTGGCAAATGACTAATACGTTGGACTGTCTTTCCAGTTCCTGAACAGAAGACATATTGCAATTATTTGTCAGGTGACTAAAACCAGAGCTCACTCCAAAAGGTAGCTTCAAAAATCAATAGTTAAGGGGGGAGAAACTTAACTACAAGTCTGTTGCTAAGGAAATCTGAAAACCTCCTTTTTTTGGCTCCTGAAGTCCAGTGGGCACTGAAAGTTTATCGTGTTTGTTCGATCCACGTTTTCTTTAAATGTTTCGAACCATGCCCATATTTGGTATGTCACGTGACCACAATAGAAAACGTCTAAAAACTCGGACTGAGTGGATCGTTTTCGAAATATAACAATACATTTTGCCAAAACAAGGCATTATCTACAACTTGTAGTATCCGTTTGAGGAAATGTACAATATTTCGAAAATTATAGACGTTTAAGTGCTTTTATAGCATCTTAAAGATCTATAATTTTCGAAATATTGTACATTTCCTCAAACGGATACTACAAGTTGTAGATAATGCCTTGTTTTGGCAAAATGTATTGTTATATTTCGAAAACGATCCACTCAGTCCGAGTTTTTAGACGTTTTCTATTGTGGTCACGTGACATACCAAATATGGGCATGGTTCGAAACATTTAAAGAAAACGTGAATCGAACAAACACGGTAAACTTTCAGTGCCCACTGGACTTCAGGAGCCAAAAAAAGGAGGTTTTGAGATTTCCTTAGCAACAGACTTGTACAGCTGTTGTAGTTAAGTTTCTCCCCACTTAATGGCACTATTTCATATCATTTGACTTACCATTATTACTGGTTCAAGCCGAGCACACACATCACTGTACGACTGAAACAAGATCAACATTAAAATAGTGGGTGTCTCCTTCATATCAGCTTAAATCAATAAACAGCAAATCAAT
>CBDDTI010000695.1:7500-10867 GCA_965233585.1 bacterium
CTGAGTTTTTCACTCAACTTGTTGGGCATTTTTGTGCATATCTAAGGCTCCATTCGGCTGATCACTCTGATCTGGGCATCCCTAGAAAGATCTTTTCCTCCTGCAGAAGTTGAGTATAGATGATGCCAATTTTGGTCAAAAGTGAAGATGTCAGAAGAGGAAGAAAGGTCAAGGTTCGTCACGAGCGGCAACGGGCGACACAGGCGTCAATGGGTTAAAACATTCATTACGTTTCTTTATCCTACACAGGAATATCCATTCAGTCATTTTTTCTTCCTTTAAGCCGTTCTTCAGTTTGCTCTTCCTTCCTTTTCTCTCTCTCCTGTCCTGGTCTACTTCCTTGTTTGGTCACTCTCTACATGTACCTTTCTCTCTCTCACACCTCTATCTAAGCCTTCCATTTCTTTTCTTCTTTCTTTCATCCATTTGTTTATCTGCTACATGTACCTCATCGATCTGTTTTCTTCCTCCTTCACAAATACATGTACAAAGCCACACTAACAATGTTTATAAGTACTTGATAATATATTGGTACATGTACCTGGTCTGATAATTTACACGCACACTCCATCATTACTAAATGTAATTTGTCATCAAATACACTTATGTCCAGAAATGCAGGTTAATGAGATTCAATGCACTTTATTCATGAATAAGCATCACAAAGTGTCATTTTCATATTACTTCGTATTTCACAGAATTATATGTGTTTTAGGGACTTTTTGCGAAAGAGAACACTTTGTGATGCTTATCATAAAGAGCTTGTATCTCATTACCCTGCATTTCTGGACATATCTGATCAAATACTGATAGAGCTTTATTACCATCAATGTTGTTAACAAGGTACTGCTCTCCTGCATTGATGATCTTGATAAACGAAAGGTTTCTTAAATGTAAAACAGACATTCAATGTTAATAGTTAATGTAACAAATAATGTAAAGCAAGTTGTCGCCACTTAAGGCAGTCCACACAAACAATATATGCACCAACCAGGGATTGGAGGAAAAAAATAAATACAAATACAAATACAAACCAACTTGTCACCATTTTGTTAATTTTACACTTTGGGTTTCATTTTCAATAATACTGTATTGATGACAGTCTCCTTGACAATCTATGAAGATTGTAACGAGCATTAGAATTGTGATCATTCTTGGTGATCACTAATCCAGCTTTGATTAAGCTGTAACTACTGTTTCATTACACCTCATGAATGCAAGTTAGTCACACCAGGCACATGTCAGGGGCGGATCCAGAAAATTCAGAAAGGGGGGGTTGAGTCCCCTACACTTTCCCCCGAATGAAAACCGTGCTATTCAGGAGATACAGCATACAGAATTGCGGGCGTAATCGTGATGCACTGTAAAGTAATGTTAACATTTCGGAAGACAGAATTAAAGAGAATTTTATGAAATGATTTTCAGGACAGTTAGAAGGGTTGGGGTCGTACAAAAACGTTTTGAAAAAGGGGGGGCTGCAGCCCCCTCGGCCCCTCCCCTAAATCCACCCATGCATGTGGGCTGCAGTCATCTTGATACATGTATATTTTGATGCCTTGAATCTTTTTTTCATTGATTAGTGCCATAATTATGATTGACAGTAGCAAAATAATGCTGTAATACTGGGCAAAATCAAACTGGTAATAAAAGACTAGACGTGCTTTTTTAAATAATTTTTTAGTTGGCTTAATATTGCTTCCGAGTTTACATGATTTTACAATAAATATATATCAAACCAGTTTCAACTCACCCCTCTTTCTCTAAAGAGAGTGGCTGATAAGCATATTCATAATGCTTGATCCGTTCTCTGAAGTCCTCGACAGCCGTGTCTCTATCCACAGTCACATAATCAGGACTGAAGACCTTGACCTCCTGCGGGGGTAAGGATGAAGCAGGCGAGTCCACCCACACTTCCCATAACTTAAATTCCTCTTTTGTAAGAAATTCATGTCCCATTACCTTCAAATTAAGATCAAGAAAAAAAACATTTCACTGTTTAATTTCTTCACTTACATCTACTTTGTCCTTACAAATGCATGCTAGTAACAACATTTATTAGTTAATTAGTGTTTAGCGGAGAAAGTAAAAAGCACTTAAGATTCAATTTATATCATTAATTGAGTTACGAATCTACCTAAATATGTGTTAACTCTGCAAGATTAACTACAGCGTTATCAATTTTTAAGATTAGGATCTTAGACTTCATACTAGTACAAAGCACAGTATATTTGACATGGAAATAGGCCATTTTTGAGTTGCCTTTGTAAACTTTAAAACGAGTCTTTGTGAACATACCATTCATTCAAACTGAAAATGTGGTCCACACACATTTTTTCTCATGCAAATCAAACTAGTCTTGTTTTCATATGAAAGATTTTGCATGAAGACTCATTTTGAAACAGAGGTACATGATAACTCAAAAATGACCTACTAAATTGACATCATGTCTTTAATATATTAAATGCTGTCTTAAATCACTTCAAATGAAAGTTAATGAATAAAGAGATGAGCTTTAATGAATGAACAAAAGAACAAACAATTGAACAAACAAAGAAACAAAAAAATAAATCAATGACAGAAAGGTCCAATGAGCAGGTGGATGGCTGAACAAACAACAAACGCATGAATGGATGAACAATGACCAGACAGACAGGGAAGTTGACAGATGGACAGACAGACAGAACTTGGACAAGTCAACAAAGTAAAAAAAGTGGAATTGAAAGAAAAAATTGATAAACAAATGGATGGACAGAGAGACAAACAGTTGAAAGGATCAACAGATAAAAAAAGAATAGTTAATGAATGACAAATGAGGTCTCCAGATAATAAATGAGGGGAAAAAAGTAAAAAGAACTGGAACTAACTTGTAAAGGTTGAACAAAGAAAAAACACATATAAATAAAGCAAGGTACAAATCATTCATGATTAATGATCAAACCAAAGAACAAATGAATGAAGGAATGACCAAAACGAACGAACGAACAAACAAACAAATGAACGAATGAACAAACGAATGAACGAACGAACGAACGAATGAATGATTGATCAACTGTACACAAACAAAATTAATAAGAGAATGAAAAAAGAACAAAAGAAAGAGACAGACGACAACAGAACAAACGGACGAAGGAAGAAATAGATGAATGGACAAATAAAATATTAGATACAATAAGGACAATACCAGACTGGCTTCAAGATCAATGCACCTATAAAGTATATGAATCACACTTTAAAAATCCTGCTGGGACTAATAACAATATTACAGAGGAAATATACTTCAACTGCCTGAAATGAGAAATGTTTAGCATAATGATTTACAGTCCTTTTGAAGGTAAAATGGCTGCTGGTTTATTGATGGTCATTTCAT
>CBDDTI010000696.1:0-18535 GCA_965233585.1 bacterium
TTGGCTTTTAACGAGATTAAACACATTTTCGATCGTTTGCTTAGAGTTGCAAAAATCTTGCAAAGAGCTTTTTAGGTGAGTCAGTTCTTGTTGGAAAATGCAAACTTTGTCGCCAATGGCTCCTTGCCTTTTAGAAAATACCCTTGATTCCGCGTGATTCGAATCTACGTGTGACGATAACTCG
Organism: bacterium; assembly: GCA_965233585.1. Lineage (GTDB taxonomy): Bacteria > SAR324 > SAR324 > SAR324 > NAC60-12 > CBDDTI01. Next base: position 185 of record CBDDTI010000696.1, read on the forward strand.
TTCTTATCACTGTATTTAAGTTCACAAAACGGGCACTTTCTTAACTTGTCGCGACCACTATGATTTGCTTGATTTCTGTGTTTTAATTTTAAATGATTGACAAGACGACTCTTTCTGGAAAACGATATGTGACACGTTTCACACTTGTGCGTCATTCTTTTTTTCTCTCGCTTTTAAACTTTTTCTGAAAAAGGAAAAAATGATGTATCTTATAATCTTTAATATATACACACACAAACAATTGTTATATTTACAATAAATTATTTGCACTTTCTACAAATTCTTGGACTTCAGTTAAATTTTTTTTATACAGATCGCGTATGGAAGGGTTTAAAAATAAATTTTCCCCTTGCGACTCGTAAAATACGAGCAAGGGGGACACCTTACTTAAAATTTTTTTTAATTTTTCCGTAAAAACCTGCGGATCCGGACAGGGGCGGTTTACCCTCAAGTCGAGCCCCTCACTTATGACCCCTCCATTTACCGACACGCGCGGTAATCTTACCACCCTTTGCGGTTCGGGGATGACGAGTCGTGGCGGTGCAGCTAGAAGCGGAGTTGTTATCGGTGCCGGACGGATCGGCCTTAGCTGAGCCCGCAAAGCCCTCATGTCACACAACATTGGGGATTGCGGGAGGGGCACAGCCGTTGGAGACATAATTGGTAGTCTCGGTGGAGCCGGAGTTGGGGGGCCCGGCAAGAACAAACCAGGTTGAAGCGGACGATAGGGAGCCGGCATTGAATAGACCGGTGATGCCACGAGCGATGGGGAAGGCGGAGGGCTGTAACACACCGGTCTGAACGAGGTGTTTGGTGTCGAGGTTAAAAGGGGCTCAGTTCTAATTCGTATAAAGGAAGTGGAAAGGGAAGCGGGCGGTGAATTCGAAGGCAGCGCGACGGTGGAAGATGCGGACGTGAGCTCGACCGAGACTTGTTCCACAGGTGTCCTTCTTCCCAGTTTTATTTGGAAAGGCCCACACCTCTTAAAACCAATCAATCTTGATTCCCTATTTTTTGGCATTGTCTAGAAAGCAGGGTGGTTGAAATCAGGTTTAAGATTTTTTGCGTAAGCTCAATTTTGGGTAAAAAATTTTAAGACTTTGAGCACTTGTTAAATTTTTTTTGCGTAAGCTCAATTTGTGTAAAAAATTTTTAGACTTTAACCAACTTTATGTTTAAAAATATTTTTAAAAAAAAACTTCAATGTTTAAAAATTGTAAAGACTTTTTTGTCTACTTACGATTTTTTCAAGTGTCTAAAAGATAAAACCAGGATCTTTTCGGTTTCAGTTTAGATTTTGGAATGACTCCTTATCTCAAAAAGGGTCATTCATGTAAACTTTTTAATAGTAGAAAAAGGCGCAAAAATTAAACCTGGTTTTTTTCAAAAGATAATTAATTTTGGAGAAAATTTTAACCTTTCTTGTAAATCCTTTTTATCCCCGCAACCTGACGTCAGATTGTGTTTTCCGTGCAATTTTCCTTTATTTTTGTTCATTTTTCCGCACATGCATTAAGGCTTAAAGCAAAAGCGCCGAAATTGGAGCAAATTAATGACAAGATATGAGACAGTGTGTTTGCTAAAAATTGTTTTTTCTTTTAAACAACAGTCAATTTTTTAGCAGCACACCCATTAAAATAAATCAGCAAAAGGAAAAAAGATTAATTATTAAAAGGTTAACAATCGGGTCTTTGCACCCTTTTTTGCGGTCAAAGAAATAAAGAATGACAATTTTCTGGAAGGAAAATTAGCGTTGAAAACCATTAAGCAGAAAAACCATTAGCTCAAGTGAGAAAAAAAAGCACGTGCCAAGGAGCAGCATCTAAAAAGGAGAAAAAATTCTCCATTTTACAAAAGATGCCCTAATTTTAGGTCATTTTACCGACAAAAAAAATTTGAAATGAGCATTTTTAAATTTTTTTCAAACCTTTATAAAAATAATTGCTTTTAGATTTTTCTAGTTTCTTCTAGAACTTTTTTTGCCTTAAAATGGGTTAAAAAGTTGACCACAATTTCATCGAGAATATTCTAGCATTTGCCATTATACAAGTCAAAATAGTATAAAAGCCAATTTGCGCTTTTGGTGAAACACCAATAATAGTTTGACTGGCTTCACATCCACACCTAAGATAAAACATCGGTCGCGTCATGGGTAAACCGGCTACATCATCTGAAAGCAATGGCAAAGGCAGCAAGACGATCTTGTACAAAAAAAAGGGGAAGTCTGCGCATAAAAAGGTCGCGAAAAAGACACCGTTCGAAAAAAGCCACGTTGAAAAAACGTCAAAAGTTTACACCAAAGAGCAAAAAAGTAGTAAACTTGCCAAATCCCGTTCGTCATCTGCGAACAAAGGACATAAGCAATTAGAAGATTCCGACTCAGACATGGAGAAGGATGAGGACATGAGAGACAACGAGAATTCAAGCGATGACGAGTCTGAAGAATCCGGCTCAGAGAACATGCAAGACGGCTCTGATAACGATGATAACGATGTTGAGTCTGATGCTGCCCAAGATGATAACGAGGATGACGATGATGACGAAGATGATGACGATGCTCCGACTGATATTGAAGAACCGGAGATGGAGGATCAAAGAAAGCCGTTTTGCGCGAAAAAAAGACCAAGGTCCGATTCAGGCAAAAAGAAATTACCCGATTCAAAGAGGAAAAATTATGTCGAGCCGGAGCCGGTTTCGTCCAAGGTGGATGGGATTAATTTGACAAGGAAAAAGCAAGAGGAGTTGTTTCGACCCTGCAAATGGGATCTTAACGAGCGCGTAAAAACCGCGGAGGTAAACTTTTCCAAGTGGCTTGAAAGCCACAGCCATCGCGAACAATATTTTATTGGAGACGACGGGGTGAGTAAAACAGTTCAGAATCAGCTCAGCGTATTTTTAATTTAAAAACTTTTCTGCGCTGTTTTGCTCAACAGTACATCTACCCTAATCCAGCCACCATGAAAAAGTTTATTGAGGCTTTTAAAAACAAGGAGGTGTCATCGCGATCGGTGAGCTTGCCTTTTGCCCCAATGAGCAAAGTGATTGCATCCAACCCTAGGATGGTAATTGGAGTTAGCGGCGTTAGGCATATCCAGCGTGCTGCGGGCCTTAGCGTGTGGCCGGTATTTTACGTCTCTAAAGAGCAGGTAAGGCGAAATAAAAATGTAAATAGAAAAAAATTGAGCGGAAAAATGCGTAAAAAATCTTTTTTCCCGCAGTATAACGACAACAACAAAAGCCACAGCACCAAGATAATTAGGATGAATTTTCCTCTGCACAAGTTGGATGAATTTACCGAGGGTATGGTGGAGCTGTGTCAAGGTCTGGATTTCCCCATCAATGCCAAACTCGGCGGCAAGTGAAGATGCGTGTGTGCAACCGCGGCAACAGCCGCGGCAACGGCGGCGACTGCAGCTTTGCTGCAGAACAGAAATCAGATTTGCGGCTTTTTATTAACTAAAACATTATAGGCAATTCTGTATATTCTAATAAAGCTTGACTTGCAAACAATTAACTAAATGTTTGACGCGTTTTTCATTTTCGCGTAAATTAATGGGATTAAAAAAAGTGCAAAAGTGCCGCGGATTCGCGTTTGCGTATGCATTGACAAACATGCAGAATGCGGCAGCATACCACCCGCAAAACAATGAATCGAAAGCTTGAATCGATCGGTCCAGGACATGTCTTATTCTGCCGCAATTTTCCCATTTTTTCAAAAAATGGATGAGGTGGTGATTATAGGCGGGCACGGGTAGTGCATAGCTGTCGAAATAATACAAATAGTTTTGCTTATTAATAAAAAAGGCGATGAAATGACTGCCGGGATGGCTTGAAACCGAAAGATTGACGATGGCGCAACAGCTAGTGTTCCACAAGTTTGAGGGTAACGTGTCGACTGCAAAGGTGCCGATGAAATTCTTGCAAAGTGGGGATAAAAACCGATCTAGAAATACGTTGCTCAAACCGGCCATTATCGCTCTTCGGCCCTAACAACTTGGCCGTTCTCCTCTATTTTAATTCCGGAATTAAAAATGCTGTAGGCTAGCAGGTAGATGGGGTGAGGCTTGGCTGTTTTAAAGCCTAATTCCAAGTCCAACTTGCCTTTTTCGTCGGGGTGAATGTGAAAACTGTTGCAGCGATCGGGGGTCAAATCGGCAGTTAGAAAACATCTTCCTCTCTTAAAAACCGCGGGCGAAATGTCGCAAGAACTATTTGAAATGCCGAAACCCGTGCTGTCGTACATGTGTCTGTACAGGTCCATGTAGTTATCATCATCAAAATCCGGCTGAAAAGCTTTTGGGAAGACGCATTGTCCGTTTTTAATAAGATTGAAATAATTAAGATCAAAGTGTTGAAAGTCGAACGGGTTGAATTTGCTATCGTGCGTCAAGGCTTGGTTGTGAATTAGGGTGAAAATAACTTGTTTGGGCAGTATTTGTGAGGCAATATTGGTAACGGTGTACGATGTGACGCCGGCTGGAATCACAAAAACCTTCAACTGACTCAGCTTAAAGGGTATATAGCAGGGCTGTTGAGACATTTTCATCCTAAAATGCTTTCTCTGCTGCTCGACCGGCAAAACTTTTCTCATTTTCAACTTTAAATCCTTTAAAACGATTTTAAAAGATTTGTCATCTTCGGCGTGAAGAATACCGAATGTCGGACTGTTTCTAATAAGCTTAATCTTGATGTCGACATTCGGTGGCATATACTTATCCGTATACATAATATCCGCCCCCAATCGAGAGCAGAAATAAACTTTTTTGCCGTGAAGTATAAGATTTCGACGGTGTATTAAACGCTGATTTATACCGGGCTCGCAAGCTCCAATATCGTTTTCTTTTTCTTCAAAATAACCTTCGGCTCTTAGCTGACTCTGTTTGGCCTCTCTATCAAACGACAACTCGGTCTGGATAAAGTTTTTGAAAGGGTAGGAATTTGCCGTGCTCAAGTCGCAGACTTGAGTACCGTTAATGTAGATTTCAACCGCGCTAAATAGATTGCTCGCGAAATTATTGGCCAGAAAGACTCGATCGTCGGGTCCGACATTTTCATCCTTTGCTGTCTTGACAACGAAATGCCCTATTAATCTAGTCTGATCCAGAATGATGGAACACTCTTCGTCTCGCGGGATGATGAATTCGATCGGTCCGGTGTTTGAAACGCTGGAAACGCTGTTGTAGACCACATCATTGCCTTTTTCAAGGCTTATATCGACCCCGAGCGGCGCGTGCAGATCAAGAGCTTGTTCTGTCAAATCGTCCTGCTCGAACCCTAGACCTCCGATGCCGCCCTTTTCAGTCATTGTCGAAAATGCATGCTAGTCTGTAGTTTTCTGTTCTTCTTAAAAAGAGGGAGTCGGTGGTGTGCAATTTTAATATTTTATTTTGGTAACCTGAAGGTTGCTGTCGATGGAAATGGCAGCATTATAAATAGCGTAAGAAATCAGGGTTAGGGGGGTTCTGGTGGGGGTGTTAAAAGTCAAGTCTAGTTCTAAATTTCCGGGCACTCCGACGTGATTGTGAAAGGATAGGCATTTATCCGGAGTCAGGTCGAACGCGAGAAACATCTGACCCTCTGTAAAAGCTTGGGGTGAAATACAATTTCTGCCGCCGACGTTGCTTTGAAAATGGTCGTACAATTCCATATAATCGCCTGTAAGTATCTTGCATTCTATAGGTCTAGGCATGAGAAGTCTTCCATTGTTTTTTAAAATGACGGATGCTAAATCGGCGTGTTTAAATTTAAAGGGAAATTGATCGCTCGGTCCCTTGGCAAAAAGGTCGCTTCGAAGCATGCAGAAAATAATTTGTTGCGGCAACATCTCGCTATTGTTGATGTGATTTGCAGAGAAACTAAGGGAACCAGACGGGATCAGATAATGCTTCATCTGCGTGTCTTTAAAAGGCAGAAAAAATGGTCGACCTTTTAGCAGTTCGGCGTTTAGCCTGTTTCGCACACGCTCGCACGGTAACACTTTTCTCATGCGAAGTTTTAATTCCTTTAAACGAATGCGATAGACTTTGTTCGGATTATCTTGAAGCAGCCCGAAACACGGGTTGAACCTGCGTAATACAACAGTGATTTCCACATTCGGAGGTAAATATTTGTCGGTGTAAAAAATATCTGCGGGCAAAGTTGAGCTAAAATAAACTTTTTTGTCGTTTATTATTTTCGCGCGATTCTCCGCGATGCATTGGCACATTTTACCGGTCGTGGTAATATTGTCAAAGCATTTGTCGTGGTGCGTTCGGCAAAAGCCTTCGGACCGTCCCACATTTGTTAATACATTATTGTTATAGGACAGGAGAAAGTCAATGTGGTGTTTGTACGAATAAGAAAGAGGGGCACTCAAATCACATATTTGAGTTCCGTTAAGGTGGACTTCAATTTGCGAGAATAATGCGGCGCAATAATGGTTAGTAATTGTTGGCGTGTCAGTGTCTGTTACACCCTCGCCGCTGTCGGTCTTTACCACAAAGTAACCCTCTAGCCTTGTCTGATTTAAAACAAAAGCGCATTCGGGGTCGGAAGGAATTGAAAACGTAACATCTTCTAAATCTTCGACGGGAGTCACGCTATTATATAACACAGTACGACCTGATATTAAATCCGTGTCTTCGAGGGGGGTCGCATGCGCATTCAAACTATCACCCTGCAATTCATTGAAATCCACATTTAAACCGCCGACACCGCCATTAATCAACGATGACATTTTTAGACAACACGGAGCACGTCACTGTGACAAATATAAAGCTTAGCTGCACAATTATTCTTACGGATGAGGGGCCGTTATCCTTAAATAAAGATGTGTCACAAAAAGTTTTTAGTAATTTTACTGTAGTGAGGAAACAATACGTCTACACCATTTTCAAGACCCGCGGAAACAACAAATCATATCATGTCAATATTACCAAAGTGCCGTCGCGAGCGGATATAAAAATATCGTTAAGTCTGCTGACGGACATTATCAGCAATCGTTTCTTTGTGCAAACATGGGAAATAAACAATTTAACTTGTTCCTTTCGTGCGGGCTTTGAGATACCGCTGCCGGACGTTTTTGATAAACTTCGAAAGGAGAGCTACGTGAAAAAAGTACGCTTCAATCCCGAACGTTTCCCGGGCATGTTTGTGACTTTTGAAGCCAACACGGTTTTAATATTTTCCACAGGCAAGATGGTAATCATCGGGGCCAAGTCCGAAGATGCGGTCAAACATAGTTTGGACTTTATTATAGATTTTTTGAAACAATATAAAAGCGATCGATAGTTGATTTGCGTTTCAGTTTTGCAGCGCGTGCGGAGAAATAAACATGCCTCGCTTTCATAATTTCAACAGGACTTGTTCTCATTACAATATTGTGGATGATTTTTCAAACGGGTGTGAAGTATGTACAGATTGCGGGCTCGTGATGCATGATCGGCTATATGCCTCGTATGACTATCGGCTCGAATCGATTAAAACGGAGAAAATGAGCGAGGATGTGACTTGCGACAAAAACAATTTTACTGATGAGACAATGCAAAGGGTATGCTATAAGTGCAATATCGAATGCGCGGATTTAAAACGCGTCATCGCCAAAAAATGGGACGCTAGCGGGAAAAGAGGGAAAAGAGGTGTTTGTTTAGAAAGTTTAGCGGTAATGTGCATCTACTCCGCGCTTATAGAGTCGGGGGTGCCGCGACCGATGAAAGATTTATGTGCCATAACCGGCGTCAAGCAGGACAAAGTGTGGCAATATCTTAAAAACGACGACTCTTTCTACAGCCCAAATTTAATGTGCGAATATTTTCTTCACTCTTTAAATCTAAGCTACAAGGAGTTGAAGGAAATTAGAGAGAAAGTAAAGCAACACGAAAAAAAGTTTGTTTTTTCGCCAAAAACACTAATCGCGGCATGCGCGCACGTCTTTTTAAGAGAACAACGGAGTAGGGTTGATCAGGAAAAGCCGAAAAGCTTATCACGTTTAGCCGAGCAATTAGGCGTTAGTCCGATGGCCTTAAGCAGGTGCGTCAAAAAAATTGAAAATTGTTAAAGTATGCGATACCACCGTGGTCCGTCTGTGCAAGCTGGGGCGGGATTAGGTTCAATTTTTAGCAGTCTTTTCCGGTCGTTGGTTCCGGTGGCGAAGGGCGCCGCAAAGACAATCGGTAAAATTGCGAGAAGCGAGGGTGTCAGATCCGCAGGACGATATTTGAAAAAAGAGGCGGGACGAGCGGCCATTGACACCGCACTGGAAGCCTTGGACGGCAAAGCAGTTGGAGCCGCTGCGAAAAAGAGATTAAAATCCGCGACTAGAAACATCTTACTGGCTGGTAAGGCGAGTAGGCCTGCACAGGCGTCCAAGAGACCGGTCAAGAGAAAAAATAGCACGCATGCGGTAGGAAGCGGTAAGAGAAGAAAAACAAAACAAAAACCGCTGTTTTATGTTGAGGACGACAACGACGACGACGAGGATGATTACTAAACGCGAATTTTTAAAAGCTTACACTTCGCCCGGCTCGCCTTTTGCTTTTTCATCGCCGAACCGCGTTTTTAATCATTTTAACGGGACCATACCCATAAATAAAATAAAGAAATGGCTGCAGGCGTCAGACACCTATACTCTGCACTGACAACCTAGGGCTCCAAAACCTAGGAACCCAACCTATGTTTATTACAAAAGATATCAATTCCAAATAGACTTGGTTGAAATTGGAAAAATGGCAAGCGCGAATGACAATTATCGTTACTTGCTGACAGCGATCGACATTTTTTCGAGATATGCCTTTGTTGAACCCATAAAAAACAAGACAGCTTTGGTTTTTTTACAAGGATTCAAAACCATTGTCAATAAGGCTGGCCAGCCGCCTCGAAAAATTCTAGCTGATAGAGGGTTAGAGATCAAAAATAAATTTTTTAAAGACTACTGTCGACGTAATGGCATTACTCTTTTACACAGCGACAACTTTGTGCACGCGCCGTTTGTGGAAAGATTTAACAGATCTCTAAAAAGTCTAATGTTTAAATATATGACATCTAGAGGTACGGATCGATTTATCCACGTGCTTCAATCTTTAGTAAAGACGTATAACTCGCGCGTACATAGAATGATCGGTATGAGTCCGGCTGAAGCGGAAAAAGCAAAAAACGCGCCCAAAGTCCGAATGAAACAAGAAGAGGCTTATGCGAAAATAAAGAGGCGACCGCCTAAATTTAAGAAAGGCCAGACGGTCAGAATAAGTAACTACAGAGCTCAATTTGACAGAGGTTACAATAAGCAATTTACTGAAGAAATTTACAAGATCAAACGGGTGTTTACGCGATTACCCATACCTACATACGAACTGGAAACTCTGGACGGTGACGAGACGGTAGAGGGAAATTTTTATGCTAATGAGCTGACTCTGGCCAAGCCGCCGGAATTATTTCACATTGAAAAAATTGTTAAAAGGAAGAAAGATAAAAGAACCGGGCAGAAGTTGGTGTTGGTCAAGTGGAAAGGCTATAAAAACCTTAGCTGGATTGCGGAAGATAACGTTATTAATCAGGCGTAACAAGTATGAAAGGAGGACATCTTATATATTGCATTTCAAACGCCAGCACTGATTGTTACGTAAACACGCTAACGCGTTTTAACAATTTTTTACCGAAAAATTTAGAATTAAACAAAAGAAGAGATTGGGAAGTTGGGGTTGTAGCTTTTGGTCTGCATTTAAACGTAAAACAAGATTTTGTTTTTGACGTGGTGCAGGTTAAATCCAACATTGTGTCTACAAGCTCAAATGAGAATTCTCACATCTTATGCGTGGCCGACTTGCCTTCAAGCAAAAAACGGAAATATTTCTACCATACTTTAAACAACATACGATATTATCCTATTCAAAACACTTCAATAAAATCAGTGGGCATTGAGTTTCTAGACGCGTCCGACAAACTTCTAAAACTAAAATCGGGTCAGCCGAGTCTAGTTTTACTTCATTTGCGAAAAACAAAACGAGCGATGTCATATTTGACAAAGCACATTCGCGTCGACTCAAAAATGGGCGACAACATAAAACCTGCGCAGAAAAACAACAATTTCGAGGTACATTTGAGCCATCCCATTTATTTGAACGAAGGAGCTAAAATAGCCTTAGCCGACATCTCCTTTCCAAATCGTGTTAACAGCGTTCCGTCAAGCGTTTTTGATAAGAAAATTAAAGTAAGTACAGACCCGTTCAAGCAAGAAATCGAGGTCAAACTTGATCAGCAGAAAACAATTGCTTATTTATTAAATTGCTTAAACGACGGAAGAGACAGCGTAGTACGTAATTTTGTTGAATTTGGGCAAACGGAGAAAACAAAAGAATCGGTCGATATCTTTTTTCGAGTAATTTACACCGGACCGTCGACGTACGATGCCGAATTTAAATCACCTGAGGTAAAAGTGCTGATACCGCCCGAATTTAAAAACATTTTGGGAATCAAAGAAGAATATATTGTTATGGGACCGGAGAAAAAAGAATTTATATCGCAACAGCCAATGCAAAACCCTGACCCAACAGAAACATTTCCACCTGTGAAAATCAGGGTAATAATTGAAACAATGCAATTTTGCTTTTGCATTGAGAAGAGGTTTATCAAAACAACGGATGAATTAATCGAGGCCATGTCTAATGGTATGAGCAAAGATTTACAAAGTCTCATTCAAATTTCCGCGCATAAAGACCGTTTTAAAGTAAAACGGGTCGGCAATCAATTCAATCGCTCCTTGGTAGTAAGGATAAGAGTGCCGCATGAAATAAGATTATTGCTAGGAATAAGTCAAGATGATGACATTGTTTTGGCGGATGAAAGTAATCAATTTATAAGTGACGAACGTCTAGATCCGCACTATCTATATCCGGGAGTGATGATCTGCTATGCCAATTTCGTCAATCACTCGGTAATTGGAGACGAGTTTTACCCTGTATTAAAAGTTATACCAATTAATAGAGCCGAGGAACAAGACAATTATGTGACGACGCATTTTGAAAATTTGGAATACATAAAGTGTAATACAAGTCGACTGGATTTGTTGCATTTTCAGTTAAAAAGACTTGACGGAGAATTGATTAATTTTGAAACAAATGAAAAAATCATGATGAATCTAGCCATACAAAACCCTAAATAAAAAACATGATCTGTATTTGAGCACATTAAAATAAAATTTTGATGTGTATTTCTAGTTTAAACGCGATTAAACATTATCATTTTCTGATTTGTCTGGTTCTGACCAAGCAGCGTAGAATGCTCCTACGGTTGAAAAGAGCAAGAAAAAAATTAATGCCATTATAATAAATGGGGTTGAGGTTCTTGTATTATCTGACGACGATAGGAGTTTATCCAAGGTGTTAATTACAATCTTGTTAATAGCGTTCGTTGTGATGTTGGGGGCGGCGGTAACGTTTGACACGTCTGCCACTTGATAATTGTCTTGGCGGGGGGAACTCATTCTTGTATTTCAAATTCAAGAGAAGCGGCCGCGGAGTATTTAGAGCGGTTGTAATTTTGCGGGTTAACATACACCCCATCTTCTAACATACCCATAATTTCCCTCTTTAATTTTCTCGCCTGTCTAGCCATTTGTCGAAATTTTTCAATCGATCTCTCCAATAACTTTTCTTCTTTGTGAGCATCTTCACGAGTCATATCAATGGGAAAACTCAACTTTAGTTTTTCGAGCTCAAAAACGAGGTAAGAGACGTTTGCCATCAAATTCTCTAGAATGCTTTTAACATGGTAGGACCTTTGGTGCGTCAACGGTGACCAATTAAAACAGTTTGGTACGGTGTAAGACAATGGATTCGGAGTTTCTATTTTTGGTTGATTTTCATCGGCAATCCAGGCATCAGTCGGCTGAGTTTCAGGAAATGGAGGGATGATTGTTTTATAACCACTCGTGTCACTATTTTCCGATTCATCGTTTGTAACGGGTGAAGAATTTGCTATTGTCATCTGACTATCGTTTTTCATCCAGGACTCGGTCATCTGCGTTTCTGGGAATGGAGGAATGATGGATCTATAACCAGACATGTCTCTAATTCCTGTTTCGTCAGTCATGTTGATGTTGATTTTTCAAGTGATGGATTTGAAATGCAATGAAATGTGATGTTCAGGCTGCTTATATACCTTATTACAAAGGAACTTTCTAGAAAACCCTAGAAAAAATTGCGGACAGGTTGAAAAATGTATCTTGTCAAAAATTAAAAAATTCTTTTACAAAATACCTCCAATCCTAATTGTTTCTAAATGATAGGAATGTTCTAGAAATGGGAAGAATTTATAAAAAGAACAAAAAAGGAAACATCTGCTTTGCGCAAAAATATTATGTAGAAAACACCAGAAAAAATCGCGGTCAGTTCAAAGGTGATTTTTGGAAAAAATTAAAATTGCATGGTAAAAAATACCAAGGAACCATACAACTTTTTCGAGAAATCAAATTTATATAAAACCTTTTTGTGCTAAAAACAAAAAAACACAATTGATTAAATTATTGATAAAAATCACATTAAATTATTGATAAAAATCGCTCGTTTACTGATACCATTACAGCAAGAAAATTTACACAGAATGAAGAAGAACATTGTGACATTGCAACACCAGTTATGGTAAAAAAGAAAAAAGCTCTGCTTCTTTTCTCCAATTTACTCAACTATGGACCACTGACATTCTGGTGCCGGGATCTAAAATTTCATGCCAGCATCAAAATTGAGATCCAGGCACCAGAAAAAGTAATGCAGACAAGTAAAATTTTGATGCGTGCATGAAATTTTTAGTGCGTGCACCAACTTTTTCATGCCTGCATTAGACAGAGCAATGCAGGCACCAAACTTTTCATGCACGCACCAAACTTTTCATGCAGGCATTAGACGGAGCAATGCAGGCACCAAACTTTTCATGCACGCACCAAACTTTTCATGCCAGCATTAGACGAAGCAATGCAGGCACCAAACTTTTCGTGCACGCACCAAATTTTTCATGCCAGCATTAGACACAGCCATGCAGGCACCAAACTTTTGGTGCACGCACCAGAAATCGGTGTGCATTTAGATGCATTTAGATTGAATCAGTTGACGTTTTGCTTGCAACGAGAACGCATCTAGATGAATTTAGATGAATTTAGAACGCATTTAGATGAATTTAGATGAATTCGGGCCGAAAACATCTAAAAACAAGCTTCTGTCATCCGTTTTTACTACAACACACGGATTTAATATCGGGTCGTACTGTGCTATATAATAGCGTGACTCCCGTCGAACGTTTAGAAGATGTTACGTTTCCAGTTCCTCCCGAACCCAAATGTGCTTTTATTTTAAATCAGACGAGGCTAGAGGGTCACTTTGTGGTAAAGACTGACAGCGGTGAGGGCGTAGGACCGACTGATACGACAACAATTAATAACCATTATTGTGCCGCCCTATTCTCGCAAATTGAAGTCCACCTCAACAGCACTCAAATCTGTGATTTGAGTGCTCCTCTTTCTTATCCGTACAAGCATCACATAGATTTTCTCTTGTCCTACGATAATAATGTTAAAACAAGTGTGGGCCGGTCCGAGGGCTTTTGCCGGACGCACCATGGCGAATGCTATGACACGATTGACGCATCTGGTAAGTTGGCTCTGTGTCAGGACTTTGCGGAGAATCGACAGAGAATAATGAACGGCAAAAAAGTTTACTTTAGCTCGACTTTGCCTGCCGATATTTTTCACACTGATAAATATCTACCTCCGAATGTCGAAATCTCCATCGTATTCCGCAGGTGCAACCCTTGTTTCGGCGCGATTCAAAATAATCCGCACAAAGTCTTTCGCATTCGTTTAAAGAAATTAAAACTTCACATGAGAAAAGTGCTACAGTGCAAGCGTGTGTGAAATAGGCTAAACGCCGAACTGCTGAAAGGCCGACCTTTTTTTCTGCCCTTTAAAGACACACAGATGAAGAAATGTATGATAGCTTACTACTTACCAATAAAAAACCGGGCTCGTTTTTGTTTTGAATGAAAGATTTTGAATGAAATCTAATTCAAAAGGCCTTGAAGTTAGGTCCCAATGATAACTGGGGAATTGAATTCAAGTTGTTTATTTCAAACTGAAAGAGATTTGACCTCTATTTTTAAAGCTAAAGCCAAAAAACCGAGATCGTTTTTTACTTCCCTTCCTCCAAATCTTATGTAGCTATGGAGTAAAACTGCCTCCAGAAAAACACAAATATCTTGGAATTGGGCAACATTGCCTAAAAATGTATTTTATATGAAAATGATCAGAAGAAATGGGTGCATCTTTCTTTATAAATTTCATTTGCTAAAAAAATGAACCAATATTTAAAAAAATTGAAGTTTTTTTCTATGTTAAAGGTTTTTTGTACTCGAATGATGCTGCAATGTTCATATGAACATGGGCCATATCTCAGGAACTACACAAGATACAGCGATAAAATTTCATATACGTTCTTCCCCTGTCCCTTAGGCAATGTGTATGAAGTTTCATGGAAATCGGACCATTTTTTGAATTTTCGCGCCAAATGGGTTAAAGCTTTTTTGCTCTCTGTTTTTACATTGTTTTCGAGAAGAAATTTTACGCTTTTTTTGAAATTCTGGTTGGCCACACGATGAAGAAGAAAAGATACCTTGAAAACGAAATACATTTTTGCCTGTTTTATGAAAAGTTTAAAAAAACTATTAAATGCGTGCACTGCACATGTAGCCTGAGACATTACGCGTCCTAGTGCGTATTCCATGCATTTTACCATGCACTTAACCAACTGGATTGGGACAACGTGTGACGTCACTGAACACATGTGGTGCCATCTAACTGCAACTGTAGGAAGGTGGTTTCCCCCCTTTTTGCCCATGACGTATTGCAAAGGGATAGCTCAAGAAAGTAGAGACTGGAGCGCTTCCCCACTTCCGGTTAGTCACCATAACCTGAGGATTAACCCCACTGAGGGCAGACCAGGATCTTGGGATCTCAGTTGAAAGTGGCCTGGAACTACTACACCTGTCCAGGGGTAAAGGGTGTATAGGCCTAAAGGGACTGACCTCGAGCACAAAGTGCACTCATGGTTTGACAGAATCAGATTTGGTGATCAGCTTGAAACCTGAGCTTGAAACTTGAAGATTCTTAGAGGGAAGAGTGGCACCTTCTGTAATTCCAGCTAGTGGAACGACGATCTGCTGGTTTTCTCTTGTTCAATGCCAAGCACATTTTGTCTGAACGACTGCAGATATTAGGCATATATGTACAAAAATCATGACTCAGCATCCATTGGCATATATATACGTCCTCACGAAATCATATTTTTGTTTTACTCGGTCGTTCGCGAGGGGTCGTACAGTAAAAAAAAGGAAAACTACTCTTACTACTAACTTCAGTGACCACAGTATACACTCGCAAACGACCGAGTAAGACAAATATAAGTTTTGGTGAGGGTGTACATATACGTCCATGGTTGCTGAATTATGCATTTTGGACGTATATACCGTAAATTCCGGACTATAAACCGCACCTGATTATAAGCCGCACCCAGTACATTTTTAAAGAAAAAATCATTTCATCCATACATAAGCCGCACCGGACTATAAGCCGCATGTGCCCTCACTGAAACATGATATATTTACTTCTACTTGAGCCCCCTGGCAGAAAAATCCATAAATAAGCCGCATCGTTGTATAAGCCGCAGGGTTGAAAATGTGAGAAAAAAGTCGCGGCTTATAGTCCGGAATTTACGGTATATAAGTCTGTGGCATTGAAAGGGTTAAGTGCCTCATTAAATATTTAAGAATTAGGAGCTATGATAGCCTGGTTTTCGTAATGTTGGAGTACCCTTACAAAAAAAAATTTTAGGCGTGCTTATCGGGAAAAAATATTCTGCACTAAAAAGCAAGAGTACTATGTCAGAGGTGGAAAAAAAATTTAATGTGTTTCTAGGTAAAATTATTGAATGTTACATTATGGAATAAAATTAATTTTTCTGCCAAAATCTGCCAAAAAATACTGAGGTTTCCTTGTTCTCGCCCCATGGCTAGTTCTTTAACCCTTTCCAAAGGTGATTCAGTGACCATGGATGTATATATACGTCCTTTAATCCAGGCTCCGATACAATGGACGTGTATATACATCCTTATCCAAAGCTTATTTTTGTTTTACCCGGTCGTTCACGAGTGTTTGCTGTAGTTGCTGAAGGGAATTTTTTTACTGCACAACCACTCGCAAACGACTGGGTATAACAAAAATAAGCTTTCGTTAGGGTGTAAATATACATCCATAGTAGCTGAGGAAAACATAGAAAATGTATTGCGGTCCAAATGTGCTTGGCCATGAAAGGGTTAAGTGCTTCATGAGTTAAGGATTAAGAGCTATGGTAGCATGGTCTTCTTATTGTTGCAGTACCCTTACGATTGGACAAAGAACATGTTTAGGTACAATTACAGGAACAAAACATTCTGACATAAGAAAACATTTAAAAAAATATTTTGTTGGGTTTAACAGAAATTCTTGCAAAGAATGACCAAGAGAAAAAGACTTCGTCTGGCCATTCAGAATTTCTTACCACAAAAGGCCAAGAGGAAAGGAATTCATAAGACGGAGCAATAGAAGAAAAAGGACACAAGAAAAAGATAACTGTCAAGATGTCAAATAATCTTTTTTTTTTTTTTTTTTTTTTTTTTTCAAACTTTTGAGCTGTAAATATAATAAATGTAAATTCAAATGAGGTTTTATAAATGTTTAAAATGTGGCCGTTCGATTCCAATTCGAGGTTTCAGTAGTGGGGACGTAAAATACATTTCTTCTGTGGATACATGGAATATTCTTTTGTACAGTGGTCAGCTGATGAACATGTTTAGTTGTGTGCCAGCTCCGTTCCTCCTCCATGATGGACTGTTAAGCCCTTCGCTAATTGAGGAATATTTCCAGAGATATCCTTGAAATTTTGTTATAAATATCAGAAAGGATATCCATTGAAATTGTTCCTGAAAAATCGAGGATATATCTAGGAATATTCCTTGGAATATCAGTAATAATTCTCTAAAGAAGAATACTTTCAACTATGATTCTTTTGCTTTAGAAAACAAACCAATGATAAAAAAGGATATTTCTAGCAGTATTCCTAGGAATATCCGTAATAATTTTCTAAAGAATAATACTTTCAACTATTATTCTTTCGATTCAGAAAATAAAACGATGATAATGAAGGGTCTGGAAATAATTATATAATTACGACTCTAATATGAACAAATGAATAAACGAGTCATTTTCCTCCTTCAAAGAATTTAATGACCCTCATCACTTCTCCATAGTGGAAAATTACTGGTTCTACGATGGACTACTATTTTCTTTGTGTACAAACTCCAGTGACAACTCTCAAAGACGAAAATGGCACTGGGCCAACTTTTTCCACCTATGTACAAAAGCCCCATTGACAAAAGGAGCACAAGTTGCTTAAAGACACTACCAATGAGGTCACTTACTTTGTCTATCCTATGATAATATATATATTTTTTTATACTAAATTTTTCCTTATTGCGCAAAGTTTACTTTGTAATTAAATTTGCGAATAAAATTCAGATTCATAGAAAAAGAAAAGCTTCAGGACTTAGGTCCTACGTCTTTTTACTTCACTGAGGGTATTTCGTGGACGGGGACCAGAGGGCAACGAAGGAGGCATGGCGTATAATGGGTCCTTGGGGGTGGCCAACAATCAACCAGATGGTCAGGCCGGTGGAGGATGTGGCTGCCCTTTTTCCTGCTAAATTGTTTTTGTCTGAACCGCAAAATATAACATCGGTGGTCGGCGAGCTCTGCCGGCTGCTCTTAAACAGTGATAAACAGTGAGGGTATTTCGTAAAAACCCCTAGTCCTTTCACGTGGTGTCAGGCGGACCCTTTTACGGGGGGGGGGGGGGGGGAATAAGTCTTTACGACTATATACCCATATCAGTCAACATGCCTAGAGACAACCTTGAAGCCACTGACCAAGGTGCCGTCGCTCCCAGGACGCTACAGAAGTCCTTCACAAATTCCAAATCTCGGAACACTCAGAGACCCAGCTTACTACATTTATCGAACATGTCTCGGAAAGGAGTAGACCTCAATTCCGTAAGTTTTATTATATATCCTCCCATTCGTTGAGTACATCCGTTCGCGGTATCTCCAAATGAGGCATGAGCTTACGCAGATTTAGGAGGAGTTATCGTATTTAAAAGACAACTTAAATGCCGCTTTTGCCTTTAGTGCAGGGGTGTTAAATGTACGGCCCGCGGGCCGCATGCGGCCGGCGAATGGATTTAATGCGGCCTGCGAGAATTTTTTTTATGCATGCGGCCTGCGAACGGATTCAATACGGCCCGC
>CBDDTI010000697.1:0-8151 GCA_965233585.1 bacterium
AAAAAGTTCTCCTCATTTCGGCAGTTTCTTGGGATCTCTAAGGTCAAGTTGGCATTCCGTCTTCCTCCTCTGATAAAATCGCTTCTAACTACTGAATCAAACGAAAAATTGTTGATATTGCCTGACATCGGTTACCCTGCGAGCAGTTGGTTTCTCTTACGCCAAAGTTTGGCGCAGGAGAGGAACCAACTGTTCGCAGGGTAGACATCGGTGAAAGCTAAAAAGGTCCATTGGAAACCGTGTATTCCACCTTTTAGCATGTTGAAGTGCAGTGCCAACATCGAACAAAATTTGCAAAACTACACCGATGAATAAATATGAATAAAGATGAAGATAATATCTGCCAAATGCGGTAAAACTAATATTGGAATGTCAATGAAAAATATTCAGTTCCTTCCTTCATGTGAACTCGTCAAAATGTTCACCTGCTCTCCGCTAAATTGGCGCGAAAATTAGGTGCGAACTGTAGCAGATGTTAGCGAAACAATACACTCTTTACACGACATTATTCAAATTATCAAATCTCTGAAGACACCGTTTTCGGGCATCAAATTTACTAGAAACTTTATTTACGACTTTTGGAAATGATGCCAACAGCATTATTTTATAATGTTTTCTCTCATGTGTCGTTGCCCGAATCAAGAGCGTTTTGCCCGAAAATTACATAATTTCCGCAGTTGGGGGTTCCCCCGAACCTCCGGCTCGTACGCCCATGGTGTGAAGTGATTTCACAGTATGAACTTCAGTACGTTCCATTATGAGCTTATCAGACACTCCCTTTTCTCTCGGCCGGAATCTTCTTTGTCTGTAAAAAGGTCGGTCAAAAGATCCTCGGTGCGTAAATAGAAATTGTCAACTATTTTCTCGTTGTCTGCACCCGCAAATAAAAATTCAAAGTTGTTTTCTGAAAGCTCAATTGAGGTGCTGCCACTAAAACTGCTTTGAGTAATAAACAGTTCTGACTCTGAATCGTTCAACATTGCTAGCCTGTTCCTAGCGTTCACTACGAACAGGACGAACAACTAATTCGCAGTGCGACTTTAAAAAACTAACATAGGTAAACTGAAGGCGAGAAACTTGGGAATCCCACCAGTGCCAGCAGGGAGTCAGTGTTGAAAAACAAAAGAAAGATGAACAATAGAGGCATTTTTCTTCAGTTTATTTTTGCATCCCTTGCGGAATCCTCGCCAATGTAAAAATAAGCCGTTTATCGGCCTTCAGCTCGTGGTTATGTGATTTATTCCCCTCGTGCGAGAGGAACAAAGCACATAACCCCTCCCTTCAGGCCGATAACTCTTACAAAATACGTCAACCTCTTTTGTCAGACTTCAAAAAATGTAGGTTCTTGCAAGCGTTTTTTGCTGTTTTCCGTCCTATTTTTGACTATCTGATCCATTAGGTTCGTTGAATATATCTGGGAGAAAAAAACAAATACAACTGAATGCATGGAAATATTAATGCATCTAAGTGCCAAATAGCTGGGGTTTGGCTGAATCTAACGCATGCTCCTATTGGTTGATTTATAAGCACCTGTTGTCTGGCAGACGACTGTCGCACCATAATTAATCGTAAGCCCCCAACTTAATAAAATGATACCAATTACCCGTTTCAGGCTTTGAAAATTTGCCAAAAATAAAAAGATTACAACGACAAAAACCACCCTAAAAAAATTATTACATCGGTTTGACTTATCTCTCAATCTTCTAGACCTGGAAAACCGTTTTAATGTGGAACACATTTCAAGTTATTTGACAAAATCAGAGGACAAGTAAACCATTTTCCATTTGTCTTGCTAGTTCTGTTTGTTCAGTTGTGCACATAAAAAGATAAACAGTAATTTTGATTTGCCCTGCCTTAAGAAAGGTATATGCTTGTGAAAGATAACGGACTTCTCATCGCTTTAATGTGTTCCATTTTTCGTTTGTCTCACATTTCATTTGGAATAAGTACTTACTAGGGTATTTTGGACTCCTTTACCAAAACGCGATTTGTGCCATTTACCCAGCCACATTTTTTGAAAGCTCTGTAATAACTGAAATAGTGCATAATTCATGTTGTAACGACATGCATGTGGAAAGCAGCTGTTAAAATTTAGTACTTAATTATTGTGATGGTCTGAAGTTGATGATTAGTATTCATGCGTCTTGGAGATGTGTCTATTCTACAAGCACGTTCAAGCAAGCCACATGGCGTAATTTTACTCTCGTTTTAAAACCACTCTATTGGTTTCTTCTCGCCCATATTGTTTGGGACGGTCGTTGAAACACACTGATTGGCTAGTCGAATACTTATTGTAATCGATTGTTAAATTTCTCGCCTTCAGGTTCCGGTCACTATTCAAGAGGTGACTGTTTCTTTATCTTCACAAACTGCGTGGCAGCTAGTTACGTCTGTGCAGCTCAACTGATAATTTTTGGTGAAAGATCTCAACTGCGCTCAGCATGAGGGTATCTCTGTTACTCGTTCTTGTTGGCTTGTCGCATATACAACTAGCTACAGCTTATGGTAAGTAGATAACAATTTGACTCAAGTCAACTTGTGTTTCTTTTTGTCGAGCAATTTTTGGAGATATTTGACTGATAATTACACATCATACATTTATATTGTATTGTAACTGCGTATCGCTTAGAACAAAAATTCACAATATGCTCACTAGTTGCAGTAAACAAAACTGATCACCTCAGCACTCAGCTGCTAGCTGGCTGAAACTTATTTCACTCTCATTTGCCGGAGAACTATTAATATTCTTTTATCCAGGCTTGGCCAGCCAGTTTTCAAAATTACATTACAGTAACCTTTGCTAAAATATTTCTAATCGAAAAGTGATGGACAATGATCGGCAAACCTTAAGTTTAAATTGAGAAGTTAAATTTGACATCCCATCGCCTTAATGTGAACCAGTTGTCGAACTTCACACGGTCACTTATTCCACACTGAAGACAAGCTAATTTGTAAGTACAATTAATTTATGCTTAGAATGCTATAAATCTTAACAGGTTAACAATTAAAATTCTCCATATCATTTTTAAAACACCTACAGCAATTGTCAACATGAACAAAAATTTGAATATTTATCAGATTAAACAAACGCCTTAAAATTTAGTACCGGTAAACTTTGCATCATAATTGCTAGCGTTACAGACAGTTCTATTTACCCCTTAAATTTAGTGCGTTTTTGAAACAGCTGGCTGGGTCGCTATGATCACAAGAGCCCGGTTGTCAAAACCCCGATTAGCGCTAATCCCCGATTAAATATGCTTATCTGCGATTAAAATTTAATCTTCGATTAGATTGCGTTGCTCAAAGCCCGATTAACACTAATCTGACTCTAATCGGCGGGTTAAAATTAATACACCTCCGAAGGTAGATTAAATCGCTAATCGGCCGTTTGATATTGAAACAAAATGACCGTCTTGTTGTTTGGCCGTCCTCGGGCGAGACAAAGACGAGCACGAATTATCGATATAACGATAGCATACTAATTTACAGCAATCAAAAGCTTCGCACTCGCTACAGATTTGGCAGAGCCTCAATTGAATACAATACAAAACTAAAAAAATGGAGGCTGATTTACAAAGGAAAACGAATTTTTATTACGCTCTGAAACCAATCGACCAAGTGCTGATAACACTACACTTTTATGCGAGTGGTGCTTACTGCAAGTTGTCGGCGATACAACTGGAGTAGACAAGTCCACCGCTTCACTTGCAGTCCGTTACGCGGACGCCATATTGGAAACAATCACAGTGGTTACCCATGGGAAATTGCATTATGGGATACTAATTGTCGATTAGTGAGACAATATAGGTGATTTTTACACCACGTACTAACTGTTAATCAGCGATTAACTTATCTGTCCTCTAATCGGGCTTTGAACAACGTTCTCAATTCCTCCGATTAGCTAACCCGGGGTTAGTGGTTTTAATCGACGATTAGGCTTAATCGGAGGTTAGTTTAATCGGGGTTTTGAACAACCGGGCCCAGGCAATGAAACCGTTAACTACAATGCACAGCTACTGTACTCTTAATTAGCATTTGACTAAAACTTCTGCCGAATGGAACAGAAATTAGTACAACTTCAGGAGGTATACCTAAATTCTTCGCAAATTCATTTGATTTTGGGCCTGGAATTTGCTAGGAGCCATGTACTCAAGTTTCTGTTATATAGTTTGTATTTTGGAAATTCACTAACCCTTGGATTTTCGAGAGACGTTGTAATAAAATCCTAAAGTCCTCAGTGGCCCTACATTTTGGTCGACAGGGACCGCGCAGAGGGAGGGGCTGGGGGACTGTAACCCCCCCCCCCCCCACTTTTTTGCAAGAATAAAAATAAATTTAACAAAAAAATTTAACAAATGAAACGGAGTAAAAAATAGCAAAAACATCGTTAATTCGAAAGTGACCAGAGTTACTGGCAAAGACAAACGCGCATATAAATAGACATAATGAAGCATTAGTCGTTACAATTGTAAAATATTTTTTCGCTTCTAAGGGGTGGGCCATTTGATTTTTGATGGGGGGGTTGCAGAATTTTTAGGCTGCTAGATATTTTTTTTTATTGTTCCAGCCCTGCAGGATTTTTTTTAATCTCCATGTCCTTGCATGATATTTTTTTAATGGAAATTTAAAATACAAATTTTGAAGTTAACTTGACCGTCACCAGCCACTCAAAATTCACTCTATTAAAAACCACCTTTACACACAATGCCTTTTGAAGTTTACATCTTCCTTTCAAAGCAATAAAGAGTTTCATCTTTATTCAGTGTACAAAGAAATACAACTCCACTAACCTGCGGCTAGTTGATTTCCTTGTCATGCTAGTGGATGGCGGTTATGCATCACTTGTCCACCGGATCACTTGCCCACTGAACAAGTGAACGTGCTTTTTTTCTTTCTAAGTATGTAATGTTACTGAGAAAAGCCTTCAAACTTGCGTGCAATGGTTCCAACTTGTCCAAAGGGAAAGCTGGAAATTCAATTTTATTTGCACCCTGTTAATTGCTTTCAAAGCAGGAGAGAGGGACTTCATAGAAGGAGAAATTGAACAGTAATCTGGCGTCTCAATATACACATTTAGTATTTGGAGTTATCCAGAGTTTCAAAAAACAAGAGTTTTCAAGAAATGGGGACCTCACTGTAGATATTTATTGTTGCATAAAATATTTATAGAGAAAATTTTAACTTGTTATTAATTGATCAAATGATTTTTATTACAAATCACAATTTGCAGTATTTAGATATTTATAGAGAGAATTTCTTGTCCCCAAAAGCTGCGATTATTTTGGTCAGCACCGAGTATCGAGACCTGGCCGCTCTGCAAAGTCACTACTGGAAGTGCACGATTAATGCACTAGCTGTTGAAATCTGATAGCCTGAAAATTGCAGAATGAGTGCTCTGTGCATGCCCAAAAATTGGGACCAGCCAGTGGTATCAATTCCAAGTGTCAAGTGGGTTCAGAGCCACCTTAAATTTTCGTCAGATTATAAAAAATTAACACTTAAGACGCCGTACTTTCAAGGTAGAGCCACCTTTTTAAAGCCAAGCAAAGATAATATGCTGTCCTGTGACTATTTTCGTTGAGATTAATTAATTTCATGCGAAAGTTTGCCTTGTCTAATTCTTTTCTGTCTTCTGTTTGGGGTTTCTTAACTTGTAGTTTGATTGGTAAACGCTGTCATACATTATGCACCCTTTTTCTTCAGTATACAGAGTTCTTATTTCTACGGGTTATGGCAGTACAACAGACAAGGTGTCAATCATTCTTGTGGGGCAAGGTGGCGCTGAAACTGGAATTCACGATTTGCCAGGAGAGTTTAGTTTCGAAAGGCAAGTATCAGTAGAAGCATTAGAGAGCTTAAGCAAACCACGGCGGCAACAGCAACGAGAATGTCACCAAACCCGGGGCACCAAACAAAGGGTTTAATGAGCAGAACAATGGCTGTGCACATGTACCATAAATCTTTACATATTTCGTAACCGTCCTCACCATCCTATGCAAAACAACAACGTGAAATGACCAATTTCTGCGTATTTTGAAGAACGTGAGTCACGACGACCAATTTTCCTTATTTTTGTACATATGTTTGGGTGCCGGAAGAATGCAATACTGCCGATACACCAAATCCCCCTTGGGTATTTCTAGCTAATTGTATCTCATTGTATCTCTAAGTTAGTACGTGCGCTGTGATTGGTCAATTTAGCAGGCGTACTCTCCTGCACGGACCGCTAAAATTTAGAGTTCTTTTTTGTTGCCAAAGAGCCTGTACTCGTTTTGGTCAAATCTAAATGTTCTTTCATCTGCAGTGATAGACTGTTCACGATAAATGATAAAGATGTTGGTAAACTTTCCGCGGTCAAAATACGTTTGGTAAAGAAAGGACTGTATGAGGACTTTTGGCAATTGAGGCAGGTACGTCAGCAATGGGACATCATAATACTTCGTATAACAATTCGTGGTTAGCCTTGGCAAGTCAACTTCATAAACTAGTTTGTGTCAGTTTTTGGGATAGATCAAGATTATCTTCAAATTAAGTTAAATCTAGAAATTTTGTAATTGATTGTTGAAAAAAAAATAACATTAAGATGAAAAAAGTCTAGAATTCGAAAGAGAAAGAGCAGAAAGGAAAGAAGTCTCCAGATGTTTCAAGCAATGAATGCGCTTAACATCGTTAGCTAATGATGTTTTAAAATGTGTCATCCATGCAGTTTGAAGTCTTTTACGAGGCTGTCGTCAAATTTGTGCGGAGGGCAATCGTGTGAATGCGACTGCAATTAGGAATTTACACTAGGAGTGATACATCTTTCATAATTGCACGATCTTTTAGGTTAGGGCAAGTTAAACGAATTTTCGAATATCACGAGTAGCGTAACTCCTTATAAATGCTCGAGCTTTCATACGATCAATAATTATTATATGACTGATCATGAAAAATATTACAAAAAAATTAATTTCACAATTATATAATTAAAGAAGAAAACTATATTAAAAATAGAAGACATTGGGTGGGAGTGTTTTTCAAAATGACTTTTAATCGTCACTATACAATTTGTCCTGCAGGTTGTCGTCTTGACAACACAGCCGAAACAGCGCTACTTTTTCAGCTTCTACGATATAGTGAAATACAAGTGGAACACGATTTCGCGTGAGTAACTCAATGGGAAGACTGAATTTTTACTATTTAGCTTGGAAAATGAATTTTAAGATTAAAGGCTTAAACAACAGCGTTAGGTATTTTGGACTTTCAATTTCTTGGATCGAAGCCAAACGCTTTCAATCTTTTGACACGGTTACTTATCGAATTATCAGACATACTGTTCAATATTAAACGAAAAATTGAAATGTTTAGCTCTGCCATGATCGAGTGAAATTCAAAGATGTACATGCTGTACATTTATGCACCTTCCAACTCCAAAACCTTTCTTAATCAAGACCATTTTTGGGGATGTCACGCAACAATCTTGGGGGAGAGCGTGGCGTGACACTACGCCGAAAAAACTCGGCCCGGTTGCGTAGGAGACTTAAAGCCTAAGATTCGTGCTCACTTTTGCAAACGATTATGTCAGGACGGAGAGTTTTTCCGTTCAAATCTGTTCTAGCTAGGGATGAAATCAGTTTCAATACTTCAACTCAGATTAACTTGCAAACTGGCAGCAGAATTTCAATTATTTGCTGATCTTTCTTTCAGTAAACTGCAGAAAGGGTTACAAGAAAACATCTGATGGACGATGTGTGGGTAAGTAGATCTTCTATCTTCTTTTATCTTATTGTAGCATGTAGATACGTAACACAAGAAGAATATATTAATAAAGCAGACACAGTATGGTGGCCTATGCGTGCCATAGCAAAATCACCAATTGTCTTTCTATTTTTATTGTAGTATTTCAGTTTTTTGTACATATTTTTCGTTTTAATTAATCTTATTTGCTGATTTTTTTATTTTACGAAGGGTTTTATTTTTATGTGGATTGTATCGTAAGTTAAATTTCATTTATTCTGAGAACGTTTTGTTTTGTCTCCGTTTTATATGTGATGAGTTTTGTTTTGACACAAAAAACTAAACTAAACTGTAACTAAACCGAAATTAAACTGAAACTAAACTGAAACTAAACTGAAGCTCATGGCCTAGGAGGGCCATAGCCCACAATGCAGC
>CBDDTI010000698.1:0-13186 GCA_965233585.1 bacterium
CCCTACCGATCCAAACCCTCACCGATCCATGGTATGGAATTTTCCTGGTGAAAGATATTGGCATTATTTTCCAGAGGTTCCCATCACAAGCCCAGAAAAAACACGGAAATACCGTTTTCAAATAGAAGATATTGGCATTATTTTCCAGAGGTTCCCATCACAAGCAAAAAAACGGAAATGCCGTTTTCAAATAGAAGATATCGGCATTATTTTCCAGAGGTTCCATCACAAGCCAAAAAAAACAACGGAAATCCCGTTCTCAAAAAGAAGATATTGGCATTATTTCCCAGAGGTTCCCATCACAAGCCCAAAAAAAGGGAAATCCCGTTTTCAAATAGAAGATATTGGCATTATCCCGTTTTCAAATGAGGTTCCCATCACAAGCCCAGAAAAAACACGGAAAATCCGTTTTCAAATAGAAGATATTGGCATTATTTTCCAGAGGTTCCCATCACAAGCCCAAAATAAGGGAAATCCCGTTTTCAAATAGAAGATATTGGCATTATTTTCCAGAAAAGCCCAAAAAGACACGGAAATCCCGTTTTCAAATGAGGTTCCCATCACAAGCCCAGAAAAAACACGGAAATTCCGTTTTCAAATAGAAGATATTGGCATTATGTTCCAGAGGTTCTCATCACAAGCCCAAAAAAAGGGAAATCCCGTTTTCAAATATTGGCATTATTTTCCAGAACAGCCCAAAAAGACACGGAAATCCCGTTTTCAAATGAGGTTCCCATCACAAGCCCAGAAAAAACACGGAAATTCCGTTTTCAAATAGAAGATATTGGTATTATTTTCCAGAGGCTGCCATCACAAGCAAAAAAAACATTGGAAATCCTGTTTTCAAATAGAAGATATTGGCATTATTTTCCAGAGGTTCCCATCACAAGCCCAAAAAAAGGGAAATCCCGTTTTCAAATAGAAGATATTGGCATTATTTTCCAGAAAAGCCCAAAAAGACACGGAAATCCCGTTTTCAAATGAGGTTCCCATCACAAGCCCAGAAAAAACACAGAAATTCCGCTTTCAAATAGAAGATATCGACATTATTTTCCAGAGGTTGCCATCACAAGCCAAAAAAAACAACGGAAATCCGGTTTTTCAAATAGAAGATATTGGCATTATTTTCCAGAAAAACCCAAAAAGACACGGAAATCACGTTTTCAAATGAGGTTCCCATCACAAGCCCAGAAAAAACACAGAAATTCCGCTTTCAAATAGAAGATATTGGCATTATGTTCCAGAGGTTCTCATCACAAGCCCAAAAAAAGGGAAATCCCGTTTTCAAATATTGGCATTATTTTCCAGAACAGCCCAAAAAGACACGGAAATCCCGTTTTCAAATGAGGTTCCCATCACAAGCCCAGAAAAAACACGGAAATTCCGTTTTCAAATAGAAGATATTGGTATTATTTTCCAGAGGCTGCCATCACAAGCAAAAAAAACATTGGAAATCCTGTTTTCAAATAGAAGATATTGGCATTATTTTCCAGAGGTTCCCATCACAAGCCCAAAAAAAGGGAAATCCCGTTTTCAAATAGAAGATATTGGCATTATTTTCCAGAAAAGCCCAAAAAGACACGGAAATCCCGTTTTCAAATGAGGTTCCCATCACAAGCCCAGAAAAAACACAGAAATTCCGCTTTCAAATAGAAGATATCGACATTATTTTCCAGAGGTTGCCATCACAAGCCAAAAAAAACAACGGAAATCCGGTTTTTCAAATAGAAGATATTGGCATTATTTTCCAGAAAAACCCAAAAAGACACGGAAATCACGTTTTCAAATGAGGTTCCCATCACAAGCCCAGAAAAAACACAGAAATTCCGCTTTCAAATAGAAGATATTGGCATTATTTTCCAGAGGCTCCCATCACAAGCCCAAAAAAAGGGAAATCCCGTTCCGTTCAAATAGAAGATATTGGCATTATTTTCCAGAAAAGCCCAAAAAGACACGGAAATCCCGTTTTCAAATGAGGTTCCCATCACAAGCCCAGAAAAAACACGGAAATACCGTTTTCAAATAGATTTTCCAGAAAAGCCCAAAAAGACACGGAAATCCCGTTTTCAAATGAGGTTCCCATTGGTATTATTTTCCAGAGGTTGCTGTCACAAGCCAAAAAAGACAACGGAAATCCCGTTTTCAAATAGAAGATATTGGCATTATTTTCCAGAGCTTCCCATCACAAGCCCAAAAAAAGGGAAATCCCGTTTTCAAATAGAAGATATTGGCATTATTTTCCAGAGGTTCCCATCACAAGCCCAAAAAGACGGAAATCCCGTTTTCAAATAGAAGATATTGGCATTATTTTCCCAAATTCTCAAAAGAAGATTGGCCGACAAACCATTTTCAAATAGAAGATATTGTCGATCAAACGACCAGTGGGGAAGCGGAAAAGACCATTTCAAATATAGAAGATATTCATTATACCAACCCCAAATTTTCAGAACAAGATAGTGCGACAAACCCTTTTTTAAATAGAATATATTCGGTTGGATGATCCACCAAGTTTGTGCTTTTGGTGTTGGTCTAAATGGTTTTTAATTAGAAGATATTAGTTTGGACCCTACCGGGGCCATGGTTGCGGAGAATGCCAAAGTAGCTCCAACATCCCGGATGTTCTACCATTTTGGGTCATTGAATTAATTTTTGAAATGGATTTTTCCGCGCGTCCAAACCCGTTTCAAATAGAAGATCGGTTTTCCGATAATTCCTGAATATTTTCTACAATCACGGTAAAAAATATATATGAACCAACAGCGTAGAAATATACAGTGCAGGTACATCAGTGTTGGCCGGGCACTGATGTCACATCCACTTGGTGCGGTCTTTGTTAGATAGATAGGCACACCAAGGGACCCTCATCCCCCTGCTAATGAAACAGGTCACAGATGTAGAAGTTTTACATCTATTCAGATGTTTCACACACACACACATTGTATCTCGACGCTACTGGCTGTTGACTTGCACGTCGCCAACCTTTGTGTCTCGACCCTACTGACTGCTCTTCCACACACACTGTATATCGATGCTACTTACTGTTGATTTGCGCTTCTGCACAAACTCTATCTCCATGCTAGTGACAAAAACATTTGGAAATCAACAAATTGCTGTTCGGATACTACAGTTACTAAACCACTGTGATGGAACAAAGCGGTGTTGCTGAAAGAACGCAGCTGATATAGGTCCAAAAGGAATTGAATTTTAAAGAAAAACAAAAAAAATCAGAAAATTCCGAAACTCCAGAAAATTCAGAAAATTCAGAAAACCAAGAAAATCTAAGAAAAATCAGAAAATTCAGAAAACACAGAAAATTCAGCAAACCTGCGAAACCCGAGTGCAGGAAAAAAACGCGATGGACCATCTTGGTTTGAAAAAACGCGATGGAAAACAAAAATTGCGATAAAACCAAAAAAAACGATAAATGATTTTGCCAAATTGCGGCACCCACAGCCTCGTTCTCTTTTAAGTCTGGGCGCCATGGATTCGGAGAATTGGTTCTGTGGAAATAAAAGATAGAGAGGCGGGATCTTGAAATGTTTGGGCCATGGCCACACATGCCGGAAATGTTGGTTTTAAAATGGTTGAAACATATGTCCGCAAATTTCCGCGATATTCCCGCAAATTTCCGCCATATTCCCGCGATATTTGTGTTTTGTTTTTTTGTTTCTACAAGAAATATGTTGCAAACCTGTTTTCAACTGTTGTGAGAGTTTTGCTCAGGCATATCACCCAATTTTTTGGGATTGCCTTTTCATATCTTCAGCCAAGATTGCCTTTTTCATATTATGTAATGGAAAGGGCGGCCAAAGCGTGTGAAGAACCTGAGAACACCTGAAATGACCAAAAATTGCGATATTTTAAATTTTCAAGCCTTTCCCATCCCGGATCTTCAAAAAGTAGGTTTTGTTGAATATCACTTTTTTTTCTGGCACTTAGGGCGCCCCAGGAATTCAGAAAATTTAGAAAACACAGAAAATTCAGAAAACCAAGACAATTCAGAAAACCCATTAAAATTCAGATTTTTTTAGAAAACACGAAAAATTTGGAAAATTCAGAAAATTCAGAAAACCCAGGAAATTGAGAAAAATCCGGAAATTCAGAAAACCCAGAAAATTCAGAAAAATCAGAAAATTCAGAAAAATCCGAAAATATAGAAAGAAACTACAGAAAATTCAGAAAATGTGGAAATTCAAATAAACATTTTAAAAACAAAATTAAGAAACCAAATTGTTTAAAGTAAAAAACATCTTCCAAAGAAATCTGCAATTCAGAAAAACAAGTAGCATTCCTCTTGGGGAGCTATCTTGAACCTAAACTATTATTCGCAAAAATTACCCTTTGCAGGAACTATCCTGTTTTTGAACTATCCTTTGCAGGAACTGGCAGGAACTGTTTTTTTTGTTACAACTGTTCCTTGCCAGCAATCATGTTCCTCTCTCATCGTTTGGATCCTGTAAGTTTTGAGCACCTTGTGTTTGCCCCCTTTGTGTGAGCCAACAAGTCACCATATCATTGCAGTCTGCAGTACGACTAGGATCCCAATCGGAAATAATACTTGAAAAAATGCATCGAACTTATTTCCACATATTTTCAGATATTTTAGAATCATAATGTTCAACTATATTTGATTATATTTTCAGATATGTTCAGTATCATGTAGTTGGTTCAAATAAAAAATAGTGGAACTTAACACGGTATAAATTTTAATAAACAAGTTAAACAAAATATTAGTAGGATAATAGCAACTTATCAGATGCTTATTATCCTCGTTAAAGTGCCTGAAGCGAACATATCTAAAATTAGTAGTCTTAGTATGCCACCTTCTCGAAGGCCCTCCTGGTAATATTTTGGGGGAATGTGTAGCAGTGGAGATTGCGCCAGTAGCATGAAAGCCATCAAAGTACTGTAATTTCTGGGGAGAAATTTGGTTACATGGACCACCATGGACTGCAGTCTTGAACTATCATCAGCATCTCATAGAAAATTTCCGGTGAGAGTGACACTTTGCCGACAGCCAAGTGGATGAAAACCGCTTCACTAAAGATTAGATGAGATTGACAACCTTTTACTTCTACGTTTTGCATTTCTGCTCTCCCGCCCATGGTAAACTTCTGGCTTTGCCACGGGCAAATCGTCCATCAGGTAAAACTGCACCTGAGATCATTTGCGCTAGTCGGCATTTGATGTTTGTATGCATTTTAGTATTTTAGTGTTCAGCAAGGAAAAGCGAAGTCAGCGTCAGTAGAACACCTCAGACAAGCCCATTCCTCAAATAATTACTCACGTACTCAGCTTTCAGACCTTTCATTTTGATCTAACCATGCAGAACATAGGCACGACTCGACCTAACCATGCAGAGCCGCCGCATGTAAGTTTGAGCCAGCGATGTTCTGATTTCAAGGCCTCTTGGATATACAAATCAGTCAGAGGTTGCGGACTCCCAACATACTAGTGTAAGATTATATGGTCGGGATGGTGATTGTTTTATCATGTTTTATCATGTGTTATCCATAGTTATCCCTATACAGTAACTGACATTTCCGGAAATTGTTCATGTCCCAGCCAGCTGGACAAGCATCAGAGCACTCGTACCAGTCGTGTGCAATCTTTTTGTAGAATGGTTGTGATTGCAAATCCATAATTACTGATGCGATTATGGTACATTCATGAATCCTTATGTGTGTAACAGTTTTACCAAGAACATCCTTTTCGTGTTGAATTTGAGCTCACTCCCTTGGTGGTGTAGGTGTAGCCTTGAAATTGGCTTTCTCCTTTTGTGCAAATCCAGCTGCAGTCAGGGACTTCTTCTTCTTCTTCTTCCTGTTCCAAGGGCATGAATTTTATAAATGCAAAATGCAAAGGCTGAAGTCCCAGGTTCGTTAAATACATGTTGAAGATGCACCAGGACCATTCTTCTCAAAAGCTTACCTACCTGGCCCAAGAATCTGCTAGTCGTCAAAGAAATGTCATTCAACTTCTGTTGGAATCACCACAAGACTCAAGCTCAGCATTTGCATTTGCTCAGCTGGTAACGCCTCAATGGCTACTGAAGGCTAACAAAACTACAGCGAAAGAGAAGTGCCCACCTCAATTCTCAGCCCATGGTGCCTCCAGGATTCTGGACGTGAAGGTTTGAAGATGATTGACATGCTGATGGGTCTACCATGGCCTCCCCATGTCACGTGCGTTGTGTGTGTGTACTTTTGCCTAACATATCTTAACATATTCAAAATCCAGGACAATGGCGGCATCCTTCGGCTCAGAACAGGTCCCAGGTAGCTTACAGTAAGTGGCTGATGCCATGGTGGTCAGTCTCAATGCCACGTTGTTCCTGGCGGCATCCTCGTGCTTGGAAGTCTTGTTTGTTGTCAAGATCCTGCATACCGTGTTTAACCAGACGCATGGCATTCAGGCAGCCGTTGTCCGAAGGGTCAAAAGCTGTCTATCGTGGCCGCGGAATTGCTCTAATCATATTAGGTATCTTTTATTCAGACGGAATCTTGGATTTCGAGAGAATGTAATTGTCAGTTTGCTTTTAATGCTTTACCACTTGTTTTTTTTAATTGTTTTTGTCTCAGTCTTAATTAGTCTGAATTGTGTCTGAGCTCAATCAGATAGACATCAATATGGCCCAGGACCCCACTTCAATCTCTTTTTTTCTGCCAAGAAAAGGAGTCTCGTGAATGATGAAGTAGCCAGATTACAAGTTTCTTGGTCTCGTGGCTTTCTCGTGGCATATGCCTTTCTAAGCATGAGCAGCCTCCTTTCTGTGCAGCGCAATGTTCTCCTGGACCGTGCACGCTGGATGTCTCCAATCTTTACCTGGACAAATGTTTTGGTGTTTGGATGTTTGACCTTGTATGTGCTATTTCCAAGTCTGCTGAGCACAAGAACGTTGAATCGCTTCTATGTGGTGGGCATGATTCTAGCAGCCGCATACCTATCACCTTGGCACACAGGCACAGATGAAATGTTTGATATGGCCTTGATTCTTTTCGTTTGCTGCCGGTTGCCAGCTGTGATCCTATGCGCTCGTACCTCGCTGGTTTTTCTCTGCAATCTTGGCTTTACCGTCTTGACCATCTACCGCGCCAGTACAGAAGAGATGGCTTCTGAAGGGACTTTTGCATCACGGTATGTGATCCTTTGGACAGAATTGACAATGTGTGCTGTAACTGTCGCCTTCAGTTTTGCCCTTCTTTCAGTGCTGACCCGGAAAGCGGAGCTACAAGTTCAAGGCTGTAATGCGGAGACTCACTTCACTGCAGTTTCTTGGACTACAATAAACATGCACGACACATGTTCAAACGTCAAGACACATTGGAACGATTTAAGACTCTTTAAGGCGCTTAAGCCTTCTTTGCAGATTGAACGAGATTCTGTGCCCACGTCTTGGCGAGGCTTCAACCCTTTTAGGGCTCATGTGGGATGCAGTGGTTGAACTCGATTCGAACTTTTGCCTCACTGAGCACTCGAAAGCATTGGCTGCAATGCTTCTGAAGTCCAGCAACATTCAAGGCTCAGATCAGAGTTTGGAATTTGAAGCCTGCGCAAGCATGTTTTTTCAACAAGCATGTACCATCTTAAATCATCTTAAAACTTACGCAAGCAAAGCAGCACCTATTATTTTCTATGCTGACATTGGATGACATGGGTGTGCTTGTGTATGTATGTGTTCGTGTGTGGGTTTGCGTGCTGTAATTCAATCATACTCTCTGTGGTGACTTCAGTTTGCAGGCTATTTCATTGCTGCCTTTAAAGCTGTAAGAGGAACATCCTTTCACAGCGTCCCTTCGACTCATTTGATTCTATTTGGATGCACACAAAAGATCAGAAACGTTGTATTCGTTGATTGATTGTTGATTGAAATTCGAAGGGTGTGGTGACCTTTTTCTCGGCTTTGTCCTTTTTCTGCAACATGAACTTGTTGGAGATATGTCGAACCAGCTTGGTTGGCCACGACTACAGCTGCAATAATGAAAGTTCGTAACTTTATGATACTTTGTGTATCAGGGCTACAGCCTAATCAGAACAATGCATGACACCATTTGTATCCATCCAATAGCATATTGATTTAATATGCATGTAGTCTTATTGAATTTATATCTAGCGCGTTCCTGCATGATTTGCACAATCTTGCAGGTGCAAGCCTCATGGATTTCATGCCTGTGGACGATGCAGACCGTGCAATGCAGCATTTTCGTGCCTTAAGTGGAGACGCTGCAACTGTGCTGGCACATGCCTTCCACACTCGCTTGGTTGACAGTTGTTCAACGAGGCTTGAGACGGAAGTATTTCAGGTGAAGCTTGCTCCAACAAGTGTTGTCACATTTTTTGAAACGTCTTCTTCAGCTATTGAGGCCAAAAGTAAAGATCTCCAAGGTTTATTTTTTAACCCATTTTTGGCACTTGGCTTTTGAGGAAGTACACCCGCATGAATGGGGAGCAGTGTCACTTGGTTGGTCTCCGAGAATTCTCAGACGCCAAGTTTGGCAGTGCAGATTCTTGTCGAAATTGTGGCGGCAGCGGTGGTGGTGGTGATGGTCAAGATCTGAACTTCCTTTTTTTATTCCTTGTTCCACAGACTTTCAAGAGTTTGAAGGTTCTCCTCAATCAGCCACCAGGCACATTTCAACCACTATTCTTGGTCCTAAACTGCACGTTTTGCATTCTTGCAAGCCCGGTGAGGAACGTCCTGAAGACAACACGCGTTGCATTCTCCCACAAGTCGCTGACAGCCAGGCAGGGGTGAGAAATCTGATCCACTACAAACATCAGAATGGATCAGACCTGTTCAAGTTTGTTTATAGTTTTTTCCTTTTTTTTCCGAGTCTTTGGAGATGTCTGAGTCTGAAGCCTCTCCCAACTTCTTTGACCTGATTGATGATTGTATTTGTACTATACTGGACTGATTTGTACTGTATGTAGTTGGGCACGACGCCTCGGCGTTTGTGGGTGGATCATTTCAGCGAGATCCAAAGATGTCAACATATGTCAACATTATTTTGTGCAGCATTTGATGCACCTTTGCAAGTTTTGACAACTGCTTTGCAGTCCAGTCATTCGTAACTCTTCGGTTTCGTCTCCATTGAAACACTCGGCGCTCGTCACTGGATTGTACACCGTTTCTTTTCATGTGTTTTGACCAAGGGCTTCACGAAAGTATTTGCTCCACACAACCCTACTGCAACCCCAACCCCACACCTAGCATAGCATCACAGGCATGCGCAAGTCGAAGAAAGTCATCTTATTCAACGTACCATCGAGATCTCACCCCACCCACCCACCCATCCATCTTCACTGTCGCATTCATCATCGAAGCAACAGAATCTGAGTATCACTTCCTCACCATTTCATGACTGAAATAGCAGGGTACAGCTCCCATGCACAGGCACGTCCGCATGTCCCGCAGCACAATGGGTTTAGACCATATAGTAAGGCCCCCGCCATCCATACAGCGTGCAACCCTTTCTTGCATCTGCAATTTGGGTTGAGGTAGTGAACGTTCGAGACGAGCCTTCGGATGGACGAAAACATGGATCCATGTTGGAAATCGACATGGCCCAACGGAGTATCATCGCAGCTTCTGGGCATCTTTGCAACTGCGTGGGGATGTCAATTGAAGACTCTCGGAGAAGACACGGCCGCTGCATATTCAACATTTGTTGTACTTACAGTATACAGCAGAATTAAATTAAATGTGTCTTGCTTTGTCGCATGTGCCAGCTATTGTTGTTTCTGAAGCAAATTTGAGATGTAAAGCCAACCAAGACAGTGTTGGTGGAGCGGCTTTATTATCCTTCAAAATGCGTATTTGACACAGATTGCAACCACATCGTGATGGCTATGCACATGCGCATACTTGCACACTCACAAGTACAGAGGCACGCGCTGATGATAGAGCAAGTATATAATTACTCCGAGAAGGAACTTTGTAATGATGAAGTTGTCATCGCCTTGAAGATTCCTAAGAACTCGTCCTGACAGCCTAATGTTACTAAATCATCCTGGTCAGAATTTCCACTACAGAATGCTAGGCCTTGGGGCCCACTATAAACCCTCTGGGAACCTATGTTTTTATAGTCCTCTGTGACGTTGTGTAGAAGCAAATCGTAGCAGTCGAGTTTTGTAAGCCAATGAGATCCGAAAAAAAATGAAAGAGCAGTTTGTAGTAAGGATTTTTGATCGATTTTGTACGAGCGTTTTTTCCAAAAAGAAGCATGTAAATTTACAACGGTAACTGGTAGTGGCTTTCATGGTTCTATCATATGAAGCAACATGAGACTTCGTATGTTTTCATGACCAATTTGTAGTGAACCCGTTGTTTCACTCGGAAATGAACAAATTCAATGCAGCGCACAATACAATAGCATCAGGGTTGATATTTGAGCTGCAAAAAGGGTCAACATCTACAGCGTACAATCGGGAAATTTACTCAGTAACTTGAAGCAGTTATCAGCGTTGGTTGTCCACAAAAACTTGCGCACAGATTGGGTGATTCTGCTGTAACGTTTTTTTGTAGTGATTCAACTTGTACCCATCCACTTTGTAGCAGTTCTTTCCATGCCGGTTTGCTTTGAAAGGGTTGCCGCATTTTTCTTAGAGCAAGTACATAGTTTGATACAGCTTTCATTTTGCTGCCTCAACAAGTACTTTCCTGCCTTGGGCTGGCTCTTGCTGTATTTGTCTACTGACGCGTTCATTTATCAACTGCTGTTGTCAACACAAATTTGGACACAGAATGGATTCTGCTGCAATGCTTTCTGTAGTGATTCGACTCGTACCCATCCACTTTGTAGCAGTTGTCTTTCATGTTGGTTTGTTTTGGGAGGGTTTGCTGTTTGCTGTTTTATCTTGGTGCATTTTTCTTAGAGCAAGCACATAGTTTGATACAGCTTTCATTTTGCTGCCTCAACAAGTACTTTCCTGCCTTGGGCTGGCTCTTGCTGTATTTGTCTACTGACGCGTTCATTTATCAACTGCTGTTGTCAACACAAATTTGGACACAGAATGGATTCTGCTGCAATGCTTTCTGTAGTGATTCGACTCGTACCCATCCACTTTGTAGCAGTTGTCTTTCATGTTGGTTTGTTTTGGGAGGGTTTGCTGTTTGCTGTTTTATCTTGGTGCATGTTTCTTAGAGCAAGTACATAATTTGATACAGCTTTCATCCCTGAAGTGCTTTTCTTTTTCTTAGGGTTCTTTTGTTGCCTGTTGCTGTTTTTTCTTTTCCACTGGAGTTGGTACCTGGAGGGGGTTGAGACCAAAAGGTGTTCCACCCTTCAAAAATGTGCTTGGGAGATTGACCCGTGAGATTGCGTGGAGATTGATCCATGTACATTGCGTGGAGACTGTACATAATCAAAGCGATTGGATGACAAGGAAGTTTGGGATGCCATTGTATAGTCCACCTTTTTTGGTGAGCGAATATAAGCTATTTTTGGTCCTCATTGTAAAGCAGGGTCATTTCATATAAAACCTTGGTTTAACAGTTTATAGAGAAAATACCCTTGGTTATGCATTCTATAGCAACTACATTCTCTATAAAATGCTTTGCAAATGCTGCAGGGTATCAAACACAGGGGATCATTCATGTACATTCTTGAGGATGCACCATGGTCACAATAAGCGCTACCTTGTGCTGTTTTTCTTAGTGGCAACTTCTTAGGGGCTACACAATGGTTCCTTCGACCAAGAACGAATGAGCAAACCAGCGCTACAAGTTGCCATCGGAAAAAATGGCTGACTATGTTAGATGTTGATTATTGGGATGTAAAGTCACTACAATTTGTCCCAAGATTTTATGTTGAGTTTTAAATGTTTTTTTAATAGATTTAGGCAACTTGTAGTAGACCACTTTTTCGATGATTTAGCAGATTGTAGTAAACAAAAAAACCTCAGGCCCCAAAATATGTAGTAAATCCGCCCTGAGGCCGCAGGCTTGTAGTCTACAAATTGGGGGTCCAACGTCAGCCGGCTAATTCCAACCGGGAGACTAAATCTGGTTACCACTATATACCTGTGAACCTGCAGCAGCCTGACTGTAACAGCTTCAGAAATCACATGATTGTTGAGCAGGTACACGATTAGACGTCTCCAACCGCTTCCCATGACACCACTAGCTTCGTAGGCCACTGTCTTGATGTCATGTGCTGGCCCCCTGCTTATTGGCTTATTGATGATACTTGCAAGATTAAAACTTCAAGAATTCAAAATTCTTACCCGCATGAAACCTAGCGGGATTCACACACACACTAGACAAGAAAGGATCTTTGAAAAGATCCGTCAGGAACTGAGTCCTGTAACATGCAACCGTGAAGAAATAAAATCATTTTATTAGATTGTCTATTAGATTGTTTATTGGGGTTCTTGGCTTAGCCCCTTGCCACGTCAGTATAAATCACAGGAGTCATTGACATATAAACCAACAGCATTAAGAGTATAAAGAGCACGTCAGTAAAAATCACAGGAGTCTTTGACATATAAACCAACAGCGTAAAGAATATAAAGGTGCAGGTACGTCAGTGCTGGCCGGGCACTGATATCACGTCCACTTGGTGCGGTCTTTGTTAGATGAGGCACACCAAGGGACCCTCATCCCCCTGCATTATTATTGTTGTTTTTAGAAAGGGAGAGGAAAGAAGAAAGAGAAAGAGATAAGTTTTACATCTATTCAGATGTTACACACACACACTGTAGCCCCGAAAGGCAAGCTTACACCTTTTTGTTCACCTCAAATTGCACCGAAGAACTCACTGCTTGGGATATGCATTCCATTGTACAACAAGATACAACAAGTTCACCAAGAAAAGTGTTGGGAGCATGTTGCCCGCAGGTGGAGGTTATGGTGGCGATATCTTAGACCATCCCGGATTGAAGGGCTATGCCCCCTGTCGCCGATCGCAGACAGTCTGTAGATAGAAGAGGAAAAAGCAAAGACAGATAGAATATGAATGGAGAGGAATATGCCAAATGTGCGCGTAGAAAGGATTATGTTTTTTTCATTTCGCCCTTGGGCCCATGTTGGGCCTATGTTGGCCCTATGTTGGCCTATGTTAGCCCTAGCTTGGCCTATGTTGGCCCTGTCTTGGCCCTACGTTGGCCTATGTTGGCCCCATGTTGGCCCATCTTGGGGCCTATGTTGAGGCTATGTTGGCGATATGTGATACC
Source organism: bacterium (assembly GCA_965233585.1). Classification (GTDB taxonomy): domain Bacteria; phylum SAR324; class SAR324; order SAR324; family NAC60-12; genus CBDDTI01. Next base: position 13,174 of record CBDDTI010000698.1, read on the forward strand.
ATCTCTGTTGAAA
>CBDDTI010000699.1:0-9633 GCA_965233585.1 bacterium
TTTCTCCGGGTTCTCCGGTTTTCCTCCCTCCTCAAAAAACAATATTTCTAAATTCCAATTCGATCGGGAATTCGATGGCCACGGGTTTATCAGTTGAAGACTGTTGTGTGTCACCCTCGTTAAACAAAGTTGATTTATTTGGTTTTTTATTAATTTTTTTATATCAAACTCTCGAGAGAATGTTTGACCATATTTACAAACACCTCAAAATTTGTCAAAATTACTCCGCTATGTACCATATTTTGAACTCTCTTTTCAGTGCACATGGTCAAACACGGTCTTTTATGCAGGGCTTCTGATATTTCGCACGGTCGCGGAGCCGCGAATTTCAAGTAAATCCGCGAAATCCCGCGAAATTCACACAAACAGATGAAATCCCACGTAATTTGCTAGAAATCTGACCAAATACATGTCAGCACAACATGTTTGAAAGTTATGTTGGCTGTTGGGGCTGCTTACCTAGCTTGCTGTAAACTTGCTAATTTATCTTGAATTTTCGTCACTAGCTGCAGCGAGTAAACAACATCCCAAAACTACCAGGCGTTCTTAGATTAATGTTGCGAAAAACTGGGAAGCAACGATGTAAAAAACCAGGCCTTCCTAGCAAAGACTGTGGAAACTGGGGATGAGAGTGCGATAGCTCGTTTAATCGTTAAAATTACAATTTCCTCGCTTGTGATTGGGTTAAAAATGTCCTATTTTCCACTAATTCACTCGCCAAGTTGTTATCGGACAATTGGTTATTGGATAGTTTGTTATTGGACAGTATGTTATCGGACAGTTTAATAAGCCAATCGCATTCAAAGATGTAGTTTAAATCAAGCAATCACATTCAAAGTTGTAATTATGTGTGCGTACGTACGCGCTGTTGCTTTTGTGTTTTTGCCCTTGACCTTAGAGATGTTTACGCCTCCTTTGTCAGTATTTTAATGCGAATTTTCCCCTTTTTTCATAACTTCGCTATTTTTCTTTTTCTCAGAAATTGTAATTTTTATGATTAATTGATAATAGGACTTTGTGTCGTCCAGTTCAGTCTGTAATCATACTAGTCTTGTGATAAACAAATCGGACTCCCGCTGCGCGGTCGTCCGATTTAATTGTTATCACTCGTATGATTACAGACTGAATTGGACTCCACTCTGTCCTATTACCATTACTTATCATGTGCTCACTCTTCGTGAAGAATGCTGCGTTTTGTGAAGGATTGTGCCTTATACGCTCATCTCACCTACAAAGATGACGATTTTTTGCAGAACTGTTTGGTCCATGAATGATAATGCCTGAAAACCTGCAAAATGAGCAAAATTCATTCTCGTTCTCACGAGATAACAAATAGCCATTATGAGTTCATTCTACAAAAACACTGTGACTACCAACTGAAAAACAAATTATAATGCTGAGAAGTGTGCCTCAGATGTTAAAAAAATGAAGAATCATCGTAAACAGAATTTCGAAAGTGAGGCAAACAATATGCAATTGGATAAAGACGATACTCGACGAAGCAACTAGAATAGTAAATTTGTTTTTAGACTTTTTTATTATGTTCAATAAGCTTACTTGTAAAGTACGATTTCATATCAATTGCGGTACGAAGCCTGAGTAAATGCTATAAGATCGTCCAGTTTCCTTGAAAACTTTCCTCAAATCAGCATAAAACCAATCACTTTCCAGCGAAATTTGCTCGGGAAGCTCTCACGAAATCGTCCGTTCTCTTTACCAATCATTTTTCAGCGAAACTGGCCTCGAAAATTCCCGCGAAATCAGCCATTTTTTCCCGCGAATTTGGCCCTGAAAAGCCTGCGAAATTTGACTTTTTTCCGCAACCTACCAGAAGCCCTGTTTATGCTTGATATGTTACATCATACAACAAGTTCTAGATATTGTACAGGTAGTATTCTGCATTTACATTTATCAAATGGCTAGCAAGGAGTGTGAGGGGGGTAGAGTCCTTCAGTTTGTTGTATGAATCTGCATGTAACTGACTCAGGTTGTCAAAAAAAATGTTTGTATACTCAGAAACATGTTTCAGACGTTTGATTAATCCGGACACCACACAAATTGGCCAGCCACAAGGACGATTTTGCTCGGCTGGTTTTATTGATAATCTCAGATTTAATGCCTGAAAGAATGTTTTTCTTGCAAAGACGGTCAGTTCTAATAGTTCTAAACCAACTGCCCTCCTGCTGAAAACGTTAATGATAACCCCCAATGTTTGGTATGAATTGTACATTTCTGCTCAATTTATTGTCCATTTTGTCAGGTTATGTCTGTAGTACGCCTGGATGTTCTGCGGCTTTTGACAAATTTTCGAAGCTGGCTGTACACATCAGAAGTCACGGTAAGCAACTCTGGTACCTCCACTGTATATTTCTACCTACAATGTAGTAGTAAGAGTAAATTCTCTTCAGCATATCAGGCTAAGTTAGTCATTCTGGTTGCATTAATGAAGCATTTAGATCATAGCTTTGAAGAAAATTGGATTTGAACAGAAGTCAGGGCTCTCATTAAGGACTATAATCCCTAACACCTGTTATGGCAAAGTATGCTTTTTCTTACTGCTACAGTTGAAATACATGTAGACCATTTTGCAGTTGTCTGCTCTGTGACCTAGCTTTTAAATGCAGCAAGACTGGGTTGACCTTGCTTTGATACAGACCTTCCTGCTTTTGTTGTGTAAATCAAGTTGTTCTAATGCTAACTAGGTACACTTACATGACAAAAGCAGAGAAGTCTGCATTAAAGCAAGGTGACCTCCAGCTTCGTTGCCACTCAAAGGCCAGCAGGTCACTGAGGAGACAATTGTATTTAATGGTCTATGGCCTTTTGTTGGTGGAATTCATTCACGAAGTAAAGATTTTGTTAGGGGTGTGGAGAACAATGCTAAAGGTGACTGGAAAGTTAACGACATCCCTAGAAATGATGCTGTAAAAACTGAAAAAGTTTCAGCAACCTGTTTGGTATAGCCAAAGTGGTCAATCTATAATTTTCAAACCATGAACTACAGGTACATGAACTCAGTAGCTTCATTTACAACATTAAGTACACATATTGTTTGTTGAACCTACAACCTTTCAATATTAAATTGCAGTTTCAAGTATTAGCCCTACTGTAGTAGTATATGGTAATACAAAACATTTTGAAGAATTTATATTTTAAAATGTGGAAAATATCGTGATTGACTTATCTAACATAAAGTTGTTTGATTTGCTTGAGACCTTGTGTTAAACTTTCATGCAAAAAAGAGGCTGAGAAATTAGAAGGAGGTATGAAGGTGAAGCTAGGGATAGTAAGTTAAATGAGTTATATTCCAGGCATGTTCAACAAAAGTTTCATTTTGTTTAATGATTTTATAGGTTATCAGTGTCAGCATTGTGACAAGAAGTTTTCACAAGTGTGGGAGGTAAGATTTGTGGTGTACATGTACATTCTGGCAGTAACTGAATGATGCAGGTAAATTTAAAGTGTGCAATTAAAATTATATATCTTGATAATATAGGTACTGTATTGAGATTGTTTATTTGATTGCTTGCTTGCTTGTTTTTTTTTTTGGCTGGCGTACTGTATCGTGGATTGTTTTAATCACGTGGCAGATATTTACATCTTTGGTGTTTAGAAGAAAGCAAAGTTGTTAACAGTGTTATGCAGTGCCTGTCAGTTGAAAATATGACATTTTTGTCAATAGTCCCATTGGGTTTTCGTAAAGCCATGAAAATGTGGAGTAGATTACCTGTGTACTGTACATATAGTTTATCACTGATTGTTTGATCATTTTTTAGTTAAGGAGGCATGCTGCTGTCCACAATAACAATCGGAAAATGTATGAATGTCCCAGAGAAGGATGCTCCCGAGTTTACACTAAAGTAAGTTAAGAAATAACAAACAAATTCGAGAATAAGTAAATAATCACAGTTTTCCAAGAGTATAGCGCTGATTAACAATGTCCGCAGACAAATTTCTAAGCATATTTTCGCATCAAATTGAGGCTATCTTTTTTATTATCCTTCAAATAATTTTCCCAACATGCGCAGTTTTGAAAACTGGGGAATATCACTCAGATATTTCCCAGTTTTACATGTAGCTGGGTTATATTCAGTCACAAGGCACACTTAGACAAATCAGAGAGCAAAGATATTTGATGAATTGTAAAATTTTTGACATATTAGATAATAATTGTTTTCCATGAGCGATATACATGTAATGAGCGATTGTCATGATCGATTATCAAGTCTAGGGTTAGATAAATTATGCTCGAAAATTTGAGCATTATGCTTTCGAATGTCACTCATAAAATCGAAGCATCATGCTCAAAATTATACTCGTGCCCTAGCTTTATGCTCAAAAATGCTGGTTGAATTTTGGGCAAAAAAAGACAAAACAGGGGCTAACATATTATTTAATGTCCTTCTTTTAAATAACAACAACGCCTTAGAAATAGGAATGTTTTCATACGGAGCAACAACAGCTAAATGTCAGCAGTCTCTTCAGTTCGGTTCATGGCAAATGGAAACTGTCTGGAGAGCCAGGCATAATGTAAAGTAGCCAGGCCTTCAACAGAGCCAAATAAGTGCATTAAAGGGCCCTATAGTCAGCCTCCGCCATTTTCGATGCCATCGAAATTATTGACATTGCATGGTGAAGCGAAATCTGAATTTTTTACAATAGGTTGTGCTCCTGAAAGTATGTTTAATGATCTTTAGTACTCTCACAGTCAGTTTCTTCGTTTCGACATGCTCCAAAGAAAATATAATAGCCAAACTCTCGCATGTAAACAAAAACAAAGGTGTGGCTGACTAGGGCCCTTTAACCCCTTACTGCCTAAGGGCTCTCCCTTTGATGAGTAGAGTCGTCTGGGTCTCAGGCAGGAAAGGGTTAAGTAACCACAAAGCCTACAATTGACATTTGTAATGCGCATGTTTATGCTAATTAATTTGTCTGTGGCAGTGACCAGCTCGAAAGCTTAAGCTACTTTGGTCACTGCACACATCTTCTTTTCACTACTTCTGTAATTTATTTTGCTTATGTTTTTATTTTCCTTGTAATGTACCTTTATGTAGAATAATAATAATTTGTAAATAGTGCAAAATAACAATAAACTCTAAACTCTAAACACATTGTTTTTTTGTTTTTATTAGCAGGATAACTTTTATGCTCCGAAACTGACTATTATGCCAGCATTATGCTCGATGCTCGCACCGTAGCATTAAGCTGGAAATAATGCCAGCATAATTTGTCTAATCCTAGTCAAGTCATCCATTGCTGTTTCTCTCTTTCAGGCGTTTAATCTGAGAGTGCACATTAAAGCCTTCCATGAAGGTAACAGACCGTATGTTTGCACCTGGGAGGGGTGTGGAAAAGGATTCGCCCATAAGGTAAACTGCTTTAACCCCTGTAACTACGGTCGTTTCGCCTACAAGTTGATTCGCCTACATCGAGGTCGAGGAATCCCCATTTCTCGAACCTCCTGATAACTCGAACCAACAGTCGTTCCCCTCCTCAGTCAAAAGTTGTAATATCTCGGAATTTAATTGGAAATACAGTCAAATACGACTCCTCAGCTGACTGCAAGTAGTGATATTCATCCATCTTCACAAAATATTTCGACTTACATGTATAAGTGTAGGCGAATCGACTCAGACCGTGCAGGCGAAACGACTTGGTCTTGTAGGCGAAACGACCTCGATGTAGGCGAAACGACTTGAAGGCGAAACTATTGAGATCCACTATGTACAGTGAGCTGACAGTACTTTGTGTTAATTTTGATTGCTAAGCGAGTAAAAACAATATTCACTTAATTACTGATCCCCAGGGAAACAAAAAGCAAAACGTCAGTAAGATAGTTGTTCTTAAATTCCTTGGGACAGTGATCGTGCTGTGCCTTTTGCAATATTTAGAACTGATATTTTTGTTCAGTAGAGATTTGCTGAAGCAAAGGCATATAAAAAAAACCAGGAAAGATTTATTGCTCGACGTTTCGGGGTCATCGTGACTCCATTATCAAGAGACTAGTTAAATCGTATGCAAATAAGGAAAAGTACGAGATAAGCACTGAAATTACAATAAACGGCCTAAACAAACACCTTGGCACGGATGGAATCCGTTTGCACGTTCAATGTTGGTTTACGCATGCGAATGTATAACATTTCTTTAACGAGGCAATCAAATTTGCCGCTACATTTCGTGATGGTGTGAAATTGCTCAATGAAGCGTTCAGGCATTTCGCTATTGTGTTGAAGGTTATAATGTTTGTAAATCGAAGATGACTTTCTAGTGTGCCCTTCTACGCGCTCGTGTAAGTGACCACGCGTATAACCCACATACCCTGCATCAAATGTAACCTGTGTGATGTAGGGTATGTGGGTTATACTCGTGGTCACTTACACGAACGCGTAGAAGGGCACACTAGAAAGTCATGTTCGATTTACAAACATTATAACCTTCAACACAATAGCGAAATGCCTGAACGCTTCATTGAGCAATTTCACACCATCACGAAATGTAGCGGCAAATTTGATTGCCTCGTTAAAGAAATGTTATACATTCGCATGCGTAAACCAACATTGAACGTGCAAACGGATTCCATCCGTGCCAAGGTGTTTGTTTAGGCCGTTTATTGTAATTTCAGTGCTTATCTCGTACTTTTCCTTATTTGCATACGATTTAACTAGTCTCTTGATAATGGAGTCACGATGACCCCGAAACGTCGAGCAATAAATCTTTCCTGGTTTTTGATATTTTTGTAGCCGGATCAGATATTAAATCGCTTTATTATATCTCTTAGTTAGTGCGCGCGCTGTGATTGGTCAATTTAATGGGCCCTACTCTCCTGTACGGCCCGCTAAAATTTAAAGTTGTTTCTGTTGCCGAACTGTTGAGTGATTCATCGCCAAAACTTCTTAACTTATTTAGCAAGTAAAGATTTAAAACTTTCTTTTACTCTAGATTGTGTACCAAAGCGTGCTACGACGTAAAAGCGATTTCAAATTGACTCCTTTTGCTTGCCACGTGCTTCAGAAATTTGAAGCCGTTCCTCATGGGTAGAAATCGTTCCCGAACTCGTCAGATACACAATAGAGATATGATAAATATCTTACTCAACTTGTCTTCTCGGTCCGTACTGTAAGTTACGAATCCTCGTTTTTCCCCTACGATTTATGGTCCGCGCGCTTCGCGCTTGGGCCATAAATCGAAGAGAAAAAAAAATTCGGTCCGTAACTTGCAGTACGGACCTCGAACTCGGTTAGTGAGAGGTTTTAATAGGCTACTGAGGTAAATACTGTAAAACAAAGATTTCCCCCCCCCCCCCCCATTCAAGTGAATATATGAAAGATCATATATTTTAATGGCTGAGAAAGATATGAAGACATGATCGATCATTGCAGTTATACACGCAACTCAAGCTTAAGGTGTGTATATAGCTGCGATGATTAATCATATCTTCATATCTTTTCACGGTTTAGATATATATGAACTTTCATATATTTACTTGTGTTCTTCACCATCTACGGGTATATGGCGAACTTACAGTATGACCAGCTCCCAGTTGGACCTGATAGCTCAGTTGATAGAGCACTGCACCGGTATCGCAAAGATCATGGGTTCGAATCCCGTTCAGGAGAGAATTTTTTACGCTTTAATTTCGCAGTTGTTTAAGTTGCCAGTATAACTGCGATCATCACTCATGTCTTCTTTCCCCCATATTGTTACTGATTTTTCTTAAGTTGAATTACAACTACATCACTTCATGTTTACCTTCAGGTTTCTCTCAGGCAGCATCTGGTGCTCCATTCTCAGAGGAGAATAAAGCCAACACCGCCACCCCAAGATAATTCACTGCAAAAGGTAGGTGTTAAGAGCGCTGACAGGCGACCATCAAGCATAGTGATTACTCAAGCATTTCAGAATTTTTCTATCATATCTGAAAGTTTTACAAAGCTGACTCGAGTCTGGCGAACGAGCCATTAACTCACCGCTTGTTCCCCTATACTATTCCTCGTACAGTATCATTTCTGTTCTCTCTTTCATTTATTTTAATTTGTTATTGTCCACTAGAAAAAGAAGAAGAGGAAGCCTTTGTGCATAGCCAAAAAGCTCAGTGGATATCGCTCTTCCCCCTCCGAAAGCTCGGACAACCACTGCACAGAAACAGCATCTAGAAGAAGGCAGATACCAGACGAGCCTCAAAGGAATGAAACAGCCACAGTTACAGAAGCTTCGGAAATGAATCCAGTTGTCACCCACAATGGCACACCTCCGGCAGGTGACTGTAGTACGAGCTGTACTTTGCAAAGCCTTACTGAATCGACGAACGTGATGTCTTCAAGTAAAGACTCCGTAACGATCAGTGCACATCAGGACAGTTCTGAGAGAATGCAAGTTGACGTTATTTCTGGTACATGTAGGTCGTCATCCTTACTGTCCTCACGCATCAACTCTGAAACAACCCTTGGAAGTCAGGTGAGATCTGAAGAAATGGAAGGTGACACTACTGCTGCCGCGGCGTCTTCGTCAATCTTGATGGCTTCAAATAACGGTTCTGTATCGACGACTGCAAACGAAGCCACCTCTGGAAGCATGCAAGCTGGCGTTATTTCAGCTTCCTCGTCAACCGTAATGTCTTCAAGGAACGTTTCTGAAGCGACAATTCCAAACAAAGGCATGTCCGACGAAAAACAAGCTGATGTTTTCTCGGGTGCCTCGTTAACCTTGATGACTTCAAGTGACGACCCTGTTTCGACCTTTGCAAACAAACAAGGAACACAAGCAGGTGATGCTTCAGTTGGTTCGTCAACCCTGGTGACCTCTCGTTACAACTCTACAGCAGTCGAAATTACCTCGACTCTAGCGTCAGCCAACTTTCAAGAACAGCATGAAGAAGCATTCACAGACGACGAGATGTTTTCGTTTTCGGATGAAGATGGAGAAGGTATGGACTGGGAGCCGGCCTTTTCGGAACATTCTGGAGTTGAATCTCTTACGGAACTTGATCTTGAACCTGAAAAAAGTTGTGAAAGCATCAGAAACAATCTCAGTGAAACCGATGATTTTTTCATGATTGAGGACGGCCCAAAAGACAGACAGTCTCCCAGTGAACCACCAGAAAACAGTTCTACAAGCTCACCTCAACGAATTAACGCGGAGATGGTTTCTACTGCATTGACTACTGTCTCTGGTAGTGATTCCTTTGAGGACAATATGCCTCTCTCTTTGCTGGCTGAAGTCTCAAGCACAGTCAGAAAAGCGAAAGTGAGTGTAACGAGAGGTCAGGGAACCAAGAAAAAGAAGGGGAAAGGAATGAAAGAAAACAGTGATGTTCCGGCAGATGATGGGCATGTTGGTGAGGTTTCTTTCTCCGGATCAGAGGAAATAGTTTCAGTTTTACGACCTGATCCACCGGCTACAGCTGTGAAAGGTATTGGTAGCAATGGTGGCATCAATGAGGGCGTGGATGCCCTGGGAAGCACAGGCTTCCCAGGCATGGACGATGTACTTCAAGTGATCATTGAGGAAGAAGAAAACGCACTTAATGGCTCTCACCTTGAGACAGGGCTTCAAACTGCAGATGATAATATGGACGACGAATGCGTAGAGATCAGTAGTCTGGGCGATTCAAGTGAAGAAAGAAAATCTGAGTCG
>CBDDTI010000700.1:5000-10000 GCA_965233585.1 bacterium
ACAGAGCCTTAAATTAATCTATTCCCGAACTTTTTACAGTACATGTCAACCTGCAGAACATTTTTCGGGATGTTTCGCAACTTCTTCCTCGTTATCTTGCCCACAGTGTAGCAGAAAGACTGGTTTAACAAGTATTTATTCTTCAAGAACAATTAGAACTTCCAGTTTGAAAAGAACGTGTTCAACTTTCAACGATGCCTTTTCTGAGACTAACAAAGTGCGCTTTGTCAAGCAGCTGGGAAGGATGAAAACTCGCAAGTCATTGTTAGCAAGCTGTTCTGAAGAAGCTGCTGTCTTTGTACCTTTCTGTGTTGTTGACTCTGTTCCTTCAGTGCTCTTTACTCTTCGTTCTAATAAGCTAAACAAACACAGAGGTGAGGTCAGGTCAGTACTCTCTTCCCTTATTTATATATTACTAGTAGTAATCAAAGATTATGAGAGTGTGTTTGACGCCATAACTTGAATACAGATACCTTAAATGATTAACCTGCCCGACTTTCAACCGCTGTCTATTGCTAAAATCAAAAAGTTTTCATCAACAACCGGGTTTTTACAGAAGATATTCAGTGACAAAGTCCATGCCATTCTGATTGAAGAGGTCACGATACAAAATACGTTGCATGACAGCGCCAGTTTCCGTAGACTCACAAGTATAATTATAGGACTAAAATATTTACATCAGCCTTTAAATTTCATTCTAAATATTCTCACATTAACTTGTAATGTTTAAGCATAAAAGCTAATTTGTAAAAGTTTATTTTTTACGAACATTATTCTAAGCAGGAAGCACAAATGTAAGTATTAAACTTTCATCATAAATCAACTCCGTGCAACTGATTCTAGTATTTGCCCTGGCCTGATAAATAAAGTAGACAGTATTTACATTTCCTTTCCTTGGTTCAGGTTCACCCTTATGGATCGTGCACTCAGAGTACTCTTCCATCGATTCCAAACAGTATTCGACCGGATAAGACTGACCTTTTCTGTTGCGACTGGAACTAAGTCAACAAATGCAATCAAATACAGCTGTTTCCTCGGTTGACAACAGAAAGCATAGGCGATCGTGTTTGTGAACATAAATAAACAAGGAAGCACAGTCCAGAGAAAGCACACTAAACGCGAAGAGAAGGTCAAACTCAACAAGGGAGCACACCAAGACGCAAGGCAAAACGTGAAACTCGACTCCTGTTAGGAACAAAGCTACGTGCTCGATGGAAATAACGTCATTCGCCCTGAAAAATTTTTTGGGGGGGCCAAATTTGTAACGATGAATATCCCTCAAAAATTCCAAGAATGTCGATTTCGACTGCATTATGAAAGCGTTCGTCAAGCGTTCTTTGACGAACGCAATTATTGATAAAGATTCCATATAACGCGCGCTCTGATTGGTTGAAACAGCGTACTTTATCAGAGAATTAAGAACAGGTAAATGACATTAAGCTGGCTTTCAAATTTTTGCTTCGGAATTTCGACAAATTTGACCCAAACTAAACATCCCCTGTGCGAATCAGACAAAATCAATATACATTGTAAACAAGCTATTTGTCAGCAGTAAATATGGCTCATGGAGACCATCGCTGACAACAGTAGTGTAGAAACTGGATGAAAATAACACGTTTTGCTAGATTCCAACAAAACACGTAGCAAAATAAACAAATTCTCAACCTAGCGAATTCTTCGATAAAATACATCAGAATACATTGCGAAGGCAGAAATGATACTGAAGAAGTAAAACAACGACAGAGAATACCATTGGACTGTCTCTGTTTACAATGAGAAGCTTTATTTTTGTAAATATGCTCAAACAACACTTACATGCAGTGTAGTAATGCTCGCTTGCTTAGTAGCGGCTAGCGGCGGCTTCGGTCATCTCAACAACTTGAACTTCAACAATTCCGTATTCATCGCTCAGTTGAAAGCTTGCTCCCGTGTTCAGAGTTGAACAAGTGCAAGCAGTCTAGCCTTTACAACTTTCACAGCAAACTGGTTTGTTACGGTGTGGCATGCATTGTGACAGGCTGTGCTTGTAAGTGTTGGGCTTGCCTTGAAAGAGTTCTTCATGTTTTAATGCAATGTTGGGTTGGAAGAGGGTGGGTGAATTTTGGCTGATATTGTCTAAGAATTTTGTTTAAGGGGTGAGGATTTTGAAAAATCACTTGGGAAAGAATGGCAAATACACACCTCAACAGCATGGCAGTTTCAAAACATTTACATTTGAAAGAAAGCATATTAATTTAACATCATTTTTTTTCAGTTTTCCAGGAGGTAAAAAAGATCCTGAAGACAAGAGTGTAATAGAGACAGCGGTCAGAGAAATGGAAGAGGAGATGGGGTTAGAAAAAAGCCGCGTGCAAGTCTGGGCACAGATGCCAGCAATGCCTGATAGGGTAATTACTTCTGTTTTCAAAGAAAATGGTTTGAACCCAGGAGTATCTGTCAGTAGTTCATATAGTGTTATTGTCCAGATGAGGGTAGTTCTGAAACCACTGACAATTTGACAACCTGCAGCTGATTGGAAGTCATCCTATGAGCTCAATATTGGTTGGTTGGTTGGTTGGCTGGTTGGTTGATTGATTGATTGATTGATTGATTGATTGATTGATTGATTGATTGATTGATTGAGCTGATAGCTCAAGACAGCTTGAGTAGAGGTAAGAGTCTGGAGATTTAACTGTGTAGCAAGCCCTACTAGACTTTTCAAAAAGTAATAAGAGTACATACCGGTATCAATTAATTAATTACAATAATTTTAAAGATGGCTAGTTTCCCTTTAGAATCAAAAGAACCTAACATGTATTTACATTATCATTTAATTCTCACCATATTGTAATTATCTAGCAAATAGGACTTGGAATGCAACTTTATTTATGTCTGCTCATTATCCTTAACCCTTTCACGGCCAAGTTTTCTCCCTTTGACGAGTAAAATCGTCTGGCGTTAGACAGAGTAAAATCTATTAAGTCGCCCATGGCAGTGAAAGGGTTAAGAGATAGTTTTTAACCCTTTCGCGGCCAAGTTTTCCGCCTTTGACGAGTAAAATCGGCTGGCGTTAGACAGAGTAAAATCTATTAAGTCGCCCATGGCAGTGAAAGGGTTAAAGTGAATACCAAATTTTATCATTTCTTTTTCTTTTCATCTTTATCAGCTTGGTAAAGTTGCCATCACTCCTGTCATTGGCTTTATTGGAGAAATTGATGTTAATTCACTTGAGCTGAATCCAGAAGAGGTACAAATGCAATAACTCTAAGACTTATAATTAAAACTGAGTGCTCAAACCAGGTAGGCAAAATAATCCTCACAGTCATTCAATTTGCCTCCAGGGTACCCAGCCTTTTAAATGAAACCCCTGAAAGGACTCATCATTTCATTTGCCCCGTTCTAAATGTTGGAAGGAGAATTTTGATAATCTTGGACATTCAAGGGTTATTAAAATAAAGTACCAGAAAGGTAAATGGAAAGTACAAGTCTGATCTAACACAATGCAAAATCTTTCAATCAAACTGAAAGAAAATTATTCAATTTATCCACTCCAGGTTGCATCAGTCTTCACTCTTTCATTGGATCATCTGTGCAGCTCTGAGAATCAAAGATACACTAAGCACAAACACCTTGGAGTATGCATCATGAAAAGACCTGTGTTTATGAATGGTCCTTATAGAATCTGGGGCCTCACAGCTATAGTTCTTGATTCTGTCATTGCGCTGTTATGCCCAGAATTTTATCAAAAAATGTTTGAAATTAAAGGGCATGGTTTGGGATAAATTGCCAAATTAATAGTCTTTTTAATTTAATAAACTATTTTGCCATTTGAAAAACTGTCCAAAACCACATTAAATTTGGTACTCCAGATATTGTAGAGGACAGGGCACTAAGATATCTGGCGTCATTAAGGCAAAAAGAGAGAGCATGTGCACTGATTACCACTAAATGATATTTAAGTTCTTCCCACGGAGATTAGCAAGTGAAACCCTTAAGCCCAGTTCCTGAAGGTCGAACCATGGTTCACATCAAAGCTGATGGGAAACCAAACTCAGTCATCAAGTGCTGTGCTATGCTATGCAGATGAAAAGAAAAGATTATGAATTTTAAAGCAGTGTCACAAGGATTTTGCTGTTTTAGGTCAATTCTGTGCTAAAATCATTATTTTGAGGCTTTAATCATAAACAAAATGCTCCTGTAAAGCTCTGACGAAGACATCAAATGAACCATAATAAATTTCTTGAGGATGTTTGGAACATGTAGCATCAAAACTTGAAAAAATTCAATGGCCAATTTTTTCCAAGTTTCACTCCACTTCCATTCATGCCATCCATAGCTACAGGTGACAGGAAACAGTTTCAGTGCCTTCAAATAGTCTTTAATAATAAAACTAGATCATTAGTATTGGAATTCAATTGATGTGAAGACACCTTCTAGCTTTTTATAAAGTTGCCAAATAGTGTGACAATGCGCCTTTAAGTTTCTAAATTCAAATAATTGCAATCTATATGATGATTTCTGTGTCATGAGCCCAGGGCACAGATAAAACCAATTTTTCAAGTTTGCTTTTTGGACAAACTAATAGTGAATCAGATGTACTTAACCCCAATGTCTTGCTAATCCCTCACCACCATCCTCTACAAAAATGTTAATAACATGTCTTGATTATTTTAACCCGTGGACTCTTGTGCCGCCTATAACCGTTTATGACAAGCCTTGGCCTTTTCTCCACTTCTGACATCATCACCTTTGAACAAAATTGGCATGGCCTACAGTCAACTTCTGCAGGAGAGAAATGAAGGGCACCCAATGAAGAGATTTCCAGTGAAGGGCACCCAGATTAGAATGATCGGCACACAATGGAGCCTGAACTATGCCCAAAAATGCTCAGAAATTTGACTGAAAAACTCAGAGCAAAATTTTTGCATTTTTGGCAAAAAGCGCTGGCAGTCAATTTGATAGTCAAGAATAAATTTATAATAAATCAACTAGCCCAGTTTTACTGGACTTGCTTTGCATGC
>CBDDTI010000701.1:0-9408 GCA_965233585.1 bacterium
GACCCATAAAACAAGGAGCAAAGAAAGAAAGCATGCTACCTGGTTGGACGTTGTTGTTCAATGCTAATTTCGTTGTAATTGTGGCGACAGAAAGCGTTGAGCGATCCTTACAGAACCTTACTCATCGAGCAGTTTCCATGTGATCGCCACAGTCTCTAGAGTGTAAACAATATGTCCCGGATCCAACAATAGTGGAGCGCATTCAAGTAAGAGCCCGGGCGGAGGGGAGACTCCCTTTTAAAAATGACGTCGATACTCGTCGTACCTGTTAGGAATTAAAACGCGGTTTTAGGATGTTTAGCCTCAAAAATTTCACAACGAAAACTTTTGTGGTACGACATTTTAGGGCATTGAGACGAAAAAATATGACAGGAGATAATTTGCAATGTATTAATTGGTACTTCTTAGAAAAAAAAAAATTCAAGCCACACCCACAAACGGAATCTTAGGGGTTCCTTTTGACAAAGCCCTCACGTTTCCTTTATGTGAGAGTCCTCTCAACCCCCCCACCCCCCCCCCCCCTTTTTTTCTCCAGGGGTAAGAGCAACCCGAAAGAGTAGAAAGCAATCATCACTATGTTGCGGGAACCAGAATAGAACCACAAAGAGAACTAGAACCACTAAGTGGAACTTACCGGGGCCCAGTGGGACACGGGATTGCATAAATATAGTTAGTCTCTCGCACCCCTGCCCCCTCTCCTGTGGGGGCTGATACTGACGTCATTCACAATCAGAGACAAAAAAACTCTTAAAGTTGCTTCAGACTGTAATATTACTAGGCAGTTTGCCTACACGGTCTACATTACACTTCTCATAGAGCAAACATGCATGTTCATGGAGAGCCTGTAGTGTTGAAGAATCCCAGTAAGTGCTTTGGGAGACGGCGCGACGTGTCCTGACGAGGCGAAATATTAAATGGCTCCTAACTCGACCAGAAAATCATTTCGAATCAAAACAAATCTGTTTTTTTTTCTAACCTGGTAAAGTCTTTCAGCTGGCAGAGTTTCAGGCAAAAATTATTTTTTGAGCCAAATAGAGCGGGTGGTTCTTAGAAAGACAGCCTCTTAAAAGGTTTGTAATGGCATCCAGATGAGCAGATCGAGGATTGGTTTTAAGATTCTACTTACATAAGATATTGCATGGCCAATCCGCTCATTAACTGAAACCTCTCATTAAGGAATACCGTTCAAGGTGTATTTGACGATAACTGCAGAAGTTCTCGTGCTTTCATTGGCTTATTTTCATTGTCAATATGCAGACAGACACATGAATTTATGATTTTTGCGATGCGTCAACAAGCGGCTATCCGGCGCCTTGCAGATCCACAGCTACTTTGACAATGTTATGACGAAATTCATCATCAATAGCATTACAGACGCCTGAAAACTGACTTCAATTTGTTAAATTTACAATCTAAATCACGTTTTTTCACTTGTCATTATTATAATCATATGAAAAAACAATTAACTTTTTCGATTGTGGTTACTTTAAAAGGACTCATATTTTTCACTTATTCGCTTGCCAAGTTGTTATCGAAAAGTTTGCTATCGGACAGTTCTATATGCCAAACACATTCAAAGTTGTATTTTAAATCAACCAATCACAACCTTGAACCTACGAAATTGAATTTTTTATGATTGGGATCGTGTCGTCCAATTCAGTTTATAATCATACTCGTGATAAACATAGAAGATATTACACGGTGGCGAGAAGATATGAATTTTATATTCTTGCTGCGAGAACATAGAATTTATACCTTCAAGCTAACGTGTAATGTTCTTTTTATTATATAAACACACTGATGACGGCGTTTTTGATGCTTTTCCCAAGATTTGCGACCACTTTTCAAAGATTTCCGAAGGTTTTTAAAATTGTTCCGAAGACCAGACGACCGCCTTGCATACGGCTGACGCGCGGGAAATTTGAATTGACCAATCAGGATTCAGCACGTGGGAAAAAATTCACTGTCCTCTCGTCAATGTAAGTTGACAGGAAAGGCATTGAAATCAAGCAACTTTTCTCATTGGAGACTGCATTAAATATTCACTAAAGGGGATTTACAATTCCCAAAACCACTTCACATTGCAAAAAGTGAAAAATATGAAACATCTTGTGTCTCCAATCTTCTAATTTGGCGCCAAATAGTAGTTCGTCGAGCGTGGCCATGTAGGATAATAGTTGTCTTATTTTGAACAAAATGTGCTATTCGTCGTAAAATTAACCCCGGAATTCTCTAGTTAATTCTTAAAAGAGGCCAAAGCATTTTAGTTAGTTAGCGGCGAAGAAAAAGGCTATTTTCGTGTCGTTTCGGTAGGACACCTAATTTTTTGACTGCCGCATGTACTGCAGGCTCAGCCGCCGTATGCAAGGCGTTCCCAAACATTTTCCGAAAATTTCCGAAAATATTCCGAAAATGTCCGAAGATTCCCGAAGACTTTCGAGGAACACCCGAAGATGTTTCAATGATACACCAACGAATTTAAGTACATTTTAACAGACAAACCTGATATCAGTGAATCGAAATCATCGATATCTTCACATGTGAGGATATCGTATCGCTTTTATCAATTTGTTACCATTCGGTATACCACTAACTTATATATGATAAAATCGGTATCTCGCTGCTCGGTCGTCCGATTTTATTATTACTCCTATGATTACAGACCGAATCGGATTCCAATTAGGTTTATTACCATTGCTTTTTATTATTATTGTTAAGGTAGGCTGTATCACCATTTCAGTTTATCATCGCAAAGATCGCTAGAATTCGAAATCTGTAAAGCGACTTGTTGCGACAATGTATGATTGCAGTGCTGTATGGTGGCCTATGCGTGCCATAGCAAAATCACCAATTGTCTTTCTATTTTTATTGTTTTATTTAGTTTTTTGTACATATTTTTCTTTTTAATTGATCTCATTTGCTGATTTTTTTTTATCTTAGGAAGGGTTTTATTTTTATGTGGATTGTATCATAAGTTAAATTTCATTTATTCTGAGAACGTTTTGTTTTGTCTCCGTTTTATATGTGATGAGTTTTATTTTGACACAAAAAACTAAACTAAACTGTAACTAAACCGAAGTTAAACTGAAACTAAACTGAAACTAAACTGAAGCTCATGGCCTAGGAGGGCCATAGCCCACAATGCAGCGGGTGCATTATAAGCTGTTGGCAACATGGCGGAGCGAGTGAGAAACCAGAAGTGAGAAAACGATGAGGTTCTCATTTATTTTAGAAGTGCACATGTAGACACACTGAACGTTCAAAGCGATTTGGTATATGCAGTAATGGGGTAAGCTGACCCACGAGGACTTGAAGCCAGGGGTGGAGTAGGCCAGGCGTATCGACCATGCTGAACAAATGCCTTTGTTTCTTATGGCCCGCCGTTGGACACATACCATTGATTGTCTAACACATGCACTTTGTCCTCCTTTATCCAACCTTGCTGCGAAAACGTTTTCAAAGTGCAGTATGTCAGGGGCGTAGCTACCTGTACGCAAATACGCAATTGCGTACCTGAAAATAATAATAAAAAAAATAAATAAATAAATAAATAAATAAAATAAAAAAAATATATTTCAAATATATTTATATTTATATATTTGAAATAAAAGACACGTGAATCGAAAATGACTTTGATCTTTTTTTTTTTTTTTTGGGGGGGGGGGGGGGGGTGAAGAGGTGAGATGGAAAACTGTGCGTACCTACGGAAAAATCCTGGCTACGCCCCTGTATGTTGATTGCGTTACTGGTCAGCTGCGGTAGGTTTACATAATAAGTTTTTGCTGTCATTCGGTGAATTCTGAAATGTTACTCCATCAAGTGACCTTATCCAGTTGTGCTGGTACTGTACTAATCGGATAATGTTTCCAACTGATTGACTAATACAAAGACAACTGATCCAGAATTGTGCATACAACTGATGGGATGATGTTTACAACTGATCAAATAACACACAACTGATGGAGATCTTGAAAAACTGATACATAACTGATCGATAAATGCAAACAACTGATCGATTGATATACACTCAACTTAACTGTGGACAACCGAACAATAAATAAGGAAAACTGATTGAATAACTCGCGTAACTGATCGAGGAGTGTAAACGTAAAACCTGCACAACTGGTTAAGGTCACTCAATCGAGCAACATTTCAGAATTGACCGAATGACGGCAAGAACTTATCATGTAAGCTTAAACCTACGATTCCACTGGCCTACTCAACGTCTGGCTTCACGTCCTCCTGGGTCGAGCAGCTTACTCCAATACTGCAAGCATATTGAGACCAAATTGCGTTGAACGTTCAGTGTCTGTACGTATACACTTCTAAGACCCTCATCGTTTTCTCACTCGCTCCGCCATGTTGGATAACCAACAGCTTATAATGCACCCGCTGCATTGTGGGCTATGGCCCTCCTAGGCCATGAGCTTCAGTTTAGTTTCAGTTTAATTTCGGTTTAGTTACAGTTTAGTTTAGTTTTTTGTGTCAAAACAAAACTCATCACATATAAAACGAAGACAAAACAAAACGTTCTCAGAATAAATGAAATTTAACTTATGATACAATCCACATAAAAATAAAACCCTTCGTAAAATAAAAAAATCAGCAAATAAGATCAATTAAAACGAAAAATATGTACAAAAAACTGAAATACTACAATAAAAATAGAAAGACAATTGGTGATTTTGCTATGGCACGCGTAGGCCACCATAGTGCTGATCATATGGATAGCATGTTATTTTCCTAACGTTCATTACTGAATTGTTCTTGGCCCTGTTTGCCATCTTCTTTCTCCATCATTCGTAGGCCACACATCACGATAATAACTGCAATAACCAGGAGCACTCCTATAGCACTACCTACAGCTTTGAACGGCACTGTATGATTTTCACCTTGCTGACCAACCAGAGTGGTAATGGCTCCTCCTTCTTGTTTTTCTACGTCACCGCTCATGTTGGTAAAAAATAGTTCTGCTATTTCCTCGTACCCGTTGTCCTGATGCTCGCGCGCAAAAGTTTCCATCATGACTTCAAACGACTTGTATTGGCCATCGCCTGAGCATAGCAAAAGCTGGTGATACCTCTCGTAAAGTTTGTGGAACCAATGAGGTACATTCACAGTACCGTTGTCGTTATATTCAGAAGTATCCAACCAGAAGTATCCAGTGTGGTTGAAGACTCTTCGTATTGCAGACATCACGGTGTTATAGTCTTTCCAGGTCAGCACAAGCCTGCAAAACGAAGTGCTCATAGGCGAAAAGGCCTCGTCCCCTGAATTCACAGAGGTATCACAATCAGTTACTAGCGTGTATACCTCACCAATGCGCTTATCTCCTTTCTTATAGGGGCGAGCAGTGTAATCCGTTTTAAAGCCGTCAAAAGTGAGTTTATTCATATCAGCTGCTGTAGGGAAGAAGGCTACCACCTTGCACCAGGCAGGCTTTCGTTGCGATCCTATTATTCCGAAGATGACATCACCCTTGGAAAGCTCGGAGACACGAACGGCACCTTTCGCCTGCTTCCCCATCCTCATTTCTCCAGATATAGAGCTGCTGCCCTTCATTCTCGGACTGAAAGGTCGGGCATGGATGCAAATACCAAGCAAAGAGTACATTAAAAGGCCAGTCATGTCGGCACTCTTTGCAGCTTTGAACAAATTAACAATTTGAGCAACGTTACTGATGTTATTTGCTCGGGATACAGTTTCCTAAGATAGTCGCAGTTCTCGTTCCCTTAGTAACTAATGTCTAAACTATACTGACTCTCTATGCCCGGATTAGGATTTCTACCACCGTCTGACAGGAAGGTCATTTTAGATTTGCGCCCCACTAAAGCGTGCTAGACTGATTGTCAAAGTAATTATCTCTCCCTATGTATTTGCCCTCAACAGTCGACCCTCTCCAGAACGGCCTCCTTGGGGACTGATTAAAGTGATCTTTGTAGAGAGGTGCCTGTTATGGGGAGGCTCGGGTGTAATATGAAACCTGTATTTTTTGGAGGACGATACATTTTCTTCTACTTATTTCAGCATATAAAAATTACAATGTGTCAAACAGAAACTAAACAGAAACAGAGACTAACAATGACGTTTTGTGACCTTTTACAATAAAAATAAAGGGGTTTTGAATATACCTTTCGTCGGTCGTTCATTAACTGGACGTTGTCGAGAGGTTATTTTGGGCGGCTGGGACGAGCTTTGGTGGCCGTTGCCGTTGCGGATAGGTGGCCTTTGTAGGGACCGTTCAAATTAAGGGTGAATATGTCTGGACTATCTATCGAGACCAAAACAAGTGGCTGCTGTAAAAAGTAAAGGGTGGCCGTTGATGGAGGTTCGATTATATTTTTCAGGCCTGTCCACACTACGCCAAAGAAATTTGAAAATGTAGCTTTATTTCTACTGTTAGGCCTTCCATTCACGCTAGTCCTCCACAAAAACGGAGTATTTTCAAAAATTGCTCTTCAAACTGGAAGAAGTTGAAAACGCCATCTTGCATTTGGATGTGGACACAAAACACTTTGAAAACAGAGCGATGAGTTTACGATAGTCACGTGATCTCCCTGCCCTAGTCTTCCTCAAACACAATCCGACATGGCCGGTATTTGTTGCGTTTTCAGTTTCTCCGGCAATGCGTGGACAGAAAGCAAGTATTTGAGACGTCAGAGGGAAAACACTGATTTCAAATTTCTCAGGGGCAGTGTGGATGGTAGCCCATAAAAAAATATTGGATGAGGTTTTCGCGATATCTGGAATAATCCAGGTCGGGGTAAGTTTTTTTTTTTTTTTTTTTTTTTTTAATAGGTCGAGGTAAGTGGTATCAGCCGAGGCCGAAGATATCACAAAAACTTAATCCAGTAATAGTTTTATTATACATCGTTTTGAAGTTGAAGACATCGTTTTCAATGTTGAAGACTCGAATTTGTCTTGGGAAACATCGAGATTTTCGGGAAACAAAATTTACTGTTCCCCTCGGTACCAGTAATTACGTGCTAATTGCTAATCATTGTAGACTGTTTTTGTATACCGGTATAATCAAGCCGTACTTTTCAATATTTCTCGACGGCGTCATAACCGAGTCCTTGCAAAGCAATACACGTATTGTATTTGAAATTTGCGAAAATTTTAAGAATATTTTAAGAATAAAACCGAGGCTGAGATTTTGAGAAGAGTTTAATTTTGTGTGTTGAAAATTTGTAAATACTTAACAATTACTCGCCGAAGTGGAGGTGAATAGTGGTGGATTACCGAGCCGCCGAGCCACTTTCACCGACACTGAGGTGAATAATTGTTTTAGTATATACCTCGCCAGCTGAATAAGTAGCGGACCAATGGGTAACTTTATTTGTGACAATATACCGACAAAAGCCATTTTGTTTTTCTTCGGCTGCTCGGAGGTGAATAGCACTTGGCTAATCACCTCTGAGCTAGCCAATCAGCTTGCGCGAAAAGTACTATTCACTTGTATGGTATAATCTAAAATACAATTGTATGCATTTAACTAAACTGTATGAAATTCTTCCTGGCTCTATAAAATGGCAAAACTAACACAAGCAAGCAACAAAAACAGTACTACCGGTATGTTTGATGCTAATAACATTTTTACAAGAAGTTATGTGCGTTAACTGATATCAGATTTAAATGCATGCATGCTGGCTCCCAAAATATTACTTTAACACCATCTGGACACCTACGAAATCTAAGAAAGTCCAGAAAAATATTTTCAACCTAAAAACGGCAGACGACTAATATAATATTCTGCCTCGGCCAGAAAACAATATTCTAACTTGATTACAAAAAAGTTTAACAGACCGTAACAAGATTAACGAGTTTTGATGACGGCAGCAACCTCCAGTTTACGCATTTGACTTTTCTAAAGCAATTTTGTTGGGTTACAGACCACTACAGCGAAAATAAAAGCAAGACGTGAATGGTACTACACTTAAAATAATAGTACGTCAACGAGATTTCAGATGATAATTCTCGAAGAGCTGAAATATTTCGTGAATTAAGATATCACAACAGTAATAGCATAACTGTTTTTCCTCGAATTAGCTTGTTGTTTTACTGAATTGAGTATTGTCTTCTTGCAATTCGGCTGACTCGTTTCCAGTCGACCCAGTCCTCTTACATGACGGAATTGCCAGACACGAATTGTACACGTCTCCGCAACAGGGGACCCAGTCAGGCTACGAATTTTAAGGAAAAATCGAGCCCTCTTACATGTATAGTAGCGTTGACAGTTTCAGTTAGCCTCGCGGAACTTGTATGCATGAGTTCAGTTTGCCAAAAGCAGCTGATCTGATTGTTTGCGTACATACGTTGTTAACCGTTTGCAAAATATATATAATGAATGTTTCGGGTCAACGCTTATCACTTTTAAAACCTTAATACAAAAGCCATTATCATTACACTGACTGAAAATATCCCTTAGTCATCGAAGCTGTCTTTTATCGAGAGCTTTGATCAGGATGTAAGTCCACACGCTAGGAATTTAATTAAAATTTTGGTATCGGCTTGAACCATTCAACCAGACCAGTAATGGTTGCATCAAACTTAAGTATTTCTTAACTTGGATCATAGCTTGAAAAACTGAAAATACATAATTAGATTTTTGGGAGCCCACTTGCGGAAAACGCAAAGAAATAAATCGGAGGTTTATTCTCACTGAACGGGCTACCATCTTGAATAAACCATGGGAGTTCCACTTGATAATTCTTCGATTTAATAATTACATAAAATGATTACAAAAATATGTCGGAAGATTTCTACCTACTGGTCACTGATTGTAGATGGAGGAAATGTTTAGGAAAACCTACTATAGATGCAATTATTTTCTCAGAAAGTTCTAAAGGAGAAGCTGCAAGCTCATAAAAAACTATGGAGCAATACTTTTAACATTATCCGACATTATGCGACCTCTTGCCATGGATTCATTTAGTGACTCTAATATCCGTACTATGAATAAAACTGTAGCGGAATCCCGATTTTTCGAACCTCCAAGGGAAACGAAAATCATTTTAAAAAATCAGATAGTTTGATAGTTCGGGGAGTAAAATTACAGTGTTGAAATGAGGAGGGAAACGACTTTTGATCCGAGCTATCAAGTGGTTCGCAAAATGAGGGTTAGAGAAATCGGTATTCCACTACACTTAGAAGTACAATTGCAACTGTCGTCTAACGAAATTATGGGAATTCAATTAGCTGCAATTACAAACGTTTTTCGTACCTCACAATACAGCTCTATGCGCTAGTCGGCTCTGTACTTGTGCAACTGAAACTCTGTGAGGGGCATGCGTGATGATATTGATTCATACTAAATACTTGTCTCAAATGACTGCGTCTTAGTTATCTACGGGTAAAAGGCAATATGGCATACAGCTAAGGATGGTGGCGTAAACGAGTTTTAGAGAA
>CBDDTI010000702.1:0-8605 GCA_965233585.1 bacterium
TTCGTCAAAATAATAGTTTATTACGAAGAAATACACGAAATGTTAAGAGATAACACTAAACCAAACAGAAAGAAGGATGAATAAGATTGAGAATTATGGCTGAGATGGACTCAGAAGGACAAATTTAAAGAAAATGGACAACCGTTAACTTTTTGCTTTTAACAGCGCAATGGAAGATTTCTCTATCAAAACAAACAACTGTCACTCACTGTCATTCCACTTGGAACATCATTGACGTCTATCACTTGAATGGTGAACGCTTGTGTTAGAGACAGGGCTGGTTTGCCGCTGTCCGTTGCTGTTATGCTCACTGTCCACTGTGCGTTGTTCTCAAAATCAAGCACCCGTGTCGTGACAAGAGCATTGTTTTGCATCACAAAAGGTTGCGAACTGCTGAGAACTGAGAACGAAAACGTTTGAACTTGGGTGTTAACATTGTCTGGATCAGTGACATTGAGAAGTGCGACTACGGTGCCACTTTGCTGATTTTCTTGAATCTTATTGTTTGAGAGTACTATACTAGTTGGCTTTTCGTTGAGGTCTTGAACAAAAACAACAAATGTCTGTTCAATTGTTAGGCCGCCTGTATCGCGACAAAGAATTCTCACGCTGAACGAGCTGACCTCTTCATAACTGACGCCCGCACTACCAACGGTCAGGTTATTGTTGCTTATTGCTGCTCTCCCACTGGCTGAAACAGTTAAACTGCACACGTGACTTTGTTGCCTGTCAGGGTCAGTGACGGTTAATTGGCCAATCACCGTCCCGGATGGTTTGTTTTCTTGGACGCTGTTATTGGACAAGGTTATATTGGTTGGTCTCTCGTTAACGTCTAGGAGGCTAATAACTAAAGATTTCTCCACGGACTTCGGTGGACTTCCATTATCAGTCGACCGCACAGTTATTTGATAGCTCGAAGATGACTCGAAGTCAAGATTAGCGTTTGTCGATGCAAACAGCTTATCTCCTCTAATCTCGAAATTACCTCCAGGGTTGTTAATCAAGACGTAAGTAAAACTCTGTCCTTGGTCTTCGTCCTCAGTGAGCAAAGTATCGATCTGAACGTCTTTGCTGTTTTCAGGAATCGACGCTGACGCGCTTCCATCCAATGAAACATTCGTGGGCGGATCGTTCACGTCAATCACTGTCACATTAAACATTTCTGTGCGGAAAAGCCCTTTGTCGTCAGTCACGCGGACGATGATGTCTAAGCTTGACGCATCTTCGTAGTTTATAGCACCGCTGACCACTAAGTCTGTGGTGCATCGGGTTCCGGTTGAAGCACGATTCTGACAGGAAGTGTTTAGTTGAAGAGAAAATCTACCTCCCGCATCATCGTCTAGTTCAAAAGTTAGATTCTGAACAGCATCGGCGTCTGTTGCTGTTAAAGTGCCCACCCTAGTACCAGGTTTCGAATTCTCCGGCACACTTTGCTGATCTAGGACGATAGAGACTGGAGCCTCGTTTACATCCAACACCACAATAGAAAAGTTTTTGGTCATCTAAGAGAGCGAAAAAAAAGGGGAAAATATTCTTTACGTATTCCATACTCTTATATGTCCTAGTTAGAGTGGGCGTATAAAAGTGTGGCATTTTTCTTACTAAGTGCATAGTTCTGCTTTTAGAACCTGAATGGTCCAGTTGTTCAAAGGGCGGATAACGTTAACCACTCAATAAATTACTCTTCAGTGGATAAGTCTTGACAAAACAAATTACGTTATCCTCTAGAATCTCGAAAATTTCACAAAGTTAATAGCGAAGTCACGAAGTCTGGCGTCAAGTTAACACACCACTTACAATGAATTTTGCTACGAAGAAACTGTCGGAAATTCGACGTTATCACCATTTTCATTAACCTCTTACCGATAGCGCTGGCTCCCCATTGTCAGTGACCTTGGCAACGACGTAATGCACCTTGCTCGTTTCATAGTCAGTGGACTTTGCCTTGTAAAGGCCACCCTTGCTGTCCAGAGCAAATTTGCCACTGTCGTCATCAACCAATGAAAAATTAAGGTTTTGACCTTTGTCCTCGTCACTAGCGGATAGATTTCCAACCACGGTATTTAATGGTGCGTTTTCAGTCACCTTGTAATCGGACAATTTTAGACTTCGTGGCTGATCATTGACGTCATTTAAAGTGATATTAAATGAAGCATTGACCGACTGGGATGGAGAACCGCTGTCAACGCTGCGGACTTTTATAGAGTAAGAGGATACGCTTTCATAGTTGAGTAAACATTGGGAACCACCGTTTAGTAAGCATTTCTTGTTGGACTTTGCAACCTGCAAAAATAGACGAGAGACGTTTTGATATCTAACACACCAACCTTCAGAGCGCTGCGCTTTCCAAAGACAGTGCTTTATTATTTGCCTTTTGATAAACTTTGTGGTAAGTGAACATTTAAAACTTAAAAGAGGCTAACTAAATTGAGTAGCAGAGAAAACACCTCTTCACGTTGCTAATGAAAGTAAACTGGAGACCGCTAACTGATCGAAATGCAAGGTCGAGATGGCAAAACAGAAAAGAAAACAAAAAACAGCCCATGCTTTGTCAGCTAATCAAATTCAACATTTTCAGATGTCAGACGAACGAGACGCTTTAAATTCAAACTCAGAGGAGATTTACTTTATGCTGCATTGAGTTCAAACAATATCCCTGGAGCTCTGAATTTCATTGTTTGTTCTTAACAAAATGCCATTCATTATAAGCTTACCTTCACCGAGTTGTTTTGAATTTTAAACCTTCCTCCGGCGCCATCCAACATGCTATAACTATAGGTCTGACCGTTATCTGGGTCAGCAGTACTGAGCATGCCCACTACTGTGTCCACGTCACTGTTCTCATCGACGTTGTTGCTTGACAACTGACAAGAAGGAATAAAAAAAGAAATTTACTTCCAACTTAGCTAACGAGGAATAAGCCACGAATGCAACAAGTAATCCTGTTGCCATAAACTACCCCGAAACGAGGAAAGGTCACCCAAACAAATTCATTGTTTTAGGTGTATACTAAGCTTTTACCTTTTTGGTTGGGTTAGTTTTATTGATCATCATTCTACTGATGTTATTATTCTTACGTAATAGTAATAGATCTGTCGGTGTTTTTTACTTTGTGTCCCTATTGTTACCTGGATCGCTGTAGGCTTCTCATTTACGTCTGTCACAGAAATCGTGAATGCTTGCTCAAGTTTCATTGGTGGACTGCCGTTGTCTGTGCTCCTTATAACGAGTGAAAATCTGTGAAATTAGATCGAAACAAGAATGATTACTCACACTCCATGAGTCAACAGTGTGTGTACCGAATCGATAATTAAATGCAGACTATCCCCCCATTCCCCCATCAATTACACAGCGGTCAAGTGGAAAGCGCGTGTGCATTTCCCGCCAAATTTAAACAGCAGGTGCTGGTACAGTTCCCTCCAAAACTGGGGCCGTGAAACGCACAGATATTTGACTCTGAGTGGCATTTAGGACTCCTTTAGCTTAAATCCAATTTAAACCGAGTCATTTATAAATGACAGCGCAAGCTTGATGACTATTCGCCAGTAAAAGCTCGAACTCATATTAAACTATTATGGCAGAACTTTTCCGCTAAAGCTTTATTTTGGGCAAATTTCCTAGCACAAATGTTACTTTTCTAACAATAACCACACAGTGTTACATATCGGCCAATAGCCAACAATTGCAAAGCCAATCAAATTAGCGCATTTTAAATAGACTACGATTAGTTTATAAATTGCAGCTGACAATTGTCTCAGCTATGAAGTAAAAAGTTCAAAAAACAATCTCAAAACTCTCTCTGACGTTATCAACTTACTTGTTGGGTGAAAATTCGTAATCGAAAACAGTCAGTGTGTACAGATCAGCCCCACGTAGTTCAAACTTGCCACTCCCTCCGCTGACAATGACATAGGTATGCTTGTCTTTGCTGTTCGGATCCACGGACGAAAATCTACCTACTTTGGTGCCGCGTTGTTTGTTTTCCGGAATACTGGCTGAGCCGGACAAAACAATCTGCAAAGGAAAGAGAGAACCGAAATTACCTCTTCGACAATTCTATAATTTGCTAAAACGAGGGCTTGGAAAGAGACTGCTCGGGACAATATGACCTCTCGTATTTTGTTTTGTCCCTAGAAAAGTACCGACAGGCGACTGTGAGATAAGGCTCGCTCCAGATCATTCCTCGTTTCTAAATTAAAGTGGTGATTAAGCTGTGATCGTAATAGTAGACGAGAGAGTTTCATAAAGTTAAAGTTATCGATTTTTATTTAAGGTATGTTGTCTGCTACAAGTAGATGTTTTAGCCGTTTCGACATTCTTAGTCATGAGATCAAAGTATAATTTTGCATATCCACTAATACACAGTTACAGACATTTATGCACATTACAGTCATAAGAATTTAGTGTTCCCACAAGAAAAAAACATTTATTCATCACTACTTGATCGTTCTTGCAGTTCTCGTCACTTATCTGCTTAAAAATACGATCACATTAGACGGAGAAATGAGATGTTCGTCACCCACACTAACCTGCGTAGGTGGATCATTGTTGCGTCGGCAATATGACGTAGCATATGACGACCACTGTCCTGATGTTTGACACGTGACAGTGGACGATCCCTTGATGGAATAGTCCTTTGGACATCCCAGAGAACACGTGACAGGGTACGTGGTCTTGCCTCCTGGGCACGTGACAATGGCATGTTTGCAAGTGCTGCCGAGCGAAGTACCTGAAGAAAACGGAATTGATTTTTAACGAAAAATGATTGAACAACTTCCGCTTCCGTTAGTACATTAAACAAGTGGGATAAAAGTCGCAGTCCTTTCATAAACATGGGCTAAAGGTGCTTTTTGATTGGTTTCAGAGGTAAACAGAAACAGGAATTTTAGAGGCATGGGTGACATAAAAAAGGATATGAGTGATAAGTAAATTTTGCGTTAACACATAGAAGCCGTTATGATCCGCTTTTCACAAACCTTTTCATAAACTTTGAGAAACGAGCTTATTGTTTCTCCTTGCTACAAAAATAAGAAACTTGCACACTCGTAGTAAACGTTTCAAATCCAGAGACAAAACTGAGTTTTAACGCACTGGAATGAATAATATCTTGAATGAAACGTTTAAAGCATTTTGACATGTTTCGCACTGATCAGTGATCAGCTCGAAGCATTTCCCACTTCTAATTCTGCAAAGGAAAGAGAGCACCAAAGTTACCTCTTTGACAATTCTATAATTTGCTTAAACGAGGGCTTGGAAAGAGAAATTTAGAGGTCCTTGATTAAAATTTAATGCTATCGGACGGTACAAAGTAGCTTGCATGGAACAAATTGTTTCACAGCAACTTCTGAGCTTTATCAAGTGAAGGTTCCTGTTCTACATTGTCAGTTTAGTAGTTTTTTCAACATTTGGATATGTGGGGCTGTCTTGATTTTAATTCTTTTTAAGGAAGGGTAGAACATTCCCTGGTTCAATAATTATTATCTTTTGGATCGTCAAAAAACCGCTGCGGAAATCGCCAACTGGTATTTCTTGCAAAGAATCCAACTGTACAGAGTTCTTCGTAACTTTTTTTTCATATATAAAAACGGTTCATGCTGTTTTAACAACTTTTCTTCACTTTTAAATTATGTATGCTGCAGTAGTGTTGTACGTATTTTGTTGGCTGGAGAAGAATGTTCCACATATTGCTATTGTCTACTCATTATTCTTAGGCTGCTTCAACCCCCACGTGTTTTTAAATAAACAATTACTTTTTTCTTGTTTACTTTAATTAAAATGTTGTGGTTCCATCACCATGACGACGGAAAGACAACTTAATTGTCGGTTTCTCATTTAGAATTGTTTACTTCCGAGGAAGTTAAAACAATAGAATAATACTGGTACTTGCGCACTTAAATAATTTATACTTCCTCTACAGCAAATAAAACACGTTTTTGTGGATAGGTCAACAAGATTTGTAAACAATTATGAGAAACACCTTCAGTTCTTGCGGCTGTAAACATATTACCAATAATACACCTTCTTGACTTTTAACGAGCGTATTTCTCTCAATAGAAGTTAACGCTTGCACTTCAGATAAAATTTGTACTGAAAGTCTGCCATGCCCTGATGGGAAAATAAATTCTCAATTCTTCCTCTCCGTGGCAACACACTGTTGTGATTTCAAACAAGCTTTAATTGTGTAGAGAACGAGAAAAAGTCATGCAAAAGCCAGCGCCCTTAAACACACCTTCCGTACCAACGCATATGCAACATTCGAAGGTTTTGAAACAAAGCTAAGTACACACTTCGGAATGGCCCTGATAATCTTTCTCTTTATCACTTCTGTATCGGCACAATGCCTAGAGGACGACAACTGCGAAAAATTAGAATTCCCGCATGTACAAGACGAAATGCGTATAAAAAGAAACTATTCTCTACAAGGCCATCTTCTCTCAGAACACTTTTCATCTAACCATTATGGCTGCTTTACGAGATGCTCTGTCAACTGCCAGTGTTTATCATTCAACTTGAAAAGGGACAGCGGAGTTGGCCCAAACTGTCAACTGAACGGGGCTGCCTCGTACACAGATCCTGAATCGATTAAACCAAAAATAAGCTGGACGTATATTGAGATTGTCCGGAGCTACCTCACAAAGGTAAATTTCGATTTCTATCAGAGAGAAAAGGTTCTCAGGTTTTTAGTTAGACGAAGGACAATATTCAGCTACGTTTTGGTTAGATAAGCTTTACAGTACAACGTTGTTGGAAAATGTTGGAAATTGCTTTGGCGTCGAAAACTTTAATAGGCTGCCCCAGACCAAAGTATCCCGGGCTTACTCCGGTTTCAGTAAAATTAAGAAACAGTTCCCCCCCCCCCCCCCCCCCTTAAAAGGATGCTAGGCAACCACAGGGTCACCTGAGTGGTGAGAACACAGCAGTAGAGAAAAGTATCCAATATTTTCTTCGAGCAAGTACAAAACAAATAGATTGGGAATTTAATCAGAAGCATGATTAAAGATCAACTAGATCAAATCTCTTCTTTATTGACAAAGAGAGGAATTACTTTTTTTCAGCCCCCCTGGCAGATCTGTTCAAGTGACTCATGCAACAACGGATGCTGTCAATCAACTCCGTGTGAAAATGGCGGCACTTGTAGTGAAGTGTGTGACATCAGAGTTAAAAGATTCAAGTGCGCATGCCCGCCTGGCTATACCGGCCACAAATGTCAGGAAGCGCAGAGGTCATGTCACGACATCTTACTATCTGGGATTCACGCAAATGGAATTTACCAAATACGAAATGACGCAAACGAAACATTAAACGTTTACTGTGATTTTGATTCGGAGCCGGGCGCGGCCTGGACGCTAATACAAAGCTACTCGCTAGAGAATGGCCAAAGTGGCGGGATAGATAATGACATATTCAGCGCAAAACCCCTGTTTGAAGATTTTCCTGTAAATGAAGTGTTTCGTGACAACTGGTCGAGTTACCGCCTGTCACTAGATGATATGAAGTTAATTCGAGCCTACTCTACCCACTGGAGAGCAACTTGTGAATTTCCAACAATCGGCATCGACTTCAGGGATTACTTCCGCGTATTGCTCCAAGATTATGATGTGATCGAGGAGCCGCCGATATCTACCACCTATTGCAAGCGGTATGAGTTCATGAACATAAGAGGGAACCAGTGCTTAAATTGCTATGTTCGGACAGGTGTCTTCGAAGACAGAGCTCCGTATATATTAAGCTATTACCAACCTGGACAAGGATTATGTAACTTTAATGGAAGACCTAATGAGGGACTAGCTGGGGAGCATAATTTTGGTTATTACAGAACTACAAATCCGGCCTTTCGTTGCTCCGTAGGAAATAATTCCACCACCCAGTACTGGTTTGGCAAAATGTGACGACAAGACAATGCGAAGAATTGGCGGCTAACTTTCACAAATTTTTTGAACACCTAAGGAACATACATGGCTGGTTGGTTTTTGAGTAATTAAAATTTAAGTACATTTTTGGCAGGTCATGCTGTTGCGGACGTATACTAAACATGGACCACCCCATCGACCAGGTCGATACGGGGTCCATGGGGTGGTCCATGGACACCGGTCCATGTTCTGTATACGTCCTGCTGTTGTTGTGGTGACCGTTAATTTCAAAATATGTTCGCTATAACAAGGTTTCGTTGAATCGAGGTTGTTTTCCATACATTTTGCTATTGCTGGGGCGAAGTATATCGTTCGTTATACCGAGGACTTTGTTGTATAGAGATTCGTTAGATCGAGGTTTCACTGTATATTATTCATAAATGATTGGTGATTTGTTTGAGACAATTATTTTAAACGCGCTTGATGTAGGGCCGTGGAACACCAATCCGTAAATGCAAAAGTATTGTAAATAATGTCAGATTCTGTAAACCTGGTACCGTAATTATACTTCCAAACGAAAATAAACAAGTTCTGGACGAAACTTACAGGTTTTTGGGAGTTATGCTAACTATGCTAACTCGATTTTCTTGACTTCTTCAGAAGGATGAAAAAAGGAATGAACATGAATTTTGTCACGAATTTCAGCACAATTGGAAGTTAGGCGGGCTCAGATCTGATTTACGCAGCAAAGTGTT
>CBDDTI010000703.1:0-9817 GCA_965233585.1 bacterium
AAGGATATCAAGATATGATTTATTTTAAATCAAGAGATAACAGAGTTTGTAATGGCTTCGTTTGGGAGAAAGAACGGTTGAAAAACATTAAAAAATTGATAGAGGTCGTGAAGGTCTTTAAGGAACCGTGAAATGAATTATCACTATGGTTAAAAAACGTCGAGTTCGACTAAGATCATAATCGTACACTAAAGTGATCTCGTTTGCTGGTTCCGTAACAAAGATAATAATCTATTTTTTCCCGGCGCGAAGCCATGGAGTTCTCAAAGCAAAAACGTGTTTGCTCGCGAGAACAAACTTTAACCTATGGGTTTATATTTCTTTAAGTAAAGTTTTTGAGATAAAAACTAGCGTTAAAAAGTCACGACGTTTCGACCTCTCCGAGGTCATTTTCAAGTGTGTCAGTCAACCATTCGCAGATTCATTGAATCAAAAGTGTCTGAGGATTCACATACCCGATTGGCTGATAAAAGAGAAGCCCCAGTCAGAATCGTGTTGCCCTACAAGGACCAGAAATCTGCAAACGTAGTACGTAAACAGCTGGCTGACCTCAGTCGGAAGATCAACGCAGATATTAGCGCAGTTTACACAAGTAGAAAGACCAAGGATGAAATTAAGGTCAGGGAAGACAAGCCGCCTCTTGTGAGTCAACAATGCGTGGTGTATTCATTTAAGTGTGGCCTGTGCGATGCAGGCTATGTCGGCTACACGTGCCGGCACCTACACCAACGAATTGAGGAACACAAAGGATCCGCAATCGGAAACCACCTCAGAGAGCAGCACAACATGGAGCCAGAAGACATCGCACAGAACTTTCCAATCCTAAGAAAGTGTCAGAACAAATTTGACTGTCTTATTTTTGAAATGTTTTTTATAAAAGAACTGAAACCAACGTTAAACAAACAGTGCGATTCAATTCGCGCCAAACTATTCGTTTAGAACAATTCTTGCTAGGATTATTATATTTTATTTTATTTTTTTCCACTGTATATTTTTAACACCTTTTTACATATTTTATCACATTTCAGTGTTCGCCACATTTTTATCGATTTTAACTTGTTTTAACATATGCTAATTTATAGATCTTTACACACTTGAAAATGACCTCGGAGAGGTCGAAACGTCGTGACTTTTTAACGCTAGTTTTTATCTCAAAATCGATTTCAAAGAAACTACTTATTAAGATAAGTAAAGTTTCCACTTATTTAAGAGGTTCCCTGTTCGACTTAGTTTACCTCATGGAAGTATCAGTGATGCGTGCGATTTTGCCTTCACTACTTTAACCTTTGGATTTATATTTCCATAAGAACTATAAGTAAAGTTTCCACTTATTAAAGACGTTGGCTGTTCGACTTAGTTTATACCTCACGGTAGCATCAGTGATGCCTGCGATTTTGCCTTTACTACTTTAATCAATTGAACAAAGAAAAAATGGATTATTCGCTTAAAAAAGACATACAGGCGCATTTTTTTTACCTCTGGAGCACTGCCGTTTTGGTCTTGAAAATGTTAATTCCCGCAATTTATGATTTTAAGATTTGAAGCGTAGTTTAATTTCCTGTCATTTTGACAGGTCCTGGATAGCCATGGCAAAATGTGATGGGGTATAACCCATAGTTAATAAAGGGGACTGATTAGGAAGCTCTGCAAGCATCAAAGGAACAAACAAAGATGCCAAGATTTATGTTGAAAGGTCCACGACCCTGCACAATCTTTTGGTTTCTCCTCATACATTATGCATGAATTACGTAACAACACTTTTCTATAGGTTAGTTCCTCAGTTCGGAGTAAACAGCTATTGTGTTTTGTGCAGGCTCAAGGCCAAAAAACGGAACAATAACATACAAAAAAGAACTTTGACGAGTTTAATAACCATTCCCCTCTATTAACTATTTGATAACCGTACCAAATACAAAAAATTGTTTTCAGGGACGACGTTAATTTAAGAACAGGCAAAATATGATACGAATGATTGGAATTAAATCGTCAGGTGTTTTGATTTTTTCATTGCTTCAGTAG
The DNA here is from genome assembly GCA_965233585.1 of bacterium. Taxonomy (GTDB): domain Bacteria; phylum SAR324; class SAR324; order SAR324; family NAC60-12; genus CBDDTI01. The sequence continues at coordinate 2,020 of CBDDTI010000703.1, forward strand.
TACGCATATGGAACACCATGTATGCGCTCTAAAAAGGCGGTCAGTAATAGTAAGAATCACTACGTTTCAGTGAAAACAGGGTTTTGGTTGACGTCATTCTTAGCAACGCCCCTGATTAGCATAAAACTTCTTCCGTTTTAGGCACTGACATATCTTCAAAGGAAAGTGCCGACCTTCTCCCCGCCCCCACCACCCTGACAAAAGCACATTCATTATACTAATTCTCATTCTCCTTTGAAGCCCTTGGTCGTCTCGTCAATTTTGACTGTTTATAAGCGTTCCATGGTATAATTAAATAAAAAAAATGAAAAAAAGTTCTAAACTTTTTCACAAAAAAAATGAAAGTTAGGTTCTGTTTAAACCTAAAAAAACTGTGACCTAAAAGGGGAAATTCTTAGAGTTAGGGTTAGGGTTAAGGAATTTTTTTAAAAGTAATTTGTTAATTATTATGCTAAGAATTGTTTAAGTTCTGGTTAAAATATGTCTCAAAACAATTTTTCTATATCATAACGAAAGAAAAATCTCATGTAAAGCTACAAACACCTACGAGTGAATTTATTGTTTATTGCAATACGTTAACGTCACTAGCTACAATCTACAGTGTCTATACCACTGCATCCGCCTCTAAGATCTGTAAAAATTAATTCAATGACGCTGCATTACCATCTTTGAACAGTTATATCTTCTTCTTTTTTGTACCTGAGAACTTCAAAGTCAGCCAGATTTTAGATGGTGCCAAGTTAAACATTTTGGTTACCACGTAGGACAATCCTGTTTTATTAACACCTGTCGATTAGAAGAACACCTGTCCGGGGAAGGACGCACCCAAAATATGTAGAATCAGCTAAGAACATCGCGCATTAAATAGAAGATTAAAGTATGTGTTAGAATACAAAGTATGACCCTCTTCGGCTGTATTATCGGAAAACGGGCAAAGATTGAAAAAACTAAAAAAAGCGCCATTGCATCGGACAGTCCGCTAAGCGCCAACGTCTGCTTAATGTCCGCTAAACGCCATTTGTGTCCGCAAAGCGCCACAGCGTCCGCTAAGCGCCACGAGAAAACGTCCGCTAAGCGCCATCGCTGTCCGGAAAGCACCAGATGTCCGCTCAGCGCCACTACAAGGGTCCGCAAAGCGCCGCCGATGTCCGCTAAGCGCCCAAGGAGGAGTCTACTACTACTACTACTACTACTACTACTACTACTACTACTACTACTACGACGACGACGACGACGACGACGACGACGACGACGACGACGACGACGACGACGACTACTACTACTACTACTATTACTACTACTACTACTACTACTATTACTACTACTACTACTACTGCTACTACTACTACTACTACTACTACTACTACTACTACTACTACTACTTATAATAATAATAATAATAATAATAATAATAACAATAATAATATAAATATTAACAACAATAACAATAATAATACTTTTACCATTACTCACAATAGTTGTAATAATAATAATAATTATAATAATAATAATATTTGTTAATAGTAATAAAAACTTTTTAATATTTTGGTAATAAAGTACTATGTCATACAAACTTATATCTTACATGTATCTGGTAAAATGTCAGAAATAAGTCTGTTGTTCCTTAATTTTTTTCCTAAAATAATTTCTTTAAAAAAAGTTTCATAGCCTACCTACATAATTATAATTGTAACACAAATAATGGTAAATTAGGGTAAAATGATTGTAACGTGTATACTCTGCGCAATTACTACCCTATATGTCCCTCTTTTTAACAGAGGAAAGACTAAATGTTGTAGAAATGTTAAAGAAAAAAAAAGCAAAAACCTAAAATACAAAAAAAGCAGTATTGAAACTCAGAGTTTTGTCCAAAAAAAGAAAGGAACTAATAGATTGCTCCCTCTGCAGTTTTGACGTCAAAGTCAACATTCTTCACATAACAGGAGACTTTCCTGGTTGTCCTTGAACCGCTCAAACAGGTGAGAGCGGATCTCAAGAGTGCAAACGACGTTTTTGCTCGGATCCAGGAGATTGTCTTAACGTACTGCTCACAACAGTTGTAATAATAATAATAATAATTATAATGATAATAATATTTGTTAATAGTAATAGAAACTTTTTAATATTTTGGTAATAAAGTACTATGTCATACAAACTTATATCTTCTCAAACAGATGAGAGCGGATCTCAAGAGTGCAAACGACGTTTTTGCTCGGATGCAGGAGATTGTCTTAACGTATTGCTGCCCCTTCTTTAGCGCTGTCAGCTCCGCAAGGGGACTGTGTTACCTCAAGTATTTCTGGCTCATTCCGCCGGTTGTAGTGGTTGCAGTAACAGGGGCGTGAATGTTCCGTATTCAACTTCGGGAACTCTGCTTGAGTATTGACACTTCTTCTTCTTCTGTAAATCTGTGACTGGATGGCTCTAGGTCCCTGTACGATTCGGCATTTTGGGTGGCAATCCCTGACATCAACTAAAGACGATCGTTGGTGTTCGCAGAAACCACGTCCGTGAATATCCAACCTTGCGTCTTGTGCTAAGTTAGTTCCTCTGCTGAGCTATTCTTCACTGATGTCTTACAGGACGGGTTCGACTTTGACATCACTACATATCGTATTCGAGAGTTCAGCGTCCAGGTCTTTCAGCTCATTATGCTGTTGAATAACAAATCGGCAACGTTTACAAATAATGGCGTGTCTACCGTACAGATTTCCCCACGAACACAGATAGAGGGAATATCATCACTTGGCCAGTCATAGCGTAGTTTGATAGGATCACGGAACTCCCGTTTGTTCAGGTTGAAGCCCATTTCTCGCAGGGGAAGCAGCGACACCGATGGTCGTTTTTCTGCTTCCAAGACTAGTGCTCGCTCGGTCTTTGGCGTTGCACTCTCCCTTATCTGGTAGCTGGTGTAATATGCTCAGCGAGGAGCGTTGTCACTTTGACTGTTGAAGCATACTCCCGGCTTGCTTCCCGGCTTGGATCTCCAAGGCACAAGCCATTTAGGTGGACTGGAACGGCTAGGATTTCTCTATCTAACACTTGAGATATTTCAATCTCCGCTGGCCCTAGAAGGTCCTAAATGTCGGGTAGTGTTCTTAGAAAGTAAGTGCACCGATGTTTTAAAACGAAAGGGTCGCTGCGTCTGGGCGAGCTCTGCCAATTTAATAATGATAATATTAGTAATAATGATAATATTAGTAATAATGATAATATTAGTAATAATAATAAAACTAAATCCGGCTAACGAATAAATAGAAGAAACAGCGATTATATGTATACGCAAAGTTAAAAAAAAAAGGCACAGACTTTCCCCAATTCCGCCAGGTTAAAACTTTTACTAAACCATAAAAGTGAGTGTTGCTTCACTCACCATTACTATTTTTTCTTCAGTCGAAAAGAATCGGCTCCCTCCACTCGGAAACCGTCTGATGTCCCCGTTGATTGGTTTAGCGTTGAGTAAGTGAAGCCTTACCGACTTCAATTTACTCAACAAGGGTAGTGCAAAGATAGACACTTCCTTTTATATGCGCCGCTTTTGCGCGAATTGAAATTAATACTATCGGAGGGTCATATAAAATGAATAAATCTCATCCGCGGACATTACCATAAGAATGCGTTGCAAGCCCGTGTAAATACAGAACCCCAAACTTGTAATATGACTTGTATGACTTCCGTTAAAGATGGCGTAGATTTCAGCTCGATCGATGTGAGCCAAAAGTTTAAAAACTGCTTTATTGAAGGACTAGGAACTCTAATATAACTTGACTTCGCAATGTTTAAGGTTAGACATTCAAAAACATAGAGTGGCATGATCTATTTTGACTACTAATGATACAAAGTAGAAACTAAAGGTGTCTCAAGGTGTGTCAATGTTTCACGGACCATATAGCTCACACTTTCGATGAAGTTTTTACCATTGCATCAAATAAAAAATCGTCACCAAATACTACGCTGGGTATTGCAAATGAAATATAAACGAATGAAACAATTCTGTACCTCACGTTTCTATTAGGTTGCAAAGTCATGTTTTAAACCACACAGGCTTAATAACTTGGATTAACAACTTTTTGAAGTTATATAACTGAATATCTATTAAACGCACTTGTAGTAACCAATCCCCGACCTAGGTCCAGTCCGCGCCGCTAGGTATAAATATTTCGTCCTTTGCGCGGGCTATGTACATCGTGAGTTTTTTCCATCGCTTGAGGTCTCAAGTTGTTATAAGTACGTTACGTTCTTGTTATTTCGAACACTGTATTCCCAAACCGTCGGGTAATCGCCGTTTTCCTTGATTTGTCTTGTATTTCGTATGTTAGTTGTATCTCCATTGTTATTTAAGTTGTTCCGCTCTTAACGTATTATGTTTGTTAACTTATCCTAGAAACCACCGGCAACGTCATGTTCATTAAAGTAAAGAACTCTGGTTGTTTGAAAACTCGTTGAACTCTTTTACGGTATAAATATCGTCGGTACGTTGGTTATAGCACTTACACATTTCGAACAAAGCTTCTGAAAGAAGTGCACACTTTGGCTACTGAAAAACATCCGAACGGTGCATTTATGGCATGGAGGTGGAATCGATAAAGTTGGACAAATATCATGCATCTCTAGTTAAAACATACTTGTTGTACATGTAAGAGCGCCAACAAAAAAGTACTTTATTGAAAATTCGCTGACTGAGGCTTTTTCTCCTTTCAGTTTAATCCAGCATCTCTGTTGGAAATGATAGATCTCTCGGAATGCAATTCATCACTATAACCATAATCCAGTTGTAAATGGATTATTGTTATAGTCATCAGGGTATACATTTGTGTAAGTTATGAATTTTTAAATTCACAATTTCTAGCTTTTGTATTTAAATGTTGTTGTAACTGCAAATTTTCTCTTCTTTTTTGTGCTTATGTGTAGTTTGTGGACTACAATTTGTCTCACCCTATAATGGCGAAAAGGTGACTGGAGTTCTGGGTTCATCTGTTAACTTCACTTGGGCTTTCAGTGGAGGAAATGTGAGGTCAGTTCAATGGGGAACAAAAAGGGATGGAGGTCTTCACTTACAACATGTGTTAGTAGCTGTACTTAAGGACACACTGTCTATTGTCACTACAAATCCTCTTTACAGTGGACGTGTGAGTGGAGCCTGGGATGGTAGCAGTCCTGGAAAGGCTACTTTCACACTGAACTCAATCCAGAAAGCAGATGAAAGGTCATATGTATGCAGACTTGGACCTGAAAGTCTTTCTGAATCACCTGTTTATGATTTGGTTCAGTTGCTTGTTGTAGGTAAGTAAACAACGGTAGCTTTTTCCTCTTCTATAACTCAATTCCTACCAATTACTCTCCCTGACGCAATATTTACAATTGCGGGTTAAGACCTAAGGATTTTACTCTGTTGAATTAAGGCAGCTTACTCAGTGCCACAATACTGAGAACGTTGCTCCTAATCAGCACATTGCATACTAACGTGACACCTCGATTTTAAACCGCCGTTATAAACAACATATAGATTTAGGCCAGCCTAAAAGCGTAGCTCCTGGACCAGGTTGCTCTGAGCCTGATTAAACTAAGCCAGGAAAAGGTAGAATTTTGATCTGAGTTTTTAAACTTTACAGTGACGTTTTCTGTATACTGTTGGGCCTCCTGTTTTGAGTTTTAATGATCACCGTGTACACAAAACAAAGCAGCAAAAAAGATCATTTGTATAGGAGAAAAAGTTATAATTTGGTTAACTTTTAAATCTGGGTTAGCGTTAACCGGCTTCGAACATTCCTGCCCTGTTTTCAACAAGTTATCTGACATGAGCCCGTGATCCAATCGAAAACCAGCACTTGGTCAGCGGTCAACTTAAAAAAAAAACACGCAACCTTAATGAGCTCTAAGCCTGAGCCCCCCGATATGGTCAAGTGATACCGGTCACTGGATCTCTTGATAAGAAAGCTGTCAGTTTAACATTATTTTTGGATGTCTAATATCAAAGATATATGCCATAATCCAAGACTGCATGGCTTGATATAAGCTGGATGGCCGCCATGTTGCACGACGTTGTCGTCATTGGGCGCACGCGCCCGTGATCCATGCCGCTAGTCATGTTGACCATAGAAAAAGAGTTGTATGGGCTCCTATTTCTATGCATAGTGCTCTGCCTGGAAGCCCTTAGGGCCGCCGGAGATCCGCTTTAAGCAAGGTTTCAAAAAATTATGGGAAGTCTTTAAAGTTTTGGTGTTAACTGAAAAATCATAAATGGACTCTTGAGTCCTTTAGCTGGCAGACCGCTTGACAATGTCAAATAAGCAGATCAATGGGGGTCTTATACTTATATTTCTTCTGAACTTGGTCTCCTGGAGGCTCTTGAAAGTTGTTCGTGGCTCAGCGTTCTATCCATAATTAGTAGAATTCTACTAGTATACTAAAGCAAATGTTGTAATCTGATGGCTGAGCCATTGCACACTCTCAGCCATTGTAGTTCACCACTGAGCTACGACCTAAATCGTTCCCGACTTTCTCCGTCCGACCTAATAGCTCAGTCGGCAGAGTAACGGTAGATCTAATCCGGAGGTCGTGGGTTCGATTCCCACCGAGGTCAAAAGAATTTTTCTTTACCTCGTGTGGTTCCCTGATTCCCTTTACTAGGGCTAACGCCCAGTGGAACTTTCATGGGTTTCACATCGCACTTTAAGTTACACTTCAGAGTTAATTCTCTGTTCCACTATAAGCCGTTATAGCTCACCACTAATTTTTCTCCGATTCTTATTGGTTTAAATTGATCAAGTGGTGCGATAGTGTTCATCCGCGGAGGGCCACTATCAGCCAATAGTGCCCGTCCGCCGAAAATACCCAGATGCACAGTAATCGTCCGTGAAAAATTTTCTGTAAACAAGCGGGTTTCGTAGAAAATAAAGGCCTGAATTGTATTAATTTATATTTGGCTTTCTAATTTATATTTGGCTTTCACGGCTTTTGTCTCAAAATGTTGAAAATAATTCAATTGAGTCTACGTGATTTTTTGAACTAGCGAGCGGAAGAAAATTTAGTGGTGAACAATAAAGACAAGACTAATATTTGTTTTAAGAACATCAAATTTCCAAGGGGCAACTATCAGCCGATAGTCCCTCGACAGAAACACTCTATTGTTTAAATAGTGCCCATCCACGTATTAAGGGGCTTCGCTTCTCTTGCAAATATTTAATTAAGTAATTAAAGTATTATATAAGTATTATATAAGTATTAAGTAATATATATAAATTAATACATTAAGTACGAGAGACTGTGTTTGACCACGTTTCGAAACACTGTGAAGAGAGTTAAAATACGACGCGCACCGGAGGAGTTTTGACGAAATGTTTCAGGTGTTTGGACATGTGGTACGGTCTTGAGTGTTTGATATATTTTCTCAATCTAAACTAAAACTTAGGAGAAAACGGCGAGATAAAAGTGCAAAAGTCTATGCTGATTTAGATGAGATATCCAAAGGGCGTCGTGGTCATGATTTCTTTTTTTTTAACTCCATGTATTACTAATATGTTTGCGAAGGAAGTTTCAAGCACTTCAATGCTTTCCATGGGCTGCGGACTGTCGTTCTTAGGCACGTCTGACGTCTGCTGGGCTAGACTAGATTATTTGTTGGGGAGACATCCAAGTACAAGTCTTACAATTCTACAAATCTTCGAACAGAGCTCAACTTGCGTAATCGGATGAGAAGTGATATGTTCCGTGTGGTAACGTCTTAAGAATGAGTGATATATATACTGGACTTCCACACGATCACAGAGTGGTTCACTGTAGTGTTCATTTGCATGTT
>CBDDTI010000704.1:0-10074 GCA_965233585.1 bacterium
ACGGGGACTCCTTCTATTTTTTCATGCTAATTAATTATCATATCTCGGAGAGCATTCGGAAGTCAGCCAAGCGTGGTCATTGTACGCGTGCTGAGCAAGAATGCCGTACAATGACAGACTAGAAACAATAGACAATTCCCAAAGCACAAACTCAGCCAAAACGCTAAAAAATCTTCAATGTTTACTCGCGTTTGGGCTTATAGAAAGTAATGTCATAGTTTTTCAATGACCATGAAATTTAAAATCCGGGTAGTTAGTTAATTAATTGTGACCCTGAAAAAATTTGAAGGGAAAAAAACTACGAATTTTTAAGAAAATACTTTTTTTGTGAGAAGGACTCTTAAACACTGACAAACGTCAACAAATAGCTAAAACTATAATTTCTATATGTTTGCTTTGCTCGAAATCGCGCGCATTTACAAGGCCCTAAAGCTTTTTGCTGACTTGCAAGGACCCATTTGTTATAACGATCCCCAAAATAAAGAGATCAACTTCATAGTTTAAAAGATATAATCGTGTAAAGTTTGCTTACCATTCTCGCATAAATTATGACTTAAATTTAGAAACTGCTGAATTTCTCGAACTGGGTCTTTGCGATTTTGGTGAGACTCTGTTCAGCGCAAGGCACTAATGCGCACTATGTGTAGCCAAGAGATTTTTACGAAAAAATGCCAGCATCAGCAGATTTTCGACTCAGACCTCAAAGGGGCGTGGCATTATAACCACGTGAAATTTACTCCGATCGCCAAAAATTTTATGTTATATTGTAGATTGATCTATATGTGATCCATTCTATGTGTTAGACTTACGATAAAAGTAAAGGTGGGGATACCAGAGAGCTTCAAAGTAGGATGGTACTCCCCAGAAAAAACTGGGTCGAGTCACCTTAAGGCACAAATGTTGTCCATATGACATCAAAGGTGACAGGGTTGCTCATATTGCTCAAGTGACCTGTTTTGAAAATATTGTCAGATTTCGCCCTCTAACTTATCCCATTTTTTTCCCCCGACGTGTAGTGTCGTTGGGTAAAGCCACGTACCAGAGTGCTTTTTTGAGCCTTAAATTTCGTCTAAATTCAGAGTTGGTGACCTCTGTCGCGAAGCATGAATTAAAAAAAACTCGTCAGAAATTCAGATTCAACTCTCTTTCAAATTTGACACCGGCTATAAGCAGAGGAAATAAGGTCTTTTGATTTCCTGGGTTGATCTTTCCTACAACGCTTTTACTTTTTAAACGGAAGCTTTTGGAAAATGCCCGATTTCAGTGGCAATTTAGGCCTCTGGGAGCGCAAAATACAAAAAACAAATTTAAAAAAATAACAATAAATAAAAATCTAAACGACTTGAAACTTATATTTTTAGAACCAGTTCAGCTAGACCTTTATTCTGGCAAAGTTTGAGAAAATCGTTTTTTTTTTCTTTATTAAGACCATTTTGCTGTAAGGATCTACTACAGTCATGTAAGCGTTTCTGTTAATTTCTGGAAGGAGCAGCAGAGGCCAATACCCCACAAGAGGAATGTGCACGCATGAAAGTGCTCTCTCGCGGTGAAAGCTAAATGGAAGCCACGGTGGGATGCGGTCATTCTTACATACTATGAAGCAGATGAAGGTACATTTTGGAGTTTTAAAGACGTTGCTTCCAAGGGTTACATGCAACACAAGTGGTGGAAGACATGATCAACATGATCTTGGTGAGGAAGAATGGCAGAAAATTAATGTAATGTGTAGCTAGGATAAAGGAGTTGCCAGGAGGCCTAGCTGTTGTCCACCAGCGCGAATGGTGAAGAATCACTGAATCCTTGTGTGCTACCTAGAGACTGATAGAATAGATAATCATAGTAAAACACTCGAACGCACAAGCAAAACTCGTAGGGGTGTTCCAACTACAAGACCACAAAAAAGGGCAAAACTGACTGTACATTATCTCGTGTGACTTTCAGAAAAGTCGAACCAGCTGTTTTTCAATTTCCAACAGCGACGAAACTGCCTGAATAAGCCCACTTTCTAAGTTTGCAAAACTCTTATCGTACCTCGTTGATGTTCTGGATTTGAAGATCTCACCATAGACAATTCAAGAAGAGTGATACCAGTTTAAATCACAGAAACAGTGCATCACCAAATTGTTTCGACTGTTATAATTCAAGACTTAAAATTGAAGCCATTATGGTAACAGAGATAATTGTAAAACCCTATATCATCATCACTTCTTCTTTTTTTTTTGGTTCGTCAGGGTGAACTGAGAGCAAAAACGAACTGGGAGTTAAAACGAACGCGAAAACCAGCCTTAAGATAGCACAGTAGCAAAACGATTACTCTATGAAGGCAGTTACGTCCCTAACCTTGCCCTTATTCCAGGGAGGGGTATTCGATATACCTGGCCCTGTTTGAGACAAAAATCGCTGATTTCCCTACCCTGTGTAAGGCAGAATTCCGACTACCCTGTTTAAGATAATTTACCCGAAACCATACCCTGTGTAGGACAATAATAAGTATCGCAACTCTTTCTTATTTAATCCATTAGCAATCATCCAAAAACTATCTATATATAGTTTGATCAACATAGTCACGAGGAGCTCTTCACGATAAGAACGTAGTATACCTCAGGCATAGCATCAGGTTTACCACTCACCTTTTTTTGGGAGTAACAGGAAATCATTTATTTTGTAAACTGATAAACAATCGATTATCAGGCTATTGTTATAATAGGTTAGTAAACATACCTCAGAAAATACTAGCGCTAATTGGTTAAAAGTCGTGTTTCTATAACTTGATGGAGACAGAACTAGAATGAGCTGTTGACGCAATGATGGCGCCAGCAAAAAGAATTTACATTGCGATAATTAAAGTTAACAAATTGTTTTCCTTTTTCTCGTCAGGTTGCTTTCTAAAATAAATATGAAACATGTTCTCCGTGTTTCTATCGAGTTATAAAAACAACCGTGATAGTTTGGGAGAACACGAAAATCTGTGGAAACAATCGCCTGCGGCTCGTGTTCCCGCATTTCTCGTTCTCCCAAACTTCCACTCGTGTTTCTATAACTCGATCGATAGAAAAACTATACATGTTTTCTGTTTCTTAATCATTTAAATGTTGCGGTTACATGTTGTGTGGCTCTCTTGTTGTGTAATTAATAGACTTTAATATGCCTGGTATCAATTCCAAAGTTAACGGAAGGCAATATTAAAACGATCTTGTAAAAAAAAAAAACATCTGCTGTAGTTTAGTTCTTAGAGCATACGAGCAGGCTGTTTGCGGTCCAAGAAAAGATACCCTGTTTAAAACATCAATTGATAATATCGATACCCTGCTTAAGACAACAAAAGATAAAATCAATACCTTGCTCAGGACAAAAATCTCGAAAAACATACTCTTGTTGGCTGCACGTCCCCTTTAATCCCTTATAACGGAGTAAGGTTGTACCCCTTCCCCTAAGCCCTCATTCAACTACGATGGAACCTCTGGTTGCGACAACCTCTCCCTAGCGACCAGCTTTCTAAAATACTAAAAGGTTTCAAGTCGAATCACTATATTTGGAACCTGTTGTAAGAGACCACCTCTCGTAAGCGAGTGCGACCACTTTTAGCGCCAAAGAATGTCTTTCGTATTTACTTTCCCATAAGATACCACTTGGCAGATAACAGAACAAAAATTGGATGATAAGGTGTTGTAACAATATCGCTTTTCTGCGTAATAACAGAAACAAAATTTTCTTAGTGGGAAGGATAGGATTTTGTAATCGAAATTGACTTTTCAAAGGAATAAAACATTTAAAAATGTAAAGAAAAATGCGAACGTATGCACTGCACAGGTACTATATCAATCATCAGAGACGACCTAGAATGTCTAGAAATTACCATTTGCTGATAAAGAAAACTTTTCAGCCTCCTGTAGATGACCACCTAAGCTTGACATTTTGGGTGTCGCTTGCGGGATGTTCGGCTGTAGATTGTAAAACTGTGGATTTAAAATTATAAACTGAAAGACTCTATTTACCTTGTTGGTTGTGCTGATTCTGTCCCCATGTAAACCTGGCGCGTAAAAAATCTATCACTTTTCGCAGCTTGGGTAAGATGAAGTCTGAAACCTGCGGAAATTTTTAGGAAATGTTACTAAAGTTGAGTTAAAAACTCGAAAAACACACAATCAATGCCGTATTTGGGAATATCAAAGATGTATTACAAACAGTTTAAGTATGGTGGGGCATGTATGTGTCTGTAGCTTCTAGGCTCAAACTGTAGCCTCTTAATTCGTAGATGTTCCAAGGCTATGGCTCGTTAATAGTTGTAATAATATTCTTCATTATTATGTGGCTGTGTCTCACAAGGATTGGAACTACCCAACTCACGAATTTGATTGGCTGAATTCGGTATTGACAGCGGTCTAGAATTTTCATCTAGACCGGCATCTTGAGCAGTAATGTTTTGCGGTGAAAAATGTGCAAACTAAAATGCCAAAATATTCGACTATTTTCTTCAAACAACATTTCTTTATCAAAGTGCCTAAAAGCCCGATGAGGAAAGAAGTAAAGAGGACAAGCAAACTTTGGCAGAATTAAGTTCAGCTCATAACCGTTCACAAGCTAAATGTCAGTCACGTACAGACCTAAACCAGTTACATTAAACGAATTGAATTGTTCTTGTTTGGCATGTAATAAACATCTTATTAACCGAGCTTAGTCGGTCTGTACGGGAGAATCTTAACCTCGGCCGCGTGTACACGACCTCGGTCAAGATTCTCTCATGTAGACCTCCTGCTCGGTTAATAATAGCAAACCATCAAAGTAACGCTACTGCTTGAATGCAGTGATGCTACGACGCTATGTGGTAAGATATGAATGCATTCAATCTAGGGCTGTGATTGACAGTCATGCTGCAGTAAAGTGTCCGAGATTATCGAATCATCTATGAGTGCTATGTCACCTAAGTGACCTAAGTGTTATTTCGTACCTTAGGGGTTGAAAGCGTGTATATGATCGGATTCAGAGCTGAATTTATTGGCAGGACGAAGACGGCCATCCAAACAGGTAGGTCGCTTGTCGGGTAGAAATCCTTCTCCACCAAGAACTTGATGCCAAACACTATGATTGGCATCCAACAGGCGCAGTCCGTGAAAACGATAAAGGCAAACTTCTTTGCAAGAGCTGTTTCCCTTTTGGCAGTAAATGATTTGGCACTAGCCTTGATCTCTGTGCTAGCTCCTTGGTGTGCGAGACGCTGATCGGAGAGAAAGCTTTTAAGAAAGATTGTTGCATATGCAACAATCATAAAGATGATGAGAAGGAAATTTAATCCAGTAAAAATGGCGACTGAATATTCCCATCCAGGGGGAAAGCTAGCTGAAAGCTGAAGAGGAAGGCACACGACTGACCTGCTGTAGTATGCAGATCTGCCAAGGCGATCATTGAAATAGGGGATGCCACTGATAGGAAGGAATGCTATGGTAAAGCCAACAACCCATACCACCATACACAAAATGTGTGCCTTTCGGCGGGTCAGGGTTCTTCCGCGGAAAGGGAATACGATATTTTTCAGCCTATCAGCAGATATCAGAGTAAGCATCATTGCAGAAACCTCGCTGGATAACACTGATATTGCTCCTGTGATCTGACATGGTAAACCGAATCGCCACTGGAAGTCGTGCAAATAATATTCTCCTGACCACAGGCGGTCTATGACTGCTATGGTAAGTAAGTACACAGCCATCAAGCCATCCGCTACTGCCAAGTGCATCAACATGATAACTTGGACACCTTTAAGAAAATGGCGCAAGACAAGCACACACACAGCACCGAGAAGCGAAAGGACTCCTATGGCCCAAATGCTGTAACGTGGGGCTGGGTTCTTCAACATGTTTTCGCAACTAGCGAAGTTTTCGACGATGGTAGAAATGCAATCGGCTCCCTCTTTCGTCAAGTGACAACACATCATGTTCGTGTCCAGCGATCTACAAAGCACAGAAAATACAGAAATTAAGTGCCACTGTACTACAATAGACACAACAAACCGAAAACTACCTTGAAAACACCCAAATTGATGTGAAACCCTGTTAAGTATGATTATAGCTGGCGTGGAACCATCTAGTCGCGTTAAAATTATATTGGCATGTTAAAAGATGACTTAGAAATATTAAAAACAAAAAAGTTAATAGTCGCCTTTTCAGCAAACAGATAAATTAGCACAGAGATCCTCTGCCCTACATCAGAAAATAGCTAGATGCTTTAACAAAGCCATTCATCAGAACATAGAAAGGGTTTTTTGATACTCATAACCTGGCCAGTTATTGATGGGCAGCAAAACAGGTCTTCTCCTTTCATTACCTTTCCCTAAATCAATACTTGGAAGTAGAGGAGGTCACAAAAAGGTGAAAAATAAGGTTTATACCTATTGATTCGAAACAGCTACGCGCTACTTACACCCTTATCAAATACTTCATATTTTTGAAGAAGCCAGTGGGAAGTTTATTCATCATATTATCGTGCATGAATCTAGAAATACAGAGAGACGCATATCATTACAAATATTCGACCCCGTATTAAAGCACATAACAATAATAACGCGACTTTGCCTGATTATGGACGTTTGCGCGAAAATTTTCTAACATTGATTTTTTCTGAAAATTTACCATTGAAAGATGATGAGTTAGTGATGTCAGAAATGTAAAAAAAAAAAATGGTGGTCACCGACTTCGTTTGAAAAGAACTTGCCCGAAAGAACACCTAAATCTGAGCAAATCGGGATTCGTTAGCGAAGAAGGCCACAGTGGCTGCAAGTCCCAATATATTGCAATTAGGGAAATATTATCTACCAAATATGGTTTCAATGCACCTGTTGAGCGAATTTAGTGAACTGATGAGGTTCCTCAAAGAACAAGTTTGCATTTAGCGACCACAATTTCACGTGCCTTGCAGCTGCTTGATGGCAGGATTCCATGTCTCGTGGACAGAAGTCGTGAATTTTTTTTACCTCCCTAATTGATTTTTTGCTCATTTTTGGACAATGCGGAGATAATTGTAAATAAAATCTGTTTCTAAAAAGAAAAGTAGGGGTCACCGAACGTCCAAGATCGTAAAGTCCAAGCAAAGTTATAGCAATGGCCATCGGCCCTATCACTGTTTATTTTAGTACTTAGCGCACGCGCTCGATGTATGGCATGTGAATGTGCGTGCGCAGTGAGGATGCGCAGAAACAATTAGCGCGAACGTCCTTAAATTCAAACTAGATGATTTGTCTTGGGGAGTAAAACCACCATTGCATCACAGATCATCAAAGACTAATACAATCAGTTTCTACGGGAGTAACAGGCGAGCTTTCAATTCCTAAATGAATAAGAGTATTGCTAGAAAAGCCGCGCTAAAACTCAGTATACGTAAGCGTACTTCTTAATCTAAAGATGCACGTTGCTAGCGTGTCTGAGCAAAGTTAACCTCGTTTTGCCAGATAATTTTTTTTTTCTGGAGCAAGTGGTCATCGTAACTTGCAAATTTGTAAGTGCATATAATAGCTAAGCCATGAATTATAGCTTTTTATCGTGTGGTACGGTTAGGTTGTAACTAAATGGGTTGCGCACGGGCTCGATGGGTAGGTTGAGTGTATTTTATGTGACTCAATTAACATTATCACTGTTATACTTGTAAATTATTGCACTTTAGATAATTTAAGAATGTAAAATGTACTCGTCAATTCAGTTGTTTTACTGCAAGAGAGTTTTTTTTTTTTAATAAACTACTAAACTAAAAAGAAGTAGACCACGTCAAATGTCAGAATGGAACCATCTCCAAGATGTAGCAATTGAGTTGCTTCAAAGACGTTTTTTTTATCGCCATTTCAGTTTTATAAGCTTCGACACTTAACATCTGCGTTTTTAAAGACGAGAAAAAAGTGCCATGCAGGTCGAGAAATTGTCAGTTTTCATACACTCTATGCAAATATGGCGGACAAAACAAAACATAGAGGCCCAACTAGCCTCGCTTTCATACAGCTCGTTCCAGGCGACGACGGAGTGGTCCGCCATATTTGCATAGGGTGTATGCGAGGAACATTAACTAATTTGTGTTCCACCTAGCAAGTGAGTGATAATTAAACCAGATGCTAACAGCGTACGGGAAATTGACCCATACAGACGTCGTGCTTCTAACTTAGACTGAAGTACTGCAGAAACATGACCAAACAGACAGAGGTAAAATATGAAGAATTTTAGCACCGTAAATGGAAATGATATATTATAATATATGAATTGTTGCTATATAGCACAATGCTCACTGAGCTATGTGGAACCGATAGATCTTTATTTATACTAACAGGAATCGCAAATCGCGGAGGTCATCAAAGTTGTCAGTAGTAACACGGAGTATGCCATTGTTGTTCAGACGGCTACAGAAATCAAACAGAAACAGTGACATGCAAAGTTGACAGCAGATTGAGATTAACAACCAAATTTTGAGCCGAATTAAATATCACCTACTAAAATCGAAAGACGTGACAATGGGCAATTCCCTCGCTGGGATGCGCCTGCAAGGAACCACGGTTGTTGTATTCATTACCTTGAACTGAATATTTGTTTGAATAAATACAGCTACCATGATTCACGTCTCAAACAGGGAAATGGCATTGCATATTAATAGAATTCTACCAAAATCGCCTACAGATAGTATAACGATTTCCTTTTTATCAGTTTTTTCGTTGCGTTGTAAAAAAAATCACACTTAGCCAAAATCAAACTGACTGAATTCACTTGAAACTTGCAGTTGTGTACTAGCGCTTGACTTTTATTTTAAATTCCTCCTTTTTGTCTTCTTAGGACTCGAATTATCTAATACTATCTCAAATAAGTATAAATTTACCGTAGTCTATTGTGAATCCGTGAATTGGATTGCCTATATTACCGTTTTCTATCTGCTGATAGAAAACAGTTACGCATCAGTGCACATCGCGGATCACGTTTGAACCTAATGTAACATAATAAAACAGTTCTTTTCTACGAGTTACTTTATATATATTTTTTCTTTTTATGCAATGAGACTTCGGTAAATTTATTCTAAAACAATTAGACTACTCGCCCTCGTTTTCTACGAGCAATAGTCAACTCGGCTGCGCCTTGTTGACTATCGGCTCGTAGAAAACTCGGGCTCGTAGTCTAATTGTTAATTTACGCGAAAACAAATAACGCGAAAACGTCAAATCTGTTTATTGGTAATCAATACGAATAAGGTCCTAAGCTATGCCTGATTTCCAAACGATTTTTTTTCGAGGGACGGATTTTCCCGCAGTTCAAGTCAACTCGCAGTGGCTTCAAAAGACGTTTTGGATTCCAGTTATTATGCACTCGAAATATATGAATAAGTATAAAAATCAATAAGTAATGTTAAAAAACGCTCACTTATATGTATGAAACGTTTGTAAAGTTCTCATAATAGTTGCTTTATAAGATGTTTATAAAAACGCTAGAAAAGACTGAAATTATAAAAACAAGAAACGCGTTAAACCGTTTTCGACCGTAGGTATAGCGTACCAGTGATGATGACCGTACGGTCGAAAACGTTTTGGTTTCTAAAATTATAGTACCTTTTAGCCTTCTTCATAAACGCCTATGCAGTTCTTTACGGGAACATATTTTTGATATACTGATAGGCTTACATGTATACTATCATGCTCTTCTTGTAATGCAGTTCTTCTTGATATGAATGAACAAAGGGAAAACTAACAGAAACAGCCAATTAAGGTTATGCATGGAAGGATCCTGCACGTTTTCCAAAATATTTGCAGCGGTCTGCTTGTCACAGACATTTTGAGCAAGAATGTACTTACATAGTCTTAAGGATTTTGAGGTCTTTAAAAATTCCTTCTGGCAAATCCTGCAGATTGTTTTCCGACAGAAATCTTGATCATGGATAAAAGGATAAATGATAAGTTAAAAGTCTAACTGAGGCTAAGTACAGTATCATTATGGGATATATATATATATATATATATATATATATATACAGAATATGAGAAACCCTGACCCTGCACACCCCAAGTAATCATATTTTAGACTGAATAAATGTTTGAAAGAAAATTCGCCCTGAGCGGGATTT
>CBDDTI010000705.1:0-29202 GCA_965233585.1 bacterium
CTTTATTTGAATATCATTATCAATTATATTATGTGAATGTCAATAATAATGTCAATGATTCTTTTTTACGTAATAATACAAACAATTCGTTGATTTGACGTACCATGTCTTATTTTTCCAGCGCGTGTTTTTCGTTACTTTACATTCAATTCATGCAATGCTGTCAATGCAAACAATTCATTGATTTTGCGCGCAATGTGCATTTAAATGTACAATATTATATACATAGTATAAGCAGTCAAAATCGTCTCTTATTTATAATAAATATGAAGAAGAGCGCGTTTTGACCGAAATTTTTTATCATATAAATAAAAATCACAAATTCCATAATTTGAAATCCTCATTCTAAATTAAAATTTTGTTTAATTGACATCAACACCCAAACCCATCATGAAATTTTTTATTTCGTTTTTTTGTGTCATTTTTTTGACACAAAATTCCTTTGCCCAAAACCTTTCTTTTTTTGAAAATATTTTAAAAATGTCTTCTGGATTTTACCCCCTCTTTAATTCCACCATCAACTCAACTGTAACCAACCAATTGACGACCATCAGCTCCACAACTACTGCTTCTACCACAACCACAATCACTACGACTTCCGCCGTCCCGTCTACGACCACCACAATCACCACCTCGAGCTCCACTACTATCACAACTACCTCTACTTCATTGTTTAGCAGCACCACATCCACAACTACTGTTTCTTCTACCTCACCAACCATCATCTCTTCAACTTCATCAATCGTCTTTACCACCACCACTGTACCAACCTCCATGCCTACAACTTCAACAACTTCGACTGTATCAACCACTAGTTACACAACCGCAACAATCACCTCTAAAACTCCATTAACCACTGTCTCTTCACCTACATTAATTACCTCAACTACCACTCCTACTACTTCAACCACCAGCCCCACATTCACAACAAACCCCTCCGCAACAATCACCTCTACCATCACCACTTCAAAGCCTTCAATCTCTATTCCAAAGATGACATTTGGTGAATTTTTGCTTGAACAATTTACCTTTGACAGTAAGTCTCATTTGTTTCAGTTTTACATTTATTTTCTCTAATATTCATATTACTATTTTGCAGACGGATTTAAATTATTAGTGATCATTATTTTAATGATCGTATGTCTTTTGGTGACGGTCCTAACGGTTAAATTTTGGAGATTGAATAACCAATTAACTCAACACAATCAACCCAATTCTGAAGTAAGTATTTTATTTTAAAATTTTTGTTTTACAAAAATTATAATTTTCCTATCTATTTTCAGTTTTATGAAATGTCAACACTTCGTCGAGAGAAAACCACTCAAGATTCAACTTCTGAAACAAATGTTGAAGTTTTGGGCGCTCCTTCTTCTCCAGCTGTTGTCAATTCAGAACCAAAAACATGCAACAAAATAATGAACACTGATGAATCATATTTGATGGATTTGGCGGTAAAAATATTTTTTATTTTCATAATTGTTCATTATAATCATACATTTACTTTATTATTTTCAGAAATCTCATTTCCAACCAGTGATTCGTCCAATTCCGTTGTATCCACGTACTACGCTCGAGAGACGACGGGCTCAATATTTCAATGAGTCTTTCAACCCTCATTTTCCCGTCACCACCGCTCAAGATGACCCAACTCCGTTATATTCACGTTCTATATTTGACAGACGACGATCTCAAATTTTCAATGATTCTTCCAACCCTCTTTTTTCCGTCACCACCGCTCAAGAGGAGTCTTCAAAATCTACTTCTTCTGTTTTGCATCCGCCCACTTCGGTTTAAATTTTTATTTTATATTTTATTGTATTAGTAGATAAGGTATTATTTAGAGTATGCGCATCTCTTTTATTTAAAATATACATATGTACAAAGTAACCACCTCATTTCATTGTTGAATTTTAGGTAGTTTTTTTTTAATACCGAAACACAATTCCATGAACGCCTTTGTTATTTCTTCCAATCCTCTTAAAGGCACCTGGATTTTCATGATTTTTGTTGAATATTGTTGGTTGTTTTCATTATACTGAAAAGCATGCGGTTTAAAAGTGTTCAATTTTTGCTATCAATTTTACTTACATGTTCCTTTTTCATGTAGATTACCGGCCAGGTCGACAATCCTCCGGCTTTTTGAATATGCCTCAAACCAGTGATTCCTACGGTCACTTGAGGATTAAGGTATACGACCTTATACATTGGTTTTATTGGAAGGCTAACACTTTTTTCATCCACCTTTTTGTTTTTGATTAGTTCAATAAACTTCTTTAGTGTAGCCGGATTTATGTACATGTACTGAAATAAAAAATTTCATTATTTCTGCAATGAAATCAGATCAAATTTAATTATCAAAACTTACGTTATCTGGTCCAAAAAAGTACGCTTCTCTTGTAGAATGTTCTTTTTGCCATTCCATAAAATCAATGTCCCTAGTGTCAGCCATTTTTTCAGTTGTCCAATTTCGAAAAAATACTTTTTGCTCGTCTTCATTCATTAAAATTTGATACGCCATCAATGACGCACCTTCATAAACCGCGTGGTTATTAATTTCATTTTCTAACTTCAGCATCTTCTTAATCGGATTTTTTCTTTTCTTTTCTAAAACATCTTGTGTCTGTTCGTCAAGGTCTTCATCCGTACTACTCACATTGTCATCATCAACATCATCATCATCATCATCATCGTCATTATTTTCTGAACTTTCATCGCTTGGTTGTTCTACTTCAGTTGAAGCATCATCAGAGTCGGAAGTTAACTCTTCCGCTTCCGATTCCTCAATTTCTTCAAACATGTCATCCGATTCCGATGTTGACATCTTTCTTTTTTTGTTTCTTTTCTAAAATGTTGATCAAAATAGAAAATAAGGTTCATGTAATAAAAATATAAATTTCAAATTACCTGATCTTAATTGATGTTTTTTATTTGAATTCTTCTTGGAGTTCCTAGTTTCACGTTTCTCCTTACCAATTTTTTTATCATTTTTTTCTGTCTCCTTTTTGGTCTTCTTTTTCTTCTCCTCCTGAATAATCTTATGATTGTCCTCTTTGGCATCTTTAATGCGAGAATTTAATTTTCTCTTTTTCGCTGGTGATTCCTTCATGTTCTTTTCTTAAATGCGGGTTATTTACTCTAAACTCAAATTTACACTGACATTCAAAGTAAAAAATCCTTTTCTTTTAAACCTTTTTAAAGTTTAATGTCTACCACCAACATGTGCTAGTTGACGCCCTAAAGGACCCAACACTGATCATGTGTGAGGACAAGTGCTCGATACGATCATTGAATTAAAATTTCAATTAAGAAACTAAGCTTTTGATCAAGGAATTTAAAATCTCGAAATGACACAATCATTAATTTTCTGTTGATTGAAGTATTTAACGGAGATTAGATGATGTACATTGCATTGTCAACCAAGCACGTGTTCAAAGAATTTTAAAAACTCAAAATGATATGAACATCAATTTTCCGTTAATTGAAGTATTTAACAAAGATTAGATGATGCACATTGCATCGTCAACCAAGCACGTGACCAAGGAATTTAAAAACTTGAAATAACATGATCATTAATTTTTCATTGATTTAAGTATTAAACAGTGATTAAATGATGCACGTTGCATCAAAAATCAGTGACCATAAATTTACTGTCAGAAATCTGATTTTTCGGGGTGTTGGGCAGGATTTTTCTCATGCAGTTATGATCTTGTGCGATTGGACTAAAAACCGTTTAAAAGTGAGCGCCTCACCCTTAAATTTCTATAAAAGTCAGGATATATATTTTCCATTCCGTCATTCCATTTTCGTTCATTTACCAAGAAAAGTCTTCTACTCCAAGTTAATTCTCAAGGTAAAAATGCCTGGTTTCAATTCTGAATCTCGTCAAGTAACCCATGACTCGCAAGGGTTAAGGGTTACAGTACGTATTGCTGATGATTCAACATCAAACTCCAACAACAACAACAACAACGCTGCCGATGATTCAACATCGGATCTCACAAACGTTATAAATAACTCTGACGATTTGACATCAAGCAACAATTCTGATGATTTAACATCAGTCTCTCCAACTGTTGTACCAATTGGACGAGCCGGGAGGTTAGCGAGACCAAATAACGTCTCAAACCCCTCTCCTGTTGGTCACGGAGTTGGACGAGGTGGGATTGTCCGCAACCCCTCATATATTTCGAATGTCGGACGTGGTGTTGGTCGAGGTCAACCAATTCAAAGAAATCCTCAACCATCTACTTCTGCTCCAAGTACTGGGCGAGAGGTTGGAGGTGGTGCTGGTAGGGGTGGAAGATATTTTCACCCTTACCGTCGTCCAGCAACTCAAACTTCGGCCTCTACCATAAACGGTACTCGGACAAGTTCTGTTATTTTTATAAACAGCGATGGGGAAGAAGTTGAGGAGGAGGAGGATTTTGATGAGACGGATGATGACTACCACTATTCTACTTGTGTTGAGCATTTATTCAGAAGAAGAAGAGTAATTTTCGATATTAATGAAAGATATGCCGAGTCTTTGATTGTACGTCAAATACAAGCACTTGAGCGTCAAAATCTTTGGCTTCGAAACGAATGCCAAAGATTAAACACTCAATTGCAACGATGCAGAGATTTGTTGTCTTCTTAAGATTTTTGAGTTTATAATGTATATAATGTATAATGTAGTCTCAAATTAATGTTAAAATAAATTTTGATTTCAGAATTTTGTAAGAATGCCGAAATCTTACGTGTGTCCCGAATGCCAAAAATCATTTGACAGAAAATCTTCTCGCGACAAACATCATTTATTCCGTCATCGTGAAACTACAAAATCTCGAGCTCGGATCCCACTTAATCAGTCGTTTCAATGCCCATTTTGTAAGAACGGAGTAAGTTCCTTTAAATCAAGAAAAGATTTAGTCTCACACATTGACGCTTCTCATTTAGAGAATTTAAATTATTTATTGCACAAATCTGCACTTAACGGAAAAATCAAATTTTATCGAAAACACATTTTTTCAAAAGAAACACTTCAAGGATTTGTTGCAAATAAAAAAAATAGACAAGAAATAGTTGACGTTATTTGTCACGAACTAAGTAAAACTTTTACGGTTAAAGTTGCCCTTATTTTGACAGCGGCGTATCAAATTCCTGATTTGAATTCCGCTGCAGAGAAGAAAGACATTGAACTAGATACTACCAATATTGATGACACCACTGACAAACCTACTGATCAGTCGTCGCCTCAAATATTGTCCAATGATCGAGATGTTTTTGCTCTAAGAACCAGCTACATTCAATTCACGTCTTTTGATTCATCCCGCTCGTTAAAAGGCAAAGTCCAAAAATTATTACATAATTTAGTAAATAGAGAAGAAGATTTGTTAATGAGAGGTTCTGGATGGAGATTTGAATCTTTATCTTTTAGCGATATTCAAATTACTAGCATTTGATTTTTATGAACTTATTTTGTTTTATTCAAAAAAATTTCAAATAAACTTTGGAAATGGATTTTATAGAAATTCCACGTGATTTAAAGAGATCTAATTGCTTGGAATGGAAAACTCGTTACGATAAATTCAATTTTCTTTATCTGTACATTAGACATCTTTTTCCTGAGGAAACGGTTTCCGTTGTTGATTTTCGTCAAATGCCGATAAAGTATCTTAAAAAGTTTAATATAAGAGGTTTCAAATTCCCTCTTCAATTTTGTAATTTAAAAAAATTCTTAAATAGAAACTCCCATTTACCGATTTCAATTTCAGTTTTTTATGAGAGTGAAGGTCAAGTTTCAAAGTTAGGTTTTTTTACTAATAAAAACAACAACAGAAACAAAAACATTTTAAATTTGTTAATGATAAAATATGATCCTGAAATTTCTCTTGAAAATGAATCTCCATTTTCTCGCCTTGCAAAACCAATTCAACGCAAGAAAAAATCTTCTTGTAAAAAGATTGTCAATTGTAGTTCTAATGTCAAATGGGGTTTTTCTTCCAAGTTTAAAAAGATCAAGGATTTAAATCAACAGCACCATTTCTTTAAAATTACCAAAATCCAAGGTTTTTTGAATAATCGGGCCGGACTGTTGTCGGGTAAAAAAGCAGCTCAACAGAAGCACATCTATTGCGAAAAATGTCTGCTTCATTTTCGATCCAAATCTAAAAAAGAAAAACACGAAAACACTTGCTGTGATAAACAACGTGCTATCTACCCAAGTAAAAATTCCTCCATAAGTTTCACCAATCATAAACATAAATTTCATGCTCCTGTTGTTGGATTTTGTGATTTTGAATGTGTACTTCAAAGAAACAAAGAACGATCTAAATGTCAACTCTGTTTAAAAACTGAGTGCTTGTGTGCTTTTCCCACCAGTGACGATATAAACGTGCATAGACCAGTGGGGTATAGCTTGCTTTTTGTGGATTCGAATGATGAGGTATTTTTTCAAGAAGAATATGTAGGAGAGGATGCAGCCAAACATTTTTTGGATCGAATGCATTTTTATGAAAAAGTTGTTGACGAAAGAAAACAAAAATTCAGACATATTGTTAAAAATCAATCTAGTCCGCAAGAATGGCAAATGTATCAAAAAGCAAAAGTTTGTCATATTTGTGGTGGTCAATTCAAAAAGTACTCTAGAAATTACAGAAAAGTTCTAGATCATGATCACGTAACAGGGAAAATAATGGGCGCAGCTCATTCACTGTGTAACTTGACGAGATCCGGTCCCTTTCACACTCCGATTTTTTTCCACAACGCTCAAGGGTAAGAAGTCTTAATTGGGTTTACTTATTAAACTAACTCAAATTATGTACGTGTTTCAGATACGATTTGCATTTAATCGTGGAAGAGTTAAATGTTTCCAAATTTAAGCATAATGTAAAAGTCTTAGCAAAAAACAGTGAAAAGTTTCGCACCCTTACATTGGGCAAATTCAAAATTCAAGATTCGTTAGAGCACATTTCTGGCAGTCTAGATGCACTTGTTCAAGATTTGAATCAGACCTCGAATTTTACCTTTCCCATTTTACAACAAATGGAAAGATATAAAAAAATTCCTGTTCGTCAAAAATCAAAAGCTTTAAAACTTTTAAAAAGAAAAGGTGTTTTTTGTTACGAACATTTCCAATCTCTACAAGAGATGAAGAAAAGTCGAAACCTTCCATCTAAAGACTCTTTTTATTCTGAATTGAACGAAGAACACATTACGGAAGCGGATTATTCCCATGCTCAAGAAGTCTTTAAATCGTTCAAATGCAAGAATGTGGTGGATTACATGATGCTCTATTGTTCTTTAGACGTTGTTTTGCTGTGTGAAGCATTTCTTCAGTACAGAAAAATGGTCATGGAACATTTTCAATTGGATCCTGTTTATTATCTAGGTAAATTTTAATCTTTACCGTTGGATGTATTGTGATATTAAATTTTGTCTACTTAAATAGGAATTCCTGGTTTGAGTTTTGATGTCATGCTTATGTTCTTTCAAAATTCAGAACAAGCTAAATCAGATAATAAGCCCACATCCGAATCTGAAACCTCCAAACCCCTCGGATCATTAGATGTCTATTCTGATCCTGAAATGGAGCGTTTTTTTACAAAGGGTATCAGAGGTGGGCAAAGTTTTATCGCTCAGCGTTATGCCAAAGGGAATAGCAATCCTAGAAAAAGCGGCGATCACTTGTTATACATTGATGGTAATTTTATACTGTATTATCTGATAAATCATTTTGTTATGATCCGTACAATTTTTCAGCCAACAACTTATACGGGAGTATGGAAACTTTAAAATTACCAGTTTCTGATTTCCAATGGGTTTCAAAAACTGAATTTAAAAAATGGACTGCTGAAGATATTATCAACATTCCTTCGCAAGACGATACTGGATATGCGTTTGAAGTTGATTTGCATTATCCTTCTCATCTTCATCAGGTAAATCCGATCTTTGTTGTGATACGTTATTTATTGTTTTGACAAGTTACACGATATCATTTTCAGGCACACGATCAATTTCCGCTGGCTCCCTATACAGATACGGTTTCTTTTAAACATCTATCTCCTTACAATCGCCGTTTACTGAAACATCACTGCCCTCGAGATTATAGGAATAAAAGATACCGGAGCAAGAAATTGTTGAGCACTTTTTATGACCGAAAAAAGTACGTGGTGCATCTGGAAAACCTGCAATACTACTTGAAGAAGGGCATGAAGTTGCTGAAGATAAGAAAAGTCATGAAGTTTCGACAAAAAGCTTTTTTGAAGGAGTTCATCGAAAAGGTTACAAAGCTGCGATCAAATGCTCGCAATGATTTTGAACTCCGGCTTTTTAAACTTTTTGCCAACTCTACTTTTGGAAAATTTATTGGTAAGTTTTGAGATAAGATAATTTAATGATGTTGGAATTGTAAAAGACGCAAAAGCGTAATTTGACGCGGTCCATTATTCTGTAAAAAAATGAATTTGTTAAATAGTCAAAAAATTTGGGGTCATTTTTGTATTTTTCTTTAATTTTGAGGCACAAGTGCGTGGTGGTACCGGCGACAGTTGCGGCAGTACGTCCTGCCGGCACCAACCACGCACTTAGCCTCATCAAAATCGTCATCTTCGACAATGTCGGCTTCGTTGGCGGGGCTGACGTCGATGGGCATGACGTCAGTGGGGGTGACGTCGGTGGGGATAACATCGGCGGGGATGACGTCGGCGGGG
Organism: bacterium; assembly: GCA_965233585.1. Lineage (GTDB taxonomy): Bacteria > SAR324 > SAR324 > SAR324 > NAC60-12 > CBDDTI01. Next base: position 8,691 of record CBDDTI010000705.1, read on the forward strand.
ATGACGTCGGCGGGGATGACGTCGGCGAAGATGACGTCAGCAGGGTTGACGTCCGGACGGCCGGCAACAAAGTCGGCGATGGAGGCGGCGGCCGTCCTGATCATCATGATCAAGCCTCTGGCAAACCGTCTAAGACGGCCACCGCCCCACATCAGCGGTGCACGCGGTGGTGTCTCGCTCACAGGCGGGTCCGGCAGCAGCTTGAACCTCTCCTCCTCCTGCTCCTCCTCTTCCACCCATTTCGCCCTCAACACTTCGTATTTCCCCCTCCTCATCCTTCCTAACTTTACCCTGTTCATTTTCCTTTTCCTTCTTCTTCTTGTCCTCTCCCTTCTCTAAATTTTGTTTTGAATTTTCCCGCATGGTTTTGTCAATTTTAGAAAATGAATCTCCAAACCTTTACATATTAATTAGCAAATTATCTCATAAATATTCATAATATTAGATCAATATTAAATTAAAAATTCGCAAAATGAATTAATTAAGTACGCAAACTTTTGAAAAATCAATTTTTATAAAATGATGCGTTTATTTTGTAATCAAAAAGAAAAAGAAAAATGATCAAATTTAAATTTTAATTTTTTTTTGTAACTTTTCGAGCTGTAGACGGAGACCACACCGATGGAAATGCCGTTACTTGACGCACTTCCGGTGTTGGTGAAGGTTCCACGTGAGTATAGGGTTGTGGTTTAGATTTTTGTGTTGATTGTGAAGACAAATCAAATGACACGCGATGAGAGGACTGCTTTCGTGACTCCGACTCCGACCTTTGTGGAACGGATTTGTACGGGGTTCGTGATGGCCAAGCGGGTGCTACGGGCCGCTCAGAAGATGACCATGATTCTCCACCCAAAGCCGCAGAAGATGACCATGCTCCTCCAGTTTTAGTAGATGACCATGCCCCCCCAGTTTTAGCAGATGACCATGCTCCTCCGCCCACAGCCCCAGAAGATGTCCATGCTCCTCCAGTTTTAGAAGATGACCATGCTCCCCCGCCCCCAGCACCGGTAGTAGATGCGCTCTTCCACGACTCCGGCTCTGATTTTTGTGGGACGGACTTATACGGGGTCCGTGATGGCCAAGCAGGTGCCACGGGGCGTTCAGAAGATGACCATGATCCCCCACCCAAGGCCGCGGAAGATGACCATGCTCCTGCAGTTTTAGTGGATGACCATTCCCCCTCATTTTTAGCAGATGACCATGCTCCTCCGCCCACAGCCCCAGAAGATGACCATGCTCCTCCAGTTTTAGTGGATGACCATGCTCCCCCACTCCCGGCTCCGACAGTAGATGCGCTCTTCCATGACTCCGACCCTGATTTTTGTGGGACGGACTTGTACGGGGTCCGTGATGGCCAAGCAGGTGCCACGGGACGCTCGGAAGATGACCATGATCCTCCACCCACAGCCGCAGAAGATGACCATGCTCCTCCGGTTTTAGTGGATGACCATGCTTCTCCGCCCCCAACCCCAGCAGTAGATGCGCTCTTCCATGACTCCGACCCTGATTTTCGTGGGACGGACTTGTACGGAGTCCGTGATGGCCAAGCAGGTGCCACGGGACGCTCGGAAGATGTCCATGATCCTCCACCCACAGCCCCAGAAGATGACCATCTTCCCTCAGTTTTAGTAGATGACCATGCCCCCCCAGCCGCAGCCCCGGTAGAGCTACTGCCAGAAGTCGGACTTGAAGTTTCCTCCTCCTGGGCTGATTCTATTACTTTTAACCAAAAAGCTTTGTTCTTTTCCTGATCTTTTTTATCCATTTTGACTTAGTGTTGATTTTGTTGGAATTTTTGATGTCCGTTTAGGTCGGGCTTTAAAAAAGGAATGATTTCAAATTGAAGTAAATTATAGTACATTGCTAATTACAGAGGAAAATGAAATGTGATATGGGACGGCTAGTTAGCTGAGGTGATTGCGCACATAATCAATTTTCTTTATTAAATAAATCTTATTCTGCATTTCAGAAAATGTTCGAAATTACTCTGAAGTGATCCTTTGTGGTGATGAACAGAGCTTAAGGAAAACCAGTCTTGGTCAACACATCAACAGTTTTCAAATCATCAATGAAAACTTGGTGGCTGTCAACAAGAAGCCGGCAATAATAGAGCTCAGGAAGCCTTTAGCTGTTGGATTTTCTATTTTGGAATTGTCCAAGTTGTTTATGTACAGATCGTATTATGACACAATTCAACAACATTTTGGCGAAGAAAATGTGTCTTTATGTTTCTCAGACACTGATTCTTTTCTTTTAAAAGTAAGATGCAACAACTTGGAAAGGGAAATGAAAAAATTGGAGCACATATTTGATTTTTCAAAGTACCCCAAACAACATCCTCTTTTTGATGACAGTAGAGCCAATCAGCTTTTTTACTTCAAAGATGAACTAAAAGGCAGAGCAGCTATTACTCATTTTATAGGCTTACGTCCAAAATGTTATTCTATGAAAATTACTGATTTTTCAGACAAAAACAAAACAGAAGAAAAGAAAATTTGCAAAGGTTTAAAAAAATCTAGCATAAAAAAGCAATTATCCTATAACGATTACAAAAAATGTTTGAAACAGGCTGTTCTAATTTACAAATCTTTCAAAAACTTAAGATCAAAAAATCATAAAATTCGGACATGTTTTCAAAGAAAGATTGCGTTATCAGCAATGGACTCCAAAAGACACATTTTAAATTGCGGATATCACACTTTATCATTAGGAAATTGTGTTATTGTCAACAACAAATCATCTAAATGCCCTATTTGTAAATAAATAAATCATATTGTTACTTTTATTTAAGAAAAAATTTTTAAATATTTTTCAAAAACTAGCAAAATGGATGGTTTTGATTTAAGGTTCAGTATTCCTTCCAACATGTTGATTGTTGGCCCAACATCGAGTGGAAAAACAACGTGGCTTAAACATTTAGTGGTTGGTAGGCATGAATATTTTGCAACTCCACCAGAAACAATGTTGTTGTTTTACAAAGAACCACAAAAAGCTTATGAATACATGGAAGATGATATGAATCGAGACAAACGTTCAAATTCTCGCTTTCCATCATTTCGTAAATTTAAAAGTATTCCAAATTCAATTGAAGAATTGAAAGATATTTTGGAATCATATCCAAGAAAAATGCCCAAATTAGTTGTTTTTGATGATTATTTAGACGATGTTGGACAAATATTAAAACATTTTTTTACGGTTTTGACTCATCACTACAATTGTTTCACCGTTTTTCTGTGTCAAAATTTATTTGATAAAAAAGGTGATTTGCGGACATTAAGCATAAACACTCAGTATATGGTTCTTTTTAACAATCCTCGGGACAGAAGTGCGGTTGCGCATTTGGCTAAACAAATTTTCCCCGGACGAGTCGGAATTTTAAATAAAGCATATAGGGAAGCTGTTAACGGTCGAAGTCACGGATATCTCCTTCTAGATTTCCATCAACAACAAGACGATAAAGTCAGAATTCGAAGCAACATTTTTCCGTACGAGGGACTGATGAAAGCTTACGTTACCGTTTAAAGGATTTTCATATCTATTTAAGAAAAATAAAAAATTGCAACTGTCAAAATGTCTAAAACATTAGGAAAAGCTAGTTCACTTTTTTATGTAATAAAAAAATTAAAACATCAGGATTGTGCAAATTTTTTAAGTCATTTGGACGATCGCGGTGTTGAATTGCTTTGTCGTATATTACATTACGTTTTGAACGGTGATTTGCCCATACATGGCAAAGTACGAACACGTCTTCAAAAAAAGATAAGAGCTCATTTGTCAGAATTTAGACGTCTTGCTGCACCGCCGCGTCGTTCTTCCGACATTTCAAAAAAAAGAAAAATATTACAAAAGGGCGGAATTTTAGGAGTTTTATCAGCGATCGCCAGCACCGTCATCCCTCTTTTGGCTCAAATTATTGCAAATAAAAGTTCGCGACGTCGTCGTTAAAAATGAGCTCAGGTGTAAAAATAAAACCACATGATGAAATGTATTCCATGTTTTTAGTACCTAAAAGATTATATTATTCATTAATAAAAAATACGGAAGACGATGAATCAAAAAAGGAACTTATTTCTATGAATGAAAAACCGGAAACAACCAACTATATTGAAAATGCCATTAAATTTAAAAATCTACAAGACAGGCAGAAAATAATCCAAACTGGGGATAAATTACTTCGTTTTGGGTCTGATAAATTCCCAAATGTCACATCAATTGCCCAATCTGATAGCATGGGTCGTACTTACCAATCTCTTTCGAGATCACCATCTACTCAAATTCCTCAACGGGAAGAAATACAGAATGTAATGTCCCCTGGTCGAGTTACCCAAAAAGGTAGCAGTATTGACCGTGCTTACCACCCAGTTTCAAGATCACCATCCACCCAAATTACACAACGAGAGGAAATACCAAATACACTAACACCTGCTCGAATTGATACCAATATGGATCTCACAGACGTATCTCTTTACAGAACACCTACTGAAATTCCCCAACAAGAAGAAAATAATTTACCTAGTACCCCCATTATTGAAAGACAATTTGTTGCAGAAAAATCTCTTAGTCCTGAAAAAACAAAAAGTCCGAACGAATCAGCTTATTCAACTCCTGTTGCTACCAAACGAGAAGAATGGCGAGAAACACCTGTTTTAGAAGCGATGACGAAAAGAAATTCAAAAGGCAAATTAGTTTGTCCAGTTCCTGATTGTTGGAAGCAATATGTTGACGAAGGGCAATTAGGCAAACATTTGCTAAAAGATCATCCTAAAGATATAGCTTTGAAAGACAAAAAGACCATTAAAGGAATGATTTCCAGCCCTTACGCTAGAAGAAACAGCTCAAATGAAATGGATTACTCATACGCACTTTCCACAATAAAATCTCCAGTTGTGTTAAATTGGCGAAATACACCTATTGCAAAAGCAGTGAAAGAAAAGAATGCAGCCGGCAAAATAGTTTGTCCCTTTCCCAATTGCGGGAAGCAATATGTCGGCATTCCACAATTTGCCAAACATATGATGAAAGAACATTATAAAGAATTGTCTGTAAGAAATCAAGATAAAATTTTTGGAATGACCTCTACCCCTCGAAAAAGAAGATTAAGAGGAATTGGAAGCTCTTCTCCTTCATTTCCACTCACACCTGTTAAAATACGATTTTCAGCCGGAAAAGCTAAATCAAAGAGTGCAACAAAAAGAAATTCCACTGATGCTGACATGACTCCTGCACAAACCAAAATCAGATCAAAATCAATGAAAATGTCACAATCTAAAAGCCCAATAAACAGGGACCCTACTGAAGCTGGTACGTCTCCCGCAAAAACCAGATCAAAAACAAGAAAAATGTCCAAATCAGAAGCTAAAGTAGATTCTGTTAAAAAACTTTTTTCAGGAAAATATCCAAAGTTATGAAAGTAAAATATATCAACATTTATTTTCAATTTTTTTAATAAAATGAGTCACAATTTTATCATTTTCTGATTTGGGATTTTTTACAAATATTTTAACAAATTGTTGAGGGGTCATTATATTGTTGCCCACAGATAAACAAAATGCGCACGTGTACCATCCACAAAACAAAGAACGGAAACTTTGAATTGAGTGAGATAAGACAATTTTGAAGGAGTTCTTCTCTATCCAGGGTCGTAAAAACTTCATCAGGCATTTATTCCATATCGGTGGTAAAAAACCGAAAGAATCAAAATAATAGAGTTGATTTTTCTTGTTAATGTACATTGCCACGAAATGAGATCCTTCTTCATTTCTTTTGGATAAGTTAGCGATCAGACAGCAAGGCAATGAAAGCGGATCAGATGGCAAGTCGTCGACCGAAAATACTCCGATGAAATTCTTACATCTGGGACGAATGTAATTGTTTAAAAAGATATTTGATAACCCGCCCTTCATATTTTAATTGGTTCCTTTCATGACTTGTTGAAATTGATCTATTTTAATACCGGAGTTAAAAATAGATAAGGCTAGAACGTATATTGGATGGGGAGTGACTTGGGAAAAAGCCAATTCTAAATCTAAATTTCCATAATTTTCTGGATGTGTGTGATACGAATTACATTGATCCGGTGTCAAGTCGGCCGCCAGAAAAAATTTTCCATTTATAAAAGCATCATACGTCAAGCCAATGGACTGATTGCCGTGCGAAATACCTATACTGTCGTATAAATGCCGATATAAGTCAACGGCGTCCCCTTCCTCTATGTTAGGTTGAAAAGGTTTGGGAAATACACATTGCCCGTTCTTTTTTAAATTAAACGAGGAAAGATTAAAGTGTTGAAAATTGAAAGGATTTTTGTCGGGAGCATGTGACATAGCCTGATTGTGAATCATCACAAAAAACACTTGTTTGGGTAATGTTCCATTAGCAATATTAGCGATGTTAAAAGACGACACGCCTTGAGGAATAACGTAATGTCTTAAACGTGTAGAGCTAAAAGGCAGGTAGCACGGTTCTTTTAAAAGTTTGTTTTTGAAACTTTCTCGTATTATCAACGTAGGCAACACTTTTCTCATATGCAATTTGACATCTTTCAACACAATCTTGAAAGGTTTTGCTGCCGCAGGATCTTGAAGCAAACCAAATGTTTCAGCCGATCTAACCAATTTTATCTTGATATCCACATTTGGTGGTAAGAATCGATCAGTGTCAAACAGATCAACAGCTATACGCGAGTTGAAAAATACTTTTTTTCCGTTTAAAATTAAATTTTTTCTTTTTTTCAAAGAATTAGAAGAAACTTCATCAGTAATTTTGGTGGTGGTAACTTCGTCTATAGTTTCAGGATAATATCCTTCGGCAGCCAGATAAGTGTCTTTTACGTCAATATTGTAACTTAAATATGATTGTAAAAACATTCTCCAGGGGTAGGTGACCGCCGAACTTAAATCAGCTACTTGAACTCCGTTCAAATACACTTCCACTTGACTGAATAAACAAGCAGCAAAATGATTTACCAACGCGGTTTTACTTGCGTCCGTGACAAAGCCACCGTCATCATTTGTCACTACAAAATGTCCACTGAGTCTGGTTTGACTCAGTATAAAAGAACACTCGTTGTCGCGAGGAACAAGAAATTCTACCGGGCCGGTGTTGGTGATAGAAGCCACGCTATTGTAAATAACGTGAGCCCCTTCCAATAGACCCGTTTCTACTTCTAAGGGTGCGTGAAGCGCTAAACCACTTTCTGTGCCATCGTTTTGTTCCACGGCTAATCCAGCAATTCCGCTTTTGTCAGGCAAGCCCATTCCAAGATGGAAGTGTTGGTCAGCAATGTTAAAATCAGCTGCAAAATTCGTCTCATCGACAGCGACAAAATTTCTTTTAATACTGATAATGTACTAAAACATTATAATAATTTTACTGTTGTTAAGAAAAAATATTCTTTTATTGTGTTTACTAAAACAAAGCAAAATCAAAATTTCCACGTAAATATTACTAAAATCCCTTCCACAGAGCATATACCAAAAGCATTAGACGAATTAAAACTTGTTATAAATAATAAATTTATTACTGAAAAGTTTAAAATAGAAAACATGACTTGTTTGTGTCATATGACATCAAAAATCAATTTATTAACATTTTACAACAATTTGAAATTAAATGTAGATTTTGAAATTATCCAAAAAAGATACGACTGTGAGAAATTTCCTGGAATGTTTTTAACATTAAAGAAGTGTTCTGCTTTAATATTTTCGTCTGGAAAAATAGTAATAATTGGTGCTTCCTGTGAAAAAGATGCTAAACAAGGAATAAAAATTATTTATGAATTGCTGAAAAAATATAGAACTGAATAAATTCAAAATAATAAAAGATTACGTCAGTTTATTTGTAAAATCAGTCAAATTTTGAACTTCATTCAATAAACAATGAAATTATGATCAAAAATTAGATTTGATTAAAATGTGCATTCATCAATATATAATAGAAGACACCAGACAAGGAGACGTAGTGTGTACTGAGTGTGGTTTAGTTATTGATAAAATATATTGTGAACCAAATTTAGAAACAAAATGGGAAAAAATAAAAAATTTAAATGAAGACTTTGAACAAAACAGCGAACATTTAAAGAAAGAAAAAAATATTTTAAAAAATTTATGTAATAAATTACATTTAAATAATGATGTTACAAAAACTATTTTTGATTTGTGGACAGAAATAGCAGCGTGGCATTATCAAAAAAATGGAAAAATTAAAATTAATCCAAAAGGCTTAATTGCTATGGCATTGTATCAAAGTTTAATAAAGGAAAAAATTCCCCGTCCAATAAGTCATTTGTGTCAGGAAATTGGTATTAGTCCAAAAACGGTATGGAGATGGATAAAATTATACAGGCAAGATTCGACCAACACAATCAAGACAGAAAATTCTATAAAAGCAAAAGATATGGCAGAATATTTTTTACAGCCTCTACAGTTAAATTATCAAGAAATGACAACTATAAAAGAAAAACTAAATAAAAATGAAAATAGTTCTTTTGCTCCTAGGACTTTATTAGCAGCATGTGCTTATGCCTTTTTAAAAGAAACAAGAGCACTATATCCAAGCGTCAAAAATACGGCTCGTATTTTAGGCGTCAGTGTTATGTCTTTATACAGATGTCTTAAAAGTCTAGAGCAATAAGAAAATATATGAATTACCACAGCGGCTTACGTTGGCAACGAGGCTCGGGAATCGGATCACTTTTTTCCGGAATTTTTCGCGGTTTAATGCCGGTAGCAAAATCAGCGGTAAAAACTATTGGAAAAGTGGCTAGAAGCGCACCGATAAGATCCGCAGGTAAAGCTTTGAAAAAAGAGGCGACAAAGGCGGCGGTAGAAACAGCATTAGAGGCTTTGGAGGGTCAACCGGTCGGCAGAAAAGCTAAACAACGTTTAAAATCAGCTACTCGCGGTATTTTGCTTAACGCTGCTAGACAAGCAGATACCAACAACGAATATCGAGCTCAAAATTCAAGCAGAAAGAGGAAAACCTCATCAATTGCTAAATCTAGGAAAAAAAGACGGAGAATAACTAAACAACCCTTGTTTTAAAAAGAAATGACAACAAAAGAGATTTTTTTAAAAGAATATGCAAGACCAGGCTCACCAATAGCTTTTGCATCTCCTGCGTTGATTTATTATTATTATGGAAAAAAAATTCCTTTGACAACAATAGAAGAATGGTTAAAGGGAACTGATTCTTACACACTTCATAAACAACCAAAATTACCTAAACCTAGAAATCCGACATTTGCTTATCATAAGAGATATCAATTTCAAATTGATCTTATAGATTTAGGAAATTTGATCGAAGAAAATGATGGGAATAGATACCTTTTAACGGCTATTGATATTTTTACACGATTCGCGTTTGTAGAACCCTTAAAAAATAAAACAGCAAAAACTTTTATGGAGGGGTTTGAGTCTATTATGAGAAGAGCAAAAAAGTTTCCTCGTAGAATTTTAGCTGATAAAGGCGCAGAAATAAAGAATAAATTGTTTCAAGCCTACTGCAAAAACAATAACATTCTTCTATTACACAGCAACAATTTTGTGCACGCCCCTTTTGTGGAAAGATTTAACCGAACTTTAAAAAATCTGATGTTTAAATACATGACTCACGAAAATACAGATAGGTACATCGACGCGTTACCTTTTCTTGTTCATACCTACAACCATCGTAAACATCGCATGATTGGGATGTCACCCGCCGAAGCTGAGCTCCCCGGTCGGACTTATTTTATTAGAAGAAAACAGGAATTGCATTATTCGAAGTTTAAAAGAAAAAGACCAAAATACAAAATTGGTCAAACCGTGCGCATTAGCATAATGAAGGGAAAATTTGACAGAGGTTTTACACAACAATTTAAGGAAGAAATTTTTAAAATAAAATCAATTTTTACTCGTTTGCCTAAACCTACTTATGAATTGGAAACTTTAGAACAGGATGAAACTCTGGAAGGAAATTTTTATGAGAGTGAACTTACTCCCGTAATTGAGCCGGAATTATTTGTGATTGAAAAGGTTTTACGAACAAAAAAAGATAAAAAAACAGGTGAAAACATGGTTTTGGTGAAATGGAGAGGGTATAAAAACCCTAGTTGGACATATGAGAAAGATGTAGTTGATGTGTCACAATAACGCGGAATGGATTATAACATTTATTGCGTGTCAAACGCTGGTTCCAATACGGACGTCAAAAATACTTTAAATTCCTTTACCAATTTATTTCCGCAAAATTTAGATTTGAAAAATAGAGAATGGGAAATTGGAATAGTATCTATGGGCTTACATTATAATTACAACCAATTAACCATGACAAAAGGTCAAATTGGTGTCATAACGCTAAAAAACGAATTAACATCTATAAATTCTTCAGAAGAGGAGATAGAGACCGAGATTTTAAACCAGACAAAATCTGTTTGGGTTTTGCCTAATTTAGATGAAGAAGATCTGACAGTATTTAGATTAATGCAAAATTTGATGCAATTTATTTACAAGGAGGGAATGAAAATGGTTAGTGGTGACCTCGAATCAGACGGTGAAACTAAAAGATTCTACATAATTGAAGAAGGTCCTAAAAAAGAAACCGAAAATGAGACGGAAAATAAAAATTACAATTATAATAGATACTTACTAATTCATCAACAGTTAATAAAACTTATAAAATTAAGATGTTATAAAGACAGAGTGTTTTTTTCTGGAGAAAAATCAATTAAATATTTTGGTAACGAATATGTGTATTATCCGTTACAAAAAAATTTTAGGTTTCAAACCATAGCAAGTAAGGTGACTTCCGTTTTAAAACCCGGTTTAGTTCACGTAAAATCAAATATTATTTCCGACGTTCCTAACAGTGATAATTATTCCACAATTATGTTTACTACAACTTTACCTAAGCAAATGGAGGGTCATTATTTTTACCATAATGTAAAAAAGGTCAGATATTATCAAGTGCGGCAAACCAATATTGAGACGATAAACTCTCAATTCACAGATGCTTTTGGAAATCTTTTAAGCTTAAACGAAGGTCAACCGTCTTTAATTCATTACCATTTGAGGGAGAAAGAAAAAAACATGGATCACGAATTGAGACACGTGCGAATTGATTCAAAAGTAGATGCCAAATTGGATTACGAAAATACAAATAGTAGCTTTTGGGTGCATTTAAAACATCCACTGCATTTAAATCCAAACGCAAAAATTGCCCTGATGGATATTTCTTTTCCCGACAGCATATGTAGCGTTCCAGAATCAATCGCTAATGAACCAATAATAATACAACTGGTTAAAGGTCAAAACATAGAGGAAGAACACAAATTGAATATACCGAAAAATTATTTTTGTGACTCTAACGATTTAACAACGGCAATGAATGATTTATTGACAGAAAAATTAAAGGAACTAGTACATTTTGAAAACGTCAATGGATATTTAAGAATTACGGCTAAAACTGAACAAATTTTTATAATTGGATTTCCACAAAGCTTTTGTCCAATTTTAGGAATGTACGATTACCCCAATGAAGAAAAACAAAGAGTTAGTGATCAAAACAACTACCATTTTTTTGCCGTAAGAAATTACTCAGTTTATCAAGCACCACAACCAATAGACATTTACAAACTGTATCCCGGTGTTATGATTTGTTATGCCAATTTTGTTCAGCATTCTATTGTCGGAGACAAATTTTACCCAATACTTAGAATTATTCCCACGATCGGACAGTCAAAACAAAATGACTACTGCTCAATCCATTTCGAGCATTTAGAATTTATCAAATGCAATGTTGATTATTTAGACAACATGAAGATTGAATTAAGGAGATTAGACGGAGACTTAATTGAATTCGACAACGAAAAAAGTGTTATTTTAAATATTGTAATAAAAAACCCAATTTAACTTTTATTCTATTAAAATGTATCATTTAAAAACAATGAATTATTGGTAAAATTTACTAAAGAAAGTTCTAAAGTACGATTTGTTAAAGCAAGCGATTTTAGAGCGTTACAAGTTGATACCGATATCAACCATATACAAGCACAAATAGAGATAATAATAGTAAAGATCATTCCAATCACAGCACAAAAATCAGTGCAAGGGTCAGAGTAAAAACGGTTGAGGCTAGAAGATCTTGGCAAATCTTGATGAAATTGATCCAATTCTTCAAAACGATGGTTTGGTTCTGAGCGTTGATGTGTATTTGGGTTCATCTTTAACCAAATGTTGTTGTTCATACGTCTTCCCCATCAACTGAGTGTTGTTCCAAACAAAAATCTTTGCACAACAATTTCATGCAAAAAGACGCATAAAAATGAAACACTTTTAGTTCGTTTTGGATTTCACGATACCACCACAACCTGGTAGCTGAGTCGCCAGAAATATTAGGTTTTCCAAGAAGTTTGTCTTTGAAACAGGTCCTGTAGTTTACCAATTCACTGTCCAATGATTCCAAAGACTCGTTGATTCTGCGAAGATGAGCAGAAATGCGACGCATACAATGCACAATGTGAGTTGGATCTGAAGTACTGTAAATACCAGCTTCGTCAGGACCAGAATCCCAGTCAGAATTATGCGGCGATCCTGATGTTGGTTGGTTGTTGACTTGTCCACCCATTCTGCACAACTGAAACAGCTTTTAACATAGACACAACTAATAAATGAAAACGTGCTTGACAAATATTTGGACGAGTTGGTAATCACAATTTAATGGTACTTGAGCAAATCCAAATAAATAAAAATTTTGGAGTTAAACAAGTGCCAAAAAAGTATGAAGATTAGATGTTAACATTTTCGGTGTGAAGTAGTTGCTCACAATTTTGTAACTTTTATGTGGATTCAAATATTGAAATTAAAGATTTAAACCGCGCACAAAAGTTAAAAAAGCGTAAGACGTAGATCTTGATGATGAAATGTGATGAAAGTTGACTGCGATTTCAACAACGTTTCTGCTAAATAATTGCTCACAATTTAATTACTCTTGTGGCGAGTGTCATATATAATAAAACATTATGAGACCCGTACAAGAGTAAAAAAAGCATGAAATGATAAGCAGTGTTTGAATTTTAGAGTTGAGTAATAGCTCACAATTTTAATGCCAAATGTGACGAGTCAAATTTAATTAAAGAATTTAGACCTGCACACATTTGTCAAAAAAGCATGAGAAATAAAGATGGTCTTCGGAGTTGTCTTGAGTGTAGTAAAAACTCACAATTTTAAAATAAATGTGAGAGATAAATTATAATTAAAAAATTTTAACCCCTCACATTTATCAAAAAACTATGAGAAAATAGATGTCTTGATAATTGAAACTGTTGAAAACGACTGTGAGTTGAATTTTTAACAGGAATGGATGAAAACTTTGATACGCGCGATCAAATTTTTGTCTTATCAAAAACAACTTTGGAAATTCTTCTTTCTAAAATTTGGAGTTTGAAAATTACATTTGAGCGGGTTTCAAGAAAAATGACGGAATTTTTAAACATTTTTCATTCTCAGAACCTTTCTTTGTGCTTTTAAATTGAAAACAATTTGACAATGAAGAAAAAATAGATGTTGCAACAAGCCTGCAACCGGCTTGTTTTCGTCTGCAATCGGCTTGCAACAGGCTCGATTGAGCCTGTAATCGGCTTGCAACAGGCTCGATTGAGCCTGTAATCGGCTTGTTTTCGTCTGTAATCGGCTTGCAACAGGCTCGATTGAGCTTGTAATCGGCTTGCAACAGGCTCGATTGAGCCTGTTGCAAGCCGATTGCAGACGAAAACAAGCCGGTTGCAGGCCGATTACAGGCTCAATCGAGCCTGTTGCAGGCCGATTGCAGACGAAAACAAGCCGGTTGCAGGCCGATTACAGACGAAAACAAGCCGGTTGCAGGCCGATTACAGACGAAAACAGGCTCGATTGAGCTTGCAACAGGCTCAATGTAGATGCCATCAAGGTGGTTTGAGAGCGCATCAAGATGGTTTTCATGCGTAAACGGATGGTTAAAAGCCCGTTTTAGACTGTTTTAAGGTGTTTTGAGAGTGTTTTGAGAAGAAATGTGCCTACATCGAGCTCGAAAGAGCTTGATGTAGGTACATTTCTCTACAAAACCGTTTAAAAGTGAGCGCCTCACCGCTTAAATTTCTATAAAAATCAGGATATATATTTTCCATTCCGTCATTCCATTTTCGTTCATTTACCAAGAAAAGTCTTCTACCCCAAGTCAATTCACAAGGTAAAAATGCCTGGTCTTAACAATTCTGAATCTTGTCAAGTAACCCATGACTCGCAAGGGTTAAGGGTTACAGTACTTATTGCCGATGATTCAACATCAAACTCTAACATCAACAAGAACAACAACAACGCTGCCGATGATTCAACATCGGACCTTACAAACGTTATAAATAACTCTGACGATTTGACATCAAGCATCAATTCTGATGATTTAACATCAGTCTCTCCAACTGTTGTACCGATTGGACGAGGCAGGAGGTTAGCGAGACCAAATAACGTCTCAAACCCCTCTCCTGTCGGTCACGGAGTTGGACGAGGTGGGTCTGTCCGCAACACCTCAAATATTTCGAATGTCGGGCGTGGTGTTGGTCGAGGTCAACCAATTCAAAGAAATCCTCAACCATCTACTTCTGCTCCAAGGACTGGGCGGGAGGTTGGAGGCGGTGCTGGCAGGGGTGGAAGATATTTTCACCCTTACCGTCGTCCAGCAACTCAAACTTCGGCCTCTACCATAAACGGTACTCGTTCAAGTTCCGTTATTTTTATGGACAGCGATGGGGAAGAAGTTGAGGAGGAGGAGGATTTTGATGAGTCGAATGATGACCACCTCTATTCTACTTGTGTCGAACATTTATTCAACAGAAGAAGAATAATTTTTGATATTAATGAAAGATATGCCGAGTCTTTGATTCAACGTCAAATACGAGCACTTGAGCGTCAAAATATTTGGCTACAAAACGAATGCCAAAGATTAAACACTCAATTGCAACGATGTAGGGACTTGTTGTCTTCTTAAGATTTTTGAGTTTATAATGTATATATTGTATAATGTAGTCTCAAATTAATGTTAAAATAAATTTTGATTTCAGAATTTTGTAAGAATGCCGAAATCTTACGTGTGTCCCGAATGCCAAAAATCATTTGACAGAAAATCTTCTCGCGACAAACATCATTTATTCCGTCATCGTGAAACTACAAAATCTCGAGCTCGGACCCCACTTAATCAGTCGTTTCAATGCCCATTTTGTAAGAACGAAGTAAGTTCCTTTAAATCGAGAAAAGATTTAGTCTCACACATTGACGCTTCTCATTTAGAGAATTTAAATTATTCATTGTACAAATCTGCACTTAACGGAAAAATCAAATTTTATCGAAAACACATTTTTTCAAAAGAAACGCTTCAAGGATTTGTTGCAAATAAAAAAAATAGACAAGAAATAGTTGACGTTATTTGTCACGAACTAAGTAAAACTTTTACGGTTAAAGTTGCCCTTATTTTGACAGCAGCGTATCAAATTCCTGATTTGAATTCCGCTGCAGAGAAGAAGGTCATTGAGCCAAATACTACCAATATTGATGATACCTCTGATAAACCTTCTGATCAGTCGTCGCCTCAAATATTGTCCAATGATCGAGATGTCTTTGCTCTAAGAACCAGCTACATTCAATTCACGTCTTTTGATTCATCCCGCTCGTTAAAAGGCAAAGTCCAAAAATTATTACATAATTTAGTAAATAGAGAAGAAGATTTGTTAATGAGAGGTTCTGGATGGAGATTTGAATCTTTATCTTTTAGCGATATTCAAATTACTAGCATTTGATTTTTATGAACTTATTTTGTTTTATTCAAAAAAATTTCAAATAAACTTTGGAAATGGATTTTATAGAAATTCCACGTGATTTAAAGAGATCTAATTGCTTGGAATGGAAAACTCGTTACGATAAATTCAATTTTCTTTATCTGTACATTAGACATCTTTTTCCTGAGGAAACGGTTTCCGTTGTTGATTTTCGTCAAATGCCGATAAAGTATCTTAAAAAGTTTAATATAAGAGGTTTCAAGTTCCCTCTTCAATTTTGTAATTTAAAAAAATTTCTAAATAGAAACTCCCATTTACCAATTTCAATTTCAGTTTTTTATGAGAGTGAAGGTCAAGTTTCAAAGTTAGGTTTTTTTACTAATAAAAACAACAACAGAAACAAAAACATTTTAAATTTGTTAATGATAAAATATGATCCTGAAATCTCTCTTGAAAATGAATCTCCATTTTCTCGCCTTGCAAAACCAATTCAACGCAAGAAAAAATCTTCTTGTAAAAAGATTGTCAATTGTAGTTCTAATGTCAAATTGGGTTTTTCTTCCAAGTTTAAAAAGATCAAGGATTTAAATCAACAGCACCATTTCTTTAAAATTACCAAAATCCAAGGTTTTTTGAATAATCGGGCCGGACTGTTGTCGGGTAAAAAAGCAGCTCAACAAAAGCACATCTATTGTGAAAAATGTCTGCTACATTTTCGATCCAAATCTAAAAAAGAAAAACACGAAGACACTTGCTGTGATAAACAACGTGCTGTCTACCCAACCAAAAATTCCTCCATAAGTTTTACCAATCATAAACATAAATTTCATGCTCCTGTTGTTGGATTTTGTGATTTTGAATGTGTACTTCAAAGAAACAAAGAACGATCTAAATGTCAACTCTGTTTAAAAACTGAGTGTTTGTGTGCTTTTCCCACCAGTGACGATATAAACGTGCATAGACCAGTGGGGTATAGCTTGCTTTTTGTGGATTCGAATGATGAAGTATTTTTTCAAGAAGAATATGTAGGAGAGGATGCAGCCAAACATTTTTTGGATCGAATGCATTTCTATGAAAAAGTTGTTGACGAAAGAAAACAAAAATTTAGACATATTGTTAAAAATCAATCTAGTCCGCAAGAATGGCAAATGTATCAAAAAGCAAAAGTTTGTCATATTTGTGGTGGTCAATTCAAAAAGTACTCTAGAAATTACAGAAAAGTTCTAGATCATGATCACGTAACAGGGAAAATAATGGGCGCAGCTCATTCACTGTGTAACTTGACGAGATCCGGTCCCTTTCACACACCAATTTTTTTCCACAACGCTCAAGGGTAAGAAGTCTTAATTGGGTTTATTTATTAAACTAACACAAATTATGTACGCGTTTCAGATACGATTTGCATTTAATCGTGGAAGAGTTAAATGTTTCCAAATTTAAGCAAAATGTAAAAGTCTTAGCAAAAAACAGTGAAAAGTTTCGCACTCTTACATTGGGCAAATTTAAAATTCAAGATTCGTTAGAGCACATTTCTGGCAGTCTAGATGCACTTGTTCAAGATTTGAATCAGACCTCGAATTTTACCTTTCCCATTTTACAACAAATGGAAAGATATAAAAAAATTCCTGTTCGTCAAAAATCAAAAGCTTTAAAACTTTTAAAAAGAAAAGGCGTTTTTTGTTACGAACATTTCCAATCTCTACAAGAGATGAAGAAAAGTCGAAACCTTCCGTCCAAAGACTCTTTTTATTCTGAATTGAACGAAGAACACATTACGGAAGCGGATTATTCCCATGCTCAAGAAGTCTTTAAATCGTTCAAATGCAAGAATGTGGTGGATTACATGATGCTCTATTGTTCTTTAGACGTTGTTTTGCTGTGTGAAGCATTTCTTCAGTACAGGAAAATGGTCATGGAACATTTTCAATTGGATCCTGTTTATTATCTAGGTAAATTTTAATCTTTAACGTTGGATGTATCGTAATACTAAATTTTGTCTACTTAAATTAGGAATTCCTGGTTTGAGTTTTGATGTCATGCTTATGTTCTTTCAAAATTCAGAACAAGCTAAATCAGATAATAAGCCCACATCCGAATCTGAAACCTCCAAACCCCTCGGATCATTAGATGTCTATTCTGATCCTGAAATGGAGCGTTTTTTTTACAAAGGGTATCAGAGGTGGGCAAAGTTTTATCGCTCAGCGTTATGCCAAAGGGAATAGCAATCCTAGAAAAAGCGGCGATCACTTGTTATACATTGATGGTAATTTTATACTGTATTATCTGATAAAATCATTTTGTTATGATCCGTACAATTTTTCAGCCAACAACTTATACGGGAGTATGGAAACTTTAAAATTACCAGTTTCTGATTTCCAATGGGTTTCAAAAACTGAATTTAAAAAATGGACTGCTGAAGATATTATCAACATTCCTTCGCAAGACGATACTGGATATGTGTTTGAAGTTGATTTGCATTATCCTTCTCATCTTCACCAGGTAAATCCGATCTTTGTTGTGATACGTTATTTATTGTTTTGACAAGTTACATGATATCATTTTCAGGCACACGATCAATTTCCGCTGGCTCCGTATACAGACACGGTTTCTTTTAAACATCTATCTCCTTACAATCGCCGTTTACTGAAACATCACTGTCCTCGAGATTATAGGAACAAAAGATACCGGAGAAAGAAATTGTTGAGCACTTTTTATGACCGAAAAAAGTACGTGGTGCATCTGGAAAACCTGCAGTACTACTTGAAAAAGGGCATGAAGTTGCTGAAGATAAGAAAAGTCATGAAGTTTCGACAAAAAGCTTTTTTGAAGGAGTTCATCGAAAAGGTTACAAAGCTGCGATCAAATGCTCGCAATGACTTTGAACTCCGGCTTTTTAAACTTTTTGCCAACTCTACTTTTGAAAAATTTATTGGTAAGTTTTGAGATAAGATAATTTAATGATGTTGAGATTGTAAAAGACGCAAAAGCGTAATTTGACGCAGTGCGATTTTTCTGTAAAAAATGAATTTGTTAAATACTCAAATGAATTTGGGGTCATTTTTTATATTTTCTTTAATTTTGAGGCACAAGTGCGTGGTGGTACCGGCGACAGTTGCGGCAGTACGTCCTGCCGGCACCAACCACGCACTTAGCCTCATCAAAATCGTCATCTTCAGCAATATCGGCTTCGTTGGCAGGGCTGACGTCGGCGGGGATGACGTCAGTGGGGATGACGTCGGTGGGGATGACGTCGGCGGGGATGACGTCGGCGGGGATGACGTCAGCAGGGATGATGTCAGCGGGGATGATGTCCGGACGGCCGGCGACAAAGTCGGCGACGGAGGCGGCGGCCGTCCTGATCATCATGATCAAGCCTCTGGCGAGCCGTCTAAGACGGCCACTGCCTCCCATCAGTGGTGGACGCGGCGGTGTCTCGCTCAATGGCGGGTCCGGCAGCAATTTGAACCTCTCCTCCTCCTCCTCTTCCGTTCATTTCGCCCTCAACACCTCGTATTTCCCCCTCCTCATCATCCTTCCCAACTTTCTTTTGTCCATTTTCCTTTTCCTTCTCCTTCTCCTCTTCCTTCTCTAAAATTTGTTTTGAATTTTCCCGCATGGTTTTGTCAATTTTAGAAAATGAATCTCCAAACCTTCACATATTAATTAGCAAATTATCTCATAAATATTCATAATATTAAATCAATATTAAATTAAAAATTCGCGAAATGAATTAATCAAGTATGCAAACTTTTGAAAAATCAATTTTTATAAAATGTTGTGTTTATTTTGTAATCAAAAAGAAAAAGAAAAATGATCAAATTTAAATTTTAATTTTTTTTTGTAACTTTTCGAGCTGTAGATGGAGACCACACTGATGGAAATGCCGTTACTTGACGCACTTCTGGTGTTGGTGAAGGTTCCACGTGACGATAGTGTGGTGGTTTAGATTTTGATGTTGATTGTGAAGACAAATCAAATGACACGCGATGAGAGGTCTGCTTTCGTGACTCCGACTCCGGCCTTTGTGGGACGGATTTGTACGGGGTTCGTGATGGCCAAGCAGGTGCTACGGGTCGCTTGGAAGATGCCCATGATCCCCAACCCAAGGCTGCAGAAGATGACCATGCTCCCCCAGTTTTAGTAGATGACCATGCCCCCTCAGTTTTAGTAGATGACCATGCTCCTCAGCCCACAGCCCCAGAAGATGACCGTGCTCCTCCAGTTTTAGTAGATGACCATGCTCCCCCGCCCCCAGCTCCGGTAGTAGATGCGCTCTTCCACGACTCCGGCTCTGATTTTTGTGGGACGGACTTGTACGGGGTCCGTGATGGCCAAGCAGGTGCCACGGGACGTTCGGAAGATGCCCATGATCCCCCACCCAAGGCCGCAGAAGATGACCATGCTCCCGCAGTTTTAGTAGATGACCATGCCCCCTCAGTTTTAGTAGATGACCATGCTCCTCCGCCCACAGCCCCAGAAGATGACCATGCTCCTCCAGTTTTAGTAGATGACCATGCTCCCCCACTCCCGGCTCCGACAGTAGATGCGCTCTTCCACGACTCCGACCCTGATTTTTGTGGGACGGACTTGTACGGGGTCCGTGATGGCCCAACAGGTGCCACGGGACGTTCGGAAGATGTCCATGATCCCCCACCCAAGGCCGCAGAAGATGACCATGTTCCTCCAGTTTTAGTAGATGACCATGCTCCTCCACCCCCGGCTCCGGCAGTA
>CBDDTI010000706.1:0-8298 GCA_965233585.1 bacterium
GGTCCTCAGCTGCGTGGCACCGACTTCTGCATTTTTCGCCCCGCTCTTCCAGTTACGGAATGGAGTTTCCGTAACTTCTGCAGTAGAGAATTTTTTCGGGCGACCCTTTTTAGAAAGTGGCACATATGTACTTTATTCCTTGCTAGGCTGCTAGTCTCTAGTTTCTTGCAAAACATGCTTTAGATGGGGTACAAGGTGCGCAGTCAGCGTATTTTGAGTGCACTTTTTCGAAAGCGTGAACATTTCTCTCGTAAAATCTTCATTTTGTGGTATGTAATAAATGCATCTATGAATATGATCCAGGCAATGTCTTTATATCACTAAAAAGTTTGAAATCTCTTCTTTCCAATGGTGTATAATTCATTTCCCTACAACAAACCAGTCTCGAGCCATTAAATTTCAAAGATACCCTATATTTCCCATAGGTTCCTACGGAGCGCCTAATTGCCTGAACGGCCTAAAGTTGACTATAGGGTGTTCAGGTGAAAATTTATTCGTGGATCAATCGAACTTTTTCTTGGATGATTATACAGATCGGCAGCCCTCTAGCAGAAATACACATCAAGAATACTCATTTCACCTATACAGTGGCGGCACCAGCCCCCCAAAGTAGGCACTTTTGAGGAACTCGGGCGACAACCCACCTGCATCCAGGAAATGGCCCCAAGTCTCCCGAAATGCATCACAGAGCTGATCTAATAACCTAGATTCATTGTATATATACTCAATCGGGGCCGCAATACAAAAAGAAGACCAGTGGAACTCATTGGACGAGCCAAAATGACGTCACACTTTGACCCCTGTTCAAATCCAATGTTCAGTCCGTTGGAATTATGCACGTTGGGGTCAAATTTGGACTTAAAAAAAAAAAAAAAAAAAAAAAAAAAAAACGATTGTAGGGACGCAGGCTCTTTGTCTAGATGTGGGGCATATGTTTTAACACATTATTTTGAAAGATTGATGGAATTTACGTGCGTAGCAGACGAAATACGGAGAACCGCGATGTCAAAACCAAGAAAAAAATGAAAATCGAAATTTGTCATTTTGACGGCACCGGCCGCAACATTTTAATTTTTCACACTAAAAATGGGGGTGGGAAGCTAATTTTTTGCATAGATGTCACTAAATGGTGTATGTTTACGAATATAAAATGAAAATTGAGCAGACTTTAAAAAATGGCGAATTTTTGGGGTCCAAAGGGGAACTTTCAGAAACGCAGATTACGTTACATATAGAAATTGAATTTGCGTGTAACTTTTAAAAAATTATTACGGGTCATGAAATAACCATTCAAGATAGGTTAAAATCGATGCTTATTTTGGCATGGTAGAACAATTTTCTGTCATTCTGTAACAAAACATCCGTAATTTCTTCAAATCCAATGGTCCTCAGCTGCGTGGCACCGACTTCTGCATTTTTCGCCCCGCTCTTCCAGTTACGGAATGGAATTTCCGTAACTTCTGCAGTAGAGAATTTTTTCGGGCGACCCTTTTTAGAAAGTGGCACATATGTACTTTATTCCTTGCTAGGCTGCTAGTCTCTAGTTTCTTGCAAAACATGCTTTAGATGGGGTACAAGGTGCGCAGTCAGCGTATTTTGAGTGCACTTTTTCGAAAGCGTGAACATTTCTCTCGTAAAATCTTCATTTTGTGGTATGTAATAAATGCATCTATGAATATGATCCAGGCAATGTCTTTATATCACTAAAAAGTTTGAAATCTCTTCTTTCCAATGGTGTATAATTCATTTCCCTACAACAAACCAGTCTCGAGCCATTAAATTTCAAAGATACCCTATATTTCCCATAGGTTCCTACGGAGCGCCTAATTGCCTGAACGGCCTAAAGTTGACTATAGGGTGTTCAGGTGAAAATTTATTCGTGGATCAATCGAACTTTTTCTTGGATGATTATACAGATCGGCAGCCCTCTAGCAGAAATACACATCAAGAATACTCATTTCACCTATACAGTGGCGGCACCAGCCCCCCAAAGTAGGCACTTTTGAGGAACTCGGGCGACAACCCACCTGCATCCAGGAAATGGCCCCAAGTCTCCCGAAATGCATCACAGAGCTGATCTAATAACCTAGATTCATTGTATATATACTCAATCGGGGCCGCAATACAAAAAGAAGACCAGTGGAACTCATTGGACGAGCCAAAATGACGTCACACTTTGACCCCTGTTCAAATCCAATGTTCAGTCCGTTGGAATTATGCACGTTGGGGTCAAATTTGGACTTCAGGACAAAGAGGACAAAAAAAAAAAAAAAAAAAAAAAAAAAAAAACGATTGTAGGGACGCAGGCTCTTTGTCTAGATGTGGGGCATATGTTTTAACACATTATTTTGAAAGATTGATGGAATTTACGTGCGTAGCAGACGAAATACGGAGAACCGCGATGTCAAAACCAAGAAAAAAATGAAAATCGAAATTTGTCATTTTGACGGCACCGGCCGCAACATTTTAATTTTTCACACTAAAAATGGGGGTGGGAAGCTAATTTTTTGCATAGATGTCACTAAATGGTGTATGTTTACGAATATAAAATGAAAATTGAGCAGACTTTAAAAAATGGCGAATTTTTGGGGTCCAAAGGGGAACTTTCAGAAACGCAGATTACGTTACATATAGAAATTGAATTTGCGTGTAACTTTTAAAAAATTATTACGGGTCATGAAATAACCATTCAAGATAGGTTAAAATCGATGCTTATTTTGGCATGGTAGAACAATTTTCTGTCATTCTGTAACAAAACATCCGTAATTTCTTCAAATCCAATGGTCCTCAGCTGCGTGGCACCGACTTCTGCATTTTTCGCCCCGCTCTTCCAGTTACGGAATGGAATTTCCGTAACTTCTGCAGTAGAGAATTTTTTCGGGCGACCCTTTTTAGAAAGTGGCACATATGTACTTTATTCCTTGCTAGGCTGCTAGTCTCTAGTTTCTTGCAAAACATGCTTTAGATGGGGTACAAGGTGCGCAGTCAGCGTATTTTGAGTGCACTTTTTCGAAAGCGTGAACATTTCTCTCGTAAAATCTTCATTTTGTGGTATGTAATAAATGCATCTATGAATATGATCCAGGCAATGTCTTTATATCACTAAAAAGTTTGAAATCTCTTCTTTCCAATGGTGTATAATTCATTTCCCTACAACAAACCAGTCTCGAGCCATTAAATTTCAAAGATACCCTATATTTCCCATAGGTTCCTACGGAGCGCCTAATTGCCTGAACGGCCTAAAGTTGACTATAGGGTGTTCAGGTGAAAATTTATTCGTGGATCAATCGAACTTTTTCTTGGATGATTATACAGATCGGCAGCCCTCTAGCAGAAATACACATCAAGAATACTCATTTCACCTATACAGTGGCGGCACCAGCCCCCCAAAGTAGGCACTTTTGAGGAACTCGGGCGACAACCCACCTGCATCCAGGAAATGGCCCCAAGTCTCCCGAAATGCATCACAGAGCTGATCTAATAACCTAGATTCATTGTATATATACTCAATCGGGGCCGCAATACAAAAAGAAGACCAGTGGAACTCATTGGACGAGCCAAAATGACGTCACACTTTGACCCCTGTTCAAATCCAATGTTCAGTCCGTTGGAATTATGCACGTTGGGGTCAAATTTGGACTTAAAAAAAAAAAAAAAAAAAAAAAAAAAAACGATTGTAGGGACGCAGGCTCTTTGTCTAGATGTGGGGCATATGTTTTAACACATTATTTTGAAAGATTGATGGAATTTACGTGCGTAGCAGACGAAATACGGAGAACCGCGATGTCAAAACCAAGAAAAAAATGAAAATCGAAATTTGTCATTTTGACGGCACCGGCCGCAACATTTTAATTTTTCACACTAAAAATGGGGGTGGGAAGCTAATTTTTTGCATAGATGTCACTAAATGGTGTATGTTTACGAATATAAAATGAAAATTGAGCAGACTTTAAAAAATGGCGAATTTTTGGGGTCCAAAGGGGAACTTTCAGAAACGCAGATTACGTTACATATAGAAATTGAATTTGCGTGTAACTTTTAAAAAATTATTACGGGTCATGAAATAACCATTCAAGATAGGTTAAAATCGATGCTTATTTTGGCATGGTAGAACAATTTTCTGTCATTCTGTAACAAAACATCCGTAATTTCTTCAAATCCAATGGTCCTCAGCTGCGTGGCACCGACTTCTGCATTTTTCGCCCCGCTCTTCCAGTTACGGAATGGAATTTCCGTAACTTCTGCAGTAGAGAATTTTTTCGGGCGACCCTTTTTAGAAAGTGGCACATATGTACTTTATTCCTTGCTAGGCTGCTAGTCTCTAGTTTCTTGCAAAACATGCTTTAGATGGGGTACAAGGTGCGCAGTCAGCGTATTTTGAGTGCACTTTTTCGAAAGCGTGAACATTTCTCTCGTAAAATCTTCATTTTGTGGTATGTAATAAATGCATCTATGAATATGATCCAGGCAATGTCTTTATATCACTAAAAAGTTTGAAATCTCTTCTTTCCAATGGTGTATAATTCATTTCCCTACAACAAACCAGTCTCGAGCCATTAAATTTCAAAGATACCCTATATTTCCCATAGGTTCCTACGGAGCGCCTAATTGCCTGAACGGCCTAAAGTTGACTATAGGGTGTTCAGGTGAAAATTTATTCGTGGATCAATCGAACTTTTTCTTGGATGATTATACAGATCGGCAGCCCTCTAGCAGAAATACACATCAAGAATACTCATTTCACCTATACAGTGGCGGCACCAGCCCCCCAAAGTAGGCACTTTTGAGGAACTCGGGCGACAACCCACCTGCATCCAGGAAATGGCCCCAAGTCTCCCGAAATGCATCACAGAGCTGATCTAATAACCTAGATTCATTGTATATATACTCAATCGGGGCCGCAATACAAAAAGAAGACCAGTGGAACTCATTGGACGAGCCAAAATGACGTCACACTTTGACCCCTGTTCAAATCCAATGTTCAGTCCGTTGGAATTATGCACGTTGGGGTCAAATTTGGACTTAAAAAAAAAAAAAAAAAAAAAAAAAAAACGATTGTAGGGACGCAGGCTCTTTGTCTAGATGTGGGGCATATGTTTTAACACATTATTTTGAAAGATTGATGGAATTTACGTGCGTAGCAGACGAAATACGGAGAACCGCGATGTCAAAACCAAGAAAAAAATGAAAATCGAAATTTGTCATTTTGACGGCACCGGCCGCAACATTTTAATTTTTCACACTAAAAATGGGGGTGGGAAGCTAATTTTTTGCATAGATGTCACTAAATGGTGTATGTTTACGAATATAAAATGAAAATTGAGCAGACTTTAAAAAATGGCGAATTTTTGGGGTCCAAAGGGGAACTTTCAGAAACGCAGATTACGTTACATATAGAAATTGAATTTGCGTGTAACTTTTAAAAAATTATTACGGGTCATGAAATAACCATTCAAGATAGGTTAAAATCGATGCTTATTTTGGCATGGTAGAACAATTTTCTGTCATTCTGTAACAAAACATCCGTAATTTCTTCAAATCCAATGGTCCTCAGCTGCGTGGCACCGACTTCTGCATTTTTCGCCCCGCTCTTCCAGTTACGGAATGGAATTTCCGTAACTTCTGCAGTAGAGAATTTTTTCGGGCGACCCTTTTTAGAAAGTGGCACATATGTACTTTATTCCTTGCTAGGCTGCTAGTCTCTAGTTTCTTGCAAAACATGCTTTAGATGGGGTACAAGGTGCGCAGTCAGCGTATTTTGAGTGCACTTTTTCGAAAGCGTGAACATTTCTCTCGTAAAATCTTCATTTTGTGGTATGTAATAAATGCATCTATGAATATGATCCAGGCAATGTCTTTATATCACTAAAAAGTTTGAAATCTCTTCTTTCCAATGGTGTATAATTCATTTCCCTACAACAAACCAGTCTCGAGCCATTAAATTTCAAAGATACCCTATATTTCCCATAGGTTCCTACGGAGCGCCTAATTGCCTGAACGGCCTAAAGTTGACTATAGGGTGTTCAGGTGAAAATTTATTCGTGGATCAATCGAACTTTTTCTTGGATGATTATACAGATCGGCAGCCCTCTAGCAGAAATACACATCAAGAATACTCATTTCACCTATACAGTGGCGGCACCAGCCCCCCAAAGTAGGCACTTTTGAGGAACTCGGGCGACAACCCACCTGCATCCAGGAAATGGCCCCAAGTCTCCCGAAATGCATCACAGAGCTGATCTAATAACCTAGATTCATTGTATATATACTCAATCGGGGCCGCAATACAAAAAGAAGACCAGTGGAACTCATTGGACGAGCCAAAATGACGTCACACTTTGACCCCTGTTCAAATCCAATGTTCAGTCCGTTGGAATTATGCACGTTGGGGTCAAATTTGGACTTAAAAAAAAAAAAAAAAAAAAAAAAAAAACGATTGTAGGGACGCAGGCTCTTTGTCTAGATGTGGGGCATATGTTTTAACACATTATTTTGAAAGATTGATGGAATTTACGTGCGTAGCAGACGAAATACGGAGAACCGCGATGTCAAAACCAAGAAAAAAGTGAAAATCGAAATTTGTCATTTTGACGGCACCGGCCGCAACATTTTAATTTTTCACACTAAAAATGGGGGTGGGAAGCTAATTTTTTGCATAGATGTCACTAAATGGTGTATGTTTACGAATATAAAATGAAAATTGAGCAGACTTTAAAAAATGGCGAATTTTTGGGGTCCAAAGGGGAACTTTCAGAAACGCAGATTACGTTACATATAGAAATTGAATTTGCGTGTAACTTTTAAAAAATTATTACGGGTCATGAAATAACCATTCAAGATAGGTTAAAATCGATGCTTATTTTGGCATGGTAGAACAATTTTCTGTCATTCTGTAACAAAACATCCGTAATTTCTTCAAATCCAATGGTCCTCAGCTGCGTGGCACCGACTTCTGCATTTTTCGCCCCGCTCTTCCAGTTACGGAATGGAATTTCCGTAACTTCTGCAGTAGAGAATTTTTTTGGGCGACCCTTTTTAGAAAGTGGCACATATGTACTTTATTCCTTGCTAGGCTGCTAGTCTCTAGTTTCTTGCAAAACATGCTTTAGATGGGGTACAAGGTGCGCAGTCAGCGTATTTTGAGTGCACTTTTTCGAAAGCGTGAACATTTCTCTCGTAAAATCTTCATTTTGTGGTATGTAATAAATGCATCTATGAATATGATCCAGGCAATGTCTTTATATCACTAAAAAGTTTGAAATCTCTTCTTTCCAATGGTGTATAATTCATTTCCCTACAACAAACCAGTCTCGAGCCATTAAATTTCAAAGATACCCTATATTTCCCATAGGTTCCTACGGAGCGCCTAATTGCCTGAACGGCCTAAAGTTGACTATAGGGTGTTCAGGTGAAAATTTATTCGTGGATCAATCGAACTTTTTCTTGGATGATTATACAGATCGGCAGCCCTCTAGCAGAAATACACATCAAGAATACTCATTTCACCTATACAGTGGCGGCACCAGCCCCCCAAAGTAGGCACTTTTGAGGAACTCGGGCGACAACCCACCTGCATCCAGGAAATGGCCCCAAGTCTCCCGAAATGCATCACAGAGCTGATCTAATAACCTAGATTCATTGTATATATACTCAATCGGGGCCGCAATACAAAAAGAAGACCAGTGGAACTCATTGGACGAGCCAAAATGACGTCACACTTTGACCCCTGTTCAAATCCAATGCTCAGTCCGTTGGAATTATGCACGTTGGGGTCAAATTTGGACTTAAAAAAAAAAAAAAAAAAAAAAAAAAACGATTGTAGGGACGCAGGCTCCTTGTCTAGATGTGGGGCATATGTTTTAACACATTATTTTGAAAGATTGATGGAATTTACGTGCGTAGCAGACGAAATACGGAGAACCGCGATGTCAAAACCAAGAAAAAAGTGAAAATCGAAATTTGTCATTTTGACGGCACCGGCCGCAACATTTTAATTTTTCACACTAAAAATGGGGGTGGGAAGCTAATTTTTTGCATAGATGTCACTAAATGGTGTATGTTTACGAATATAAAATGAAAATTGAGCAGACTTTAAAAAATGGCGAATTTTTGGGGTCCAAAGGGGAACTTTCAGAAACGCAGATTACGTTACATATAGAAATTGAATTTGCGTGTAACTTTTAAAAAATTATTACGGGTCATGAAATAACCATTCAAGATAGGTTAAAATCGATGCTTATTTTGGCATGGTAGAACAATTTTCTGTCATTCTGTAACAAAACATCCGTAATTTCTTCA
>CBDDTI010000707.1:0-14568 GCA_965233585.1 bacterium
AGTTAGTTCATTTTTAAAACTGGGTATTCAAACGGATTTTTCGAGATATTTGGAACATTTTGTATGATATTTAGAGATTTTTTGAGAAACTCCGGTAATATATTTACCAGCCGCACAGTTAAAATATTCAGAACAATAAAACTATCAACTAGATCGGAAATAAATTATGCCAAGCCAAATGTAGCAATATTCAATATCGATATATTTATTCAGTCTAATCCTTATTCATTCAATTTAATTTTCATATTCATTCAATTTAATCTTAGGTCATTCAATTCAATTCCTATAGTCATTCTATTCAATCCTCATTCGTTTAATTCAATTTTCAGATTTATTCAATTTAATTTTTGTATTCTTCTGATTCAGTTTTAATATTGGTTCAATTTAATTTCTATATTCATTCAATTCAATTTCTATATTCATTCAATTCAGTTGTTATATTCATTCAATTCAATCTCTAGTTCATTCGATCCAATTTTCATATTCATTCAATTCAATCCGTCTTTATTCATTCAATCTTGGCACTCATTTATTCAATTTGGGGGTCTGGGTCGAGGGGGAAAATTTGAGCGGGAGCTGGGATATATGGTAAAGATGGCGGACGAAATGCTCGAGGATGATGATTCCGAGGTGAAGAATTTCTTTGAGCATGTTATAGGCAAGACCGAGGAAATTCTGAGTCAAAACTCATTTGCTAGGAGTGAACGCCACATATCTGAAGTTTTAACCCATATAGATCTCTTAGAGCGCTTACCATTTGTCAGAACTGACCGGTCGGTTCGGACCGTGCGTAAATGGAACGCGTCAGTTCTGAGAACTGAGAGAACTGGTTCTGGCCGAACTGGCCCTGCTTTGGAGTTAGGGCCAGCCAGTTCTCTCGCTCCTGCGCGGCTACACGCGTGAAATGCGCGGGAATTTGAGAATTGCAGCCGGTGTTTGTAGCCGTAAAATACCTGGATTTTTCCCGTCTCTTCATTCAAAATGGCTGAAATGAAAGAAACATCCATCGCACAAGTTTGGTAAGCATGTGTAATTTGTATTATTTTCTGCTATCTTGGTTGCCGAGTGATAGCACAATATAATTGTTTTCGGCGAAGTTCCTTGCGATACTTACCAAGCAAGCATACTATTTTAAACTATTACAGGACTCGAGGATGAAGAAGAAACAACCACAAAGCTCATAACATGGTCGACAAGCAGTACTCGACTTTTGATTTCACTCCGACGAGAAAACGACAGCCTGTTTACGAAAGGAAAAATACGAAAGAACGTCGCGTGGGCGAGAGTGGCAGAAAAATTTAATTCAACAAGCAGTGTTAAAGTAACCGGGGAGCAATGCTCCAACAAATGGAAGAAGTTAGAAGACAAGTTTAAAAAAACTCAGGAGCACAACAGTCGGACGGGGAACGACAGAAAAGAATGTGAATTTCAAGACGAACTGACAGACTTTTTCAGATATGATCCCAAAGTTGTCCCCACTTCAACAGTTTCCTCGATGGCAGTTTCTGGTGGCACAGACTCTGCCGACAGTACGGAGGAAGACGAGCCAGAGCAATTGCCTCGGAAAAGAGATCAGCCAGCGAAAAAGAAAAAACGACGAAGGTCAAAATCATCCGCGTCGGAGATGATTGAATTTTTGAGAGAATTTAGAGAAGAAAAACGTAAAGAGGAGCAGGAAAAAAATTTCCATTGCTGAAAGGATGCACGAGGAAAAATTGAGTGTCATGAATAGATTCATAGACATTCTGGCCAAAAAATAGTCTTTTTAATAGCTTTCGTGATTTTTTTAATATCTTCTTCTTGCATGCTTTTATTGTTTTTAACACCCCGCTTTTAAGCATTTTCATACTTTTGTCATATTTCACTTCTTTGTTCAACTATATCGGTACTTGAGCTTATGTAATTGTTTACTTCACTTTGTTTGATTATGACCGTAGATCGGTCGAAACGTCGCGTCCCGTTTTTGTCCCTTTAGTTTTTACCACAAAACTGGGTACAGAATGGTAAAATCCGAGACTCGCTGAGACCCTCGTTTAAAATCCAAAATGTTTAAAAATTCAAGTGTTTTTTTGCGAGCCCGAGATTCCGAGACTCTGGTTTGTTTATAAGCCGAGATTTCGAGACTCGTGTAAAATTTGCCGAGACCCATCATTTTTCAAGGACTATTCTACACCCTTAAAGAAGGAGTCTTGAGACATGCAGTTTTCCGAATTAACCTTGCTAATGTCACATACTCTCCAACTGAAAATAAGCAACGCCTTGCTTACGTTTCTTTTCGTGGAATGTTCATGGATGTAAAGCATGCCTTTAGGAGTTTTGTGGATGTCCAGTTTTCTTGATACAAGTGGGACATCACGTAATCAACTAATGAAGATAATTTAATTAGCTTCAGTTAAATTTGTTCTTTAAGATGTTATATTCAGAAAACGGAATGAACACTTTATTTGAAATTGTGATTTTGATAATGGGTTCTTGCTTGTACTCTTTTTTGTAGCCATTACAAAATAAGCAGTCTGGCAAAAGTCCCCCATAAAGTGTTGTAAAGCGCTTTGAGCTCCAGGATAAAGCGCTATATAAATTCCCGTATTATTATTATTATTATTATTATTATTATTATTATTATTATTATTATTATTATTATTATTTTTTTTATGAAGTTAATTCTATCAGATTTTATGTAAAGCTCTGAAAGCTTAAGCTTTGCTCTTTGATCATTGAAAGTGCAGCTCCTGGTATTAAATGAGTTAAACTATTAGGCTTGTTCTGTTGTTGGTTTTTCCTTTTGAATTTTCAGACCTGTTATTTACTATATATTTGACTGTAAAGTCACTTCTGAATCAACCTTTACACATCTGTGTTGTCAATTTCTTGATGACTTTATAGGGTATAAACAGTTCAACTTTTCCTGCTGCTTCCCCCCCCCCCCCCCCCCCTTTTTTCCTTCTTCCCCAATCAATAGACTATCACAATTTCTATTTAACTCAGTTGGATCTTTATTCTCTTGCTCTTTGTTAATGAAAAATTATGCTGTAAGCAACAGCGATTAATAATTAAATTAAAATACACAGATATAATAGATGCTCACACATTGAATGGAATCTAAAGAAACATTTTTTGTTCCTTGTTGCTTCTGGATGTCTCAATAAAAACTTTAAGGAAACTACTGTTTTTACATTTCATAGTTACACATAATAACTAAAAGTTGAAAATGAATTTATACAGAAACCAGGCCCCACCAATTTTAATATACTCCGCTTCTATGACTGTATTGCATGTAACTTATTATGACATGATTGAATTATTGATGAAAATTGTTTACAAATAGCTTGATGGTAAACAAACATGGAAAATGTTAAGAGAGCAAAATGAAATATTATTGCTTGACACAAGATAACTTAAGAGCTGAGGGCATATAAAATATACTTGAGCCTCAGTGGCTTGTAGGATGTGTTATTTGCTTAATTTTTAGGCTTATTTGATTTGTCTGTATTCATTCCCCTGTTGGAATTCTACAGTAGTATAGCTAGCTGATGACTGGCTCGAAAACATGGGAATGCATGGTGCAAACAAGGGCATTTTAGGAATAAAACCTATAAAAAACATGCTATTAATACATGCAGGAACAAAACAGAGAACTGAATGATGAAAAAGTCAATGTACACTGGGGTTTGTATATATGCCCTTTTATAATTTGACTGATTAAGCAAAAGCATTTAATGTAATAATATAGTACGTAAATAATACTTGCCAAGAGAAATCAAATGGTCACCTTTCTTTATGATACAATGAAAACTAAAGATACTACAGTACAACACGTTTGACCCAAAAATCATGTTTATTAATTGCTACCTGGAAGGACAGGAGGAAAAGCCAACTTGAACACTCCTAACACACAAGACTATAGCTTAAGCTAACAGTGTGGACACTCAAATGATACTGGCCGTGACTAAAGATGTGCATGCAATACCATATTATAACCATGACCAGTAATTATTACTGGTCAAGAAAGATAACCATTTGATTTCTCTTGGCAACTGCTTGTGGCCCTGGAACTACAGAAGGAGATTCATCATCATCATCGTGGTCATCATCACTCTCAACATCAAGAAACTCTTCAATTGTTTCTTCATCAACTATCAGACAAAAATTGTGAAGAACACATGCACCAGAAACCATAGATGGAACCTCCTCGACATTCTCCATCTCAATATACCTTAACCTTCTCCATCTGCCCTTGAGCAACCCAAGGGCTCTTTCGATGACTTGGCGTGTTTGAGCATGTTTCCTGTTGTAGTTTATTTGTGGCCCTGTTAAATGGCCATTATCCCTGAATGGCGACAGCAACCACCTGCCAGGGAAAATGTTTCTACACATTACACTAAGAAGTAAGAAAAAGGCTTAAGTGTGTTTACTGAAGATCAAGTTAATGTTCAACACTTAATAGTCGTAGGAATAAAAACTTTCTGATGTAAAGAACATACTTTTTAAAATTTAAAAACCTGCTGGCTTAATTATTATATTATCAGATCTAATAAATTGGCCATTAAATTTTATGAGAAAAATACTCAGTCAGTGTGACAAATAGATATACTGTAGGATGCATATATATTTTGTGAGTCAGGTTATTAAATTACAAAACTATGCTTTTATAAATGAATATTACGGGATTTGCAGGAATTATACATGTAATTGTAGATAATATAAATAATATTTCCTGCATGTCTTTACAGAGGATTAGAGGAGGAACGAGGCTACCAAAAAGACTAGCTTTATATAATATACTATTTATTTTTCAGCAAGCATTAATTGCACAAAAAATTCCAGAGCAGAATTTATTATTTAGGTTAATTATTCACCTTTGAAGTGGATATGCTGAGTCTCCAAGAAGATGAGTGTCGCCTTGAAACAGGTTGTCATCAGCTGCCTGGTACAAGGGTGAGTTGCGTAAGACTCTGGCGTCATGAACTGACCCAGGCCACCCCACGTAAATGTCAGTGAAAAGCAGATTGTGGTCACATGTCCCCTACACATGACAAATAAAGAGACAAACCCCAAAAAGTCAAAAACCACTCAGGGACTTGCATTCATGCAGAGACATGAACATAATGCAATCCCAAGGTAACTGTAAGGTAAACTCAGGGGTGGATCCGGAGGGGAGGGGGTTGGGGGGGTTGGGTTGTAGCCACCCACCTTTGGTCACAAACAAACATGAAAATAACCAGGGAAAAATAGAAACAAGGAAGACTGACTCTGTGTCTTTAGGTATAAGAATGAATACTTTTAGCTAACCATTTCCCTCTACGATTAAGCTCAATGGTGATCTGTATTGTATGGAGTGTTGATCATGCTCTTTTGCAATATCTATATATGGGACTGCTTGCACTCTATTACATGTACCTATGCGAAATAATGGCTGTTGTGTTTAGTATATTATTGTTATCTTGGCCATATTAAAATGTAAATAAATATAAACTGTGAATATTTAACTTCATTATGATGCATCACATCAGAGGCACTGTGCCATGAAAAATGTTTTATGTCTTATGTATAATGCATTAGTCAATTTTCCACCAGTGCCCATCCCTCCGCCGCCTCCTAAAAGTATGGTTGACCCATGTCGTGCAATGAAGTCCTGAATAATACTGTCTAGTTTTTCATCGCTCATGGTGCTGAAGAGGGATAAATGTTCTAGATCAAATGAACGAACTCGGCGCATTATTGTCCAACGAAATACCCGAAAAATCCTAGCAATCTTTTCCCACGTGAAGCCTAGCCCACGTAAATCCTCTAGTACCTCGGGCGGAATATCTACCGATGGTCTACCTGGGCGTCCATTCTTTACTGTTTGACAAGGGACAGTTGTAACTCGTGATGGTCTTGATATACTGTTTCCAAAATGTTGGAGGAACCTCTCAGGTAATTCGGAAAACACAACTCTTAGATCGTTTAACTGTTTTGCATCAGTTTCGATCGTCGGTAACTATGTTCGCCGACTTGGTAATCTTACCGTTATCTCTAAGAGATCTATATGGGTTAAAACTTCAGATATGTGGCGTTCACTCCTAGCAAATGAATTTTGACTCAGAATTTCCTCGGTCTTGCCTATAACATGCTCAAAGAAATTCTTCACCTCGGAATCTTCATCCTCGAGCATTTCGTCCGCCATCTTTACCATATGTCCCAGCTCCCGCTCAAATTTTCCCCCTCGACCCAGACCCCCAAATTGAATAAATGAGTGCGAAGATTGAATGAATAAAGACGGATTGAATTGAATGAATATGAAAATTGGATCGAATGAACTAGAGATTGAATTGAATGAATATAACAATTGAATTGAATGAATATAGAAATTGAATTGAATGAATATAGAAATTGAATTGAATGAATATAGAAATTAAATTGAACCAATATTGAAACTGAATCAGAAGAATACAGAAATTAAATTGAATGGATCTGAAAATTGAATTAAACGAATGAGGATTGAATAGAATGACTTGAATTGAATGACCTAAGACTAAATTGAATGAATATGAAAATTAAATTGAATGAATAAGGATTAAATTGAATAAATATATCAATATTAAATATTGGTACATTTGGCTTGGCATAATAAATATATCGTATTCCTTCAGAGTGACTGTAGATTTCAAATCAGGCAAATTTCAGTTTAAGGTGTTACATAGGTACTTGCGACAAATAAGTTTGTCCATAAGATCGGTCTCGTACCTTTGTCTTTATGAACATTTTGCAAAAGAGAGAGCGCCTCTATTGAACTCGTTTAATGGAATGCAACCACTCGAACAAGCCTTTCTGGCAGGATATAATTAACTGGTTCAACATGATAGATATAAACGTCGAAGCGTTATCAGAGATTGACAAAACTTTTAAACTTTGCCGGGAAAAGAGAAGGTAACTTTCATTTATTAATCCTTTCTTGATCTTGGCAAAACAACATATCTACTTCTGCATAAAAAAAAAATGTTATCCTCGGTCATTAAACCCCTTTATTATATGGCTCTGTTTCACAAAGGATTTGGAACAACCAAATTCACAAATTTGATTGGCTGAAATGGATATGGACCGCGATCTAGACTTTCCCATCTAAGACCGGCATCTAGATGGTAATCTTTTATTAAAGCGAAACACGGTGGTCGGTTGCTTGGGCTTTGGTTCACCGAGGATAACTTTATATTTTAAATGAAGCAAGACATTAGACCATCTTAATTGGAGGAAATTTCCCTTATATTTTTACCGCTGTAAAGGTATTGTAGGTTTAGCAAACGATAGAGATGCGAAGCCACAATTTGAATGCACAGTTTAATCATTTTACAGGTAAGCGTGAAACAAAATAAACGTGATGATGGTGGTAGTAGCGGTAGTGTGATTTAACTAAGAAATAATGAAAAAAAAAAAAGTACAAAAATATAACGATCCGAATAAGATGACGTTACTAAGTATACTTACAAAACTGTGGCGACTTTCCAACGGGATAAGTAACAGAATGATATACTTTGAAGCTCACAACAGTGAGACGCAACCGCGGAAGCAACTAAACTATGGCAGCTAACAAGCATTGGTGAAAAATAACAACTAAGCATAAATATGACTGCTTAAGTAGTGAGAGAAACAAAAATGCCATGGCGTAATCCCCAGGGGTCACGGAGAAATGTGAACTGCCCATGCGAAGAAAGTTCTAGTCGTTGCATTCCCGGCTCCTGAACCAAATTGAGTTCATTAAGGAAATGTACTTAACGACTAGAGTTCATACGATAATCTAAAATGAGACTCTAAGTAAATCCATTAGTGTTCAACAGTTGAAGCACGAAGTCTAGTGCACAACTTTAACAAGCCTTTTTCATCGTCAACTAACAATGCGATAGCCATATAGATCAAATAGAGTTCTTCACTGAAAGTAAGCTCTCTTGTTCGAGGAAACACAGTTTGGAAATTGGCCTTGTCAATACAGACGACTTTGTGGCAACCTTGACTGATCGGACAAATCCATCCCTTCCTGGGCGAACTTCGATAACGCGACCTAGAGGCCATTGGCCACGATGAACTCTTTCATCAGCGATGAGAACTAGGTCGCCCACAGCAAAATCACGACGTGGCTTGACCCATTTCTGCCGCTCTTGCAAGCTTGGTAAGTATTCCGACATCCATCTCTTCCAAAATGCGTTCGCAAGGTATTGAACCTGTTTCCAGCGACGTTGGCAGTATACTGAAATTATTCTTCTCGAATTTTCCTGGTGGCAAATTCGAATTCGGACGGAGAAGTAACAAGTGATTGGAAGTTAAAGGTTCTGTGTCGGTGGAGCTGTCACTTTTAGGTGTCAAGGGTCGACCATTCAGAATTCCCTCAACTTCCGCCATCAATGTTCGCAGTGCTTTTCCAGAAGCCAATTGCTCTAAGAAGGACTCTCAGAATCTTTCTCAACGAACGTATTACTCGTTCTCAGATTCCTCCCATGAGCGACGCTCCAGGGGGGTTAAACTTCTACTCGATGTTCTTCTGGTGTAGAAACCCTCCAATCTCCTGCTAATTCCAGCTGTTTACGGCTTCACGGATTTCCCATACGGATTTCCCGTACTATTGTCGCTTCTTATCATCTTCGGCATTCCTCTTCTGCTAATGAATCTGCGAAGTGCGTTAATACACGAAGCCTTTTCGAGAGATTCGGTCACTTCAATGTGGGTTGCTCGCATCGTTAAGCAAGAGAAAAGACATTCGATTTGCTTTACAGTACTTCTGCCTTGCTTCAAATACAAAGGACCAAATAAATCCATGCCAACGTAAGAGAACGGGGGCTCATGAAGATTAACCTGTCGATGGGTAAATCTGCCATTACCTGTTGGCCCTTCTGTGCATTTTGTTTTCTACAGGTCAAGCAGTTATCAAGTACTCTCCGAACAGCAGCCTGTCCCCGGTCAATCCAGTACTTCCTCCTTAAATTAGTCGGGGCGTATTTTTGGCCTAGGTGTCCCACAGCTTCATGGACATCCATAATAAGCAGTTTGCTAATATGGTGCTTGGAAGGTAACAGCGATTGATGTTTTAAAGTGAAGAATGATCATCGTAGTAAATTTTCAATTTAAGCAATTGGAAAGAAGAAGATGAAACAACAAACACATGATAAATTAAATGTTTGGAGAACTCGGAAAAAATTGGAGTCCCAGATGGGATTTGAACCCACGACCCTCCGTGATCTAGTCGGATGCTCTAACCACTGAGCTACTGGAGACTCTATGGTGAGCAAGGGTCAATTTATGGGTCTCGACTGGAACCGCATCACGCGGCTACACAGTCAAGTAATGACTGGCTTGGAAAGAAGAAGCCTGAAAAAATCAAGGCTTCAACGGGATTCGAACCCGTGACCTCCGCAATACCGGTGCGATGCTCTACCAACTGAGCTATGAAGCCACACATTGGGAGCGAGGCCAATTTGTTGAGTTCATATCTCCCGTGAGGAGTGAAATGATTTGAAGTATATAGGAAATAACTCATATATTTGAACTGCGGTTGTCATTCTTCACTTTGATCTACAACCGCAGTTCAAATATATGAATTATTTCAGGCTTCTTCTTTCCAGTTGCTTAAATTGGAAAATTTACTGCGATGATCATTCTTTACTTTGATCTACAACCGCAGTTCAAATATATGAATTATTTCATATATACTTCAAATCAATTGATGTTTTGATTGGCACACTAGTGTAGAATACTGAAGCCTACCACCAACTCTTAACATTCCCTTTCCATCCAGTAATGGTCTCAATTTGTATACAGAGCTTCTCAGGTTCTCCATGGTTTACATCTTGGAGTGCCTTAATCACTGGTAAGAAGGCAGACTTCTGCACACACACTTGATGATTTGAGCCTCTGCATATCGTAATTCGCCTATAGACAGTCTGCCATAAGATGATACATCAACAGGTGATGACACTCGCTAGCACCTCCTTCCCTTTAAGAATTCTACAAATCTCAGAAGCCAAGCAACAGCTCTCTTGAACTTGAGGAATATTGGAGCGTCATTAGGTCCAATGGTCGTTTTTCCTCCATCTGGGTAAAGTGATTTGCTTGACCTTGAGGTCTGACTTCTGGATCTTCATCAGAAATGTTGGTTAACGACATTGGATTGATAGACCACGATGACTTATCTTCCCATAGAAATGCAAGGCCTCTGAGCCATCGCTCATTGCTCAATAACTCCTTCACTGTCAGACCTCGGCTGACATCGTCAGCTGGGTTGATGTTAGTTGGCACGTTATTCCACTGGGAAGGTTCTGAACCATCATGTATCACTGCTAGCCGATTGGCCACAAACGTGTAGAATCGTTTGTCTTCGTTCTTGACGTATTGGAGAACGGCGGTTGAATCGGTCCAAAACGACATTCT
Organism: bacterium; assembly: GCA_965233585.1. GTDB lineage: Bacteria > SAR324 > SAR324 > SAR324 > NAC60-12 > CBDDTI01. The sequence continues at coordinate 10,396 of CBDDTI010000707.1, forward strand.
ATCAGACTACCGGCCTTAAGCGTCTTGGCAATGCAACACTTGAAAGTAAAGGTAAATCTGACAACCATAGTCTCAAAGCTCTGAGATTCTTGTGCTTCAATTTCTTCATCCCAGCCAAATCCTTGCTTACAAAGATCTTGAAGAAGCCTCTTCGCAGGCAAGATGATCGGTGATACCATGCCAAGTGGATCATAAATGGAACTTGTTACTGATAGAATCTCTCTTCGCGTGAAGGGCTTATCCCTTGGTGTCATCTTAAAGGTAAACATGTCACCATTCATTTTCCACTGAACTCCAAGGGATCTTCCAGTAGGAAGAACATTAGAGTTCAAATCCAGATCCAAAACTGAAGGACTCTGGCTGAAAGTGGAATAATTTCAAGGACTTCCTTCTGTTTGCACAACCATTAAGTCAGTCGAAATCCACCCCTTGACAGCAAGGCACCCAGATCTTTTCTCAATTCAACAGCAACTTCGGTCGATTTCACCGATTTCAAACAATTGTCGACAAAGAAGTTCATCAACACTGTGTTAGTTACTTCATGGCTAAAGTCTCCTGCATTATCTTGAGCTGTCCTTCGAAGACCAAAACTGGCACAGCTTGGAGAGGACGTGCTACCAAATAGATGAACCTTCATTCTGTAATTCTGTATTCCACTGGCCGTCTTGATAGATCGTCGTCAGGCCACCATAGGAACCTCAGGGCATCAACATCCTTTGGATCAACCATTACTTCATGAAACATAGATTCGATGTTTGAGGATAGTGCAACTGGTTCTTGACGAAATCTTACTAGGACACCAAGCAGACCATTGGTCAGGTCTGGGCCACTTAATAGCTGGTCATTAAGCGATGTTCCTCTGTATCGAGCTGCGCAGTCAAAGACCACTCTTAATTTCCCGGGCTTGTTAGGATTAAAGACAGCATGGTGAGCAAGATACTAAGGAGGTTTGCCATCGACATCATGCTCTTCTTTAGCGACTTGTTGGGCTTAACCCTTCGAGATGTAGTCATAATGTAGTCATGATGTAGTCGCCCTGTAGCTTTCAAACAATTTGTGATCGTGTAGAAACTTCTTCTTTAGCAGCTGCAGTCTGTGGTCTGCAAGAACTCGATTTTTCGGCAGACAAAAGGAGGCTGCTGTCACCAGGGAAGTGCTATTTGGTAATGACTAGAAACCTTCATGGGAGATCCCTCCATTATCCTCAAGGCTCGCTCATCTTCTACAGACATGGACATCTTTGAACTTGATATTAAGGCAACAAAGCCAGTTTTCCAAAACTTTTTAACTTGCTGAGAAAGTCTTTCATCATCATCTTACCAGACGTAAGAAATTCACATTGATAATGAAGCTGTCCTCTTCACTAATCTTATCTGTCGGTCCTATTACCGTCCAGCCCAGGGGTAATCGAACGTCCGCATGCTCGCCTTTGCTACCATGTTTTTCTTCGAGAACCCAGAAGGATTCAGGTACGTTGCATCTAATAAGTACTCGGACTTCCTTAATGTCAATCTCTGGAAGTTCAATTCCTTTCAGATGAGGCCATCTACCGACATCTCATTCTCTTGGAATGCTTAGCTCAGAAATGTTCAGACGCTCGACTGTCCAAAATTTGGGTACTTCCAGACTTTATTCATTGTTAATCGAGTTGATGATGAGCTTAACTTCGTAGCCTGACCTTGGACTGTCCTTTTTCTCCTGGGTGGTTAGAGAGAAATGTCTCTGGACTCCGCTGATGCCTAACTCATCGATAAGCTTTTCCCCACAAAGTGACACATCAAAACCATTTTCTAAAAGTGCATACGTTTCCAATACTTGTCCTGGTTGCCTTCCTTGTACCCTCACAGGAACGATTCTTAAACGCAATTTCCTACCTAGAGCACCGGTGTTTCTGCTTGAATTCCGAACACCGGCGCTAATCGGGTGATTCTCAATGGTGTATTCTGCACTTTCTCTTGCATGGGATTGGTTGCTAGGGTAAGCCTCATTGTTCTTCATCTCGTGAGTTTCCTTAGTCTCTTCCCTTGCAGGTAGGGAACGTTCAGGGGGGAGGGGGGGGGGGGGAGGGGAGGGGTTAATGACAGTCATGTGTTTTCCATTACAGCCCTCGATGTAACAACCACTTTTCGGAGATGTTTACGCCTCCTTTGTCAGTATTTTAATGCGAATTTTCCCCTTTTTTCATTAGTTCGCTATTTTTCTTTTTCTCGGAAATTGTAATTTTTATGATTAATCGTCCGATTTTGTTACCACTCGTATGATTACAGACTGAATTGGACTCCACTCAGTCCTGTTACCATTACTAAATATTAATCTCTCAAATACTAAACATTTATGAAGTCATATTTTTACCTTTATTACAATTAAAACTTCGAACCAGCTTTGTCGTTACAAACCCGATAACATTGCCAGTTGTTGATCTTATGTCACTGGTAGTCATGTCAAGCAACTTTTATTAAGAGATTGTTTTGTGTATGTTTTGCTGATTTTAGGCAGTTTGCATGGCATCTTTTGTTCACTGAAGCGAGCCTCGTAAGTTTTAAAACTGGAGCTCGAAAAAATGGTGTGTGAGAGAACAGTTTCTTGGCCATTATAATTGACGTGTACGTTTTGTGTTCAAGAGTTAAAAAGGAAAAGCGTAGTAATAAAGTAATTATTAGTTACCAGTAAGAAAAGGGATACGTGTTTAATCAATATTGGGTGCCATGACTGCTTCATTGATTTCATCAGTGGTGGAAGCGTGTGTTAAAATAACCGATTTAGTGTCCCCTAGGTGTGAAGATTTTGGCGCAAGGAAAGAGCAGTATAATCCATCTAAACAGCACTACATCACCGGTGTACAAAATCAAAGATTTAAGTTGTGAAGACTACCACCGAAGGGCCTTAAGACAAACGAAATAAAGTAATTTCAAGCTGTGTCTAAAATGTGAGAAAATAGCAAGCTTCTTGTAGATGAGCTCAGAAACAAGTCCAGTAACTCTCTGAGAAGCGGCACAAATAGCAGTGTATCACAGAAACATTCTGTGCCATTGCGGCTTGTTAGAATTCCGCAAGTTACAGACTGCCATCTTCAAAACTGATGGAAGTCAGATGGTAGTGGCAAGAACAGTTTTTAAGAATAGTTCAAAGAAGTTCAATTTGTCTGACAGTATCGTATTTCAGTACCCAAATAATGTGCAAGTCGCTTTCAAGAGAAATACGCAAACAAGTAACGATATTTTTCGCAAAACAACACTTCAAATGTGACTCTTTTTCTCAGAAATCACGTTAATTTGCATCTTTTGTGGCTCAGTGACCAAAATTTGCATACGCAAGATCAAACTGAAAATAACTTTACATGTGTGGAATTTAATAAAGTTTACGACAATCACAAAATTAATAGCATTGCTTTGCTTATCTTAACTTTTTTTTTTTTGAGACTTCGATCCGGAACAATTTTTTTTTACAGCGTACCATATTTTTTGACTCGAAGCGAACACTGACTGAATATTCAAGTCAAAGCGGAAAAGGTGAAATCTTACGTGTTCAGTGGGATGTCTGCAGTAGATTTCGAAAATGAAAGTTATGACGATACTGCTCGAGCTCACCTCAGTATACAATGGAGTCGGTGATAATACAATTTGCCGTTCGTTCGCAGTCAGTTTGAGGTAATAGTGTTCACTCTACAGCTGAACTGAACAGAAACGATTTAAGGCATTCCGAATATGCGCAATTATATATGGTAGACATAATTAAAGAGAAAACTTTCTGCTGTTCAATATAGTTACGTGTTTTTAGCAACAAGGGGGTTTCAAGCGAAATTAAAACAAGCTAAAGATTAGACGCCTCAATGCTATCTTGGTTCCAGACGTTTTCTGAAGTTCCTTCTTTTATTGTGGATCGAGATTGAAATGAGCGAGACAAGAATTTTTTTCTTGCTCCTCTCGCGGCTCCATTGCGTTGCTTCCTACCTTCCTTTCTATTGTTTCTGTTTCTGCTCGAGGACAGCAACTTGCGGAGGAAACAAGCGCAGAATCAAGTAATAAGCCGACCGAAGTAAGTAACTACACGGCAAAGTACGTTTGGTGCTGGAAACTCTAAAGAATGAATCGAGCAATTGTAACACTCACGTCCCGTACATTAAGTGTTGAAATACGTGTTTTGGCACTCTTTCGCACAGTTTGTTCCCCTTTC
>CBDDTI010000708.1:0-5000 GCA_965233585.1 bacterium
CCTTTGTTTTGTACGAAGACTGTACCTTTTACCAATTGAAGGGTCTCTTGTCAATTCTTCTTGTAATTTGCTGGGGAGAATCTTACAATCTATCAGATGTCACTTAGAATCCTTTTCCATACACCCCTTGAATTATAGGCAACCAGTTACAATGTTTTGGTATTGAATACCTGAAATTAGACAGGCACCTATGCCAATGCACGTCAAACATACACATTTTAAGGACTCCACCTAAGAAATGTTTTCTATAGTTTGTTAGACCTGCAGAAAATACTTTCAGAGGCTTTTTTAAACTAATCTTTAACTTTTTTATTGATAAGATTTTAATTAATAAGTAATTGGACCTTGCGTCAAATAATTCAGAGATTAATCATGGTTGTAATCCAAATAAGATTTGGGCAGCATGCCTGATTACTCTCTGAATTGTACTCTCTGTAACTTACTCTCTGTGCACAGCATTCTCCTCTTTCTCGAAGAAGTGACCATTAAAATGTCGGATTGCAACATGAATGGTTGTGTCATCAACTGCCATCACAATCTGTAGCCACTTTTTAAGAGGCAAGGGACTGTTGACGATAAACGCATGACCCTTGTCAGGTGTGTATTGTACTTGTATGTGAAGGTGACCTGTCAGGAAATAAGCATTTTGGTTGGTCAGTATTACTCTTTGTACACTTTGTGTGCCTATGATGCTTGATAAAATCCCCCTATCTTGAACCTCTAAGAGAAATGAAAATTGGTTCACTGGGTAGTTTGAGAAATTGGGGTTAAAATTCAATTGGACTGAGGCATCAGAAACAACCAAAAATCACGATTCCTTGGTATAAGTGATGGGCAGCTTATCAAAGTTTTGGAAATAGGCCAGCACGCAATGCAATTTATCAGCTACTTGAAGCATTTGCGCTGAATACTTGGAAGAAAATAACACATCCCAGTGATACAAATGCACCAGACTGCACCTCTAGACATGCAGACTTTCAAAACTTTTTCCGGGTCTGCACCTTACACCCCATACAGGAGGGAGTAACCCACCCCATCACTCTTCCTCACAAGGCCACCACCATCTTGAAGGAATACATGTACATTGTTAGTAGTGCTCAGCATTCTTTACGAAATCATCCTGCTACTCTATTTCAGTTTGAAGTCTGACCCAATACATGCAAAGGTCTACACTTTTTGCATGCATTTAATGCTTATTATACTGGCTAACACAATGTAATCTTGGGGCGTCTTGAAAACAAAGACCCATAAAGACTCTTAGGACCCCCAAGACTCCAAAACTTGAAAACATTAAGACCCCCATTTTTTAGGGGGGAAGTGGGGGGGAGGGGGGGGTTGGTGGCACTCCTCTCTCCAGTACCACTCAGAAAAATCAGGGAGGGGGGAGGCCATTCTTGTAATTTTTTTTTATATCAATGACACCAATTAGAAAAGCTTAATTCTGAGCATGCAATCAAAGATAATTTACCCATTTGGTGCTGAACTTTTTCACCAATTCACAAACCCACACACAACGCATCAAAATGAATTTCATGAAAATGTATTACCTTACAGGTTTTTGTGCAGCTGAGAGTGATTCAGTTACCTTATTGTTAGTTATTTTTGTGGGAACTTAATTTCACCATCTTCTGAAAACATACACAGATAGAATAATTTGCAATGATCCAATTTGACTCTTTTTTTCTCCACAAGAACTGGAAACCCTACAAACTAGCAATAACCAAAAGTTAGGAAGTTCAGGTGAGATCAATGCAAGGTGTCATGGTATTGATAAAAGTTTAACAGACATGTACTGTGACATAATTCCTCAGAAAGCAATTCATGATTTAGTCTGTCCGAGAGCTCAGGCAGGATCTGCTTTCCAGTATACTTTCAGTCATGTATGGTGATTCACAGCACTGACACTGGTTACAAAAAGTTTTACGCCAGGGTACAGTCTCACAGCTTCGCAATGTCTGTGTAAAGTTACAAGGCACAGTAGTGAACTAACATTAGACTGAAGAGAGTTACAAGTCGATTCAAGTGAGCTTCAACAACTTGTACCTTGAAGAGTAGACTGAGTATTTTACTGTTACAGTTAACTTTGAATGTGCTGTAAAATCCAAGATGATACACTTTCAAATAGTGAAGTGCGCAAGTGACGTCATGACTCAGACAAGACTCAGACAAACAAAGTGGAATGGTAGATGATTTTGAAGATTTCTTTAAGGACGTGAAAAGCTGGTGTTCCTAAAACACTTTTGAAACAAAAAAACAAAAACTTGCCTACATTCCCTGTATTTCTTTCAGAACGTGCTTCTGTTGACTGAGTCTCGCAGGTAATTTAGTGATTTGCATTCTATTTTTAGACTTTGTGAACTTTGCTATTCCCTCTCCTTACCCAACCCTCTTGAATAAGACAAATTCTTTAGGTCAGGTCAAAAGAAAAAAGAGAGAGTACTGGGGCATTAAGTTGTCTGTTTGTTAACCTTGTGCTCTCCACAGGAGATCAAGAGTGGAAGGTGGTACACATTTTAAAACTCAACCTCTTTCCCTCAAAAAAAGACAATTTTGGGGAAAGAGAAAGCTCAAACAGATGCCTTAAACTTTTAATATAACTGTTCCAATTATTGTACATATGGAACATTACAAGAATGGTCTTTGTTTCAAGTTTTGGGGTCTTAGGGGTCTTTAGGGGTCCTAGAGGGTCTTTGTTTTGAAGACACCCATAACTCTTGAACCATTGTGCCACACATTATGTCCAAAAGAGCTTTGATGCTGGAGATTCAGACACAAAACACCTGCATAAGTATGAATGTAGCTCACCACTTGATGAAATGCTCACTAATGGCGTCAAAAGCACTGTACTCCTGTGATTAAAAATTCCACAAAGACCATAAAGGCATGGTTCCATTATGAATATCCATGTTGAAATTGTAAACCTAAGAATAAAATTAAAATATATTATTTTAAATCTAATTTTTAGAGGCGGTGTAACCAAAGAATGCTTACAAGGCAGATGCATATGAATTAAAGTCTTTTTAAGACGTAGTTGACCTTGGTTTTGTCCTGCTGTAAGCCTCAGCTAACTCTTCTCTAGGCCACACAAGTGCTGGTAGACCTCTAACAAAACAAACAAAGATTTATAACAATGTCACAGTGGTAGTATATTCAGTGACTGATGAACCATTAATGATAAGTGAAATGGTGATTTTGGATAAAGTGAAATAAATGAAAAGGCATGAATTCTCAAGTTGAATTACTCAGGACATGTGTGGCACCAACCTCGTTCCCAGGATCTCTCATCAGAGACCCTGGGAACGAGGTTGGTGTGGCACATGAGAACCTAGTTTACAACCTTGCTTACCGTGAGTCCTCCATAGCTCAGTGGTTAGAGCATCCAACCAGTATTCTGGAAGGTCATTGGTTCAATTCCCACCAATTGGCAAAATCAGAATTTTTTATGAACCATCATCTCCCATTGGCAAAATCAGAAAAATTGATTTGTTTTTTGTTGAGTCAGTGTTTTTGTCAAGATCAATGAAGGTGTTTAAGGTATTAGATTTCAATCATCAAAGAGACGTTCTGTATCAAATTAGAAACATAGATCAGTTGAGACTTGTTGCAAGAGTTTGGCCATAAAAAATACCATTTTGTCATTGATGCTGATGCCAATCCTATTTATAGGGCTATATTTTCAGTATAGACAATTTTGGACTTAGGAGTTCCCTCAGAAGGTGAAGGATATTTTGTATTTAGAACCTAATGAGAAAAAAGTGACATGCGATCGCTTCAGCCTCGGTCTGTGATTTATGACAAGTTTTGCAACAAAGAAGAATGGCAAAATTGGAGATCGCAGAGTAGAACATTTTGTATACACTAAAATAAAGTTAATAAGATATATAATAAAAACTAAGGCAATTTTCAAAGAGACCATAATATATTATACCTTTTCACACCAGTTTCTTTTCCAGTTAAAGCCACAGGAAATGATAGCAAGTCAACAATGTCTGTTAAACAGTTAAGAAAAAGTATTCAAAATGTGGAGCTTTGAAAATTTTTTCCCAGTGGGAGAATCTGACAGGTGTAACAGTGACAGGAGGGTGGAAGCACTTTTAAGATTTGAAATTTATTAGTCGATAATCTGGGGACTTTTTCTGGAATAAGTATTGAAATTGTATTTATTAACTTTTGGGAGTGGGTAGACTGGTTTTCACAGGTGGGCAAAGCTATTTGAACTGAACTTTTAATAATAAATATAAGAAAAACTTTCCTTTCGCTGGCCAAATTTTAGACTGCCAAAATCAACTTCGCAACCAGTGAATTTGCTGGTGTTCTGCCCTTAATGAACAACAGCGACCATTAGTTAGGTGCCGACAAAAAGTGCCCCAGGAGTACTTTTCTTTTTTTGTTCCAGATAACATATCAGGATTTTGGGGGGTTACAGTAATTACCAGCCACTGGACCTTTGGGGGCTTTTGTTTTTAGACTTAAAAGTCTAGCTGGACTCATTTGGTGGGGTTGAAAATTTCCCCATTATTTGTAACTCCCTGTCACTAAATATCACCATATATACGAGCACCCAAGGGACCCCCCTCGCCGCCACCAATGGGCAATATAAGAGACGAACTATGTCAAAATAATTTCTGTTTACATGCTTAATGCTTAATTAATTATTAAAGGTCTTCTTGATATTCATGTTGAATATCTATGGCTGTTGCCCTTCAAAACATTTAGTAAACTTGGTTTCCACGACCCCCGGTCCAAGCTGTAAGTGAAATCTTTATTTTTGTTTTTTATTTTATTTTGGGGGGTGGTGCATAGAGGGGTCCGTAGGGGTAGTCCATGGACCAGTCCGTAGGTAGTCCGTGGACCCGGTCCGTAGGAGGTCATTGGACCGGGGGTCAGTGTTTTTGGGTTACCCGGTTTCCATGATTGCTGACAAACAAAACTGTTTGCAGCCTGTTCCAAATTTGCCAAATAAATGTTTACCAAAACAATCATGTGCAATCACTTGTGGT
>CBDDTI010000709.1:0-8300 GCA_965233585.1 bacterium
AAGTTCTTGCTATAAAAGGCAAAGGATCACCACCATAAAAAACAATAATGACAACAAATAGAGAAAAGAAGAGGAACATACCCAGGTTTTGTGCTCCTTAAGGTGAGGTGCAGACCAAAATAATATACATATTTTTTACATAAACTAAATAACAAATGACTAAATAGTAATTGGTAGTGACACATCCCATGGAGATGCTGTTAATCCACTTTTTCCGGATTAATTTTTATAGAGGGACAAACACCTGGATAAAATCCCACAGCTAAGAACCACTAAAAATGTAACATACATGATGCCCGGTCTGATTTAGAACTGTGGTCACAAAAATTATGGTCAGAGACAGAAGCCATAACCTGTAACACTTACTACAGTCGAGTATGTCTGATGGGCCCTTCATGTTATAGGTGAACTTACCTGCAATTGATACAATTCACCCAAAAAGTAAACAAATTTAGTTTGATTTGGATGTGAAGAACAAGGCTACAGGTGAATCAAAACTTAATGACAGCCCTGGGATGTGAGTGCTCACACTACCTTTCCATCTCTACTACCCCATATACTTAGCCTTGTTTTATTAAGCATGTTAGAGTCTGTTAAATATGCTGATAACAATGACTCAACTTACTTTTTGCAGTGATGCTAGCCAGTCCATGTAGTACAGCTCTGGTCCACTTGTATCATCATAACCAGCTATCAGCATATTGACTTGGTATGCAGACTGTTAAAATGTTAAAAAGAATAATAAATAAATTTAATTGGTAATGTGTAAGGTATGCAAAGTATGTTTTTCATCTGTTTTCAAATATGAGTGAACCTTTCAGGGGTTTCATTAAGTTTTTGTGTAGGAGGTCAGTGGGGTTTTTCAGCCGGGCATTTTTAGTTTTTCTTATGAAAGAAAGTAAGAAGAGAAGATGAAAACAGCCAGGTAAATTAATGGCTAGGTCTCATTCACAGCCGGTCAATTTGCCCAGTGCCCGGTGCCCGGTGCCCAGCCCTTAATGAACCCCCTGACCTTTTAAATCTCAATGGAATTTTAAAACTGATTTGAAAACATTGGACAGTTTGAGAAATCGCAAGTAAAATGACAGTGTTGGACTGAAGAGAGGGAAACAACTTTTGGTTAGACTTAGAAGGTTGGAAAAATCAAGGATTCGAGAAACTGGGACTGCACGGTAATGATTTGATTAAGGAAGTGCGGTGGCCTAGTGGTTAGTGTGCTCAACTCCAGATCAAGCAGTCCAGGTTTCAACCATGGTCAGGGACACTGTGTTGCACTCTTGAGCAATGCCTCTCTCCACCCAGGTGTATAAATGGGTGCTGGCAAACTTAACGCTGGGTGGTAACCCTGCAATGGACTAACAGCTCATCCAGTGGGGAGTAGAAATTGTTCCTGGTCGCTTCATGCTACAGCAACCATTATCAGCTGCTGCCTGGTGGGCCACTTGGCTTGTATGCAGACTTTTACTTTACCTTAAAAACTAATAAGTACTTACTGAACTGCGGAGGGCATCAGCCAAGTTTCTTCTTGTGAAATTAGCAGCAGCATGAGGAGTAAGTTCATATCCTAAGATTGTTTACAAAGGAAACATAAATAAAATGAAACAAACAAAACACTGACATAGGGATAGGCTGGATTACAGTTGTATCAGCTGCTGTTTGAGACAGGAACCTGCTACTAAACCAAAGGCATGGCTGGAGATAGGAGAATTCTTTTGTTAGTGTTAGCCAAACAGATCACTATCTGCAGAAATTTGTGGGAAATATCATTTTGTCAGAATGACAGACAATGGTGGCACACAATAGAATTTTTGAGACATTAAACATTGAAGGATTTACAATAGGAAAAACCAGAAATGTTAGTTTATGGTCAAGATGTGCTGTTATTCAAGTAACAGAGTAAGGGTATACTCCACTAATGGCTTCCTCTTTACCACTGCAGTTAGTCCAGAATGCTTATCCAATATCCATACCCTTACTGTTATTACCAAGACCTTATTATGGAGACCATCCATCCATCTGTCTTTCTATCTTTACCTTACTTTTATTTAGAGGCAGAATTTTATCTCCTACAAAGCACCAGTAACTGTTCTGGGGTATACATCTTATTTCAAAATGGCCACCATTTTAGTGTTTTATTGTTTACTTGCAAATTAGCCCTTGTTACCTTGTTCATAAAGTCTAAATTCAAAAGAATATTTTCCTTTAAGTTAGGCATCAAGGGCTAATTTGCAAGTGAACAAAAGAATACTAAAATGCAACCATTTAGGAATAAGGTGTATTACATGTACATTGCAGCTTCAGTTCCAACCATTTGTTTATGTTATTATATGTTTTCCCAGAGTGCCCCTTTCCCTTTCTGCACATAACATCTCCTCTCTGATCCATTAAAAACTAATTTACTATATTTGTAATTGTAGGCTATACCATTTTTCATTTTGTAAAGCTGTATATTTTTTTCCATGTACTCGGCAAACTGAACTGTGTCTCCGGCTTCTCCTGTCACCAACATAAGCAGCTTACTGCTCAGTTTGAACATTTTGTCCTGGTCTGAAAAAACAACACAAAAAGGAATAACTATTTTAATAGTTTCCACCGCTCTAACCCCAGATTTCTGAAGGTACTTCAAAAATCAGTCTATGTGGTTGCTCTGTTGGCACCATTGGTTCTTTTTACTATTGCTGAGCCATGAGGGGGTCTGGAAGAACAATTATGTTTTCTTAAGAGGTAAAGAAGAGGAAAAAAGGGGGACATCATGTCTGTAGTTTGGCTTACCTCATCAATTGGGGGAGGGGGAGAAACAAAAGGGAATGGCCCTACAGGCCATCAGGGCCAGTCTGACAAAATGCCACATATGTAGGCTGATGTGGACCTTTGCTGAATGTTACATAATCCTTATCCTAAATCCTAATACAATTGTACATAAAAATTATGAGATACAGGTGTAATATTAATGATACAAAATTTACTATATTTAACAATTAGACCCATAGCCCGAAAGGGCTATGGGTCAATAGCCCATGAGGTGAAGCCGAATGGGCTATTGACCCATGGCCCTTGAGGGCAAAGGGTCTAATTGTTTTAGTATCACCAAAACTAGTCGGACAGAAAAGGCAATAATAAAAAGTTAGCAAATGTAAGTTCAAGAAATATTTATTTGGGGGAAAAAAACGAAAGAAAAACCGGCGAATTTCGCTACTCGATGACTGTCACTATTACACCACTAGTAGCATACCCAATCAAAATGCAGGATTCGCATTAGTCCACTAGTTGGGTGATACTAAAAATATATAAACCTTGCTTTAGGCACACAAGTTTACTTGAATTAAATTTACCTATCCTCTACAAAAGCCAAACTACTGAAAGTGAAAACATCTGGTTAAGCAATATCAAAGGAATACATCATAAAAAAGCTTTCTTAATCCAAAAAGTGACAAACGTCACGAAAAAAAGGTAGTCAAGGAAAGTACTGAGTCATGGTGCAGTAATACCTGCCTCATGGCAAGCGCCTTGCTGTCAATGCCGTTTGTTACAAGAAAACAAAAACTGCAACGATCTTTATGTGAATGCTATGGACAGTAGGAGAGCCTTACCATCTTTCATGCGGACAATACTCCTCCCGCTTGCAGAGTCACTGGCCACTAATACAAAATCAGGACCTTGAATACCTATCAAGCACTCCATTTTGTTCAAGTTCCTAGATGGCTTAGCGGCCAAGTCTTATTAAATCGCAGGCTTTCATGTTCAGCGGAGTATCTATCAATGGCATGCGTGTTGTTTGAGAGAAAACAAAATGGCGGACGCAGCAACCAGTATGGAATGAAGAATTTCAGCCCAGGTGGCTTCATCTTGTTAATGGCGGTATGAATACCATAAAACTCAACCGAAAGGTTCTCATTCTAGTCTTGTTTGTTTGCGTCTTAATTGCATTTCTGTGGATTAACTCTCGTCGTCCACCGCCCGCCGTCCGACACGGAAACTTCGTTCAAGGTAGTTCTGGTAGTTCCCGGGATCGTCTCGACCACTTGAACACAAAAAGGGAAAATGCAAACACGCACGGTAGACTAAATACCCAGCAGAATACTGACGGCACAGTCGCGGCTGTACTTGTCATCGCTTGTAACAGACCCGAAGTAGAAAGATGCGTGGAGAGTTTACTGAGATATCGTCCTTCAGAAAAGAAGTTCCCTGTAATTGTCAGCCAAGATTGTGGGCATGAGGAAACAGCTCGAGCTATCACCAATTACAGGGACAAACTTATGTATCTAAAACATCCTGATTTATCCGAGATCGCTGTCCCTGAGGCTATGGGTCATTTGAAAGGTTATTACAAACTGTCAAGACATTTTAAATGGGCTTTGTCGCAAGTTTTCGACGTGCTACAGCAAGACACTGTTATCATAGTTGAAGATGATCTCGAGGTGGCTCCCGATTTCTTTGAATACTTTGAAGCTACTAAAGGCTTGCTAGAAAAAGACCCCACCCTTTGGTGTGTGTCGGCTTGGAATGATAATGGTAAAGAGGGAAAAGTAAGGGGTAACGATTTGCTTTATCGCAGTGACTTCTTTCCGGGACTCGGTTGGATGCTTAAAAAATCTGTTTGGAATGAGCTTGCGCCAAAGTGGCCAGCAGCGTACTGGGATGACTGGATGCGACATCCAGCACAGAGACGTGACCGTGCGTGCATTCGACCAGAAATTCCACGTGCAGTCACATTTGGAAGAATAGGCGTCAGCCGGGGGCAATTTTTTGATGAGCATCTCAAATACATTAAGTTGAATGATCAGTTTTATCCTTTCACAGAGAGAAACTTGACATTTCTCCTCAAAGAGGAATATGATCCAAAGTTTTTGAATACTGTTTACAAATCACCTTTAGTTTCATTTGACTATTTTCATTCTGGTAAGGTGATACCAGCTCCATCTGTGAGAGTCCAGTATGAAACAGATGAGGTTTTTAAGTCTTTAGCAAATCAGCTGGGAATCATGGGTGACATCAAAGCTGGAGTACCAAGAATGGCATATAAAGGTGTAGTAAGCTTTATCTACAGAGGTTTGCGGGTTTATTTAGCACCACCCAGGCACTGGAGGGGGTATGAATTCCATGAATGATAGCAATTTTAGCAGTGACCTTTAACATGTAGGTTTAAGGTTTCTCCGAACCTTTGCAGAGCTACTTTTGCCAAATTTTCTTTTTTATAAAACCAAATTAAGCTCATTATTTTAGGTAACATTTCCCAAAAAAAGATGAAAATAAAATATCAAAACTGCACAAGTTATTGGGAAAAAAGAGAGTTTTTGATAAAAGTTAATAAACCGTCAAGGTGTTAAAATCCCCAAAAGGCATGGACTCTTCACCGCAAACACCGTAATCCAGAGATCATATTTCAAATACTTTCAGTTTCAGATTTCGTGTCCATCAAGAGCATCTCCTTATAACCACACTTCAGCAATTGCTCTGTAGTTTCTTTTTATTTTGTTGCACATTGCTTCCCTTCTGTTTTGCTGATTACTGTTGACCACTGGCCTAAAACGTGCGTGCCTAAAATGTGACTGTAACGCTATCACTGAACCATGAAGTTGAACTTTGCATACTGAATGCTAGGGGTTCTGTTATTTCATTGGCTGGTAGCTTTTTGAGTTGACATAAAATCCTTAGAAGGTGAAACCTTGCACAGTCTGGTTTTTTGAAAGAATTCCTCATCTTTAAAGTGGTGCTATGATGAGGATTGCATCTTTCCTATTAAAGCCGTTTTAAAACATAAACAAGTAGTCTGTATATAGAGTTCTAAGAAAAGTGCTTTTTACTATTTCGTAATATCTCTTTTCATGCCAGAAATATTCAAGTTTTTAACTAAGTGATGGCATCATATACTCAGTCAAATTTTGATCAAATATGATGAAAAAAGATATCTCAGCCAATTTGTATCAGAAATGTTTGATTCTTTGCAGTAGATTCAACTAAAGGTGCACCACAATACAAGCTTAAAAGTTTTGTCACAATGGCAACATACTCGGTTCCAGACCAGCCCAATATTAAAGGCATTTCTGGCCACCTTCAGCGTTCCATTTTCATATTTGCAAATGGTGCCTTGTAGACATGATCCAGCAGACATATGAATATGTTGGCTCAAGTTTGTGGCCCCGTTTAGCATTTTTCGAGCTGGAAATCACTAACATATTGAATTCAAGTAGGCGGGGACTGGAAAAGAGTGAGTTGCCATGGGAAGAGAACTTTTATACCCACAGGTGTGTTTCCTGTAGAACTATTAGCCTGCCGAGTTCCAATGGTCGCCACTGCAAGTTGGCCAAGATAGCTCTATTTACTAATACTTGAGATAATATTGGGTTGAGTGTATGATGTCATCAGTCATCTCATTTGCATATTTTACACATTTTTCAAACTTAAAAGCTCCGGAACTAATGCAGATATTTGGAAACGGTAAACGGCGTTTTATTCTTTCATTGAATTTTGTGTGATACACCTAAAATATCAAGGGATAAATATTTGATCATAGTACCATTTTAAATGAATTAATAGAGTATGTAGAATCGACGGGTTTCTGTGAAATTTGGCCAGAACAATTAAGTGTCTTAAGAATATATATAAATTAAACATTTTAAATCTTGTGTCTTTTTTGCTCTTGTACCTCTTGGTATAAAAAAATCTAATACCTTGTCAATCTTCCGTAAGAATTCGATAGCCTTTTATTGTGACAAGTTTAATGTAGCTCAGTCGCCAGAGTAACGGTAGATCTAACCCGGAGGTCGTGGGTTCGATTCCCAACGAGGTCAAAAGAATTTTTTCTTTACCTCGTGTGGTTCCCTGATTCCCTTTACTAGGGCTAATGCCCAGTGGGTCTTTCATGGGCTTCACATAGCACTAAAATTTACACTTCAGAGTTAATTCTCTGTTCCACTATTTATTTTTAAGGAGTCTGGTTAACTCTGTTTTAAGCCTACCTCAGATTGAGTGGTTGAAACTTTTTTAATTGTAAATCTGACACTTGATTAAATAAATGATAGATATGTACTGAGCTCAATAGTTACTGTATTGCACGAGGATCTCCAGATTTTGACCACAGGAACCATCCTTGATTTTATTTTCCATGTAATAGGCCATATTCATAATCACGATTTGAGCTCTGAATTGGTAACTTTGTTTTTCTGTTAAGCTGTTCATTTCAAAAAAGGAATAACAGTGAAAATGAAAATAATATTTAAATTGTATTGTAATTGCCTGATTAATGATTTTCCAGCTTTGACATAATAGGGATGGCAGAGCATCTTTTGAATTGGTGAAAGGGGGGGGTGGGGGTGGGGGAGGCTAACAAGCAAGCACCAGCTGGGGCCGGTTCCTGGAAGGAGGAATAAATTATACCAAGTATAACAGTTATTCCATGGATAAGTCTGCTATTCTAGGAATAACCATACCAGGAATAAAAATGGGTTCCCAGAAGCACTACTTATCCTTGGAATAGCTATTCCACGGATACGTTTGCTACTCTAGGAATAAATCTTCCAGCAAAGGGGATTCCCACCTGACAAACAGGTTTTGCGGGAAATTAAGTGCAATGCGGGCGGGCTGCCTTGGGTTAAAGCACTGCAAAGGGAGTGAGGGACGAAATTTTTCTGTATCTGTGTAAACATGGGCGCTTACCATTCGACCAAAAATTTCGAAATTTTCGAAACGGGGACAAATTGTACGGAAATTCCCAGGAAAAAGTTCCAGAAAATACGGAATCATTCAACCGAAAATTCCGGATATTCCGGGATGAAAGTCAAATGGAACGGAAATTTCCAGGAAAAATTTTTCGAAAATTTGGGTATACCCCACGAGGTTGTCCTCTTTTGCGGAATTTATGCAAATTCCCAATTTTCTACTCAGCGCTAGCTAGTTCTTTTGGCTGCGATCACAACAGCGAGTTGGACATCTCATGCAAGGATGGCGCCCATTCGATAAAAGAAACACTTAAGAACCTTTCTACTTATATGTCGGTAGACACTAGCTACAGCTAAATTCGTGAAGAAAGCGTTTTATAAAAATAATGCCCCCGTGGTGTGCTTGTTTGTTTTGAATAGGTTGGCTGGGAAATGTACAAAGATTCATAACGCGTGCAGAACCATTGTACGACTCATTAACCCCTTGTTTTGCGACGTTTTCGCTGCTGTTGTGGTCTATAAAAAGTCACGATGTTGACTTATCAGTGGTCTGTTTGCTTCTATATTTGTGATTTAAACCTAGAGGTCATTGAAAAATTCCAAGCGAACAATTATCGTCTTCCACACTGGAAAAAGACTGAA
>CBDDTI010000710.1:0-3345 GCA_965233585.1 bacterium
TTCGAAGCTTCTGCACAAACTTTTTCGCCATTATTTTACGTGATATCATTGTCTTGGAAAATTTCCTTTTGTTTTTCAGTCAATCATAATCCAGAATTACGATGTGTAATTTGCACTGGTGTTACACTTTTTGCACCGGTGTTACACTTTTTGCACTGGTGTTACACTTGAACTGCACTGCTCTCAGCCAATCAGAATCGAGTAATTTTTTCATGTATATTATTAACACTGTAATTGCGTTCTCGAGGTACGAGAGAACGCATCCTAATTTTGTTTAGGCGCCAGAAATAGAGATTTTTGGACTGCAAATTGGCCGCCCCTCTAAGTTTTTGCAGGGGCTTTGGGCCTCGTTTTTGTGTCCACTGGGTACAAAACGAGGCTAGGTCATGTTTTGGCGTTTTTCGTTCTGTTGGACCTATTGAGGTTTTCTTGGAACTGGTTTTCACTCCGATGGCAATCGACAAAAAGAAATGCAGTCCCAGTGCAGACTGAACTGAGCTCTTTTGACCTGAAGCGAAAAAGAACTAAATCATCACAAAGCACGTGTATACAAGACGATTTTCGTTCGTTCACGGTTGCTCGTTTGTAGTAGTTTGATTCTGAACCATGCGTGGCGTGTTTGGTCAAGATGCGAGATGAAGTGCTTTTGTTGCATAACTGGGACAGCAATTATTTATTCTGTTCACGGATACAACTTTGAATCGCCTTAGCATTGAGATGAATTAACAGTGGGAAATGCCATATTTTCATTGCGTGTGTTGACTTAAATAGTTCTAGAGGCCACAAATAATTCAGCGTGTATAAAGCTGCGAAGATCAAAATTGAATCGATGGAAGAGAACTCTAAAGCCAAGACCAAGAGATTGATAATCTCTTGGCCAAGACCTATAAGGGTAAGTCAGAATTAAGGAAAAGCAAAATCCTGACTATTTTCATTCATCAGAGCGGAAATAATAATTATTGCCAGCACGGAGTTTGTCATGTTATGAAAAACCAGGGATAAACCGACATGCGAGTGCAAATGTTACAGATGTTGTCGATGTTAATAGCTGATATGCGTACTTCCAGCCTAGAATACTTGATGTAACAGAAGTATTGGTTTTAAAATATTGCCCTTTATGGTTAAACATTACCAGTAAAAGTGAAACTGAGATGTTTAGCATGAATAATCAAAGGTAAATGTTCCATTAAACTTGCGAGTCTCTCACCGTCACGCAACGTGTCACCAAAGGTCATCAAATCGCCGTTCACCTGCAGCCGGAGAGACGTCGCTTGCTAACCATAAAGCAAAGAAATCAAATAATCCACAAAACAGTAGTGGACTTTGCCAGTATATCATATCTGAACTTCAGCCGTTTGTCATATCTGAACTTCAGCCGTTCACGTATCATAAAACGACAGACGCTTATTTTCACAGGCACCACAGAACGCACTCCTAATCGTTGATTACTACTATTATACAGATTTAGCCAACCCTTAAAGTGGAGGTCCTAGGCCAGGTTGTTCAAATCCGAATTAAAATTAAGCCAACCCAGGATAAGTGAGATTATTACACGACTAAGTTAGTTCAGAGGCCAATAACTAAAATCAGCCAATCAGATTGAACCGTTGCCGGTCCAATATTAGGGACTTTAAGATACACTACGGCGGGCTGCTACTACGGCTACTTCGGCCGTGAGGGACTAGGCTGACAACTCCGTTTCCTCCGCAAACTTCAAACAGATTAAGATTTCGCTGTACGGCAACGGGGTGTTCAGCATCTACCTGTCTTTACAAAAATGGATACGATCGACTTGTTCTACTTTTATACGACATAGGCTTGATCGACCACGATGATTTCCTTCCATTGTGTTGGCCTTCCATCTCCCAGAACTTTGATTTGCCTCTCAGCTGCTTTTAGAACCGCCTTTAATTAATTACAACCACAAAACAAAATAACACTGATAAAAAGCGCGATTCCAGCACAGGTATGGTGTTCGTACAATGTGATAAGTCCGAAAATACAAAGCTTTCAATTCTAATAGAATACATTTTGAACAGCTCTCTTAGCCGATACAAATTAAAGTTTTCTTTTCCTGCTTTTCTGCAGCTGTTCGGACTGGTCAATTTAAAATATGACTGTCGCTTACGGTAGGTGTTAAAATCGTTCAAATTTTCTGTACAAATGACAAGGAAACAATTATTTTCCAACGGATTTTTATGATTGAGTACTTTATCTTCGAACTAGGCTGTTCAAACAGTGAAAAAAGCGTTAAAATGAGAAGCAAACAGCAGGCTTATACTCACGTAGTGAAGAGTACGTGAAACTAGACACTTTCCCGTAGTAGAAAGCAAAGCTACGGCGGGAAAGCCGTAGTGGTACACGCGTCATGACGTCACCGGAAGTGATTTTCACTATTTGCCGCCGTACTACAGCCTCGCCGTACCACATTTTAAAGTCCCTATTCTCTAAGTATTGGACCGGGCACTGTCCCGAATGATCAAACACGAAGATTTCCCTGTAGTTTTACTTCCTTTTTTTTCTAAAAGTATTTACTCCACATAAAATGTTATTTTTGTTTTCTTCCAACTTTGTTTTTCTTCTTTTTGAAAACGTCAGACGTGAGTAAACGTTCAGTTTGCTTTAAATAAAAATTGCGCGCTTGAAGTTTATGGTGTCTTTGCAATCTATCATTTGGGTTCTTCTTCTAAACAATTTTAGTCGTGTAGTAAAGGAAATTTATTGTCATAATAAATGAATTTATGCTGCTTGATTTATAGCAGTCCCAGTTCCCGGACGAGGGATTTCCGGTTATCCGGGACATTAGATCTACCGGTACGTTCTTAACAAGACGAGGCCCTGTGAAAGGCCTCTTTTGCTGCAAGCGCACATCGGGAGAACAAGGTCTTAACCAGCTACACTAAAGTCGCGTGATTCGACCCTCCTCCTCCCCTTGCCTACCACAGGACTAGGTCATGTTTTTTCTTGTTCCAGTTTTTGCGGGTAATCCCTCACCTTTGCTGGGAACTGCTTACTTGGTTACGCTCTAGTTTCTCACTTTGTATATTCGATGAGAGAATAAACGGCCACGCCACAAGCGCGGCCAAATTATCACCAGCTAGGTGTCTCTTATTTTCGCTGTTCCCAACAAACCGAGCTTCGCCAATACTGTGCACTACCGCTAAAATATCCAGCTTTTAGAATCAGAGAGCATAAATCTTTTATTAACCAAGCTTGCTCGGGACCGTCCTGGGAGAATATCGGCCCTTGGTTTTCTTCTTGTACGGACCTTGCTGCGCTCGGTCCGTACTGTCAAGACTTCGGGCCGATATTCTCCCAGTACGGCCCTCGTGCTTGGTTAGTAAG
>CBDDTI010000712.1:0-2500 GCA_965233585.1 bacterium
GTCACCTTAATACTGAGAATGTTTATGAATAACGATAATAACTCGTGGGTTCCTGTTTGGTTCATTTTACGGCGGATCTCACTCAGTTTTTAAAGAGTTCGGTAAAAGTGGAGCAACGGGCCTTCAGCCGAATGTCCGGTTGATGAAATAACTGAAGAAAAAGGGTTCAAGATGTTTTTCTTATGCTAAAATGAATGCCCGCTTGCCTAGAAGAGACTGAGTATTAGTATAGTGAGGCCCTGTTAGGGGGGTTCTTTATGTCCCCGTCTGAATTTCAAACGTTTCCACGTCGCAATTTCGGAGGGTTCACATGTCGCTGTCGGAATTTCGCCCAAAGCCACTGATATCGATATCGATATCGATAAATTCTTTTGCTGTGACCGTACTTGTATACATCAATACTCGCGTCACATGCAAAATGAGTATCCGTCGAGTCTGAAGGTACAACGGCAACAGTGCTCGGCGTCTCTGGCTGTTGTTCATGGTCACTGAAGTGCGTCAAGGTTTTTTGAACATGAGGGCGCCCCGGGGGTGGTACTCCCTTGTATCAGCTATATAGGAATGTGCGGTCCCAAAGGGTATGGTTTTTCGGCTGTGTTGGTCAGAAATAGGGTATCAATTTTAGCTGATTTCGACCATTTGGGTCATAATTAGGGTATGGGTTTTGCACTTTAACCTTGATATGAGTATAATTTTAAGAAGTCACTTTTTCATCATGATCGAAAAGAAAATCAACAAAAGCCATTCCCAAATTATGTTTATGGTAATTTAACATTGGTCTGAACTAGGGAACTTATTATAACGCTGGCCAGAAACAGGGTTTTGATTTAAAAGTCAGATCATAAATAGGGTAGGGAATATCGCAAATTTTGGTCATAAATAGGGTAAGGGTTTTAGGAAGCGGGCCGCACACTCCCATCCAATTTTTCTAGGAGTACTTCCCCCCCCTCCCCCCCCCCCCGGGGAGGGCGCTTGCTGGTAACCCTAGCTTGCGCCACTGGAGTCCTTTTCACTGTTGCCCTATGACCGGTTTTGCAAACGGACCTTTCGCTGGGGGAGGAATTGGGCATTTCGTTTGAATCCCCTCTTTGTCGTTTCCTTTTCTTTGTTTTGGGCCCCCTTTGTGAGTCATGAGACTGCTTTCTCTTCTTTTCTTTAAATTTCCCTGAAGGCTTACGTTTATATTTAGTTCTGTCTGATATCAGTTGTGCTGGGAATTCCAGGGAATAATGGTTACGTAAGATTCCTTGAGAGATTAAAATATTACTCTCAAAAAATAACGTAATAATATTCTGTTTAATCAGTAACTCAATAAAACAAAATCTCTTCTTGGGTTGCACCTTCACGCAATTGAAAACTACCGTAATTCGAAAACCATTCAGTGAATAAACTCAAGAAATTATCATGTTATTAGAGATAAATAATTAAGACACTTCTCCAAGTTCTAGTTCTGTACGTTTTCCCGATCTTCGAATATTTGTGGAAATATTTTGCACAAATTTACAGAGCCCAGCATGCCTGGAGTATGGAGCCGCCATCAAAGTGCCTCCAAAAGGACACCAACATCGCATTACACAAAGACACATCTCAGGGTCATATCTGATCTTTCAAAACGATCCTTTCAAAACTCCAACGAATTAGTCACGATTAACCACGATTAAAATTATTAATGTCATTATATCTCTAAGTTACTACGCGCGCTGGGATTAGTCAATTTAGCGGGCCGTACTCTCCTGCACCGCCCGCAAAAATTTTAAGTTTTTTTGTTGCCAAACTGTTGCGTGATTTATCACCAAATTTTCTCAACTTATGAAGCAAATAACAGTTTAACACTTTCTTTCACTCTAATTGTGTACTAAAGCGTGCTAACGACTTAAACACGATTTCAAATTGACTCGTTTTGCTTTCGGCCCGGTCCAGAAATTTTGAAGCCGTTCCTCATGGATGGAAATCGCTCCCGAACCCGTCAGACACACAATAGAGATATAATAAACATCTTTCTAACCTCGGCTTCTCGGTCCGTAACGAAAGTTACGGATCCACGTTTTTCCCCTGCGATTTATGGCCCGCGCGCTTCGGGCTTGGGCCATAAATTGAAGGGGAAAAAATCTCGGTCCGTAACTTAAGCCCTGGCCAAACGGAGTCGCAAGTAGACGCAAGTTGAAAACTTGGGTCAACTTGCGACTCCGTTTGGCCAGGGCTTGCGTGCACTTGCGTTAACTTGCGATAACTTGCGCTCACTTTGGTCGAGATCAAATTTGCACGCAAGTCCAGGCAAGTTTTTCACCGTTTGGCCACAACCCAAGTCAACACAAGTTGAGTGATGTCCATTAATCTATTATCAGCCAATGAAATAGAGGATAGTCTGCCTTAAAATGTTTTTTTTTTTTAGCGACTTGCGTGTACTTGTGTGGAAACTGGCGAGTCCGTTTGGCCACCCAACGCAAGTCTCTTCGCAAGTTCAACTTGTGTCCACTTGCGACCACTTGGCGGTCCGTTT
>CBDDTI010000713.1:0-5775 GCA_965233585.1 bacterium
GCTTAGTTTAGCCATGCTCCTTTCGATTTGTGAACATTTTGATATTTACGTGGAAAACATCAAAGGACGATGGAAAGCTCCCTACTTGTCCTTACTAAGAGAGTTTCTCGAATCATACAATTGTCACCACAGTCCCTGCTTATGACTGGCCGCCATTATTATTGTGACTTACTGACCCGCCGGGGAGTACTATTTATTTGTAGATTTGGGGAGTGGTTGTAAAGATATTATCCTAAGACAGTTTTAGCCTCCCCTAAGAACTCGTCGGAAGCCTCGTTTTTACTTTTCGTTTGTCTGAGCTGGTAACAAAGTGACCCTACTTTGTATCAAGCTTATACCATTTTACTTTTAGACAGTTGACCTGATCGTTGACAGTGAAAGATCATTTACCGTTGCGAAAAGAAAATCTCTTGACTTTTGCGGCAGCCGTTTGTGACTCGCTGTCTTATAATTATCATTGATAGTGATGTTTACAGTCGTTCAAGAGAACCCTGGAGACAATAAGGACTTAGAAGATTTACATGTGCTACATAAAGGTCAGATGGTAATTTTTGGAAAGTAATCCTCCAGTCCAATCCTCCTTACCGCCATCCAGACGTATCGCAATCATGTTCTTTTGCAATTTTGGCCTGAGATAAAGTTCAGTAGTTATTATTAAACCTCTGGTACGTTAAACTTTCTTTCCGTATCTTTGCGTTCGGTTAGATTCAAAGGAGATATAACATTTTTGAAGAACACCTAACAGATTTCGAGTCGCATGTAAGTCTGACCAGGGGAAATGGGGGCATGCAAAAATGACCTCGAATATCTTTGCCACATTATCCAATTTGAACAAACTGAACATGTGCGGGATTCAAAACCCTAGGAACGCACATGACGCACGTGCCACCAACAATTTGAGAATAACTTCAGGTGGCCGTTTTTTAGTTGTTACTGTCATTATAGGTAACCCAGGCTCACTGTGTGTGACACGTGATATAACACAGGTAAATTGTAGAGAACATATCAGGTGAAGTTTAGGTCTGAAAATTTGCTGGAAAATGGATATAAAAATCGATAAAACTTACCATGTGGCGAGTTTTTGTTGTCCTTAATATGTACACATAGTTTTTGGAAAAAAAGCAACGCAAAGCCACCAGGCTCCGTAGAACTTGTAAGTTAACCTACTAGAATGGCGGCCAGAAACCATTAAGATCAAAAGTTGCACAGTTTAAAAATGGCGCTGAGTTGAGGGCGCTTGGTGACTAGTATAACAAGTCCCCCTGCAGGGAAGGGAGACCCAGATTCCTCGAAGACAAAACTCACCTTCCGACCTCACCCTCGGAAATATTTTCCCGCGTTTTATGCATCTCGGTGCGCATGTGTGATTCACTCTTGGACTCCCGAGGGTGTAGTCGGAAGGTGAGTTTTGTCTTTGAGCAATCTGGGTCTCCCTTCCCTGCACGGGGACTTATTATACTTGTCACCAAGCGCCCCGAGCTCAGCGCCATTTTGAACTGTGCAACTTTTGATCTTAACGGTTTGTAGCCACCATTCTACAACTTACAAAGTTCTACGGAGCCTGGTGGCTTTGCGTTGCTAGCTGGAGATGCTTCTGTGGATTCATGATTTAGAGAAATTCATGTTCCACAAACCTGGCGTGTTTACCGTATTTAGCCACTGGATTTGATTTTCGCGGAAAAAATCGTGCTTTTTTTGGGT
The DNA here is from genome assembly GCA_965233585.1 of bacterium. GTDB lineage: Bacteria > SAR324 > SAR324 > SAR324 > NAC60-12 > CBDDTI01. The sequence continues at coordinate 1,702 of CBDDTI010000713.1, forward strand.
CGATCGGAGCCCAAGTTTGCTTTCAGTCTCCTACCTTGCCACTATACTATGAAGGAAAGGTGACGAAGACTACTTTTCCCAAAAACTACGTGTACGTATTAAGGACAACAAAAACTCCCCACATGGTAAGTTTCATCGATTTTTATATCCATTTTCCAGCAAATTTTCAGACCTAAACTTCGCCTCATATGTTCTCTATAATTTACCTGTGTTATGTCACGTGTCACACACAGTGAGCCTGGGTTACCTATGCTGTCATGTGATACTACAATGGAGGATCACACTTACGTGGCATAAAAATAGTAGATCCAGATTTTTCATTTCATCGTAACGAGAGTTACAAAATTTTGTAGACTTATTTCACAAGGGTCTTTATCAAGTAGTCCAGAAGCTTATGATATGCTTCTGAGTAGTCTCAAAGCATTATGATGTCACAAGATATAATAAATATATTTTAATGAATTCGATTTGCGGAAAGCTAATTATCGTGACTCCATCTTATCGCTATCACACCCGGTGAAACACTGGTGAGTAAACCAAGCCTTGCATATCTTGCATGTGGACAGTAAGTCAAATACTAAATGTTGTTTTAGAATCTAAGACGCAAACCTTCTACTTGGTAATTAAGAACACTAAATTAATGCAAAAAAAAAAAAAGAACACTAAACGCCTTGCAGCACACAAAATAGAACTTAGATGGAATAAATTTAATATTCGCAAATTTCTGCTTCAGTAAACAAATATGCGTGTACTCATAAACAAGTTAGCACTCCTTTTCAGCATAAAAAATATTACTCTCGATATAATTGCCCACAAAAGATAGAAAATAACTACAAATCATTTAAATGGAAGAAAGGGTCGCATTCAGGCTATAATTTCAACTGTTGTTTAGGTTATCTCTTGTATTCATGAAGACAACGGTAAGTTCAAAGGTCTTAAACTTCAAGCAAGTACCGTAAATATTTTCGGTTGTCAAAATTCGCAGTTTAAGTTGCCCAAAAATTTTATTTCACAGAATGAAAGAGGAAACCCAAGGCTGCTGCCTAACGGGCGCCCGGGCGCCTGGGGCGCCTAAATTATGAGTCTGGGCGACTAAAGTTTTCTTCTAGGAGCCCGAGTGGGTGCCTAAACATGGGAGTTTTCATTCCCATCCAATCTGTCCGGTGACCTCAACTTCCCAAGAAGTCGATCAAAAAAATCATTCACACAATAAATTAAACAGAAAACAACTGCCACTCTGGTCCTGTTTTGCTTCTTATACGAGAAATATAGACCAAAACACGGCTACAAAGTCCCTCTACGTTCTCAAAACAGCCGAAAACAGCCATAGTTGAAAACCGCCCTATAATGCATTGCAAGCTCAGTGTTGAACACATGTACATCATGTATGCCAATAGATTGTGTTTCTGTTAATACCTTCCTGATTCAAGTTGCAAAATGGCTACTTTGATAACAAGTATTTTTGGAATTGGAGCGATGAATGCTGCTGGCGTTACATTTACAATTGCATAAATATAAATGTGTCTAAATTCTCGGGCTTTTTTTGTCCGATACTTTGGAAAACTTTACTTAGATATATTGAATAAATTTCTTTAGTCTCTGAACGGATATTTATGTCTTAAAAGTCGAAATATTCAAGTAATTAACCAGCAAAAAGACAACGTCATTGCAATTCTTTTTACATACTAGGATTTAATATTTAAATTATCAAATGAATAATTTCATGACACTGCCCAAAAAACGAGAATAGTAGTCAGGCAGATATAGAGAAATGGCCCAGGGGCCGTGCCCCATATTTGTGGTAAAAAAGCAAAGAGGTGGCCAATAAAATGGTAATGCTGCCTCAGAATCATTGAGTCATTTCAGTGAGGCCAAATTCAAACCCCCTAAATACCTCTTTCATTTTATTTGTTTTCAGCTTGCAACTTGCATTTCATGGTTTGTACAGTGTATTTCGTTTTGTTAACCCATTGACTCCTGGAGCTTTCTGCCTAAAACGTTTTTTTAGGACCTTTTGGAGATTTTCAGGCTGGATATTGGTCAAGTTAGCTTTAATCTGGTCAAAAAGGCATCCGCAACATGACAGCTTGCCTTTCTTTCACTAGCATCGCGTTTTACGACATTTTGGCTCAGGCATGCATAGAAATCAAAATTTTGAGATGAGAAAGTGACCTACGTGCAGTGATTGGCCTTCTAATGGGCTTGCTTGCAGTTAAAAAACTTCAAAGAAAGCATCATCAAGATGAGCAAATTTTACCAATTTGGAGTAGCCCCGTGCAATGGGAGGAAATTTTGCTCCGACTTTTTCACTCAACTTTTTGTGCATATCTCAGGCATCATTAGGCTGAGCACTCTGATCTAGGTATTATTGGGAAAATATTTTCCACCTGGAGAAGTTGAGTATAAATGATGCTAATGCTGGTCAAAAGTGATGACATTAGAATTGGAAGGCCAGGGTTTGTCACGGCCTGCATTAGAGTCAATGGGTAATAAAGCAGAATTGGAAAACTCAAAAACAAAAGCAGCAATGTGAATACTTGTTAAAAAAGTTGCAGCAATTACATGGATACATCAGATATTGAATTTGTTTGATCATGAGCAGTATATATATATTTATTTTTTCTCAATCATGATCTGATCGTTTTGCTGAATGCTTGTTTCAAAAATTTGATGGATGTTAGACAATGAATTTTATTAGTGTCTTCTGGAGAATCTCTTCTCCGCACCCCTCCCCTAAATTTCTACAATTCATTTCACCCCTCCCCTCCGGTCTTCCACAACCTCCTGAATTGACCATGGCAAATTCGATCCCGGGCTAATGAAAAAATGGCTTGGGCTCCATAGAAATTTCCTTAGGCAATAGCCTTGTATGTGTAATAAATTAGCTATTAATTATTATTAGTTGACTAATTAATTAATAATTAATTGATTAACTAATAATTAATTAATATATCTAAAATTAATTCTGGGCTCCTAAAATTATGGCTCAGGCTCCCAACTTTTATTTTTGGGAGCCCAAAGGGCTCCCTAAAATTTTCCTTATGCAGCAGCCTTGAAACCTTACTCTTTCTATAGAATACCATCTTTACAGCGGAATCCATGTACCAGGTAGTGAATTTTGCCATTGAAATTTGCCAAAATTGAGCGTTCTAATAAGGCTGTTTATGAGGGTAAATTTGAAATTTAATAACGGCACTTTGTAAAGGAAGGGTCATTGAATTGTGTAATATCAAAATAATTTTGATATTTGCTTTAGTTTTCTTACACGTGTCGCAAATACGAAGCACATTTTTGGGTGGTTCGAGGGCTTCACCAAGGATGAAAATTAAAAACTCGCTTTACTTGAGAAACATAACTCCAAACGAACTAAAAGTTGTATTTTCTTAAATAGTTTCCAGAAGGCATTCTTGTGAAAAAGTTTGAGGGAATTCGATTTTTGCATTTTGCACAGCTATCCGTAGTATTTACAGGAAGTCAAGTGCACATTTTTGTGGCCCCATGCCCCATTTTTGGCAGTAAAAACTGATGACAAAGTGCACATTTTTGTATTAGGTCACCATCTTGAATTTGGTAACTGTGGAGCGTTTAGGCAAAGAAAATTTGCTGAGAGAGAAGCATACAATCATTATTACCATCTAAGATGGGGCATCAAAACCCTGGTTTATCAAGCACAGGCTACAGTTAAAAAGGAAAGCTAACCTCTGCATTCCCCAGGTGGATTCCCTCTGTATCCCCAGTAACCTGGAATGCACTGATCACACTGCCGTCCAAATACATTGCCCTTACACTGGCACTGCCCAAGCTGCTTTGTGGGTGTAGCTTCCTGCAGGCATGTCCCATTGTTTGTAATACCCTCTGGGAAACAGTCACAAGCTGCAAAGAAAAAAGTTCATGTATAAATCTAAGAAATCTTAAAATTAACTTAAATATTAAAGTAAGTGTTACTAGAAGTAACAAAAAAAAGATAACATAAAATTCCAAAAACTAGCACTCCCCATCAAAACAATTCATAATAATAAACCTTATAGAAAGTTAACACTTAATCTCAGACGCAGAAATGCTTCTGATAATAAC
>CBDDTI010000714.1:5000-7500 GCA_965233585.1 bacterium
TGCAGGGTATTTGAAGACATTTTTTCTGGTACGTAGCTGAATAAACAATCAAAGAAAGTCAAACTCTGCATGATATAACGCGCTGCATTAAAAAATAATTGAGATTATTTGTTGCGCACTGAGATTACCAAAAGTCACCTAAATAACTACATTTGTCAGCATTGCGGCATGAAAACAAACACGGTGAACCGCTCTTTTTATTACGTTTTTAACATCTCCTTGTCCTGCAACAACAGCATACCAAGTTTCATCGGAAATCTATGGCGGGTTCTTTTACTAGCGAATCGCCTTAAAGGCGTCGCCATTGCACATAACTGTGATTCACCTACCTGTAAATCAAGAAATGAAAGGTAGCAATCATCGTGATGGGAATAAAGAAACCAAACATCAATAGGAAAACGATATAGATGATGCTCTCGGTGTCTGAAGTGGCCCAATCGGGGCCGCAGCTTATACCGGCTTTACCGGGTATAGCTCTACTCCAGCCAATCACAGGAGGAAGATTGAGCAATAATCCGTATAACCATGTGCCAATGACTATCAAAGTCATGTACCTGGTGTGGATTTTAGGATGTGGTACAGTCTGCCGGAAGACATGATACATAACGCCGATCATTGAAGTCAGAGTTGCTATGGACGTGATACCGGCTACTCCGTTAGCGAATGAGGACCACATGCATCGAAAGGAACCCTCCTTTAGCGGAACCCCAAGCAGGTTTGTAGCGGCGGTGACGGGGTATACCAGAACAATTATTACAAGGTCTGCCACTGCGAGGTTTATCATCAGTGGAGTGATCACCTTTCTACGGTGTTCGCGGTAACGAAGAACTATGAGGGTTACAACGTTGCCAAAGAAACCGACAGTCAAAACAAAGAACATGACAGTGGCGTATACCAGGTAAACCTTTTGCCATTGAAATGGTTTTCCTTCAGTCGAGGTATTGTTTCCACTCGAAGTGTTGTTATCCATCGATCTTCAGTTTTAACCAGGTTGCTAGGTTGATCATTCGAGCCCTGAACAAACTTGATTAAAGATTGAGGTCAATATTTTCCAAGGCAGTGCTTTCGGAAAACCTTTTCTCTCCTCCGCCTACCTGGGGGAAAACGAGACAAAGGTTACTGAAATACGTTTTCGAATTGGATTAGAACATGTCAAGTGTCATGCTCGCTATCTCCCTAGGGAGACAAAAACTTAAACCTTTTGGCTCTCACGTAATCAGGCTGAGCACCTTAAATTCGCAACAAATTTGTGTGACAGTCGATTCGTGAACCTCGACCCTCAATATTTCCCTCGGTTTCGCCTTGGGGAGCATTGAGGGTATCAGGGAAACAAAACTCAATGCTTTACGTGGGGCCAGTCATTATGTGTTTATGGCTCGTTTTCCGTCGGAGTCGGAATCTGCACTTTAGAGGCTTTCCCACAAAGGACGGTTCACTCGATCTCGGACGCCAAAATAAATTTTCCTCATATTTTTGCCAGAAGTACTACTAACTGTCCTTACTAGTAAAATGCGATTGAAATGATCCGAAAAGCGTTACTTTCCAGTTTGGATAATTTATCAATCACTAGTGTTGAAAACCCTAGCAGTGCCGGCCATTTCTTATTTGGGGCGATAATGGTTGGGATGTTCATATACAAAAGTACTGGAATAAAACACATAAAATTTTTACATATCAAAGCAGTAAGCAATCGAATCGTCGCGATCTACGTCTCAAGTGACTACATTGTGGAACGAACGATAATACACTTTATTATCAATCAACTCATTCTCACTTCTAACTGCTGTTTACCATTGAGTTTTTTTTCGGTTGCAAATCGGAGGAGAGCTGCAATATTTATGGAACACATTATAATTCATGAAACATCACGAAACTATGCTTAAAAAAACCAACATAGGTTGGTTATTGCCGCACCTGTCGTGAAAAAGACAAAATATAGCCCAGACCTTTTTTCTCTTAAATTTCGCTATGTTAAAACTGTAACACATGAGCCTTCATTTTAAGCCTGAAAATTTACTGTCAGAGATTTGCAATTCGTTCAGGCAAGTTTTCACGGTCATGACAAGCCGCTTATAATCATAGTAATTTTTAAAAGTATTTAAAAATCAAACCTCTTAATTATGCAAACTTTTTCAAGAGGTAAATTCGGTATCCGGTAGGGCACCGAACTGAGTGGAATTCTGAAATTTCGAAAAGAGAAATTTCATTGTGAAACCTGATAAAATAAAACTATTTTAGCGCTTTTTATGAGCACTGAGTATTAATGTTATAAAAGTCCTGATACTCACAACACTAACCTTCTAGAAATTGAAATAATATGCAAGTGCCTCTGACCAGATTTTCAACAGAAACGTGAAAATTTCTACCTGCATTTGATTTCCTAGGCATTTGACTAAAACTATGGCAGAAAATTCAAGTTTTCCTCACCTTCTGTAAGATATTATATTCAAATATTAAGTGCTGGTGTATTCATAATCCTACACGACAGCGATCTCGACGC
>CBDDTI010000714.1:12500-14244 GCA_965233585.1 bacterium
ACTATTTTTCACCGTTTTTTTAACCTTCCGTCAAAAGAAATAAACAGTAATCATATCGCCACATTTTCTTGTTTTTAATTTTAAGAAAATTACCTAGGTGTGTTGCCGGATGTTTGGATCTTTTTTTGACAACCTTAACTTTACTACAGTACTTTTGAGGTAGCTGTCCTTCTCCTCATTGATAGAAGAGAGAACGTTTTATCCGGAGAAAAGCACGACTTTGCAGCAGGACTGCCCAAATGGTAGTTTATTATTTGACAAACCAGACAGTTTGACTACCGACTTGCTCCGCTAAAAAGGCTTTCTCCCTAAATTTATTTGGTCTTTTTTTTCTCTGAAGTAAGACTATTCTTTGTCACGAAGAAGGTTTTTTTCTTTTATGTCAGGTAAACAATTAAAACTCAGTGCTAACGAACGTGGCTTAAAGATTAACTCTAAGCTTTTTTTTGCACTCGAAAACACACTTCAGCTTAGTAGCTAAGCAGAAGGCTTGCGCTAGCTCGAACAGTTGATCGATGATTTTTTTTTGTACGAATAACGTCTTGTGCTTTTTCAACGGATTGCGACGAGTAGTTCGAAAAGTTGGCGATTGTTATGGAACGGATAGCTTCGGCGAGCCTTTCGAACAGATGACAATAAATTTTTTGAACTGATAACTCGAGTCATTCGAATTAATGGCAATATTTTCTGAACTGGTGCATGATGTAGACGTCTGATGTAGCTGGAGCCATTTGAACAGCTTATCTCATCTTGTTTGAGTGGCTGCTTGCGAACGGCTAGCCATTAGACACATTTTCGAGTGGAGGTCCAAATTTTTTGCCTCTCTGTGCATAGCTAGTGTTGAACTATTTCTCTTGCTTTTTATTCTGGTACTGAACAAAACTTTCGGATCTCTAGTAGTCTTCTGTTCAGAGCACATTTGGCTCTTAAACACTTGGATACTGAACTGATATCATCTCAAGATATCAATATGAAACAATATGCTCGATGATGACCACACCATGTTTCTTCGTTTAAAATAGCTTTGCAGAATTTGCCACAGTTTTAGTTTCATAATAATAAGCTTTTCTGTTTAAAAGCGCTTACCTTGAAGACAGTTATAAATTCACCACAGAGTGTTTAGCTGGTGTAGTGGTATCAGTCAACAGAGGTGAATGTCAGTGTTGCTGAAAATTTTGAAAAATGTGACTTGCGTTTTTAATGGTATCAATTTTTTAAGGGTAGTTATTTGATTGGTCGAGCAACATGAGGTTGCTATGGCACCAGCCTTTCGACCGGTGTGTTTTTTGACTGACTTCGAACTGTTCCTGTTTAGAGTGGAAGAACTAACAGTTCCATGGTTTCAAGTTTTTAATGAGAGAATGATTTAGTTGTAGTAACCTCTACAATCATAAATAACTTTCCCTTTATGGTTTCAGAAGAACGGCGGCGGAAAGAAAACTGAGCCCTGTGTGAACAGGTGTTATAAAGTGCATTCACTCGCGTGTCTAGCACCCATGTAAATTAATTGGAACAAAAGGATGTGTTTACATAAGAAAAGAGTTGAACTCCCACAGGATTGTTTTGGTACAACAACATGACAAAAGAAAGTATTTACATAAGAAAAGAGTGGAACTCCCACAGGATTGGTTTGGTACAACAACCATGATGTCCGCCGATTCATTGTTTTGCAACATGTCGTCATGTGCATACGCTGTATACCTTACTCTAGTGTGTTGTTTCCTTTTTGATTGTTCAATTATTT
>CBDDTI010000715.1:0-4197 GCA_965233585.1 bacterium
CACTTACGTGGCTATAAACCGAAGATACCACTTTAACCACGGTTTCAGAGCGTCAAACTTGGCGTGTGCACTCAGTTTAACACTGCGAACAGTTTTCCGTAAAGAGTTTCAGGAAAGATCAAAACTTTCTGTCTCTGCTCTCTATAGAGTCACATTCTTGGCCGAAAATATTTTCTAAGTCTTTGAAACACATGTGCGTTTCAAAGACTTAGAAAATTTTCGGCCAAGAATGTGACTCTATAGAGAGCAGAGACAGAAAGTTTTGATCTTTCCTGAAACTCTTTACGGAAAACTGTTCGCAGTGTTAAACTGAGTGCACACGCCAAGTTTGACGCTCTAAAACCGTGGTTAAAGTGAAAAATTTATCGCTAAAAAAAAGTGTCGTAAGTAAAGTTGTATGGCGCTCTATGGAACTGCTAATTGCAAAGTGAGTGAGGCGACTCAAAATCCGCCAATAAAAGCAACGAGAAAAAAAAAAAGGCCGAATGTATTGAGCTTGGTAATACTTCTTCTATGAAACCTAGTCACTGAAATCTATGTTTATCTAACTCAATTCCTGATTGCAGGCAATCTCAAAATAAACTATAAAGTTTTAAATTATTTAGATTATAAGGAGAAATCTCCCTTGCCATGTAACACTTATGCAGCGCTTTTTCTTGCGTTACTTTCCTTTTCTTGGTATATATACCAACTGAATACAAGTGGGATATCTACAATACCAAGGCTACAAAAAAACACACATAGATGTCTTCTCTAGCCTGGCACTAGGATGGAAAGAGAGGGTTGGGGGAGAAGGGGGGTGGGTGCCAAGGGGAGTAAGAGAGGGTTGGTTGGCATTAGGTTAATATATGAACTTCTTAAACACTGAAGTCATGTTTCTAACAGTGACGTTTAGATCTCTTGCCTGTTGTATTACTGTAGTGGTTAAAAATTAAACGAGGCAAAATATTTCTTCTGATCTCTTGATAAGCTTATAAAGAAAACTTCTGTAAATTCACAAAGTTAAACTGTAATGCAGGCATCTGTTAGTGGTATTTTGTAGTAAACTTTGGCAGCTTTCAGTCAATCACTGAGGAGTGCAATCTAGCACACCAAGCTGCACAAAATACAGACATATGTTCTGCAGCCTGTTGTTAGGATGGGAAAGGGGGGGTGCCTTGCAGGCTTAGGCAAAAAAATATCAACTTTTTTAAACCTTAAGCCAGCCTGTTAACAGGGATCTCTTTGCTCTTGTTTCACTCTAGTCCCCAGAGTCAGAATTAGGCAAAGACATTTAATTTGACAGGCTGACAAAGACGAATTCTGTTACATGTAATTCACAAAGTTAAACTGTATTACAGGCATCTGTTAGTGGTATTTTGTAGTAAACTTTAAAGCAGGCTTTTGTTAGAATTTATACAGAAGTGTCCCAAAGATTCTAGTTTCATTTCCTTTTTTCACTAGATAAGGTGTGGGGTGCTGATCTTGGCAAAGGCTGCTTACATGGCTCTATTAGACACTAGGTGCCATTGACCTGTTGGGGCCTGCTTTTCAAAACATCAGGTATTCTACCTGGAGTTTTGAAAAAGGGGTCTCTTAAAGGTGCTCTAAAGTTATTTTTGTTGGAAAACTTTTTAAACTAGTTTGACCTGATTACTAATAGTTTTGATTTTCTCATTTTCAATTTCAATTTGAGTTTGATTTTGTTACTTGAAGGTTACCTCTTTGTGGTCCCTGGCCCTTGATCCAGGCGAAAATATCTACTCCTTCAAACCTTAAGCCAGCCTGTTAACAGGGACCTCTTTGCTCTTGTTTCACTCTAGTCCCCAGAGTCAGAATTAGGCAAAAAGATTTAATTTGACAGGCTGACAAAGACGAATTCTGTTACATGTAATTCACAAACTAGTTAAACTGTAATGCAGGCATCTGTTAGTGGTATTTTGTAGTAAACTTTGGCAGCTTTCAGTCAATCACTGAGGAGTGCAATCTAGCACACCAAGCTGCACAAAATACAGACATATGTTCTGCAGCCTGTTGTTAGGATGGGAAAGGGGGGGGTGCCTTGCAGGCTTAGGCAAAAAAAATATCAACTTTTTTAAACCTTAAGCCAGCCTGTTAACAGGGATCTCTTTGCTCTTGTTTCACTCTAGTCCCCAGAGTCAGAATTAGGCAAAAAGATTTAATTTGACAGGCTGACAAAGACGAATTCTGTTACATGTAATTCACAAACTAGTTAAACTGTAATGCAGGCATCTGTTAGTGGTATTTTGTAGTAAACTTTGGCAGCTTTCAGTCAATCACTGAGGAGTGCAATCTAGCACACCAAGCTGCACAAAATACAGACATATGTTCTGCAGCCTGTTGTTAGGATGGGAAAGGGGGGGTGCCTTGCAGGCTTAGGCAAAAAAAATATCAACTTTTTTAAACCTTAAGCCAGCCTGTTAACAGGGATCTCTTTGCTCTTGTTTCACTCTAGTCCCCAGAGTCAGAATTAGGCAAAAAGATTTAATTTGACAGGCTGACAAAGACGAATTCTGTTACATGTAATTCACAAACTAGTTAAACTGTAATGCAGGCATCTGTTAGTGGTATTTTGTAGTAAACTTTGGCAGCTTTCAGTCAATCACTGAGGAGTGCAATCTAGCACACCAAGCTGCACAAAATACAGACATATGTTCTGCAGCCTGTTGTTAGGATGGGAAAGGGGGGGTGCCTTGCAGGCTTAGGCAAAAAAATATCAACTTTTTTAAACCTTAAGCCAGCCTGTTAACAGGGATCTCTTTGCTCTTGTTTCACTCTAGTCCCCAGAGTCAGAATTAGGCAAAGAGATTTAATTTGACAGGCTGACAAAGACGAATTCTGTTACATGTAATTCACAAACTAGTTAAACTGTAATGCAGGCATCTGTTAGTGGTATTTTGTAGTAAACTTTGGCAGCTTTCAGTCAATCACTGAGGAGTGCAATCTAGCACACCAAGCTGCACAAAATACAGACATATGTTCTGCAGCCTGTTGTTAGGATGGGAAAGGGGGGGGTGCCTTGCAGGCTTAGGCAAAAAAATATCAACTTTTTTAAACCTTAAGCCAGCCTGTTAACAGGGATCTCTTTGCTCTTGTTTCACTCTAGTCCCCAGAGTCAGAATTAGGCAAAGACATTTAATTTGACAGGCTGACAAAGACGAATTCTGTTACATGTAATTCACAAAGTTAAACTGTATTACAGGCATCTGTTAGTGGTATTTTGTAGTAAACTTTAAAGCAGGCTTTTGTTAGAATTTATACAGAAGTGTCCCAAAGATTCTAGTTTCATTTCCTTTTTTCACTAGATAAGGTGTGGGGTGCTGATCTTGGCAAAGGCTGCTTACATGGCTCTATTAGACACTAGGTGCCATTGACCTGTTGGGGCCTGCTTTTCAAAACATCAGGTATATATTGTGAATGTATAAGTGGCTAGCGCAGGGATTACTCTAAATAAGCTGTTGATCAATTGCCGAGATGCTGTTTCGCATGCTAAAATTGATCTTTTAATGAAAAATAGGAAAGAGTCATGAATTTTACACACAAAAAAAAAATGGTGAATTTTCACAAGATTATTGTGAATGTATAAGTGGCTAGCGCAGGGATTACTCTAAATAAGCTGTTGATCAATGTGCCGAGATGCTGTTTTGCATGCTAAAATATGACCTTTTAATGAAAAAATAGGAAAGAGTCATGAATTTGACACCGACAAAAAAATGGTGAATTTTCACATCAGATATTCTACCTGGAGTTTTGAAAAAGGGGTCTCTTAAAGGTGCTCTAAAGTTATTTTTGTTGGAAAACTTTTTAAACTAGTTTGACCTGATTACTAATAGTTTTGATTTTCTCATTTTCAATTTCAATTTGAGTTTGATTTTGTTACTTGAAGGTTACCTCTTTGTGGTCCCTGGCCCTTGATCCAGGCGAAAATATCTACTCCTTCAAACCTTAAGCCAGCCTGTTAACAGGGACCTCTTTGCTCTTGTTTCACTCTAGTCCCCAGAGTCAGAATTAGGCAAAAAGATTTAATTTGACAGGCTGACAAAGACGAATTCTATTACATGTAATTCACAAACTAGTTAAACTGTAATGCAGGCATCTGTTAGTGGTATTTTGTAGTAAACTTTGGCAGCTTTCAGTCAATCACTGAGGAGTGCAATCTAGCACACCAAGCTGCACAAAATACAGACATATGTTCTG
>CBDDTI010000716.1:0-13235 GCA_965233585.1 bacterium
ATGAAACTCTGAGTTGCGATTAAATGTCTTGGACCAAATAATCCAGCTCTTCGATTATATAAGTATATATATACCTTACGATGTGTCCAAGTTTATCCTACGAAGAGTGCTCTACACCCACAAGTGGGGGAGCATTACAATAGTTAAATGAATGGGACTATTCGTTTGACATTTGCCTACAGGCCTGTTTCGTGGAGGCTTTAGGCTTCCACTCTTCAGGGCTTTTTATTAAACTGTGTGTTGCCTGCAGTATTTATAAAAGATCATCTTTCCACATACATGCGTACAAAAATTCACGAGGTCATTAGTGTAAGTGTCCACAAACTCGCTATCATAAGCGTTCACAAGATCGCTATCATAAGCATTTACAAAATCGTTCGTGCGTGGCGTAACTTGAATGCTTATTATCACACTATCCGTTCTTTATAAGAAATTTTCTTGCGTGCCTACATGTGCTAATCAATTCTGATCTTTTGTTCAGGGATGCAAGGTCGTTGTAACAGATAATAAAGAACTTTTCTAAGTTACACAGATTGCATGTTTTTGTTATGTTCGTGTACGCTCTCGCCTTTCCCAGGATCTTCCATGTTACTTGATAGTTAGCTCCTTCTTCCTTTAAATGCCATATGTGTTTACTCAGCTCGGTTTGGTTCCGTTGCTTTTCCTTGATAAATGATTGCTTGTGATTTGCGAGTCTGGCTTTGAAAGTGGTGTCAGTAAGCCCTACGTATGTTTGTACTCTTTCGTTGTTGCCCGATGTGACGGTTGCTTGGTAAACAATACCCTTGGCTAGGCACTGATTATCTAAAGGGCACTCTGCCTTCTTATTACAATTGCACAGGTTCTGGCTGGGGTCCTCTGTGTTTGGCTTTATCAGATTCTTGTTGTGCGCGCTAATAATTGATTCCACGTTGGGCATGCAGCTGTATGACAGCTTAAGGGTGTTGCGATTGAATATGGTGTGCAGGACGTGACGCTTAGGGAAACATTCCCTCACGATTTTCAGAAACTCTCTTCCTAGATTGGTTTTTACTCTGGCGTCAAATGGGGGGTTGAACCAGGTGATGTTTCTAGTTCGTTTTCGCCGTCTTTTATTTCTTCGATCTTTCGGGGCGAAGTGTAGCTTGTACTCGTAGCCACTTTTTTTCAGGGCCGCTTGGTATGGTGGAGCTGCATTGTTGAATTCCCTCTCATCGGATGATATGTCTGACAGCCTTTGGTTTATGCTTTCTGGGATACGTTTCAGTATTTCGGGCGGGTGGTTACTCTTTGCGTGGACGTATAAGGGAGTGTTACCAGGTTTCATGTACGGTTGGGGTTTGCCGCTGTTGAGGTTCAGTGTCACGTCCAAATAATTGATTACTTTCTTGTTTGCTTCGATGATTATCTTCAATCCTTTCTCACTGAATACGGCACATATTTTCTTCTTTGCTGTTTCGACCATTTGTGGGGTGTCATGAGAGACAGCTAGACCATCATCTCTATACAGTCCAATATCGTTGCCGCAGATGGGTTTCAAATGTGTTAGCATGTAGACAACTATAAGTTCACATGTTTCGGCGCCATCGTACGAGCCCATGGTCACATCAAACAAGCCACCTTTCTTTACCCAAGGGGTTTCTCCGCTGTAAAGCAGGTTTTGTTTTGCTGCGTAATTATGCTTATTTCCTCTGGTGGAATGTTCGTGTAGTTCGCGGCGAACTCGATCGCTTCGGCTAGGAGCTTTTCAGTGATGGATGGATAAAAGTCCACGATATCGAAGCATATGAATTGTGCTGTTTGCTTCTCCTTAATTCCGTTAAACCATTCCAGTACTGATTGCGTGTTTCTCCAAAGGTTGACCTTTGTCGCAGTAGCTACGTTTTTCACGATCTTTTGAAGAATTTGTTTACTAATGCGTCCGATTTCTGATTTCGTTGGGCTGATTAATCGGCATGTCGGGGAGTTGGTGAAGTTTGGCTTATGGTCTTTTAAGGTTATGAAAGCGTCGCGCTTGGCCATTATGTCAATTCTATCTGAGAGGTCTAGCCTTTCGGAAATTTCCTTTGCTTCTTTATTGATCTTATCCTCTTGTGTTTTCTGTGCTTTCTTGTATGACTTTTGGATGTTTTTGTTCAGGAGTTCGTTGTACTGGCCAGGTTCCATTCTGTAATAATTGGTGGTCTTGTTGGCTTTAACTATGAGATGGTCGTCGCTATTGATCTTCTTGATGTCTTTACTCAGTTCGCTTTGGAAGTCGTTTCTTCGTTGCTCGAACTCCACATTACTAATTAGCTCTGTCATTCTGCATTCGAAGCCTTTCAATTCCTCTATCACGGGCGGTGCGCGTCTCGAATTGAATCCGTACGTCTCCTTTCGATTTTGGTTCATTGATTCTGGGTGTAGGTACGCGTGGGCTCTCCATCGCATGCTGCGGATTAGTTTTTCTGTTTTCTCGATAAGCTTTACCAGGTAGTTCTTTTTCTTAGTGCAGGGGATGTTTTTTGTAGAGTAGTCGAACGAAATCTTGTCCATTACGAAGATGCGTTGGGAGAGTGCTCTACAGCCGACGAACGGCGGAGCTAAGTATACCTTACGATGTGTCCAAGTTTATCCTACGAAGAGTGCTCTACACCCACAAGTGGGGGAGTATATATATATATATATATATATATATATATATATATATATATATTTAATTTACCTTTATTAATTTCTCGTAGGTTTTCTGCATGCAAAATAAATTAACTTATGACATAGTATCGATTAATGTTAGGGGAATTAGAGAACAGGGTAAAAGGAGGAGCATTTTTTCGTATCTAAAAGACCAAAAATCTAAATTTTGCTTCCTACAAGAAACATATTCTGACCTGAATGATGAAAACATTTGGAGAAATGAATGGGGAGATGAAGGCACAGTAAAGGTGTTTGTATCTTAATTCATCCATCGGTGCGAGATAAGGTTGAACTCTTTTTCACTGACAAGCTGGGAAGAATTGTGTTAATTACTATCGTTATTAATTCTTTAAAGTTGTCGCTTTGTAACATCTACGCCCCCAACAACCAGACTGAACAGCTAGAATTTTTACAAGAACTAAACAATTGTCTCATAGACAAAGCAGAACTGGCTACATTGATAGTATGTGGCGACTGGAACTGTACTCTCTCAAGGAGCGATAAAGTCGGTGGCAAACCTTGGAAAGCAACAAACTACAGCAATCTTGTCTTGACTACTATGGATATTTTTGACCTTATAGATATTCAAAGAGTAAAACACCCAAAGCTACGCAAATAGTCATATGAATCAAAAGCTCTAAAAGTGAAACCAAGAATTGATTTTTTTTGGGTTTGCCAAAGGCCTAGAACTAAAGCCGAGGAGGGACTTCGGACTTCGGACTTCGGACTTCGGACTTCGGACTTCGGACTTCGGACTTCGGACTTCGGACTTCGGACTTCGGACTTCCGACTTCCGACTTCCCGACTTCCCGACTTCCCGACTTCCCAACTTCCCACCTCAGCATTCGGACTTCACACTTCAGACTTCCCAGTGAGACCTCGAATTTAGACTTCATACTTGACACATAGACTCTATTTCGGACCTCCATCTTATTTCCTTACTTTGAAACCGAACCAAATTTAATCTGGACTTAAGGTTTCAACCAGACTTGTGCAACTATGTTTCGGTAAGTTATATTAGGCTATTGCATTGCGGGAATCCAACTAGTACTGTCTTAAGCTGAACAGTTACAAAGTTTTGGCACGAAAATAGTTACGAGCATTTGTTTGCTTACACAGGTTGCTACATTTACTCGTCCTTTTAAATGCGGTTTGCATTTCTTCGTGTGTTCTACCAGCTTACACACCTGCGTTAAACAAAGACAGAGGTTTGGATAGAGCGCATCTAATAAGAAAATACTTGTAAATTTACAAAATACAGTAAAATTTACTGCGATGATCATCCTTTACTTTCATCTATAACCGCAGTACAGATATGAATTATTTCATATAAACTTCACAAGAAAATACTTCTTACAAGATTTCAGTAACATTGAAATAGTCGGGTTTATCGCGTTACAACATGGGATAACAATGTCCGTGCGTACAGTGAAACGAATTCTTAATCGAGTGAGATTAAGACGAGCCTGTCTTGGCAACGAATCACCTCTCGAGGATATAGTCAGTGCTATCCTGGAGGAGTTAGAAAACTCTTGTGGTTCCTTTGCTGGATATCGTCAACTGACAAGGCGACTAAGACGAAAATATAATCTGATAGTGAGAAGGGATACGATTATGAAATCTCTTCGTGTTATAGATCCTAAAGGAGTAGAGCGCCGTAAAAGACGCAGGCTAAAGAGACGAAGGTACGTCACTCCAGGTCCTAACTTTCTTTGGCACGTTGATGGATGGGATAAACTTGCTCCCTTTGGAATTTTTGTTCATGGTGCAATAGATGGATTTTCTAGGAGGATTCTGTGGCTAGAGGTGAACTCTACGAACAAGAATCCCAGTGTTATTGCCTCTCACTACCTCAATACAGTTCAACAGCTTGAAGGGGGGGGGGGGGGGGGGGGGGCGGTTCCCAGGAGGATGCGCTGCGACAGGGGAACGGAGAATACAATTATTGGCACCCTTCAACAGTTTTTTCGATGGCATGGTAACGACGAGTTTGCAGGTAGTGGTAGTTTTGTCGAAGGTAAAAGCAGTGCAAACCAGCGTATAGAGGCCTGGTTGTCAAAACTCCGCGACGGAGGAGGAGGGTGGTGGATAAATACTTTTAAAGGTCTACGCGATTCAGGTGTTTACAGAGACGATTATCTCGCCAAGGAGTTGCCTGAAATTTTGTTTCTTACCAATAATACGACGTGAGCTACAACTCGTGGTAGAGCTGTGGAATACACACAATATTCAGCGACAAAAGCGATGTAGAGGGTGGTAAACCAGATGTCATGTATTTTACACCTCCATGAGATGTACGGAACACAGAGCTACTTAAAAGAAGTCGATATCGATGATGTAAAGGCATGCAAAGAAATGTACACCGAAAATTGTGTCGACTTCCATGAGGATGTAGAGGAATTAGTGCGATTAGTTAAGCCTGATTATGTTGCTCCCTCGAATGAGTACGAGGCTGTTAAACTGTTTTCCGAGATAACAGGCGTTTTAAAAAACTACTAAAACTTGGAAACTGCATTGTTATAACGCTGCCATTTGTGCAGAACCTAAACTACATTGTTATCAGTGTTATCCATTTAACAATTCATTACGAAGATTAAACGTAAGACGGGAAAGAGTAGGACCCGTTTCTGTCGTTACCCGCTTTAACTAAGTTCTACTATGATGTTTATACTCCTCAGCCGACCAAGCTTCTGTTAATCCATGTGTTGCTTTTTGGTAAATCATATGATCCTTACGAGTCTCTTACGAGAAAAGAGCACAGGTGTCGAACGTCAATGTTACATATTTTCATCTTTTTTATTAAACTTTTTGTTTAATTGCACAAATAATTGTACTTGTCAGGTGGCATAGAGATAACAATGATGGTTAGAACTCGAAGGGCACAGCCTAGCAAAAATTTGTTAAGTGCCGTGTCTGGTCATCTTTGCTCAGCCCACTAATTCAAACTTTAATAAGTGTTGTGCACAGTTAACGTCGTGATTTTCACGTTTTGGCAATAAAGAAAGTGAAGACTATCTAAGTCAAGTGCTATTTGGTAAAGTGCCCCAAGGACTTCTAACCATGGTTGTAGTCTTTGCATTCGACACCACGTTTGCTGCATTAGCTAATACTTAAAACAGTAACGTACAAACTTGCAAACGTTACCCCGACTTGAGAGGAGCTGAAACACAATCATATTTATACTCAACAAGTTTGTAGGTCGATAAAACCTAGAAAAAAAATTAACGTTACGTTTATGATTATTAACCGTGATGATAATGGATTCAAAGTAATAGTTCGAAGAGTAACAAAACACTATTGTAAAAAAATGTACTTAATTTGACAATAAAAACCCGGATTCGAGATACCGTATTTACTTGATTAAACGCCGGGCTTCGAATAAACGCCCGGTCTCCAAGGTGAAATCATAAATCATAATGCCCTGAAGTATTTATTGGACGTATAATGTACTGCAGATATAACGGAACGATTTATTTCTGTAAAAATTAAGGAAGAAAATCCATTGCTTCATGGATAAAGAGCTCAAGCAAGCTTCGGATTTGAAATAAACGCCGGTTCAACGATGCCAAGTTTAAAATAAACGCCGGGGGCGTTTAATCGAGTAAATACGGTATATCGAATATCCATAAATCTAAGAACGCAAACCATTACGTGAGTAATGTAAATGGCACAATGCCCTGTGATTAAAATTTACTTAATGCTTATTAAGCTTGCGTCTTTTCTTTGCTTGCAAACTAAAACTGTCCGACGTTTTATTATTGTCATAAAGCCGTTTCCACACGAGAAAATATTCCATGATAAGTTTCTAATTGACGATGTTTAAAAAATGACTGTGAAAAATGGGGAAATTTGCTCATATTCCCCTGCTGACCAGTAATTCAAGTAAAAATTGTCCACAAATTATGAAATAAAAACTTATCAAGTGACACATTCCCCTGTTAAGCCGATTCAGGATCGGATCTACTAAGTCTGGAGATTTGTGTCTTTTTTTTTCATAGCCGGTCCCGGGCTCTTATCCATTATATTGCAACTACAACAACAACGCTAAAGAATAACTTTTAGTACACATTTGTGTAGGTTTTAGCAATGAACAAATTGAGACCCCTGTGACGTCAAAATTCGTTGCCATGGCAACGTCAAAAGAGGTCAAAGATACTCTACTTTTGACCTTTTTAGGCTTATAACTAAAAAACTACTCGGTGAAATTTAAAGCAGTTGTTTTAAATTTCAACGGTTACTTTTGAAAATTTATGTAGAGTACATACGAAACGTCATGTTTTATTAATCTGTTCTTTATATATTTTACTTGGTGAAAGTTTTTGTTTTGAATATATTTTTGTTTAATCTTCATACTAAACATTTCTGCAATTTTTAACAAAATTCTGTCAATAGGGTTCAGAGCTACCTCATTTTTTCATAAATTTAAGGTGGCTCTGAACCATATTGACAGATTTTCTTCAAAATTTGTGAAAATGTTTCTTTTGTCAGGTAAACAAAAATATATCAAAATCAAAAACTTTCACCGAGTAATTTTTAAGTTATTAGCCTGAAAAGTTCAAAAATAGACGAAGTCGGAAGTCGGAAGTCGGAGGTCGGAAGTCGGAAGTCAGAAGTCAGAAGTCGGAAGTCGGAAGTCGGAAGTCGGAAGTCGGAAGTCGGAAGTCAATCCTCGGCTTTCGTAGTGCGAGAACAATATGTAAAGAAAAGTGAAATTTATTCGTCAATAGCACCTGACCACAAAGCAATTTACATTTCAATGTCGTGGACTAACCCAACACCCAGGGGGCCCGGACTTTAAAAGTTTAACAACTCTCTCTTGAATGATGAAGAATATGTCAACAAAATCCTTGAAACATACGCACAAACTTGCATTTATTACTCTGATTCAGTAAGCAAACGGCTCTTTTGGGAAATGCTTAAGATGGAAATTAGAGTAGCAACCATTTCTTTTAGTAAAAATATCGCTACATCAACCCACCGTAGAGAGATGGAAATTAGGCGCCAACTAGATGTGTTGGACGACATCATCTGTAACAACTTTCACTCCTCTGAAATCGATCTGGTTTTAAAAGAATAAAGGGGGTAAGTTTCTTAAGAAACTGTGGTGCTGCGTTGGTGGGAGTATTACAAGATAATTTGGTTTTATCAACTGAGTTGACAATGTAAATTAGCCACCGTAAAGAGATTCGAAAGCTGACGTTTCGAGCGTTAGCCCTTCATCGGAGCGAATCGAGGAATTGTGGGTTGTGTGTGGTTTATATACAGAAGGAGGAGCTACGCTATTGGCTGGTGCCTAGTAACGTGAAAAACAACAGAATAAATTAGTTGAATGAAAAGCGTTCATTGATACCGTGAGGATTAAGAGTGCCGATTTGAAAAATAAATTTTTGTTCTAGAGTTTTACGGCTTTCAGTGCTTCCTTGATGTAGGGAAAGGCCGCAGACTACCATATGTTGTTTAGAATGATTGGACAGATTGAAGTGTCTGGCGACCGGTTTAGATGCGTTTTTGTTGTCTTTCTCTACGTCGCGAAGTTGTTCTCGGAATCTGTCGCCTAGTCGTCTCCCTGTTTCGCCGATGTATAATTTTTTGCAAAGAGTGCAAGTTGTACAGTAGATGACATTGGTTGAGGTACAAGTAAAATGATCAGTGATCTTAATGGATCGCTTTGGTTCTGTAAACAAAGAAATCTTTTCCACATTGTACAAGGCTCTTGTGAGACCAATCCTCGAGTACGCTTCCCCTGCATGGTGCCCTTACTTGTTAAGAATATTGTTCTCTTAGAGAAAGTTCAGAGAAGAGCTTCCCGATTGACCTTAGGTCAGCGAAGGGGAGAGATGTCATATGAAGATCGCTGTAAATTGTTGCGTTGGTCGCAGTTGACTGATAGAAGACTATATTTTTCTTTGATTGAATGCTATAAACTCGCATTTGGATTGAATAGTCTTAGTTTTCGTGACTTTGTTGAGTTCGCTTCAAAACGTACCAGGTCCAATCATAACTACAAACTACAAGTTAAATCTGCGAACTGTGATTGTTATAAATACTCATTCTTTGTTAAAATTATTCATGAATGGAATGACCTGCCTGCCAATGTTGTTGAGGTAGGAAATTTGAGACGTTTTAAAATAGCTCTTAAGCCATACATGTGTATTTCTTAGGTTTTTTTTATCCATCTTATAGTCTACTTATAAAAATACATTTTTGACTTTTATTTCGGAAGTTTATTCACATAGGGTCAACCTCTTAAACTTCCTTTTTAGGGTATTATTTGTAGTTATTTGTTTACATATACATATACAGGCGAAAACTAACGATAGAAAAGTCCGACGTTTCGGCGACATCTTGGCGCCATTGTCAAAAATGCGATTACAAGAGTAACTAAGAGTCTAGCGTCATTAATTTGCATAAGTTAAACAAAGACCTTGGCGCGAATTGAGTCTGATTGTACATTTAGGCACGGTCGTAATTGTTTAATGAGTAACATCTCATTAACGAGACAATCAAACTTGTTCTGGCATTTTTTCAACACCTTAAAACAACTGTGAAGGTCATCCGGAATCCTGCCTGGGTGTCTATTATCATAGTGCTTACGAACTGACGAGGTCTTGCTTCTATGTCCATCGACACGTACGAACAGATGACCACGGGTGTATCCGACATAACCAGCATCGCACTGGTCACACTTGAAATTATAAACAACACATTGTTGATCAATGAGCTGAGGCTTTGGTTCGTTTGTCGGGAACTCATGGGCCATCTTGCGGCTCGTAAACACTGGTTGGACATTAACCTGGAGCTTCACACTGGGATCTTTTAACTGCGTCTTCACGATATTAGCAGAAACTTGATCTTTAAAGGGTATGACGACCCGAATAGTGTTTTCTGTCGTAGATTTAGACTGTAATAAGGACTGATCAGTGACCTTGAAATTAGGAAGGTTTTTACAGTAGAGTCCACAAGGTGTTTGGGATACTTCAGTTTAGAGAACTTGATGGCGGGTTGGGCGTGGTTGAGGGTGTTGAGAAAGTCCTTAGCAGTAGATAGATCAGGCATCACAGTAAATGTGTCGTCGACATATCGACGATAATAAGGTGGCAGTTTACCCTCAACATCTAGTTTCTCTTCAATAGATGACATGAAAACGTTGGCCAGCAGGGGTCCGAGTGGGGACCCCATCGCTACGCCGTCAACCTGTTCGTACAACGAGCCATTAAATTGGAAAAGCTGGCCCTTGGTGGCCACACTCAAAAGATCAATTAGGTCCTGCTTCGAAATGTTCAAATCGTACTCGGAATTAAACCAGTTGTTACTAAAAGCTCTGTCCGCGAGAATCTTAATGGTCTCATCCAAAGGTACATTCGTGAACAACGAGGACACATCATAGGACACGAGTAAATCACCAGGTGTTATATTGAGGTCTCGTGGTAGTTCATTCACAAAGTCGAAAATGTCCGTGACTGTGTGCTGATTTACAGACAACGGTTTGAGCTTGCTGTCAAGCCATTTCGCCAGAGCATAATTATACGTATTAGTTGCTGATAGGATTGGTCGCATGGCTAATTTCTCTTTGTGCGTTTTCGGTAAGCCATACAAGTGTGCCAACCTAGAACCAGTCGGACAAAGGGACTGGGCCACAGCATGGGGTAGGATCCTAGTGATGGTAGATTTCACAAGAACCTCTTTTGCCAAAAGAGGATGATAGTGCTTAGGTGGTCTGCCACGGGTTTTGGGTCGTTCTGAGGAGACGGGACGAAATTTACTGGTGTCATTGACAGAAGCTTCGGACAGTAGATGTATATATTCCGATTTATCCATAACAACGACGCCTGAGCCTTTGTCCGGTTTTGTTATGACAATATCATCACGGCGCTTTAGTTGTTTAATGGCTGTCAAAAGCTGTTTAGGAGGACTCGGACCTTTACGGTTGATGTAATTGAGAGCTATAGATCTTAATGTGGCGGCAGCCAGTTCCTTAGAGTTCTCACTGTTAAGGTGTCTTTCCAAATTCCAGTAGGCCTTCTCAAAGCTCGCCTTAATCTCAATGTTTGAGATACGCTGGGGAATGGCGAACTTTAAGCCTCGACAGAGAACCAATTTCTGAAAGAAACTGAGTTCATGCGAAGAGATGTTGGAGATATGCTCGTCGACATCGACTTCCATGTTTAGCAACCTCGAGATCTTACGAGTATGCACAGACATGACTTCATGGTTATAGTCCTTTCCGGATGACCTTCACAGTTGTTTTAAGGTGTTGAAAAAATGCCAGAACAAGTTTGATTGTCTCGTTAATGAGATGTTACTCATTAAACAATTACGACCGTGCCTAAATGTACAATCAGACTCAATTCGCGCCAAGGTCTTTGTTTAACTTATGCAAATTAATGACGCTAGACTCTTAGTTACTCTTGTAATCGCATTTTTAATTTACTTTCCCTTGACAATGGCGTCAAGATGTCGCCGAAACGTCGGACTTTTCTATCGTTAGTTTTCGCCTGTATATGTATATCTAAATCATTATTGATTATTTGTTTACGATACCTTAAATAAAGTATGTATGTTTGGTCCTGACAGTTTCTCAACGTTGCAAATAAAAGGACATGTTTTGAATCGTGCGCATGCGCATTTAAAAGTTCCGGCCTGATTACTCGTTTGGAATGCACTTCTGACTAAAAAGTTACCTATGTTTTTGTCGCGTTTGAATGAAATTAGTGGAGGTTGCGAAAAATTCTACCAGTATCGGGATCATTTTGAAGTAATAATAATAGCCTCAATCAACAGGCCAACAACACTAATGCTAGTAATAATGACGTATCATCTAAGTTTACACATAACGCCTGCAACTCTACTGTCACACACAAGCGCTCTCGCCGCAAAACTGAACCTGCCAACATTCAACTAGATCATTCTTCGATCATTAATCTTTCCAGTTCCTCTTTATCTACCGACGAGATATCTGTCCTTGCACGTGGACTTACATTCTGCCCTACACCACGACATATCAACTGGTCGGAAGTTTCAGCCGACATCTATGATTTTTCACGACGCATGTGACTAGCCGTGTATTTTTTTGACGAAAACAGCTATAGAGTACCGAAGTGTGACGTCACAAAAAAATAAATTTGTGAAATTATGGGATTTGGTGCCATTTTCAAGTAAAGCGTCCTTAGAAAAGGGTCCTTGCCAAAAATTACCTCGTAATAGTAATTCCCAGCCGAAATATAAAGGATGAAAGTTTGAAACTGCCCCATATAAATCTCTCTAATTTTTGAGCTGGTTCCAAACTGAAGGAACCAGAACAAATTTTGAAGGGTTTGTATGGGATGCTATCAAACTTTGATCCCTTATATCTCCATCGGGAATTGCAATTCAGAGCTAATTTTTGGTATGAGGGCATCACTCAGGATCCTCTATAAGAATATGACATCATATCCCATAATTTCAAAAAAATCATTTTTGTGACGTCATCATTTCGGCACTCTATACCCCCACAGACAACGAACATGACACTCCTTTCCATAACAAAAGTACTTAGAACCCCCCCAACGACAGGGAACGAGCTCTTAACACCTTTTTAGACGCTGTTAAACTTGACATAACCACGGGTAAACCTAAAACTATTCACGATAACCTTACTGCTACAGATCGACAGGCTATACGCCAACTTAAACAACGACAAGATATAATTATAAAACCTGCTGACAAAGGTTCTGGTCCTGTTGTTATGGACAAAACTTGGTACATCGATGAATGTAACAGACAACTTGCTGACACCAAATTCTACCGACTCCTCAACGAAGACATTACTGCTGACACACAAAAACGTGTCACCTTTTACGTTGACAGAATGCATAACGACAAACTCATCAACGACAAAACCAGACAATACCTTAAACAATCTGACGTTAAACCAGGACGATTTTACATACTACCAAAAGTACATAAGCCGGGTAATCCAGGACGCCCTATTGTTTCATCTAATAGCCATCCCACTGAACACCTGTCTCACTTCGTCGACTACCACCTTCAACCTTTAGTCCATAAACTGCTGTCCTTTGTCAAGGACACTAATAAACGACTTCCTTAACAGACTCCTTACCACTGGTAATTTGCCCGCTAATTCCTTCCTTGTTACACTTGATGTTTCATCATTATATACTAATATCCCACATAATGAAGGTATTAATGCTTGTGATCATTTTTTACGTACTTCCTCACATAATACTATTCCTACTGGCACACTCTGTGACCTCATTCGCATGATTCTCACCATGAATAATTTTTCTTTTAATGATAGCCACTATCATCAAATTCACGGCACTGCCATGGGCACTAAAATGGCTCCCTCTTATGCTAACCTTTTTCTGGGTTATTTCGAAGCCAACGCTTTGGAAAATGCCCCATTCAAACCTCACACTTGGCTACGATATATCGATGATATTTTTATGATCTGGACCGAAGGCCTGGATAATTTAAAATTTTCATCGATTATCTTAACAACATCCACTCCACCATTAAATTCACCAGTTCACACTCTTTTACTAACATACCTTTCCTTGACGTAAGTGTCTCTCTGACTG
>CBDDTI010000717.1:0-46886 GCA_965233585.1 bacterium
CGCTAAAGGGGCGGGTGCGGGGCCATCTGGCCAGATAAGAGATGAAAAAGTGCACGCCGTTGTGGCCGGAAGCACATTTCAAAGTCAAAATGTGCAAAGCACGACAGGTTCGGAGCACTTTTGGAAGTTGGGATCTCGAAAAAGTGCACGCCGTTGTGACGCGAAGCACATTTCCAAGTCAAAAGTGTTAAAAACTGACATTCCCGGACCACTTTTGGACGTTCTGATGCAGACAGACAGACAGACAAACAGATGATAGATAGACAACTACAACTACAACTGCAACTACTCTACCGCTACAATAACTACAGTACACTAATGATAGTACACTACACAAATTACACGTCAGCTATAACTACAACTACAACTACTATTACTACTACAGCTACAGCTACAACTACATTGCATGACACGACACTACACTACACTACACTCCACTGCACTACACTAGACTAAGAAGCTACATCTACAGCTACAACAACAACTACACAACATTACACAACACTACGCTACACCAAATAAGTACACTACAGGTACAAGTACAACTACAACTACGACTACAACTACGAGTAGTACCGCGCAAGGCGGTGGCGGAAGTTTCAAGGATAGGAAGCCTATAGGAGAGCTTGGTTGTCGTGATGCATGGATGGCAGAGCGACCCCACTGCTGGATCGACAAATGGTTGGATTGTCGGGCTGCCCATCTTTCTATCCATCCATGTCTCTATTCTATTCATCCATCCAACTGTCTTTCTGTCCATCCATCTTTCTATCCATTTATCTTTCTCTCTTTTATCTATCTATTTATCTGTCTAGCTATCTGTCTTTCTATCTGTCTTTTCATCTATCTATCCATTTCTCTATCCCTCTATGTGTCTGTCTCCTTATCCGCCCATCTATCTGTCCATCTATCTGTCTTTCTATCTGTCCTTCCACCTGTGCATCTAACTATCGATGCGTCTATGGACCTATGTCTTTATCTGTCTATCCCTTAACCTCTCTCTCTATCGATCTATCTGTCCCTCTGTCTTTCTACCTGTCCATCGATGTATCTGCCTATCTATATCGGTCGATCTCTCTATTTGTCTGTTTGTCTATCTGTTAATTGTCTGTCTATCTGTCTGTCTATGTGTCTGTTTATCTGTCTGTCTGTCTGCCTGCCTGCCTGGCTGGCTGTCTGTCTGTCTGTCTATCTGTGTACCTCCTGTTCTATCTACCAATCTCCCTCATTCTCTCTATCTATCTGCTTGGCTGTTGCTCTATGCTATCCGTTTGGCTCTCTGTCTCTCTCTATATGTCTATCTACCAATCGGCTTATGTATCTACTTATCTATCCATCCATCTAGCTCTGTCTATCTATCTGTCTGCCTATCTGTCTATCTCACGAAGCAGTTCTGCGAGGCTTCCTGCAACAATGGTTATTGCTAGCTCCAGAACAGAAAAATTCTGCGAGACTCCCTCAATTTTTGGACTTGACAACATCAAACACGAAGCAATTCTGCGAGACTTCCTTCAGTAATGGAAAGTTGAGTGCAGAGCTGACGGCCTCGTACCAATTCGTTTTGCGATTTTTCAACTCCATCTGTCTAAAGTATGCCACGAAAAAGTGATGCCACGTCATACGAAGTGCATACGAAATGCTGCAACTGTTGCGCAAAGTTATTTTAGCAAACCTGAAGATCTGATGCTCTAAAAGCCACAGAAAACGACGCTTCAACGTCCACAAGTAGCGCGCCACATAACGGCGTGCACTTTTTCGAGATCTCAACTTCCAAAAGTGCTCCAACGTTGAAGTGTTTTTTCGCGCCGCAACGGCGTGCACTTTTTCGAGATCCAGACTTCCAAAAGTGTTCCGAACCTGTCATGCTTTGCACATTTTGACTTTGAAATGCGCTTCGCGCCACAACCGCGTGCACTTTTTCATCTCTTATCTGGCCAGATGGCCCCGCACCCGCCGCTTTAGCGAGCCTACTTTTGGACCCTCCGGAGCCACAGATCATTGGATAAACAGAATGTTTCGCGACTTTTCTACCTTTTCGCGCACCTGCATCTTCGTTCTTCTGGCTCTTTCTTCTGACTCTTTCTTCTGTCTTTCTTCTGAGTCTTTCTTCTGACTCTTTCTCTTCTCTTCTGACTCTTTCTTCTGTCTCTTCTCGTCTCTTCTCGTCTCTTCTCTTCTCTTCTCGTCTCTTCTCGTCTCTTCTCGTCTCTTCTCGTTTCTTCTCGTCTCTTCTCTTCTCTTCTCTCTCTCTCTCTCTTCTCTATCTCTCTCTTCTCTCTTCTCTCTTCTCTCTTCTCTCGTCTCTCCGCTCTCTTCTCTCTTCTCTCTTCTCTCTTCTCTCTTCTCCCTTCTCCCTTCTCCCTTCTCCCTTCTCCCTTCTCCCTTCTCCCTTCTCCCTTCTCTCTTCTCTATTCTCTCTTCTCTCTTCTCTCTTCTCTCTTCTCTCTTCTCTCTTCTCTCTTCTCTCTCTCTCTTCTCTCTTCTCTCTCTTCTCTCTTGTCTCTTCTCTCTTCTCTCTTCTCTCTTCTCCCTTCTCCCTTCTCCCTTCTCCCTTCTCCCTTCTCCCTTCTCCCTTCTCTCTTCTCTTCTCTTCTCTTACTGTTCCCACCTCTGTTTTTCGTCTGTCCGTATTGTTGGAGGATTGGCTTCTAAACTTCCTTCGACAACTACACCACATTACACTACACTACGCTAATTGCACTACACCACACTGCACGACAACATGCTGCACTACACTAACTGCAACGACAACTACACGACTTGTCACTACACTACCTATAGACTACACTACAGCACACAACACTACAGCACACTACGCTACACTACATTACATTACGCTAAACTCCTTTCACCACACCACAACTACAACTGCAACTACACTACGCTAATTACACTACACTACAGCTACAACTCCACTACGCTACAACTACAACTACAGCTGCGCTACACCACACTACATCCAGCAGTTGTGGGTGAGGTGAACACTGCAACCATTGCTGCAAAGGGCGACTGACCTACAACCACCTATCTAAGGGGCTATAGGAAACAGCGCAGACCCTTTTACACTCACGAGCCAGAAAGCTCAAGGCCTGTCGGCCGGTCCGAAGGCCAATGTGGCATTTCACACTGATCCTTGTTTAGTTGGCCGAAGGACCGGACCCGGAAAAGAAGGTTACAAGTCGGCTGCACCGACGTCCCAGCTGCTCTTGGTGGTTGGGGAGATCTCTTACTCTTCCAGAATCCTCCACTGTACAGATCCTTGACCCTTCCAGCCAGCTACCGTTGTACGGTATGGAAAATCCCGGAGTGTGAACCTCGGGGCAGGGCTGCGGTACGATTTCGCACCATGTGCCACGCTCACACTGATCCCATCGATGAAGTGCCAGCCCGGCTGCTCAGCAATGAGGTACACATATACTTCAGCAGCGCTTCATCTCGTCCATCAGGCACTCGTCCAGGGAGCTCCGTCAGGTTCTCCTCCTCATAGTTGGCCTTGCCTTTCTTGGTCTGTTTGGTGAATCCCTCCTTGTACTCAATGGACCACTCACCTCTCAGCGGCACCAGTCGCAGCTGCTCATTGTCCACCATCTTCGTCCCAGCATTGACGAAGCAGTTGGCAGTTGCGGTCCATGTGTAGCTTGTCCTTGGCCTCTGAAGCTGTTGTCGAAGAGCCGCCGCAGTGAAAGCCAGGGATTTTTGAACACCAAAGCTCGTGTCAATGGTCAGGCGGTCATAGACATCCTTCGTGTCAGTCCTTCACAAAATGGATTCTGTGAAGGGAGCTGCCTTGACAAAAGAGATTCTGTGAAAGGAACTACCTGCCTTCACAAAATGGGTTCTGTGAAGGGAGCTGCCTTCACAACATGGATTCTGTGAAGAGAGCTGCCTTCACAAAATAAAATCTGTGAAGGGAGCTGCCTTCACAAAATGGATTCTGTGAAGGGAGCCGCCTTCACAAAATGGATTCTGTGAAGGGAGCTGCCTTCACAAATGGGATTCTGTGAAGGGAGCTGCCTTCACAAAAGGGATTCTGTGAAGGGAGCTGCCTTCACAAATGGGATTCTGTGAAGGGAGCGCCTTCACAAAAGGGATTCTGTGAAGGGAGCTGCCTTCACAAATGGATTCTGTGAAGGGAGCTGCCTTCACAAAAGGGATTCTGTGAAGGGAGCTGCCTTCACAAAAGAGATTCTGTGAAGGGAGCTGCCTTCACAAAAGGGATTCTGTGAAGAGATCTGCCTTCACAAAAGGGATTCTGTGAAGGGAACTGCCTTCACAAAAGGGATTCTGTGAAGGGGGCTGCCTTCACAAAAGGGATTCTGTGAAGGGGGCTGCCTTCACACAATGGATTCTGTGAAGGGAGCTGCCTTCACAAAAGGGATTCTGTGAAGGGAGCTGCCTTCACAAAATGGATTCTGTGAAGGGAGCTGCCTTCACAAAAGGGATTCTGTGAAGGGGCTGCCTTCACAAAAGGGATTCTGTGACGGGAGCTGCCTTCAGAAGAGTGATTGTGTGAAGGGAGCCGCCTTCACAAAATGGATTCTGTGAAGGGAGCTGCCTTCACAAAAGGGATTCTGTGAAGGGAGCTGCCTTCACAAAATCGATTCTGTGAAGGGAGCTGCCTTCACAAAAGGGTTTCTACGAAGGGAGCCGCCTTCACAAAAGGGATTCTGTGAAAAGATCTGCCTTCACAAAAGGGATTCTGTGAAGGGAGCTGCCTTCACAAAAGGGATTCTGTGAAGGGGGCTGCCTTCACAAAAAGAGATTCTGTGAAGGGAACTGCCTTCACAAAATGGATTCTGTGAAGGGAGCTACCTTCACAAAAGGGATTCTGTGAAGGGAGCTGCCTTCACAAAATGGATTCTGTGAAGAGATCTGCCTTGACAAGAGGGATTCTGTGAAGGGAGCTGCCTTCACAAAAGAGATTCTGTGAAGGGGGCTGCCTTCACAAAAGGGATTCTGTGAAGGGAGCTGCCTTCACAAAATGGATTCTGTGAAGGGAGCTGCCTTCACAAAAGGGGTTCTGCCTTCACAAAAGGGATTCTGTGAAGAGGAGCTGCCTTCACAAAAGGGATTCTGTGAAGGGCGCTGCCTTCACAAAAGGGATTCTGTGAAGGGAGCTGCCTTCACAAAAGGGATTCTGTGAAGGGAGCTGCCTTCACAAAAGGGATTCTGTGAAGGGAGCTGCCTTCACAAAAGGGATTCTGTGAAGGGGGCTGCCTTCACAAAATGGATTCTGTGAAGGGAGCTGCCTTCACAACATGGATTCTGTGAAGGGAGCTGCCTTCACAAAAGGGCTTCTGTGAAGGGAGCCGCCTTCACAAAATGGATTCTGTGAAGGGGGCTGCCTTCACAAAGGGATTCTGTGAAGGGAGCTGCCTTCACAAAATTGATTCTGTGAAGGGAGCTGCCTTCACAAAATGGATTCTGTGAAGGGAGCTGCCTTCACAAAAGGGATTCTGTGAAGGGAGCTGCCTTCACAAAATGGGATGCTGTGACGGGAGCTGCCTTCACAAAAGTGGTTCTGTGAAGGGAGCTGCCTTCACAAAATGGATTCTGTGAAGGGAGCTGCCTTCACAAAAGGGATTCTGTGAAGGGAGCTGCCTTCACAAAAGGGATTCTGTGAAGGGAGCTGCCTTCACAAAAGGGATTCTGTGAAGGGAGCTGCCTTCACAATATGGATTCTGTGAAGGAGCTGCCTTCACAAAATGGATTCTGTGAAGGGAGCTGCCTTCACAAAATGGATTCTTTGAAGGGGGTTCACAAAATGGATTCTGTGAAGGGAGCCGCCTTCACAAAATGGATTCTGTGAAGGGAGCTGCCTTCACAAAAGGGATTCTGTGAAGGGAGCTGCCTTCACAAAAGGGATTATGTGAAGGGCTGCCTTCACAAAAGGGATTCTGTGAAGGGACCGCCTTCACAAAAGGGATTCTGTGAAGGGAGCTGCCTTCACAAATGGATTCTGTGAAGAGAGACAGCTACCTTCACAAAAGGGATTCTGTGAAGAGATCTGCCTTCACAAAAGGGATTCTGTGAAGGGAGCTGCCTTCACAAAAGGGATTCTGTGAAGGGAGCTGCTTTCACAAAAGGGATTCTGTGAAGGGAGCTGCCTTCACAAAATGGATTCTGTGAAGGGAGCTGCCTTCACAAAAGGTATTCTGTGAAGGGAGCGGCCTTCACAAAATAGATTCTGTGAAGGGAGCTGCCTTCACAAAAGGGATTCTGTGAAGGGAGCTGCCTTCACAAAAGGGATTCTGTGAAGGGGCTGCCTTCACAAAATGGATGATGTGAAGGGAGCTACCTTCACAAAAGGGATTCTGTGAAGGGAGCTGCCTTCACAAAAGGGATTCTGTGAAGGGAGCTGCCTTCACAAAAGGGATTCTGTGAAGGGGGCTGCCTTCACAAAATGGATTCTGTGAAGGGCGCTGCCTTCACAACATGGATTCTGTGAAGGGAGCTGCCTTCACAAAAGGGCTTCTGTGAAGGGAGCCGCCTTCACAAAATGGATTTTGTAAAGGGGGCTGCCTTGACAAGAGGGATTCTGTGAAGGGAGCTGCCTTCACAAAATTGATTCTGTGAAGAGGGCTGCCTTCACAAAAGGGATTCTGTGAAGGGAGCTGCCTTCACAAAATGGCTTCTGTGAAGGGGGCTGCCTTCACAAAAGGGATTCTGTGAAGGGAACTGCCTCTTCTGGACCTGATTGGCTTTGTTTTCTTTTGTTGGTGGCTCTTGGTGGCTAGCCTCTCTGCTGCTTCTGCAGCTTGCTGCTCCAAGGCTGCTTTGTGAGACTGGGCTCTCTTGCTGAGGAATGGCAGCCTGGCCGAATCTGGTGAATGGCATTCTGTCAAGCCTCTTGCCCCAGCTGATTTGGGTGATGAGGGGCCTTGTTTCAAGCCACTTGCCTTCTGCTTCAGGTGTTTTCAAAATCATTGTGAATCCTTTTGAATCCGTGGACACTTCAGAACTCACATCATCTTCATCTCCAAGCCCAGATTTGTCAACTTCCATGTCAGTGGCCTTGTCACAAGCCTCATATTGTTCTTCCATGGCTTCTTTGCAAGGATCCTCAAGCTCCTTGTTTTGCAGGCCTCATTGACATTTTTGCTGGCACTGCTGGCATTTTCCCATACCTCCCCATGCCCTGCCTCCAGTGCCAGCAACTCTCCAAGAATCTTGGCATCTACAGAAAGCTTGTTGCCTCCTTCTCTCAGAATTATTTTTCAGCCTCCGCCAATGATTAGAAGTGGTGACTATCTTGCTGCTAATGAAACTTGCCCAAACATTGTTCTTCATGCCAGTTCCATTGAATTCAGTGAACCTGAGCGCTTGGTTCTTCAATCGGATGCCTTTGGGAATGCCATCGCGCAGTGGCCAGATGCCTCTGAGCCAGATTTGGCACTCCACTAAACCCTTCGCAGATGCTGCCTGAGCAACATCAAGGGTATTGTAGACCCCAAAATCAAAAGCCTGTGCTGCTTTTTTTCACTATTTCGTCAAAGGCTTGAGAAAATTCTTCCTCTTTCATATCCAAGCTAGGCGTCCTGTAAGCTCCACCTCGGATTGGTTGGCCTTTTTCCAGGCCTCCGTTGTCATGGCCTTTTTCCAGGCCTCCTTTGCCATGGCCTTTTTCCAGGCCTCCTTTGCCATGGCCTTTTTCCAGGCCACCATTATTCTTGTACTGCCTTGCTGCTTTGTCTCTGCTTGAGCTCCCGGGCCTGTCTTTCTCCATGGCTTGTTTTCAAGCCTCAGAATTTTGAAAAAAGCCGGAAAACAAATTGAGCAGCCAAGGCAGCCAAGCATTCTTTTTCTGACAATGCTCCAAAGCAGTTTTGTAACTGAAAATGGCTGCAGGTATCTCGAAGAAATATATCTCAAACAATAAGGATTGTTTTTTTCAAAAATTATTGAAAAAATCAATCTGAGATTGATTTTTTCAATAATTGTTGAAAAAATCAATAATAGTAAACAAAATAACGGAGCCGCTTTCATCCGGATTGAATCGAAGTCAGGATTGAAAAAATCAATCCCTGGACCATCAGCGAATGCTTCAAATGGAGTTTCAAAAGTTCAGTTGGTGACTGAAGCTTATCATGAATTCTCTGAAGTGCAAGTGACAAAGTTCCTTTAGGTGACGGTTCCTTCTTTTCTTCGAGTTTTACTTCAACCTTTGGTTTCGGTTTGATCTCTGTCTCTTCTTCCAGTTGAGGTTCCCGACGTCTTGGGACTCCGTCCTTGGAACCGGAACTTGGTCCAGAGGCCACCATCGGCTCATCATCAGGATGCAAAGGCTGACTCGGTACCTCTAACTTAGTATCAGGTGAAATTGGTTTCTTGGCGTTTTTCTTTGGAACTGCCTTGGCCGTCTTCGGCTCATGCGCAAGTTCTGGTGCAGGACCCTTGAATTTCTTGCAACCTTTTTTGTTGGTATGCGGACGATGCTTACCGTTACATGCTGGTCATGTAATGTCATGTCTTCGGATTGAAAGCTGTGCATCGGTCTCCAAGTGGAAGTTGCAAGAGCCATAATGTCAAGAACTGGATGATTGGATGTACTGACCGTGGGTGCGGTGCGTTGCATTTCAAAAAACGGACACGTGAGAAACTCACCTACTGGCCTGTGCTCAATGTTTTATACGAAGGTTCCGCATTTGTACAACTGAAAAGAGTATAGGAACCTTACCTTTGTCAAGAATGTCAACGCAGGTAGTAATCCAACCAGTGTGTGCATGATCGTTGTGAAAATGAATAACAAGTCTCTCCTTAACAGTGGATTGCTCTCCAGTTGCAGATGAACATTTATTTTGACAAGGTTGTTTTGAAAACCAGAATTGATCACGATTTGGATGTTGTTGACAAGCTTGAACAAGACGATCTATCGCAAAGCGAAATCCCATAGCTCTGGTGCAGCCTGAGTCAAGAATCACGTAAGTTGGATGAGGAACAAGATCCACGTATTCACAAAGGAGTGCTTGTTGGGCACCATGATCATAATTCAGATAGACACACTCATCCGTGATTTCGGATTGGGGTGGGCAAGTGTTCTGTGAAAACGGATGCATGTCACCGGAATCGCTTGCGATTCTCTCTTCAGCAAAACGGATGCTCTTAATTAAATACTGTTCAAATCTGAAAAGCACTGGTACAACAGGGACGCGACCAAAAGCATGAATGTCATGGCTTCCACAAGTTCGTGTCCGAGATTTCGCAAATGGCCGAAAAACGAAACCGGTTGTTTTGGTCTGTCTGTCCGTCCTCAGAAATGATGGCAAAACTTTCTGAATGCTTGTCCTCGGATAAGGTCAGTTCCTCAACGGAAGCATAGTAAGACAAATTGTACCAATCACCTTGGGAGTAATCTCCATCATATCCGTAATAGGATTCATATGTTGACCAATCATCTGTCCAATAGGTGTCATAATCATAACCCCAGCTTTCTTCGGCTTGGGCGGCTTCTGTGGTTTTTCGAGGGCTTGTGAGGAACTAGAAGATGCTTGCTGAGCTACATTTGCTTGTGGAGGTTGTTGTTGTTGTTGTTGAAATGGTTTTCCTCCTTTGTTCTTGCCATCTCCTTTGCCTTTTCCCTTCCGTGAAGGCATTCCTTTGAAAGAATCCTTTTCTTTCGTTCTTTTCTTGCCCTTTTTGCCTTTTCCTTTTCCCCAGAAAGCTGTGTGCCTTGCTGGTCATTGTCCCATGCTGCATAACCTTTTCCCTTTGATCTCGGACGGAAGCCGGGTCTTGATCTTTTTCCTTTCTTGCCATAGCCCTTCGGCTTTCCTTCCTTAAATGATCGGCCGTGCAATCGGCGCTTAGAGTATGATCCCTTTGCGCCTTGAACCCAAAATTCGTTCTCTGTATACAGACCTGTGAAACCTTCTTCTCCAGTCTCTTCGTCAATGACCCAGAAGCCGCGTTCACCTTCGTCGGCCTCGCCTTCTTCGAGGATGTAGAAGGTCGACTGCTTTCGGTATATCTGGGTCTGCAACACCTCCCTGTTCGGGAAACGCAGAAAAGTTCTAAGAACAGCTGTTTCACGTGGAGATATGTGTATTGAGGCATTATTGCTATTTGACGAATATTCATGGATGAAACAAAACGCTCTCGCTGTTGTTCGTTGAGGTCTGATTGAACCAAGAAAATCAAGGACATCAAGTTATCCGACAATGGAAAATCAAGTTGATGCTGGGCCTTTCTGTTTGTGATGGTCTGTTCCCGAAGGGTCGTTTGGTGCTTCAATCTTTCTTCATCTGTTTGCAGTTGCTGGTGGTGCAGTCGCTGCTCATCTGTTGATGCTGCTATAAATGCCTGCGTGCCTGTTTCCGGTATATCAGAGAGATCAAGCACGTCGGACCATGACGCCAACAGGCGCTTCTGAGCGATTTCGAAACGCCCTATATCCAGTGCACGAATTCGCTCTGGCCTCGATATGTGCGAAACATCTGAAGGAATCGCCAAAGGAACACATGATTTACTCCCTTCACGAAGTAGGGTCTCAATGTGTCCTTGAAATGAGCGAGGCCACGATCCGGATCTCGGAGTAGGGCATTGTCGAGCATCGACTTGTAAAAAGAAGCTGAACCTACGAGGGCGTTCTTCAATGATGGTCCGTGCTTGTCTGGGTCCAATGTGTAATACCGAGCCAGTCATCAATGAAATGTTCATATTCAAACCAGCTTGATTGGCCATCAAATTGGGGAGGTACCTTAGGAGTCATTTTGATGCCTAGCCGGTTTTCGGCGTGACTGGCTGCAAAGGCTTCAGGCTCTTCATATGAGACAATTTAAAGTTGCTCTTCGTCTGAGTCCATGTTGTGGATTAAGACCACAGCAGCGATTTGGATTTGACCTACAAGTTGCCTTCGCAAGTCCGAATTTCGGAGCAGATGCTATAAAAGAACAACTGCTGTACAAGTTTTTCGGAACTTGGCAAAGGCACAGGCTCCGCTACCACTTTGAGGTAGCAATCCCCTCTATTAAGGCAGCCCTGGATCTACGATAGTCGTTGGAACACTTGTGGTCAACGCGGCGGCAAGCTACACCTTTTAGCTGCGGTATGCAAGCAAGTCTTGAGCCACGGACTGGCGCAGTGGTCCATATGAATTAATGTGAACATGTCATGTACATGCAACACTGAAAGCATGCATTGTGAAGACACGTCCCCAAAACTAGATTACAGGGGCCAGTTTGAGTTCCAGTTCAGTTCGGGTTCGAGTTCGAACTGAGTTTGAACTCGAGTTCGAACTATTTTTTTTCGGGGGGTGGGGGTAGAGTTCGAGTTCAGTTAGAGCGGAGCTCACTTTGGACCGGAAAAAATCTTACATGGATTATCGAAGGAAGTTTAGAAGTCAAACTTCCGACAATATGGACAGATGAAAAGCAGAGCAGGGCAGAGGCAGAGAGAAGGGAAAAGATTAGAAGAGAAAGAGTCAGAAGAAAGAAGATGCAGATGCGCGAAAAGGTAGGAAAGTCGCAAAACACTGTGTTTTTCCAATGATTTGAGGCTCCGCAGGGTCGAAAAGTAAGCTCGCTAAAGCGTCGGGTGCGGAGACATCTGGCCAGATGAGAGATATAGGCTCGTCCCAGGTCCTGGAACCACATACGATGGGGTGGGGGGGTGGGGTGGGATGTTAACGTTCATGTGAACTTGCAGGGGGGAAGTTAACGTTCATGTGAACTTGCAGAAGCAGTTGATGCTACGCACACGCGGGGTGGGGTGGGGGGGTGGGATGGGGTGGGATGTTAACGTTCATGTGAACTTGCAGGGGGGGAAGTTAACGTTCATGTGAATGCAGAAGCAGTTGATGCTACGCACACGCGGGGTGGGGTGGGGGGTGGGATGGGGTGGGATGTTAACGTTCATGTGAACTTGCAGAAGCAGTTGATGCTACGCTCACGAGGACTGGGACAATATATATATATACACATATGTATATATATTTGAATATATTTACAGAATTCTTAAGATATCTATGTATATTCATCATATTTCAATATATATATATATATTTGAACTTACATATGTGTATGATGATGATGATGACCCTAATGAAACTTGTCAATTCCGTGACGAAATGAAACTTGTCAATTCCGCGACGAAATTTCGTCACGGAATTGACAAGTTTTACCAACCTAATTCAGGTTTGCGCGGTTCCAAGACCTGGGACGAGGCTTGCCTTCGCAAGTCCGAATTTCGGAGCAGATGCTATAAAAGAACAACTGCTGTACAAGTTTTTCGGAACTTGGCAAAGGCACAGGCTCCGCTACCACTTTGAGGTAGCAATCCCCTCTATTAAGGCAGCCCTGGATCTACGATAGTCGTTGGAACACTTGTGGTCAACGCGGCGGCAAGCTACACCTTTTAGCTGCGGTATGCAAGCAAGTCTTGAGCCACGGACTGGCGCAGTGGTCCATATGAATTAATGTGAACATGTCATGTACATGCAACACTGAAAGCATGCATTGTGAAGACACGTCCCCCAAGCTAGATTACAGGGGCCAGTTTGAGTTCCAGTTCAGTTCGGGTTCGAGGGGGGTTGCGAGTTCGAGTTCGAACTGAGTTTGAACTCGAGTTCGAACTATTTTTTTTCGGGGGGTGGGGGTAGAGTTCCAGTTCAGTTAGAGCGGAGCTCACTTTGGACCGGAAAAAATCTTACATGGATTATCGAAGGAAGTTTAGAAGTCAAACTTCCGACAATATGGACAGATGAAAAGCAGAGCAGGGCAGACGCAGAGAGAAGGGAAAAGATTAGAAGAGAAAGAGTCAGAAGAAAGAAGATGCAGATGCGCGAAAAGGTAGGAAAGTCGCAAAACACTGTGTTTTTCCAATGATTTGAGGCTCCGGAGGGTCGAAAAGTAAGCTCGCTAAAGGGGCGGGTGCGGGGCCATCTGGCCAGATAAGAGATGAAAAAGTGCACGCCGTTGTGGCGGGAAGCACGTTTCAAAGTCAAAATGTGCAAAGCACGACAGGTTCGGAACACTTTTGGAAGTTGGGATCTCGAAAAAGTGCACGCCGTTGTGGCGCGAAGCACATTTCCAAGTCAAAATGTGCAAAACACCTCAGTGTTGGACCGCTTTTGGAAGTTGAGATGTGGAAAAAGTGCACGCCGTTGTGGCGCGAAGCACATTTCAAAGTGAAAATGTACGAAACACACCACGTTCGGACCACTTTTGGAAGTTGCGATGTCGAAAAAGTGCACGCCGTTGTGGCGCGAAGCACATTTCCAAGTCAGCATGTTAAAAACACCAGGGTTTCGGACCACTTTTGGAAGTTCAGATGTCGCTCCGCTTCGCTTCATACACTACATTACACTACACTCCACTACACTACACTATATTACACAACACTACAACTACAACTACACTCCACTACACTCCACTACACTCCGCTACACTAAATTATACTACACTACGCTACATTACACGACACTACACTCCACTACACATTACACTACACTACACTACCTTCCACTAGACTTCACTACATTACACCACACTACACTCCACTACAACTACAACTACACAACTACACTCCACTACAATACACTCCACTACACTCCACCACACTAAATTACACTACACTACATTACACTACACTACACTCCACTACACTACATTACACTACCTTCCACTACACTTCACTACGTTACACTACACTACACTCCACTACACTACAACTACAACTACGACTACACAACTACACTCCACTACACTCCACTACACTAAATTACACTACACTACACTACATTACACTACACTACATTCCACTACACTCCAATACACTACACTACATTACACTACACTACATTACACTGGATGACACTGCACCACAGATAGACAGGTAGACAGATAGACAGATAGACAGACAGACAGACAGATAGATAGATTAGATAGACAGACAGACAGATAGATAGATAGCTAGACAGCTAGACAGATAGACAGATGAAAGAGAGAGAGAGATATAGGTAGATAGATAGATAGTTAGATAGATAGACAGACAGGGAGACAGATAGACAGATAGACAGATAGACAGATAGACAGACAGATAGAGAGACAGACAGACAGACAGATAGATAGATAGACAGGGAGACAGCTAGACAGATAGACAGATGAAAGAGAGAGAGAGATGGGTAGATAGATAGATAGTTAGATAGATAGATAGATAGGTAATTAGATGAAAAAGAGAGAGAGAGATATAGATCGATCGATCGATCGATAGATAGATAGATACATACATAGAAGATAGGTTGGTAGGTAGGTAGATAGTCAGAGAAAGAGAGAGAAAGAGAGGAGACCTCAAGCACCTTTCGGTCCATCAGTGGATTCGCTCTGCCATCCCTGATTCACAACAACCAATCTCTCCTATAGGTTTCCTATTTTTGAAACTTCCGCCACCGCCTTGTGCGGTACTACTGGTACTGTGGCAAAATAAACCCTCAATTGAATCAGTACAAGATCTTCCGACAATGAAGGCACTGGAAGACATGATTCGCACAACAGCAGCTGTCAAACGTAAAGATCATGAACATCAGAGTTTCAATGGGTAAAACAACGAAATCATTGGAATTTGATATTTTTGAGAACGGGACGTTTCTTGAAAAGCGGGCAAGTGTTGAGCACTAGATGGAAGTCCCCTTGGTGGGGGTTCGGCCGCAACAAAAAAAACATCAAGCGGAGATCGTTCAAAACTGTGTTTGTTCAATGCGCCTGGGGCACATCAGAAGATTCACCCGCAGCCCCAGCTCTGACGCCATCCCGCTGTGCCTCTCACATGCTTTGTCGTGCATCGTGCGCTTGCAAAATCTTGCCAGACATCAAAACTCTCTCAAGACTGTTCCATTGCCGTTGCCGCGATGGAGCTCTAACAAGCAACCTCTCGGTACCGGCTTGGGTGGTTCTTTTCTAGTTTGCTAAACCTTCAAAATTGAAAGGTTGAGTTGCAGTCGGTTCCGGATGCAGCCTCCACCACTTCAATCTCTCTCGGATCTATATCCGCCTGCTCAGCACGCTTCCACGTGAGACTTGTTCACAACACTTTGAATTGAAAATCCTACATCAGAGTGATCAATTTATGGGTCGCTGAATGGGCCTGAAAGCAGCCCAGTTTGATGGCAGAATCTGATTTGGTCTCTGTGATGTTGTGCGAAAGTACGCGAGCAACAGCAAGGGGCGAGAACGCACCTCCGTCACCTCCACACTCTAGACTTGCTGATGTTAACTGGGTGCCCTAAGTGCCCTGTTTTTTGCCTTTCTGAAGGCATAAGATTCTATCATCTCTGTCGGTGGGGGTTGTAAGATTTTATCATCTCTGTCGGTGAGGGTCTGAAGATTTTATCATCTGTCCCGGTTTCACCTGCATGAATTGACTCCCTGGCTTGGGGCGCTGTAACACCAAAAAAAACGGTCGGATGGGTATTTTACAGGGCATCGCCCATGGCTCAAATCGGATGTTGTGGCTCAAGATGGCTCAAGGCTCGGAACACTTAGTAAAAAGTAGGTGGCAGGCGTGGCACTTGTGTGACAGGTTCATCTCTCTTACGCTCGGTTTTTGAAACCTGGTCGGATTTTGGATGGGACAGAATGGATGGTTGGGATGGAATGGATGGAAGGGCTGGGCTGGTGCGTGCCTCTCAAAGATAATTAATTGGTTTTTGGTTGTGAAGTTTTTTTAACAAGGAAGTGTTTTAACATGTTGGTCAATGTTGGTCATGTGTTTCATGATGGTGTTTGTGGTCATCATGTTGCGTATGATATATTTCCATATTGTTTTTTTTTGGGGGGGCCAGGGCGGACCAATAATTCATCAACTTGGTTAAGAAACAAGGGTTTAGGATATCTTGATGGACTTAATGAACCTGATGTAACTTAGATTTAGATAATATGTTCTGGCATATCTATGTTGTATGTTTCCAGCCAAATTTGCCATGGTCGATTGATCATTTTCCAGCCGGGTGCTGACACTGACGTTTGGCATGATGTTTTTTTTGTATTTGTTTGGGCCTGTTGACGGTTGGTTCCTCACAGGTCCAAACTCAAAAATGGAAACAGTTGCAGCTGGCAACAAATCACGTTTGGAACAGAATGCTGGATTTTTTTGTGGCAAGATGTTGGGAAAGAGTCCAGTCTTTTGACTGGGCTATGCATTTTTTTGGTGAGGCTGACGGTGACGGTGGGGTTTGGGCCTGTTGACGGTTGGTTCCTCACAGGTCCAAACTCAAAAATGGAAAGAGTTGAAGCTGGCAACAATCACGTTTGGAACAGAATGCTGATATTTTTTTTGTGGCAAGATGTTGGGAAAGAATCCAGTTTTTTTTTACTGGGCTATGCTTTTTTTTTGTGAGCCTGACGGTGACGGTGGGGTTTGGGCCTGTTGACGGTTGGTTCCTCACAGGTCCAAACTCCAAATTGGAAAGAGTCAGTGCAAGCTGGCAACAAATCACGTTTGGAACAGAATGCTGGATTTTTTTTGTGGCAAGAGGTTGGGAAAGAGTCCAGTCTTTTGACTGGGCTATGCATTTTTGTTTGGTGAGGCTGACGGTGGGACCCTACAGATAATTTGCATGTGTTTTTTGGATTCCTTTGGGCCTGTTGACGGTGGGTTCCTCACAGGTCCCAAAATCAAAATTGAGAAGAAACCTTTTTTTTAAAGGACACAGCGCAGTACTGTACCATGAATATCATACTCCATGCGCACCTGCACAGAACACGCACCACGCATATCATTTTCAAATTGGTTCTACAATCAAGATAACTCAGACTCAGTCACCATGGCTTCAATTTTTAGATTGACCAACTCCCCCCCGGTGACCCTTTCCAGGAAGCATTCGCAGTGGTGGAGGAGCAGATGAAGAAGACTAAGAAGAGGCAGAGGGCTAGTGGGTGGAAGTCTAAGTGGCGTGGCAACGTCGGAAGGGGCAAGCAGCCAGCTCCACCGCCCGGTCTGGAGGACAGGGTTTTGTAAAAAAAAATGGGAATCGTTTTGGTTTCAAGTCGGTAGTGCCGTGTGCAGGTGTGTTGTTACAAGTTGTGAGCGGCGGGTAGTCAAGTCACACTCCTGCAACAGAGTGGTATCAAAAGATGCGCTGGTGCACTTGCATGTACCAAGAATAAATACAAAGTATGAGTAAAGGGGTCAATGTTGCCGACTAGCAAAAGAATTCACAAGGCAATCCTCTACCATATTCCCTGGTGCATCTTGGCATTCCTTGTTTGTTCCACCCACAACATGTTGCTTGATTCATGTTGAAGCTCACGTTTTTGAAATATATATATATATACATTAAAAAAAAAATATATATATATATATATATTGATTAGGCATTGTTTGACCAGACAAAGACATGGGTCATTAAATGTCCCCATTGAACATCACACAACCATTAGGTATATGGTCTATAATGGCTACTATAAGGTGATGTCCAATATTCCCAAAATGGGACAGTTACCAACCCCTGAAAGACTATTACCACCTCGGGGAGCATGGTTTTTGTGGGGTCAGGAGCCCTGAAAGCACCACACGTTCATTCCAAATTCATGGATTTCCTGGTTTTTTGGGGGTCAGGAAGTGCCAAAAGCTGAAGCGTTGGTGCCAGTGTGGAGAACTGCTTTTGCATCAGCAGAATCAGTTCTCCAAACTGGCACCAACGTTTCAGAATTTGGCAGTCGAGGGCATCCTGATCTTGCATCCAAATGCCTCTTGCTATGCTTAAGGCTAGCAGTCGAGGGCATCCTGATCTCTCGACGGTTGATGTCCGACACAGGCACATTATCTTTCCATGCCTGCAAGAGGGCCAGAACCTCCTCCCTGCGGTGGTCATCATGGACTTTAGTATCCTTAGCCTTATGGTAACCGCTTCCAGCCAGATAAAACAATGGAATATGTTTTTCCTCAAAAAATGTAAAAAAATGTAAATCAAAAAAGCAACCAAAAAAAAATCCAAAAGCAAAAAGAATGCAAAAAAAATGCAAAAAACATGCAAAAAAAAAGCCAAAAAAAAGCAAAAAAAAAGCGAAAAAAACAAAACAAAATACAAAAGCAAAGGCAAAAGGAACATATAAGAAGCAAAACTTCAAATCTTAATCTGTATTTGGTTGCAAAAGCAAATACCTGGCCTCATGCAAACAAATATTCAAATTACCAGCAGCAAGCAAGAAGAACGTGGAGCAAAAACTTATTCCTTCTATTCTAACAATGATAATGATGTAATTTAAAAAAGGGTTTAACTTGGAGTGACCCCCCGCCACTAACAGTGGAATAATGGATTTTAATTGTAACTTCCCAGCCAAAATTGCACAACAACCCAGGGACCAAAACCACAAACAATTTGAGAGGCCCAATCTTCTCAATCCAAATTGGAGCTTGCAGAGATTTTGTTGGATAAAATCCCTTTTGGGCGAAGGGAAAGGCAGCAGTGCAGGGACGAGTTTGCTAAGGGACAAATTTTGCTAAGGGACAAATTTTGCTAAGGGACAAGTTTTGCTAAGGGACAAATTATGCTAAAGGGAA
This sequence comes from bacterium, assembly GCA_965233585.1. GTDB lineage: Bacteria > SAR324 > SAR324 > SAR324 > NAC60-12 > CBDDTI01. The sequence goes on from CBDDTI010000717.1 coordinate 18,496, forward strand.
AATTTTGCTCAGCGACAAATTTTGCTAAGGGACAAATGTTGCTAAGGGAAATTTTTGCTAAGGGAAAAATTTTGCTTAAGGACAAATTTTGCTAAAGGGAAAATTTTGCTAAAGGGAAAATTTTCCTAAGGGAAAAAAATTGCTAAGGGATTTTTTTCCAGGGATTTTTTTCCTTAAGGACAAATTTTGCTAAAGGAAAAAAATTGCTAAGGGAAAATTTTGCTTAAGGACAAATTTTGTTAAAGAAAAAACAATTGCTAAGGGATTTTTTTTGCTTAAGGAAAAATGTTGGTAAAGGGAAAATTTTGCTGAAGGAAAAAAATGCTTAAGGACAAATTTTGCTAAAGGAAACATTTTGCTAAGGGAAAATTTTGCTTAAGGAAATATTTTGCTAAAGGGAAAATTTTGCTAAGGGAAACATTTTGCTAAGGGACAAGTTTTGCTAAGGAAAAAAAATTGTTTAAGGACAAATTTTGCTAAAGGAAAAATTTTGCTAAGGGAAAATTTTTTGCTTAAGGACAAATTTTGCTAAAGGAAAAATTTTGCTTAGGGACAAATTTTGCCTTGGAGACAGGAGTGCTGCAATTTTTTGAGGTGCCTCCAGGCGGTTCAGTGGTGAGTCCCTTTTTTTCCTTTTTTTTTTTGCTTTTTGTTTTTGCTGCTCTGGTTGGGTCGCATTTTTTTCGCATTTTTTCCGCGTTTTTTTTCGCATTTTTTTCGCATTTTTTTTTGCATGTTTTTTGTATTTTTTTTTGTGATTTGTTTTTTGCATTTGTTGTGCATTTGTTTTGTGATTTGTTTTTTTTTTCATTTTTTTTTCGGGTTTGCATTTTTTTTTTGCATTTTTTGTTTTTTTTCGCATTTTTTCGCATTTTTTCATTTTTTTCAGCTCAAAAAAGTTGCCATGGAGTGACTCCTCTTCGACGAGGTAGTCACACATCTCTGCCTGCCTGTCACGCGGAGTTTTGGCAACCAGCACTCGATCAGCTGGAGCTTACGTTCCTTCCTTGAGGTCTCTGTTCAACAAAAAAATGTTTACCCAGCTACGTGCTAGCTAGCAGCTAGCAGCTAGCACAGTTGACACTTCTCACCAAACAGTCCCTCAAAAAAAAAGTCAAACATCCCAGTCGTAGCAGCAGCACGGTTCAAACTTGTTCATTCTAGCTGTGGTTTGTTGAGTTTAAAAACGATGCACTAAAAACAAATAGACAATTTTAAGTTGTGGATGCGGGTCAAATTTTAAAAAGCAAATAAAAATAGTTGTAGTTCAGCTTTGTATTTGTGGTTGTAGTTATAGTTAGTTAGTAGTTGTAATTCTAGTTGTTGTAGGGGTAGTGGTAGTGGACGGTGGTTGAAGTTGTAGTCACAATTGCAGCAATTGCAGTTGTAGTTGCATCTGTAGTTTCTAGCTGTAGGTCTTGTATCTTGCAGGTGTAGTTGTAATGTAATGTAGTTAGGTTGTAGGTTGCAGTTGTGGTTGTATAGTGTGTAGTTGTAGGTTAAGTTGAAGTTGTAATTTTCTTGTAGCGGCGTTGTGGAGTACAGTTGTAGTTGTAGTAGTGATTGTTGTAGTACTGATCATTGTAATTTTGTGTAATGTTTTCTGTTTTGCCAAATCAAGCAAGTCTGCAAGACTTCCTCAATTTGGGAAGTTGACAACATCAAAACAACAATTCAAAGATGTCACAAAGCGACAAAGCAATTTTGTGAGGCCAGGCTTCTTTCAAAAATGAAATGTTCTGTATACCATATGCTACATACTTTATAGTATGCTATATCTGATATCTGTATTTCAATACTATATCCGTATATATGATATATCCAATTTGATATTGCGGATTTCAAATCCAGCTAGTGGCTTTATGTTTTGTCTACTTATTATAATTATGATTGTCTACTTATTCTGAAGAGATTGCAATTATAACTATAGTAATTGTAGTAGAACTTTACTAATTTTAAATCTAAATCTAATTTTTGCTTTTTTCTGTTTTTCATTTTTTTCTTTTTTTTGGTGCTTTTTTTTGCTTTTTTTTTTGCTTTTTTTTTGGGCTTTTTTTTGCATTTTGATTTGCTTTTTTTTGGGGTTGCTTTTTTGTTTTACATTTTTCACATTTTTTCACAAATAAATTGATTTTCAAGTTTATAGGATTCTGGCTAACTGGTTGCCATAACCTTAGCCTTAACCTTAGACCTAGTAGCCTTTTTTTTGCACCTCTTCTGAATTATTTTCTTAGGCAGTGGAGCTCTCTTTGGCTTGGCAACCATTGCAACCAAAAACTCGTCAGGTCCAACCGTGAACGAGACGAGAAGAAACTCGCCAGGTCCAACCGTGAACGAGAAGGTCAGCGTGCCAGTCAGCCTTGATGGCAAAGAGCTGCGTCGCGTTGCCGTTGCATGCCGTTAGCGTTGTATGTTTCTTTACTAAAGTAGTATTAGGGTGTACGGCTCCCTACCCTCAAGAAAAGAGTCTTGCCGCTGAAGTCCCTGCGTAGGACCCCTGTGTTTTTTACACCCCCCTTACGCGCCTCAGGGCCGGTCTGGCAATGCGTAAGCAGGGTGTAAAAAATGCGTAAGGGGGGCGTGGAGTCAGCGTACGTTGTTCCGCACCCCCCTTACGCATTTCTTACACCCCCCTTACGCGCCTCAGGGCCGGTCTGGCAATGCGTAAGGGGGGTGTAAAAAACGCAGGGGTCCTACGCGCAGACTTCAGCTTTTTTTTTTGTGAGGGTGTACGAAGTACCGAACAAAGAGAGTATTTCAAACTATCGCGGACAACTTCCGGACCGGTCTGGTGATGCGTGGACTGATGTTAACTGGGTGACGGACCACTTGCACGGGAATTTTGAAAATTCCGGACCGGTCTGGCCTGGCAATGCGTGGACTGATGTTAACAGGGTGACGGAGCACTTGCAGGGGAATGATGTTAACTGAAAAACTGGCAATGCTAAATTTAAAAGGCACATCAACACTCACAGCAAAATGGCGCATCACAGCTGAACTTTTACCCCACTCAACATGATGATGCCTCAGCCGCACCGGATCCACCCCATGATCATGGCATGTGGCTTAATTACAAATTAAAAAAATGCAACGCCATCGAGATTGGCTGGGAGGTACCAACCGTCAACAGCATAGAGCATTTGGATGCAAGATCAGGATGCCCTCGACTGCCAAATTCTGAAACGTTGGTGCCAGTTTGGAGAACTGATTCTGCTGATGCAAAAGCAGTTCTCCACACTGGCACCAACGCTTCAGCTTTTTGCACTTCCTGACCCCCAAAAAACCAGGAAATCCATGAATTTGGAATGAAAGTGTGGTGCTTTCAGGGCTCCTGACCCCACAAAAACCATGCTCCCCGAGGTGGTAATAGTCTTTGTCTGGTCAAACAATGCCTAATCAATATTATATATATATATATATTTTTTAAAAATATATATATATATATATATTTATTTATTTATTTATGGTAACCGCTTCCAGCCAGATCCTATAAAACAACGGAATATTTTTCCTATAAATCAAAAAAGCAACCAAAAAAAACAAATCCAAAAGCAAAAAGAATGCAAAAAAAATGCAAAAAACATGCAAAAAAAAAGCCAAAAAAAAGCAAAAAAAAAGCGAAAAAAACAAAACAAAATACAAAAGCAAAGGCAAAAGGAACATATAAGAAGCAAAACTTCAAATCTTAATCTGTATTTGGTTGCAAAAGCAAATACCTGGCCTCATGCAAACAAATATTCAAATTACCAGCAGCAAGCAAGAAGAACATGGAGCAAAAACTTATTCCTTCTATTCTAACAATGATAATGATGTAATTAAAAAAAGGGTTTAACTTGGAGTGACCCCCCGCCACTAACAGTGGAATAATGGATTTTAATTGTAACTTCCCAGCCAAAATTGCACAACAACCCAGGGACCAAAACCACAAACAATTTGAGAGGCCCAATCTTCTCAATCCAAATTGGAGCTTGCAGAGATTTTGTTGGATAAAATCCCTTTTGGGCGAAGGGAAAGGCAGCAGTGCAGGGACGAGTTTGCCAAGGGACAAATTTTGCTAAGGGACAAATTTTGCTAAGGGACAAGTTTTGCTAAGGGACAAATTATGCTAAAGGGAAAATTTTGCTCAGCGACAAATTTTGCTAAGGGAACATTTTTCCAGGGAAAATTTTTCCTTAAGGACAAATTTTGCTAAAGGAACAATTTTGCTAAGGGAAAATTTTGCTTAAGGACAAATGTTGTTAAAGAAAAAAAATGCTAAGGGAATTTGTTTTGCTTAAGGAAAAAAATTGCTAAAGGGAAAATTTTGCTAAGGAAAAAATTTGCTTAAGGACAAATTTTGCTAAAGGAAAAATTTTGCTAAGGGAAACTTTTGCTAAAGGAACAATTTTGCTAAGGGAAAATTTTTGCTTAAGGACAAATTTTGCTAAAGGAAAAATTTTGTTTAGGGACAAATTTTGCCTTGGAGACAGGAGTGCTGCAATTTTTTGAGGTGCCTCCAGGCGGTTCAGTGGTGAGTCCCTTTTAGTTTTCCCTTTTTTTTCTCTTTTTTTTTTGCTTTTTGTTTTTGCTGCTCTGGTTGGGTCGCATTTTTTTCGCATTTTTTCCGCATTTTTTTCGCATTTGTTTTTGCATTTTTTTTGGTGATTTGTTTTTTTGCATTTGTTTTGCATTTTTTTTGTGATTGGTTTTTTTTTGGCATTTTTTTGCATTTTTTTTCGGATGTGATTTTTTTTGCATTTTTTTTTCATTTTTGTTTTTTTTTTCGATTTTTTTGCATTTTTTTTCAGCTCAAAAAAGTTGCCATGGAGTGACTCCTCTTCGACGAGGTAGTCACACATCTCTGCCTGCCTGTCACGCGGAGTTTTGGCAACCAGCACTCGATCAGCTGGAGCTTACGTTCCTTCCTTGAGGTCTCTGTTCAAAAAAAATTGTTTACCCAGCTACGTGCTAGCTAGCAGCTAGCAGCTAGCACAGTTGACACTTCTCACCAAACAGTCCCTCAAAAAAAAAGTCAAACATCCCAGTCGTAGCAGCAGCACGGTTCAAACTTGTTCATTCTAGCTGTGGTTTGTTGAGTTTAAAAACGATGCACTAAAAACAAATAGACAATTTTAAGTTGTGGATGCGGTTCAAATTTTAAAAAGCAAATAAAAATAGTTGTAGTTCAGCTTTGTATTTGTGGTTGTAGTTATAGTTAGTTAGTAGTTGTAATTCTAGTTGTTGTAGGGGTAGTGGTAGTGGACGGTGGTTGAAGTTGTAGTCACAATTGCAGCAATTGCAGTTGTAGTTGCATCTGTAGTTTCTAGCTGTAGGTCTTGTATCTTGCAGGTGTAGTTGTAATGTAATGTAGTTAGGTTGTAGGTTGCAGTTGTGGTTGTATAGTGTGTAGTTGTAGGTTAAGTTGAAGTTGTAATTTTCTTGTAGCGGCGTTGTGGAGTACAGTTGTAGTTGTAGTAGTGATTGTTGTAGTACTGATCATTGTAATTTTGTGTAATGTTTTCTGTTTTGCCAAATCAAGCAATTCTGCAAGACTTCCTCAATTTGGGAAGTTGACAACATCAAAACAACAATTCAAAGATGTCACAAAGCGACAAAGCAATTTTGTGAGGCCAGGCTTCTTTCAAAAATGAAATGTTCTGTATACCATATGCTACATACTTTATAGTATGCTATATCTGATATTTGTATTTCAATACTATATCCGTATATATGATATATCCAATTTGATATTGCGGATTTCAAATCCAGCTAGTGGCTTTATGTTTTGTCTACTTATTATAATTATGCTTGTCTACTTATTCTGAAGAGATTGCAATTATAACTATAGTAATTGTAGTAGAACTTTACTAATTTTAAATCTAAATCTAATTTGTGTTTTTTTCTGTTTTTCATTTTTTCTTTTTTTTGATGTTTGTTTTTTGCTTTTTTTTGCTTTTGTTTTTGCTTTTTGTTTGCTTTTTTTTTGCATTTTGATTTGCTTTTTTTTGGGGGTTGCTTTTTTGTTTTACATTTTTCACATTATTTCACTAATAAATTGATTTTCAAGTTTATAGGATTCTGGCTAAGTGGTTGCAATAAATATATATATTTCAAAAACGTGAGCTTCAACATGAATCAAGCAACATGTTGTGGGTGGAACAAACAAGGAATGCCAAGATGCACCAGGGAATATGGTAGAGGATTGCCTTGTGAATTCTTTTGCTAGTCGGTAACATTGACCCTTTTACTCATAGTTTGTATTTATTCTTGGTACATGCAAGTGCACCAGCGCATCTTTTGATACCACTCTGTTGCAGGAGTGTGACTTGACTACCCGCCGCTCACAACTTGTAACAACACACCTGCACACGGCACTACCGACTTGAAACCAAAACGATTCCCATTTTTTTTTACAAAACCCTGTCCTCCAGACCGGGCGGTGGAGCTGGCTGCTTGCCCCTTCCGACGTTGCCACGCCACTTAGACTTCCACACACTAGCCCTCTGCCTCTTCTTAGTCTTCTTCATCTGCTCCTCCACCACTGCGAATGCTTCCTGGAAAGGGTCACCGGGGGGGAGTTGGTCAATCTAAAAATTGAAGCCGTGGTGACTGAGTCTGAGTTATCTTGATTGTAGATCCAATTTGAAAATGATATGCGTGGTGCGTGTTCTGTGCAGGTGCGCATGGAGTATGATATTCATGGTACAGTACTGCGCTCTGTCCTTTTAAAAAAATGGTTTCTTCTCAATTTTGATTTTGGGACCTGTGAGGAACCCACCGTCAACAGGCCCAAAGGAATCCAAAAAACACATGCAAATTATCTGTAGGGTCCCACCGTCAGCCTCACCAAACAAAAATGCATAGCCCAGTCAAAAGACTGGACTCTTTCCCAACCTCTTGCCACGAAAAAAAATCCAGCATTCTGTTCCAAACGTGATTTGTTGCCAGCTTGCACTGACTCTTTCCAATTTGGAGTTTGGACCTGTGAGGAACCAATCGTCAACAGGCCCAAACCCCACCGTCACCGTCAGGCTCACAAAAAAAAGCATAGCCCAGTCAAAAAAAACTGGATTCTTTCCCAACATCTTGCCACACAAAAAAATACCAGCATTCTGTTCCAAAAGTGATTGTTGCCAGCTTCAACTCTTTCCATTTTTGAGTTTGGACCTGTGAGGAACCAACCGTCAACAGGCCCAAACCCCACCGTCACCGTCAGCCTCACCAGGGGGAATGCATAGCCCAGTCAAAAGACTGGACTCTTTCACAACATCTTGCCACAAAAAAATCCAGCATTCTGTTCCAAACGTGATTTGTTGCCAGCTGCAACTGTTTCCATTTTTGAGTTTGGACCTGTGAGGAACCAACCGTCAACAGGCCCAAACAAATACAAAAAAAACATCATGCCAAACGTCAGTGTCAGCACCCGGCTGGAAAAAGATCAATCGACCATGGCAAATTTGGCTGGAAACATACAACATAGATATGCCAGAACATATTATCTAAATCTAAGTTACATCAGGTTCATTAAGTCCATCAAGATATCCTAAACCCTTGTTTCTTAACCAAGTTGATGAATTATTGGTCCGCCCTGGCCCCCCCAAAAAAAAACAATATGGAAATATATCATACGCAACATGATGACCACAAACACCATCATGAAACACATGACCAACATTGACCAACATGTTAAAACACTTCCTTGTTAAAAAACTTCACAACCAAAAACCAATTAATTATCTTTGAGAGGCACGCACCAGCCCAGCCCTTCCATCCATTCCATCCCAACCATCCATTCTGTCTGTCCCATCCAAAATCCGACCAGGTTTCAAAAACCGAGCGTAAGAGAGATGAACCTGTCACACAAGTGCCACGCCTGCCACCTACTTTTTACTAAGTGGTCCGAGCCTTGAGCCATCTTGAGCCACAACATCCGATTTGAGCCATGAGCGATGCCCTGTAAAATACCCATCCGACCGTTTTTTTTTTGGTGTTACAGCGCCCCAAGCCGGGGAGTCAATTCATGCAGGTGAAACCGGGACAGATGATAAAATCTTCAGACCCTCACCGACAGAGATGATAAAATCTTACAACCCTCACCGACAGAGATGATAGAATCTTATGCCTTCAGAAAGGCAAAAAACAGGGCACTTAGGGCACCCAGTTAACATCAGCAACTAGAGACCGTATTGGATACCATGAGATTTCCAGACAAAGCAACGTTGCCCAGTGATATGAGCCTCGATCTCCACTTTGGTTGCCGGTTCTCCCCTGGATGCGGAGGGTTGGTCCATCTGCACCTTGCAGGACAGGCATCTGCAACGCTGAGAAAAATTCGTTTGACTTGCAAGAAGACGGTCAAACTCCATCAGTGGTTGACACGTTTCCAAATTGCAACTGAACGCTGCAAGAAGTCGTGCAAAAGTGCCATTCACTGCCGTTTTCTGCCTCCTCTGTCTGGGCAGCCGGAGGGCTATCGAAATTACTTGCCGCGAACGGCGACATGTCCTCGAAACAATCGACAGCCGGTGAAATTGTTGGAAACAAATAGATCTGCATCATGATGATCAATCAATCTTGTACCTGTGTATATCATGAAATCTTGACGCTGTTCGGGTGTTATTTCTGAGGCGGCGATGGTTTGCATGATCTGATTTAGTGAAGACTTCCGGATTGGAAAACCATAATTTGCTGCGCGTCTATGTTGTACGTTAACCCAAACCCATCACTATCAGGCCGTGATATCAATCTGAATGGAATTCACGGACCTGAATGGAATTCCTGGTCTCCCGCCTCCGCCAGGGAAGTTCTAGCACCAATACAGCAACCCATAGTAAACGACCTCAATGCCATCGAAAGGCAAACAAAGCCGATCCAGGCAGCTGCCCTTGAGTTTTTCCAGTCCTCTGTGAATTCAACGTATTCAACGCTTTGATCAGCAATCTGTACCACGAAAGAACCAGTCTCAGGCCCCGGCTGAGGCCCACGGAAAAACGCGATCGAAACGGGCTCTGCTTGGCAGGTTTAAGGAGCCCTTGAACCTTGACCTCGGGGCAATCAGCAGCCACCCATGAGGACAGCACAAGCAGGGATTCTTATGTTTCTTGATCAAATTCTGAACTTTCTCATTGCACAGCACACCCAAGACATGCCCCCACCAATACTCAAAGCTTGAATGACAACATCACCCTGCGCATCTGTTCCCTGATCAGATGCGAGATCAGATGCGAGATGAGCACGTCTGCCACACTTGATTCAGTCGTTCTGCTGCACCTTGACTGGGCCCCCAAGCTGACGCAGGGACCGGAAGGCCCGTCCAATGGCAAAACGGGCGCTTGGCAGTGCAAGTCTGTGAGAGCCTTGTTCGAACCTGGATCCCAAAATGTTGAGGCTTTGAAGGGGAAATCCCCACCCAACGAGACTGTGTGACTTCCTTATAAATCTGCTGGTTAGTCGGCGATGCAGCATTTAATCGAGCGGAACAAAAAGAAGGACCGATAGCTAGTGTCTGTTCCCTTCACATGGCTCGATAAAGTTGATGCAAGAGTGCGCGTGGTGGACTGTATGTGCAAAGTGTGTGCAACCCATGTGACATCTAACATGCACCCAGCAGCAGCTTGCAGAGATTCATGTGATAATCCCATTTTGGTCAAATCTTCTTGGACTTCTGATTGGTTGCCACTGGGTTCCCTCGATACATGTGTCAACTATGGAGCATTTGCGATGCATGCACTTGCAGGGTGCAAGCTCCTGTTAAAGTGCTGCGTCACATCATCAGTAAAGTGAAGATTTTTACTGACTAGTGCAGTGCTGGGACTGTCCTCCTCCGATTTGAGTCTTTGAATTTTCCGTGGAATTCCTGAGGTGCTGTTCTTCCTTGACTTTTTGGGATTACTACAATTATTCGTCTTCGAAGATTTCCGGCCAGATCTTTTTCGATAACTCGGGCCCATCAGATGCTGCAACGCCGCTTTCGGGCGCTCAAGGTGAGGAGACAGAGGCATCAAAGTGGGCCATGAGCCTGCCACCGTCAAGGGTCTTTAATGATTAAATATCCAGTTGAATTCAGTTCTTTTAAGTCTTTGTAGCTATAATGCCCATGTGATCTGGATAGTTCAAAAAGAACCATCTAAAAGACCTAAATCAACCCTTGCTGCTGATGCCTCTCTTCAAATACATCCATGTTGCCCGGAAATATATCCTGACAACAACCGTCTCTGGTGAGGTCCGCCCACCACCTGGCAATTGACTTGATCCCCTAAAAATCAAAATATATGTTTCAGGCAGACGGATTCTGATTAAGTATATAATGTACATATGTTTTCAGAATTGATGCTGGCAATTGCGGGTTGGATTTATTGGAAGACAGGCTACCTGAACTGAATCAACTAATGTATCTATCGTTGTTGATTATTTGCTGTATTTCAAAGCCCTGCCGAGTTCGAAGTGCCCCAAATCATATTCTGTCGCAGCTAGGATTGACATATCTTGTCTGTCCCAGGGGTCGCTCAGAGCTAGCGTTTGCCAAGGCATGTTGAACGATGGAGCTATAGCCGCACTGCAAGGATGGATGGAAAATGGAAAATATAGGTTGATAACCACAACTAACCAACAACTCGCAATTCCAGCACTTTTTTCGACCTGCCTATTCGAACAAACCACGATGAAGAATGCCCACCTGCAACTTAAAGAGGGTTCAACTGCTCAAAAAAGCGAGATAAGAATCTGTCCCCATCTGGGACTGGATCAAAACTTCAAAGAAGTCCATCTCTGTGGCCTCTACACAGGCCGACGCCTCTATGAGCCCATCTGAGTCTCCTGGCGGAATGGGAAACTACGGGCGGTCGCACAAATGGCACAGGGGTTTGGCTCTGCGCTACGGTGGGAAAAATTCGGGTTGGTAGGATGAAGACTGGACTCCAAAAAAGGGCGATGTCGTAATGTAGTTTCTTATCTTCAACCATCCAAACAGATTTTAGTTGGGTCTAAGCCTAAACGCACTTGACTTGACCTGGGAAACTGGGGTCGAATATTGTTGCTGATCATTTCAAATGAAGTAAATGCGCCTGGTATGGATGAGATGAGCAAGGAACCGGGTACAGCATTCAATAGTACTCGAGGGAACATTCTGCGAAAAGTACATTTTGCATAAACAGCGAACAAAAACAAGGGGAAAACAGGAATCGGTGCAGAACTCGATCTTAAATACGGTTGCGTATGGTAGTTTTCACTGGCATATGATATGGCATATATGGGTATGGCTCAAAAAACGGGTATGGATCGTTCCGCGGGTGATCCGGACGTATGGAACGCGGTCCGAAAAGATACGCAGCGGTCCGGAAAAGCAAGCATCGAAAACGCATTCTAATTGCAGCCATTGCGGTCCGGAAAACTTAGCACCCAAAAGGCGATCCATTTGCAGCCAGTGCGATCTGGGACATGAAGCAATATAGAAAAGCAGGTACAGACATCATACTTATTATTTTCTTTCCAAGGTAGCAACATAGCTTACTGGAATCGAGTAGGAAAGCAAATTGCAAAAGGGGAAAAGGCACGCAACTTAAACGTTTTGAGTGTTTCAGACCTGTTTCAGACCTGTTGTATGCCCATTGTATGCTATCATTATTCCTGACATGGTGCTAGTAGTAGAGGTACCAATGCTTTGGTTGGTGGTGGTGGTGGTGGTAGTAGTAGTAGTAGTAGTAATAGTAGTAATAATAGTAATGGTAGTAATAGTAGTAATAATAGTAATGGTAGTGGTAGTGGTAGTGGTGGTAGTAGTAGTAGTAGTGGTAGTAGTAGTAGTAGGAATAGTAGTAGTAGTAGTGGTGGTGGTAGTAGTAGTAGTAGGAGTTGTTGTAGTTGTAGTAGTATTAGTAGTAGCAGTAGTAGTAGTAGTAGCAGTGGCAGCAGCAGCAGGAGGAGTAGTAGTAGTAGTAATAGAAACAGTAGTAGTAGAAATAGTGATAATAGAAATAGTGGTACTAGAAATAATACTAGTAGTAGTAGTAGAACTAGTAGTAGTAGTAGAACTAATAGTAGTAGTAGAACTAGTAGTAGTAGCAGTAGTAGTAGTAGCAGTAGTAGTAGTAGTCGCGGTAGTAGTAGTAGTAGCAGCAGGAGTAGTAGGAGGAGGAGTAGTGGCGTGTCTGATTGGAAGGTGTTGCTCTTGTTTCTGTTCTTGGCTTGTACTTGTTCCTTTGTTCTCTTGCTGCGCGTTTTTGCTTCGTCTGAATCAAGGTCACCCCCCCCCGTCCCATAGGTACAGCTCAGAAACAAAACCAATACATGCCCAGGATCTGCAATTACTGAGGTATGGATCATGGGTATGGATCATAGGTATGGATCATGTCCTCTAAAGGGGTATGGATCATGGGTATGGATCATGGGGTATGGATCGCATGTGGTACCGGGGTATGGATCGGAACCTTACATTTTGAGCCGCAGCCATATATATATATATATATTATATTATATATAATATTGCGCAATACCCTGCCTAACCAAAATCAGTTTGATGGTCCAGTCACTGGTCCTGATGAATTGCCTAAAATATATGTCCATAGCCGATTTGCCTACCTTTGTTTAACAAAACAAGCGTTGTTTGCGCATGCGAATGTTGCCTGCCACAAGTGAATTTCACAGCTAAGAATGTCTGTTACAAAATTTGGAAGCATTTTGTTGCAACAAAAAAATGTTTCACATTGAGAATCTCTGTCATGAATTGCATCCATTTCGGGGGGGCATTGTGCTTTAACCAAAAAAAGTGTCACATTGAGAACATCTGTGCTAAAGGCATCCATTTTGGGGGCACTTTGCCCTAAACAAAAAAGGGTTTTACATTGACAACCTCTGTCATAAGAGATACCATGTCGGGGGTATTTTGCAATGTCACATTGAGAACATCTGTGCTAAAGGCATCCATTTTGGGGGCACTTTGCCCTAACCAAAAAAAGGGTTTTACATTGACAACCTCTGTCATAAGAGATACCATGTCGGGGGTATTTTGCAATGTCACATTGAGAACATCTGTGCTAAAGGCATCTATTTTGGGGGCACTTTGCCCTAACCAAAAAAGGGTTTTACATTGACAACCTCTGTCATAAGAGATACCATGTCGGGGGTATTTTGCAATGTCACATTGAGAACATCTGTGCTAAAGGCATCCATTTTGGGGGCACTTTGCCCTAACCAAAAAAGGGTTTTACATTGACAACCTCTGTCATAAGAGATACCATGTCGGGGGTATTTTGCAATGTCACATTGAGAACATCTGTGCTAAAGGCGTCCATTTTGGGGGCGCTTTGCCCTAACCAAAAAAGGGTTTTACATTGACAACCTCTGTCATAAGAGATAGCATGTCGGGGGTATTTTGCAATGACACATCCATTTTGGGGGCACTTTGCCTTAACCAAAAAACGGATTTACATTGACAACCTCTGTCATAAAAGATACCATGTCAGGGGTATTTTGCAATGTCACATTGAGAACATCTGTGCTAAAGGCATCCATTTTGGGTGCACTTTGCCCTAACCAAAAAAAGGGTTTTACATTGAAAACCTCTGTCACAACAGAAAATCGAAGTTGACAACACCTTTCACACAAAAAGCATCCATGTGACGGGCATGATGTTAAACAAAAAAGAGTCAAAAAACAACTTTGACATAAAAAGCATCTATTTGGGGGGCATTTTGTTTCAACAATAAAAGGGATTCAACATTGAGAACTGAGGCAGTCTTTGCCACATGGCACCCATTTCGGGTGCATTTCCGCTTCAAGACAAACAGGTTTTAGTTCCGAGAACATGTCTGTTATAGACTGCATCCATTTTGGGGCGATAATGCTATACAAAAGTGTTTCAATTGGTCACCAAGGGCATCATAGGGAATTCATTTGGGGGCATTTTTCAGCCAAAGAAGATCGATGGTGAAAACATGTCTGCCATACACGGCATCCGGCATCCATGTTGGGCGGTGTTAAATTTCCGTGCAAAAAGTGTTTCAATGCCGAGGACTTCTTCACCAAAGGCATCAACTTTGGGGGCCGATTTCACAGAATTGGACTGCCCTAATGCCCTAATCACATCCAAGATCAATGATCACAATTTTGGATCTGCACGTGACATTCGAGTCAACTAGGCTTTCTTCAACTGAAATCGTTGAAATTCCTGGGCCGACAAATCATTATTAATCAGAATCTAGTGCCACTCCTTCAAATGGTCTTACATTGACGCCAGAAGAAGACCAGGACCCAGAGGGTTTCTTTAGAGTTTCGTTTAGGGTTTCTTTAAGGTTTCAATTTAGGGTTTCTTTAGGGTTTCATTTAAGCTTTCTTTAGGGTTTCATTCCAAGCTTTCTTATCAGGATTTCTTTTCACGATTTCTAAACGTTCAAGTGGGTTCCTTTAGGGTTCCTTTCGGGTTTTATTTGGGGTGTCATTTAGGGTTTCTTTAGTTTTCGTTTAGGGTTTCATTTAGGGTTTCTTTAGAGTTTCAGTTTGGGTTTCATTTAGGGTCTCATTTAAGGTTTCTTTAGGGTTTCAATTTGGGGTTTGAATTGTGGGTTTCACTCAGGAGTTCATTTAAGCTTTCTTTAGGGTTTCATTCAAGGGTTTCTTATCCGGATTTCTTTTCACGATTTCAAAACGTTCAAGTGGGTTCCTTTAGGGTTCCTTTCGGGTTTTATTTGGGTGTCATTTAGGGTTTCTTTAGTTTTCGTTTAGGGTTTCAAATAAGGTTTCATTTAGGGTTTCATTTAGGGTTTCTTTAGGGTTTCAGTTTGGGTTTCGTTCAGGGTTTCTTTAGGGTTTCAGTTTGGGTTTCGTTTAGGGTCTCATTTAAGGTTTCTTTAGGGTGTCAATTTAGGGTTTCAGCTATGGTGTCAGTTCAGGTTTCATTAGTTTTTTTTCAGAGTGTTGTTTAGGGTTTCTTTGGGATGTCATTTAGGGTTTCATTTAAAGTTTCTTTAGGGTTTCATTTATGGTTTCTTTTGGATTTTTTGATTTGTTCAGGGTTCATTTATGGTTTCTTTAGAGTTTCGTTTAGGTTTTAATGTAGGGTTTCTTATCAGGATTTCTTTAGGTTTCACCTAGGGTCTCTCTAGGGTTTCATGTAGGATGCAAACAGAACAGATTAAAGCAAAAGAAAATCAAAAACAAAGAGACAATAAAGACAGGAAGCAAAGAAGCAAAGGAGCAGGAAGTAGAGCAGCAAAAAACACATTGCTGAAAAAAAAGTAGTATAGTAGAAGTAGAAAGGCACATAAGTACAAAAGCAGAGAAGCAGGGAAAACAGAAAAGCAAAGAAGCAGGAAAGCAAAAAGAAGAAAAGCAGAGAAGCAGGGAAAGCAACAAGCAGAGAAGCAGGGAAAGCAGAAAATCAGAGAAACAGGAAAGCTTAGAACCAGGAACACCAACAAAAAATCCAAAACCTGCCGCGAAAAAACAAACAAACATAAATAGCCCTCCTTTAAGAAAGGGGGAAAAGGCGCACAATGTCCTCCACAGTTCAAGTTTGTTTTTTTTTTTTTGCGGTATGCAAACTAACATATCAATATAAATTCCGTTGTTTTGGTGGGTTGCCAATTTCAACCAGGAAATGATTGGGAACAGCTTCTTGGATGAGGATCGCCGAGATGCATCGAGATGCACCTTTTCATTGGCATGTCATTGATTTGACCGAGTTTCATTGTAACGATTTTGCACATTGGGGTCCAGCCATGTCCTACATTCATTCGCTTGAATAGATGTGCATTAGTTGGCCCAAAAATCATCCAACAATACCGGGAAACAAAACGAAAATCCACGCTTCAAGCCTTGGCCAAACCAAAAAATGCCCTGGTGAAACGTCCAGGAAGGTCACCTCTCACCCCAAAGACCTCAGCCCGGCCTCAGCTTCCCCTGCTGCAGAGTAGGCTGTTCATGGACTGAAGCGTCTCCGGATGAATCGGAGTTGTGCTTCCCTCCAAGAGCTCGGCGGTTGAGGGCCTCCGCCGTCTCGGCCGTCTCGGGATGGCACCGTGAAGGGAAGAAAGGGAAGAAAGGTGAGCAACGGCCTTGAGTTTGGACTCCTTTGGACTGATGAAAAAGATGTCAAGTACAATTTTGTACCATGTAAATGCACACATAATTCAAAGCTTGAAGAATAAAACACAAAGTTCGATGAGTTGACATTTTAACATAATTTGGATATATTTGGATGTGTGCCATCTTCGTTCCAATCTTCCATTTGCACATGAACTCCAACCTCAGAATGCATCTGTTCTGTGAAAACATGTTTTTTCGCTCAAACGCTTTGACAGCCTCAAACATCTCAGACTGAAACTTGCAACGCGGCACCTCGCGGCATCTCTTCTTTGCAAGCATCTTTTGCTAAACTTTGAGATGTCATGAGATGTACATGTAAACATGTTTTGGCACTTCCATACATGACGCGATTTGAGATGATTTGCAGATTATTTGAGACGATTTGCGTAAAGTTGACATGTTCATGAAGTTCATGAAGTTCATGCATGATCGCACTTCTTTATATGAATAATTCTGAATAAACTGCTAAACTGCTACACTGTTGCCTACGTTTGGATCTCCGGAGGTTCTCACCGCCCCATGGCTCTTCAACGGAATGGGGACAGGTCCTACAGGTCCAACAGGTCCAGGTCGGGCATCCCTGTGTAGGGGTTAACCATGGGGATCCCCTCTATATGAGGCGCCATGGAACCACAGATTCTGGTCGTTTCGGGATACATCTTTCGTTGAATGTTCTTGAAACATGTTGAAACCATCCAATTTTGAATGGAAAATTCTGACCCATACCCAATGATGTAGCTGATATTATATATATATTTATATTTAACATCATTTAACTAACTATAGATATGTGTTTTACCATTTTGACCATCATTTTTTGTTTCACCATTTTAGGGGTTCCCCTTGGGTTCCCCGTTGTACTTCGGTGTACCCGGAAGTGGATCCGGAAGGCCTGTCAATGCAAAACTGTAAGGGGAGTCCCAAAAAACACTTGTCAAATGCAATGAGAATCACATATAGAAGCCACTGTTGTTCCAGTAGAGAAGCCACTAAGCCACTGTTTTGACTCAGAAATGAACGGTGGATAACTGTGGATTCTTGCGAAATCCTGCACCACTTTTGGATGGTTGAAACCCATGGGCTTTTTACCACATCCCTCAACTGGTGTAGAATTTGGCAACCATCCACGGTATCGCATACATAAATTATAGATGTATATCCCATCATATCCCACTATATTCCCATGGTACTTCCAGTAAATCCCGTGGTCAAATTGAGAAAAAAAACGGGGGACCTTTCGGAGGCTTCAGTCAACGATCCTACTGACCTGCACTGCAGCTTCATCTTCAAGGATGTTGCCCTGGGAAGAACTGAGAACCTGAGGCGTGAACTGTGAAGAACTCTGGTGATGGAACTTGTGAAAAATGGAATCACAAATACTGGTAAAATACATGTAAATTATACACAATTAGATCTAATCGGTGATTGCACCAAAAATGATTTTATGATGATTAGATTAATGATTATATAATGGCATCCCCCTACCTAATATCAAACCCCCCAAAAATGGTCCCAAATTCGAGATCCTCCTGGAACAGTGTGCCTCATCCTGAATGGAAAGGGATGTTTCAATTTTTGCCATCATTTTTATATTTTCATAGATGTTATAATTTTATCAAGGCAATGGAAAAGTTGTTTGCTGCAATGTTGTGGCAATGTTTCATTTAAAAAAAAATCAACTTTAAAATGTCAGTGCCATGAAAATGAACCGTTCTAACCACTGAATGGTTTTAAAAAGTGTTTTCTCGGAAAACATGTGTGTTTTCATTCATTTTTTTTTTGAATAAAAACAAAAAAAAATTACATTTGTGTCATTTTTCGGAGATTCCATCCGTTGGGTTGCATCCATTGGGTTCCATCCGTTGTCAGCGTTGCCGGGAAGTGGACCTGGAAGGTCACTGGGTCCAAGGGTTCAACTTCGAGCTCATCTGATTGGTTTCAAAAGAATTGCAACGATCTATTTTTTTTTCAAGATTTTTTTGAAAAAAACATTTTTTTTCAATCAATTTTTCCATAAAGAAACACGATTTTCCCAGCATGTCCATCATTTTTTTCGCATTTAGAGTTCCACCATGTGGTCGACCATCCAAGTCGTCGCGTATCCCCACGGTCGAGCCCGACCTGGAACGGTCGGGTCCAAGTCCTCGAGCCATCATCTGTGGATTAACTAATTATAGTAATCACCATTATAACATGAACCTGTTAATTTTTATACCTGTTAATCCATTGTTATATCTAGTTAATTAACCTGTTATACCATGAATAACAAGTGTCCGTCATTAATAGTTATATTAATATTAATGATACGATACATTAGTTTAAAAAAATATATTAGTTAATTAGTTAATTAGTTAATATAACTGTTCCTAATAGTTATAACCTGTTATTAATGATACTATAATGAACCTGTGAAATATTATTGTTATCACTATGTTGTTTTTCTGTTATGGTATGTTTTAAAAAATACTATGAACTATGATAATAATATTGATTTTGTTTTATATATGTCAATTGTCATTTTTTCATTATTTTTCTATTGTTTTTCCTGATTTTTTTCATGTGTTTCATTGTTTAGTACAGTATATGGTTCAGTAGTGTTTCTTTATTTTTTGTCAGTGTTTTGCGTTGTTTGTTCGTTGTTTTTTCAACGTTGTTCCTTCGGGTTTTTAGTGTTTTTCATTGTGTTTTTTTTATTTTCGATAGTTTTCCAAGTTTTGTCACCCGTTTACATTGTGTTGTTGAATGTTTTTAATTGTTTTAACTTCAACGTGTTCATTGTCTTTTCTTCGGAGATGTTCATTGCATTTCCATTTTTTCAAGTGCTGTTCATTGTATTTGATTAATTTTCCGGGTTTATGTGTTTCATTGTGTACCTCACAATGCTTTCATTTTTTCAAGGTTGTTCATTGTTTGTTTGTTGCTGGTTTTTGTTTATGTTCCAAATAAATATTTAACTATAACTGTAGGTATTTTAAATATTTTGCCATTTTTGTTTGGCCAGCATTTTTTATATGTTCATAGGTGTTTTTGAATTTTTTTGAAATAATATGTGTTTCACCATTTCGTGGGTTCCATCCGTTGTAGCCCGTTTTTCTGGTCAGTGTAGCCGGGAAGACCTGGAGGGCCTGCCACTGGGTCGATGTCCTCAAGCTCAGTGGATTATAATGATACTATAATATGATACTATAGGGTTTGTTGAACATCGTATGTTTGTGGGTTTTTGCGTATTTTTGCGGATTAGTTGCGTACTTTTGCTTTTTTTTTTGCGTACATTTTGTTTGTGGTTTGGAGCATTTGGGGATCAACACACTGCAATGTTTACAATACGACGGAAAAAGTTGCATGTATTTTTGTCATTAGGGGCAGGTCGGTGGGACCATGCCTGAATAGTGGGGCGGATAAGCAGGAACAATATATTCTGTGTGTGCATATGTAGCAAACAGTTGCAAAACATATTGGTGTCTCTATTTCATGGAACAGAATTTATTGACCTGACACTCAACGTAGTTCCACAGGCAATCTTGATTACTCATGTCTAAATGACAACCAAAAGTTCTTGCGCCACTTGATTTCTGAACGTTTGATCCAAATGTGCCAATCTGGCATGTTTACAAGATTAGCGCACTGTTTGCGCAGATTTGCGTTCCAAGTTCCAAGAGGACAGTTTTTTTGGTACTTTTGAAGGTCCAGGCAGGAAATTTTGAACAATTTATTGCTCACATTTTTTCTCCCACAGTTTTTTTTATCATTTGCAAGGGGGTTCCAGCCGTTGTAGCCTGGAAGACCTGGAAGACCTGTGGGTCCAAGTCCTTGAGTTCATATAGATATAATTTTATCAAGGCCCAATCATGGAAATGTTGTTGTTGCAATGTTGTGTATTTTTCATGTTTTTCAACTTTAAATGTCAGTGCCATGAAAATGAACCACTGAATGGTTTGAAAAGAATTGCCATGATCTTTGCATTTTTTTTCAAAAAACATGTTATTTTCCAATCTTTCCAATATTTAGAGATAAAAACAATGGGGTTCCACCCCGTTGTCGTATTCCGTGGTAGGTCTGCGGTGTACCCCGGGAAGTGGACCCGGAAGGTCTGTCACTGGGTCCAAGTCCTTGAAGCCATGGATTTTCCCAGTCGAAACATGGTGATTTTCGTTCAACGTTTACACTGAGAGTAAAAGGGGAGTAATCCGAGTCCCAAAAAAACACTTGTCAAATGCAATGAGAATCACATGTAGAAGCCACTGTTGAGTAGAGAAGCCACTAAGCCACTGTTTTGAGAAATGAACTGTGGATTCTTGCGAAATCCTGCACCACCTTTGGATGGTTGAAACATGTTGAAACCCATGTTTTTTTTTACCACATCCTTCAACTGGTGTAGAATTTGGCAACCATCCACGGTATCGCATACATAAATTATAGATGTATATCCCATTATATCCCACTGTATTCCCATGGTACTTCCAGTAAATCCCATGGTCAAATTGAGAAAAAAACCGGGGGACCTTTCGGAGGCTTCATTCAACGATCCTACTGACCTGCACTGCAGCTTCATCTTCAAGGATGTTGCCCTGGGAAGAACTGAGAACCTGAGGCGTGAGCCGTGAACTGTGAAGAACTCTGGTGATGGAACTGGTGAAGAAAGAATGGCATCACAGATTCTGGTAGAATACATGTAAATATCACAATTGTATATTGGAGTAATGAAACAATATAATCGGTGATTGGACCAAACATGATTTTATGGTGATTAGATTAATGATTAATGGCATCCCCCTAATATCAACCCCCCAAAATGGTCCCAAATATCTGCGAAATATTGGCGGATCCTTTGCATCGAGATCCTCCTGGAACAGCGTGCCTCATCCTGAATGGAAAGGGATGTTTTTTTTTTGCAATCCCTTCCCCCGCTCAAAAAAAAACACACCCGAAACGAAACCATGGTGGGTATAGGGAATTTCCACATTGGGACCATAGACACGGGGTGTTTGATAAGTTTAATATGAACGGGTGATGGGATTATGGTTGATGATCTTCGTGGTGACCAATCTCCTCGGAGTTGAGCAATCCGGAGATCATCTATTTGAACAGTTCTATGATTTGGTGGTTCACCAGGCATCATCATCTCATAGAATCTTGGAACCACTTGAACCAAGATTCTTTCAACTTTAATCAACTAATCCTTGAATTCATTTTGAGGTTCCGAATCCATTTGATTCATTGGGTACCACAAAAATTGAGTTAGCTGATGCCAAATCTGGATAAATATAGTCTGGATAAACTGAAGTAGGATAATTACCATTTGATAACATGGGATAACCATTGGTATTACCACTATACAGTATATACTGGACATTTCGGAAGAATTTTCCATTGGTACCACGAAGTTGTTCTGGTGATTTGGACTCTGCTTCCCATGCTGACCAGTGACATTCAGGATCTTATTCTCAGTGACTTCCAATTGCTCCTTGTTCTCACCTGCGATGAGTCGATGAGAGATTTCAGCCCCGGTGAATTTCACCCCGATGCTTCACAAGCGGTTGGTGGTTACGGAGCCCTTAATAAACCTTTATCATCGGGCTGTCACTTTTGGGGGAGCCTCCAAGTACCTAGAAGTACCTGGGCTACTATACTCATTATGACTTGGGAATATCTCCTTTTCTGCTTGAAAGCAATTTCCCTATTCGCCATGGCTTCTCATAATCCCCAGTAAATTAGGTACTATAGATGGTACTAGTGTATAGATGATGTATACAGTGGTGTCAACGGGTCTCACCCAGACCTATGGTTTGAAAAAATATAATATCTCCGTGGCTGTCTGAAAATTAGCTACCCATAGCTACCCCTATAAAGGATGGTCAATGAAGATCTTCCATAGGCCATGCATCGCTGCCGGGCTGCATCTCCTCGGGGAGCTGGCTCTTGGCCGCTGCGGCGTCACGCAGTGCACCTGATTCAAGAGGATTGTTGGGAGGTTCCAACGCAAGAGCCTTGGGAAATTAGAATTGGAGAATTATTTAGTTGTAGGAGATGGGATGATTTACTCATTTCTAAGGGGGCAATCCCTATTGAATCCCCATTGTTGGATGGTTTTTTGATGTTTTTTGGGGCTTCAAGCTGAATAAATTGCAGTGCATGGGGATTATTTCGCCACGGATGGATGAAGTACTTGAATTAATGGGTTCGGTGGATTTTGAATCTTGCCCCCCCCATAGCCACCCTGTTTCCTCACTAAGGCCCCGACTGGCATCGTTATTTTGGGCTTCTCGCAACTGCTGACGCGCCTTCGCTCGTGGAACTTCTTATTGGAAGACCTGCAGTCTGTCAGGGTGCTGATGGTCATGCGAGTGCAGAACATCTGGAAAATGTAATTGTTGAACGGTTGAGCGGACAATCTGCGAGTGCAGAAAAAAAGCAACACGCATTAAGGTTGTAAAGCACTTGGCAATTTTGGAGTTGCAACAATTCAGAATGATGCAGCTACCAATCATCATTGATGACATCTTGCACCAGAATCTTCAGGTATCGGTATGGCTGCAAATGGCACGCCATGAAATGCATCCATCTCTCTGTTTGACTCTTTCCAAACTGAGCCACCTGCCCAGGCTCCAAGTATCTCCAAGTATCTCCAAGTCCTTCTCACGCCTGCGCTCTCGATGGCAGGAGTACCAAGGAATTTAAGGATGCCTAGATATGCCTAGTGGTTTTTGATACACGGATTGGTACCATCTAAAACAGATTGGGAGATTATGGCCGTATCACAAACGGACCCTTTTCGGGTTGCATCTGCCATCTGCCATTCTTCATCAAAGCTGTCCATCAACTGAGTGCTCAGGCCCTTTTCCTTTACTTTTTGCAATGCCCGCGTGGAATCAAAAGTGCTTTGACCATCACTCTCCAAAGTCAGTGGCACAAATAAACTTCCAGAACCAATAAGGATCAGGAACTATGTTTAACTATGACAATTACTTTTGAGCAATTTGATAAATGATTTGGGATGATTTGATAGGTGAGAACTTTTGCTTAAAATTCCAGTCCTCAGTCCCGAAGGACGAGTGCCATGCGCCTCTGACGCCAAACCCGAACCATGATCCACTGACGCCAACTGGCGATCCTGGCGACTCATGATCCACTGACCCGTCATGCCCAGACACCTGGGATATCCTGGGATAGTTGGAGAGTTGGGTGATATAATGTCTAATATTTTTTTCAGAATTGGCATCGCCCAACTATTTAACATGAAACATGAAGAAACATCATAACATCTATCAATCCCAGCCGCCAAATGTCCCTCAAAAGCCAAATGTCCCTCAAAAGCCAAATGTCCCGCAACCAACATCATGACGTCATGGTGAGGCCATTGTAATTTTAATCACGATCAATGAAAGGAAAAGGATATGGGATGATATGTGGCTTTGTCCTAGATGTGGTACAGCAAACCCCAAACAGATAGAAAAGATGGAGACCAGGAAATTATCGGGGAAACATCGTTGAACTAACATCCTGCATATTTCCCAACGTATAGGAATTATTGTCATAGTTGTAGCCAGAAAATATAATCCCAACTGCACCCCAAGTAACATCAAAAATATCTGAACTTGGCAATCCCAAACTGATGAAATCTCCACAATCTTGGATGCTCAGATGAAGGCCCAACCCAACCCGGTCCTCTCCAAAGGAGCTTCGAAAGCTACTGCGGCAGATGATCAGATTCGATGAGCTTTGGCGAAGTTTGAAAATAGGTGGGTTTATCTGAAAATGGACTATCCATGAATATCCCAAATCTATTCTCCATTGGCAATTTGTTGGCATTTTCAGACCCGGGTGTGCTCCAGGCTTCAAACTTTATCCAGGATGCAGAGTTTCCAAACAATTTCCGCCTCAGGACCTCGAAAAATCCTCCACGCGGATTTCCTCGGTGCGTTTCTGCAGCATGATTTTGTGCCACGAAGGATGCCTCTTTCGTAAAAATCCGTCCATTCAGACAATGCGTCTTATTTTCAATGGAAAATATGACAACGTAGCAGAATATGAAAAATATGACGTCTGAAGCTAAAATTTAGATATCAAGAATTAATGTCAACCCTGGATTAGTAAACCCTTAGGCTGTTTAATTGGAAGGGGTACCAGTTAAGTATCAGATTATGACTATTGGGGAAGTACCACCCTAGTTTAAAAAAATATATGGTTTATTATGAAAACAAGGGCCAAGATATCATCCAGCCGGAGCAGTGAAAGAACCTGAAATCCAAACCGCAAATCCAGAAGCAAGATCATCCATCCACAATCAAATGGCATGCAGTTTCAACACAAAATGGTGTATCAATGCATATTATATGTGCTTTTTCAGGACATTGAAAACGGATTTCACAGTGTTCCTTTGAACCCATTTGTCTTCTTCTTTGATCTCAATCCTTCGAAGGTTCTGGTAGATAAAACATGATATAACGATTGTTGATAAAAGTTGAAAAAACCATGTCATTTACCATCTGGCAATGTAACCTGGCTATTGAAAAGGGTCCATTTAGTTTGTCGATTTACCTACAATAAATGGTGATTGTCCATAGCTGTCTATGCTATTTTACCAGAGGCTACATATGAAGTTGTTTTTCAAACATACAATTGAGGGGGAAGTGGCAGGAGCAATCCCCAAATCATTGAGACAATCCCTTTGAAATCATCCCGCAGATCTTAATTGATTAGTAGCCCTGCTGAAGTCCCCCATTCATACATCTATAGTTCTGGGAGAATTGACCCCACAAACACGAAGCACAGTCCAATCATTATCATGTTAATAAACCGTTATTCATCTGATTATATCAAGTGATATATTTGTAATAGCGGTTGAAACTGATATGCAGATACACAATGATAAGTTAAGTGATGCCTAAAACAATAGGTGTATATCTGATAACTATAATCAGGTGATATCAGGTGTTTAGACCCCTATTGTTTGATAATCGATATTCCTACATCCATTACTGACCAGTTGGGGTGGTGTGAACCGCCAAGCAGCATCTTGGCACCCTTTTGACAGCTTGCAGCTTGCTCAAACCTCGGCAATGGAGGTATCTCAATGTGTGAAGCCTAGGTGCCTAGGTGTTCATGGGTAGCTATCCGGAAAACTGGTCTTGACTTGCAAATGGTGTGAAATGAAGAAAAATATGCCAAAGAGAGTAGTACTAGTACAACTAGTTGTGGATCAATTTGTTTCACCCGACCCTGCGGTTCCAAACACCGTCTGAGACGCTAGTAGTTGGTTTTTGGGTCCCAAACATCTTCCGAGAGTAAGTTTGGAGCGCCAGGGCAGAAACGGCCCTTCTTCGTGAAATAAAATGGTACTCTTGTAAAGTATTCGTGAAGTCCAAGCTTATATGTTTCACAGGACCCATGCAGGTTGACATGTTTTTTTTGAAGTCGCTACCTGCCAGATTGATAGATTACTTCACGATGGCCTTGCACACCTGTGACACCCTGCGATGGTATCAAAGGCCATTGTATGCACGCATTGAGCAACGGGAATCCACACAGAATGGTGAAACTGTAGCTGTAAAATGTCCAATCCACAAAAGCTTGAGGTGGATGCTATGTTGAAGCCTTGGAGGTCCCTTCTTACAACGACCCAATCAAACCCTGTGCTTTTGAAATTGCTGCTTGACAGTTGAAAGTAGTAAGCAACTAAAATGAACTCCCGACGTACTGAGGAATATCTGTCAAGATCTGATGGGTGGCACGAGTTTTCATCTTTAACATGGTGCAACATTGATGTGCGTTTCACTCCCTGATGTTGCTTTGAACCTGAAACCAGTGACATCGACTACGCATTGCACATGTTCAATTGCAATTTCATCTCAGGTGAAACTTGACTGCAGCATAATACAGTCAACGCAAAGGAATCAAAACAAGACCCGATACGTCTTGCCTGCGATCATGGGGCCATCGCCGAACAGTCGTGGAAGCTGTATTCCAAGACTACCTGAAAAAATATCTACCACCTTTGGGGGTAGTGGATTGTTTTTCCGTTGGAAACAAAACTAATTACTTGAGTTGCCACCTCAAATCATGGTTTGGACCTAGAAGTCATTTCACGACATTTGCTCACCATGTCATCACACTGAAAGACATGAGAATTGAGCAATTGAACATAACAATCCACCACAAACAGGAAGAAGCGGTGTGATGTCATACAACTAATGGCTGCACAGCAGAGATTCCAGCCACTTGCTAAGCTCAATCTTGATCGCAACCTGAAATAGAGAGAAACCCCATGCAATCACAAATGTTAATCATTTTATGTTCTGGTTTCAGCATTGAATTCATAAAACATAATTAAACCATCGAAAGCCGCCCAACTTTGCGGGGATCCAATTTTAATCCACACCCTGTGGACTCAACGGCGTTAAATGGCACATCTTTGATCTTTTCACAGGAGGTGCTCCAAAGGCACCTTTGGCCTGAAATTGAGGTATGTCGCAATCACTATACCAAACCTGCGAAAACGGGAGGGGAAGTGGAGATGTTTTCCCACAAACTTCATGCTGTCAGACACTCGCAGACATGTCTAGCATTTCTTGCACGAAAACAATTTACAAAGGTGTATAGTTGATAGGGTTCTGCATTGGAGAGATCTCGCTGCCAAGGACAACTGATTAATGTTTAAAGATACCCAGCATGTTGTCATAAGCCCAACAGTCAAAGCTTTGGTGTTTGCAATGTTCATCAAGTTTCGCATGTTTGCTAATTAACAATGAAACAAAGCTCCTCACAGGCAAGTAGGAGCTGCTTGCTAGCCCTAGCCATGTTTATCATTCCCCTGAACGTTTTGATGGTCGCTCCAATTCTTTATTAACCGTTATTACCAGCAAAAACTGACTGGAACATGAGACACCAAAAGAGCTATTCCCGGTTCCAGGCCTTAGATTTCATGCCTTGGGCGGAGCAAATGTGCAAACAACATCTGGGGCTCACAATTATTTAACCCAAAAAAAACGATATGACAGAAGAAACATCTTAGCAAACAAATGCCTACTCTGTGCGTGCCCATTGGTGACCTTTATGTAGTGCTGAAGATAGTCAAGCGCCAAAAAAATATACCTGTTCTGTCCGCGCATAATCTGATAATCTGATGTATTCTCGCCCAATCAATTCTGCAGATTCAATCAAATTTGTGGTTCACCTGTGCTCAATTTTTGGCCGGTGGCTTGTGATGATTTGGCAGTGGGTTTAGGCTTCATGGATCTTCATGGGTCATGTGTCCAACATCGGACGGTAAACATCCCTGGTACGGACTCACATGCACTATCCAGGCCCCTTTCATGTTTTCATTCCCAGCAATGCCAGCAGTTTCACCATGTTTCATCCATGGATATATTCCCACCTGCTATGCCATTGGGCCACTGCATTGAGCCTCGCGCGTGCAGCCAAGAGGCCTTGCCCATCAGCAAGCTCACCATTTCTGTTTCATCCTCCTCTCTTGCGAGATCCAAAGGCGTTTTGCCTGGGATCCACAGCTGACATTCGAAGTGACCCTTTCCAATATCACTTCAATTGATTGCCGTGCGGACTGCCGAATTTGACGTGTGGAAACCATGTGCGGAAAGCGCTGTTTCATTCTTCTCATTTGGCTCACACGGATGTCAAAGACGTGGATGAACTCTAAACATCTCTAAACCCTTATTTTTTTCAACAGACACTCTCCCAAAATCACGGCTCTTGAATTTCAAGGCAACTTTGAAGATGGGAACCTGAGATGATAAATCCAGTGAAATCTCATGCTGAAGTTGACAAAAAAGATTAAAACTTAAAAGATATGTCATAAGTCATTGAGACATGCCTCATTTGTTGAACTGCACCTGTTATATCTGTTATTGTGATTGCCGGTGAAAAAAAAAAAGGTCTTCAAAAACGGGACATCGGCTGAGGCCCCCAGCCGAAGTCGTCCTTAATTTCCACGGAGGCCTTTGCTGCCAGCAGCTGCTGGGCGCACTCCACGTGGCCGAAGGCTGCTGCAAAATGCAGCGGAGTTTTACCTCAGCACCGGCGGAGTGGCACTGGCGGCGCCGTGACCGGCGGCGATCGCTGAGCTCCCCGCGGGTGGAGCTCAGGACGTCCACGGCGGCGCCCTTCGCCACGAGGAACGCCACGACCGCCCGGTGGCCGCGGCTTGCTGCCCAGTGCAGCGCTGACAGGTCACCGAAGACTCGGTCGAGGCAGCCGCGGTCGCGGCGCAGGTGGCCCCGGACGGCCGGGAGGTCGCCGTTGCGCGCCGCGTGGGCGATGTCGTCGTCTCGGCGCGCGGAGGAATGAAAACCGAAATGACGATGTTTTTTTTCCGT
>CBDDTI010000718.1:5000-12500 GCA_965233585.1 bacterium
TGTGTGCTTACGTACTGCACGCATTAATTTATGAAACCGGACCACTTCTTTAAAAACTTATTATGGTTGTTTGACAATAAAGAAAGCACACTTACCGATGATAATAAGGCGCCGTACATGACTTTATTCTTGGAAAGGTTTAGGGTTTTTTTAGAAATTGACTGATACCATTCAGTAAACTCCGACCAGAAAGAACTAGCACAAGGACACGATACGAATAAATGACTGACTTTTTGGTCGACGTTTTACAAAAGGGACAATGAGGGTTTTCAACCTTTTTCATTTTATACAAAATGTAATTGGTGTGAAGAAAATTATGAGTAATCTTGTATTGAAATATTGTAAGTTTGATTTCGTTCGTCACAAGAAAGGGTAACTTGACGAATATATTTTCTGACGTTGGTGGATGTCAAACCGTCAAACCCACATTCTTTAAGTCTTTTCTCAGCCGTTGGGGGAGAAAGATTCTGATGACCAATTAAATAGCTGTAAATTGTTTTACACACGTAAGTTTATCAATGGCAAGTAAATTAACTGTGGTAGCTTGTTCTTCCTGCATTTTTTTTTATTATGCTTGTGCTTAGATTCCACAAATGTGAACCAAGGTTTAGCGAAACTGGTTGTGGCTTGGTTGCATTTCTTCAAATCAGAAACCAAGGAATATCAATAAAAAACAAAGTTCCTCATTGGTTCGTGAAAAAGATAATCATTTTAAACAGCCAGGATTCTAAGAAACGCTAAAAAAAGATATTCACAAGCCTTCATTGTTTCGAAAGATGTTATAAAACAGTTGTGTCACGTGAGCGAGTTCCCTCTTTCCTGATTTTTGTGCCCGTCGACCTTGAAAGTTCTGCTGGACCTTTCTTCACTCGCTTGTTTCTGAAGACTACATGGATATCAAAACGTTGCACCTGATTGTACCACGGACTCTGTAACACCAACGCGTTGTTTTGATCAGTGTTTGAGTGATATCTGATAAACGAGCTAAAACGGAGTGCGACAGGGTCACATTCTTAGGAATCAGTATCCAAGACAAAACGACAAAAGTTCTCAAAACAACGTCCCATGATTGGCTCGAACAAGCCAAACGATTATCATAATAAACATCCGAATCCAAGAGAATCTAAACAAAGATAGTCACAAGACTTCATTGTTTCGAGCTGAGTTCCGCGATATCCTTTCTTTCCTCGCTTGTTTCTGAAAACGACATGGATATCAAAACGTTGCTCCATAATCTCCGTGAAGAAGTGTCTTGCTCGGTATGTTCTGACATATTTACCGATCCAAAACATCTGCCATGCTTACACAGTTTCTGTCTGCCCTGCTTGAAACAATGGCATAGAACGAGCCATGGCGGCGACACGATCAGATGCCCGAAATGCCAAGCCGTTAGCAGAATACCTGAAAGTGGCGATCTGAAAGATCTTCCAACCAGTTTTTATCTGAATGGCTTGATTGATGTGCTAGCAATCAAGGAATGCAAAAAAAACCCCAGTAAGATGTGGAAATTGCGACAAAGAAAGCTCCGAGACTGCTTACTGTTTCCAATGTTGCATATTTTATTGTCAAGAGTGCGTAACGGGACACAACATCATGCGAAGCAATAAAGATCACCGTGTTCTGGCGCTCAAAGACTTTCAAGACAAGGACTATGAGGATGTGTTAAAGCGACCAGCTCTTTGCCATAAGCAGGGGCATAGGAAAGAAGAACTGAAATTCTTTTGCAAGAATTGTGAAACGGCAGTTTGCCAAATTTGTGTCCCGTTGGAACACGGAGGTCATACTCTGAGCTTAATTGAAGAAGCAGCAGAAAGACAGAAGATTCAAATGAAATCTATGATTGAAACACAGAGGAACAATTTAAAAGCAAAGGAGAACATCATTCGTCCACTTGATGAACACTGCGCTAAGCTCACACAACAAGGCGAAGACGTGAAGAGAGATGTTCAAAAATTTGTTGACAAATTGATTGCCGTTATTGAAGCGATGAAACAAAATATTTTCTCCACCGTGGAAAACCAAACAAGCAAATGTCTTCAAAGCCTGACAAAGCGTAAGAAAGAGATCGAGGAACAAATAGCGGTTATAGAATCATCGCTGGAAAAGGCTGAAAAACTTTTAACAGGAAGTACATACGCTGAAGTTGTACAACTTAAGAAATCATTGGAGATTATATTCGGAGGAATTCATCAAACCGAGCCTGTTGATGGTGACCCTGCAGGTCTTCTAGTGCGGTTAACTTTCGTGGAAAATGAGAAGTTATTGACCACTCTCAACGCTGAAGAAATTGGTTCCTTGGAAATTCTGCACCAAACAAAAGCAAGTCAGTGCATCGCTGAAGGCAAAGGACTCGAAGAGGGGACTGTTGGACGTGAAGCACGATTTGTTCTGACGACAAGAAACGCTCAAGAAAGACAGAGTTACAACAAACATGACCGTGTAACGATAGAGATCAGTGATGAACAAGGACGAGAATGCGCGATGGAAATACGAATAAATGACAATAAGGATGGAAGCTACAGGATCAGCTATTGTCCAAAAGAACAAGGCAGATACAAAGTGACAGTAAAAGTAAACGGAGGACATGTTCTCGGCAGTCCTTTCACTGTTAAAGTACAGCCATTTCAGGTCAGACCTGTTTTATCTTTTGGAAGTAAAGGTTCGTCTGTCGGAATGTTTCATTTTCCCTGGGGGGTGGCAGTGAATGCTAAGGACGAGATAGCTGTAACTGATGATTGGAACCACAGAGTTCAGATCTTCAGCAGTGATGGAATTTACTTAAGATCCTTTGGTCGGAGAGGTGACAAAAACGGGGAATTTAATGGTCCAAAGGGAATAGCATTTCATAAAAATGGAAATATTTTTGTGGTTGACAATGGTAATGCTAGGATCCAGATTTTCAGTGGGGAGGGTGACTACATACATTCGTTTGGTGGGAAGGGAAGCCTTAATAGTCAGCTCTCCTATCCTTGTGGTTTATCTGTAGACAGTGATGGAAATATCATTGTTGCTGATGCAGGTAACAAACTGATTAAGATCTTTTCTCCTGATGGCAAGTTTCTAATGAAGATAGGTAAGCAGGGCTCTTTCACTTTTCCTTTCCACTGTGTTCAGTGTGATAGATATCTCATAGTGTCAGACTGCCGTGAACACTGTATGAACGTTTACAATAGAAATGGCAACTTTCAGTACAAGTTTGGAAAGCAGGGTGGAGGGGACGGGGAGCTAAATAGTCCATGTTGTTTGTCAATGAACAAGTCAGGACACCTAATGGTCTGTGATTCAGGTAACAATAGAATACAAGTATTTAAAATGAACGGAAAGTTTGTTGGCAAGTTTGGAACAAAAGGCAGCAATGTAGGAGAGTTCAGAAAACCATGGTCTATAGCAGTTTTAAAAAATGGCCAAATTGTTGTGTCTGACAGCAATAACAGTTATGTACAGATGTTTGAGTGGGACGCTGCCCTTTCTAGCTTATGATAAGTGTCATTATTTGTTCTGTTACAGTATTAGGTTTAGGAGCACAAAATATTACTAAGTGTGTACAAACTTATAAATATGAATTACGAAACATTTCTGTTGTTAAATTTACATTGAAACTTAGGAGGGAAACTTTATACTTATACTCAGCTTGAACCAGAAATGACATTTGTGTTCTTTTTGTAAGTTGTGAAGATGAATGAAAATATTCACGAGTTCAAATTGAATTTGTGGCAAGTGGTCGTTCAGTGTTCCCAGTGTTATGATTTTAATTTAAAAAGAAGTAAATTTGCTTCAGACATCTGAAACTATATTTCCTCCCACAAGGATATAAGGCATCACGACATTTAAATTAAATTTGTGTAATGTTGTTCCGCAGTTTTCACTTGGTGATATTGACAAGCAATATTTAATATTAGGATTGTACTTGATTAGTCAATTGACTGATTTACAATTTACGTATTTCTCAATATGCTTGTATACTCAGTGAAAAACTATGCATGGGAATGTTTTTTTTAAATTTTCATCTTTGTATATAAATGAAGCGCCAGTGTGTATCAGCTCTAGATATTGGCATATTTTTATATAATATTGGAGTTAAATTTTGTAATTAAAAACCCAGATTGGTAATGGTAATAAATGTATGTAGGTATACATAGTAATAGTCGATAGTACAGGCCTGGAAGCTAAAACTGGTCTGACATAGGAATATACTGTAATGATGCTTTTTCAGCATGAAAACACATGTTATCTTGAATAAGAAATAAAATTAATTGATTTATGTAAAATTAGTGTTACTTCATTTTGGGTTTGAGGTTTCTATCTACTGAAAACTCAGTATCAACTCAGTATGTTTTATTGTAAAAGCACAACCTACTGACCAGGGGTGGGCAGAAATTTGCGTATCTGAATTATCCAACTAAAAGCCCCTCCATAGTGAGTAATGCATCTCGCGCACAGAAACTACATAAAGCCACGCAGCTTAAGCCAGTTTTAAAAGTTGACCGGCTCCCAGTGCCATCTATGCGCGAATCAAACAGTTTAACGGTCTTCATTGCAATGAAACAAGTAATTTGAATACTGAAGGCGCGAAATCTGCAAAGTGAACGCTTTTAAATATTCTTTTTTCATGAGAATCATTAAGGAATGGAACAACTTACCCCACCACCTTTTTGGAAATGACATTAATATTAACAAATTTAAATATAATTTGAAAAACTGGATGAATATTGGTTAAAAATGAATTCATACCTTCTTAAGCTTCTTTTAGTATTTTAGTATTATATCATTTGCATGCTCTTTCTTTTTAGTTGTAAAGTTTTCCATAATTTTATTCGTTGTAAATAGTATTTAAATGTAGTTAGGTAGGCCCTGTAATAGGGATAACCTCTGGGTCCTCCGTTTCAGGATTGATTAATTCTGAATAAAGTATTATTATAATTTTTATTGCGGCTTCACCGAATAAGCGTGCAATCAAGTAGATCATAGTGTCTTGGCGCAACCCGTTCCCAGGCCCTTATTATTTGGGCTCGTTGCCTGCTGGTTCTTGCCTTGCTCACAGAGCAATCTTTTTCTATGTGAAACTTTTTTCGCTACTTAAGAAGATTTTTTCAATGAATCCATAACATCCAGCCACTACTAATGTGGTTTTCCGTTTTTACATGTAATATATAGGAACTTAACTTTTCTCTCCATTCTTACTCTTTTGTGTTGCAAGGACAAAAATGCGTGTTTTAACAATTCGCGGCAAAAGCTCTTAGTATTTTTCTACCGGGGTTGACTTCCTTCTCTTTCAGATCCCTTGGGCGCGTGGTGGGGGTGGGGGGGGGTGGGGGGGAGGGACAGAAAGAGAGGATGGTATACTTCATTGGTCATACATACGTTCCCAAACATAAAAATAAGATTTTGGAGGTTAGTTAAAGTTTATTCATTTCTGTGTCGGCATGAATAGCGCATCTCCTCAAAATTGTCATAAGCATGAAAATTAAATGAGGTGCAAAAAAACTGACTGAAAATCGATGTAAGGCAGCAAATATTTTTCCTCTCAAAAGAAGAGGCTTTTCTTTTGATCCGTTCCTACAGCGGTGTAATATATGCAGCAGTAAAAGACCATATTTGGCATTGTTGTTTAGTTCCCGCCGTTAGCTCGCATGGCATGGCGCATTATGTACGCTATCGTTTAGTCAGCCTCATTGTTTCGCTTCGAATACACGTTGTTATTTAGTTACCCTCGTTGCTCGCGCTTAATTAGTTTGCTACCTTTGTTACCGCTTTTGCCAGCTTCGTTTGACTGTATTTTGCTTCTTGCCTTCAGTAAGTAAACATGTTCTCTATTGCTCGAAGTTTCGGGCCAACTTACTGGGTTGATGGCAGCACAACATTACCAAAGAACACAGAGAGAGAACGACGTTAACCCTTTACTGCCCAAGGGGTCTTCCTTTGACGAGTAAAATCGTCTGGTGTTAGACAGAATAAAATATATCTATAAGTCACTCTTGAGCAGTAAAGGGTTAAGGGAGATAGTTTTTAATTCTTTACTGCCCAAGAGGTCTCCCTTTGACGAGTAAAATCGTCTGGCGTTAGACAGAGTAAAATTTTTAATCACTCTTGGGAACCACTCTTTCTTTCCTGGGGTTGGCCAAATTATTCATCCTGAGATAAAGACTACGAGCGGCCATCTTGTTTACTTTGGCTTTCACTACTGCATTATTATCCGGTGGATAAAAGTTATTACTACCCACCTTGACATGGATAACTTTAGTCGCCATTATCCGCTGGAGAACGGCTGGATGGTACTATCCAAGCTTCGAACAACCAAGATGGCGCAATCGGATTAATGTTATCCTCCGGATAGTGATTGAGTTATCCCCCTTTTGAACAACCGGGGCCTGGTTTGCAAAATATCAAGTCTTCTCTTACCTCTGAAAATTTTCATTCCAAATTTCGTGGCCTTCTTTGTGTTCTCAGGTACTGCATCTTCCTGTATTTTTAAGATTTTTGATTCCGAAACACTGGCGAAACGCGAGTTTACACTCGCCATTTTGTTTTTGTTTGGCTTACGCATTATTCACAAGGTAGGGGGTGAATAATGCTCATTAGTAAATTCTCAGCTCTATGGTGGCCTATGCGTGCCATAGCAAAATCACCAATTGTCTTTCTATTTTTATTGTAGTATTTCAGTTTTTTGTACATATTTTTCGTTTTAATTGATCTTATTTGCTGATTTTTTTTATTTTACGAAGGGTTTTATTTTTATGTGGATTGTATCATAAGTTAAATTTCATTTATTCTGAGAACGTTTTGTTTTGTCTCCGTTTTATATGTGATGAGTTTTATTTTGACACAAAAAACTAAACTAAACTGTTAAGTATCTTTTCTCCATTAGAAATGAATAGTATAAGAATCTGGGAGACAATACGATCCTGGCGCACAAAATTTTCTCTTCCAGTTGCCGTTCGCGTCTCAAAATCGCGCGTGCTTAAGCTCCCTAATATCTGCTCGCGCAGGTTGTTGTACGCGTTAACTTTTGCGTTTGTTAAGTAAGAAAACTCTTCACTCCGGTATCGAGTTAATTTCTGAGCGAAAGAAGAGTCCAGGATAACTTGCATGCGCATGCTCAGAACGCCGCCATTTTTTCCCCTCAAATCGGGGGAAAAACCATATTTGGAAGTACTTTCCAGATTCGGCTTGTGACGCGATTTTCTGAATAATAATATACGAGCAACAATTTCTGCATTCAGATTGCTCAAAAACATGGCAATTAATTAATCCCAAATCAGTGGAACCTAGTCACCAGTAGTGCCACGTTAAACCATTTTCGATTTCTTTTTTACCACAATATCAAAGATAACGAAAGAAATCTTTGCCAAGATTTGTTGACAATTGAAAATACCGGCTCGGACTTGAAAGTGCACGCGCTTCATTATGCAAATGAGCTACTTGTACTCGCTCAACATGCAAACTCGCTCAACATGCAGAAATAACACGTAAAAATTGTTTGGGAAAAGAGGAATGACGCGT
>CBDDTI010000718.1:15000-21704 GCA_965233585.1 bacterium
TACTAGGCTCTGTAATTTTGTGCGGAACATTTCGACGAATATCTCAGCTTTGGGACGACGCACACACCTTAAACTTGGAGAACTGTCTTCTTTATTTATTTTATTGTCTACAACATTACAATTGTTTGACTTTGTCCGTTGCATAGATTTTGATTTTATTTTTTATTGCGTAACAGCGCACGCACTCTATAGATCGAAATGCTGAAATACTCTCGGGAGGTTGCAATGATCGTTTCAGTTGCTGATGAAAGTATTGATTGCTCGTGAAGTTTTGACTGCAGGGTAAGTTCTTGAACAACCATGCCGTGAGTCGAGGTTTTTCTAATACAATATACCGAAGCTAAGAGAACTCGTCCAAGGCAAAAGCACAACATCCTTTAGAATCGCTTCACATTTTTTAACAAATATTGAATACTCTCACATGGTTCCAACTTCATCTATGAGAGTTGACTACGGAGTCAGAGTCAGGGATTTTTTTTTTGAACCGTCGAAACATCGATCAAGATTTTCCAGTATGCCCAAGCTCGAAAATTTCCTCTGCAACAAAGCAAAAATTATGATTGAAATTGAGTGCTTGACCACGTTGACATTTGTAAATAAATATCTACGTAGTTTTAAGAAATGACTGGACTGATGAGTGTTTCCGTGCAAATTGTAGAATAATTTTAGACTGCCGGGTATGTAGTGTTTAAAAACACTTCCCGGCTGCCGGATATCTAGACCCAATGTTTTATTAATTGAGCTTATGGGTGGTCAAGCTTGGTTTCTGAATTGGTTTTGGAACTCCTTTTTTTATATCAATGCTAAAAAAAACGATTATAATCGATTCTACATATTTTTAAAAGATTTGAGAATTTTTGACCCTGCGAATTTTTTCCCGTTACTCGGTCTCTCGTTCGTTGCCCGTTACTTCGCTGCTCTGTGTAGTAACACCCATAACAAACTCAAATTTTCACACATACTTCTCACATTTTTACCAATTCTCCGGTGTTGTCACGACCTACAATCATAAGCCAATATGTTTTGTATAAGAAGAGCATCATCCCAAACTCAATGTCCCCGTACCATCATCCATCTTGCGAGGAATGCGGAGAAGGGAGGAGGAGTATTGATGTCAATCATACTTTCCAACTCGAAGCATTCATTTATATCTCCGGTTCAGGTTCCGGTTCCGGTTCCGGTTCCGGGTCCAGTTCCGGCTCTGCATCCGGTTTTCCTGGTTTTCCATACGCTCTTTCTAAAGGACTACTACAACATGCAACATTCACAAATGTTGCATGAAGAATTTGACCATTTTCAAGATACGAAAATGTATAAACTAACAGAAATACTAGCGGACTGAAAATAATAAAACGAAAGAAAACGATAAAAGCGAGTGTTATAAAGTGAAAACTACTACCCTACTTAGGTTTACAAAGCAACCAAGTCGCTAAACGCCTGAAATCTTGTGTGTACAAATTCTACTCTTGTGTTAACCTTAAGATCGTTTTTCAGAGCACTCGATGCATAAAATCTTTCTTTCCTTACAAGGACCGTATTAATCGTTCACAACAATCCAGAGTTATTTACAGAGCAAATTACTGGGATTGTAATGGTTTTTATATCGGTAAAACTAAACGGCGGCTTCACGATAGAAAAACCGAACATTTTAAGGCCCTCGCTAAAAATGAAAATACTTCAGCCATTGCTGACCACGTCAAGGCCACTGGACACAACATCAAGTGGGATCATTTTGATATTTTAGCGAAGGGCAAAACAGACTATCATTGTAAAATAAAAGAGACCTTATATATTCAGGAACTTGAGCCAGCTTTCAATGTCAACGTCGGAAGTGAAAAGCTGATGCTTTATTAATCTGTTCTGTTTTATTTTACTGTTAAGTATTTGCTTAATCTAGGTTCCAGTCCCCTCACCTTTGTAATATATATATATATATATAAATAGCTGTTTTAAATTTCAACGGTTACTTTTGAAAATGTATGTAGAGTACATACGAAACGTCAAGTCATAATCAAAATGTGCAAGTTCAATATGTTTATCACTGCTGTTTGTGTCTTATTTTTGAAAACTACTAGTTTGTGGCACAAGAGCACGATCGTAGGCGGATTTAGGGGAGGGGCCGAGGGGGCCGCGGCCCTCCTTTTTCTCTTGTATTTCCAAAACGTCTTACGATTTTGCTTTGAAAATCGTTTTATAAAATGCTCTTTAATTCTATTTTCCGAAACGTTAACGTTACTTGACTTTGCATCACGAATACGACAAAAACGCTGTATGCTGCATGTCCTGAAAAGTGAAGTTTTCGTTCATGGTGGTGGTGGGGGTGGGGGGTGGAGGACTCTGCCCCCTCTTCTTGAGTTTTCTGGATCCACCGCTGACAATCACCGAGGAACCGAAACGCACAGAAACCCTTAAAAAGCTAGAAATCTCAAAAAAACTAAATCTACACAAAGAAGATAAGGTTGACTAAAGGATTGCTAAAAGATTAGAAAGCGATGGCAAAACTTACCCTAATAAAAGACAAATAAAATCAGAAGACAAACATGTAATTTTCCAAGACAACACGCCATGCTCTTTTTTTCTTTTATGCGCATGTGCGGACGGAGAAGTTTGGCAGAGTGCACGTTAGGAAAAACTATCGCATAAACTGAGTGATATCAACTCATAAAGATTTGTCGATAAAGATTCTAATTTTAACACGGCATACATTCATAACTTAGTTATATTGCCTGTTTTTAGCGGGCTTTGGAAAGTCAGAATATTTTCAGAGCCATTTGTTATGTAAAGCCCCGGCCAAGCGATCGCAACATATAAACACAACATATTGTTGGCCAACATTTGCAAGCTCCGGTCCAACGTTCACAGCATCAACATATCGCAACATTGTTGTGTGCAACATGTTGCGTGCGTTTGGCCAACCTACTGTGACGTGTTGTAACATGTTGAGTATTGAAAATCGAGCTAGTGCGCATGCCCGGGTGCAACATTGATGCACGAACCTGGCCAAACGACCACAACATCATGCAACACCCGCAAATGTTGCATGAAAAATTTGACCATTTTCAAATTTGACCCGGAAACACCCAACATAGTGCAACATGTCGCAACAGGGTGATCAAACGCGCGCAACATTTTGCGCCCAACAATATTGCGATGTGTTGCAACAACAACAACAACAACTTTATTCACTCTTGTACATATATGTATAAATAAACATTGGAAAGAACTAAAAAAAGGTACAATTATTGAGTCTGGAGGCTAATTAACTGATTAGAAAGTCCCCGACTTTCTCTGTCCGACCTCGTAGCTCAGTCGGCAGAGTAACGGTAGATCTAATCCGGAGGTCGTGGGTTCGATTCCCACCGAGGTCAAAAGAAATTTTTCTTTACCTCGTGTGGTTCCCTGATTCCCTTTACTAGGGCTACCGCCCAGTGGGTCTTCCATGGGTTTCTCATAGCACTTTAATGTACACTTCAGAGTTAATTCTCTGTTCCCACATTTTTGATTTTATGATATGTTTACTATTAAATGCCAATAGGCTACAAATTTTTCAAAATTCCACACTGCGAAAATATAATAGACAAGAAGTTTTGAGAACTCAACCAACAAAATCGACATCTTTATCCAGGTTGATTAACTTTGCTGATTGTTTCTGCTGTATTCACATATTTTCAGCTAAGCTTTTAATATGTTGTCAAACATTTATCAACCTTAAACATAGAGATATTATATGCAGGTTTTCACACGAAAGTGCGGAAGACCAATCTGTCATGTTTTATCAAATAAAACATGCATCTGCGGGTGATCTTATTCATCGACATACAGACAATTTATTGGATTTCCACACAAACAAAACTGAGCACCATCTGCAGACATTAACTTATTGGACCTTGATGAACATCAAGCTTACAATTCAGGCAAAACTCAACTTGCAAATATTTTTTGTACTTTTCGGTCGCGATAAACCCTGGCGAAATCCTCGCAAGTGTGTGACAATAGGAGGGAAACTTTGAAGCCCCGAAACCCTCGGCTGCTATATCCACATACATCTAACTGGTGTAATGGAAAAGCAGTTAATCTTCAACATACGTGAAACTTAGAGTGGAGTAATGTGGAGCTTTTGTAAAAGAACAGCTTGCTCAGTAATGTGAGTGGGACATAACTGAATTCGGCACTGTCTTACTTCACTCAAACTGGAGCAGCTTACGACGAAAATACGTAAGCAAAATTTTAACAGACATAAACATATTGAGTTGTGGACCAAAAGCGTCAAACATTTCTGGGATTTCGGACGCCACTTCCCCCACGCTACATCCGCAAAAATTCTCGCAGCATGTACGCGCGTGTGTCGCACGCGATGGCGCAATTTGTTCTAAAAGTAGAAAAATCGTCCCATATCATAGGGACAGCTCCAACACTAGAAATTTGCGCGCTTACGTTCTCTGTCCTCGATTATAGCTTCTGCTGTTGACCAATGAAGAATGGGGCAAAAATGAAAAAACGACTGGGTCGAAGAAGTCGGTGAAAAGAAAATGGCGGCTGTTTTTTATACAGTGATGAACGTTGGTGGAGCAGGTAGGCTTCTTGTGTCTCTTTCCCCCTTAAGAGTAAATGTGGTTGCTTCTTTACGGTAGTCCGTGGGTCTAGAAGCAGGGTAGTCCGCGGAGTAGTCCTTAAACTGTCCAGTATTTTTTAGGGCCGTAGGTCTTTTCAGATCCTATATGCTGTTCAGTTTTAACATGGTTTAGCCATGATTTCTCTGTGGGACAATTTTTGTCTGTCCGCAGTTTTGAAAGAAATTCAAGTATTTCGGGATTTTCTCCATTTCTCAAAACGTCCGACTCGTGACCACGAGGTCAATTGCACTTAAATTCAAGAGGACAGGAAAACATCACCATCTAAAAAGCGGGGAGTTAATGAGGCAAACAGTATCTGTCGTATGAGTTAAAAAAGGTTAAGTCGGCATACGAGTTAAGTGGAAGCATCAGGCCGGAGCTTATCCTGGTTACTGTAGCATAAAGCTACCAGAACTATGTCTACTCCCCCTTGGATGGGACGCTAGTCCATTGCAGGTGACCCCCCCCCCCCCCTCCCCGATTTATACACCTGGGTGGAGGGAGACACTAAGACTTCCCCGACAAGAACAGTCGTCTGAAGCTCTCCGTAAAATGTAGAAACTGAAGGTGGGTGTGGTCATGTGGACAACAGTGGGCACATTACATAAAATAATACACAAAATAATAAATCAATTAATTAATTAAGATAATTAAATTAATTAACCATTTAAACACAAATGAAGAGCTGAATAAATATGTAACTAAGTTATAGACTCACTGGCCGATGGAATATTTTAATTTTTAAAATACTTTCATATATAGTGTATTAATGATGCGTACGTATAGGTTACGGCAAACAGCGTGATTTTTTTTTACTTTTTAGTACTGTTCCCTTTTTCAAATTAGTTAATACGGAGAAAAAAATTCTGCAGCTCAT
Source organism: bacterium (assembly GCA_965233585.1). Classification (GTDB taxonomy): domain Bacteria; phylum SAR324; class SAR324; order SAR324; family NAC60-12; genus CBDDTI01. The sequence continues at coordinate 20,491 of CBDDTI010000718.1, forward strand.
TCCAGTCTGATAAAAATGAGACACAGCCAGCAGAGATGAACTTCATTTTTTGAATGAGACTCAACGTTACGTGTGTTACTCTAGAAAGATTTTCAAAAGTAACTGTTGAACTTTAAAATATATCATAGTGGTGAGGGGTCTGGAACCTAAATTAAGCAAGCCTGATTAATAAAAATGGCTAGAACCAAGTATTTATGTATTTGTTCCTCACACTTAAATACGGTATATACATAAAAATGTTGCTCTAAAGGAAAGGTGGAGGTCATTTAGCATTATCTATATCCCGGATGATAGAAACTAGTTAGTCTCAAGCTACATAAAATAATCTATTTTGGTAAAAGAAATTCCCTTTACGGAAAATACGAAATGGGCCCAGTTGCACAACACAAATGGTTGGATTGCGTCTGATTTAACTTATTTGCGAGTTCAACGTTCCTCATATGGCACCTCCGCCTGCCATCTGACATAACGTTGATTCTAACTACAGGTAGCCTGCGTTGCAGGCCATCATTTCTAAAAGCACGCGAGGGGAACGAAGCTGCGAGTGAGTGGGGGACGGGTGGGGCAAAAAAATGAACAATGATCATATCATTGCTTTCCTCTCCAACACCTTCTTCTTTCTCCCCCATTTTTTTTTGTCGCCCCTCTCCACATCTTCCGATCCCCATTTATAGCTCACCCAAGGCGCGCTCGTTTGCTCGTGGGAAACGGAAGGGAAACATCTGCGATGTAGTCTAACTGTAGGTTTTTGTCTGTGTGTTTTCTGCTCTGGCTGCCTGACATTTCCAAATCTTAGGTTATTCGTGTAGCCAGCACACCTAACACTTGTTTTTTTTTTTTTTAAATAATCCATAACATACTGACAAATAATTTCTAAATCTGGATTTAAAAAAAAGTGTTTGTTTGGTGCTTGTCTTTTAAGTGTGTAAGATGTCTTCTAGTATACCCCGGTGAGGTCTCCCTGGTTGTATATTGTATGTTGTGTTTTAACCTGGGGTTGGTACTAGTTGCTTTTGTTGATCTGTCAAGTCTTATTCTCACTTGTGAGATAAGCACAATCATAAGCAGAAGAGGGTTCAAGGATGTTCACATGAGCAACATACGCATGCGCAGTGTGAGTCATGTCGGAAACATCTTCGTATATTAATAAGAAATAACGCACAAACTGCAGTGACAAACATGACAAGAAACCGCATGTTAGAAAACAAAATTAT
>CBDDTI010000719.1:0-5000 GCA_965233585.1 bacterium
TTAAATGTAATGCATTCTGGTAAAAAGGGATGAATTCGAGAATTCGTACTCCCTTTTATATATTGTTCTTAAATCCTGATTATGTTGCTGCTCACTCGCTACGCTCGCTCCGCAGCAATGAGAGATTCACTCGATCCCTCCTTCACCAGTTCGTTCCTTCCTTAAACTTTTTGTAAATTTGCTGACCAATGTGAAAGGTTTTTTTTAGTTAAGTTGCAGTGAAGTTCAACAGAGTTATTATATTTGACGCAGAGAAAACGAGTTCCCCACCAAGTGAGTACTGAGTTTAAATTTAAGATACGTCTGGGTAGAAAGAAAGGGCTAATGCAGCAGAAAAACAGAAAATGGAAGACTTTTGATTGATTATTTCTCTGAGTTTTAAGGCCAGTTCTCACCAGCGCATAAGCATAAGCATAAGCCAACATCCGCAGCCGCAGTAAGATTTTGATAATTACTTTCTTTTGTTAAGAAAATTTCAACAAAAGGCGCTAATGATCAATATCTTACTGCGCCTGCGTCTGTCAGCTTGTGCTTATGCTTATGCGCTAGTGAGAACCAGCCTTTAAGGAACGGAACGTCTTAACCATAAAAACTTCATTATGCATGTTTGCAGTCGACCTTTTGAAACTTGAGTAATAATAGTAGCACATAACGTAACTCACATAGCGTGGGGTATGTCCCATTTTTTGAATCTTTATTGGTGCAAAAAGCAATTAAGGACGTTCGCGCCCATTGCTACTGTGCATCTCTAGTGCGCACGCTATACATGACGTGGCGCGTGCCACGTCATGTATTTGAAGCGCGCGCACCGAGTCCAAACTCAACAAAATATAGAGCTGATGACCTTTGCGGTAACTTGATCTGCGAATATTTTTGTTGGATGCTCGGTGACCCCCACTTTTTTTTCGGCAGATCACTTCCTTTTCTGATTCTTTCCATTATACTAAAAAACAAAAAAAATCTGTACGTGGGAAGTTTTAACTATTTCTCATATACTATTCAAATAGAGTCGAATTGGCACATGGATACAGGTGTGCACGACTTAGAAGTTGCCTGTTTTAAGGCTAATTCTACCTGAATTAATGACATATGTAGCAAAGATCTATCAAATAGGCCTGTATATGCTGTGTTAAATACACATAACTTAGATACGATTCTTCAACTTAAATATATGCCGATAGTAATGAATCCGGTCAGAATCGCCTCGAGTGACTGGACATCTAGAAATGCTATGGTCTGTGATACGCCTTATCTTCAAAACGAGTTCGGTGACCCCCGATTTTTTTTACGTTTTAATCTAATTTTATCATTTTCTACCTGCAGTCAAAATTTTAAAAAAATCTGTACGTGGGAACTTTTGGGCGCGAACGTCCTTACACTTGATTTCCATTTTAAACAACAAAGACGTCATAATTGACTTGTCCTGGTCTTACGCTTAAAATAGGAGAGAAAGTTAGGACCTGTAGTTCAGAGATTTTGTAACTTGGCCACTGTTCCACTGAGTACGGGCAATTAGCAATCCCAGTGGGCTTTGACTTCCTTCATCGCATCTCTATCTCGATACATGTATCTTGTTAAGACATTGCTTGTTTATGCGCCAAAATTTAACATCGTGAGAATCTTTTTGTATTTTAATAAACCAAAACTTGGTTTTTAACAATGGTAACAATCCTCGCACTCGTCTTATTCATGTATAACCTAGGGTATCTAAACGATAGTAATGCTGCGGCACATTCTGTTGATAGTGACATATTTTACGTAGTCATTAATCTATCTGCGCTTTCCCAAGTCTTACATTATAACCTTATTTCTTAAAGTAGTGTCAAATTGTGGTGTGTCATGCATCATGACTCAATTATGACAAGGTGTGACAAGGGATCGATACAATAAAGTACATACACAGACGATACACATCTACCTCCCCTTTACCAGAAAATCGAAAGATTTGGAAATTGTAGGAGCAGAAATCTCACTTTTAAATTCTGTACTGGTACGCATTAAATGTCTTTAGAATGTTGAAAGTGTCGAAGACCCGTCCATCGCCGGATGCCAAATGCTAAAACTTAAGCTTAAATTCATGTTTGGGTGAAAAGGAATAGATCGTAGCATATATGAAATAAGTGTGTTCTACAGTTTCCGTTTGTTTTAAATATTCTAAAAGTTTTAGTAACGACGATTTCTCTTCATCTGATTTGAAAATTCGACCACGGAGGCAAGACTGCTAAGAAATGACATACTAAGTTTAAAGTAAGCTGTCACAATTAATCGCCCAGACTTACAAGCAAGAGTTGTGAAAGTCAATCACGACTTCCCTCACATGGTTTTACAGGTAAATGAGAGCAAAATTTCTCACTGGAATTCGCACGAAAAACGGTATGACATCCTCGTGTTGTTCGTGGCCCAATGCACTCTGTTAAAATGTGGTGCAGTACACTCAGGTTAATTGCAAAGCATTCTGGTAAAAAGTGATGAATTCGAGAATTCGTACTTCCTCTTATATATTCTTTTTAAATCCTGATTATGATGCTGCTCACTTACTACTCGCTTACTCCGCGGCAATAATGTACGACACACAGTTCAGTCACAGTGGCATCAAAATTGCCACTGTTTACACGCGATCCATTTTCCAAGTAGAATGACTCATTATTTCTTGCTTTCCTGCCTGTATATGTTGTTATGAAAGTAATATTATTTATTTTCGGTGAGCGATCAGATCATTCGAGAATTTGCGAGTCCCAGACTTCTAAACTTACGGTTCCAGACCTCGCACCGAACAGACCGCGCGAAGGCATTAAAAATTCAAAATGCCGCCGCAAAACACGCGCGATAAAGGTAGTTTGATCTTTTATTCAAATTCTAAACGAAAGTAAGGGCTTCCTGTGCAGAGAGCCGAATTTCTCTCCCTAAGCAAGAAGACCGGAGTTGGCTGTTGGTATGTAAGCAGCGGCAAGCTTGCTCAAGTGAAAGGGGATGTAAAGATATGACGTAGACAACTGACTTACAACTGACTTATGATGGATCAGGGATGATAAAGGAAAGATCTGGTCACACGATGACGCACTCTTTTTGACCACTTCGCCACGAATACGCAATTTTTTCCTTTGAACTCATCAAAGTTTGTCTCCGCCGTCTCCTCCATGATTTATAAACCCACGTGGAAATCAGCGCGACTCCTAACATGAAATCGAGGTTAGCGATCAAATTTCCCACTCCCTATGAGTAGTAATCAAATTCCCTCCCTCCCGGGCAGGAAAAGGTGTCAAATGCCCAGGGTATTCCCGGGGGGGGGGGGGATTTTGAAGCTTCGATTTGACTGGTACATTATTAATACAGTCGAACAGTGTATACAACGGCCCTGTATATAGCGGTCACCCTGTGTATAACAGTCACTGAACAACTTCCCAAAAGTCATCCCTTATATTTACTGACCTGCATACACCGGTCACCTGTATATAACGGACGCGGTCATCCTTTGGACTTTCTGAATCCACACTTTCATTGCTTTTTACCTGTATATGACGGTCACGAAATTGGGTTACAATTAACCAATAATGACAAACTTTATTCTTCAGCTCGTTAAATTGCAACCACAAAGGCGAATGGGTCTCACAAAAATACAAATACTATCAGTACCTAACCCATGTAGACCAAGACAGCGCTCGACATTATGAATTCCTCTCCTATCCTTCCGATGCAGCCACTCACAGAACAAATCGTCACCCTCAAAAATGTATTCACACGGGACCTTGAAACCAAAATCACATCTTCTGGTAACTTGCTTCTCCTTTAAAACCACTCCACCACAGTTGGTTTGCCTGTTCAAAAACCTGGTTAACCAAGTAGCCATTTCTACGTGGCCTACCGACCTCGAATTCCTTGTTTAAGATATTTGGATGAAGGTCGACAGCTCGTTTTGTCTGGATCTGGTCAGGTTTTTTGTCTCACAACGGCTACAGCATTCACGTCCTTCCTCATTTGTCAGCTCACGCATAAGCTTATAAATATCTCCCAGTATTGATTCCCAGTCAGCTTGGTATTTATGCTATCCCCTGATGAACGAATTCACTTTAAAAAAAGACATTTTATGAGTCTTTTTATCATGTTTATTGCGTTGTTGTTACTCGTTTTTGAGAATAAAACGTACATTGAGTGATTATCTGTACATAGAAAGGATTTTTAGAGCGGTTTTCATTTGAGTGTCGAAAAGTAATTGGTTTTGCGTTTGCTACGCTACACGATTGGCTGAAAAAGTTCGCGCTAATTTTTCATCCAATCAGAAGTAAAACCAAACCAATCGTGACTCACTCGCACGCGCTTTCCCGCTCTTTGCGTCAGCTACCTGTAATTACTTCGAGTTTTGATTGGTTCACTGTATTGTGTGTATTCTTTATGATTGGCCAGAGTAATTACTTTGGTTTTGGTTTTACGACACTCAACTGAAAACCACTCTATTGACTTCTGGAGGAGTTTAAAGGAAACATGTGTACAGCGGTCACCCTGTATATAACGGTCACCTGGCCAATTCCCAAGGGTGACCGTTATACAGCTATTTCAAAAAAGGTTGCTCTTGTGATCCATGATGCATGACCCATATTTCATAGCCCACAGTGCATTATGGGACCAAACTTAGTTTAAAATATACCTGTAAAATACAAATTCACTATGCGTCTTCCTCGGAGTCGTCGTCGACGTTGCTTAACTTCCCTATTATTTATTCCCTACTCGAAATTCCCGCTCACAATAAGAATATACCATAGTGTACCGCAGGCTATGAAACATGGACCATGCATCACGCATCACGGATCACAGAAGCAACCTTTTTTGAAATAGCTGTATACAAGTTTGACTGTAATATTAAATTCGACATCAGAATTGTTAACTTTGTTATTAGTTCTCTTTGGTGATTACCTGTTATCTGTCCTCCTCGTGTCTCGTGTCATGTAAGGGCGTTGTCTATTAAACCATGTTTACATACACAGCTTCAGAAGCCGTAAAAGCAC
>CBDDTI010000720.1:0-7893 GCA_965233585.1 bacterium
GGTCGCACGTTAACATGAAATCAAAATTGTAGCGGTTTTACCCCAAAATCAACACTTTTTAAGATTACACGCTGCAAAAGATCAATATTTTGCTGGATTTTAAGTGAAATTACCGTCTTTCCGGTCACGTGCTGATGAGACCACAAATACAGGCTTTTTTGCATACGTAATATCTCGTAAACGAAGAAAACTGCAGCAAAAAAGCATACAGAACATTGTTTAACGCACCTAAACAAAACTGCATGCGAAATTTGGAGCATTTTCGACAAAGTTCAATTTTGAGTAAAAATCCCACCGCCCTTTTTCCACCGAAGCCTTCAATTATTGCATGAGGCTGAACAAAATATTGTTATCCACACAAGCAGAATATTATTTGCAGCAAAGCACATCAGATGGTACCATGCATGAGCAGACCATGATTTATAGGCTGTTACTTCCAGGTCATGTAGTTGGTTCCTGCCCATCAAAAAGCGCAGAAAAATGCAGCAAATGGTAATGACTTTTGTATTGGTAATGCTAGTTACTAGTTTAGGAACAAGTTTTGATTGTTTGATTGTTTTCAGATTGTCCCTGGGAAAAGTAAATGAGTTTGGAATTTTTGAGCCAATCTTTGAGCCAGAGCCAGACAGTGGTAATTGTACCTCTACAGGTATGTCAACAAATACAGTCTTTCAGTCAGGAGGCAAGAGATAATAATTATTATTATTATTATCTCCCCTAATAGAATTGAATAAATTACAGGGGAATCAAGCTGTCTGGATTTCTACAGGAAAATTTACAAAAGTTGAGACGGGGGGGTTACAGGGGTTTCAAGATAGCTGATAGTAAATGACTGAAAAACATATTTCAAGAGAATATGATTTCTGTTGATAATCATGGGAAGGTTCAAGACAAGCAACTTTGAGAGAGCTAGCAACCTCAGCTGTTAGTACTCAAGAAAGGCAATAAATTATTTACACAATAATATTTCCAGAATCATAGATATGCAATTAATTGTATCTATAACAAAATTCTTGATTGTGATTGGATCTCCTTGCACCTGTATGTGGGTGTCCAATTTCAGGTATCCAATGTGAACTTTTTGTTATTGGATACCTGTTATATAATTTTATTGGATATCCACATGATTATTGTGTGCACTTTAATGGATTCTTTTGCAATATTTCCTACAGTTTTGAGAACTTACAGTTTTGAAAACTTATGAAAAGTGCTTAAGGTATGAGTATACAATGTATGCCAAAAATTGACTGTAGTTTCAGGCTGTTCCGAAAACGTGGAGTGTGGAGTCTAAAAAAAAATAAAAAATAAATAAAAAAGGAAATATTAAAAAATAGAAATAAAGGAATTTAAAAGTGAATAAAAGAATAATAAAATACATAAATAAACTAGAAATAGAAATTTAAGAAATAAAAATAATAGTTATTAAAAAATTTGTCGCATATATTCATGGCATATACAGTATTGTGCAAAAGTAATGAGAGCGAAATGCGGGAATTTCGTTCTTTATCTTTGCGACTTTTCAAAGAAAATTTGCCCGAAAATTCGAGCGTCTTTTCGCACAGTCTCGAGTGTTATTTCTTTGAAACAAAGGACGAAAATTCGACGCAAATTCGAGACCAGAACGAAAATTCCTTACCAGAGGAATAATTCCGCTTGCAGAATGCGAAATATCACAGTGGATTGAGCTGACCAGTATCGAACCAAAAACGTTCCGTTCTTTTGAGAGAACAATCGCGGTCTTGTTGACGCTTAACTCCTCGCTGTTGTTAATGTGTTACTTCGTTATGTCAATTTTTTGCTTTCTGTACAGTGGAGTGAAAATATTTGTATTTGCAGTGAATAGTAGGAGGCATTTTTTGTGTGAGGATTACAAGAAAAGAATAAAAATTTAAAGGTAATCTTTGCCGTTTGACGTAACGTCATGCGTAATCTCTCTGTAAGCATGACGTTACGGCAAAAATGAAACTTTTGCCGTCTGTCTTCAGCTGCCTGTACAGTAGAGTGAAAATATTTGTCTTTGCGGCGAATAAAAGGGGACATTTATCTATTTTTGTGTGATTTAGTTAAAGATCAGAAGAAAAGAACAAATTCAGAGATAATCTTTGCCGTCTGCCGTAAACGTCGTGCTCAAACTCTCCATTGTCTATCTCAGCGTCATGGCAGTTTAGAAAATATATTTATACCTTGTTCTAATCGGCAGAAATTGATGATTGAAACGGTTAAATACATTAAATTCATAGGTATATAGCCTTAGTCTTTTGGCACGTGATATGTGGCAAGTAGAGCATCATGGAGCCCGTTATTAAATTTTTTATTACGTTGATCATTGACTTTTGCAAGTTTGGTGGCTCCTAAAAGAGCCATTTTTAGCGACCTACAGTGCAATGTCGAATCGGCATTCGACGGAGCAGGGCGCAGTGACTCCTAAAAGAGCCACTTAAAACTTGGTAGCAGCACCTTGTGCCTCCACCACAGCTGGGATTGCCTTATACAAAACATGATCAATGTACTTTGTGCATTTCAGCAGGGTTACTTTCCATTCCCAGAACTTCTTGATGCCATCTACAAGTTCTTGTTTAGTGCGTGGCTTCACTTTGGACTCTAAATAGAACTTCAGTTCATGCCACATATCTTCGATGGGATTTAAGTCTGGGCTTTCCGGAGGGGTGGGCCACCAGTTGATATTATTTTCCTCGAAGAAGGCCTTGGCTCGTCTGGAGGTATGCTTCGGGTCGTTATCCTGCATGAACCGGTGAACAGGAAGCTTCTCTCTAATGAATGGAAGGAGAGTGGTTTCCAGGATGTTGCAATAGAGATCGACATCCATGATGCCATCAATGATGCAAATCTTTGTGGCACCATGTCTACTAACGCCCGCCCACGCATGAACCTTCAATGGATGCTTTGGCCGAGGCTTTCGCTTTGTCGGCTCATCGATCTTCCGGTAGCACGTTCGCCGGTACTGCTCGAGAGACACAGAACACTCATCACTGAAAATCACGTTTTGAAAAGTGTCGCCACTTTCCAAAACCTGCCGAGCGAATTCCAGCCTCTTCACCTTGTTGGCGTCTCATATGACCTGACAATATGCGGTCCGCTGTAACATCCAGCCTTGTTCCTTGCGAGATCATCGCACTGTGGATGAGCTCACAGTAATGCCACGCTTTTCCAGCTTCTTTTGTATCTGGCCACTTGTCATTTTGTCATCCTTGCGCATTTGTTGGTCTATAAAAGATTTTGCTTCTGTAGACAACTTTGATGGTTTCCCTGAGCGCGGTAAATTGGCCAGAGTGCCGGTGGTCTTAAGCTTCTTTACGATGCGCGCCACACTCGGAAAGCTAACGCTTAATCCTTCACGTTTTAAGACCTTAAATATCCCAGCTGGGTGGAGGCCTTCCTTTTGAAGAAGCTCAATTCGAGTTCTCGTGTACGTAGACAGTTTAGGCATGTTTAACTGTGATAGCTTGTAAGCCAAACTGACCGTGTACTAAAACACAGAACTTTTCACTATGGTAACGTATAAACAATGCCAAGGTCGCGCAGGGCCTGGGTTCAATATGGCCGCACCGCGAGTTCTACCACGAGTTGCATTTCTTGTTCAAAGAAAACTGGTTGGCAAACGAACCATTTGAGCTTGCAAGCTTTAAGACTAACAAACAAAGTGATATCAGCTTTCTCTGGACGTAAGCAAGGTGAGTTTGTGAGAAAAGGCTTTAAGATATAATCTGACACTCGCGACGTTATTAAGCCTAAGGTTTTTATCGCGCACATTCTTGTTTTGCTCTGGCTTACATGTAATTCATCTTCAACTGGAACTCGACAGCAAACGTAACGAACAGAAAAAATTTTTGCGAGAAACTTCGAAGGAAAATTCGAGTAGAACAAATTTTCGCATGAAAAATCGGGCCAAATTATCGGTAGACACGAACTACCGCCCGAAAATTCGTGTTGACTAAAACAATAGCCAACGGGAAAATTCGTTGATTTTCTTCGAACTTTCGAGGTGAACAAAACTTCGCCATTTTTCGTCAAAAAGCCCAGAAATTCATGAATTTCGTCAAATTACGCTCTCATTACTTTTGCACAGTACTGTATTTCATTTAGTCCAAATGTTATATTTAACTCCTTACCCACGATTTTCAAGGTTAGCAGATCACTGCTTTTACGAAAAAAAAGTAAACAACAGATCAGTTTTGACCATGTCTAGAAAATGTGAGAAATTACACTTCTGGTTTTGTTGGAAAGTCATGTGGCCTCAAAGCAAACTCAAGCTTTGCCTTCCAAAAATAAACTGCCCTTATTAATTAACCCTTGAACCATTCAACAACTTGTCAACTGCACGTCCTAAAGTTCTCCCAAAGTTCATACTGAAACCTTGAAAAATATTCATCGCTGAAAAATAGTAAGATGAACAATGTAGGTTGACAAATAAAGAGACAAATAAATACACAGGTAAAGTTGCACTTTGAGAAAATAATTTATAAAAATAAAATGTTTTCCCAAAAAAAACATTTAACTGCACGGTGTTGCTTGTCTTGTCAATTCCACATGCAGCTGCAGCCATGTAATTTTTTCCGTTTGGAATTTAATATCTTTCTGGGAGAAAATTACTGATTTCAATTTGGAAATAAAGTAAACTTGGTGCACAGTACTTGAAGGCTTTCAATTCAAAACAAAGTAAAAATATTCTAAAAGATGCTATTCATGACCTGAAAATGATTTGGGCTGGAAAATAACTGAAACATGAGTAGCTAAGAACAAGTTAGCCTCTTCCAGGCATTCAGTGAGTTTGGGTGCAGTGCAAAAAATGGTGAGCGAAAAAATATGGATGAAGTGCAGGGAGAAAAAGCACTTCTCCCCTATTTTTTTGCTCGCGATTTTTTTAGCTATGCCCCAACTACATGTAACTGAACGCCAGGAAGAGGCTAGGGATAAGTTGTCTCCTGTAGCCCAGGCATTTAAACAATTGGCATGGAAATGCATGTGACAGGGGTAAACGTATTTAATATATTCATTTAAAGCTGGTAATAAGTGGTAATGGTAATGTCAAGATTGCACTGGCTGTGCTACATGTACTCGCTGAAAAGAAACTGTTTTCAAAAGAAATGTGATGTGTACTGTCTCTGCCCCACTGTTTACTTCTGGAATGATCAGAAACGTTTTCACTGTCTTAATTTGCTCCCATACAGTACTGCTCAAAAGTAAGTTGACACTCGAACCTCGAGACTCGATCCTCGAGTCTCGATGCTCGAAACGTTAGAGGATCAAGGATCGAGTCCCAAGGATCGAGAAACAAAGCTTTCCCGAATATGCAAAAACTCGAAAGGGTTTCGAGAAAACGATTTATTTCTCGAAGGAAGAATAATACAGCACTGCTCACACCTAAACTGCAAACGTTTCGCGTCGATCGTTATCGTATGAAAACATTCGACTATACGATAGCGGACTAAACGTGATTTTTTTCTGAGACAACTTGTGTTCAAAACCAAATGTAGACCTGCAGTCGACGATGGAAACTTACCGGTAAATGCGGATAAACCTTTACGTTCAGAGCCGTTTGCAAAATTTCTGAAATAAAAGCTCCTTAAGTAAAGACTTCTAGCACTGTAGTGTAGCCGACAGCAGCATGCGCACCACCATGGAGTCTAGCCGCAATCAAAGTGCAACGTGTTTGTTTACTTTGCATATCAGATTGTGAACTATACCAGTTAAATTGATGTGTAATACGGAACCTTTTTTCCATTGACTGTAGTCCTGTAAGTGCTGATCACTTTCATGTTTACATACTTCCTAGTTCCTGTATCTACAGTGGCCCATAGGGGCAAAACACAACTCAATTTCTGTTCTGAAACACAACAATCTTTTGGACAATGTAACAATCTTTTTCAGAACACAACAATCTTTTCGAGAACACAACAATCTTGTTCAGAACACAACAATCTTTTCGAGAACACAACAATCTTTTCGAGAACACAACAATCGATTCGGGAACACAACAATCTTTTCCAGAACACAAGGAAATTTCCTGATGCACAACAATATTTTCCAAAACGCAATAAAATTTTCAGATACACAAACACAAACCAAAACAAAACAAAATTAAGCGAAACACAACAAAATTTGAAAGCACTGGTAACTAACCCTGACATTGAAAGTGACCGGAGCCTGGGGCTAGCTCTAGTTACATGGGCCGTTTGCTGTTCTCCATCCTATTGCTCGCCATATGCTTGTTAAAAATGGACAAAACGAGATCATAACTTTACATGAAAAGACGGTGATATATACATCAAGATTCGCATATATACATCAAGATTCGTATGTATACATCACGACTCGTATACGTACATTAAGATTCGTGTAGTTCGGACATAAAGGAAAGCATGACCGCTGGATGGATTATCGTGTTTTGAAATGGCGACCAAAAAATGGCAGCAAATGGGGAAGCCATCTCCTCCTTGCTTCTCCGTGTTTACAGAGCCATGACAGAAGAAATGACTCCAGCTAGCAATGTTGAAGAAGAGTTGTCGAGAGTTTTTTTTTTTTCCCCGTGTTGGTGCAGCCTCCTTTGCGCAATCGAGATTAAATCATCAATCAATTCCAGCAGTGCCCACCTCCCCTGGGCAACCGCAGGGCATTTGCTCACGTTGTCAGTCCCGGGGGTGGGGCATTCGCAGTTTTATCGTGGCCCCGGGGGCTGGGCATTAGCGTACCCTGGGGCGACCCCCAGGCATTTGACACAAGTGTCAAAGCTACGACGTCTTGGGAGAAACACGTACGAAGACAATTAAATACGATATCCGTGCAGGAGCCCATTATCCGTGTTAAGAATATACCTACTGCTAGCTAACCGCAGCCGGGCCCGGCGTCACAAAAAGTAATACAAGTAAGAACGTTCACAGAAAGTTTTGTATTTTGTACATCGAAAGCAGATACTTAGAGACCGCCTTAAAACTAATCTTACAATCTTAGTGAGCCTAAATGATAGCAACCTCTCAAGGCAAAGATCAGACTATCCACTTTTGCGTATTGAGCGGGAGTCGTGGAAGCAACAATGAAAACGGGATTGCCAGTATTCTAGTGAAAATATTGAAAACAGTGGCTTTTATACAAGAAAATATTTATGAAACGCTATCCTAAATATAATCAGAATCAACTAACACGTACTGTTGTCCTTGAAGTCTTTAATGCCGTTGCTTTAAAATACTGAACAGTTGACCGCTTTATTTACTGATAAATAAAAGAGCTGCAGAAGTGTTGGAAGAAGACGATCCCTGGGGTGGGGCATTTGCCCTCATTCTTCATCCCCACCCTGGGGCATTTAGACAGCTTATGTGTCCCCACACCGAGGAATTTGCCCATTTTTTTCTAAAAAATGCTTATGCCCGGGGGCATGGGCACTGCTGGAATTGACTGACGCATAAGATCAACTTCCTGGAAGGAAACTCAGCTAAAGAAAGTACGCATAGTGTGTCTTTGTTATTCGTTGACCACGGCACTGCGGCACTGCCGCGAGCAGCATTCGTTTAACTAATTCAGACTTAATTATCCATTAGTCGACCACGGGACTGCGGCAATACGTTAGCAGGAGATTAATGTCACGCAATCGTGGCCGGGTATTCTAGAGTCGCTCCCAATTCTTCACAAGAGATATTATGCGGACTTTCTTTAGCTGACTTTACTTTCCAGGAGCTTGACCTTAATCTCTCTTTCTTTCCACTATACGAATCTTGATGTATATATCACCGTCTTGTCATGTAACCTTTTGTCCCTTTTTAACAAGCATATGGCGGGCAACAGGATGGAGGACAGCAAACGGCCCATGTAACTAGAGCTAGCCCCAGGCTCCGGTTACTTTCAGTGTCAGGGTTAGTTACCAGTGCTTTCAAATTTTGT
>CBDDTI010000721.1:0-17205 GCA_965233585.1 bacterium
GATTGGGGCAAGTAAAAATTCATTAGAGAAACCTCTGGGCCTTGAATGGTGTACTGAGGTTAAAACGCTAGGAATTCATTTTTCGTGTGATCAAGGTCAAATTATGAAACAAAATTTCAATGAACGATTAAGCGAGATTCAAAAAACGATTAATTTATGGAGTTTAAGAAGTTTGTCTTTGTTTGGTAAAGTGACCATTATAAAATCGTTCCTTATACCAAAGCTCTTATATGTTTCTACAATACTGGAAACTCCGCAAGAAATTACTAAACAGATGGAGAGGATGCTATATAAATTTTTGTGGAAAGGTCCAGATAAAGTGACCAGACTCTCCGTTATTAACTCGTTGAAGAACGGTGGCCTGAATCTCACGGACCTTGAAACCCAAATTAAAGCGCTAAGGCTCTCTTGGATTCCACGTGTTCTTGATGAGCGGGTAGGTCCATGGAAATCTTATTTTGAATTTCATTTGAAAAAGTATGGAGGATCTCTACTCTTAAAATGTGATTATGATGTAAGGGATCTTAATTTACGCTTAAATGGTTTTTATCAACAGTTGCTTAGCTGGTGAGCAGACTTTAGAAATGCTTTTTCTGATATTAATTATTCCCAATATGTAATTTGGAATAATAAAGACATAAGAATTGATAACAAACCTATTTTCTATAAAAAGTATGCAGACTGTGGAATTGTTTATTTGAACGATCTATTATTTAGTTTGGATAATATACGTTCTTTCGAATACTTAAAGGATACAGGGCTTGACTCTAATTTTTTGACATGGCCTGCCCTACGCTTGTCTGTGCCTAAGGACAAGCTCTCTTCTTTCCCACAGGGGGAATTTGATCCTATGACTTTTAAATGTGAAAATACGGAATTCGACACGTATTCAGCTAAGTCAAAACAGTTCTACTCTCTGCTGATTGTTAATAAAGCCAAATATCCGAATAGCTTCAAAACTCTATCGGCCGATTTAGAGTTTTCCAACCCGTTACAGGAAGTGTTCTCAATCCCATATAGCGTTGCAAGTGAGACTTATGTTTGGTCTTTTCAGTATAAATTATTAAATAACATCCTGTTTACCAACGCCAAATTATTCAGAATTGGCTTAATTGAGTCAGAGAAGTGTTCCTTTTGCACAATTTATAAGGAAGACTTATACCATCTCTTTTATGGCTGCTCCTATTCGCGCGCCTTTTGGAACAGATTCTGTAATTGGTGGACTAATCTCCGGGGTGAACATTTGAGCTTATCTTTAAAAGATGTCATGGTTGGCATTTTAAAAAGAAATGATCTACTAAATTATTTGATAATTCTTGGTAAACTATGTATATGGGAGTGTAGAAGAAACAAATCACTTCCAAAGTTGAATATATTTCTACAGAAAGTAGAGGCTAAGCAGGAGACTGAAAAAGTTATTGCCTCAAAAAACAAGAAACTTCAAGATTTTTGGAAAAGATGGGAACCATTATTATGATAAATACATATTTCCAGTTTTCAAAACCGTTGCAGTTTTTTCTGTGATATTGCGCGGAGAAAGTTTGTGGCTGGCTCATTCAATATCTGCATTACTTATTTCTGTTATTTAATTAGTTCCAGGTCTAAAACCTATTTGAAGTATCTGCATTGTGTCTGTGATGTGTTGTCTATCTCTTTAAATTTGAAACAGCTTTGCCTGGCACAACTGTTGCAAGTATTATATAGAATGTAGAGTAAGGTAATTAAAAAGAAATAAACTTTTGTAAGTAGTGTACGTATTATATAGTTTGTAAGATAAGGTAATTACAAGATAATATTGTAAGAAATGTAGGTGTTATATAGTCTGTACTAGTAAATAGGGATAGTATTGTAAGTAATGTAAGGTTTGTTAGTATCGTAATAATTGTTAGTGCTGTATGTAAAAAAATACTAACAATAATACTGAGTAATAAAAGAAAGTGAAAAAAAAAAAAAAAACTGTTTATGTGACGGCATTTAGTCCCACTCGAAATATACGGAAGGAGAAAAACCTGCAACATTGATATTGACTATCCACTTCACTATCTTCAATGTTATAATTTCGGAGTTTTAGAGCATATTTACCTCAAAATCATATGGCTCAAGAGCAGCCATAACTTCCGAAGCCCTTTGGACAAAATCTCTCGGAATCACGTCACGAAAGTGCGGCCTAGCTGCTGAGTACTGTTTAAGTGGCAGCAATGATGTAGAATTTTGGGCTTCTTTGGAGACAAATTTCATAAGGAAAACCTGCAATTTAGAGGCTGAAACTTCAGTGACTGGCTAAACGTAGTGCATGCTTTTTATTAGCGTTGACAAAAAGGATGCGTTTTTTTGGATTAAGTGACCTTCTCCTTTAAGAAAAACCACAACGATTAAGTACTTCTGAAAGTAAATTCAACTTAACTCCTTTTAATAAATGATAAGTATCCGGAACAACATATTCTTGGATGATTTTTAAACTTTACTTTACATCCGCTAGAGAGATTATTACGATGAATCCCCAATGTAGGCCTTATACTAAAGGTAATCCCTCCTAGTTTTTGGCGTGTTATGGAGCGAGAAGAAGTCGAGGCTCATTACAATGCAAAAAAAGACCAGGGCCAACATCGGGCCATCGTTAGCCATTGGTCGATAAAAAGATTTATTATATGGCTTTTCAGGGACGGCGGAGAGAAATTTGAAGTGGGGGGGGGGCTAAATAATAGTATCTTTAAGGTGGTGTTCACAGAATCTAGGGGGGTCTGTGGGTATGCTCCCCCCGAAAATTTTGAAATCTAGAGTCTCGGAAGTGCTATTTTCAGCATTCTCCATTAGAGATTTGGTCAAAAAATAAATCTGAATCAAGTGTAAAGTCACATGTATTTTCAATTGTCATATCCGATATTACCGAGGTTTTTTAACTTGATAAAAGCTCGATGTGTGTAGCCTGCTGGGGAAATGTTAAAAATCAGTGGTGTAAAATTGCTTACATTAGGACGCAAAATTCTTAATGAAATATGACAAATTTCAACATAAAACAATTTGCAAAAAGTGCCCCAAAGTTTCGAGAAACTGTGAAAGGCTAACGGAAAATAATTTATTTATTGCATATTTTTTTATTCTTTTGCTTTTATAAAATATTTCTCAAAATTAATTCGACAAATGAAGGGAAATTATGTTTATTAAGGACGTTCGCGCCCAAAACACAAAAGTTCCCACGTACAGATTTTTTTAAAACTTTGACATCAGGTAGAAAATGATAAGATTAAATTAAAAACGTAAAAAAAATCAGGGGTCACCGAACTCGTTTTGAAGATAAGGCGTATCATAGACCATAGCATTTCTAGGATTTCCAGTCACTCGAGGCGATTCTGGCTGGATTCATTACTATCGGCATACATTTAAGTTGAAGAATCATACCTAAGTTATGTGTGTTTAACGCAGCATATATAGGCCTATTTGATAGATCTTTGCTACCTATGTCACTAATTCAGGTAGCACTAGCCTTAAAACAGGCAACTTCTAAGTCGCGCACACCTATATCCATGTACCAATTCGACCCTATTTGAATACATACATACATACTTATTATTTTGCTGATGCAGTTCCAGGCTTCAGATGGTACTCATCGCTTGATTTGCTACAGCTCTGTTTCGTATGGTTGAGAGCGACCACACTCATCAGGCAAAAATAGCGAATGACCGTTAACTGACAATGCTGGCGATATAATAAAAATACAAATGTATGCGCGTGCGGGTAAATAGCGCGCGCCGTTTCGTTACACGCACGTTATGTTATTCGGAAGAACTTGAGTGTAAACCTATTTCTATGGCGACATGAACTTGCTAACTCATTTCTCTTGTTAAGGCTGCTTAGATCTTTCCTAAAAATGATGTAATGCTTTTCTTGAAGGCACAGATTGCACTTCTTGTTCTCATTCTTATATGGTTTGCACGTTCTTAGGATTCTCCACTTAACGTGAAACGACTCCTTTCGGTCTTTGAGGTTCCAGATGTGCTTCGATAGCTCGGTCTCATTTCTTTTGTTGGGATGCCGGAAAGATGTTTGATGGTTTCTATACCGTTCTTTGAAATTCGAAGCAAGTCCGACATAGTTTTCCGCTGTCGTTTCTGTGTCAACTGTCGCTTGATAAACCACGTTTTCTTGCATACAGCTTCCTTGTAGTGGGCATTGTGGCTTATTTCTGCAGTTACACGTGCGTGGTTGTTGCGAGAGTGCAGCCGTAGCGCTATCCTGGGCAAGCATGATCTTATTATGCGATGAAATGACGGCTTTCATGTTTGGCATGCACGAATAGCTGAGTTTAAGGGTATGCCTGTTGAAATGAAGGCATTGGACTATGCATCAAAATTCACAAAGATCACCCAGCAAGACCGGCATATTATTATCCACTCGAAAAGATCACTCCTCTACCACCAAAATTCACCATGGACCAAAAAGAACTCTGACAGCACCTTTGACGTAACAATGGGTTCATATGACGGAGCTGAAACCTGTGAGCTAATAGGAGTGTATATGCTGTCCCTCATTGCGCCCAAATTCAAAGATGAAGTGGGACTCTATCGCGACGACGGGATCGCAGTATGTAAGGCCACGCCAAGAGAGATCGAAAAAACAAAGCAAGAAGTCAGCAATGTTTTTAAATCCAATGGTCTAAAAATAACAATCGAAGCGAACAAAAAGATAGTCAACTTCCTTGATGTTACCTTCAACCTTTCAAGTGGAAGTCACAAGCCCTACATGAAGCCAAACAACAAATTATTGTATGTCCACCGGCTGAGTAACCATCTCCCGGCATTGCTGAAAAACATCCCGCTAAACATTAATAAACGGCTAACGAACATTTCGTCTTCTGAACAAGTCTTTAACGAAGCTAGCGCCCCATACCAACAAGCGCTTGAAGAAAGTGGCTACGACTACAAACTTAAATTCGATCCACAAGCAAAGCGGGCAACGAGAAAGAGCAAAGCCAGGAAAAGAAAGATCACCTGGTACAACCCTCCATGGGACAACAATGTCAAGACCAACCTGGGAAGGAAATTTCTGCTCATCGTAGATAAATGCTTCCCAAAGAACCACCCATTAAACAAGATCTTCAACAGGCATACCCTTAAACTCAGCTATTCGTGCATGCCAAACATGAAAGCCGTCATTTCATCGCATAATAAGATCATGCTTGCCCAGGATAGCGCTACGGCTGCACTCTCGCAACAACCACGCACGTGTAACTGCAGAAATAAGCCACAATGCCCACTACAAGGAAGCTGTATGCAAGAAAACGTGGTTTATCAAGCGACAGTTGACACAGAAACGACAGCGGAAAACTATGTCGGACTTGCTTCGAATTTCAAAGAACGGTATAGAAACCATCAAACATCTTTCCGGCATCCCAACAAAAGAAATGAGACCGAGCTATCGAAGCACATCTGGAACCTCAAAGACCGAAAGGAGTCGTTTCACGTTAAGTGGAGAATCCTAAGAACGTGCAAACCATATAAGAATGAGAACAAGAAGTGCAATCTGTGCCTTCAAGAAAAGCATTACATCATTTTTAGGAAAGATCTAAGCAGCCTTAACAAGAGAAATGAGTTAGCAAGTTCATGTCGCCATAGAAATAGGTTTACACTCAAGTTCTTCCGAATAACATAACGTGCGTGTAACGAAACGGCGCGCGCTATTTACCCGCACGCGCATACATTTGTATTTTTATTATATCGCCAGCATTGTCAGTTAACGGTCATTCGCTATTTTTGCCTGATGAGTGTGGTCGCTCTCAACCATACGAAACAGAGCTGTAGCAAATCAAGCGATGAGTACCATCTGAAGCCTGGAACTGCATCAGCAAAATAATATTTATCGCTCCTGTTAAGTTGAGCGCTCTCGAAAAATTGTTCTACTTAAGTATCCAGAATTAGATACATACTTACATACTTTATTTATTTATCCACGGTAAAATCGATCTTCAGTTAAAAAAAGAAAATTAATTAAAACACACTGTTTTACAAGATTGCCGTGTGGGAGCCCGACTGACTATTGCTATAAAATTTGTCAAGTTCCCTTTTAAAATACCTAAGAGAGTCTGATTTTCTTAAGTGTACAGGAAGCCTATTCCATAATAGCGCCCCGCTGTAGCCCAAGGCACGCTTGCAATAGTTCGCGCGTGGCTTGGGCAGGTTTAGCTTAATCTCAGAATCTCTTAAGTTGTACTTTGTACTACGGATGCTAAATAAATCCTGCAGATACGCTGGGGAAAGCCCTTTAATTATTTTAAACATTAAGGTCGCCTTAAGCTTTGTCCTTTGTGTGGAGAGATTGTCCCAGTTGAGCCTATTTAGGAGGGTACTGGCACTAGTGTCGTAACTCGACCTGGTAATGACCCTGGCAGCCCTATTTTGGAGTTTCTTCAATTTGTCGCTCAAAGTAACGCTAAGTTCATTCCAAACAGGGCTGCAATAGTCAAAATGGGGCAAAATCAACGCATGGTAGATTTGAAGAGCAGTACTTTCGGAGATGAATGGTCTTATGCGCTTAAGGGGCACCTATGGCTGAAGATATCATCTTACTAATTTCTTCTATTTGTTTTGCCCATGAAAGGTATTCGTCAATAAGCAGGCCCAGCGATTTAGCTTCTTTGACTTTTTTGATCGATTTCTCATCGATCTCAATATCGATCTGATTATTCGATAGAGTATGTATCTGAAAAATAATTAAAACTTCCCACGTACAGATTTTTTTTGTTTTTTAGTATAATAGAAAAAATCAGAAAGAAAGTGATCTGCCAAAACAAAATGGGGGTCACCGAGCATCCAACAAAAATATTCGCAGATCAAGTTAATGCAAAGGTCATCAGCTCTATATTTTGTTGAGCTTCGACTCCGTGCGCGCGCTTGAAACACATGACGAGGCATGCGCCAAGTCATGAGTAGTGTGCGCACTAGAGATGCCCAGTAGCAATGGGCGCGAACGTCCTTAAAGCCCTGGTCAAACGGCGCGTGATAGTCGATGATAGTTGATTCTCCCCTAACTATCATCAACTATCGTTCAAATGGTCAAACGTCCAAATAAGTTCGTGATAGTTGACGATAGTTCACCGGCAGTCGCGCAAGCAAAGTCATGAGAGCAGCGAGTTCCAAGCTTTTTCCGCATAAAATTGCGAATACTAAATGGCGTCCCGCAAGACAAACTAGTAAAAGTGTGAATTTTTCGCGACGAAAGAGGGCGGCAGCATGTTTTCTGACCGCTATAGGGCCAGTGATTACCAAAACAGCTGACCAAAAAACTATCATACACGTTGTCAAACGAGAAAAACTATCATCGACTATCATGAAATATTTGAACAAGCTCAAACTGAATGATAGTTGATGTTAGTATCACCCAACTAGTGGTCTAATGCAAATCCTGCATTTTGATTGGCTACGCTACTAGTGGTCTAATAGTAATAGTCATCGAGTAGCGAAATTCGTTGGTTTTTCTTTCGTTTTTTTTCCCCAAATAACTTAAATTTGCTAACTTTATCATTGCCTTTTCTGTCGGACTAGTTGGGTGATACTAAAAGAATTAGACCCTTCGCCCTCAAGGGCCACGGGTCAATAGCCCATTCGGCTTCGCCTCATGGGCTATTGACCCGTAGCCGGGTCTAATTGTTAAATAGTCAATGATAGTGCATGATAGTTGGTGGTCAAACGGAAGCGCACGCTCAACTATCATCGACTATCATGAGCCGTTTGACCAGGGCTTAAGGTAATTCCCCAGTATTGCATTGTGCATCCCTACTGCGCATAATTTTACGCGCGATTAGCGCGCGCGCATTATAAAATGGCGGCTTTTTCTTTAGAGCTGGACCTCGCCAAAGAGGTAAATCGTCATTTTCTCGAAAATGACTACGGTGACCTATCATTTTTTTTCTGTTGTTTTGAATTGAGTAGTAAGTTTCCCTGTGTAAAATAAATATGGGCCAATTCTCAGTGTTGAGCAAAAGACAATCGCCAGAAACGTGAATTTAGTAAGCAATCGTGACTATAATCATGGTGCTATTATAAGGACTTATATGGAATAAACAAGGTGCTGTTGCTCCTAAACGAACATTGGGACCCCTCATTTTTATTTCCAAATTTAAGTTCTTATAATATAAACAATCAATTGGCAAAGTTTGAGAAAAATCTCAGTGTAGGTTCTTTTTCAGTTGAATGATCTTAAGGTTCCCCAGTATTGCATTGCACATCCCTACTGCGCATAACTTTACGCGTGATTAGCACGCGCGCATAGAAAATGGCGACTTTTTTCTCGAAAACGACTACGGTGACCTATCATTTTTTTCTGTTGTTTTGAATTGAGTAGTAAATTCCTCTATGTAAAATAAATATGGGCCAATTCTCAGGGTTGAGCAAAAAAAAAATCGTCGGAAAGGTGAATTTAGCAAGCAATTTGACTATAATCACGGTGCTATTATAGGGATTTATTTGGAATAAACAAGGTGCTGTTGCTCCTAAACGAGCGTGGGGACCCCTCATTTTTATTTCCAAATTTAAGTTCCTATAATACAAACAATCAATTGGCAAAGTTTGAGAAAAATCTCAGGGCAGGTTTTACATGTTTTACTTCAGTGGAATGACCTTAACTTCTTAATCCAAAAATATTTTCTCGATACACGCTCTAGACAATCATTTTTCCTACTAATCAATCAATAGCCGCATCTGAAAACGCACGAACCAATGAAATTTCGCGTTTTAAAGGTCAAATCAAAGTTCAAATTTGTAGAAATCGCCAGCGAGCAAGCGAGCGCTGTGTAAATGAAGGCGATATAAGCTTTGAATCCTTCTAAATCTTTGGGAGAAATGCCTAAAGTTCGGTGAAAGCAGAAGAAATATTCAAAAGATTTACGATTCTGTTAGGAAAGAACTTCAAGATGAATGTCACTGTGCTTGATCGCTCTTGAAAGTGACGTGAACTTGCCCGATTTGGCGGTCCGAGAAGATGGTTGAGAATTAAGTTGAATCGCTCATCGTGCCTTGTGAAGTTTTGCTGGTTTGGAATCATAGCACACGCGGGCATGATGGGGTTTACTGCAGCAAAGTCGGAGGGCATTAAACCCATCATTCTGGTGAGCTGTCTGGTGCATTCCTCTAAGTTTTAATGATCATTTTTGGAACATTTGACAGCCAAAACATGGCAACCGATCGGCCGTGTAAAATTTGATTTGAAGCTTTCGCAGTCTGTACCATATAGTTCGCGTTTAATTTTATTGTACAAGTTTTTGAAAAACAGAATGTGATTTTGAGAATTTTATTGTAGTAAATAAATGCAAAAATTACCTTGCGTATTTTGTTACATATTTTGTTGTCTTCGCTTGAGCTCCCTCGACGAGGTCGTCTAGCTCACTGCAGCTTACTGACATCGAGACATGCAAAGCGCTGTTGTTCTTCTTTTTTTTGCTTTCTTTCCTCAGGCTCAGAGGGGAAAAGATGGTCAATTTGGAAAAGTTTTCTTCATTTGAATTCCCTAAAATTAGAACTTGAGAGTTAGACAAACGGCTTTGAAGTGGTTTCAAATTGTACCGTGGAAACACCGAAAGCGTGACGTCACAACCGTGTCTGCATACTCTCATCTAAAGACGCCTCTCGGCCAATCAGAGCGTGCGTACTATCTTAGTTATTTTATAAATACTGAATAATCTTCGAGAATTTTCCATTGAGATTACTATTATAACTACGTACGCTACGATCTTAGCTGCATGAAGAGATGGAGCTTTGTTGCCAGTAATATTGTTCATGTTATTTACAGTGTCAAAGAATCACTTCTGAAATAGAATTTACAAAACAAGTAACTCTCGTTAAATTGCCCAAGACCTGTCCAGAAGCAAGCGCGCTCTAACTAGGGAAGAAGATAGGCAGCTTCGGGGGCTTGGTACTCTTCATCTGCACTCTCTTAAACAGGGCAGAGTGTCCGTTATCGTTATTTATTTTTTTTTCTGACAGACATTGCTGGTCAGATAGAAATTCGGTCAGTGTAAAATGAAGACTGCGAACTCGGAAGACCGCAGGCTACGGACCGGGGCTGATGAAGAACGAGGGTGAAACGATGCAGACTGCAGACTACTCTGCACTCTCTTAAACATGTCAAAGTGTCTGTTAGCATTGATCCGAACCTGACGATATGACACAAAATCGAAACGTTGCTATTCCTTTTTCCTGAGGCCGTTGTAAACAGAGTAAAAAAAAAAAAAAAAAAAAATACAAGCCCCTTTACACATCGATGGCCGGACAGGTTTTAAACGTAGATTTAACATTTTATTTCTAGAGATGATTAAAAAGCAAGAGGAATATTTTTGCGAATATTAATTACCTCAACATGTTATTTTTGCAGTCACAGAGGCATAGACATCATCATCATCATTTGTCTTCTTTCTCCTCTGGAAGAATAGGACCATATACCATATATATGCCGGGCATAGTAGGAAAACAAACCGGCATCTTGTGGAGGGTTCAGTTTCCAAAATCCAGTCGCTGATTTGTTATTATTCCTTCTCCATCGCGTTTAGTTTTATGTTAACATGTGAAGTCAGTTTTACTCCCAAATCTCGGCCCGATCTATCTTCCTCCCCAAGACGAGAGAGTAACAAAACAAGTCTGTGGCGTAAATTTATAATCACTCTGCGTTTCCCTTCCCATAGACAGGCCCACATGAGACTTACGATTCAGAACATTTATGTCCATGCTGTTCTCTTTCAAATTTGGTCAATGAGCCGATCACATTTAAAGTTGTAGTTTAAATCAACCAATCACAATCTTAGTTTCAATCACCAACAATTTACGCCTTAAATAATTTGATTGAACAAGTTCATCCCACGATTTACAGCTGAAATGATATCATTTACCTTTAAAAATTTGAGCGATTTTTCAGTCTTAGTTAAAGGTACGGTTGGCTGGAAATCAGGACGATGGTTCAAATCTGACTCAAAGATGATGGCTAATGAGATATCTACCAATTGAATTGAATGCTTTCAATAGGGTTTTTTTAATATCAAGGACGACCCTGACTGCTTCTGTGACAGAAACTTGGTATCTTTTATTGAACTGTTTTCTTTATATTGTAAAAGGAGATGAAAAGTTTGTAGAATATCAGTCAAGAGAGTGTGGTGATGACTGAGCTGCCTGTCAGGTGCTAAAAACGTGTAATAACGGATAAGGAATGGTGCTGAATTGAGGATTCACAGTCATGTCAACTGCGTGGCAGATAAAAAGACATTTGGACATGCTGTATTGAAATTCTCACTTGAATACTGGGTGTATAATAGTCATCAGTTATTCCTCGATAGACCATTTGAGATAATGTTATGTTATTTCTTAATATGTAATTAGAATATTATCATTTGAACCTGATTCCTTTCTTGACTTTTTAATTTTCAACTTAAACGATGCCAATACGATATGTAAAAAGTATATGTATAGCATTTGAGCTAGATAAACATAAATTGTTTTGAATTCATAATTGTAAAGAATTACTGCCTGCTCTCTGTTGAAACTTTTTGTTGTGTTTCATGATATGAAACGTCAATTTAACGTAAACCTTTCTTAAGCCGGTGGGAACTGCTGTATTTGAAGAACAAAATTAAAAAGGAAAATTCAACAAGCTAGTCTAATATTCCTATTATTTTTCTGCTTGAATAGAAGCACTTTTCTATTTAAGCTGATGAGCCGATCTTTTTTCGTGCTGTAGGGAAGCGAGAAAAATGACTACTTGTAAGGTAATATTATTGTTCTTGCTCTGTACAGCTCACGGTAACTTACATCGACCAGAAGGTATGATATAAGATCACCATTGTGTCTTAAACATTCAATTTAATCTCCTCAACATAAGAGCATAATTAGACCAACTGAAGGCAGCATTGAATTTCAGCAAAAAGTAATCTTCTTTTGTTCAGAAAATTCTGACCTGGAGAGAAAAAACTTGTTCGAAGGCGACATGATTCTTACTGATGCCCAACGAATGGCTGCCATGTTCGGAGAAGACATCAGTAAGGCTGGACTGGGCCGTGCATCAATTCGCAAGAATTTATGGCCTGGAGCTGTTCTTGTGTATCAGTTGGATCCCGCAATAGGTAGTAATGAATCAGTAACAACAACAACAAACAAGTTTATTTATCTCACTTTGCCTAGTTTTTTTACATTTGTTAGACTATAAAAATAAATTATGAGAGTACTGGCTGCCTAGAATAACTGATAAGTTAATAATGATAGGCAGCCAGTTTATACGTATGTTTACTACCAGTTTAGGTCGGCACACACTATAGACAAACACACGACAACACAAAACTTATAAGGGATAAATATGTTGACTAGAAATTCATGAGACTGGGAGCAGGGTGCGAAGAAGAAAGGAAAAAAGCCAAGAAGAACAGCAAATAACCCCTCGTATCTTTCAAAATATTGGTCCTTCAATCGTTGAACTTATAACAATGATTTGAACAAGACCAAAGATAAATTATATATTGAACTTTTTTCTCGCAAAGAAGTTTTCAACCTTGTATCCTTCAATGAAATAATCTTGGAAGCATCTCCTACTCTTATTCCTTGACTGTTTATGAAATTTTGGTCGAATTAACCATGTAATTTCACATAAATTTAAATAACATATCAACTGATGGTGAAAAATACTTGGATAGTCCATGTTTGGCTCGAGCTGTAGCAGTACGGGACAGTACTCAAAGAGCCAAAGCAATCTATACTTTTAGTTTCATCAACCAGGACAAGACAAGACAAGACAAGATGATTTATCTTTTCATCTTCAGTTTTTCCCCTCAAACGACCATGATTATTATTGTCACCTGCTTTGAACACTTGTAACCATCAATAAACGAACTCCAAATATGGTGAAGTTGAGTAAAGTTAATCAAATTGTCTTAACAATTAATGTATTTTGACTCTGCTGGATGTTAGTTTCAAGTTACCTTTAATCAGCTTACTTCGTAACGTGTTTTAAACGATTCGTCACCACCTCCCGTTTATAACTCCACACAAAAACCCTTCTGAAGTTGTATATCTCATAGCTCATAATAAGGAATTTTATTGTATATCAGTAGCTACTCACAGTAGCGTTAACGAAATTTTACAATGTAAGTGCGGTTTAATACTGATTGTAGGCTGCGTGCTGCAAACATTTACCATCTTCCCAATGCTTCTAAATTTACTAGATGTACGCGTTTCTATCATTACTAATAGAGAGAAGTTCAAGAGCTATGTCGGCAATCAATGCTGCCATGAATTTGTGGAGAACTCAAACGTGTGTGCGGTTTAAGAAAAGGACAACTGAGAGCGCTTATGCCTACTTTCATATTGGCAGAGGGTAAGCAGTGAAGTGACATATTTCACTTCATACTATACACACATAAAGAAAATATCTCACTTTCATCTTGTTTTGTGATTGCTTTTGTTTGGATTTTTGTTGTTCAATTATTTATCAGATGCACGTCATATGTGGGACGGACTGGTAGAAGGCAGATGCTTTCCCTTGCCAGAGGATGCTGGGTCACATATACTGTTGCACATGAGATTGGTGGGTTCTATAACTGATTTTATGAAACATGGTACACTAAGAGAGTACTTCATATTTCACATCAAATAAAAGTTTGCATAAGTTTGTTGATATCGAATTCGTTTGACTCCTTCTGAAAGATCCCCACCATTATCGCAGAAATATAAGGTTAATACACGTTTGTTGGGGGTTTGCTGAGGTCACCCTTGCAATAAAGCACTGTAAATGCACCTTCACACATGATATCAAATGAGCTATTTTTTTTCTCAATTTCTAGTGTGTCGTGGATGCTGCTCTGATTAAAGGGATAAGCTTTTTTCCCTAAATTGCAGTCAGTTTTTTCTTCGTATTGTTGTTATTTATTACGATGCTGTTGTTATCAGGTCATGCCCTGGGATTCTATCATGAACAGTCCCGCCCTGATCGCGACGATTACGTTTCAATCAACTGGGTAAACATTCAGCAAGGTACGTGGGTTAAAGACATAGTAAACTGTCCCATATATTGATATTAAATAAATCCAACAAGCAATTCTGGTCTCCCACAATTTCAGAAAGAAGAGCAAAAATTAAAATTGATACACTCAGTCACGAGCGTTACTTGTAACTTTGCATGCTGAGCACACCATTACATTACTGCGGAAAGTGAAAATGGCCGCGCTTTTCCTTTTCAAACTATTATAACTCTTGTTGTTGTAATTGCCCAAATTCTCGCCATCAGGTTGAAAGTCAATAAACAAGTTGATCATAAACGATCATCGGAACATAGAACTGACATGTGAAACAGTCCTGGCCTTGATTGGGGACTTCGTCTCTCTCATTGAGTGAATTATAACGTTTCTTTAAGCATCTTTTGTATCCATTTAGGACTTGTTTTTGCTTTCAACAAGTACCCACGCTCCACCATCGATTCTCTTGGCACTGCATACGACTACAGGAGCGTGATGCACTACGAGAGTTACGCCTTCAGCTCAAACAGAAGACCAACTATTGTTGCCAAGAAACAAGGAGTAAGACCCGTATAAAACATCGAAATTTAATAATTCAATGATTACCTGTGTTTTACTCTATGGTAGAGAAAATTTCATCAAGTTGTTCTGTGATTATTTTTTCTGGAAGTGCTTTTTCTACTATATCATTTGTTTTGAAGCCCTTATATACATTATTGTTCAAGCCGAGTGTCACTACTCTGCAAACCATTGCCAGTCAAGGGGAAGGAGACTAAGTGTTACCCGGGTTGGCCATGTATTCTCTGCGGGGCGGTTTTTACCTGTCCGGAGTCTCCTTATCGCGATAACGACATGATATTCTGGTTTTTTACCTATTGCCCTTTGTCATGCGCTTGCATGTGACATCGACCAATCCGTAAACATTGGGATTTGAGTTTCATCTGAGGTCATCACCATGTGCATTTAGTAGACGATCGGTCAACCAGCGAGTAGCTTTACTTTGTGCTGCAGCTACACCGTGCTGACGAGACCTAAGCAGGTACAAACAGCTGTCCACGGTTGCAACTCTTGGCTTTCTGTTTTGAGCTCTATCGTGTCCGCGTTGTCCTGTTAAGCTTTCTACGTCGTATCAGCTTTGCTTCATTGTTGTACTTAATTTGTTGCGCCTCTCAATAACATGCAGACTCTAAAATTCAAAGCTCAACTGACAAATGCGATTTCGCTACAGTCAATCAAATAATCGGCGGCTCCTCCCAGCTACCGACACTGCCGAGTGCACGATAATTAAATCGTTGAGCACATTTCAGAAAACAAAATAGTGCTCGACAGTAATCTGAAGCTGAAACTGATAGGAGCCGTCGAATATTTGATTGATGGTAGTAAAAAACGCATTTGTCGATTGAACTTTGAATTTTAGAGTCTGCGTGTTATTGAAAGGCGCAGTAATCCGTGTGTTAATTCGATTGGAAACATTGATTTCAATATTCCATTTTCAGATAATAAAACATAAATTGTTTTCTTTGCAATCGAAAGTAAAAGCAGTTTTTGACTGTGTTTCTAATAGCTGCTGTTGCAGTCCAGTGAGTTGCGTTTTGATCTCAGTGACCTAGTCCCTTCTGTTTTTAGGTTACTCTAAGTAACAGAAAAGGCCCAACGGAGATAGACGTCAAGCAAATGAATCTGTTGTACAAATGCAGTGGAGGAGGAGGAGGAGGAGGAGCAGGAGGAGCAGGAGGGGGAGGAGGAGGAGGAGGAGGAGGAGGAGGAGGAGGAGGAGGAGGAGGAGGAGGAGGAGGAGGAGGAGGAGGAGGAGGAGGAGGTGGTGAGAGTAAGTTTCACCAAATGTTCGGTTGATATTGCAGTGCATCCCTCTGTAACAGACCTGATTAGGGCTACATGCTCAATAGGTGAACAGGTTGTATGGTCACCAAACGTAGGAACTATAAATGAATTAGGAAGATTACCTGTAGAGCTTAGAACGTTTTAAACTTTAATATATTTAAAGTTGTTGAGTGACCTTGAAAACCAACTCCACGACAGATAGACGTCAAGCAGTAAGAGACAGTAAGTTTAGTGACTTCACTCGTAACCTGAAGGCTTTTGACTTTAGCAAATTAGGGCCTAGCTGTCTTTGTAACTCTTGTATATAGTTTTATTTCCATTTGTTTTCTAACAGTACATGTAATTCTTACTCTTAATATATTTCATATAGGTTTACCCATAGATAGTTTTACTCATAGATAGTTTTACTCATAGGTAGTTTTACCCATAAATAGTTTTACTCACAGATAGTTTTACTCATAGATAGTTTTACCCACAGATAGTTTTACCCATTGATAGTTTTACTCATTGATAGTCTTCTAGCTTGTTCAATACAGGACTAACTTGCTTTAAGCTAATGAGGGAAGTTTTTGTTTTATATGACTTTTCTCTATAATTCGTACGTTCTGTCACCTCTGCCTTACTTCCCCTTTCAATAAAAGGTGAAAAGAATTCAAAGTCTCACGGGAGGTCCAGGGAAACAGAAGCGAAAGAGTTGATTTGTGTTGGGTGATTACGTGAACGTTACTGATTTGAGAGTATGACACTGAAGTTGACCTCGAGTTGAGAGAACTTATGTCGGCTTTTGTGTGTTGAGATAAACTGGTTATGAATGAACTGATGCTGGAAGTTCCACTTTACTTTATTTCTGTGACTGATAGACTCAGATGCAGTTGGTTTATCCTTTTTTTATCAAAATAAAATTGCTATATCTGTGTTATGGCTTTACTTAGAAACAATATCCTATTTTTCTTGGTTTAAATGCATATGTTTATGCCTAAATATCCTTCTTTCTCTCAGGCTGCAAGGACAAAAATTCGAGTTGTTCATACTGGGCACAAAAAGGTTATTGCCAACACAGCTATGTGAACTACATGTCAAAGAACTGCCCAAAGACCTGTGGCAAATGCTGAATGGCACGTGTGCTTATTCAAAATCTCTTCTGATCAGCTCATTTTAGTGCATCACCCGACATAGAACTCAACAAAAGAGATCTTATTTTTTATTAACGTGGCTTTCAGAAGTTCTCTTTTGTCAGTAAGGGATTCCCCACCCCGGCAAACAATAACAAGACTAAACGATTATTATAATTTCAATACACTGAAGAAAGGGAGGCTCAATGGCATGATCTCTAATTAGGGCAACAACTGACTTAATTCCTCCAATCTTCACACCCATCTCATAGA
>CBDDTI010000722.1:0-4477 GCA_965233585.1 bacterium
AGAAACACTCTATTGTTAAAATAAGGGCATTTATCTTTTTTTCAGCTCGTGAGCGGGCGGAATTCAACAAATCCAGCAATCTGATTGGTTCCTAGAACGGGCGGAATTTTCTAATGCGGACCGCTGCAGCGGACGGAATCCATCGAGTTGATCTATGTTCGTGCATGAATTAGCGATTATCGTCAATCTTTCGCCCTTTTTATACTTCCATGGACGATTAATCAACGCAAGTTTATCTCTACTCACCTTTAGAGGCAAGAAAAATTACTGTAAGTAAATTCAATTGAATTTTTTGAAGTTATGAGAGTTTGTTTGGCTGTTTGTCACTCGGCGCTGTAATGGCGCGTAATTATGTGTGTCTCCCTGTGCAATTTTAAGTAAAAACTGAGTCAGTCTCAGTCGTGTTTTGCTCTGTAATCGTTGCTGTATTTGAGGGAATTGCTGTAGAGTACACTTACCGAATTTCCTCGCTATTTGCTACTCAATTTACGGTAGGAAAGGCTAATTCAGTCGAGTGTTTCGCAATGATCAACAAAAACTGTTTTTGTAGTAAAACTTCAAACTTTGCACGAAATTTCACACCGGGAAAACAGTTTTGGAGACCTTAACTAGGGAACTAAATGCACTAAAATAAAGTAGTTCGAAATAAATCTGTTCTTTGATACATCTTTCTTCGTATAGTATTTGATTTATTAGCTCGTTTGCTAGTTAAATGTTTTGCGAATGGTTTGTACTGTAGACGGCGCGTAAGCCGACTCAATGGCAAAGTTGCGTAAACAAGTCCACTTGTAAAAAACTTGTAAGCTAGTTTACGGCAAGAAAAAATGGAAAAAATTTAGTGGATAACTCTCATGCCTTATAGTGTATTCAAGAGCGAATAATCATTGTTTTAGAGTAAATCTACTAGTCGTTCAAAACTTTATCTAAATCCTCTTCACACTTCGAAAACGACAAGGAGCAGCCGTCATTTTGCTTCCAAGGGCACACTGCT
This sequence comes from bacterium, assembly GCA_965233585.1. Lineage (GTDB taxonomy): Bacteria > SAR324 > SAR324 > SAR324 > NAC60-12 > CBDDTI01. The sequence continues at coordinate 992 of CBDDTI010000722.1, forward strand.
ACGCTACGCGCTATCTATCACAGAATAGAGAGTGAGTAGCCTAATCAGATAACGGCATTCGTCATAGAACACTAGTAGACTTGTCCTAATTGATTGGCTGCGTTGCTCACTATCTACTTAATAATTAGCTATAGACTACGAGCCCGAGTTTTCAACAGGCAGATAGTCAACGAGGCGCAGCCGAGTTGACTATTGCTCGTAGGAAACGAGAAAACCCTCTCACGGTGAATAAGCTAAATCTCGTTGTTGTTGTTGATGGTGGGTTTTTTTTTTTTGTTGCTTTTTTTGACGGAATCCTAAAATTCGTTTGAAGTTTCTATATTTCCACACAGCAAAATATAGATAAGCAAATCTGGATTTGAGTTTCACCTGACGTCATCACCATCTGCATTTAGTGGATGATCAGTCGACCAATCGTGTACTTTATTACTTACTACACCGTGATGAGAGACCCGACAAGGTCGGTTGCAATTGTTGGCTTTCAGTGTGGACTCTATCATGTCGTTGCCCCGTTAAGCTTTCTACATAGTATCAGCCTTGCATCATTGATACGTTTCTATAGTCTTTCTATTTTTGGCTGATCAGATCTTTTACAGATCCTACGTAAACCAGCAACATTTTCGTTTGCGGTCCTTTGCATTATTGTGATTAGATTAAGATATGAAAAATAGGAGGACCAACCGCGTAAAAAGAGTTCACACACCAAACTCATGTTAAGCAGCAAATGTCATTTAATTCAAGACTTAACTATTGACCAGACATCTATCAGGTCTATTATTGTTAATTTATTATTCTCAATTGTTATTATTCTTTATGTAGTACTGCCGGGTTTATTTTATTTTATTATTATTATTTTAATTTTTTCAGAACATTTTGTATTTTAATCATTGTAAGAATTTATTACAATTTTCTTCTTTGTTTTAAGGTGGCTCGAAAGAGTTTTCATTTTCCCCAAACTAGTTTTACAAATTCTTTTTCAAATACAGTTTGGTCTATCGTATCAGTGTGAAATTTACCACAGTAATAAATGAAACGTCGTAGAAGCATTTCATCATATTTTTTCCAGAAAACCTGTTACCACGGCAACCATATAATGCATTGAGTTGCACCCCCAAAATCGAAAGCTATTGTGTTATAAAGAGAACAGGTCCGTGAAATCTTTTCAAACTCCTATATTACATGTTATTAGGAGAGATCTTCAAAATATGCAAGTTTAAAAAAAATCTGTAGGGCAGATGAAACAAAAAACCTACTTTTCGACTATTGCTTTTCTAATTTTTTTCCCACCTACAGAATATTTTTAAAATTGGTATATATACGCATCAGATAGATCTTAGTTGTCACCAAAAATTTGAAAAAAATTCACCGACCAGAAGCGGAAATATTAGCGCGCGAAGTTGGAAAATATGAAAAAGTCACAGTCGACTAGATCCCACTTTACGCATGCGCAAAGTTATTCACGCGCGCTCAATCAAGTTCCCACGCGTGCGAAACAACCGGCTTCCATCCGGACCTATCTTTGTGAAAAGGAGATATTTTTCCTTTCGATCGTTTCACAGGTTACAAGAAAAGTAACCAAAACCAATTTGGGAGAGTTTTGCCGTTCGCATTTGCTTTAACGTACTACAAGATCTATCTTTTCTTCTCTTCTCTCGCTGATTTTGATTCATTTAGCTGACGCGTACATCTTAGTTATGACGTGTGTAGATTGCGCGCGCGCGTGCAGCGAAAAACCCTTTCGAGCCTCCTTTAAGTGTAGTGCTCGCGCAAGTTTAATTCAATGTCTTGCGCTTCTTAAAATTGTACGTTAATTTCTTCGAATTTTGAATTGTATCACGTTTTAACTTATACGCCATTGGTATTAATTCAACCGAACTTGTAAACGAATTCACAACTGAAGATGATCGTTGAACGATTGAAACATCTCTTGTTTTAAACTTAAAGTTGTTGTCCATTTTTTAAAAATATTGTTAATTTATATTGTTTATTTGAATTGTAATATGTTGGGTACAAATAAAGTTGTTGTTGTTGTTGAAGATAGTTTAGAGGGAAACAAGAAGTTATATAAACTAAAGTAAGTTAATAAAAATAAGCGTAAATATATAAAATAGAGGCAAAGGATTATATATTATAACTATGCGGCATCAAGTCACTCTGAGGCACAACGTTTGAATAAGATAATGACGAATGCTGGCGAACCCCCCACCCATAACATAAAATAAAACGTGAAAATAAGAGGTACTAACCTGTTTAATTCACTTTCAAAAAGACAAGATCCGAAGCCCGCAAGCTTCAACTGCCAAAAGAACAAGAAAATATATGTTTACAATTTACAGTGCGTTTCACAAAACGTTTGACAATTGGTTTCCCAAGTTCGTTGGAAATTCCCGAAGTTTGCTACGAACTTGGCAATTTCATTACGTAGTTGTCAATCAAATCGTGAACTTGGAAACGAAGTTGTGAATTTCAGGTCGGACTTAGTTGGGAAGCGAAGAAGTTCACGCCATTCGGTGAAATTGTCTCGGAATTTCCTTACACATTGTGGTTACGTCAAGATTAGGAATTACTGGTTTTGAAAAGGGTTTTAAAATGCGTTATAAAACGTTGCAACTGAATTTTTCCACATGTCACTGACCTGACACCTACCAAAAAATAGAATACAATTTCTGTCGTGTTTGGTTTTCTCTAGAGAAGCTTCGAATAGAACTTCCAGGCATGGTGGTTAAAAAAGTATTTTACATTTAAATCTATCACAGATAAAAAAAAAAAAAAAAACCTTTCTTTTCATGACATACGTCATTCTAAAAAATAGCGCGAAAAAAAAAAGAAAATTTCAATGCCGTGTTGTTGAACTCTTGTATTTACATTTCTGCTGTAAACCAGATGCTAGTCGTGCCATCCGTCTGTGATGTGGAGTCCCTCTGTACCCCTCAAATAATTTACATTTCACAACTACACATCATAAAATAAGCCTTGCTTGGTTAAGAACTTTTTTTCACTTTATTTAAATTCATTTTAAATTTACTTATCTTACCAAACCAACTACACGGAATGACGCGAACGTCGCTCGCGACAAACTTCGCAACTTTTCAACGAAATCGCTGTGAAATTCACAACTTCGTTTCAAAGTTCACGATTTGGTTGACAACTACGTAATGAAATTGCCAAGTTTGTAGCGAACTTCGGACACCGTTTGTCAAAACTTTGTGAAACGCACCGTAAAAGGACAAGTAAAATTCGAGTTCGAGTGTACATGCATGTATGACTAACTTTTCTGTAAGATGTAATTGTATAAACATCTTCGTGTATAAGGAAAAAAGGTACATGTATGCCTCCAAAATTATCTCCACGTTCCAATGTGTGCAACTGTCCATCTGTCAATATCTCGCTCAGCTGATAAATTATGCACCTTTTTTCATCTTTGCAAGTTTGTCAACTTCAGTTTTACATCTTTACTATGGTATCTGCTTTTAGCGGAGCTCCTGC
>CBDDTI010000723.1:0-39764 GCA_965233585.1 bacterium
CATTATGATCAATGAACTCTTGCAAGCTGCTCCTGCTGTTGTTTTTGGAATCATGCCCGGTATTCTTTTGTGCTATACCTTTTATTTGAAGCACAAACAAAAAAAACAACAGAGTCAAAAACCTACTCAGTAAAAAGCCTGTCTGATGGATTGGGGGCAAACATGACAGGGAATGCCCTGCTAAGATGGTAATGTCAAAGCCTTTGTTGATTCTGTCTGAAAATCAAACGAATCTGACAATGACAATGACGATTGTTGTGAGAATTTTAGCGAACTCACCCCGCAGTGATTTGGTGATGACTGATAGTTTTTTTCTCAATTTTATTGAGAAAAGGTAGGTCTCCACTTTGGGCAAAGGTCTTTCTGATTCCCAAGAAGTTGAGGTTTCCAAACAAGACTCCAATCAGCAGTAGTTTTTTAATGGTTTTCATTTTTGTCTCCATGGATAGATGAAAGTTGCCAAGCCATTGCTTGGCAGTGATTTCATGTAAGTGACAAAAAATGATGAAGCTGGTCACAAAAGCTATTTCCCTGACTTTGCTTTGGGTGTGAATCATATTTTTGTAAAAAATGTTGACTTATATTTTCAAGACTATTACCATGAACTACTTTAACAAATGATGTTTTATATTATAAAGGAGACAATTATGGATCAAGCAGGTGAAAGCAAATGCCCCTTCCACAGGGGAACAAATCGTGGAACTTCAAACAGCGATTGGTGGCCTAACAGGCTGAACTTAAACATTCTTCGTCAGCATTCTTCTTTAGTTGACCCGATGGGGCAGGGGTATAACTATGCTGAAGAATTTAAAAGTTTAGCCCTAGAGGAAGTCAAAAAAGACATCTATGACCTGATGGTGACTTCTCAAGATTGGTGGCCAGCAGATTATGGACATTACGGACCATTGTTTATTCGTATGGCTTGGCACAGTGCAGGAACTTACCGAATTTCTGATGGCAGAGGTGGTGGTGCCACAGGGAATCAACGTTTTGCACCTTTGAACAGTTGGCCAGACAATGGCAATTTAGATAAGGCTCGTTTTTTGTTGTGGCCCATTAAACAGAAGTATGGCAAAAAGCTCTCTTGGGCAGATTTAATGATTCTTGCAGGAAACTGTGCTTTAGAATCCATGAATTTTAAAACCTTCGGTTTTGGTGGAGGGCGTCAAGACATCTGGCAGCCAGAAGAAGACATCTATTGGGGGAAAGAGATTGAATGGCTTGCAGATGAACGTTACACTGGCGAAAGAGATTTGGAACAACCATTAGGTGCTGTGCAGATGGGGCTGATTTATGTTAATCCCGAAGGTCCCAATGGAGAGCCAAATGTTCTTGCGGCTGCAAAAGACATTCGCGAAACTTTTGCACGTATGGCAATGAATGATGAAGAAACGGTCGCACTCATCGCTGGTGGACATACTTTTGGAAAGACACACGGAGCGGGTGATGACTCACTGGTCGGAGTTGAACCTGAAGGATCTGAAATTGAAGAACAAGGTTTGGGCTGGAAAAGTAGCTACAAGTCTGGCAAGGGAGTAGATACCATCACCAGTGGACTTGAGGGGGCTTGGACAGCCAATCCTACCCAATGGGACAATGGCTTTTTTGAAACACTCTTTAAGTATGAATGGAATTTGGTGAAAAGCCCTGCTGGTGCTTGGCAATGGGAGCCTGTTGGTTTGGAGGAGCAAGATTTTGCTCCCCAAGTAGATGATTCTGGTAAGAAAGTGACGACTATTATGTTGACGACAGATTTGGCACTGCGTATGGATCCCGATTATGCCAAAATTTCCAAACGTTTTTGGAAAAATCCTGATGAATTTGCAGACGCTTTTGCTAGAGCTTGGTTTAAACTCACTCATAGAGATATGGGACCTAAAGCCTGTTATTTGGGTGCAGAAGTCCCTGCAGAAGACCTTATTTGGCAAGACCCTATACCCAAAGTGAGTCATCAATTAGTCAATGAAAATGACATTAAAACCCTGAAACAAAGCATTTTAAATTCTGGCTTATCCATTGCTCAACTGGTCTCAACTGCTTGGGCGTCAGCATCAACTTTTAGAGGGTCTGACAGGAGAGGAGGCGCCAATGGTGCGCGTCTGCGTTTTGCTCCACAAAAAGATTGGGTTGTCAATAATCCTAGCCAATTAGTGAATGTTTTGAATGCGTTAGAAGCCATTCAAAAGGATTTCAACAAGGCACAAATAGAGAATAAAGCCATTTCTCTTGCAGATTTAATCGTTTTGGGAGGAGTTGCCGCGATTGAAAAAGCATCTCAAGATGCAGGTCATTCTATTGATGTTCCTTTCACTGCTGGTCGCACAGATGCTTTACTGGAACAAACTGATGTAGAGTCTTTCCAAGTGCTTGAGCCTAAAGCTGATGGTTTCCGCAATTACAAAAACGCTCATTATTCTGCAGTTTCCACAGAAGAAATGTTGATAGATAAGGCACAACTTTTGACTCTAACAGCACCAGAAATGACAGTGCTTTTGGGTGGGTTGCGTGTGTTAAATGCCAATTTTGATGGCTCAAAACACGGGGTTTTGACTGAACGCCCAGAAAAATTGACCAATGACTTTTTTGTCAACTTGCTCAATATAGGCATCTCTTGGAAAGCAGTGGACGAGAAAAAGGAGGTCTTTGTCGGCAGCGAGAGGACGAACGAAAAGCAAAAATGGACTGCCACCCGCGCAGACCTTATCTTTGGCTCTCATTCAGAGTTACGTGCAATCGCTGAAGTCTATGCTTGTTCAGACTCTGAAGAGAAGTTTATACAAGACTTTGTTAAGGCATGGAATAAAGTGATGAACTTAGACCGCTTTGACCTAGCCAAATAGTCTGAATAAATTGCTTTGTGATTCAAGTCTCAAGGCTTGTGTGTTTGAACATAAACCTTGGGGCAACGCTTTCTTTCATCAGTTCTTCTTCCTGAATCTGCTTTTAAAAAAGCTGTCAAAAACAAAACACAAGTTCTCCTGATGACTCCTGTGTAAATAATTTAAATTATATTTTTATGATAATTTAAACACACTACGACCTCTAAAGAGACGATGCAAAAGCAAAAATCTATTTAAATCAAAGGTTTGGTCTCAAGTCTGCTCTGCAATCTGAACAGCATTTAAGGCAGCACCTTTTAAAATTTGGTCAGCAACTACCCAAAATGCCAACGAATTTGGGTCAACAAGCCCTTCTCTAATCCGTCCTACATAAGTATCATAAGAACCCGAGACATCAAGAGGCATCGGATATTCTCCAGATTTTAGCAAATCCTTCACTTGAAGATTTGGCATCTTATCAAAGGCTTGACGTGCTTCCTCAACCGTCACTTTTTTCTTTGTTTCCACATAGACAGATTCAGAGTGAGACCGTATGACAGGAACACGCACACAAGTTGCACTGATTTTAAGGTCTGGCAACTTCATAATTTTGCGGGTTTCTAAAATCATTTTCTTTTCTTCTTTGGTGTAACGATCTTCTTGAAACACATCAATATGAGGAATAACATTGAACAAAAGCTGAGATTGAAATGCTTGAATCTCAAAGGGTTCATTTTTTGTGTAAGCATGAATTTGATTTAATAATTCATTCATACCCTTTAATCCTGCACCTGACGCCGCTTGATATGTAGAAACAATCACTTTCTGCAAATGTCCCAGTTGATGGATTGGGTTCAATGCCATCACCATTTGAATAGTGGAACAATTCGGGTTGGCAATGATTCCTTGATGATTTTTTACTTCTTCTCCATTGACTTCAGGAACAACTAAAGGTACATGTTCTTGCATTCTGAATGCACTACTCAAATCTATCACTAACACCCCAGCATCTACAGCCTTAGGAACATACTCCAAGCTGGTGTCCCCTCCAGCGGCAAAAAACGCAAGGTCTGCACCTTGAAATGAAGAATCACTTAAAGCCTCCACTGGCAGTTGATCTCCACAAAAAGACATTTGCTGACCTGCTGAACGTTCAGATGCAACCAGCTTTAATGATTTAAGAGGATAGTCTCTTGCCTCCAAGACTTTTACTAATTCTTCTCCAACCGCACCTGTTGCACCTACAATGACTGCGTTGTGTCTCATATTGATTTAATTTTAAGATAAAGCATTGACTGCTTTTTGATGCAGATTGACATCAAATGAGGCAATCAAGTTATGTTGTCCTTCTGATAGGCTTAAAGGATTACCTTGCCAATCTGTGACCTGTCCCCCAAGACGTTCAATCAATGCTAAAGCAGGTGCATAGTCGTAAGGCTTTAAATTCCCCTCAATCACCAAATTTAAACCACCTTGAACAAGCTGGCAGAAGTTGAAGCAGTCTCCTCCATAACGTCTGTCTGCCACACTTTGGGTGAGATTGAGAAACTTTTTGCGGTCTGGTGAGTCAAACATGTCAACGGTTGAACAACCCACAAAAGCATCTTCCAACCTAATTTTTTTATAATAAGGGTTCTGCAAAGGCTTTCCACCAAATAAAGGCAGACCTTCTATGCCAACGAGGTAACGTTGATTGAGCATTGGCAAATTGATAGCACCCGCAATCGCCATGCCGTCTTTGAGCAATGCAATGAGATTCCCAAAGAGTGGACTTTTTGTCACAAAATTTCGTGTGCCATCAATGGGGTCAAGCAACCAGCAGTATTCTAAACCGTCATTCGTGCGTCCGTATTCTTCTCCCCAAATATCGTGCATCGGATATTTCTGGGCAATTTTCTCTCGCCAGACTCTTTCAATTTCACGGTCTGCCACCGTTACAGGCGAATTGTCCTGTTTGCGTTCAATTTCAAAAGTTTTTAAAAAATAGTGTTGTGAAATTTTAGAGGCTTCATCTAAAAGTGCATTCACAAAGGAAAAAGGAAACATCATACCCAAAACATTGAAACTAAACATGCAAAAGGAAGCAAGAATTATATGATGATGGTTGAGTCAATGTCAATCAAATACTGAATTTAGAGATTAACCAAGAGTTTTAGTAGTGGTATATTTATTGCTGTTAGTTTACAAAATTCTAATATTTCTGATTGTATGTCTGATAATCCAGAATTGGTTGCATTGATTCAAGAAGGGGAGAGGCTGATTCGCTCAAAACTCTATGATAGAGCCATGGTAGAGCTGAATAAAGCCTTGAATTTGGATAGCAATGAAACCAACCTTGCCTTAGTCAGAGTTTTTGAGGCACTTCAGTCTTCCAATGACTATGATAGCATCATTGCCATTGGGTCAAACATGCTCATTCACAGACCTGAAAACACCTCGCTTGCTAACCTGCTTGGCAACTCTTACCGTCGTATTGGTAATTTCTATCAGGCTGAAAAGCTGTATGAACATTGTCTGAAGTACGACCCGCATCATACAAACGCACTTTATAATCTTGCCGCAACCAAAGCCCATACTTCCCTCTACGATTCTAATGCTGTCAACGCTGCCCGCTCTTTTGAAAAAATGGATTGGTTTCAGTTGCCAAAAAAAGAAGATTCTACCAGCTTCCTTGCTTCCATAGATGAGTCTGTTGGTCTTGCAATGCAAGCTCAAGAAGAAGGCACTGAATCTGCAGAACTTGACCCCAGCCATCTTGCACCAGACGACCCTGCTGATAAAAAAAACTCTAAAAATATCATGATCAACACAAGGTCTATTTTTCATTGGCTTCGGCAAAACAAGGACATGCAAGACGCTGATTCACTAGAAACTTTAAGACACCTTGCCATTTATTGTTTGCACGAAAAACAGACCGAAATTGCATGGAGAAGCCTTGCTTACCTGAAACACGCTTATCCTGATGACCAAGATTTAGAAAGTTTCTGGGCATTGTCTTATTTTTTAAGAGAGCTGTTTTATGTTTGTGAGGATAAACTTTTGCGTTTATTAGGAGCTAATAAATACCATCGTTACGCCAATGTGAATCTAAGCATTTTTTACAAAATGCAAGGAAAGCAAACGCTTGCAAGAAAATACAGCATTCTTGCTCATACACTATTGGAACGTTCCATGGGACATTATCAGATAGATGAGTTCATTGCTTTGGGTGAACGTTACAAAAAGCAAGGTTCATTTGCCAATGCTGTGAAAGTTTTTGAGGTCGTTTATCAAGAAATGCCAACATGGCAATACGGTAGAATTTTGGCAGAGCTTTATCTGGAGGCTAAAGTTTATGACAAAGCTATTAGGACGTTCCGTGAGCTGATGGATTTAGAAAATGTCCCTGACAATTTAGAAAACGAATTCCATGAAATCAATATCAGAATTTTAGATGTTGCAGAAGGGTTGATCCATGACCAAAAATTAAGACGTGCTGCTGAACTGTTTGACCTCAGTGCTGAAATTGAATTGACCAAACCAGCCTTACAGAAAGCACTCAATGCTTACAATGCACTGCATGACAAAGAAAATATTGACCGCATCTACAAACAACTCCAAGATATAGAAAAACGAGAAAAAGCTAGAGAAGATGAAAAAATTCGCAGAGAGAAAATCTCAAAAGCTCAAGAGATGATTGAAAATAATCAATTCTACCCTGCCATCAAACTGCTTGAAAGTATTTTGTTCGTGAAACCAGACCGAGCAGTGTTAGACCAACTGACCATGCTTTACAAACGTACCAAACAAGACCACATGATTGCAGATGCTCAGAAACGTTTTGACAAGCTAGTAGAACAGAGCAAACCTCAGGATGTCATGGTATGAATGAACTTTTACCAAAAATTTTTGTTGAATACTACCTTGCAGGAGGAAACCAAGCTAGTTTTGAAAGGCTCAAGCAGGACTTTCAAAGTATGTCCACAGGTGTCTTGGAACGTGCATTTTACGCAGGAAAGTTTAAAAATCTTGGTTTAGAACCAATCAGCCTCATTCAGTCATGTCGTGAAATTATCTCGCTTTTGCCACAAACCCCACCTGAATTTGCCACACTTTTAGAAAAATTTGAACCACTTTCTGCCAAAGTTCAATCCCAAATCCAAAACAACCTGAAACTTCATGAGTTCCACTATCAGCCTTTTGCCAGTATCATTTTGGAAAAAAATTGCTCTCAAAGTTCATTCATTCAAGCAGTTCAGCAAATTGACATTGATTTTTGGAGGAGTTTATTGCAGCAGCTGCAATCTCAATCCATTTATGACCGTTTTTATGCATCCACGCTAGAAACCTTTTTAAAATTGACAGAAGAACTTTTAAACCTCTTTTCAGAGAAAAATCCTCAAAAAAACAAAATAATACAAGGGCATCAACGTTCTATTCGTTATCTACAACGTCTGCGTCAAAGAGGAGAAGTGATGAAAGAAGTTGGTGAATTACTGCAGAAACGTATCATTGGCATCTATTCTTACAGAGAGCTGATGACAAAAAATTCTTTGGAGTTTGAAAAACTCTTGCCCAGTTTGATACGCACAGGAGATTTTGATTTTTTGCATGAAAAAAAATTTTTAACGCTTGAAGAGTGGAAGCATTTGCGAGCAAGAGACGCCCAAACCATTCACGAGGATTTAAAGCATCGGATTGGATTATTGATAGGGATCAAGCATAGCTTTGAAAATGGCGAGATTCCACCAACCGAAGTAGCCTCTTTCATTTTACAAGTGATTCAAACCCCAAAAAATGAACAATTAAAAAAGATCACTCACCCTAAACCAGTCGCGTCACAGCAATTTCGGCAGAAGGTCAAACAACGGCTAGAGCAACAACAAACGAAAGAACCAGCCACCAAAGAAGAACAAACAGAAACAAGGCAAGAGGAAGACCCAAACACGAAAGCAACCCCCGAACACTCAGAAGACTCCAAAAAACAGACAAAAATCCCCCAAAAGTACCTCAAGGCAATACAGGATTTATTAAATCCCATTCGCGAAGGAATCCGCAGACGAAAAGAAATACAAACGACAGGTCAAGCCGCTCTTGATGAATTAAATACCAATGCAGTTGCTTTTGAAACGTCTTTAACCATTGCAGAAAAACACATGGAAGACGTCATGCTTTTGTTCCATGACCGCAAGCAGTTTCAAAAAGAACTGACCATCTTGAAAAAAGAAGCATTAGGGCATGTCCAAGGAGACACACAAATTTTTGCGTTGGAACATACTTTGATTGCCTATGAAACACCCTACAAAATCCTGCCTGAAGAACTGGAACATGTGCAAAGCCCTGACACAATTTTTTTAGAAAAAGATGCTTGGGTTACTTATATTGTTCATAAATATAAATTAATCCATGAAGCCTATCGTTCAGATTGCAATAAGTCCCGACTAGAAGCCCTCAACCTACCCCAAAAAAATGCCATACTGATTTTTGTCATGGGGCAAATTTTGAACGCCTCCCCTTTGTTTTTTGACGAGGCAGATTTGTTGCTCTTTGAAGAAAAATTACCAAAAAAGACTCCTCAAAGCATCAAAAATACAAAAAATGTTTGTCTCCTTTTGTTTCAATGTGGCTTCTCTGCAGAGTTGATCAAATTGCTCATTCTTTCAGAGATTTGGTCTCTTGATGAACAGACACAGCAACAGGTTGTAGAAAGGCTCAAGGCTGTCTTTTCCCAACGATACAGCAAAGCCGCAAACTTGCCAGAACTAGAACAGCTCAATCCTGAATCTCTCCGAGAACAAGTGCAATCTATCTCTAAAGATTTGCTTGAAAACATTGATGAACACGGAGTCACGATTCATACAAAGATTTCTCAAATTGCAAATCATCAAGGGGGTAACTTTATTAAAGATATTCTACCTTACGAATGGTCTTACTTTAAAAAATCCTTGCTGGTTACAGGTTACCTACTACGTTTTAAAGGTATTTTAGATGCTGTCTTAGAAATAGAAAATCTTCTGGCAAGGCGTCGTCAGTCTGAAGAATCTCACACCTCCCTTTCTGCTGCCTGCAAAAGGAAAATCCTCTCTATTGCCAAACTCTCCGATTGTGACCAACGACTTGAATTAATGCTTGATGCTTCTTCAAATTATTTTGACTCTAATGGTGAATTTTTTAGAGAAGGCACGGACTTATATCATCAAAATACTGGATTTATCTTTCAGTAATTTGAGTGTCTCTCATCTTCAAATTTCTATAAAAAACGGATTTAAAAGATTTGAGAGAAATGCTTTTTGCAAATCTTGAAGTTCAGCACTATTGACGTTTAGATTGTAGTTTTTCTACAATCCAAAGTCTGAATTTAAGTGGAAGGAAATTTCTGGGTAGGACAAGCAATTTGAGGGCTTTGCCCGGTATAATAATCATCTTTTTGTTTTGAAGTGCATGATAAGCAGACTCTGCAATAAAAGTTGCAGAACAAGTCAGCTTTTGGTCAAAAAGATATGAGTCCTGCATTTTTGCTGTTCGTTGAAATTGAGTTTTGACAGGTCCCGGACAAACAATAGAAACAGTCAGGTCGTTTCTAAATTCCCACAAACAGGCAAGAGACCATGAAATCAAATACGCTTTAGAGGCGTAATAAACAGCCATCAAAGGACCTGCTGTTAAACCAGCGGCAGATGCAATATTCAAAAGTTGCCCTTTAGAAAGATTTTGTTGTTTGAGTTGCTTGATAAACCGTTTAGTCATCAAGGTTGGTGCAATGACATTGAGCTGTATCAACTCAAGTTCATCTTCCCAGAGTGTTTGGTCAAACGTCCCAAACACCCCAACTCCTGCATTGTTGACAAGTGTTTCAACAACGATGTTCTGTTGATGCAATGTCTGCCATAATTCTTCAATTTGCTGGGTTTTGGTGAAGTCGCACTGAAAACAAAGGACTTGAATGTCAAACTGGGATTTAAGTTGCCCAGCTAGTTCTTCAAGCAAAGACAAACGTCTTGAAGTGAGGATTAGATGATGTCCTTTTTTGGCAAAAACTTTAGCTAGTTCTAACCCAATTCCGCTAGATGCACCCGTAATAAGAACGTAAGTTGGTCTCTCGTTCACAGCTACTTGACAAGGTGAAAGGTTTTTAATTTGTCGCACGTATATTCTTCACGGTCTTGGTGAATACGGTTGACATTTTCTTTTGCTAATTTGTATGCACGAAACTCTCTGGAATTTGGAGAGAGTTTGCCGTCTCTGTCATAATTCAGGATAAAGTTCATATACTGCATAGCTTGCTTTTGGTCTTTGAAGTAAACCCATGCTGTGTAAAGTAGTGATGCAGAACGTAAACTGACTTCAGGTTCAAGCCTTGTAAAAACAGGCACAAGCGTTTTCAATGCTTCTTTCAGCTTGGCGTGTGCTTCTTCTCTCCTGCCCTCATTCATCAGCAATTCAGACTGAATCATCAAAAAGGAAGTGACTTTGCGTGTGTAGCCGATGTTTTCAGGATCTAATCTTAACAAAGCGTCATACGTTTCAATCCCCAAATCATAGCTTAACAATGCTTGTTCCATCGTACGTTCTTCCCCAAACATTTCTCCTGCTTTCTCACATTTTTCTTTTCTTGCTTTTTCGTCCACCTTCCACTCTTTCAAGAACGCAACTAGGTCAAAAGAAAGCTTTTCAGAATGTTCGCTAATGAAAAAATGAAGGTCATTAGAAGTGTAGTAACATTTTGGACAAACAATGTTTTGAATCAAATTATAGTCGCAAGGGTCATATCCTTGCGTGGGTTTGTCATACTTAGGAATGCCAAAGATATTGGGTTTCACCGTGACGCTTTTGGAACGTAACGACCAAAACGGGATATTTTTTTCACCACAAATGCAAGTGACATTACGAGCCATCAATGACTTATTAGATGCTGTCAATTTGGGAGAGGCTTCTTGGGCGCGTGCATAACGATTGGGATAAATGATTTGTAAAATACCATGATAATCCCGCACGACTTGAGAAAACCCTGCATTGATGATAAAGACTTTTTCCATGGTGCGGCTAGGACGAGACCAAGTGACTGTGCCAAAAATTTTTTCATAAGGCGAGGGGTCTTTTGCTTCTTCCACTCCATAAAATTGCATGGTCACTCTTGTTTTGGGCAAGATGGCATGTTTGAACCTGAAGCAACAATTATTTTCTGTCAAATCAACAACTTGGGTGTGCATGATATGCCTGCCAATTTCCACATGAACATTCGGCAGTTGTGCATCTAGCGTTTTACGTGCTGTGTCAATGACTTTTTCAATTACAGCAGGGGGAAATTTAACCGACAACCCCAGTGTTTTAAAAAATTTGACTTCAGAAGGAGACAACTTGCCATCACTGATAGAAAGTCTTGCCAGCTGTTTTAAAATGGCAAAAGCAATTTTTTGATCTACTTTCACTCTAGGTTGTGTCAATGTTTTTTGCCGAGCAGCACTGATCATTTCATTGATTTCTCCTTCTGAGGCAAGCATTCCAACAACCGCTTTTAAATGCTCAAGCTCTGTGTTGTCCACCGTCCCATCGGCATAAACCATTCCAATCATTGCATGTGCAAACCATTTCTTTTCATCTGATGACATAGCGTCAATGAATTCTAAATTCATGGCGTGTTTAGTATTTTTGTGAGATATGTTTGAAAATTGTTATTCTTTGTCAAAACAAGAGAAAACACAATCTTTGTGTCAATGGATTTCAATAACATATGAAAGTGTGGTACATTGGTTCGGTTAGAGTGAATGTGTTATTTGACTTGTTGCAAATGGAGTGATTGCTAATGTTGCGTTTATGTTTTGATGTTGATGGTGTCATTTTAGATTTTCATAGTGCTTATGTGAAGGAGGCAGAGCATTTGGGTGTGAAGGTACCCCAAACTCTTCAACGACCTC
The DNA here is from genome assembly GCA_965233585.1 of bacterium. Taxonomy (GTDB): domain Bacteria; phylum SAR324; class SAR324; order SAR324; family NAC60-12; genus CBDDTI01. The sequence continues at coordinate 11,714 of CBDDTI010000723.1, forward strand.
TTTATTTAGATGAGGCATTAACTGATGAACAACGTTCTCAAATCTGGGAAAGTCTTGTCAATAGTCGGCGATTTGAAACACTAGAGCCTCTGGTTGATGCCCAAACCTTCAATCAAACCTTTGTCAAAACTGCTGTTCACTTCATCACCAATATTCCTGAATCTATCAAGCCCAGACGCCTTGTCAATTTGCAAAATTTGGGTTTTCAATTTGAATCATTGCATTGTGCAGGATTCATCAAATTTCCTGAAGACAATACCCCACCTAAATCCAAGATGATTCAACAAATCTGTCAACCTGAAGACCGCATCATCTTCGTTGACGATTACATTGAAAACTGCCTTGATGTTTCTCGTGCCTTCCGTGATGCCCATGTCATGTTATTCAGTACTCCGTTCAACCAAGACATCTTAACACAAGATGGCATTGAACGCATAGAAAGCTGGGAGCATTTCTTTGAAAGATTTGAAGACATCATTTCTTGAGTCATTCAAATCTCAAAAAGATACTGATTAGGCTGGAGAAACACAAATAAGCTGATTTTCAGAAACTTGCAAAACATCTGCTTGTTCAGGTGTCAAATGAAAACGTTGTGAGTTTTGCAACCTTGTTTCAGAGGTCAAGACTGAAATAGCTCTATAATTCTTTAGCTTGGTATTGCTGACTAAAAAAGGCTGACTTGATTCATTTTGTTCAACTTCAGCAATGCTCACCTGACAGAATTGGCTATTTTTGATGGTGCGGACGTCCCGTACTCGGCATTCCAAAGTAGGACCTCCATCAAAAATGTCAATGTATCCATTCCACATAAAACCTTCCTTCTCTAAAAGATGTCTAGCTGGGATTGTGTCGCTATGAGTCTGACCAATCACAGCCTGCGCTTCTTGACCTAAAAAATCAATATAGATGGGGTGATGAGGCATCAACTCGGCAATGAAAGCTTTGGTGTGTTCAGGGGACGATCCTGCAAGACCTGTCAGAGCATCTGCTTTGGCAAAGTCTATTTGAAAGAATTTTTGACCCAAGCTTTCCCAAAATGGTGATTGATGCTTCTCATTAAAAAATCCCCGCATTTCTGCAAAAACTGACGAACCAAAACGGTTTTGATGATTCTCCATGAATAAAAAACGATGTTTGGAAAGCAGTGTTCCATTGCCTTTGCCACGATGAGTTTTGAGCAGTGCCAGTGAGCAGATTTCAGAATCATAGCTTTTGTCATTTGTGAGGAACAGAACATTTTTTTGGCTAGAAACATTGAGAACTTTGGAGGCATGAGTAATGGTAGATAAGCGATAGAGGTAATGTGGTTCATCAACGCCCGCTTTAGATGAAATCCCTGAAACTCCAACTACTCTTTGGCTTTCACTTTCTTCTAAAACAAAAAAGTAAAACTGGTCTTCGTGTTGATCATGGCTGTCAAAGGCTTTTTGAGAAGCATTGATTTTGGATTGCAATGTTTGCAAACCTCCTTGCAACGAAGTAAACCCTTGCCCTGCATCATGGACGACCTGTTGAAGACCATCTAAATCAGTATGAGCAATAGGACGAATAAAATACATGAAAATCTCTAAAAACGATTCGGATTTGAAGTTTGGAAGGAAACGTCCCTTTATCAAGAAGGACAACTTCCTGAAGGCTGCAAAAAGTGAAACAGAACGACAGACTATTAAGAACAGACCTAAAGTTTAGCGATGGTCAACAGAAAGTTTTTTTTCTAAATAAACCGAATAACGTGCCATGCTATAACAGAAGATAAAAAAGACAAACGCAATAAATGTATAAACTTCGTTTGCCAGTCCAATCCACTGTTTGTTGCTTAATGCTGCACGCCCAACACCAAGCAGGTCAAACATGCCAACAATCAACACAAGCGTTGTATCCTTAAATAATCCAATGAAGGTGGTGACAATACCCGGTATGGAAATTTTTAATGCTTGGGGCAAGATGACCAATCGCATCATTTGCCAGTATTTCAAGCCTAACGCATCTGATGCTTCTATTTGCCCTCTGGGAATGGCTTGAAGTCCTCCCCTCACCACCTCTGCAATGTATGCGGATGAGAAAATCACCACAATAAAAATGACACGCCAAAGTTGATCTACTTGGGAACCCGGTGGCAAGAATAAAGGAAACATCACCGTTGCCATAAACAACAATGAAATCATCGGCACACCCCGAATAAACTCAATGACAATCACACAAAGCAACCTCAAAATTGGCAAATCGCTGCGTCTTCCGAGAGCTAACAAAGTGCCTATTGGCAAAGACAATCCAATGCCAAGGAACCCTAGAACAATGGTCAACGACAAGCCTCCTATCTGGGTGCTGTCAACTGAAGGCAAGTAAAAACCTCCAAATAAAATCCAGAATGCTAAGATGGGGTAGAAGGCACTAAATTTCATGAAGTGCATCCTCCATTTCATGTTGTCCCAAAAGATGGGCAACAAGGCGACAATTAACAGTACAAAAGCAAGGTTAGGTCTCCAATGCTGACCTTTGGGATAAAATCCGTAAAGATATTGTTCAAAACGTGCTGTAATCACTCCCCAACACGCACCTCCACTTGTACATTCATCTCGTCCTTGAGTGAAAAAATCGGCATTTAAGAACAGCCACTGCAAAGCTGGAGGAATCACAAGATACAACAAATAAACGAAGAATGCGGTGAATAAAGTGTTGTACCATGTAGAAAATAGATTTTTCCTAATCCATCGTAAAAGGTTCTTTTCAGAAACGGGAGGAGGTCGGTCAACCTTTTGTTGTGATGTTTGTTCAGTCATCAAGTCACCATGTATGAATATTAACGTTCTACCACTTGCACTTGTCGGTTCACAAAATTCATAAAAATTGAAATGAGCAGGCAAAGAATCAAATAGGTCGCCATGACTACTGCAATACACTCCAACGCCTGACCAGTTTGATTTAATGTAATCCCTCCAATAGTTGCTACAACATCAACGTAACCAATGGCAATGGCAAGAGAAGAGTTTTTGGTCAAATTCATAAATTGGCTATTAAGAGGTGGAATAATCACACGCAATGCCTGAGGAATAATGATCATCTTGTTGGTTTGCCATGTTGTCAAATTGAGAGATTTAGAGGCTTCTATTTGTCCTTTGGGAACGGCTAATATCCCTGCCCTGACAATTTCTGCAATAGACGCTGACGTATAGAGGGAAAGCCCCATTAACAATGCTACAAATTCAGGCTTTAAGGCGACACCACCACGAAAGTTAAACCCTTTCAAGACAGGAACAGACCAATTCACTGCATTTTCAACAAATAGAAATCCGAGACAAGGAAGCCCAATGATTAAGGCAGTGCCAATCCAAAAAGAAGACTGATGCCCTGATTGTTCATATTGCTTTGCTTTGGTCTGTCTTCGGTAAATGTAGTATGAAACTAGACCGAGTATGAATAAACCAAAGATGACTAAAGAACCAGATAAAAACTCAGGTTTTGGAACATAAAGCCCTCTGTTAGAAACAAAGATGATGTCCACAATCTCAAAAGACTTTCTGGGAGAAGGGAGCTGTAAAAAGACCCCAAAATACCAAATGACAATCCATACTAGCACAGGCACATTGCGGGTAAATTCCACAATCCAATACACCGTTTTATTGACTAGCAAATTATCAGAAAGTCTTAAAATCCCCATCATAAAACCTAACAATGTTGCCAAAATAATCCCTGTCAATGAGACAACAATAGTGTTTAACAGCCCCACAAAATAAGCCATCAAGTGGGTAGAATCTGATGTAAAATGCAGAAAAGGAGAATAAGCATCATAGCCCGCTCTTGTCAATAAAAAATCAAATCCTGATGCAATCCCTAATTTTGCCAAGTTTTTTGATACATTATCAATCAAGTAAATTGCTGCTATGGATAGAAACACAATGAGCAGTCCCTGAGTGGCGATAGATCGTGATTTCTTATTTTTCAAATTGAACATCTGACCTTTTGAATGAGATGATTTCAAGGAGGGTTTTATCACAAAGGTTTTTCAACATTTTGTCAATAAAAAAACAACTCTAAAAACACTTTGGGGGATTAAAAAAAGCGAGAAAGCAGTATGATGAAGTCCCATACTGCTTGGATTGAAACAATGAAAAGCTACATTGTTAGAAGGTTAACGGAATGGAGGGGCGTAGAGCAGACCACCTTGTGTCCATTGTGTATTGACACCACGAGGCAAGCCAGTCAAAGCCATAGTTCGCTCATACACTTCTGCATAGTTACCAACTTGTTTCAAGATTTGATAACCAAAGTCTTTACGGATTCCCAAGAACTTCCCTAATTCTCCAGTCTTACCCAAAAGTCTTGAAATTTCTTGATTTTTGGTTGAACCGAACGAGTTAACATTTTTAGAAGAAATTCCTAGTTCCTCACCAACAACGATGGCGTTAAGTGTCCAACGAGCAACGTCTCCCCACTTATTATCACCATGCCTGACCACAGGACCCAAAGGTTCTTTAGAGATCATTTCAGGTAAGACGACCCAATTATCTGGATTTGGTAATGATGCTTTGACACCTGCAAGTCCTGTGGCATCTGTTGTGTAAACATCGCAACGTCCAGCTTTCAAGCCTTTCAAAGCGTCATCTTGAGTCTCTGTTGTAACAGGCTCATACTTCATGTCGTTCGCTTTAAAATAGTCTGCCAGATTCAATTCTGTTGTTGTTCCCGGTTGGATACAAACGGTTGCACCATCTAATTCTGTTGCAGAAGAGACGCCTAGGTCTTTATTGACGATGAAGCCTTGACCATCATACCAAGTGACACCAACAAAGTCTAAGCCCAAATCCGTATCACGGGACAAAGTCCAAGTCGTGTTACGAGAAAGAACGTCAATTTCTTTGGACTGCAATGCAGTAAAGCGAGTTTTCGTAGTGAGTGGCACGAATTTGACAGCATCTTGGTCGCCAAAAACTGCAGCAGCTAAGGCACGGCAGTACTCCACATCAATCCCTTGCCAACGTCCGTCATCGTCTGTGTAAGATAATCCAAATGCTCCTGTGGACACACCACATCGCAAATGACCCCTATCCTGAACATCTTCCAAAGTTCCTGCAACTGCAGAAACAGCACCTAATGATAAAGAGACTCCTAGTCCCAGTAGTTTTTTCATAAGTTTTTCTCCTATTATTATGAAAAAGGTTAATTTAAAAAAGCAGTCAGATTTTAAAGTAAGATGATGCTAAAAGTCAAGTCTTTATCTCTAAAATTTTTGTAACAAGTGAAAAATAAGGTGTCATACCCAGCTCGTTCTAGTATCTTAATCACTAAAAATCCTTTTGCAAAAAGACATGACTGGCTAAAAACAGTCAAAATCAATTTGCTACGAATCAAAAAACAAGAGGCTGAAAAAATAAAAATTTTGATAAAAAATGACGACTCTACAATCGCAAGTAAGAACACTTGACATGACAAAGCCTGTGATTGCAGGTATTTTGAATTGCACGCCTGATTCTTTTTCTGACGGGGGAAAGTTTTCATCGGCACAAGATGCCATTGAATACGGCTTAAAATTAGAGTCTGATGGTGCATTGTGGCTTGATATTGGAGGAGAATCATCAGGACCCAATTCCGTTGATGTTGCCGTTGATGAAGAATTGGAGCGAGTGATTCCTGTGATTCAAGGCATTCGTCAACGTAGCAATGTTTGGATTTCTGTTGACACCTACAAAGCAGAAGTTGCCAGACAAGCCATCAACGCAGGTGCTGATGCTATCAATGACGTGACGGCATTGCGTAGAGAACCTCACATGGCAGAAATCATTGCCGAATCTGGTGCAGCAGTCGTTTTGGTCTTTTCAAAAGAAGACAATGCACGTACAACAACAAAATTTCTGCAATATGATGATGTGCTGGAATCTCTCAAATCTTTTTTTCAAGAACGAATGTGTTGGATTCAACAGCATGGTGTGCCTCTTTCAAAGATTGTTTTGGATCCCGGTCTAGGGTTTTTTGTGAGTTCTGATGCTCAGTATAGTTTTGAAATCATCAGAAGGCTAAAGGAACTTCATGCTTTGGGGCAACCTTTGATGGTTGGAGTCTCAAGAAAATCATTTTTATCAAATGTTTGGCAACCGCTAGAAGTACACGAAAGAGAAAGCCCATCTTTGATTGCAGCCTCCGTTGCATTGATGAACGGTGCCAAAATTGTTAGAATGCACAACGTCAAAGAAACGAGGCTTGCACTTTCAACACTTCAAAGCATTTATGAGAACTCATTTTGACCCAAACCAACAACTTGTAGATCAGTACCTGTTTCACTCTTTTTTGTATTATCAACTAGATGAATCATTGGTCTCTGACAGCCAATATGACCAACTTGTCAACCAACTGAAAAATGCTTGCCCTGAAATTTGGGAACATGAACTTGAGTTTGCTGACCTTGCCCAAAAGGGTCTAAAATCTGGTGCGCACACGATGACAAAATACCCTTCCCTGATTGTCAGTTCTGCAATTCAGTTGATTTATTACCAAAAACACGTCAAAATAGCATCTTTTGATGAGTATTTGTCTCGCTTGGGATATTGCATTTCTACCTAATTTTTTGCTTCATGCCAGAGCCTTCAAATTTTGCCAATCTCAAAGAAAGCCCAGCATTAAAACATGTTGGAGGACTTCTTAAATCTGCACGTGAGGCACAAAATCTTTCTCTGCAAGATATTGTAGAGCGAACAAGGATCAATCGTAATATTCTCAACCAAATTGAAGAAGGGTACATGGGGGAGCAACCCGGTCCTGTTTTTTTAAGAGGATTCTTGCGTTCATACGCACAAGTGGTGATGCTAGACCCTGAAGAAATCATTCAAAAATCAGGCATTGCCCCAGAAGAAATAGAGGCAGACAAGCCTTTGCACTTCAATCAATTACCTGAGATCCCTTCTCAATCCACTTCCAAAAGACTTTGGAAGGTTCTCATCACTCTTTCTATTTTAGGAGGGGGTGCTTACGGTGGGTTCATTTTTTTGACAAATCCTGCACAAAACCAAGAAAAGCCTCAAGTCCAAAATCCTGTTGTGCAGTCGGTGAATGTTGAAACTCCTCGCCAAGATCAGACTCCTGAAGTTGAAAAAGTTCAAAATCTACCTAATGAGAAGACTGTCGTTGAGAGTCAAATACATTCCATTGCTATTGAAAGCCGCAAAACTGTCTGGGTTAGAGTCCAAATAGATGCAGAACCTCCTTTTGAAACAAGAATGCTTCCCGGACAACAACTGAATATCCAGTCGCAAGAAGGTGTTAAACTGACAGCAGGAGACAGTTCTGCAATTAGAGTTTTTTTTGATGGTGAACCTGTTGTTTACGAGGGAGGAAATGACCTTGTCGTGGACTGGGCAATTAGCACAAAAAATCAATAATTTAAAAACGTAACCCTTTTGATATGTTAACTCTTATTGTAGGTCTTGCCTTCAGCATTGCACTCATCGGCTTACTGTCTTTTCCTTTGTATGCCAAACCTCTTTTGCCTTATCGTCTCAAAAATCAAGAAAACGATTTATATGAACAAGACATGTTACTGAACACACTTGAAGAGTTGGAGGAAGAATATCAACTTGGGAGAGTTGAAGAAAAAGATTATCAGCAGTTGAAACGTTATACTCAAAGACAATATTTGAAAGCAAAAAATGCTTATGAACAAAGGCAATCAGATGAAAATTAAATACTTTGTTTTAGGATTGATGGTTGTGATTTTTTTTCAATCCTGCGGATACGAAGAACGGCGAAAGGTGGAAAGCGACATCTCATTCAAAACTTATTTAGAATACGAAGATTTGTCAGGAACAAAGATTCGGCTCAATTATCAAGTAACGCCCCTTGAACATATTGGGAAGAATCCACTCGCCTTTGAACTCAAAGACCTCAACGGAGACAACCGCCTTGATTTGATTGCTCTTTTTCCACTCAGTAAAAATGGCACTGCTCGTGTTTTTAAAAGAACGACAAGCAATAATTTTGAAAATGGTGAGGATTTGTTTGAAGAAACATGGACTGCAACAGATTTTAGCATTCCACAACATTTGACATTGAATGACTTCAATCAAGATGGGCAAATAGACCTTGCAGTCGTTGATTCTTCTAACCACACATTAAAGTATTGGACAGGAACAGGCAATGCAACTTTTGACTTTCAAAAAAGCATCACGATTGAAGAAGACCCCCTTTTTGTGACATCAGCAAATTTGCAAAATCAATTATCAGATTCCAGACCTGTGTACGACCTTGTCATTGCAAATTATCTGGAAGACAAATTGAGTGTGTTACTCAATGAATCAAAAAGTTTTCAAGACGTGAAAGAGATTGATGAAGATGACGGATTAGAACCACGAACCCTGCAGGTTGCTGTTGGAAAATTTTGGGGAAATGATGACTTCCCAGACATTGCTGCTGTGAGTTTGAAGGAAAGAGAAATCAATATCCTGCAAAACGTACAATCAGGAGAATCCCGCAGTTTTGAACTAAGAAAAAGCATAGACATTGGAGAGTTGCCTCAAGCCGTCATTTCAGGGGATTGGGACAATGATGGCAAAGATGACTTGGCTGTTTCCAATTATGGAAGTGATTATGTCTTAATTTTCTATGGCGACGGTGATGGAGGGTTTGATGAACATAAATTTGACACAGGCAATGGTCCTGCTCAATTAGCGGCAGGAGACCTCAATGGTGACAATATTTTGGACTTCGTCATTGGGAATATTGACGACAAAGACTTGACGGTATTATTGAGTTACGGAAGTGGAAGAGGACAATATAGGAGGGACGACATTGCATCAAGCCAATATGAAAGAGGAGCAAGACCTTCTTTCATCAAAATTGCTGATGTTTCAGGGGACGGCATTAACGACATTTTGGTCTCATTACCTTTTGAAAAACAAATTTCTATTTTCAGATTTACAAGCAGGTCTTAAAAAAGACATTAAAAACTTTAGTATGATTTAACAAGGAACATTCCCAAAAAACTGCCAACCAAGCACAGTAAAAGATTCAACCCAACATTGACCACTGCTTTGTAAAAATTTCCCTCCTGAATCAGTAAAAGTGTTTCTACACTAAATGTTGAAAATGTCGTCAACGCCCCCATCATGCCTGTTGTCAAAAAAAGCTGTAAACCTTCAGGACTGGAGCTTTGACGAAAGAAGGCAATGCAGATTCCCAAGATGAAAGAACCAATGACATTGACTGCCAACGTTCCATAAGGGAAGCCATGACCGAGCCATTGATGAACTCCTTTGCTCAGCAAATACCGCAAAATTGCCCCAACAAATCCACCACTACCAACAGCCAAGAGATTCCAAAAAATCATAGTTGAAGATGACCTTTGATTGTCTTAATTTTCAAAAGTTGTGAGTTATCAATAAAGACGTTTGAAAATTTTGTTTTTGAAAGATTATCGTTTCCAGAAGCGATAATGCAAGAATGTGAGGAGAGTGAAAAACTCAAGTCTGCCAAGTAGCATGAGGATTCCAAGCATGATTTTTGCGTCACTGCTGAAGTGTGAAAAATTTTCGGTTGGTCCGATTTCTCCAAAACCCGGTCCGAAGTTTCCAACGGCAGTCATAGAGGCTGTCAGTGCTGTAATCAAAGAATGTCCCTCCAGCCCTAAATACAATGCACCAATGGCAATGCAAGCAAAGTAAATGCCGACAAACGCAAGGACAGTGCGGATTAAATCATTTGAAATAATTGTTGAACCGACACGGATTTTGCTGACCAATGCAGGTCTAAATCCTGTTTTAATCTCGTGTAGAAAAGTCTTACCAATCAAAAGGATACGGAACAATTTCACTCCTCCTGCTGTGGAGCCTGCACAACCTCCGCAAAACAATAAATAAAACAAAAACATGTGAACAAAAACAGGGTAGAGTTCGTAGTCATCTGATGCAAAGCCTGTCGTTGTAATCAAAGCAACAACTTGAAAAATAGATTTTCTGATGGCAATTTGCCATTCATAGTTTTTTTGTGAATTGACAATAATCATTTTTTGGACTTGAGGCTCTGTAATTTCCACTCTTTCCAGCTCTTGCATCAGAAAAAATGTGGTTGTGAATTGTTCCTGCTTTAACAAACTGAGTTTTTCAAGGTGTTGGTCTTCTATTTGATGGCTTAAATTGCGACGAACAGAGTCATCTATTTCATGCCCATTATAAAAAGTGAGCGAAATGGTGATGATACTGGATAAAAGGACGATGAGAACTGCATAAAATCGCAATTCTGAATCTTTCAAAGCGACTTTGATTTGACCATGAATGATCAAATAATACAGTCCAAAGTTTGTGCCTCCTAAAAACATGAAGACGATGATGATCCACTCAGCAGAGGCAGAATGATACGAGCCAATGCTAGCATTTTTGATAGAAAAACCACCTGTTGAGATGGTGCTAAAGCTGTGAGTGATGGCATCAAACCAAGGCATCTGACTCACAAAGACAAGGAGCAGAGCCTCAACAACAGTTAACATCAAATAGGCGTAGAGAAGGTAGCGAGTGGTGTCACGGATTTTGGGAGTGATGTTTTCTTTGATGGGACCGGGCATTTCCATTTTAAACAAGCTCTTTCCACCTGCGACGCCGAGACTTGGAAAAATGCTGACAAACAGAACGATGACGCCTAACCCCCCAATCCACTGAGTGAAAGACCGCCAAAAGAGAACAGCATCAGGAAGGGCTTCAATGTCTTTTAGGATCGTTGATCCTGTGGTTGTGAACCCCGAGACGGATTCAAAGAACGCATCAGCAAAGTGAAGTGAAGTCTCTGCCAGTAAATAGGGTAAGGTTCCAACTATGGACATTAAAAACCACGCATAAGCAACAATCATCAGGGCTTCACGGGGTTTAATGTCTCCTTGATGCTTGTGTCCTACAATCCATAAAATGATGCCAGATGCCAAAATCACAACCATTGACGCAATGAGTTTCAACCCCAAATCAGGGGAAGCATCAAAATAAAAGCACCACAAGGCTTGCACCAATAAAATGCAGGCAATGAGTAAATTGACCTGTCCACAAAATCGGGAGATTAGCCTAAAATTCATAATCCTAACAGACGGTTCAAGCCTTTTTTGGCTCGGGGTGTGGTCATGGCAACAACTTGATCGTTTTTTTGAAGAGTATCATTGCCATGAGGCACAAAAATCAGCTTGTCTCTTTTGACTCCAACAATGAGCGACCCGACAGGCACAATGACATCTCTTAAAGGTTTTTGGGTGATGGGGGCGTCAGATTTGATGACAATTTCAAAGATTTCAGCTGCACCATTTTCTAAAACACTGACAGATTTGTATTGGTTGCCACGAATGAAACGCATGATGGCTTCCCCAGTGAGCAAACTGGGACTGACGTATCTTGGAATGTCCAGCTGTTCAAAAAGGGACACACGATTGACATTGTGAACCAAAGGAATGAGATGATTGACGCCTTCTTGCTGAGCCAGCAAAGAGGTTGTTAAATTGAAGGAATCATCCTTGCTGCCTGCAATGAAGGTAGAGCAAAGGTCAATGTCTTCTTCTTGCAATTTTCGGTAGTCTGTTCCGTCTCCATGAATCACAGAGATTTCAGGAAATTTGGCAGCCAGTTCCTCGCATTTGACACGTGATTTTTCAATCACTTGGATTTTATGATGAATGTCTTGCAACACTTCTAGGGCAATTTCAGTACTTTGTGAAAGACCCGAAAAAAAGATCTTATCCCGCTTGCCCCGAGACGCAGGAGCTTGTTCTGCCGCAATTTTCCTCACAGAGGCAGATAACCCAACAAGAATCACTTCACTATTGGGTCTAATCATCAACCCACCACGAGAGACATGCAATTCACCTTGTTCAATGACAGCGGCAATGATGACGTTGGCAGGTAATTTTAAGTCTTGAATAGAATATCCAATCCAACTTGAATTTTTGATGATTTTGATACGGGTTGCCTCTATTTCCCCCCCCGCAAATTGGTCAATAGACAATGCTCCATCTCCCCTTGCTAGCCTGTTGATCTCTTGTGCAGTCAATCCTTCAGGTGAAAGAGCAAGGTCAATTCCCAGAAAATTCTCATGCAATCCTTCGTTGTCTTGAAACACTAAATTAGAACTCACCCGTGCAATGAGCTTGTCCACACCTGCTTGTTTGGCAAGCATACAGGCAACAATGTTTTCTGCATCATTGCCCATCGTGGCAACAAAAAGGTCTGTTCCTACTGTGGAGGCTAACTTGATGGTTGACATAGAGAGTGCAGAGTCATTGAGGACTAGCACATCAAAAGAGTCTTTGATTTCTCTGGCAAGGGCGGGGTCAGATTCTATAATGAGTCGTAGATTTTGGTGGTCTTCTTCTAGTAAATTTGACAAAACATACCTGCCAATATCACCACAGCCACATAAAATGATGTTCAACTCCCCCTCCTGTCCGTGTGATTAAGTGATTGTAGAAACTTTTTTTGAAAGTTTGAGGAAAATCTCTCTGCTAACCCAAGCATCAGTTGCAGCATAAAGCATTTGTTTGTGGGTCAGTGGGTGTTGCTCCCAGTTAGAAAGCTGTGCATTTTTAGACAATCGCTTTTGAAACAAAAGGGCAGAAAGATTCCTCAAGCCACTTTGCTTAATTTGCAGACGATGACAGAGCTTTACACAGTCAAAAAAGCCAGCAGGCTGAAACTCAAAGGTTGACCTGAGTGCTTCCACATCTCTTGACACTCCCACACCAACTTTTAAAATGTCAGGTCTCTCTAAAATAGAGATAATCTCTTCGTAATGTTGCTTTTGATTCAATCGCAACAAAAAGACGTCAGCTTCTGATGCAAGTTGCAAAAGGGCAACAGAATGTGGGGGTTGATTCTTCCGAAAGACAGGACGTGTTTCTGTGTCAAATCCAAGAATTTTTTCTTTTTGCAAATGATGTAGGGCTTTTTGGGCTGATTCTTGGTCTTCTACAAGGTGGATTTCTCCGCTGAAAAGGATTTGAGGGAGCTTTTGAATGTCTTCGGCTTTGATTTTTGGAGGAGGAAACATTAGATTTTCATTAAACTTTCATCTTTAAAACTCAAATTGAAATGACAAACTCATGTTGGATTCTTCAAACGCAAGATGGTGATTTGGTGTTTGAAAAGAAGTCCAGTTTTTGATGCGACCTTCATTAAGCAGGCTAGTTTCTTCACGAGAAAGTCCCACATACTTCACACCTCCATAAACTGCACCAGCTAAACCACCAATCAATCCAACTTGCTGAATCGTTTCTGAAGGAATGATTTGCAGAAATGACGCCACAGCCACCCCAGCAGAAGCACCACCAACCAGTAGCCACAGACGTTTGTCTATGCGCACTTGGTTGAGAGCTTTCTGCCATTCTTGTCTTTCCTGTGAAGGACGGTCAAGTGGTGCAAGCGTTTGAGGTTGTAGGGGTCTTCTACGTGGCTGGGTAGGGGGAATCAGCCGCAGTTGTGTATCAAGCTCACGTCTTGCCTCTGAAACCAGCTCAATTTGTCTTTGACGATTGACATAAGTCCTTGCCCATTGTCCAACCTCTGGTACTCCAAAAGCGTATGGTGCAATGGCTTCTGAAGATTGTTCATTGATTCTGACCACTTCTAAAACAGAAATTTTGCGTTGTTCCAAACCTAGTGTCTCTCCCTGTATTCCTGTTGTAGTTTGTCCGCGACTGTAAACCACCAAACGGTCTCCTATCTTCAAACCATGCACCTTTCCCAAGTCCACTATCACACTTTTTTGACCAACTGACAAAATTCTACCACTCAGCAATGTGTTTTGAGACACCCGATTCACCAGCTGAAACAACCGCTGATTCATGTCTTCATCAGTAAAACGAATCTCTTCCTCTAAATCCAACATATTAGTCGCAACAGAGATGAGTTGAAGCGTGATGACAAATCCGTCTTTTGATGAACCATCAGAGTCTAAAACGGGTGTCAGCTTGAGCTGACCTGTCAGAACTTTGTCAGCATTGAAAAGCCTGCCAATTTGAACAGCACATGAAGTTTCAGTACAATTGACAAGATGCGGTTGTTTTTCGTTTAATTGAGGTTGCCATTCACTTGGACCAACCACAGTAAAATGTTTGGTGTTGTTCAGATTATCCTGCACAATCCGCAAGACTTGATTGCTTGCAGTCTCACTAATCCCAAAAGGAGAGAACGTGAGAATGAGAATTTTAACACGTCCATCACTGCTAAATCCTGCCAATAAGTCTTGCTCAAGCGTGTTGAATTGAGCAAAAACGTTGGTAGCAATGAATGCAAAGCAAATTGAAAGTTTAAGGAATTTAAAAAGTGATCTCACTAATATCCTGAACAAAAATTTCTAAACTACCAAATTCTGTTTCTGCAAAAACTTTAGTCAGGCGGTCTAACTGAACTTGATAGCGATTGCCACTTTTGATGATGATTTGTGCAAGAATAAAGGGTGAAGAAGGGTCTCCATCAATCAACTTGATAGACTGAATCTTTTCAAATGGCACTTGAATTGTGGACTTGCCATATTTGGCTTTGATGATGTTTTTACCTGTCCAGCTGAGGCGGCTTACGTTAAAATTGGTACCCACTTGATCAATGATAGTGGCTTGAAAGTTTTTGGTAGGAAGAGGCACTTGTTCAGAGTCATCTCCCCCTCCCAGACCTTGCAAAAAAAATGCAGAGAAGAGAACGAGAAGGAATGTGAAAAACTTGCGAGAATCAAAAATTTTCATAAGAATACCTCCATATAATATTTGTGGTTGCATCTAAACTTTATCTATTATTAAATAATAAGTCTGACTTTTTGACAATCTTAAAATCAACATGGCTAAAAAATTACCTCTTGAAACTTTGGACTTATCTGAACGTATTGAACTATTCTTCCTGTCAGCTGCAGACTTCATTTATCAAAGAATGACTCTGTTTATCTCTCTGGCTGTTGGCTTCATTGTGGTTGCTGTTAGCATTTATGGCTGGAGTGAGTTCCAAGAAGCTCAACAGGTAGAACAAGCCAATGCTTTGTATGAAACAGAAAGAGCATTTGAAGAATTTTTTGAGGAAGAAGACTTTGAGCAAGGGGTCGCTGTGATGCAAAAGTTTGTAGATCAGTTTCCTGACAGTGTCTATGCCCCTGCTTTATTAGTTCGCATTGGTGATACCTACGGCATATCTCAGCAATGGGAACACGCCATCAGAGCATACCGACAAGCCAAAGATTCCCCAAAAGTCAGTGAACACATCAAGAAGATGGCGTTCGTTTCATTAGTCATTGCCTATGTTGAAACTCAACAGTTTGAGAAGGCAAATCAAGAATTAGCTACGTTGGAAGACCAGACATGGTCAGATGCCAAGTTGCGTTTACAAGCGGCAATCAGCTTAGCGCAAGGCAACATCAATGATGCCAAGAAAAAATTAGAAGAATTGACAACAAATTTTCCCAACTCACCTCTGACATCTTATGTCAAAGTCATTTTAGAACAATAAAAAAGGAGTATCTCATGTTTACAGATTATTTATCGTTTGTTGAAGATCATCAAAAGGTCATGCCTTACAATGAATTTGAAAAAGTCGTCGTTGCGGCAAAGCGTGCTAAAGAAATTTACGAAGCAGAAAACCCTGAGGTAGAAAATTTTCACGTGGGGAAGAAATTCTTTGATGACCAACACAAGCCCGGATACCGTGCTATTTTAGAGATCAATGAAGGCAAAGTGCAAATTGAAAGCACGGAAAAACTGCCATAAGTTCACCCCTGCCTAAAATCACCAAAGCATTGTGATACTCAAAAAGTGTGACACTTTAAAAAGATTGAGACTTTCACAATGCTTCCTTTCCAGTTCTTTCGCTTTTCTTAAAAGTTAAATTTTCTTTTTGACCAAATTGACCAATTTTGGTGCAATCAAACTAAGAAAAGCTAAGACCCATAAAATGATGGTGATGTTGGATTCAAAAAAGATAGAAAATTCACCTCCGCTATAAATTAACGCACGTCTGAAGTTGGTTTCAATCAACGTGCCAAGCACGACCCCTAAAACCAATGGAGCAAGAGGATAATCCGCACGTCTCATCACATAACCAACCAAGCCAAAAATGATAATCAAAATGACATCAAACCCACTGCCGTTGATGGTGTATGCCCCCACAATGCTTAGCATCGCAATCGCAGGCATGAGAATATAACGAGGAGTGAGTAAAATCCTTGCAAAAAGTCCTACAAGGGGCAGGTTTAAAATGATTAAAAAGACGTTCCCAATGAACATAGAGGCGGCTAATCCCCAAAAAATTTCAGGTGTATTTTCCAAAAATAAAGGACCGGGTTGAATCCCAAAGCTGATGAAACCACCTAGCATGACAGCTGTTGTCTCGCTACCGGGAACTCCTAAAATCAACAAAGGAATGAATGAACCCACTGCTGAGGCATTGTTTGCAGACTCAGGAGCAGCAACCCCCCTCAAATCTCCCTGACCAAACTGATTGCCTTTAATCCACTTCTTTTCCATTGCATAGGCTAAGAAGCTGGCAATCGTTCCACCTGCACCGGGCAAAACTCCCACCATGAAGCCTGAGATGCAACTTCTTAAAATGATGGCAAAAGAAGCGACCATGTCTTTGAATGAAATCATCAAACTGGTCAAAGGCTGGATCATCGTTTTGGTCTTTTCCACTTCTCCAAGCATGAAAAATAATTCACTCACTGCAAAAAAACCAATCACGACAACGATAAAATCAATGCCGTCATAAAGCTCTATCAGTCCAAAAGTAATCCGACTGGCTCCTGTTGTGGAGTCAATGCCAATGGAGGAAATGACCAATCCCAACGTGGCAGAGATCATGGCTTTGGCAAAACTCCCTGTGCTGAAGCTGGACAGTGACATGAAAGCAAAGACCATCAAGACTGTGTATTCAGCAGGTCCAAAGTCAATCGCCAATTTTGCCAGAGGAGGAGCAAACAATGCCAGTAGAAAGATAGACAAAGTGCCACCCCCAAAGGAAGCAATCGCAGACATCGCCAAGGCTTTGCCTCCTGCTCCTTTTTTTGCAAGAGCATAGCCGTCAATGGCAGTCACAGCAGCAGCAGAAGTACCGGGAACATTGAGTAAGATGCTAGAAATAGAGTTGCCATATTGTGAACCGTAATAAATGCTGGCAAACAGCATCATCACGCTGGCAGGTGAGATTTGAAGAGTGAACACAATCGGGAACAAAACAGCAATCGCATTGACTGGTCCAATGCCCGGTAACATGCCAATCAGTGTTCCCAAAAACGTGCCTAAAATGATAAACCCGATATTCTGCCACGTCAGTGCAACAGCAAATCCATCAAATAATAAACTCAATGATTCTTGCATGTGAACATCAAGGGAGATAATTCAAAAATCAAGCTGTTTCATAAATGATTTGAGCCTCTCATCGTTAAAATTCAATTCAACCGCAAGTTTTAGCAAATGACAAATACCCTTTAAATCAAGGTGATTCCAACCTTGTTTGCCTAACTCTTTACCTTCTGGCAAAAACTCTGCGGGTTGAATATCCTCACCAATCACGATTGATCTATCAAAAAGCACAATATTTTCTGGATATGCTTTGATATTGCTAACATCGTAATCTCCCAGTCTATTTGAGGGGTGATTAAAAACCATTCTTTGATAATTTTCAATTCTAGGGAAGCCATAAAATCCCACAATCTCATTAGTTCCCTTGTGATAGTTTCTACTACGAAAAAATGCTATGATAGGACAATCATTCACTGGGAGGCCAGATTTAAATGATGGCGTATATCCTAACCAGTAATTATTTGGTTCTTTAGGAAGAACCAAATGTCCAAAATTCAAATCTTCACACATGAATTGATTTTGTTGCACATATTCATAACCAGAATTCGCTAAATCATCAGGAGTTGCCTTGTCAGCCCATCTATTACTATTCCAAGAGATAGACACTAACATTCCATTGTTCATATTTCCTCTTATTTTTATTTATGATTGATTATTTTGATTTCTACTTTTCACCACTTCAACCATAGTCCTCTGCCAAGAGAAATGTCTAACACGGTGTCAAAAAGCAGGTAACACAGGACAGACATGATGACAGCACTGACAAACGCTTTAGTTTTAGTTGCACCAAATAAAACGCCTGTCATGGTCATCAATGCAATCATGGCAGGTAAAAAACCAACGTAAACTAATGCTTCTACATAAAGGAGAGTGCCAATGACAAAAGGCAGGCGGAAGAGCCAATCCTTCCATTCAGCGTGGCTAGGTTGAAAGTCTGTTGAATTGACAAAAAGCAGGAGGGCAAAGAATCCTAAAAATCCAGATAAGATGTAAACCCAGTGATGAGGACCAACCAACCCGTTGAAAAAATTGACTTCAATCAAACTGCCCAGATAGGCATAAACGAGAGAAAATAAAATAACAACGACTGCAGAAGATTGATCAAACTTGAGTTTTTTCACTGCACTAGCCGGATTCTTTAATTTTTCACAAAGCCTAAATCTTCAGAAATCTTGCCGACTAGAGAGATTTGGTCTTGTACAAAATTCTCAAAATCACTTCCAAAAGAGGCAAAAGGAGCAAGTCCATTTTTATTGCGAAGCTCTACCCATTCCTCAGAATTAGCAACAGTGCGAACAATCTTGACCCACTCTTGATAACGAGAATTAGAGATGTTTTTAGGAGCATAAAATCCCCTCCAGTTCGCACCAATGACATCGTAACCTTGCTCTTTAGCAGTTTTAGCATCAGGCAGTCGGTCAATACGTTCTGGAGCAAGAATTGCCAAAACTCTGACGTCTCCTTTATCGTAGTAACTCAAGATTTCAGAAACATCACCTGTAAATACATCAGCTCTTTTGCTGATGACTTCAAGCATGGCAGTATTGCCACTGTCAAAGGAAATGTAGTTGATGGCTTTAAGGTCAGAAATCCCCGCCTTGTCTGCTAAAATTAAAACTTTGAGATGATCCCAACCGCCCGCAGAACTACCCCCAACAACAGGAGTGCGACGTGGATTGTCTCGTAAGGCTTTGATTAAATCTTTCAAGGTTTTAATTTTTGATTGTTTGTGAACGACGATGGCGCCATAATCTGCACCCAACGCTCCTAACCAACGCACATCATTTGCACTAAACCCTGAATAAACATTTTGTCCAAGACGTGCTGCTGTTGCCATACTTGCCGCAACAATCAACTCTTCATCATCAGAACGTTTGGTCACCACGAACGAGTAGGCTTTTCCCCCACCTGCTCCTGACATGTTGGTGACTTTGATGTTGCCGTCAACCAAACCCAACTCGGTCATCACTTTTGCCGCTGGCACACGACAAGTGAAGTCCCAACCTCCACCTGCACCAGCAGGAGCAATACATTCCACATTACTAGGCTCTGCATAAAGGGTGGTGAAAGGTAACACTGTTGCGACGAAACCAGCCTTAAATATTTTTTTGAAGATCATACGAATCCTTATAATAAAATTGATGTTGAAAGAAATAAAAGAAGTAAACGATAGATGTTGGAATGCTCTAACAACAACGAAAAAAGCATCTCCTCACATCTTGCTTTTCACACCACGTAAAAAACAAGGAGTGAGTGTAGCGTTCCTTAAAAGTTCTTGTCAAGACAAAATTTTAGGAGGGCAACTGCATTTGACGCACGATGTGTCTTTGAGAAAAAAATTGGAGGTTAAGAAAGGACAAACAAGAGAGTTTTGAGGTTTGATTGTTCTTGAGTCTTGCTCTCAATCTGCCCCGTTAAACGTTGACTTTAGTCACTTGAGGACTAATGATTTCTTGACTTCCTTAAATTCAAAATTTACAAAATAAAATAACTACTCTAGCAGATTTTTTGAGAAAAAGAGCGAGGAAGACAACAAAAGAAAAGTGAAAAAAGAGAGATTCCTGCTTTCGCAGGAATGACTAAAGACAAGCCCGCAATGACCAACGACAGACTATCAAGTGCCTCTTCTGTCATTCCGTGTTTGACACGGAATCTCAAAAAAAGAGTGGGAGCAAAGCAGAGAAAAAGTGAAAGAAGAAAGAAAGTGGAAAAAAGAGAGAAAAAGAAGGGAGTACAAACGAGCAAATTCCTTTTGTCATTCTGTCTGCTGGAGGAGTGCTTGCTCACGGCAATTGGGGTGGTTTAAGTAGGAGTAGGAAGAGAGGTAAACAAAAAGGCTAACACGACCCCAAGTGTTACCAGATTTAAAGAAATGCCAAAACCGACCATCCATTTAAGGAGCTTCTGGTCTCCTTTTAAATAGTGGATGTCTTCTTTCAGTTCATCTTTGACATTTTGGGCGTCTTCTTTCAGTTCATCTTTGACAGCTCTAATTTCGCTTTGAACATCTTCTTTGGTGGCTTTCTGCTTCAGTTGTTCCTCTAAAGCAGAGACCTGTTCTTTGGTTGAGAGTTTCGCAAAGTTGCTTTCTACAACAGATTTAAATTCTTCTGTCAATGCCTCTGCTTGTCCTTGTTCAAAGCCTGCAGCTTGTAAGTGTTTGGAGGTCTTGAGTGTGTCAAAAAGTAAAGCAGTTTCCATCAGTTTGTGTGTGAGAATGCTAAATCCAGAATCATAACAAATTTGAGACCAAATGGAAACAAAGAGAACTTAGCAAGTTTGGATTGATGAAAGAAGTAAGCAAAAAAAGAAATTGCGGGTCAATCTAGCAAAGTCCTTCTGTCATTCCGTGATTAACACGGAATCTATCAACAAAATCCCTCAGTCATTCCGTGCTTGACACGGAATCTATCATCAAACCAAGCGTGGATTCCTGCTTTCGCAGGAATGACAAGCCCACACATGCAAGTCACAACGAAACCCAAGTGTTTGTCCTGTATTTGAAGAAGAATGAGATTGCGGGTCAGGTCCCCAATGACGAATGGTCAAGGTGAGCAATGACAAGGAGACGATGGAATAACGAAAAGACACGCCTGCAAAATTCCTCTGTCATTCCGCACTTGACACGGAATCTAAAAAAACAAGGGTGAGAGCAGAACGAGAAAGAAAACAAAAGAAAAAAACAGATTGTGTGGCAAGGTGAGCAATGAAAATCAAGGTTCAATGACTTTGATTTGGTCTGCTTCAGGTTGCAGGAGGTAAATTCCTTTGGCTTTGGCATGAGAGATGAAATGTTCTGGAATGCTTTGACACGCAAGCCCCAGATGAATTTGAAAATCTTGATATTGTGGAAAAACGACAGGGAATGTCTCTTTGTGCCTGAACACTTGGTCAAAGTCATCAAGGCGAAGTTTATGCTTCACTTCTACAATGAAGATGTGAGAGTCATTATAAAAAACAACGTCATACTGTCCGATGACTTTTTTATCGCTTCTTCCCTTCACATTTTTATCTACAGAATCATAAGGGATTTGTCCAATCGTGATGAATCCTTGTTCTTCTATTTCTCTGCTTCCAGCACGATAGTAAGCGTCTTCCTGTATGTCACTTTCTACCGTGATGTAACTTTCTAGCTTCTTGTTGGCTTCTTTTCTCAATCGTCTTTCTTCCTTCATTTCTTTCTCCCAAGCGGCATTGGACTCTTGCTGTTGTTTGCTGTTTTCTTCTTGCTTCTTTGTTAGCTCTGCTAACTGCTTGCTGTTTTCTTCTTGTTGTTTCGCATTTTCAGCTAACTGCTTGTCCGTTTTTTCTTGACGTTTCGCAACTCTATCTAAAATTGCCCAAATCTCGTCAAATCTTTCACTCATTTTCGTCTCCTTAAGTTCAAAATCTATAAAATAAAATATCTAGTCTAACAGATTTTTGAGAAAAAGAATTACAGAAGAATGAGAAAGAAAACAGAATAAGAATGAGAAAAAAACAGATTGCAGGTCAAGTTTTCAAGTGACTCTTCTGTCATTCCGCACTTGATGCGGAATCTATCATCAAACTAAGCATGGATTCCTGCTTTCGCAGGAATGACAAGGAGACGCCCGCAAGTTACAACGTAGGGACAAACCCAAGTGTTTGTCCTGTGTTTTAAGAAAAAAAGAAGAGATTGCGGGTCAAGCCCGCAATGACGGGAGAAGTGAGAAAAAAGAGATTGCGGGTCAAGGTTCAATGACTTTAATTTGGTCTGCTTCAGGTTGTAGGAGGTAAACTCCTTTGGCTTTGGCATGAGAGATGAAATGTTCTGGAATGCTTTGACACGCAAGTCCCAGATGAATTTGAAAATCCTGATACTGCGGAAACACGACAGGGAACGTCTCCCTGTGCCTGAACACTTGGTCAAAGTCATCAAGACGAAGTTTATGCTTCACTTCTACAATGAAGATGTGAGAACGATTATAAAAAACAACGTCATACTGCCCAACTACTTTCTCAAATCTTCCCTTCACATTTTTATCTACAGAATCATAACGAATTTGTCCAATCAAGATGAATCCTTGGTCTTCTATCTCCCTTTGACCAGTACGATAGTAAGCGTCTTCCTGTATGTCACTTTCTACCGTGATGTAACTTTCTAGCTTCTTGTTGCTTTCTTTTCTCAATCGTCTTTCTTCCTTCATTTCTTTTTCCCAAGCGGCATTGCGTTCTAGCCTTTCTTTTTCCCATCTGGCACTGGATTCTTGTACCTGCTTCTCCCAAGCGGCATTGCGTTCTAGCCTCTCTTTTTCCCATCTGGCACTGGATTCTTGTACCTGCTTCTCCCAAGCGGCATTGCGTTCTTGCATCTGTTTTGCAAATTCTTCTTGCTTTTTAGTCAATTCTGCTAACTGCTTGCTATTTTCTTCTTGTTGTTTGCTATTTTCTTCCAAGATTTTTTCTATTCTATCTAAACGTTCTGACATTTGTACCTCTCCAATTGAAGATTATTAAGTTTAAACACACCCAGTCTAACAGGTTTTTGAGAAAAAGAATGAGAAAGAAAACAAAAGAAGAGTGAGAAAAAAAGAGAGATTGCATGTCAAGGTAAGCAATGACGGAAACACAAGCCCGCAAGTCACAACGTAGGGACAAACCCAAGTGTTTGTCCTGTGTTTGAAGAAAAAAAGAGAGATTGCGGGTCAGGTCCCCAATGACGAATGGTCAAGGTCAGCAATGACGAAAAGCGAAGACTACCCCGTCAGGCGTTGCCTGCCAGCAACAAGCCTCTGGTTTGTTGACCTTCACAGAAGGGGAATTGAAACGTCCAACCTCAAAAAACAACTACGAACGGGCAGGAATTTCCACACCGCATAAATAGTAAAAGGTGTACCCATAGGTGGTTCTACTTTTAGTAGATTCTGTGCCATCGCTGAGAGACCGTACTTTAGTTTTACGGATTACCCCAAAATTGAGATTGCCAATCAGATAAAAACCAGAACCAAGCACATCATTAGCCAGTGTTCTACCACCGTTGCCTGTTTGAGGCTTGAAGTTGTCAGAATTGACATTTTGGTAACTGAACATGTTTTTGCAAGTATCAGCATCATAATGTTGTAAGGTATTGCCTTCGCTGCGGTAGAACCAGAGTTTGCCGTCTTTGTCCAGATGGAAGTCATCACCTTTGAGCCTGCTGAATCCGCCAACATCAAACTCTTTGATGGCATTGGTGGAGTCATGGGTGTCGTTGTTGGTGGTGAATGACAAGATGCTGCCAGCGACGTCTTTGAGCGGTTTCGCACCGATGCTGGTCATAATCCCAATTTGATAGGTGGTGTTGGCAGCCCATGCTTCTTCAGGAATGATGACATGATTTTTGCCGTTGCCTTTCTTAACAAAGACAGCATCGCAGTTGACAAAGCCATCAACAGAGACCAGCAAGGTGTTTGCCGTTGTGGAGCAAGCACCTCTGGTGCTTTGAGAGACCAATGTCTGTTCTGTGTCTAACTTCAAGACTGAACGTCCATAGGCTTTGCCTGCTGAATCCTGCATCTTGGACACAACACTTGCGTTAGCAAAAACCCAGACATCATTTTTATTGCCTGAATCATCTCCGCCTAGCACCCACATTTTGCCATTGAACACCACACTGCTATGCCCCAGACGAGCAGACCAGCCTGCTGAATTTGTGGCTTTTGTCCAAGAGCTGCCATCGCTAGAAGACCAGACATCGTTTTTTTTGTTTGTTCCATCATAGCCACCTAGCACCCACATTTTGCCATTGAACACCACACTGCTAGCACGATAGCGATCCGACCAGCCTGCTGAATTTGTGGACCTTGTCCAAGAGCTGCCATTGCTAGAAGACCAGACATCGTTGACTTCGTCTCCATCATAGCCACCTAGCATCCACATTTTGTTGTTGAAAACTACACTGCCAGCACTTCGACGAGAAGACCAGCCTGGTGAACTTGTGGACCTTGTCCAACTCACTCCATCGCTAGAAGACCAGACATCTCTTTTGAGTCTTGAGCTACCCACCCCTCCTAGTACCCACATTTTGTTGTTCAACACCAGACTGCTATGACCCTGACGAACAGACCAGCCTGCTGAATTTGTGGACCTTGTCCAACTCACTCCATCGCTAGAAGACCAGACATCTCTTTCGTACGTTCCAATACCATACCTATTTGAACTATAGCCTCCGATGACCCACATTTTATTATTGAACACGACACTGCTGTGTCCATAACGTTTTAACCAGTCTGCTGAACTTGTGGACCTTGTCCAACTCACTCCATCGCTAGAAGACCAGACATCGTTTTTTCTGTTTGTTCCATCAAAACCTCCCATGACCCAGATTTTGTTATTGAATACGACACTGCTATGTTGATTGCGTCCTGCCCAGCCTGCTGAAGCAGTAGCCTGTACCCAGCTTGCATCAATCTTGACTGAGGAACTTGCGGCAGACAGTGCGGAACAACCAACCGAATTGCAGCCTTTGACTCTGTAATAGTAAGTGCCTGCTAGGAGGTCATGCTGACCAGCAGTCGTGGCAGTTGTGGTGGTGGCAAGTTGAAAAGCTGAGGCAGTGGTCGTGGTGGCTTGGTACAATTCGTAACTGCTGACCCCTGCAATCGCATTCCAGACGACTGTGCCTGTGTCTATGGCTTCTTTGCTAGCACTGGTGATGGTTGGAACGGCAGGTCTTTCTAACAAAGTAATGCTTTGCTCGCTGGATTTGGCAGATTCTCCAGCGACATTGACCGCAGAGATTTTGTAGTAATAGGTTGAACCTTTGGTCAGTCCTGTCTCAGTGTAAGACGTGGTTGTGCCAGTGTGTGCCAGTGAATAAAACCTGCCCGAAGTATTGCTGTGATAGACCTTGTAACTCGTAGCCCCTGCAACAGCAGACCAAGTC
Source organism: bacterium (assembly GCA_965233585.1). Classification (GTDB taxonomy): domain Bacteria; phylum SAR324; class SAR324; order SAR324; family NAC60-12; genus CBDDTI01. Next base: position 36,886 of record CBDDTI010000723.1, read on the forward strand.
AGTTTGACTTCTGTTTCTGACCCTGACACTTGAGCCACTGCTAAACCTGTTGGGGCAGTAGCAGGCTTTTCTTTCAACGTCACGCTTTGCTCACTTGACTTGACAGATTCGCCCCCGATGTTCACCGCAGAGATGGTGTAGTAATAAGTGATTCCTTTGGTGGGGACATTTGCCCAAACTGTTGTAGAACCATCGTTGATGGTATTCACCAATGTCCCTGCACTTCCTGAGGTGGTGCTGCGATAGATTTTGTAACTGGTGGCTCCCGTCACAGCAGACCAAGTCAGTTTGACTTGTGTCTCTGACCCTGACACTTGAGCCGCTGCTAATCCCGCTGGTGCAACAGAAAGTTTGGTCTGCAAGGTCACATTTTTCTCGCTTGACTTGGCAGACTCTCCGCCGATATTGATAGCAGAGACTGTGTAGTAATAGGTTGAGCCTCTTGTCAGTCCTGTATTAGTGTAGGAAGTCGTGCCATCATTGATAGTATTGACCAATGTCCCGACACTGCCTGAGGTGGTGCTGCGATAAACTTTGTAACTACTCGCCCCCGTGGCTGCATTCCAAGTCAGCTTTGCCTCTGTCTCTGACCCTGACACTTGAGCCACTGCTAATCCTGTTGGTTTGGTTGGTTTCGCCTTCAAGGTGACGCTTTTTTCAACTGACTGAGCAGACTCTCCCCCGATGTTCACAGCAGAGATTTTGTAGTCATAAGTGGTGGCTTTAGTCAATCCTGTGTCAGTGTAAGACGTGGTTGTGCCTGTGTGAGCCAGCGAATAAGCCCCGCCTGAAGCCTTGCGATAGACTTTGTAACTGTTCGCCCCCGCAACAGCAGTCCAAGTCAGCTTTGCCTCTGTTTCTGAATTTTGAACTTGAGCCACTGCTAAACCTGTTGGGACGGCTGTTTTTTCTATCAATGTCACACTTTTCTCGCTGGATTTGGCAGATTCTCCCCCGATGTTGACCGCAGAGATTTTGTAGTAGTAAGTGGTGGCTTTGGTCAATCCTGTGTCAGTGTAAGACGTGGTTGTGCCTGTGTGTGCCAGCGAATAAGCCCCGCCTGAAGCCTTGCGATAGACTTTGTAACTGTTCGCCCTCACAACAGCAGTCCAAGTCAGTTTGACTTGAGTTTCTGACCCTGACACTTGAGCCACTGCCAAACCTGTTGGAACAGCTGTTGTAATCAAGGTGACGCTTTTCTCAGTTGATTTGCCAGACTCACCCCCGACATTGACCGCAGAGATTTTGTAGTAGTAAGTGTTACCTTTGGTGAGTCCTGTGTCAGTGTAAGTCGTTGTAGCACCATCATTGACCGTATGAACTAAGGTGCCAGCACTGCCTGAAGTGTTGCTGCGATAGACCTTGTAACTGGTGGCGGCTGCGTGGACAGACCAGTCTAGCTTAATTTGTGTCTCTGACCCCGTGGCTTGAACCACTGCCAAGCCTGTTGGAGCAGTCGCAGGCTTTTCTTTCAACGTCACACTTTTCTCGCTTGACTGAGCAGACTCACCCCCGATGTTCACAGCAGAGATTTTGTAGTCATAAGTGGTGGCTTTGGTCAGTCCTGTATTTGTCCAAGTTGTTGTTGTGCCTGTGTGTGCCAGCGAGTAAGTACCGCCTGAAGACTTGCGATAAACTTTGTAACTGGTGGCTTCTGCGTGGGCAGACCAAGTGAGCTTAATCTGTGTCTCAGAATTTTGAACTTGAGTGGCTGCTAAGTTTGTTGGAGCAGTCGCAGGTTTTTCTTTCAACGTCACACTTTTCTCGCTTGACTTGGCAGATTCGCCAGCGGCATTGACCGCAGAAATTGCGTAGTAGTTGGTTGAACCGCTGGTCAGTCCTGTATCAGTATGAAAAATGACTGAGCCATCAAAAGTTGTATGAACTAAGGTGTTGGCACTGCCTGAAGTGGTACCGTGATAGATTTTGTATTTGGTAGCGTCTGACACAGCCGACCAAGTCAGCTTTGCCTCTGTTTCTGAACCTGCCACTTGAACGACTGCTAAATTTGCAGGGGTGTCTGGTTTTTCTGTCAAAGTGATGCTGGTCTCACTTGATTTGTCAGACTCGCCCCAGAGATTGACAGCAGAGATTTTGTAGTCATAGGTGGTGGCTTCTGTTAAACCTGTATTTGTCCAAGTTGTTGTTGTGCCTGTGTGAGCTAGTGCATAAGCACTGCCCGAAGTTTTGCGATAGACGTTGTAACTGTTCGCTCCTGTCACGGCAGTCCAAGTCAGCTTGACGCTAGTCTCTGACCCTGACACTTGAACGACTGCTAACCCTGTGGGTTTGACTGGTTTAGCAGTCAAAGTGATGCTTTTCTCAGTTGATTTGCCAGATTCACCCCCGACATTCACAGCAGAGATTTGGTAGTGGTAGGTTGAACCTCCTGTCAGTCCTGTATCAGTGTAAGACGTGGTTGTGCCAGTGTGAGCCAGCGAATAAGCACCGCCTGAAATTTTGCGATAAACTTTGTAACTGGTGGCTTCTGCGTGGGCAGACCAATCTAGCTTAATTTGTGTCTCTGACCCTGACACTTGAGCCACTGCTAATCCCGTTGGGGCAGTAGAAGGTTTGGTCTTCAAGGTCAAACTTGCTTCACTTGATTTGTCAGACTCCCCAGCAACATTGACCGCAGAGATTGTGTAGTGATGGGTTGAGCCTCTTGTCAGTCCTGTATCAGTGTAAGAAATGACTGAACCATCATTGATGGTATGAATTAAAGTACCGACAACGCCTGAGGTGGTGCTGCGATAGACCTTGTAACCAGTGGCTGTTGACAAGGCAGACCAAGTCAGCTGGATTTTTGTCTCTGACCCTGAAACTTGAGCCACTGCTAAACCTGTGGGTCTGTCTTTTGACCAAAGTGACACTTTCTG
>CBDDTI010000724.1:0-2500 GCA_965233585.1 bacterium
TCGAATATTATTTGGAACCGGTGCAAGAGTACTCCGAGGGCAAGATCATGATCCATATGAGTGAACCTGAATCAGGGAAAGGAAATGTAAATACCGTAGAGTTTGTTAAATCAAGCCAGGAGAGATACTCGAGTCAGTCGCACGGCTGAGTTTGTTTACGATGAATGAGCACGCGATTGCAAATGTTTACTTAGATTTGATCTTCCTGCTTAGAATAATGTTCGTAAAAATATACTTTTACAAATTAGCTGTTGCGCTTAAACGTTACAAGGTAATTTGAGAATATTTAGCACGAAATTTAAAGGCTGATGTAAATATTTTAGTCCTATTTTAAAAACTTGTGAGTCTACGGAAACTGGCGCCGTCAGCCCGTCACGCAACATACACTCTCTTTTTTTTTTAATAAGAACCAGTAAAATTTAGCTCAGGCTCGATGTTCTTATTTTTTCGGCCATTTCAGCCTCAAAATGGCCCCAAATGTGGTTATACCGTACTTTACAGTACTTCACTGTAGGGACCCTGACCTACAGGGTGCCTAAACCATAGATAAACATTAAAAAGTTGGATTTAATAATTGTAAAAAAAATAGGCGAAGCTTACAGAACATGGATCATATTATACTGTACCAAAGCACTGTTTGCATGCGTGCCGCTACATGTTTTCTTATCAATCAAGATGTCAAAGCGAAAGCAAGCAACCTTAGGGGAATTTGGCTTTAGCAAGAAAGTGTGTTTCAGGACGGAAGCAGTGACTATGCCACAAATGATGACATTGATGGGACTGACCTAATTCTATTGTAATATGTGCCTTTATAATCCATCAAATCTTTTCGCTTGCGCGCGATTGGTCTAAGCACACCACGTGACCGAATATTCCCCAGCTAAAACTGAGGAATATCCGAGATTATAATCCATCAAATCTTTTTGCTTTCGCGCGATTGGCCTAAACGCGTCACTTGACCGAATATTCCCCAGCTAAAACTGGGGAATATCCGAGAATATTCACCAATTTTCAAAACTGCGCGCGTTGCGAAAAAGATTTGAAGGATAATAAAGACAATAGTCGCAATTTGGGGCGAAAATATGCTCGGATATTTGTCCTTGGACATTATCTGTTCCTCGTAGCTCACAGTTTTCCTCGAGCTTCGCTCTCGGAAAACTGTTCGCTTCTCGGAACAGATAATGTCCGCGGACGAATATCTGAGCATATTTTCGCGCCAAATGGCGACTATTGTTTAAGTACTATACACTGTACTGGAATTACCTTTCACATGCATCATATAGTGACGGACAAAGAACCTGTGCTTATCAGTATATTTATACAGTACATGAAGTGTTCATTGTTTATACTCATATATGTAATCTGTTACTGTTTACACACGAAAAGTGTGATAATGAAGTTTAAGAGTGATATACATATATCTGAAAGACTGTATAGTAGAGACCCTGAATTTTGAAAAGAATCATTAGCTTTACACTGTCGTCGCGGACTGATGTTTGTTTGTAGAAAAAAAAAATTCAGCCTCAGATTGTTCTTAAATTGTTCTTATTTTACTAGCGATTTCAGACTCAATGTTCTTATTAAGTTTGTTCTTATTAAAAAAAAAAAAAGAGTGTAGTTTGTAATGGGACCTCTTCAATCAGAATGGCATGGACTTTGTCACTGAAATTTCTTTCTTTAAAACCTCGATTGTTGATGAAAAAATGTTGGTTTTTAGAGGTTGAAAGTCAGCTAGGGAAATCATTTAAAGTATCTGTATAAAAGTTTAAATGGCGTCGAACGCACTCTCATAATCTTTGATTACTGCTAGTTTAGCCTGTTCCAGGCTCTCTTAAACCCCGGCCAAACGTTCGCAACATGCCAACACAACATATCGCAACATTCTTGGGCGCAACATGTTGCGTGCGTTTGGCCACCGTGTTGCGCTGTGTTGCGACATGTTGGGTGTTGTTGGCTCAAGTTTGAAATCGGTCAAATTTGAGCCAACAACACACAACATGTCGCAACACGGTGGCCAAACGCAAGCAACATGTTGCGCCCAACAATGTTGCGATATGTTGCGTTGGCATGTTGCGATCGTTTGGCCGGGGCTTTAGTTGGAACAAGCTAACATTTGTTATTAATAATGAAGTTTCCTTTAAAATGTTGTTTTGTTCTGTTGTGCTATATTTTGACGAGCCGGCTAGTCAAAATACAAACAACGACTAAAAATTCCCAGCGATAGTACAGAACAAAAGGTCTAATAAGAGATTTATTATCCTACGCGCCAAATTCGTGGATATTTATTTACGGGGAATGCGTGACAGAAAGTATGCGAAGCAGAACGGAATTGGCTTGAGAACAAATACCGCGCGATATTTGTGCTCGTTTTGGGCGTTACTTGTGCAGTTGGATAATGAATACTACTTATAAACCGAAAGCGAGGTCATTACAGGGAAATCTCAGACCGAAGCCTTAATGTATTGACGTTTCACTCGCTTATGGAAAGGCTGCTAATCTG
>CBDDTI010000724.1:7500-12849 GCA_965233585.1 bacterium
AGAACCGTAAACTCACACATATGACAATCAGAACAGCTAACAAGAGTCCGACAACAAGCACAGCCAACTCTGCTGCGGATAGCGTATCAGAGACAGGCACTGTATCTGAAAATAATGAATAATACTAAACAAAATTGTTTCATATTGTGTTCACAGCGATTTTCTTTCTGTGTTTAATTCATTCTTTTGATTAGACAAAAATTAGCAGAAGGGCTGGAAGAATGAAAAAGAAACACAAAGTTAATATAAAACTAGAACAAAGATTGGTAAAGTTTGCAAATATTGCAATGCATAGTTTGAACAGATTTTACGGGCAATATCTCTTGTCTATGCACTTAGTCTGTGATATCCTTTTATTGACTTGTATCATTACCAGGTGCAGTCGCATTCCCAGAAACTGCAATTCCCTGAATCCAGTCGTTTTGGTATATCGGAATAACCTTAAAGGAAAAACCAAAAGAACGCATTTAATCATTCAACTATTTTAGGCAATCTTTTTTTTTTTTTTTGAAAAATTGAAAACTTGAATGTTTGGAAAATTAATTTACATCGTTTTCATTTTTCACTTGATGTTAGCAACTTGCAAATCATTGAAACGGTGAGAAAGTACCCAGCTGGGAGTTATAAATGACATAAATCCCAACACAAGAATGGTAAATAAACTCATACAAATTGTTATGCAAAGGAAGAAATGCTGCCATCTCAGTGCTCGCAATTTATTTCCCCACAAATTTAATTTACTAATTTGAAGAAGAAACAATGCACTTTTAGACCAAACTATTGTTTTGGGAAAATCAGTGTACCAGAAAGCTTTTTAAGCATTTAGAGATTTGGAGGATTTGGAGGCTAAATGTAGATCTTTTGTTTAACTATCTCGTCAAGTATTCTATTTCTGATCGAATCTGTTAATTCTAAAATACAAAAAAGGAACTACAAATACGACGTGCAATTGTAACCTCTTACTGAACGAGCGCGAGGGCCGTACTGGAGAATATTGGCTCGAGGTCGTGACAGTACAGACCGAGCATAGCGAGGTCCGTGCAAAAACGACCGAGGGCCAAGGTTAGTAAGTAGTTTATTATATGGCACTCGGCTCAGTTAAATTCAAAGGACTTCCGTTGCGTGATGACGTGAGCAACTCAGAAAGAACAAGGTACCACGACTTTGAAAAAAATATCTATTGAACATCTTCCGAACGTTTTACCGGCGTAGCTTACGGCTTTCATTACTGGATTGGAAGCCAAAGTGTGGCATAGCCTACGTTGCAGACGGAAATTTACCAGTAACCGGCGGTAGTTAGCGTCTGCGACGCAGGCTAAGTGTGGCAGTAACATTCACCATACAGTTTTTTCATGTACAACTGGATTGGAGTCGCCGAAATCTCTCGCTTCCGGTGGAGCATCTTTTTTGGATTCGTTTTTCTCAATCGGCTAAATGGCTTTCACTTGTTTTGTGTACTAGTAGATGACCTTCGCTTTGCGCTTCAATACTAGGTTTCTTTTCGATTTTTTGGACATGTTGAGCCAAAGTTATTCAAGGTCGGAAGCAGGTAGGATGTCACTGAGTTCTTTCATTTGTCATACTATCAGCTAATTCATCGTCGTCTTCTTCTATTCGAAGGAAAAGGGTATTTTAAATATTTTCTTTTAGTAGTTTAAGCTGCAAACAAATATGCTGGCTTTTGAAAACAAAAAAGAACGGCTTCGACCGCTTCCGTGGAAAAGGTCCGTATGGTAAAATCCTGACCAAGAAAGAACCAACCAGAACGCTCGGATTTACCTTGCCAAATAATACGTTTGAGATAAAGATTTTTACTTTTAAGTTTCCGAGTCCCTGAATATTCCGTTCATTTTCGATCGATTTTGGCCGAAAAAAAATGCGCAAAAAATTATTTTTGATTTATCGAACTTAAAAGGTAAGGGCTTTATTCTGGATAAGTTTGAAGAAATTCGATTTTTTCGCTATTTCCAAGTTTAGTTGATATTTAGGCGAAGTTGCTCTAAAAGGCAAAAAAAACAAAAAACAAACAAACAAACAAAAAAAACCACACACACATTAAAAGGATAAAGGTTGTAATATCTATACCAATGTTCCTCAAACTATTCTAAGACGTTCTCTCATTTGCTTACCCAATATCTAACTCTCTCGCCTTGCAATATGCCTGAAATGATGAAGTGGGGCGAAGACGGCTGAATAGTAAACATAAAGTAAAATGTTAAAGCTGCATTGTGAGATGATCGATAAGTATTACTTAAGTTTAAAAGATTTTGGTTTTTATGAGCAACTTACAACACTACAATAAAAGGAAAGTCACTTTTTTATTGGGCTTGCTGCTGCAAGAAATGGGTATACTCTTTTTTATGAGTATTGTTTTTTGTCCTGCACAGACCAGATATCTTCATTTCCCTGTCGATTTTAGGCTGAAAATATTTTTGAGCACATTCTTAAATTAAATCGTATTTTCTTAAATCTGATTTTACACGCACAACTTCTTTAATGAAGCATACATGCTAGATTGTTTTTGTTGTTGTCTTTTTGACTACTTTTTAAAAGACGGGTTTCATCCGGCTTGATCAGTAAGTTGGTTTATTTTTGTAATTTTTAATTTTTTTTTACCTCAAAGTTAATCGTTTTTCAAAACGTCAGCAATAAGCTTATAATTAAACATCACAAATTCCATCATCAATATTCTTGTAACCTTTATTCTTATAAAAAAGGAGTTTCGTCACTGGTGGCTTTGTAAATCTCATTCTTGACAATTTGATTCATTTTCTTTAACTAGGCTAAAGGTTTTTCTATTAACCAGTAACTGCAATTTAAAAAAAATGCCCAAATACCACCCAACCTATGTTTCTTTTCAACTTTGAAATCGACCTACTATTTGTTATTGTCTAATTTGTCAAGTAATACAACTAAATTCGAAAAGACTTGACGGTGACCATGTCCCTTCAGGGGTGTCTCGAGTCCATTGGATGTAATGCCTCACGATCAAATCACAGGTACCCCTAAAAACCCATGTGAAATTAAATTTTGTTGATCTGGATATTCAAGAATTTTATTAGGTTTCTGAAAAGAATGAATTACCAATTTTTTTGCAAAGTCTAGACTAAAAAGATAAAATCATCCCTTTTAAACTTCCAACCCAGCAACTTTTTTTTATATTTTTTTTATCGGAGTATTCAATTTACATTCAGGTTAGAAACCAAACGTGATTGGGTTTTCTTTCGTTCCATTGCGTATGAAAGTAGACACAATTTTCAAAATTGCTGTAAAAAGTTAAGGAACTGGTCATACCCCACCCAACCCCCTCCCCCCCCTCCCCCCCACCACCACTAAAACAAAAAAATGACTCTCAATCGAACAAGTTTTAGCTAGAATTACAATACTCCCCAACAAGCTGTCAAACCTGACAAAATGTGACTGAAATCGACCAAAGTTTTGGGGGCTGTCATCCTTTCAAGTGTTCAGGACGGTACGGATGCAATGGTGGTACGATCGAAACTTCAAAAAAAAAACATGGACTGACTGGCACAACGTTTGGGTAAGATGGTTGTGATGATCCCTAATAGACTCAATCTGGGCAAGCTTAGGAGCTTCACAGTAAGGAACCCTGGGAAAAATACCTGAGAGGGCTCATTTTGCACTCTTTCAAGGTCTAGCTGAACTAGGTATTTGAAAAGGGCGTAGTTGAATAATGGGCAGGCATAATCTAAAGTCGATCTAATACACACACAGTAATATGCTACTAGATCTTTGAGTGGAATCTGCGCACACTTTAACTGAACTAAGAAATACAGTTTGCGAGATGCTTTCTTCGCGGTCGATAGATACTGGACTTACTGTTAATTCTACACTCGTGCCATTTTTGCTTCCAGTAAGGTAAGAGATCTTGTAGGAAACTAGCGTACTGTAGTTAAATGTTGGCTTTTCCCACGAAATTTTCAGACTAAAGCTTCCGCTGTCAGATGACAGAGAAAATTGTCCGGATGTCAAATAACGCACTTTTACTTGGTCTGGATCTACACCTGTTAAACGGAAATAAAAGGACAAAGTTATCTTCATAGGCGAGTAGAAGCAACCATTGAAATAATACTCTACATCACAAAGGAGTTAAATTAATTAAAGCATAGTTCGTCTCATGTCATTAAAGAATGGTCAAGATATGGTCCCTAGAGTACTTAAAATAAAGAAGTCGACCTGATGGGGTAATTATTTGGGCATGTGTCATGGTCGCTTTTAATCGACAATTTGCCAATTATTAAAGAAGTTACAGCGTAATCGTGGAAATCATCAATGAATAGTGTTATAATTCATTATAACAACGATTTGAAAGTAATTGTTTTAAGCAGAGCAAAGATGAGAAGTCCACGAAAAAGGCAGCTTTATATAAAAAAAAATAATAACTTAAGAGGCATAAGTTAAACAGTGTGTGTATTCTTAGGCATATACATATCTAGATGAGCCTTTTAAAGGGAACCTCCACTCTTATCAAAGAATCACTTTAAATCGGAGGATATAATTTTTGAAATAACGCTAGTTTTAATTTTTTTTTTTCAGAAGAGTGTCTATAGTGGAGAAAAACGAATCTCAGAATCGCGTATTTTTGTTTTCAAATTTCCTCGGCGCCGCCATCTTGAATAATTGTGACGTGAAATGGTTGCCCTTTTGTCATAAGACAAAAGCTCTTTGTCTAATAACAAAAGAGCAACCAAGACACGTCACATTTATTCAAGATGGCGGCGTCCAGGAAATTTGAAAACAAAAATACGCGATTCTGAAATTCGTTTTTCTCCACTATAGACACTCCTCTGGAAAAAAAAAAAAGAATTAAAACAAGCGTTATTGCAAATATTATACCCTCCGATTTAAAGTGATTCTTTGATAGGAGTGGAGGTTCCCTTTAACCAACCAGGAGTAGCTATTATAAAAGAGGTCCAATTTGTCAACGGTTTACCATCCGGAAACTCTGGTCTGATCTATAAGAAAAAATTCACAGGCACAAATCAAATCCGAAAAAAGGAAACAACTAAGCAAACAAAAACAAAATCAAACCAACAAAGAAAGAAAAAAACCTCAAGAGTCTGCTTTAGATTTGACGACTGCTATGTCTAAATGTGAGCAAAAGGTGTTTGGTTTGGAGAGAAGGAGAATAATGTTTCTCGATATAAAAACTCTTAACCGCTAGCTCCTCACCTGTGCTTGCATTTTACCGATTCTTTATGTCCTCAACGGAAAATCAATTACCTCAAGTTTGTTAGAAGTCCCAGGAAGAAGGTTTGTTATTGTGTAACGATTAACAACCTGCAAAATAATAAAAACACATCAAAATACGACTGACTGACCCTGTCG
>CBDDTI010000725.1:0-5264 GCA_965233585.1 bacterium
CCCTATTTATGACCAGGATAGCCAAAATCAGCTCAAATACCCTATTTATGACCAAAACAGCTGAGAAACCATACCATAGGGCTGCACATACCTATATAGCCCATACAAGGGAGTTCCCCCACTCCTCCCCCTTGGTGTCATGTATTCTAACATTTTCTTATTTGAAGTAACTAACATCACTGTTCTGCTCTGTAATCCTGGATTGATTATCATAAATTGGTTAACAGCCCCACACACATTTTTTTCACTATATCAAGTTAGCTGGTGATTGTACCAAATCTGTGAATTATATACTTCCCAGGAAGCTTAGTGCAAAACTAAGGGCAGACTATATAGGGCTGTTAGTCCAATTTCTGCCCAATGGCTATGCCATGCTGATGAGGCCTAACAAAGCCGAAACAGCTGTCCATGGCTGCCACTGCCTGGGTGATATGGCTGTACGCATGCGTAAGGTACTGGTCAGACCGTGGGTTGGTGTTTGAGTGTGTCACTTGCTTTTATTGTCGTTAGTGCAACAGGTAAGATTTTGAAATTCTGCAAAACTTCATGACAACATAATGCTTCAATATCCGAAAAAACAGTTATGTACCAGAATTGCAAATCACAACAACATTATAACTTCGGAACAACAAAATATTTAATAATTACATTATTTTACAGTATCCCTTCAAAAGAGCAAAACTGTGTACTCTCTACCATGAAGAAAAACATTTCCTATGCTTTGCACCCAGTCCCCCTGTGTCCATTCCTACCACTTTTCACCTGGCATGTGTCTTTCGATCATTGGGCCTTATTATATGAATATTCAATGAATGTACTGTAGAATGACAAAGTTAAAAATTTTTTTCGGCCACATTAACATAACAGTTCAAAATGTTTCTTCAACAATAACAGCTTTTTAAAAAAATTAAAAATTGTATTTCACATGTCTCTACTACAACAACAGTCTCTTGTTGAAAAAGTAAATCTGTCTACCACACTTAATGGTATCAAATGAAACAATCATTAACAAACAATAAACATACCAAAAAAATCCATTTTCCAGGAAAAATGCCTTTTTGCAAACATCAGCAGATCGACTATTTCCTGTTGATTAACAATGTTCCTGATTTCGAAAAAATGTCAATTCCCTTTCTGAATAATAACAGCAATCTTTTCTTCCACAGTACTCTCTTTTTGAACTAAGTCAGTCCCTTCTTACAAACTTAATAGTGCTGGCACGTGTTGCCTACGAACAAAGGTATAAACTTGCCTAGTTCCTAGGCCTCAATATGACGCCTTCATCATTCGTTTCGGGTCACCGAAATCAATTGACTGCGAAGGCCTGGGAGAAAGCCGTACGGGAACTAGGCAAGGTATACATTGTAAACTTCGTAAAGAATGCCAGATCGCAGGTTACTCAAGCTAGGGTGCAAACAATTCATACCATGAGGTTGCTCTAGGAGCCTTTGGTTTTTAGAGATACAATTCTTGGTTTTCATGTGACGTAATCATAGTCCAAAATTGAATATTACCTTTCCTCTCGAGGTTTTAGTTTCATCAGATAAAAGACCCTGTAGGAACTTCACGTTTCACAATGTTTTAGCTCGACAGGGTTTTTCTTTTTGTAATAGAGGCTGCACGTTTGAATTTCCGAGCTTTTTGCGTTGCATGACATGAAAATTGCGGCCCGAGAGGGCTATCATGTAGGTCAAAAGATGAGTTATTGCTTTAGTTTTTGCTAACTTAACGGTGTTTGCACTAGAGGAAGCATTTATTTCAATGTGTCAGAACTCTAGAGCAATAATTTTGCATTTCAATAGCAAAACTCAGTGACAGATGTTTTTGTTACTTTACGGCCGCCATGTTTGTGTCCCTCCAAAGGACACAAACATGGCGTCTCGATACAAAGCTCTATAAATTTGGGTAACACACTTCTGCAAATAACGCGGGAATGAAAAATGGCAGAGACCTGATTCTTGGCGAGGTTGTTTATATGTCAATCATCTATCGTATCCCAGATTCTTGACTTTATTCATTGAATGGTTACGATTTTTAGTTTGATCACATGACTGGTGAAAACGGAGAATTAAATTAATTTGACTTGAGCTGGCCTGAGCTGGCCCGATCTGACCCAATCTGACCCTCATTGACAGTCAATTCAAGAAAGGTGATTTAGACCAGTTTGCACCTTATGATAGAGTTTTTAAATGGGTCTTTGTGATCTCTGATGTTAGGGTTACAGTAGTCTTTATCAAAACAGATTGTCACACAGGTCAGAGTTCCATCTCAGGGACATGGCTCTTTGTTGAAGCCAACTTAAAGTTTTAATCTGTCATTACTTGCTTTATTTCTGGAATTCATGGATAAAAAAATGATTCTTATACCAGAGGAATAGGAAACCAGTCAGGGAAATCAGTTGCGGGTAATTTGTTCACCTGCTGTCATTAATGCAAATATGCTAGTTGCGTGACGCTTGACTATACTTCATGAACAGTAAACAGAATACAAGCATCAGAGCTCAGTATGATGATGAATTAATTCATCGTGATGTCTTGTCCACATGACGTTGGTCATGTGGATTCTAATCATGTATAATCCACATTCCAGTTGAATATGCTCAGCTCCAATGACAAATCTTCTCTTCTGTAGAATCCATATTAAGATCTATGACAGCAGAATAACATCACAAATTACTATAAAGAAAACTTGGTGACACTGAAAAAACACATTGTACTCGAACCACTTACAGACAGATCAGCTTACACCTTGTTTCAGTGTTTTGACCATCTTTTGAGGTGCCATCTTTTGACATGCAATGTAAACAGCTGAAAGACCATTTCAGGTAATTCCCTTGAAATTGTTCTACTATCAAACTTTTTTTGAAACTTGGCGTAATGAACATTCATGATATGAACATTATAAAAATGCAATAAAAATATGGGGTCACCGTGCTTGTTTACGCGTCAGCAGGCTCTTAAAATGGGGTATTTTTACTGGTTGCGCGTCAAAAGTTTGAATCACCTTTATAGAGAATTAAATCTTGGTTTCTTGAAAGGCACAAAGTTTTGTCTTGAAAGTAAAGCTTCATTGATTGACATAAGCAGTATTGCTTCATTTAAGCCGTCTTTGATTGCCTGGTTGCAGCAATATTGCACTTTTTAGGACAGTTCCGTGGTTAACTTGAAGTCCTCGTGTTGGCCAAAATACACCCAGTTGGGAACTATTTTCCAAAACAAAATCATGTTCTACTATCAAACTTTTTTTCCTCTTCAAATATGTTCTTCATTAGACTGTTCTTAGCAAATATCTGAAAAAAAATCGGGGGTCACCGTGCTCGTTTAAGAGAAAAGAGAATTTATTCCGTTATAGAGCTTAGTTTGAGGGAAATATCTTACGTTTCGCACGTGCACGCGCTTATGTGCGCGCGCTGATGACGCAAAAATCGTGCGCAGTAGGGATGCGCAATGCAATACTAAGGAATTACCTTAACTGAAAAAATGGCAATTTTTCCTGAATGAATAACAAATAACTCACTGACCTCAAATGGCTGAGGAAGATGGTGGAGCGATTTCGGAATTGGACTGATAGTAACATTCAAAAGATGTAAACATCCAAAACAATCGATTTATCTCTCACACATCTTGATACTTTTAGCCTTAAAGTGGTACTAGGACCAAAAACGACCAAAAAAATAACTCTTTTTTTCTTTGGATTTCAAAACTATGTTAACTAAAGACTAACTGACCCAAGTTTTAAGTTCTGATTTTAAAAAGACACCTGTTTATTTTAACTGGAATTTTCTTATTTATTGGTCCGCCATTACTAACTTTAAAATTTTGAGAGAGCTGGGTCGAAGAGAAAATGATGTCAGACTCACTAGTTTAAGAATGCAGTGTGTGTGTACATGGCTGAATTAATATGCGGCTCGGGAGTTTCGGGCTTTCAGACTTTTAAACCCGTGTTTTGCATATATAAAAAATTGAAATGTTAAGCTAGTGAGTAAATGACGTCATTTTCTCTAGATCCAACCCTCTGATGTCCTATCGGTCAGTTTTAAACGTGAGTAATGGTGGACCGTCAAATCCAAAACTTACACTCAAAATAAACAGCCTTCGGATAAAATGCAAAGCTCAAAATTTTGCCAGTTGGATGTTAAGCGAATACGCTTTCAAAATCAGAAGAAAAAAAGGAAATGATTTTTTGATCATAGTACCACTTTAAGCTGATGTCAAATAAATCAGCCAGTTGTGACCAAAAGTCAAGTCCACCATAAAGAAGTCCATTGCTGTTACATTTTTGATGTAGGCCAGATTACATAGTATGTTGAAAGATGGCATGGTGAAAGATGGTGGAAAGATGTTGCCCATACATGTAACCCTGAAAGCTGGTGTAAAACTTCATGATCCGTTAAAGAGAACTTTTTTTAAGTACATGCGCTGCTTTTCAGAAAAGATTCCCCATACATGTAAGAAATGTGAAGAAAGACCTTTGACATTTAAGGCAGATCGTGTAGGATGCTTTGATAGTCAAATGATGCCAGTAAATTTTCTATTGGCCAAGAGCCTGAAGAGAACATCTAGAAATGAAATTAGTCACAGTGGAAGATTAGAGCTGAATTGAATGTCATTAAACCAAAACCAAAGTAATCACATAAGCCAATCACAAAGGACAGAGACAATACAGTGAGCCAATCAACTCTTGAAGTAATTACATGTAGCTTAAGTGAAGCTCGGGAAATCTTGCAAACTAGTCACAACTGGTTTTAGTTTTACTTTTGATTGGATGAAAAAGTGGCACATGTATTTTTACACTAATAGTGAAGTGAAGTGAGTGGAAAACCAGGTCAAAATGTGGGAAATTCAACAATAAAACAAAGGTATATCTGAAGGAATGAATAAATGGCTGCCTGTTAAAACTTCTTTTGTTAATATTAAAATTAGCCCAACCCACCTCCTTTTTGAGTTGATAGTTCAAAAGAATTTTTACTCTCAAACGAGGTTAGTTGGGCTAATTTAAATACATAAATTGGCAGCCATTTATGGCAGCAGCCATTTATGAATAGGCTTTATATTGGGAGTTTCTGAAGATTAACTCCAAGTGTATGCAGAACCAATCTAATACCCCATTCACACGAACTAAACATGTTTAATTAAACCAGGTTTAGAAAAATGAATGAAAACCATTAAAAAAACTGCAACTCAGGCTTTTATGCAGGATTTAGATTAATTTAAACATGTTTTTTAATTTGTGCTGAATTTGAAGTAAAAAAAAAACATCAGTAA
>CBDDTI010000726.1:2500-7207 GCA_965233585.1 bacterium
ACAACAGTTTTCCCACTGATCCTTTTTCAATTAAAACTGAAATTCCACTCTCAATAATTTGCTCTTAAGACAGCATTTGGCCACCCTGTCGCGATGTGTTGGGATAGGTTAGGTGTTGTCATGGCTCAAATTTTAAAATGGTCAAATTTTCCATGAGACAATTTGTGGATGTTGCATGATGTTGTACTCGATTGACCATGCAGGTTCGTGCAACAATGTTGCTCCTGGGCATGCGCAGTAGTTCGATTTTCAACACCCAACATGTCCCAACATGTTCCATTACGTCGCAATAGGGTGGCCAAACGCGCGCAGCAAGTTGTGCACAACGGCACAACGGGTGTGATTCTGTTGTTTTGTACATTTCTTGTGGGAAGTTTGAAAAGCACCACGCCAATATTTTTTGAGATGTTCTTGAGTCGGTGTTTCACTATTTTAGTGGAGTACTTATAACGCCATCAGTTTAACACAAAAACGAAAATATCTCTATTTTAAAAAGGCTTTCAAATAAGCAGCAGTTATTTTTACTTCATATGTCTTGGGCTAGCTCACATAAAATTTATTTATCAATTTTCCTTTCGGCCTTTTTGTTTGTTGCTCCAGTGAAAATAGAGATTACCGTGCAAATTATATACCAAATTAATAAAGAACTGTTAAAAAGCTGATGGAAAGGAATGGAATGGTCCAGAAAGAAATGATTGCGAGGGCATAAAATAATTTTTTTTTTTCCTTTTTGATAAATTTCGGATGAATGATAATCGCAGTGGGGAAGACATTGAACAATGCTCAAGTCAAACAAATGTCAGGGTCATCCATGGAAGGAATTTTCTGACGTCAGTTGAAGTTATAATTGAAAAGGTGCAAGGGCAGGTGCTCTGATCTCATGTAGTTGAATTGTGAAGGTAGCGGGAGAGTGCGGCGAGTCACGAACGGGCTGCTTCTACTTTAAACTGAGGGTCGCCTGTTAATTATCAGCATAAATGGTTAAATGAACCACGTACGAGTCTGGTTAGGAAAAGAAAGTTGATTTTTGCATTAATTTTTGCGATTGATTTTTGCATTAATTTGAAAAGGCTAAATGACAGGCTTCTTCACAACAACAGATTTGCAGTTTGCTAATAAGAAAAACATATCGTAATGAGTGATTGATTAATGGACTGCGCGAGTCGAAAGCCTATTGGACCAAGCAGATTGTTTTTAGTCAGTTCAAAAACAACTCCATTGCATGGCATTGTTCAGTAGCAAACTCCACCTTCACGAGATCTATGGCGGTTAACATGTATTCCCTTGTTATCTCCTTGATTTTTTTCTTGATGCCTTTTCTGGAGCCAAAGGTCAGCGGCACCTCCGGAGGTCAGTTTTCAATCCTTCATTAGAGAGTTTAAGCATGACGTTTACGGCAGACGGCACACGGCAAAGGTTACCTCTGATTTTCTATTCTTTTCTTGTAATCCTTAAATAAATCACGCAAAAATAGAAAAGTGTCTCTTACTATTCACAGCAAATACAAATATTTTGATTTTACCGTACAGAGAGCTGGAGACGGAGGGCAAAAGTTTCATTTTTGCCGTTTGCCGTAAAGGTCATGCTTAACCTCTCTAATTATTTTTAAACGTCTATTTTCGTAACTTTGACAAACTGCCTTGCAAAAAACATAATATTGTTTTCAATTGTCCTTACTTAACAACGTTTCTGTTCTCTATATTTTCTGTTTTCTAAGTTATGTTTAACAGACGGCGTCGTTCGTGAGAGGTGCTTTATTTGTAGCCTGATTATGCAAAGAAATCCCCGAAAGACCTGGATTCAATCGAAAACTGTGTTTCGATATGTACTCTGTATTATATCATAATTCACGTAACTTGAAACTAAGTTTCTTTATTTTCCTGAGTTCAGATTATTTTTCAAAGGCGATCTTTGTGACGAAGTATTCAACAACAGCCATATTGTCAATCAGATTAGAACCTTTCAAAACTAGCCCTGACTAATGAATAGACCTAATTTAAAGCACAGTAAACGTGTGACTATAACAAATGTTGGTATTAAGGGCGGCAAATACGAGGGGACTAGTCCCTGCAACTAGTCCCCTGAAGAGTTTACATGAAGGGACTGCTCGCAAGAACTTGTCCCTCGAACAGTGTACACGAAGTGTTTTGAGGAATAAGTCGCAGGGACTTGTCCCCAAAATTCAAACCAGTTTGAATTCGTACCCCCCGTGGGAGTAGTCGCTAGGACCAAACTGTCCCTGCGATTAGATTTTGTGGTAAACATGGTTAGTTTACATGACAGGAATTGTCCCCTCGACTAGTTGCAAGGACCAGTCGCAAGGACTAGTCCCTTCGTGTGTGTATTTCAAATCAAGAGTCGAAATATTTCCTGCCAAAGAATACTTTTCCACTACATAATACTTGTTTAGCATATTGTTAATTAAAGGTAAGAAATTAGGAAACAACAAAAACGGCGAACCTAGAATGTCAACCATAATAGGGCAAAAACAAAGACAAAAGCAAATAAACCAACTGGTTTGTTTGTTCGTTTGTTTTTCTTAAGAAGGGAAGAAAAGAAAAAAAGAAGGTAAAAGCTAACACGTATCTTATCGCTTGGGCGGTTTTTAACATTGCTTTGGTTTGCCTTTAACTCATATATATATATATGCTAATTTTTAATCGTGTTGTTGAAAACCTGAAAATTAGCCCAGAGAGGCCGAGAAGTCATGAGTTTTAATCCATTATTCTGAGAATTAAATTACACTATTTTATTTTACCGTGAATTCATCAAAGGTTTCTTGTTATTTATTATCCTTCAAGGTTACCTATGCGACATCGATTGAACAGATGTGGAAAAAAATTTTCCATTCCGTATTCTGCTCTCTTTTTCGAGGAAGCAAAAAAAAGTGACAAGTTTCTATTGCAGTAGGTATTAGTACAAAAAGGAGATACGAAATGGAGGGTGTAAGAAGTTAGAAGAGAAAAAATAACAGGCAAATTAAATAAATAAATGATAAACGAAGCAGGTGTTTTGCAGCTTTTCCTCTCAGAGTCTGCTATACTAGCACTAACTTCTTTGCATGAGAATGAATAGTGTTATAGATTTACTGAATGTAGAAAGAAAAAAAAAACTGCATAGTTTTTATTTTATTATTTACTTGGACAGCTAAAAAGTCAAAAAAATTGCAGCATGTTATAGTACGAAGCTTAATAACGTTAATCTTGGCTTAAAAAAGTTGTATGCTAGCGGCTTCGACACATTTTCTCATCTCATGACAACTCAGTTCAACTCAACTCAACTCAGCTCTTCCAACAGGGGTCAAGAAAGGCTTTGTTGAAGAAAGCTACAAAACAAATTTAAGGATTGAAAGCCACTGTTTTAATCTGTTACTCTGACTTGTTTGTTCATCGGTACAGTTGATATTACAAAAAAACAAAGCTTTCACCAGTTTCAAAATAAGCAAATACCTAATAAAGAAAGAAAAAATGCAGATAAGCTATGGCTTACATATTTATTTGAGGCCTCGTGTTTAACAACTAGAGAGCGACCAAACATTACGACCTTTCTAACAACGCTCCACAACACACACACACACTGCGAATAGCACAAGGCATCATGGTCACGTGGCCCACACCAGCGTGGGAATACAGGAGGAGATAATTATTTAAACGTGATAATTATTTAAAGCACAAAATACTTACTACAACAATTTTAATAAAATCGTTAAAGAAGGAAGCAAAATGTAGTTCACAGAAATGAAATGTAATTAAAACGAAAATGTTTCTGTTGAGGGTTTCGCACTGTGATGTAGGTTTTCTGTGGTTCTTTTTGGTATTTTGTGTTTATGGAGAATTTTTTTTTTTTTTCGTTTTGTCAGCTTTTGCGGGTGCTGTAACTGTGCTATATGGTTGGTTTTTGGGTAGTGCCAGTGAATCTGCTTTGTTCTTATCTGTCACCGCGGCAACTCATAAAGAATCTGAAAAAAACAATCAAAGACATAGTCAACAACAACCGTCTTTTTCAGATCAGTGCCGTCACCTGGAGTTTCGCCCCGAACAAGTATTCCAGAGAAAACGTCTCGCAAATCACTTGATTCGGGTTCATGATCCTATGATGACAGACTCCTGTGATGTGTTTTGTTACATGGAGCACAACTGTGCAAGTTATAATTTGAAGAAGAGGAGTGAAGCCGAGGGGCACAGATGTGAACTGAACAATTCTACGCATGAAGAAAACGAAAATGACATGGAGGAAAACCCAGGCTTTGTATATCGTGGAACAAAGGTACTATTGATCGCTCAAAATATATAATTGCATGAAAAAAGGGGTTCTGTCTGTCTTACAAGGGTTTTAATTCCTCTAAGCCGAAGTCATTCAATATTTTTCTCACAAATTGTAGTGGAGATATCAAGATATTTAGCTCAGCAGCTACCAGTTTTGACTACGTAGTCAGCTTAGGAAGTCAATGAAGATTTTCTCTGAAATAAAAAGAGTCATGAAGATGGCAATTTTCTTGTTTTCGTTTTCTCTGTCTTATTATTAGAGCCCTTGTGTTAGTAGCCCCTGCGAGAACAAGGCAACCTGTCAAACTGGCTTTACAGAGAAAGGTTTCCGCTGTCTGTGTACTTCTGGATTTCAGGGTCCGCACTGTGACCATGGTGAGTGCACGTTGTTGTTCAGTAAAAGTATATTTCATAGAAATAACTCGCTCTACTGAAGCATTGG
>CBDDTI010000727.1:0-8566 GCA_965233585.1 bacterium
GAGACCGATTGCTTTAGCAGAAAAGTGCCGTTTTCTAGCGATCCAGTCGTTATAATTTCAAGAAATTTGGCAAAAAAATAGATCAGAGACCACGTTAATGATCTATCACGAAAAATCTGAATTTTGACATAGGGAATTTTTAGTAATACAAGAAACGATTAACGACGAATTACGGAAATCGCCTATGTCAAAATTCTATCAGAACAGTGTTGACAAAAGGGATTTAGTGTCAACTCGTAGTGTACAAAAGATGAAAACAATCTAATGACTGGATTTTTTTAAATAAACAAAAACAATTATTTAAGCCTTGTTTTTAACCAGCCCCATTGCCATGGCAACAGCACGCACCCTTATCAAAATGCGAGAATAAATACTTCTTTAATTAATCTTGACTCTTGCAAAAAATGGGCGCCAAAGCATAAATAGTTTAAAAGTTATCGAGAATTAGGCATAAGCTCTTGAAAACTCTGTTCGGCCACCTTAAGCGCAGGCTAAGTGATGTCTATAAAATGCTAACACATTTTCTGCAACTTGCTTCAGCGTGCCTTAACAGTTCTCCTATCATCGAGACAAGCTACTAATCACGAATTAAGTAGAGCCATAAACCTCACAACAATATCGTTTGCACTGACACCGCCAACACAATCAGAAGCCGTTAACACCCATTGGTCATGAATAAGAGATTTACCGCAGAACTGCCTTGATCTGCGTCCAGCACTGGCCAGTATTGCCTGCCATGGCCAGCCGTGTATTTTTCGGCCGAGCTACCATCCACAATACGACATTCAGTGAATCTGGCACGGCTGTCTCCACCCGAATATTCTTATTCCTCCATCGATTTTAGGCTGAAAATATTCTTGGAAATGTTCTTATTTTATAGCTTATGACTTTTCTGTTTTCGAATATATTTGGTTTCTGGATGGAGTTAAAGTAATTTTGGAGCCGCTGCCTGTAGACATTGAAGCCTGATATACACACATAACTTCTTGCAGAAATCTTATTAGCATCGAATTAGCGCTTTTTATTGTTTTTGTTATTTTTTGTTTTTTGGCAAGTTTTGCCTCATAGAGAAAGGAAGAATTTTATACGGTTTAGCTTAAAACAAAATTGCATTGTTACAAATTTTCCACACACAAACTTATATTCCTTATCAAAATCCCAGCCTTAGGTTTATTCTTAAAATATATAGCCTCAACATTTGGCAAATTTCAGCCTCAATAACATTCTTATAAAATATATTTATTTCTACCTGAAAGAAAAGAGTGTAGAGCAACAGAATAAACCGGCCTAATTGGTTAGGTCATCTGACCCTGATCGTGTTTGAAGCAGATTGTGTTTGAAGTTTGCTACCGGCGTAACAATGATGCAAGGCTGATTCAGTACTATACGCAGAAAGTTTTAGCGAGACAACGACATGATAAAGTCGAAACTAGGAACAGTTGTCCACAGTTGCATGCGCAACTCTTGGCTTTCAGTTTGGACTCTTTCATGTCGTTGTCCCGTTAAGCTTTCTACATGGAATTAGCCTTGCATCACGATCCTACGTAAAGCCCCGGCCAAACGATCGCAACATGCCAACGCAACATATCGCAACATTGTTGGGCGCAACATGTTGCGTGCGTTTGGCCACCGTGTTGCGACATGTTGCGAGGTGTTGGGTGTTGTTGGCTGAAATTTGACAATTTTCAAACTTGAGCCAACAACATTCAACATGCCGCAACACATGCATCGCAACATGGTGGCCAAACGCACGCAACATGTTGCGCCCAACAACGTTGCGATATGTTGGGTTGGCATGTAGCGATGGTTTGGCCGGGGCTTAAAACAGCAGCATTTTCGTTTGCGGTCTTTTGCATCATTGTGTTTAGATTGTTTTATATTTTTTCACCATTGTGGTGGAGATTTGTGCAAGTAAAAAAAGGAATAGGCCCATAATATGGTGGAACGGTTGATGGGTGGGTATTTGATAAATTATCAATCCATACGAAATGAAGAGTCTTCAAGAGTGCGCGGTCTCTGGTTGAACCCTGGTTGCGGTTTTCTTTTCACTGCTTTACTGTTCGGAAAACCGGGCATTTGGGCGACCGGCCGAATACCCTCTAACACGCGGGATCCAGGATACCAAGTCTCCTAACAATGCAAACATTCTGACTTTTCCTATCAGTGTAGTATTTTAATTAAGTGGCAAGTAGTATCATTTCTGTTTTCAATACGTACATAGATTACACGACGCAAAATTGACCACTGAGCTCCTAAATTCCATTACCAGAAAATGTATGTCCATTATTAATTAATGAATATATATTTGTATACACTTCAAGTGCACAGTTTTTAAGTTTGTTTAAGCTTAACTAAAAGCTGTGAGATAAGCGCCGGCCTGATAGGCCACTATAGGCTTGAACTCAAACTTCACCTTAATATTAAGCGTTGAATTTTACGAGTGGAATGAACAGCTCGGCCTTTGAAAAACACGCGCAGCCCGTTCATGCACAATGAGCTATTTCAACATTCAACAAATTGAATCAATCTACAGAGATAGATCATTTTGTCTCCCGTTCATTAATACTGGTTCAGGTTTTAAATTGAGTTGCCTCCAGAGTTTTGACAAGACTCACTTACTGAATGCACATAAACGCCACAGCAAAGTTCTCTTCTTGAAAATTTTACAACCATTGTGGGGAAATTTTACCCGGAAATTCGGAATCCAATCCTTCGTTATATTTTCCTTAGTTTCAATTTTATTTAAGGGCATGAAATGTTTCTCGATATATGTCATCAAGATGAAATGTTCAAACAGGCGGCAAAAGAGCTTTTTCAGTGCAAATGCTAAAAAAATTAAATGTTTTCAAAATATTTACAGTAGCAAAATAAGGATAAAATTAGAAATTACAGATCTTAACGCATGCAGCGGAGTCCCGTTAATCCGGTCAACAACGGCCCTCAAAAAGGGTTCTTTAAATAAGAAAATGACTGATTGATCTCATTTTTTTGTGCATGCACGTCTACTGAAAAACTCCCACAATCCGTTCGATCAGATCTTTTGAATTATTTTTGCGGGAACTAATTTTCGGTTCACCCAACTGGTCCGCCGAAGGCCAACACAAAAAGAAGGAAAGATGTGGAGACCATCGAAATTCCGAGCAGCAAGTTCACACGGCCCGTAATATTTAACCAAGGAGATTCTGCCATAGAAGTAATAGTCGTTTATTTACCCTTGTCCCAGAGGCTTTCTTTTATTCTTTCTTGGCAAATTTTACGTCACGAATTTTATTTATTTATTTTTATTGGCACATCGAAGAGCTTCGCGTCACAGATTTCCAAATAAAAAAAGATCATATTAAAAGAAAGCCTCTGGGATCAGGCTATCGTTTGTTATGCAGATACTCTTTAAGGTCGGCAAACACGATAGGACTAGTCCCTGGGACTATTCATGCAACAAGTCGCAGGGACTGGTCGCATCGTGTGAACTGGCCATTTTTGCCACAAAATCTAGTCGCACGGACCAAAATTTGGTCGCTGCGACTAGTCCGACAAATTCAAACTGGTTTGAATTCGTGGGACTAGTCGCAGGGACTAAAGTTGGTCCTTGCGACAAGATTTTGAAGCAGTTCACACGATGCGATTGGTCCCTGCGACCAGTCGCAGGGACTAGTTGCCAGTTCACACGATGCGACTAGTCCCTGTGACTTGCTGCAGGGACTAGTCGCAGGGACTAATCGTGTGTGCCGACCTTTATCTCCGTGGTAGGCGCAGTGGCCTCATAATTATTGCGTATCGAGCAGTCCGGGTTCGAGCCCTGGACGGAGACATTATAGGATTATAGCCTGCAGAACAGGGCCCGGTTGTTCAAAGGCTGGATAACGCTATCCACCGGATAAATCACTATCCAACGGATAGCGTGGTTTGTTTGTTATCCGCTGGATAGCGTTATCCAGCCTTTGAACAACCGGGGCCAGGCGGATTAGCGGGGCCAGCGCGATACACAGCTTGGCGCTTCGCACTCGCGGTCGTGTATCGCGCTGGCCCCTCTAATCCGCCTGTTTTGCAGGCTAGGGACATCATGTTGTGTTCATGGGAAAGACACTTTACTCTAACAGTGCTACACCTGGGTGTAAAAGTGGCTACCGACCCTGTGATGCCATGGAGTAACATCCCATCCAGGGTAAGAGGTCGTTTCACGCTACAGAAAGTGGTATAAGGTTTGGTTGGCTCGTATGAAGACTTAACCTCACCTACCTTAAAAGTTTAAAGGAACTGATCGAATGGATTGAACTTTTAGTTCGGCAAAAAAATGAGAGAAAGTAAATTTCCTCAAGCCACAGATCAACCAGACCGCTTCCGGCGCAAGTCAGCGGTCAGCAGTTTAGTGAACCAAGCAACGAGGACAAATCATCCCTTTTGCAATGGTAAACATCGAATTGGTTAATTACAAGATTTAGCAACAGTTTATTAGGCATCTAGACTGGCTTTCCTTAGCAAAACAATGTACGAGAAGACGGAGATGTTTTGTCCTTTATGCTACAGTAGATACGGCACTGGATTCCCACAAAGAATTCCAAGAGATTTGGACTGTCGGCATACCTTCTGCACAGGTTAGTTTGGTGGTCGCTAGTGTGTGATTGTGGAATTCAAATAAGGCGTTCACTAGAAGCAGAAGTTAACTTTTTATTTGATAATTCTTCCTGTATTAAGAAGCATTCCTTGTCATAGTCACTGTCCCTTTAGATCAGAGTGAAAATGGCATTCTAAATTGTTGTAGGTCTAATTGTTCTTGACGAGAATACCTTAAACGCATTAAGGTATTTGCAGAGTTTTACCTTTTTCCTTTTTGGGTTGAACAAATTGTCGAGAAAACCATCATTTTCAATTCGATTGGGTTGTTGCCAAAGACGAATGCAGAGAAAGCTTCGGAGTGAATTGCAAGATTTTGATCGAAGTCGGCAAATGTTTGTCGATTTTTCCATGGATACATGCAGACGGGCGCGTACTAAAATATTAACACCGCATTTGACTTTACAGGAATGAAAATGTTCTGAATTGTGGTCAAGGTTGTGTTTTGCTAGAGCTTTGCTAGAAAATTTCGCATACAAAAATCTCCTGATATATTTTTATGTCCATGTATGCAAATGTCATGTCTTCAATTCATGTTTCAGTCAAGCGTGCCATGTTTAAATAAATCTATTTAATTAGATTAAAACCGGCACAGGTTTTTCACTGTTGAAATAAACAGATCTCCTGTAGTTACGAGTCACAGTTAATTATAAAGTGCTATGATCTCAGGTGCTTTTGAAACAATAGGGTGTCTTTTAGAATTAGATCACAAAGGTTGTATTTTCGCTTGGCCGTTTTACTAGCGGGACGTATTCTTTCTCATTGGATCTTGTTTACAGAGCAACATTTGCCAGTTAAAGGTGACTTTTGTTTGTGAAATTTAACCTGGGGCCGCAAGTTCAGAAGATTCCAATTACAAAAGTGCATAACTTTTAAAAATGGCACGAAATGAAGTACACGTACCCAGGTCCCAGAAATTTAATGGATTTTTCTGTGATTTTCCTCCATAGTGACTTCTCTTATACTGATTCTCGCTATATTAAATATGCAAATAAGTTTCTTTCAGAAGATGCAAGGCTGAAGGAGTTATGGGAAGGATTCTTCAACTCATCTACCATTTTATTTGGGGTAGGGTGGGGGGGGGGGGGAAATCCAGAAAAATTGGGTTTTGGTGTACGACCCCCTTTCCAAAACTCGTACCCTATTATGGCCAAAATATGTGGTTTTTCTTACCCTATTTATGACCTGACCAAAAATTTGGTACCCTATTTATGACTGTTGTGGCTTCACTTCACTTTATTTTTGCACTTACATGTTGAAATTACAATATTAGTATAAACAAGATAAGAAAATGATACATACATAACAATTAAAGATGACAATGGTATATTGTTTATTTAATTGCACAAATTCAAAGTGCTGAGCCATTTTTGGCATATGAGAACGACTAAAATAAAAGCATTCTGTCTCATAATCCTTGCCAAATCAATTTTAACAGAAAAACAGACTACCAGCTCTCTAAAACTTAATTGTCTGGGACCACCAATGCTATCACCATCATCATCATCATTATCATTTATTAAAAATTCAAATTTAACAAATTTTTAAATTTATACAACCCTCATGTAGCATTGCTAATCGAGGTGGGCTGTATATAACTTACAATAAAATGCATTACAATTACATTACATTATAATAATAAAATTCAGAAAAATGTGCCAATTCTAACTCACTATCCGCTAGGCTTACGCTCATAATTTCAGGGCTATAGCCAGAAAGAAATTATGACTGGGCAATGGTAGTTGTTTGTTTGTTTGTTTGTAAATTATTCATTTGCTAGAAGTGTTTTAGTTTTACCCCTTCAGAAAAACAATAACAACTCGAACAAATGACAGAGGCAAGTACCTTGGTTTGCCTGTTACTAGCTATGACCCTGAAAATGATACCATACAGCCTGGTAATGTCTGTGTTAAACTATTTCTGCTAGTGGTGTACAGCTTGTTTTATTTGGAGCAATAATCCCCTGAAATTTGCACGTTAGGCAATTGTGCTACAAAATGTCACAGAACGTCAAATGGTTAAGATTACTATTAATGTCTTTGACTTAAGCTAGCTACTTATTTATGATTTAAGTAGCTCAATTAGAACCTGACAAAATGGTATATCAAAGTGAAGAATGATCATCGCTGTAAATTTTCCAATTTAAGCAATTGGAAAGAAGAAGCCTGGAAAAATCAAGGCTTCAACGGGATTCGAGGTCACGGGTTCGAATCCCGTTGAAGCCTTGATTTTTCCAGGCTTCTTCTTTCCAATTGCTTAAATTGGAAAATTTACTGCGATGATCATTCTTCACTTTGATCTACAACCGCAGTTCAAATATATGAATTATTTCATATATACTTCACAAAATGGTATATACATGTATAGGAAATTAACCTGGATGAGATAAGATTTCCGACTGACAAAGGATTTTGACACTCATAAAACTCACCCAGATTTAAATTTAATATTTAAATTTCTGTGAGTTTTATTGGAGTGTTGATTTTCCATTAGCTGTTAAAGGAAGGTAGAACAGGTAAGAGTTTTGACGAGCCTAGCAGCACAAAACACCAACACTTTGAACAGTTCATTTAAAAGTTAATTAATA
Source organism: bacterium (assembly GCA_965233585.1). Taxonomy (GTDB): domain Bacteria; phylum SAR324; class SAR324; order SAR324; family NAC60-12; genus CBDDTI01. Next base: position 7,199 of record CBDDTI010000727.1, read on the forward strand.
TTTTAAGTTCTGCTCTATCTGTCGGTGAGAAAATTGTTGTATGGTGATTAATAAAATAATACTTCTTTACTGTAGTTCACCCAAGACTTAACCTAGCTAGTTATTTATGAAGTAAAACAAATATAACCTGACAAAATGATTTATCAGTAAGAAATTAACCTGGGTGACATACGATTTCCAAGCTGACAAAGGATTTTGACACTCATAAAACTCACTCAGTTTTTAATTTTAATATTTAGATGTCTGTGAGTTTTATGGGAATATTGATTACCTATTAAAGGAGCCTAGCAGTGCAAAACAGCAACACTTTGAACAGTTCATTTACAAATTTAATGCAAATATTTTAAGTACTGCTCTATCTGTCTGTGAGAAAGTTAGTGTATATATCTCGCCCAAGGAACCTAATTGTGGTTACTTTGTTCACTCCCTTCAGAGCTGCTCCCACCATCAACTGCTGCATATGAGAGCAAAATATTAGATAGCATTGCATTTGTTCACAAAAATTTGGTGCTGTATTGAAGCATCAGACTGACTCGTCTAAATCGAGAGGTCTAAATAAAAAACATAGTATCACACAGCTCAACCTAAATCAGCCTTTTAAACTTATTTTCCTGTATTACAGTGTTTTCAATTCATCGTGTCTAGATTTCATTGCTAACATTTGTTATCATCTACTCAATTAAATGTTGATTTGTTAAAAAGGGCTAGCCTTGAATAAGCACCATTATCAAAACAATAACTCTTCAAAGAGCATCAGAGAACACAATTGAGTAAATATTAGTAACTTACTGCACTTGTCTAAAGAGAATATTACCAGTGAGAGGCACTGTGCTGTGTTCTTGAGTGGGGCACATAACTCTCATCCTGTTTCCTTTTACGAACATCGCAAGGAATTTAAGGCTGGGGTATACTGGTACCACTGATAGACTTAAACACGCTATCCAGGGAGGACCAGGAGTGGAATATTTCAGTCATTTCACGCATCTGCTACTGGAGATAAGCTGGGTGGACCACAGTGCTTCAATGCAAACTTTATTTTGCATCACCCAGAAAATAATGAGCCCATAGGGACAAAGTCTACCAGGCCAGTTCCAAATATTTTTCAGAGCTGGGTTAACTCATCTGCCCCGCTAGCTTTCCTTGGGTCTCCAAGGTTGAACAGTTGATGGCCTTGTAACCAAAGCACGTTCTACGTAGTAACAATTTTTTCTCTTGGTTTCCTAACATAGAATGCCTCGTAAAACTTCAAGAACTACAAGGCTCTGTCATAGAATGCTGTTCATGTAAACTGCGAACTCTGTTACCGCCCAATGGCGTTGATGGACTCGATAAAAACATGGACCTTTTGAAAGTGGTTCTACAATCTGA
>CBDDTI010000728.1:0-8196 GCA_965233585.1 bacterium
AAAATGGGAACCTTCAATCCCCATGCTCAACAGTATTCAAATTATTGTTTCTGAGAAAAAATGTACTCTCTTACTCGCCAGCCCTGAGTCAGGGTTGAGGCAATCGTTTCTTTTCTTTCCTCAATTACTATCTTTTTTCTTTCTTTTTTTCAACTTAAGGTAGCCGAACACAGTTTTAGCGCGCGCTTTTGCTGATGCAAATTAGCACGTGCACAAGGATTTCAAAAAACAAACATGCCGTCAACAGAGTGATCATTTTATTTACTCGACACTCGCACGATCTGTGTTATTTTCTCTAAAATTGCATCCAGTGTATTGATGGCTTTAGTATTTTATTACAACGATATGTTACAAAAGGTAACGATGCAAAGAACCCAGCATTTTTAGCTTTTGTTTGTCACCAAAAGAACCCAGTTAAATGCAACGCATGCGCAGTTGCTCGAAAAATTGAGACCGATTGCTTTACCAGAAACCTGCCGTTTTCTAGCGATCCAGTCGTTAGAATTTCAAGAAATTTAGCAAAAAAATAGATCAGAGACCACGTGAATGATCTATCACGAAAAATCTGAATTTTGACACAGGGAATTTTTAATAATACAGGAAACGATTAACGGCGCATTACGGAAATCGCTTATGTCAAAATTTTATTAGAACGGTGTTGACAAAAGGTATTTAATGTTAACTCGTAGTGTGCAAAAGATGAAAACAATCTAACAACTGTTTTTTTTAAATAAACAAAAACCATTAGTTAAGCCTGGTTTTTAACCAGCCCCGTTGCCATGGCAACAGCTTGCACCCCTGTCAAAATGCGAGAATAAATACTTCTGTAATTAATCTTGACTCTTGCAAAAATTGGGCGCCAAAGCATAAATAGTTTAAAAGTTATGGGGAATTAGGCATAGGCTCTTAAAAACTGTGTTCGGCCACCTTAAGGACGTTCGCGCCCATTGCTACTGCGCATCTCTACTGCACACGCCATTCATTAAGCACGCACGTGCCACGTCATTTTCAAGCGCACGCACTGAGTCGAAAACTCAACAAAAACATAGAGCCGGTGACCTTGACGTTAACTTGGTGTCCCAATATTTTTGTTGGATGCTCGGTGACCCCCAATTTTTTTTCGGCAGATCACTTTCTTTTCCGATTCTCTCCATTATACTAAAAAACAAAAAAAATCTGTGTGTGGGAAGTTTTAATTATTTTTTATAATACTAGTCCAATAGGGTCGAATTGATACCTGAATGCAGGTGTGCGTGACTTAGAAGTTGCATTTTTTAAGGCTAATTCTACCTGATTTGATGACAAATGTAGCAAAGATCTATCAAATAGGCCTGTATGTGCTGTGTTAAACACACATAACTTACTTATGATTCTTCAACTTAAATATATGCCGATAGTAATGTATCCAGCCAGAATCGCCTCGTGTGACTGGAAATTCTAGAAATGCTATGGTCTATGATGCGCCTTATCTTGAAAACGAGTTCGGTGACCCCCGATTTTTTTTACGTTTTTAATCTAATCTTATCATTTTCTACCTGCAGTGAAAGTTTTGAAAAAATCTGTGCGTGGGAACTTTTGGGCGCGAACATCCTTAAAGGGGCATTGTCACGAAGATTTTGTTGTTTTAGGTCAATTCTGTGCTAAAATCATTACTTTAAGGCTTTAATAATAGACAAAAAGCTTCTGTAAAGCTACAATGGAGATATCAAATGAATTTTATCAGAGAGGGGTAACCATAATAAATTTCTCGAGGATTTTTCCAACACGTACCTTCAAACCTTGAAAAAATTGGCCAAATTTTTCAAATTTCAACCATTTCCATCCGTGCCATCCGTTGCGACAGGCGGCAGGAAACAGTTCCAGTGCCTTCGAATAGTCTTCAATAACAAGACTAGATCATTAGTTTTGGAATTCGATTGATGCGAAGGCATCTTCTAGTCTTGCCAAATGGCGTGACAATGCCCCTTTAACCTTACTCAACAAATCATATAGATGTTGTATTAATTATTAACCAATAACATGGAGGGCAATATTACTGAATGCTGATCAGTCAATGAAGAGGGTAACGTTTTGTTAATTTTTCTTGAGAAGAGGGAAAAATTACTCGCTCACGATTGGTGTTAAGGTTGCTTGGCAACAGCTTATGCAATCGAGAAGTAGTTCATGAAACGCTTTCTGTAACAATGGCGTCTTCTTTCGAGATAGTTGATGAAAAATATATCGACGAATTAAAACAAAATAGCGAAAATGAAAACGCGAAGGAAAGCACGGAGTAATGGAAGTAAGTTTTTAAAAAGTGGGCGAATGAAAGAAACTTCCAGGCAAACTTAGAAGAGGATGAGAGCGATGTACTCGACTAAACACCGTGGCTACGCAAGAGTGCATTTAGCAATTCACTTATTTTTCACGAATCGAGCAATTTCAGTAACTTCTGAAAACACACGTGATATCATTTTACTCGGCCCCTTTCGATTACCTACGCTGGTTAAATAAATAAAGGTAGGAGTCATCGCCGTACAATGATAACGTTATAGTAATCAGAGTTGTTGTAATTGTATAGTAGATAGTAGATTGTATTGTTATTGTCTGTAGTATTGACGATGATGATGATGATGATGATGATGATGATGATGTGATGATGATGATGATGATGATGATGATGATGATGATAAAACAAAAACTTACATCGGATGGCTTATCATCCGCGGCAAGCGTCTCATTAGTGAGGGTAAATAACGTTTCGTAATAGCGAGTATAAACATGTTCGATGGATGTTGACAGGGAATGGAACGAGAGGTATAATGCGTATCTTCCTTTCCACTCTCCCGCTCTGCCTTCATATAGCAAATTTCTCTCTCCAATCTTCCTCTACTTACGAATTTTAAGATGGTTTGGGAGGCAGCGTGGCCGAGTGGTTAGGGCGCCGGACTTGAAATCCGGAGGTCACGGGTTCAAGTCCCGCTCTGACCACTAAACTGGAGTTGTTTCTCGGTGTACCCCAGTTCAACTCCTCGGTCATGCTTGTAAACAGCCAACTGGTCTGCCTCCCGCCAGTTGGGATTCTTAAGCCTGTTATGTTCATTTGAAATATTTGTTTCCTTCAGTTTGAGTGGCATGCCTGTGAACTAGCTTGGTGTAGCTAAGTGCATGACCACTATAAACAACATTTGACTTTTTGACTTTGACTTTTTGTTGCCAAATTCGATCACTGAGGATGAAATTAAGCCACCCACTATTAAGAATTCGTCGACACTGCAGGCTATGTTATGTCAAGGGCTGCTTGCTTTAATTTTTTTTTATGTAAAGTCACCCTACATACCAGCTCACGTTACCTTAAGTTTTCGTGTCGTAAGCTTTCCTCTATTTCCAAATGGATCCATGACAGCACTGTAGCGTTCAATTGCTATGACAACCAATGTGAACACGGATGTGGCACCTCCAACCCAGGCCACGTTGCTACCTGTCAACAGTCTGCAAAGAACTGTGCCAGTCACACCACCAGGATGAGTAAACAGATGCATGAAGATGTATTGTGGTGTAAAGAATAGTCCAACAAGCATGTCAGCAACAGCTAGGTTCATGAGAAGATAGTTGATAGAAGTTCTGTGAAATTAAATAAATCACATGTTCTGTCAGTGCCGAGAGTGGCTAATTTTGTGCTCGGCGTCTTCCACACAGCCTGCTCTATTCTAAATTTATACTAAGGGGGTAAGTTTCTAAAGAAACTGTGGTGCAACGTCGGTGGGAGTATTACAAGATAATTTGGTTTTATTAACTGAGTTGATAATGTAACTTGGTCACCGTAAAGAGATTCGAAAGCTGACGTTCCGAGCGTTAGCCCTTCGTCTCAGCGAATCAAGGAATTATGGGTTGTCTGTGGTTTATATTCAGAAGGAAGAGTGAGAATTAAGAGTGCCAATTTGAAAAATAAATTTTTGTTCTAGAGTTTTGCGGCTTTCAGTGCTTCCTTGATGTGGGGAGAGGCCGCAGACTACCATATGCTGCTTAGAATGATTGGGCAGATTAAAGTGTCTGGCGACCGGTTAAGATGGGTTTTTGTCGTCTTTCTCTACGTCGAGAAGGTGTTCTCGGAATCTGTCGCCTAGTCGTCTCCTTGTTTCGCCGATGTATAACTTTTTGCAAAAAGTTCAAGTTATACAGTAGATGACATCGGTTGAGGTACAGGTAAAATGATCAGTGATCTTAATGGATTGCTTTGGTCCCGACAATTTCTCAACGTTGCAAATAAAAGGACATGTTTTGCATCGTGCGCGTGCGCATTTACAAGTTCCGGGCTGATTACTCGTTTGGAATGCACTTCTGACTAAAACGTTACCTATGTTTTTGTCACGTCTGAGTGAAATTAGTGGAGGTTGCAAAACAATTCTACCAGTATCGGGATCATTTTAAAGTAATTTAAAGTTTTTTAGAATGAAGGATTTAACTGCGTGGTTGTGAGGGTGAAATGTGAGAGTGAATGGAATTCTATTATTATTCTCATTCTGAGACGTTTGTAGTGATGATCGCCGATCAATTTGTTGGGCGCGACGATGGCCTGCTTGAACAACAGAAGCAGGATAGCCAGGTTTGTCGAAGAAATGGCACATTTCCTCTGATTTTAAGGAAAAATCAGAGTCCTCACTACAAAGGCGAGGAAGTCTAAGAAGCTGAGAATAAGGAATAGAATTCTTGACATGTGATGGATGTGAAGATAAATACAGCAAATAACTATGAGAATCTGTGGGTTTGTCGTGCACACTGGTGGATAAACCGTTACCTTCGATGGAAAGTTTGATATCTATAAATGCTAAAGAAGTATCGGAAATTTCCCAGGTATATTTAAGAGCCGGATGAAACGAATTAACAGCAGTTATAAATTGATTGAGTTCCTCTCTGGTAGAAGAAGTGGCGCCGACACAGTCGTCAATGTAGCGACGGTAAAGTTCAGGTTTTGGAATGTGCTTTAGCGTGGTGTATTTAACAAATAGATTCCATGTTGCCGTGCGTCTGTTCAGTAATAGATCACAGATGACGTCAAATTGTGGTAAGGACAAAAAAGTGGCACACGAGGCGTAGCCCAGTGTGTCACTGATGTTCTTACCATATTTTGACGTCTTCAGTGATCTATTACTGAATCAGACGCACGGCAACATGGAATCTATTTGTTTTTTACAATAACGAAAAGCCTTTTTTATTTCAAAATATTTTGAAATAAAAAAAGCTTTTCGTTATTGTAAAAAACAAATAGATTCCATGTTGCCGTGCGTCTGATTCAGTAATAGATCACAGAAGACGTCAAAATGTGGTAAGAACATCAGTGACACACTGGGCTACGCCTCGTGTGCCACTTTTTTGTCCTTACCACATTTTGACGTCATCTGTGATCTATTACTGAATCAGACGCACGGCAACATGGAATCTATTTGTTTTTTACAATAACGAAAAGCCTTTTTTATTTCAAAATATTTCAACATAACGCGAAAGCTGGCCTTTTGCCCCGCCTTTGCCCTACCTTTGCACGAAAAAAAGCCATTTGACGCGATCTATGATCTATACAAAATCAAACAATTTCATTGGTTGCTATGCGTAACAAAGAATTGTGATTGGCCGAAAAAAATCACTCCACCGTCAAGCCTGACTCGAGCGTCGCTTCGTGTGGAATGAAAACTTACAGCGAAAGCAAAATTGAACTGCGAAATCTGCAAATCTTGAAGAAAATGCTGGAAAACTAGAGATAGTTTTTGTCATCAGAGCAGCCCTGTGAGCTGAATAGCTTGGACATTGCCTTGGATATTGCAGGAGTTGAAAAAGTAAGTTCGGAAAATTTGCAGTTGCAACCAACACTGGAGGTCATTCAATTCGAGTTTTGAATGAAAGAAGCGTTAGCGACTGTGGAAATTTGCGTCCTCTGTGGTTGGAAATTCTTAAATCACTTTGATATAGTGTCAAAGACACCTTGTAGCTGCGATACAGTTGGCTGTGAGCAGTGGCAAGTTATACTTTGTTCGCTGCTGTGCCCTGAAACGGACTGGAAAATACGCATCGGAAAGCAAGGTTATGTGTTTACTTTAACTGACTTTAAGAGCGATGTTTTCATCTTTCATTCCTGATATCAATCAGTGTGTCAACAGTTATTTTGGAACTGCAAAAAGTTTAATTTTTAAATAAATTATGCTCAGAAACATTTCGTTTATCGAGTTTGTTAAATTCGAGATATAGCAATGGTTTTCCGCTTACCAAGACCAATTTTGTGTCTTATTAAGGGTGTGTTTCTCTAAAAAAATCCAAGAGTGGATTCTTAAATCCGAAAGAATCCGAAAACGGATTTTGCGTTTCTTTACTGAACAGATTAATCCAAGATCTTTTGGATCACGGTCCCTCAAAGGAACCGAAGAATCCACTCCATGATCCGAGAGATCTTGGATTAATCTGTTCAGTAAAGAAACGCAAAATCCGTTTTCGGATTCTTTCTGATTTAAGAATCCAATCTTGGATTTTTTTAATGAAACGCACCCTTAGTCTCGCTCGACTGCCGACTGAGAAGTCTCGAGAACCTTTTCTGGATTATTTTTTAGAAGAAACTGCTTTATCTTTCCTCTTCCTGCTTTTCGAATCTGTTCAATGCCTCGGCAAGACTTTTTTGTCCCTTGTCTTTTGCTCAGTCACGTAAAATCTGTAAAATATTGTCTAAATTCTCAAAACTTTCCGCCATTTTAAAACACGGAGGAAAAACTTTGTTAACGATGACGTGAATCTTGCGTCTGTCCTCTAATAGATCATAGGCGAGAACCAATCAAAATGCGAGAATAACGTAGTGTTACGAAAAATTATTGCGTGACATAGAAGGTTCGCGATATGCTAATTCGGTCTAGAAGTTTCGTGTATATTTAATTAGTGCCGTATCACGATGATTCAACAATTTATTTCAGTCGTTTACGTCTGCTGCTGTAAATAGTTTTACATTGTAATGTTGCTTTATTTAGTAGGGCCGGAAAGTTCTAGAATCTTTCGCCGTAAAGTATATAGGAGAATCGGAGTAGTTTTTAGATGGTTTTTCCCAGGAGTGTTGAGAGATTAATCTCGTGAGCCAGTATTGTTTACTGAAGAGTGACGGAAGTCGCGTGTAAAGCTTGGAGGATTTGTAAACTGTTGACGAAGGTCATATATTTGTTGAACTGTAACAAAGAGGTTACTTGTATTAGGCGGAGGCCGTGTTTATACAAGGTTGACGGAGGTCAAGTGTAGCTACAAGATAATTTGGTTTTATCAACTGAGTTGACAATGTAAGTTAGCCACCGTAAAGAGATTCGAAAGCTGACGTTTCGAGCGTTAGCCCTTCATCGGAGCAAATCGAGGAATTGTGGGTTGTGTGTGGTTTATATTCAGAGGGAGGAGCTACGCTATTGGCTGGTGCCTGATAACGTGAAAAACAACAGAATAAATTAGTTGAATGAAAAGCGTTCATTGATATCGTGAGGGTTAAGAGTGCCGATTTGAAAAATAAATTTTTGTTCTAGAGTTTTACGGCTTTCAGTGCTTCCTTGATGTAGGGAGAGGCCGCAGACTAACGAAGGCCTAAGGGCTAACGAAGGGCTCTGACGAAGGGCTAACGCTCGAAACGTCAGCTTTCGAATCTCTTTACGGTGGCTAACTTACATTGTCAACTCAGTCGATAAAACCAAATTATCTTGTAATACTCCCACCGACGCAGCACCACAGTTTCTTTAGAAACTTACCCCCTTTATTCAAGTGTAGCTACAAGCCTAGCGTGAGCTTGTTGTGAAGTCTTGTGTGGAATTACTGCGTTCGTGTGGAATAAATATTCTGGTTGTGTTTCCGACATACCTGCGTTCTGATTAGACAACAAACTACCTACCACTTTAAAACATCGAACCTGTAACACTTGGGTTATTATATAAAGTCTTATCGACAATGATACGCGTCATCACAGTGGTCAAAATGTTGTGGACTCACGAGGCGCGTGGTATGAACTCTTATTTACCACGGCAAATTAGCCAATCAGATTGCGAGATTAGCAGCAATTGGGATAAAAATTCAGGTTTGGGCCCTTGTATTGATTGAAAACTTCGTGCTTGATGTAACCTACGAAGAGATTGGCGTAGCTGGGTCCCATTTTTGTACCCATGGCCATACCATTGAGCGAATGAAAAACAGTTTAGTGTCAGCCAGGGGGAG
>CBDDTI010000729.1:0-136079 GCA_965233585.1 bacterium
CTTTAAACTCAAAACAAATCGTGCTGGGTCAAAACGATTCAGAATCTCTGCGAAAGGTAGAATTAAACGTAAAAAAGCTTTTTTGAGACATGGGATGAGAAAGAGAACCCAGAATGTCAAGAGAGTATTGAGACAAAAAACATGTGTGAATAGTGTAGATGCTCCATCAGTTAGGGCGTTATTGCCAAACAGTTAGAATTTAAACTCTTTATGTCCAGAATCAAAAGATCAGTTCATGCTCGTAAGCGTAAAAATGATTATCTCAAAGCGGCTAAAGGTTATCGTGGAGGAAGGAGTCGCTTGATAAGAACAGTTAAGAATGCTGTGGACAGAGCCAGACAGTATTCTTATCGTGATCGTAAAGTCAGGAAGCGAGAATTTAGGAAGTTGTGGATTATTCGTCTGAATGCAGCAGTGAGAAATTGTGACCTGACATACAGCCAGTTGATTCATGGTTTAAACCTTGCTAACATCCAAATCAACAGAAAAACTCTTGCTTATCTGGCTTTAAACGATGAGCAGTCTTTTAACTACATCATTGCTGAAGTTAAAAAATCACTTCAATAACGGCAAAGGTCTCACATTTTAATCAAGACGTTGATCTTCAGTCATATGCTTGATTTTTCCAAAAAGAGAATTTAGGAGATTCAAGGGAAATTACTATTGAAGGACATTTCTGTTTAGATTCTCTCAGTTTTCTGACTGCCTTCAGATTTCAGCGACTGTTCCACAACAGCCAAATCTCCAATTTCTTTCCTAAATCTTTCTATAATAGCTAATCCCGCGTGGTTACTCTTCCTTCTCTCACCCTCCAATCCAAAAATGCCGAGAGCCGGAATCGAACCGGCACGGGGTTACCCCCGCTGGATTTTGAATCCAGTGCGTCTACCAATTTCACCACCTCGGCATGAATGAAGATTTAAAACGGATTAATTATTATAGGCCAAGAAAAATTGTAAATCTTTTGAAATTCATCATTTGATGTGGTACCAGAACCACCTGAACTTGGCAGATTTGTATCTTTTCTGACAACCAAATCCTTTAAAAAAGGAATTTCATTATCTCCACAAAACCGCTTTATGTGTCCAAGATAACTTCCTAAAGTGGTATGAGGATCTAATTTTAAAGAGAATACTGGAGAATTAGGGGGATACTTTGAATGTACTGCACTAACTAACTCTCCGTAGGTTATGGTTGAATTTAATGTGGCAACGTGAACCAATATGCCCCAGATATCATGACATATTAACCTTGTTTTAGGTTTCATGAGAGTACATTCGTGTCGGGGTAGCGCTCTCCCCCTGAGCTACGCGCCTGTTGAAAGAGAGGTCTGAGGTGTCACCCGACTCTTCCACTCATGGGATGAGCAGTACCATAGGGGATCAGGGTCTTGACTTCTGTGTTCGGAATGGGGACAGGTATGACCACCTGATTAAAGACACCTTCAGAAGAAAAAGAGAGGGAGATAGAGGGGAGAAGTCAAACCTCACAGCAGATTAGTATGGGTCAGCTTCATTTGTTACCAAACTTCCACACCCCACCTATCTAACAGATGGTCTTTCTGTTGCTTTCAGGAAACTTATAGTTTCAGGGAAATTAGTCTTGGAGTAGGCTTCCCGTTTAGATGCTTTCAGCGGTTATCCTTTCCGAATGTGGCTACCCGGCGATGCTCTTGGCAGAACAACCGGAACACCGGAGATTCGTCCATTCCGGTCCTCTCGTACTAGGAACAGGTCTCCTCAAATTTCCAACGCCCATAGCAGATAGGGACCGAACTGTCTCACGACGTTCTGAACCCAGCTCGCGTACCGCTTTAAATGGCGAACAGCCATACCCTTGGGACCTGCTCCAGCCCCAGGATGCGATGAGCCGACATCGAGGTGCCAAACCGCGTCGTCGATATGAACTCTTGGACGCGATTAGCCTGTTATCCCCGGAGTACCTTTTATCCGTTGAGCGATGGCCCTTCCATACAGAACCACCGGATCACTAAGACCGACTTTCGTCCCTGCTTGAAATGTCTCTCTTGCAGTCAAGCTTCCTTATGCCTTTGCACTCTACGAACGCTTTCCAAACGTTCTGAGGAAACCTTTGCACGCCTCCGTTACATTTTAGGAGGCGACCGCCCCAGTCAAACTACCTACCAGACAGTGTCTCCGTCCCGGATTTACGGGACTAGGTTAGATTTTCCAATCAATCAGGGCGGTATTTCAAGGGCGACTCCAGTGAAGCTAGCACTTCACCTTCAACGTCTCCCGCCTATCCTACACAAATTAACCAAAAAACCACTGCCAAGCTATAGTCAAGGTTCACGGGGTCTTTCCGTCTTGCTACGGGTTAATCGTATCTTCACGACTATTTCAATTTCACTGAGAACCACATTGAGACAGCGCCCAGATCGTTACGCCATTCGTGCAGGGTCGGAACTTACCCGACAAGGAATTTCGCTACCTTAGGACCGTTATAGTTACGGCCGCCGTTTACCGGGGCTTCAATTTGAGGCTTTGGATTGCTCCGAACCTCTCCTTTTAACCTTCCGGCACCGGGCAGGCGTCACACCCTATACTTCCTCTTTCAAGTTTGCAGAGTGCTGTGTTTTTGGTAAACAGTCGCCTGGGCCTTTTCACTGCGGCCTCCCTCAGCTCCAAGAGGCAAGCTCTTTTGACTAAAGGAGGCGATCCTTCTCCCGAAGTTACGGATCAATTTTGCAGAGTTCCTTAACATGGTTTCTCTCAAGCACCTTAGTATGCTCTACCAGTCTACCTGTGTCGGTTTAGGTACGGTTCATCAGTTCTATGCTTAGAAGCTTTTCTTGGCAACAGGGAATCAACTACTTTATGAGGTAAAACCTCTCGTCATTAGTTCTCAGCTTAAAAAGAGTCCGGATTTGCCTGAACTCTCAGCGCCTACAACCTTAAACCGGGATTTCCATCACCCGGCTAGCCTATCCTTTTGCGTCCCTCCATCACGCGAACTGACAAGTACAGGAATATTAACCTGTTTCCCATCGATTACGCCATTTGACCTCACCTTAGGGACCGACTAACCCCGGGCTGATTAGCATGGCCCGGGAAACCTTAGACTTTCGGTGTGCAGGTTTCTCGCCTGCATTTTCGTTACTCATGCCAACATAGTCTCTTCTTTACTCTCCACCACCCCTTACGATATGGCTTCAATGAATAAAGAATGCTCCCCTACCGCCCTCTTAAGTGCGAAGCACTTAAAAAAACTCCTAGCTTCGGTGATACGTTTCAGCCCCGTTACATTTTCGGTGCAAGATCGTTTGACCAGTGAGCTATTACGCTTTCTTTAAAGGATAGCTGCTTCTAAGCTAACCTCCTGGTTGTCTAGGCGTTCTCACTACCTTTTCCACTTAACGTATGCTTGGGGACCTTAGCTGAGGATCTGGGCTCTTTCCCTTTTGACAGGCGGAACTTAGCTCCCGCTGTCTGACTCCTGAACTCACACTGGCTGGCATTCGGAGTTTGATTGGGTTTGGTACCCTGGTGGGGGCCCTAGTCCATTCAGTGCTCTACCTCCAGCAGTGATGTTCAAGGCTATACCTAAATATATTTCGGGGAGAACCAGCTATTTCCGAGCTTGATTAGCCTTTCACTCCAATCCCCACCTCATCCAAGAACGTTTTAAGGTTCAATGGTTCAGTCCTCCACTTGGTCTTACCCAAGCTTCAACTTGGACAGGGATAGATCGCTCGGTTTCGGGTCTAAAGCCTGCAACTGAATCGCCCTATTCAGACTCGCTTTCGCTGTGGCTCCACTCAATAGCTTAACCTTGCTACAGACTTTAACTCGTTGGCTCATTATGCAAAAGGCACGCGGTTGCACAGATTGAACAAGTCCAATCGTCGTGCGTCCACTGCTTTTAAACACAGGGTTTCAGGGTCTATTTCACTCCTCTACTTGAGGTTCTTTTCACCTTTCCCTCACGGTACTGGTTCACTATCGGTCTTTGGGGAATATTTAGCCTTAGATGATGGTCCACCTAGATTCAGACAAGATAACACGTGTCCCGTCCTACTCAGGAGTTGCCTCAAAGTGAAGCCTAGTTTTCAAATACGGGACTCTTACCTTCTCTGGTTCACTTTTCCAAGTGATTCTTCTAACCCGACTTCTTCTTCTTTCTTTGACAATCCTACAACCCTCTCTAGCATGCTAGAGAGTTTGGGCTCTTCCCTGTTCGCTCGCCGCTACTTAGGGAATCTCTATTGATTTCTTTTCCTGCAGATACTTAGATGTTTCAGTTCTCTGCGTTCGCCTTATGAACCTATGGATTCAGTTCATAATATCTCAAAACATGAGATGGGTTCCCCCATTCGGAAATCTCCGGATCAAAGATTGTTTGCATCTCTCCGAAGCTTATCGCAGCTTGCCACGTCCTTCTTCGCTTCCCAAAGCCAAGGCATCCACCCTGTGCTCTTAGTCGTTTGACTTCAATTAAACATTCTCCTGTGAATTCTCACAGTAGAATCTCCCTTTCTTTTCCTTCTACTTTAAAGATCAAAAATGCCTGTTCTTTAGCAGTGGTGGAGAATGGCGGGATTGAACCGCCGACCTCCTGCGTGCAAAGCAGGTGCTCTCCCAGCTGAGCTAATTCCCCTCAACTCTGGTGGGCCTGGGTGGACTTGAACCACCGACCTCACCCTTATCAGGGGTGCGCTCTAACCAGCTGAGCCACAAGCCCTTATCTTTTTTCAGATGACATCAAGAGAAGACCGTGCGAAAGCACTAGAAGAAAGCCTCGACCTAGTACGACTTTTCAATCGTCCTTAGAAAGGAGGTGATCCAGCCGCAGGTTCTCCTACGGCTACCTTGTTACGACTTCACCCCAGTTATCAACAAGAGCTTGGACACCTGCCTCCATTGCTGGTTAGCTCAATGTCTTCTGCCCCTGTCAACTCCCATGGTGTGACGGGCGGTGTGTACAAGGCCCGGGAACGTATTCACCGCAGCATGCTGATCTGCGATTACTAGCGATTCCAACTTCATGCAGTCGAGTTGCAGACTGCAATCCGAACTGAGAGAGCTTTTTTGAGATTGGCTTGACTTCGCAGTTTCGCTTCTCTTTGTCACTCCCATTGTAACACGTGTGTAGCCCTGGACATAAAGGCCATGAGGACTTGACGTCATCCCCACCTTCCTCCAGCTTAACGCTGGCAGTCTCCTTAAAGTGCCCAACTCAATGCTGGCAACTAAGGATAAGGGTTGCGCTCGTTGCGGGACTTAACCCAACATCTCACAACACGAGCTGACGACAGCCATGCAGCACCTGTCTCTGTGTCCCGAGGGAAAGTCTTATCTCTAAAACCGGCACAGGATGTCAAACCCAGGTAAGGTTCTGCGCGTTGCATCGAATTAAACCACATGTTCCACCGCTTGTGCGGGCCCCCGTCAATTCCTTTGAGTTTTAATCTTGCGACCGTACTCCCCAGGCGGGATACTTAATGCGTTAGCTACGATGCAAAAGGGGTCGATTCCTCATACATCTAGTATCCATCGTTTACAGCGTGGACTACCAGGGTATCTAATCCTGTTTGCTCCCCACGCTTTCGTACCTCAGCGTCAGTTCAGCCCCAGTCAACCGCTTTCGCCGCTGGTGTTCCTCCCGATATCTACGAATTTCACCTCTACACCGGGAATTCCGTCAACCTCTGACCGACTCTAGAAAAACAGTTCTAAAAGCTGTTTTAGGGTTGAGCCCTAACCTTTCACCTCTAGCTTATCTTTCCGCCTACATACCCTTTACGCCCAGTAATTCCGAACAACGCTTGCGCCCTACGTATCACCGCGGCTGCTGGCACGTAGTTAGCCGGCGCTTCTTCCTCCGCTAACGTCTCTTTCCTCACGGAGATAAAGAGCTTTACGATCCGAAAACCTTCTTCACTCACGCGGCATCGCTGCGTCAGGGTTGCCCCCATTGCGCAAGATTCCCTACTGCTGCCTCCCGTAGGAGTCTGGGCCGTGTCTCAGTCCCAGTGTGGCGGATCATCCTCTCAGACCCGCTATCTATCATCGCCTTGGTCAGCCTTTACCCAACCAACTAGCTAATAGAACGCAACCCCATCTCAAAGCACATCAAATGCCTTTCAGAAAACTGACACTCGTCAGTCTTCTCGTATCCAGTATTAGCTCCCGTTTCCAGAAGTTGTCCCAGTCTTCAAGGTAGGTTAGTTACGTGTTACTCACCCGTGCGCCGCTTTACTCAAAGTCCCGAAAGACTTTTTTCTCGCCCGACTTGCATGTATGAAGCGTGCCGCCAGCGTTCGTTCTGAGCCAGGATCAAACTCTCAATTATTGATTGTTAGTTCCTAATTTACTTTATCACTTACTCAAAAGAACTCTCTCCGTGCTCCCGCACGGCCTTCTCTTCATTCGTCTATCCTAAATACCAAAGATCAAAGCAAACGAGCATTATGACAAAAACCCAAACACTATGTCAACTCTTTTTTTCTAAAAAAATCAAAATAAAATCAAAATAAACTCCCCAACACACGAAGTCCCTCTGAATTAGTTTGCAATTTGGGGTAAAAATGTGAAAAATCAATTTAAGTTTTAGAAGACACCCCAAAAAATGATAGAATCAGCATTGTCATATTTAGGTTGGCATGTTAGATTCACATTTTGACCACTTGAATCAGGCACTACCGATTTTAAATTTACTTTTTGAACGGGTTTGAGCTACAACAACAGACAAAAGACATTCAAAAGACATTTTGGAACATTTTAAAGCAATGGAAAAATTAAGAGACGCAAGTTTTATAACGGCTATTAAAACACCATATTTAGAAAGTGGAAGTATTGACTTCCAAGCCTTTGACAATTTGGCAGAGCTTCAGATTGAGGCAGGGGTTGATGGTTTTGTGATTTCAGGGACAACGGGTGAAGGACACCTGATGAATTGGGAAGAGCATTTGTCTTTGATTGCTCATAGCGTGTATCAGTTTGGGTCACGTGTTGCCATCATCGGGAACACAGGTAGCAACAATACGCGAGAGGCATGGCGTGCGACAAGCAAAGGGTTTGCTGTTGGCATGGTAGCGTCGTTACAAATCAACCCTTATTATGGGAAGACCTCAATGGCTGGACTTCATGCCCATTTTTCCAAAATTTTTGACTTGGGCCCATGTATCCTTTACAACGTCCCCGCACGAACCTACCAAGATATTGAGCCTTCTCTAGTTCAAGACCTTGCACGACACAAGAATTTTGTTGGAGTCAAGGAATGTGCAGGCAATGAAAGAATTGCACAACATAAAGAAGCAGGGATTTTGGCGTGGTCTGGGAATGATGATCAGTGTTTTGATGCCAAACATCGCTATGGCGCAGCGGGGGTCATTTCTGTCATGGGTAACCTCATTCCAGAGGCAGTGCGTCGGTTGATGGATTCTACTGACCAGACTTTGCTTGAGTCTATCAAACCCTTAATCCAATGGCTTTATTGCGAGCCAAATCCGATTCCCTTGAGTACTGCATTAGCGATGGTTGACCTGATTAAGCCAGTCTTTCGTCTGCCTTATGTTCCATTGGACGAGGCAAAACGTCAACAAGGAGCGGAGCTTTTAAAAAATTTACAATATGTTTTAGGAGACACTGTGAATGTGTTGACTGACCAAGATTTTACTTTAATCTAGCTTTGACATGCCTGAACATTTATCAAAAATTGTTCATAGCTTGTTACCTCCTGCCAATGATGAGTTTGACCAAGAACAAAGGTACTACGTCATTGTTGCAATTTGTGTGTATGGATTTAGTTTTACCTTACACCTCTTGTTTGCCTTTGTTTTTTATCACTTTTTGGTCTTCTCTCTTTTCTGGTTCAACCTTTTCAGTACTTTTCTTTTTGCAACCCTCCTCTTTTTAAGTTCTAAAGGCTGGCATAATATCTGTGCTGCTTTTTCTATTTTTGAAGTGACACTACATGCCATCTTTGCTTCCTACATTTTGGGGTGGGAGGCTGGGTTTCACTACTACATTTTGATTCTAAGTTTAGCACCAATGATGAGTCCATGGATGAGCTTCCCTACACGTCTATCACTTGTGGTCAGTTGTGGGATTTTCTATGCGGTCATGTGGTTTTTCTTCCTAGAACACGAGGCATATAACCTGATAATGGCATCAAAAATTAGCAAGCCTTTTGGTTTTTTAAACATCATGTTAGTTGCATTTTCTGGAGGATTCATTGTGTTTTTGTATCGTCATGCTCTTTCAAATATGCAAAATGACCTGAAACTACAAAAACAACGAGTAGATGACCTGTTGCATAACGTCCTACCTATCGGGGTAGCTATTCGCCTAAAACAAGGAGAAGAAAACATCTCTGACCATATTGACAGTGCCACTGTTTTATTTGCTGACATTGAAGGGTTTACCAAATTTTCCAGCAACGTCACTTCTCGCAACCTTGTGATATTGCTAAATCAGGTGTTTTCTATCTTTGACAGATTGACAGAAAAGCATCATGTGGAAAAAATCAAGACGTTAGGAGATGGCTACATGGTCGTTTCAGGACTCCAAAATGAAGGGACTCTTCACGCACAAAAAGCCTTTGATTTTGCACATGAGATGACACGAGAGTTTCAAACTTGGAAAATAGAGCAAGGATTGACATTTGGTTTGAGGGTGGGTCTGCACTCGGGGGCAATTACGGCAGGTGTGATTGGTACAAAAAAATTTATTTATGATGTTTGGGGAGACACTGTCAACACTGCTCAACGCATGGAATCTCATGGCATTGATGGGCATATTCACATGTCTGATGAGACTTATCAGCTTTTGCAAAATCCCCATAGCATGCAACCGCAAACGATTGATGTCAAAGGCAAAGGCACTATCAAATCATGGTTGTTTCAAGTTTAACCTTTTATTGACTGGCAAAAAATTGATGTCCCAAAGAATTTATAACTTTAATGCTGGACCTGCAGCTATCCCTGAACCTGTTCTGCTTCAAGTGAAAGAGGAGTTATTGAACTATCAGGGAACAGGGCTTTCAATCATTGAAGAAAGTCATCGCTCGCCACACTTTTTAGACATTTTGAAAAGTCTGAAGACACGTGTTAGGCGTCTAATGGATTTACCCCAACATTTTGAAGTTTTACTGATGCACGGAGGCGCTGCGATGCAGTGGTCTGCATTGCCTTTGAATTTTTTGGAACAAGGAAAGCAGGCACTTTATTATGATTCAGGATTGTTTGCAAATAAAGCCATTCAAACTGCCAAGACATACGGTCAGGTCAACGTGATTGCATCAAGTCAGAGTTCTGGATACGACCATATTCCAGTTTTTGAAAAAACGATGCTGAAACAAGATGCAGCATATTTTCATATCACCAGCAACAACACTGCCTATGGCACAGCATGGCAACAACTTCCTGACACTGAAAACATTCCACTTGTCATTGACGCCACATCAGACATTTTTTCAAAAAAAATAGACTTCTCAAAAGCCGCTTTGGTGTATGCTTCGTTTCAAAAAAATTTAGGACCATCGGGTTTGGCACTGGTGATAATTCGCAAAGATTTGCTTCAAGATTCTGCACAACTCACCCCTCCACTTTTGAATTATCAGCATGTGGCACAAACAAACTCTTTGCCTAACACAACCAACACATTTGCCATTTATGTTGCCGACCTCATTTTAGAGTGGCTAGAAACACAGGGCGGAATCTCTGCAATAGAGACCTTGAATCACCAAAAAGCAAAACTTCTTTACGATGTGCTAGACAATAGCAACCTCTACCAACCCTTTGCACAAAAACAAGACCGCTCTGTGATGAATGTTTGCTTCCATTTACCCAATCAAGACCTTCTTGCAAAATTTTTAAAAGAAGCAGAAGACAACCGCTTACATGGACTGCAAGGGCATCGTTCTGCTGGTGGGGCTAGAGCCTCTATTTACAATGCAACGTCTCTTGAAGCCGTTCAGGCTTTGGCAAAATTGATGATAGAGTTTGAAAAAATTCAAAATTTGTAATAATCTAACCCCTTTCGTCAGAGTCAGAGAGTTTGAAAGCAGAATTTTGCTAGCGATTTTGAACAGTGACCACTGACTTAAAAGCGATGAATTAAAGATTTGTCATTGACGAGAATGAATTATAAAAGTGAATGAAATAAAAATGTTAGAACAACTTAAAGCGGGAAATCAAAAGTTCGTCAATGTTTATTTTAAAGAAAACATCGCCACTTTTGAAAGGTTAGCCAAAGGGCAAAGTCCACAAGCCTTGTTCATCACCTGTTCCGATTCTCGCTTCTCTCCTAACCTCATCACTGACTGCCAACCGGGGGAACTTTTCGTTGTTCGCAATGTTGGGAATTTTGTCCCTCCGTTTCAGCCTGACCAAAAACTTGAATGTGTGGCAACAGCCATAGAGTTTGCGGTTGAGGTTTTACAAGTTAAACATATTTTTGTCTGTGGACACTCTCAATGCGGGGCATGCGAGTCATTGTATAAAGATTTTGGAAGCTCAGAGTTGGGCTATATTCCTGAATGGTTAACGTTCGGCATGGAGGCAAAAAAGCGAGTCTTGCAACAGCTCAAACTGAATTTAGCAAAGGGAGAGCTACCTGACAGACCAGTTTTAGAACAGACAGAGAAAACTTCTGTGTTGTTGCAAAAAAGCCGACTGCTGACATATCCTTTTGTGAAGAAACAAGTTGAACAAGGAGCATTGCAATTACACGCACTCTACTATCGCATAGAGACAGGATTGCTGGAAGAAGTCCCTGATTCTTCATAAACAACATGAAATGCAAAACGAATTTTCCGAATCAAAAATGCTTGAAATTGTCAAACTGATTCTTAAATAATAACTCCAAATCTCAGTCCATTATGAAAATACATGAATACCAAGCCAAGCAAATCTTGGCAAAATATGGTGCATCTGTTCCAAAGGGGAAGTCCACAGATTCTGCATCAGACGCAAAAACCATCATGGAGGAACTTGGCACGGCATCTTGTGTTGTCAAGGCTCAAATCCATGCAGGAGGTCGTGGCAAAGGTGGGGGCGTCAAGCTGGCTCATAGTCTGGAAGAAGCACAGCAACATGCTCAAAGCATTTTAGGCATGCAGCTCATTACGCATCAAACAGGGGCTGAGGGGCAAAAGGTCAAGCAAATCTTGATTGAAGAAGGTATGGAGATTGCCAAAGAACTTTACTGCTCTCTTCTTGTAGACCGTGGCTCTAAGTCTATTGTATTTCTTGCCTCAACTGAAGGTGGAATGGATATTGAGGAAGTTGCCGCAAAAACGCCAGAAAAAATCACAAAAATCAATATAGACCCCTTGACAGGCTTCAAAGGTTATCAAGCGACAAGGCTAGCTTATGCTTTGAAACTTGATGAAATTGACCCCAAATTGATTCGCTCTGCTGCAAAGTTGTTTCAAGCATTGTATCAATGCTTTGTGAGTGAAGACTGCTCACTTCTTGAAATCAACCCATTAACTGTAACCAAAGATGGACGGATTCTTGCCCTTGATGCCAAGATGATATTTGATGACAATGCTTTATTTCGGCACAAAGATTTGTTAGAACTCCGTGATGAAGATGAAGAAGACGCTTTGGAGATTCAGGCAAGCGAGGCAGACCTTAATTACATCAAACTTGATGGGACAATCGGTTGCATGGTCAATGGTGCAGGCTTGGCGATGGGAACGATGGATTTGATTAAACTTTACGGGGCAGAGCCTGCAAACTTCCTTGACGTTGGGGGGACTGCAACCAAAGAACGAGTCACCAAAGCCTTTGAAATCATTACGTCAGACCCTAAAGTCAAAGCGATTTTAATCAATATTTTTGGTGGAATTGTGCAATGTGATGTGGTCGCTTCTGGTGTAGTAGAGGCATTTAAAGCAGTCAATTTGTCTGTTCCTGTGGTGGTAAGATTGCAAGGTTCAAATGCAGAAAAAGCCCGTGAAATTATCAATTCTTCTGGCTTGGGTGAACGTCTGCAAATGATTTCAGATTTAAAAACAGCGGCACAAACAGCCGTCAAGTCCATTTAATTTATTAATCCATATTCAAGAAGAAAAAGATGTCTGTTTTAGTTGATCAAAATACACGCGTTTTAGTTCAAGGCATAACGGGTTCACAAGGAAGCCTCCATGCCAGAGAATGCAAGGCTTATGGAACAAAGGTTGTTGCAGGAGTGACCCCAGGCAAAGGTGGTCAGCTTGCTGAAGGTGTGCCTGTCTTCAACACTGTTCAAGATGCAGTTGAAGACACAAGAGCCAATGCTACTTTGATTTTTGTCCCTCCTCCTTTTGCCGCTGATGCCATCATGGAAGCAGCTGAGGCAAAAATCCCTCTCATTGTTGCCATCACGGAGGGCATACCTGTCATTGACATGGTGACAGCCACTCGTTATGTGAAAGATCAAGGTTGCACCTTGATTGGTCCAAACTGTCCGGGAATTATCACGCCAGAGCAGTGTAAAATGGGAATCATGCCCGGTTCCATTCACAAAGCAGGTTGCATTGGAGTCGTGTCTCGTTCTGGAACATTGACTTATGAAGCAGTGGCACAAATCACAGAAGCTGGACTTGGTCAAAGTACTTGCATTGGAATTGGAGGAGACCCCGTCAATGGTATGAACTTCATTGATGCCTTAACTTTGTTTGAAGCAGATGCACAAACCGAAGGGATTGTGATGATTGGTGAAATTGGAGGAGACGCAGAAGAACAAGCCGCTTATTTTGCTAAAGAAAAAGTTACTAAGCCGATTGTGAGCTTTATTGCAGGACGCACCGCACCACCGGGAAAACGCATGGGGCATGCAGGAGCGATTATTTCTGGAGGTTCTGGGACTGCACAAGATAAAAGCCGTGTCCTCACGGAATGCGGAATCCATGTTGTAGAAAACCTTGTTGACATGGGGTCAAAAATGAAGTCTGTACTCGGTCGTTAATTCCAATCACTCCACCTAGTTTCTCCATTTCTTATGAAAGAACAACTCACGCACATTCATCAGAAAGCACTCCAAGAACTTCATCAAACTGAATCACTTGAGGTGTTGGCACAATGGAGGCAGAAGTTTTTATCTAAAAAAGGAGAATTTTCTGTCGTGCTCAAGGGAGTTGGAAAGCTTTCGGCACAGGAACGTCCTTTGATGGGACAACTTGCCAATCAGTTGAAACAAGATTTGGAGAAGTCCTTTACAGAAAAGCGGGATTTTCTGGAAGAACAAGACCTTGAGAAACTTCTTGTACAAGAAGCGATAGATGTTTCTCTTCCCGGTCGCACCAGAAGACGGGGACGGTTGCATCTTTGTACGCAAATGCTTCGTCAAATTTATCAAATCTTTGCAGAGATGGGATTCCAACTTTACGAATCGCCAGAAATTGAAAGTGATGAGTATAATTTTCAGTTGCTCAACATTCCTGAATATCACCCTGCACGAGACATGTGGGATACGTTTTGGTTGAAAAATAACCTTGTATTGAGAACTCATACGTCACCCGGTCAAATTAGAGTGATGCGTGACTATTATCCCAATCCAATTCGTGTGATTTTACCGGGGAAGGTGTACCGTTATGAAAACATCACTTCACGTTCAGAACATCAATTTTATCAAGTGGAAGGTCTGGCGATTGGGAAAAAGATTAGCATGACTGATTTGGTGGGTGTGATGCAAGAAGCCTCAAAAAAAATATATGGAAGCGACCGTCAAGTGCGAATTAGGGGCAGTTACTTCCCCTTTACAGAGCCAAGCATTGAAATTGACATTAGTTGTTTTTGTGATGGTGCAGGTTGCAGGATTTGTAAAAAGACAGGCTGGCTTGAGGTAGGAGGTGCAGGTATGACACACCCAGCAGTTTTGAAAAATGGGGGCTATGACCCAAAAACATGGAATGCCTTTGCCTTTGGAATGGGAGTGGAACGACCGGCTATGCTTAAATATCACATTCCAGATATTCGTTATTTTTATAGCAACCACCCTCACTTTTTGAAGCAGTTTTGATCAATCCCCATTTTTTGCTGGTCTTCAAGTATGCCAAAGGGCATGTGAAGCCATATTGTATTGGCTTCTTCTTCATCATTCTCACCAACTGGATCAGTGTCAACATTCCCAACTATATTCAGCAAATCATAGACTTCATTTCATTAGACCAATGGCAAAGTTTCAATGCACTCTGGCAAGCGATTGCACCAACTCTTTTGATGATGGTCGCTTTGGCTTTTGCCATGATTTTTACAAGAGTTTTATCGCGAACATTCATTTTTAACATCGGACGTTCTATTGAATGTGAGATTAAAAATGACTGCCTCGCCAAGCTGTCGTCATTGAGTGCCAATTATCATCAAAGTCACACAAGCGGTCAACTGATTTCACGTATCAACAATGACATTTCTAGTATTAGGCTCATCTGTGGCTTTGTGCCTGTGCAAACTGTGTCCACTCTTGCCATTCTTTCTATGGCGCCTTTCAAAATGATTCAAATCTCGTGGGCAATGACGTTGTATACTGTCATTCCTATCATGTTGAGCTTCACTTTATCAGTGGTTTGTATTCAAAAAATGATGCGATTTGTCCGTGGACGCATGAAAGAATTGCAAACTTTGTCCAGTTTTACCTCACAAGCCATTTCAGGTGTTGATGTCATACGGCAATACCAAGTCAATGAATGGGCATCTCAAAAGTTTAAGAAAAGTAGCCGTCAAATGTTGCAATATGCTTTGAAGGTTTTTTTTCTGCGCAATGTTGTTTTACCTTTTATGAATAATTTAGATTATGTCTTAAAAGCATTGATTATTTTGTTAGGTGGAACGTTGGTCATTCAGTCTGAACTGACATTGGGAGAACTCACAGCATTTTTGGCATACATTAGCCTCTTGACGACTCCTTTGACGGGCGTTGGTTGGATGATTAATTTGGTACAGCAAGGGCTTGCAGCGATTGAAAGTCTGGGGGTCATTTTGAACCAAAAGGCAGAAGTTGAGCCATTGCCAAGACTTGCACCCGATAAGATGGCACATGTCTTTGACGATGGTTTACAGGTCAAGAATCTTTCTTTTGCTTATCCAAACTCCCCTGACGTGTTGAAGGACGTCAGCTTTGAGGTCTTGCCCGGTCAAATGATTGGAATATTGGGTGCGGTGGGTTCAGGCAAGACCACTCTTGCAAATTGCCTCAATCGTTATTTACCTGTTGCTGATGGGAAACTTTGGTTTGGAAAGTATGATTTGAACTATTTAGACCTTGCTGATGTGAGGACTGTCATCAGAACCGTGTCACAAAGTCCGTTTTTATTCTCTGACACGATTGAAAACAACATCTATTTTGGTCTTCAAGAGGGGCAAACTCTTTCTCGTCAAGAATTTCAAAAAATTGTGTATGAGTCTGCATTGAGTCAAGAAGTGGAGCTTTTTCCACAGAAAGAACAAACACTGATAGGAGAACGTGGCATGATGCTTTCAGGTGGTCAAAAACAAAGGCTCAGTCTAGCACGTGCATTCAGTGCGTCTTGTGATTTGTTGATCTTAGACAACGTCCTTTCTGCTGTGGATTATGAGACAGAACGTTTTTTGTTACAGCAGATTCACAAACAAAATCATTGCAAAAGTCTGCTGATCATTTCTCATCGGATCAACGCTTTCACAGGGGCAGATTTGATTTTGACTTTGCAAGATGGAAGGATTACAGAGAAGGGAACACATAAAGAACTCATGCAAAACAAAGGCTACTATTATGAAACCTTTGTTCTGCAAAATTCATAAATTGACTCACTTATTCAGGGTCATTTGAATTGACGGGGTCAGTCCCAAGGTGACCCGCAATGTTTGTTCCGAGTGAGTTATAAGTCTGATTCCTCAGTGGAGAAAAATCTCCAGCATCATCAATCAATGTATTAACTTTTGATGCCGTATCTGATCCGTTAGGGTTCTTGACTTCAGGATCAAAAGTTATTGTCATCCCGTTTTGGTCATCAATAGAGGTGAAGGACGACAGATTTTGGTCAAAAATGCTGTCAAAATCTGGGAAGGTCCCTTCCTGACGATCTGCGTTATTACCAAGTATGTCAGCTCTCCTTTGGTACCAAACAGTGTTCTTGTTGCTAAAGATAAATTTTGAATAATCTGGGTCTCTTGGTGTTTCTCTACCGGGAAAACTGAAATTAGTCACAATCAAATTGTTATCGTCTTCATCAACCAACACATAGGCTGTATCTTTAGATAACTGTCTCACCGACTTCTGACCTCCCGCCAAAGTCGTTTCGTCTCTATCTACTTTCCTAAGCTGTTTCACTAGCAAGTATTTTCTGGAATCTGTTGGAAACCAAAACTCGCTGTAGCTTCGTCGCTTAAAAAAATTATCTTCAATGATCACAACATATAAATTTTTGTCAGCATCATAAAAAATCGTTTGAAAGTCAAGGATGCCGTTAGCGTTTTTTGATTGCCATCTGGCAACGACCCTTTTGCTATCAGCAGTCCATTGAACCAAATTTTTGTCACCAAATCTAATAGAATTTCCCCCCTTATAAAAATAAGAACCACCTAATAGGTCTTGAATTTCAGTGTCTATGTCAGACGCACTTTCGTCAGTATGTAGATTGGGATATTTCTGTTTTAACCTTTTAAGACCTTCTGCAAATCTACAAATGAAGCGTAGGCTGTCATCACTTCTGAGGACAGGGGTGACATCCGCAAAATAAAAATCATCGCCATCTGCTTTGATTTCTTCTAATCTATCATTCGTTTCAAAATTACAAGTTTCTGAGCCTTTTCTATAAAAGTTCCCTACAAGCTCAAAATTGATCAGTGAAGTATTGAGAGCGAATGGCTTCGTTGGACGTTCTTGTTTTTTAGGCTCATCGTCATCATCGTCATCGTCATTATCTGCACAAGCAGAAATTGCCAAGACAAGAAACGGAATGAACAACAAGCGAAGCAAAGAGGGTTTTGAGAAGGTTTTGAAAAAACCCAACTGAAATAATTTATTTTTTGCAGTTTTCATAGTAATATCCTGAATTAAAATATAATTTTATTGACTAAGTTGATAAAAATGCCTTGTAAAAAACAAAATACATGACAAGAAAAACATCATACTTTAAAGCCAAAAAACTTGTCAAATTTTTTGACAAAATACTAATGTCTTAACTTAAAGTCATGGGAGGTTGCAAGCATTGTTAAGAGGCTTGGCTTTTAGAGTTAAAAAGATTACAGAGAAAGGAACTCATGCAAAACAAAGGCTACTATTATGAAACCTTTGTTCTGCAAAATTCATAAATTGATT
This sequence comes from bacterium, assembly GCA_965233585.1. Classification (GTDB taxonomy): domain Bacteria; phylum SAR324; class SAR324; order SAR324; family NAC60-12; genus CBDDTI01. Next base: position 17,247 of record CBDDTI010000729.1, read on the forward strand.
CACTTATAGAGGGTCGTTCTTGTTGCCAACGGCAGTCTTGAGATGATCAGCAATGTTTGATCCAATATTGTCATAAGTCTGATTCCTCAATGGAGAAAAATCTTCAGCATCATCAATCAATGTATTAACTTTTGATGCCGTATCTGATCCGTTAGGGTTCTTGACTTCAGGACGAAAACTAATGAACGTATCATCTTCTCCCTCAAGAAATTCCAAGGAAAACAAATTTTGACCAAAAATTTCCTTAAATTTCTCCTCTGTTGGGTAAATCCCTCGCTCACGGGTTACATTGTTAACATTACCACCATTTATTCCAACCCCGCTTTGGTACCAAATAGTTTGACCTCCGCTAAATATAAATTTTGAATGACGTGCAAGAAATACTGGTGCTGGTTGTGATGGCGATGGTTTAGGTCTATCACCAAATCCTAAATTGGTCACGATGAAGTGGTCATCATCTTCGTCAATCAAGACATAGCCTTCATCTTTATCTGCGAACTGGTTTACATTAAGCCACTCATCTTTTTTATGTAAGATTTTCACTAGTAAGTATTTTCTGGAATCTGTGGGAAACCAAAATTCGCTATAGGTTCGTTGCTTCAAAAAATTATTTTCAATGATGACCACATAGAGGCTCTTGTCAGCATCATAAAAAATCGTCTGCAGGATAGAGGAAAAGTTAGAATCTTTCCATTTGGCAACGACCCTTTTGCTATCAGCACTCCATTGAACCAAATTGTCGCCGAAACTGATAGAATTTCCCCCCTTATAAGAATAAGTGCCACCTAAAAGGTCTGTGATTCCAGAATCTATCACAGACGCTTCATCATCAACATTCAAATTGGGATGATCCTGTTTTAACTTTTTAAGACCTGTCGCAAACCTACAGATGAGATTCAGGCTTTCATCACTGTTCCGTGCTGGACTGATATGAACAAAGAAAGGATTGTGAGTTCCATTTAATACATCAATCTCTTTGATTCTGTTTTCACTGTCATATTTACAAGTTTCTGCTCCTTTTTGGTAAAAGTTGCCTACAAGCTCAAAATTGATCAGTGAAGTATTAAGAGTGAATGGTTTTGTCGGACGTTCCTCTTTTTCATCATCTTTTTTGTCGTCATCATCTTCTGCACAAGCAGAAAGTGCCAAGACAAGAAACGGAATGAACAACAAACGAAGCAAAGAGAGTTTTGAGAAGGTTTTGAAAAAACCCAATCGGAACATTCTATCTTTTATGATTTTCATAGTAATCTCCTTAATTAAAATATAGATTTATCAAATAAAATACAGGTTAAAAAGAAAAAGGCATACAAGGGGGGCATTGTACTTTAAAGCCAAAAAACTTGTCAAATGTTTTGACAAAATACTCATGTCTTAACTTGAGTTCAAAATGAAGGACAAGTCCCAACAAATTTGAAAAACGGGCAAAGGTGAAAATCTGAAACCTCAAAATCAACCAAAATCAATTTTAAAAACTAACTATTTAAAAAATTAACTGTCTAGGATTTGCCAAGTTTTTTGAAGCAGTTGATTTTTGGGTGAGTTTTGGGGTTCTTCTGCAATCTTTTCCCAAGGCATGAAGCCCAGTTGTCTTTTGCCTAAGTCTGTTAAATCTTCAAACGTCCCTCTGTTTTGGTAAGACACTTCACGATGTTCTGCCGCAAAATCTGGGGAGCTTTCCCCTGAAAGAAACGAGTCTTTTTGCTCTTTGAGAAAGTTTGCATTTTTGACGCACAGAGGCGCTGCTCCAATATAAATGACACTGCTACATTCTTTCCCGCAATGCTCATCGGCAACAGCATGAATCATATCAGGATGCCACCAAACTGTGTCGCCCGGATAGACTTCTGGAATCGGCACTAAACCTTTCATTAAATGGTGATGCCATTCTTGAGTCGCGGCATGAGCACGTTTGGGTTGTGAGCCACAAAGCAAATCATCAGGCACATCATCAAGCAAGGGTCTGAGCAAAGTGTAAGCAGTCAGAGGCTTGAGCATCGGGACAAGCTGAAGTGTTCCATCGTTGAGACCTTGTCTTGTTAATGCTGTCCAACCTTGAAACGAACGAAAGGCACGACAAACGGCAGGAGATGGAATTTCTTTGACTTCCAAACGTCCCCCCACGTTAAAAGGATTGTAGGACTCCCAATTTCCATGAAAGATGCTTTGATATGTCCTTTCTCTGTAATTAACATCAAGCCATCTTTCAACCGAACCACTGTCAATATGTGGGGACAAACCAAGCGTTTTGTCTCCCGGTTGCCTCATGCGGATTCTGTCAGCATACACAGTTTGGTATTCGGGCAAAAAAAGAGGGTTGCCATGCTCATCATTAGCGTTCCAAAAGCTGTTGAGAAACGCACAGGTTGTTCGCATATTCTCATGTTGCCTTGCCAAAAGCTGAGACTTTGACCAGAAAATATTGAAGATTTGGGGTTTGCTTGCTCCAAGTTCTCCAAAATAATTGTCTAACCCTGAAGGGACGTCTTGAGTGTAGTAATTATTTTCTTCAAGATAGGCTTTCGCATCTTCATACCACTGCGTCGCTTGTGTCCTTGTGAACACATTGCGAATAATGGCACAGCCACATCGTTTCAACGTTTCTTTTTCTTGGTCAGAAACTATCCCATCTTTGACCCTTTGAAAATCAATTTGAGGAACAACAGAATCCCCTTTTTGATGAGCTTCTTGAATCCATGACGTTTCATCTTTCACGGATTCCAAGACGTGACTCCAGACTTGCTCTAAGTTACCCAATCCTTCACGTAATTTTTGCTTGATCTCAGAAATGTTTTGTTCCATTGTCACCTCCCTTTTCTTTATCTATACTAGATTTTGTTAACACTATGTTGCTTAAAGCAGAAAAAAAGACTCTAAACATTGTCACATAAATCTATTTTAAATCAAGAAATTTTGAAAGTTTTTTGAAGGCGGGAAGTCAGCCGTTACAACATCAGTTGCTTTAAAAAATGACAATTTTTAAAGTAAGTGTCATCTTTTAGCGCAAACGGTCTCCAGTTTTGGGGTCAAACAAGACGGCTTTGTTGAGGTTAAAAGTGAGTTCTTCTTCGTCACCTTTTTGAACGTCAATGTCTGATGATTGTTTTGCAATGACTTCGTTGTCTCCAAGTAAGAAGAAGACAAAGGAATCTGCACCTGCCATCTCTACTAAATCAATGTTGCAGTTGAGTTTAACAAAGTTTTCCTTTGGGGGGGTGTTGTCTAACGTGATATGTTCAGGACGTATGCCAAGAATGGCATCACCCGATTTGATATTGGAAAGATGATGAGGGAAGGTCAAAGGTGCGTGGCTGCTGTGTTTAATCGTCACTTTAGGTAAACTTCCAGTTTTTTCAAGGTGAACGGGAATAAAGTTCATAGAAGGTGACCCCATGAATCCAGCAACAAACAAGTTGTTTGGGCTGTTATAAACTTCATTAGGAGTCCCTACTTGTTGAATCACACCATCTTTCATTAACACGATCCGTGTTGCAAGGGTCAGTGCTTCAATCTGGTCATGGGTGACATAAATGGTTGTCGTCTTCAAAGTTTGGTGTAATCGCTTCATTTCCGTTCGCATGTCCACCCTTAATTTTGCATCAAGATTAGAAAGGGGTTCATCAAACAGATAAACTAACGGTTTTCTGACAATGGCACGTCCCATCGCAACACGTTGCCGTTGCCCGCCTGAAAGTTGAGAAGGCTTGCGACTCAATAGGTTTTCAATCTGTAATGTTCTGGCAACATCTTTGACAGCATCTTCCCTTTCTGACTTACTCACCCCCCGCATCTCCAAACCAAAAGTAATGTTTTCCTTGACAGTCATATTGGGATAAAGTGCATAGGACTGAAAGACCATGGCAATATCTCTTTTGGAAGGGTGCAGATTTGTAACATCTTTCTGGTTGATGACGATTTGACCTTCTGTCACAGGTTCTAAACCTGCTATAAGGCTCAAAAGTGTAGATTTTCCACAGCCAGAAGGTCCAACCAGCACCAAAAACTCACCCTCTTGAATGGCAAGGTTGATGTCTTTTAGAATGTGAATTTGTTCAAACTTTTTTTGAACACTTTGAATGTTGAGAAACGTCATAGATTTTAACCTTTTACCGAGCCAGCCATCAGTCCTCTCACAAAGTGCTGACCGGCGAAAATATAAACTAAAAGAGTGGGAATTGCGGCAATCATAGCAGCTGCCATGTGAACATTGTATTCCTTCACACCAGTAGAAGTATTGACCAAATTATTCAGAGCCACAGTCACAGGGGCGGATTCTCCAGAAGCAAAAGAAGCACCAAATAAGAAGTCGTTCCAGACATTTGTAAATAACCAAATCACTGTGACGACAATGATTGGGGCAGAATTGGGCAATAGGATTCTGCTAAAAATTCTAAAAAAACCTGCTCCGTCAATTTGTGCGGCTTTGATTAATTCGCCCGGGAATAAGTCGTAATAATTACGGAAAAACAAGGTGCTAAATCCTATTCCATAAGTCACATGCACCAAGACCAAACCTGTTGTACTGCTGGCAATGCCTAGCTTTCCTAAAACTTGAGCCCAAGGAATCAGAACCGATTGAAAAGGAATGAAGCACCCAAACAACATTAAGCCAAAGACAACCTTATGCCCCCTAAACTTCCATTTGGTCAAGACATAACCATTGAATGCCCCTAAAAATGTTGCAATGACAACCGCTGGCACTGTCATTTTGATAGAGTTCCAAAAGAACCCTTTTAAACCTGAACAGTCCAAGCCAACACAAGTATTCCCCCATGCTGACAACCAAGGCTGAATTGTCCAGTCTTGGGGCAATGCCAGCATGTTTCCCTGACGGACTTCTTCCAACGTCTTAAACGAGGTCAAAATCATCACCAAGATTGGCAAAAGATAAAGCAAAGCAAAGGCAAGGAGAGTGGTGTAAATCAAGACCCTAGAAAAATGCAAGGGTCTCTGGAAAGAAGCATCAGGCATGTTTTTTCTCCCCAAGTTCAACGTAAAGATAAGGAATGATGATACTGGCTATCATCATCAACATAATGATAGCACTTGATGCACCAACTGCCATCTGGTTACGGGTAAAAGTGTAACTGTACATGAAAGTTGATGGGAGTTCTGTTGCATTACCCGGACCACCTCCCGTTAATGCAATGACAAGGTCATAGCTTTTAATTGCAAGGTGAGCTAAGACAATAAAGGAAGAAAGGAAAATCGGACGGAGCTGAGGGATAATAATGCGATGGTAAACCCTCCAAGTAGATGCTCCGTCAATTTGAGCCGCTTTGAGCATTTCATGGTCAATCCCCCTCAAACCTGCTAAAAACATAGCCATAATAAAACCAGAACTTTGCCAAACTCCTGCAATGACTACCGTGTAAATCGCCATATCAGCATTGACCAACCAATCAAAAGTAAAACTCTCCCAACCCCATTCATTGAGCGTTTTTTGCAATCCAAGTCCTGGATTTAAAAACCACTTCCAAGCCGTTCCTGTCACGACAAAGCTGAGAGCCATCGGGTAAAGATAAATAGGACGCAAGCCGTTTTCAATCCTGATTCTTTGGTCTAGTAGAATCGCAAGAAACAAGCCCAACACCATACAAATGACAATGTAAAGCCCCCCAAAAATCAATAAATTCTCTAAAGCAACGTACCAGTTTTTAATCTTCCAGAGTTTTTCGTAAGAATCTAATCCAGCAAAACGGTAATTGGGAAGTATTCTGGATTTAGACAGAGAAATGATGCCTGTCCAAATGATGAAGCCATAAACAAAGAGCAGGGTAATGACAAAGGAAGGAGCAAGGATAATTTTAGGAATTTGCGTTTGAAGCCAAGCAACTGATGTGTGTTTCATAATCTTTTGAGGAGGGTGTCAAAATTCCATTGATTGAAGAAGATGCTACATGCCTTGAACCGAAGGTTTCAGAATATCCAAGTTTGACAAATCTGAAGTGACCAATGAAGATTGCCACTTGATTTGACCAGATAAATACCAACAGCCTTTCAAAAAAACTCCTTCTTGAGTAAACAACCTCACTCAAGAAGGAAAAAGGAAAGACGTTTATTTGGCAGCTTCTACGGCATCAACCAACTCTTGCACAGCTTCTTCAGAAGAGATACTGCGGTTAAAGTGTTTTGTGACAACATCATAGACTGCATTTTTAACTGCAGCAGGTGCGGCATGACCATGAGCAAGGCTTCCCATTAAGTTTCCAGAAGCAGAGGCTTCTCTTAGGTCTTTCATACCTTTCTTACCGCAGGCATCAAAGTCTCTGTCACTGACATCAGTTCGTGCAGGAACAGAGCCTTTGACCACGTTAAAAGCAGATTGGAATTTAGGAGACATGACTGCACGAGCCATTTTGGCTTGAGCATTTTGCTTGCTTTCATCTACTTCAAACATGACAAATTGGTCTGAATTAAATGTCACCTGTCCTTGCGTACCGGGGAAACGAAAACATAAAAAATCGCGACCGGGTACTTTCTTGGCTCTCAAAAATTCACCCTTTGCCCAATCTCCCATGACTTGCATACCAGCTTTGCCTTCAATGACCATTGCCGATGCCAAGTTCCAGTCTCTTCCGGGGAAGTTGGAGTCCACATGATCCCGCATTTGAGCCATACGTTTGAAGACATGCAACATTGTGTCAGACCCAAGAGCTTCTTCGTCAAGTTCTACCAGTGCTTTTTTATAAAAGTAAGCACCACCTGTTGTCAAGACGACACTGTCAAAGATTGTTGCATCTTGCCATGCCTGCCCACCATGAGCTAAGCCGATGTAGCCTGCGTCTTCGATCTTTTGCAGAGCTGCAATCATCTCATCAAAACTCATAGGGATTTCAAGATTCAATTCATCAAAAATTTTCTTGTTTGCCCAGACCCAGTTGGTGGAGTGTACGTTGACAGGAGATGCAACCCACTTTCCTTCATACTTGGAAAAACGTTGTAGTGCGGAAGGCACGACGTCGTCCCAATTGTCCTTTGATGCTACAGAGTTAAGATCAGCAACCACTCCTTGCTCACCCCAATCTTGAATATCAAAACCCAGCATTTGCACAGCAGCTGGAGCGTCACCAGAAGTAACTCTTGCACGCAGAACAGTCATGGCTTGTGTTCCGCCACCACCCGCAACAGGCATATCTTTCCAAGACACACCCTGTGATTTTAAATCTTTCTTCAATACATTCAACGCAGCTGCTTCCCCCCCAGAAGTCCACCAATGCAAAACCTCTACTTCATCAGCAAGAGCGACAGGGACACTCAGAGAACCCAAAACTGCAACAGATGCAGCATTTTTAGCTACGACTTGAGCCAACTTTTTCATAAGATAATCTCCAAAAAAACATGATTAAAAAACGCTGTTCAACAGCAAAGAGAGTGGTGGGATTTTTTCATCTGAACCATGTCTTGTCAAGAAAAAAATTGAAAAAAACGAAATAAAAAACAGGATACATTTTTGATTATTCCTAGCAAAAATAAAGCCTCAAGTCTTGTTTGATTTTTCTGGTCATCAGAACAACTGACAGGGGTCGTTTGGGGGAATTATCCAATCAAACCACCTTTTGTCATTTTGTCTGGGGCAAGTGCTTGGTCTAATTCTTCGCCAGACAAATCACACATCTCAAGAGCGACTTCTTTCAAAGGACGTCCTTCTGCAAATGCTTTTTTGGCAATTTGAGCCGCAAGGTCATAGCCGATGATTGGATTTAAAGCTGTGACTAAGATGGGGTTTTTGTTAACTAGGCTTCGGATATGTTCTTCTCTCACAGTGATTTGGGAGACAGAACGTTCGGCAAAGTTATTTGCTGCGTGAGACAATAACTTGATGGATTCCAACAAACTGTGTGCCACCATTGGCAACATCACATTCAATTCAAAGTTTCCAGAAACCCCCCCTATGTTGACAGCCGTGTCATAGCCAATGACTTGTGCGCAAACCATAGCCGTTGATTCTTCAATGACAGGATTCACTTTGCCCGGCATGATAGAGGAACCGGGTTGCAATGCTGCTAATTGAATCTCTCCCAATCCCGCATGAGGTCCTGAATTCATCCAGCGCAAGTCATTTGCAATTTTCATCAAACTCACAGCGATTGTTTTGAGTTGTCCGCTCAGTTCTACTGGTGCATCAACTGTTGATTGTGCCTCAAAATGATTCAATGTTTCTTGGAATGGCTGGTTTGTTTCTTGTGCCATGGCTTCCGCAAACATCTTTCCAAAATTTTGATGTGTGTTGATTCCTGTGCCAACAGCTGTCCCTCCTTGTGGTAATTCAGCAATCCTTTCAAGTGCGGACTCCAGCCTTGTAACAGCCAACTCTATCTGACGCGCGTAGCCTTGAAATGTTTGAAAACACGTGACGGGCATTGCGTCCATCAAGTGTGTTCTACCTGTTTTGACAACATGCTCATACTCTATTCCTTTGTTCAAAAAAGCCTGACGTAACTTTTGCAAAGCAGGAATTAAAAATTTTTTGGTTTGCAAATAGGCAGCAACACGAATCGCAGTGGGAATCACGTCGTTAGAACTTTGTCCAAAATTGACATGGTCGTTTGGGTGAACATCAACATTGTCGGTCAATTCTGATGCTCGTTTGGCGATGACTTCATTGGCATTCATGTTACTGGAAGTCCCTGAACCTGTTTGGTAGATGTCAACTGGAAAATGCTCGTCCCACTGTCCTTCTGCCACTTCTCTTGATGCCTTTTCAATTGTATAGGCGATTTGTTTGGGAACAAGACCAAGCTCTCCGTTCACTTTAGCTGAACAAAGTTTTATCAACCCCAAAGCCTCAATAAAGCTACGACCAAATGTGATGCCACTAATTGGGAAGTTTTGAACAGCTCGCATGGTTTGAGCGCCATAGTAAGCATTGGAAGGAACCCTCACCTCTCCCATTGAATCTTTTTCTATTCTGTAATTATTCATTCTTGTCTCTCCGTTTAGACGATTAGATTTAAAATCACAAAATTCTATTACATTCTGAAATCATTTTTCAATCTTTCTCTTCTCTCCAAAGTTAATGGTTGCAAATTATTTACGTCTGATAGTATAGTGTTGTTTTGCATTGGCATATTTAAAAATTTAGCTAGTTGTTTGATTGATGAGCGTGGAGGTTAGGAATCTTTGTTTTTCCTACGGTTCTATGGAGGTGTTGCACGATGTTTCTCTGGATTTTAAAAAAGGCAGGTTTACATCAATTTTAGGTCCGAATGGTTGTGGAAAAAGCACGTTGTTTCACATCATTTGTAGGTCTTTACCTTTGCAATCTGGGGAAGTTTTCATTCAAGAAAAAGCCATTTCTGAATATAGCCGCCAAGAACAAGCACAAACTTTGTCAGTGCTTTCCCAATCTGGAAATTTGCCTGAATTTATGACTGTGCATGACATGGTGATGCAAGGTCGGTTTTGCTATCAAAGTTTTTTGTCAAGATATAGCGATGAAGACTTGGAGATTGTGGAAGGAGCAATGCAAGCGATGGACGTGCAAGAATTAGCACACAAAAGGGTTTCTCAAATTTCAGGGGGGCAACTTCAACGATGCCGTATGGCGATGACACTTGCACAACAAACTGATGTTGTCTTGCTGGACGAACCAACGACTCACCTTGATTTGAAACATCAATACGCCTTGTTAGATATGGGAAGAACACTTGCAGATGAAGGAAAAACAGTCATTGCGATTCTGCATGACATGACCCAAGCCTTGCTTTATTCTGACCAAGTGGCTATTTTGCACGAGAAAGAAGTGTATGCTGTTGGCGAGCCGCATCAAGTGATGACTGATGCCATGATGGCAGATGTCTTTGGAGTTCAAACCAAACGTATAGGCAATCAAAAATTAGGTTTTCATGTTCCTGTACACCTTTTGGATTAAGTATAAACTTCTTCTGGCATGGTTCATTTCTTTTCTCATTTTAATCATTGCCTCGCTTTCTCATGTTTCTATCGGTGCAAAAACCATTGAATGGCATATCATTTTTGATGCTTTTTTCAGCTTTGACCCGACTCAATACTTACATCAAATCATCATCAAACAACGGTTAACCCGTCTGATTGTTGCTTTGTTTTGTGGTGCTGCTTTAGGAATTGCAGGTTTTGCAGCACAAAAACTCTTTCAAAATCCTCTAGTTTCTGCAGACACATTGGGCGTCATCAGTGGGGCTAAGTTTTTTTGTATAGTAGCAATCTTTTTTATGTTTGCAGATGAAGGTCAGTTGATTTTTCCTGCACTTTTAGGTTCATTAGTTGCTGGTTTTATGACACTAGGCATGACACGTCTGATGAGCAAATCTAGCGTGTCTAAAAGTCTGCATCTTGTGTTAGCAGGAAGTTTGGTGGCGATGCTGTTTTCTTCTTTAAGCGTTTTTGTCATGTCATTAGACCCATTGCGTTTTTATGGATTGCAATCATGGTTACTTGGAGACATTGGAACATCAGATTACAAAGCCTTGCAAATTGTCTGGTGGGTTGGTGTCATCAGTATTTTAGTTTTGATTGTTCAAAGTCGTCCGATGGATGCACTGATGCTTGGGGATAAACAGGCGAACAGTTTGGGAGTTAATGTGCGTTGGGTGCGTGGATTGGTGCTTGGTGGGGTGTTTATCATTTCATCGGTAGTGGTCTCAGTAGTTGGTCCAATTGGTTTTGTCGGACTGGTTGTGCCTCATGCAGTGAAATTATTTGTCAACGAGACTGGAAAACAAGGCATGTTGCTTTCTATCATTGTTGGAGCTTTAGCATTGGTTTTGGCTGATTTGCTAGCACGCACGATGGTTGCCCCAAAACTTTTACTTGTCGGAGCAGTCACAGCGAGCATTGGAGGCTTTGTTTTTTTAATACTTTTGTTCTTTAGGGCGAATCGTTTTTCTGGAGGATAAAGCAGAGTTATGTTGAAAAATTTTCTAAACACAGTTTTGAAGTTTAAGCTAGTTTCTAAGTTTAGAGTCAACAAAAGTATAGACAACTAAATGAATTTTTTATCCGTATAAAAGATTTATTTTTATTTTATAAAAAGTGCAAATGTTGGATAATATCCTTGAGCTGACGGTAACCTGCTCCATTTCTACTGTTCAGCTTTGAAAATTCATCTAATAATTTAACCCTTAAAAAGCGAGGTGTACTATGACTAGGAAACATTTTTTGATGGTTGCGGCTTACTTATTGAGTCAAAAGATCGTTTGGTCTGAAGACGAAATAAAAAAAATTAGCAGGAGTGAGGAAGAATGGAGGAGGCTTTTGACAAAAGCCGAGTTTTACGTGATGAGGAAAGAAGGAACAGAGAGACCTTATACAAGTCCTTTGAATGATGAGAAACGTCAGGGAATCTATGTTTGTGCTGCCTGTCAGTTGCCTTTGTTTGAGTCTGAAAAAAAATATGATAGTAGGACAGGTTGGCCAAGTTTTTATGATGCTATTGCAGGCAGACTAGGAACAAAACTGGATTTCAAGTTGGTTTTCCCCAGAACAGAATACCATTGTATCCGTTGTGGCTCGCATCAAGGTCATGTTTTTAGTGATGGTCCACAACCCACAGGCTTGCGATATTGTAACAATGGCATCGCATTAGAATTTCAACCTGCTCGGGCATAATTTTTAATTTTTCAGCTCCAACTATTGAAACCTCATTGAAGCTCCTGATAGATTGATTCAAACGTTTTTCTTTGCGTAAACAACTATTCGGAGCTTTCCATGACACAAAATGAAATCTTCAAAAATTAAAATTTTTTACTACACTCTGATTTGCAAGGTAATTTTTGATTTTTATTTCTAATTGAAAAAATGAAAAAATATGTGAAATTTAAGAAAGTTTGTAGCTCATTTGAGACTATGATAAAAGTATGAATTTTTGGAATATAGAATCTGAGATTAAGTTTTTTGAAGAATCTTTAAAAAATTTTGCCTCACCTGAACAACTTTTTTATAGGCTGTCTGATGAATATTTTGCTTATGTTCCTAAAGATACAAGTGCAAAAGGGCAAACGTTGCAAAGTAGAAATACTTTGATTGGACAATATACTGAGAAATGGAGCAAAGATTTTTTTCAACCTATCGCACAAGAATTAGGATTATTCGCAGTCAATGATGTTGTCTGTCCTGAAATTGGATTGACTCGTCAGAGTTCAGCAGATTTGGCTTTTTGCACCACAAATCAAATTCAACAAAAAGCAAAGAACATCAAGTTACTATTTGAGATTAAAATGAGCATTGTGAATAATTACCAACTTCAAAACAATCAGGTCAAGCTGGTTGGTGATTATCAAACTCATAGAGGAAACCCTTCCATTCTTCGTTCAGATTCTATGTTAAAAGCTATCGGTAAATCCATTAACATCAGAGTCTCTGGGAAAGATTCTACGCAAATTCCTATTGTCATTATTGGAAATAGTCCTATTACAAAATCTTATTTAGAAAAAGTAGATTTTTTAAAAAAATCTGGTGTGATACAAGGTTTTATTTCGTTATACCCTAATCCAACAACATCATTTATTAAAGAGACAGAACATAAAGGATTCCAAACTTTTAGTGATTATTTCAAATTGCAAGAATTTATATCTCATCTTATTTCTTCCAATATGTCTTTTTTCTCTTCAATGCTACCTCAAAATAAATTAGGACAACTCATAAAGATTGCTTCAAAAGAACATCATGAAGCTCTCATTGCAGAGAAATTTATTCAGTTAATAAGTGATGAAAAATAAAGGTACAGAAACAAGTTCTTTTGGAACACGTGGAAGAATCAATCATAATTCAGAGAAATTTTATAATTCTAAACTTTACCAAGAATTTGAAGATTACAACCAAGTTGATAAAAGTATCAATCCTTTTCCTAGTGAATTGTTAAACCAAATTATTTTAGGAACGTCTGAAAAGATGTTTCAAATTCCTAATAACTCTTTACATTTAATGATCACTTCTCCCCCTTACAATGTTTCTAAAGAATATGATGAAAATTTGTCTTTAGACGAGTATTTGGCACTACTTAAAAAAGTGTTTCAAGAGACTTATCGTGTTTTAGTGAATGGAGGAAGAGCTTGTATCAATATCGCTAATTTGGGAAGAAAACCTTATATTCCATTATCAGATTATATTTCTCAAATGATGCTTGATATTGGATTCAATATGCGGGGAGAAATCATTTGGAACAAAGCTGCCAGTGCCAGTCCTTCAACAGCTTGGGGAAGCTGGATGTCAGCTTCTAACCCAACGTTAAGAGATATTCACGAATACATTTTGGTTTTTTCAAAAGGTGACTACAAAAGAGAGCGAAGCCAAACAGAAAAGGAAGAAAAAATGAACACTATTTCAAGAGATGATTTTATAGAATGGACTAAATCCATTTGGACGTTTCCAGCAGAATCTGCCAAAAGAATTGGTCACCCTGCTCCTTTTCCTGTTGAACTTCCTCAAAGGCTAATTCAAATCTTTTCTTTTACAAATGATATTGTTTTGGACCCATTCATGGGAAGTGGAACAACAGCAGTTGCTGCCTTTAAAAATCATAGAAACTATATTGGTTTTGAAATCTCTCAAGAATACATCAACATTGCAAAAAAACGACTAAAATCTGTGACACAAGATTTATTGATAAAAACTAAAAATCACTCATAAACCATAAAGTGCAGACGATTAAACAACGCAATTTTATTTTTAAAATAGGCGCTAGTGTTTCGCTTCCTATTCACAAACAGACTTTGAGATTTAGCCTATTGCTCATACTGAGTTTGGTCGTGAGTTCATTATTTGGAATGCGTTTGGGTTCTATCTCGGCATCGTGGCAAGATGTTTGGTTAGTATTGCAGGGGAATATCAATGCCAATGATGTGACAGAAACCATCTATCAGTTGAGAGTGCCTCGTGTGATGGGGAGCCTTGTCTCTGGAATGCTGATGGCACTTTCAGGCTACATGTTACAAGTTGTTGCTAGAAATGCTTTAGCTGACCCGGGAGTGCTTGGATTGTCTAGTGGTGCGGCATTGATGACAATTATTGTGTTCATCTGGAGTCCTCAAATGTCTATTTTTTGGGCGTCTTTTGTCACGTTTGCTGGGGCGACTTTGACAGGTTTGACTATCATACTGCTAGCACATCGCTACATTCATACGCCTTTCATTGTGCTGGTTGGAATTGCGGTTAGCACAATGCTAGGTGCTGTCACTGACATCATTCTTTCAGCTGTGCGTATTGAATTAATGGTCGCTGTGCAATCTTTTTTGTCAGGTTCATTTGATGCACTCAATCACAGTAACGCTTTGTTTTTATTTGTTTGGTTCTTATTGTGTTTGTCTGTTTTTGTCATCATTGGACGTTGGATCAATCCCATGAGTTTAGGACATCAAACCGCAATGCGTTTGGGGGTTTCTACAAAAGGATTTTCTATTGCAATGACGTTGTTGGCTATTGTCGCAATGTCTCCAGTGATTGCCATTGCAGGAGTGTTGAGTTTTATTGGCTTAATTTCCACTTTCCTAGCAAAAAACATCATTGGCTATCGTGGCAGTGAACTAGGTTTTGTGAGCATGATGCTCGGTGCCATAATGACGGTCTGGGCAGATACACTTGGCAGAACTTTATTTGCCCCCATCATGGTTCAAGCAGGAGTTTTTATTGCCGTCATTGGAGCAGTTTTTTTTATTATGATGACACGTTATGTATCCAAATAATTTTTTGAGCAATGAACAAAACAACTGAAGAGAAGTTTTTAACGGTAGTTCAAAGTAACACTTTTTACTTTTTTAATCCAAAATTTGAAGAAGTTTATGAGAACCACCTCAATTCCATCAAAACAACTTTGTTGGTTGTCAAAAATAAGATTGAAAATGAAGGTTTAAAACAAGAAATCTTTGAGAATTTATTGCAAGAAAAAGAGCATGGTCTCAAAGCATTATTGGCTTTGACAGGATTTTCTAATGAATTTCTGAAGCGATTAACAACAATGATTAGAATTGTTGATGATCAAGAGTTAAACCAACTAGTTTATAAAAAGGAATGGATTTGTCAAAACCATACTGAAGACATTCAAGAATGGTCTGATAGTACTATCCAAAAGTTAATTCAAGAAAACGAATACTTTAGAAAAGGAATTGTAAACCTCTTTTTTGAAGGATCATCTATTCCTTTTTTAGTTAAGACAATACCCTCTTTTGAACTGAAAAAACTTAGTATTTCTAAATTAAAGTTTGAAATTCCAGAAATGATTGATACTTTGATCCGCTACAAAGAAAAAGGAAGTTATTCTGGAAAAAAGAACAATAATCCAGAAATGATGATTGAAGAAATTCTAAAAAAACATCAGATTGACTACGAACAAGGTGATCTACACAAACTTGCTAAGTACACTCCAGATAAGAAACGAACAATGGATTTTATTATTCCTAATCAAGAAAATCC
Source organism: bacterium (assembly GCA_965233585.1). Taxonomy (GTDB): domain Bacteria; phylum SAR324; class SAR324; order SAR324; family NAC60-12; genus CBDDTI01. Next base: position 32,634 of record CBDDTI010000729.1, read on the forward strand.
TACTGTTATTATTGAATGTTCCTTATAAGAAACGAACAATGGATTTTATTATTCCTAATCAAGAAAATCCTACTGTTATTATTGAATGTTCCTTTTTAGCAACAACTTCTTCAGGACAAGGAGATAAATCAAAAACAGAAATTTCGGTCAGTACATTGATCAGGCAATATTATCCCAATACTAGTTTTATTGGATTTGTAGATGGTATTGGATGGTACGTTCGTAAAAAAGATTTAAAAAGAATGGTGATGGCTTATCAAGATGTTTTCACATTTTATCAAAAAGAATTGGAACGATTTGAAAACTTCATTTTAGAAAAATTTAAAAAATAATATGCAATCTTTTCTTAATCAAATCTTACAAGGAGATTGTTTAGAATTGTTTCAACAAATCCCTGATAACTCTATTGATATGACATTTGCAGACCCCCCATTTAATTTGAAAAAAAAGTACTCTTCTTACCAAGATAGCTTAGAGTTTCAAACTTATATTAATTGGTGTAAACAATGGATTGATGAAATGGTCAGAGTCACGAAACCCACAGGGTCTATTTTTTTACACAATATTCCTAAATGGCTGACCTATTATGCCGCTCATCTCAATCAAACAGCTCATTTCAAACATTGGATTTCATGGGAAGCTCCCACCGCGCCGATGGGAAAATCTTTACAACCTGCTCATTATGGGATTTTGTTTTACACCAAAGAAAGTAAGGGGACAAAAATTTATGAACTTCGCCACCCTCATAAAAGAGATAGAAAGCAAGGTTTTTTGTGGAAAGATTACGGAGGTAAAAAAGATTTACTACATCCTTTTGGTCCTTTAGTGTCAGACGTTTGGACTGATATTTTTAGAATCAAACACACTACCAAAAGAGACAAACATCCTTGTCAACTACCAATTCATTTATTAGATAGAATCCTTTTAATGACAACTGATGAACATGATATTGTCTTGGATCCTTTTTCAGGGACAGGAACAACTGCCATTGCCGCAAAAAGGCTAGGAAGGAATTATATTGGTTTTGAATTGGATTCTAAATACGCAGAAATTTCAAAACAAAAATTAAAAAATATTGAACCTGATTCTAAGTTAGAGGAAGTTTGGGTCAGCTATTATTTAGATGAAATCATTACAATTAGAAATGATGACTGGGAAGTATTAAAAGAATATTTTACAATTCCTGAATCCACTAGAGATATAGATTTTAAAAAAATCAGATTAAACAATCAAAGCAAAAAAGAAAAGAAACATATTCAACTTGGTCTAAAATTTGGTTCAATTTGAAAAAAATTGCACAAGAAAATGAAAAAACACCTTAATCCATTCATCAACACTGTTTTAGCAGGTGATTGTTTAGAAGTGATGCAATCCATACCTAATAATTCAATAGGTTTGATTTATTCAGTAGCTTTGTTGATGAAAGCCAAAGCAGTCAAACGTTCTAAGAAAGTCATTTTAATTCAAACTCAAGCGAATGACTTACTTGATGAAATTTTTTCTGAAGAAGGCTTAACTATTATTCAAATTCCAGCAATTCAATTTAAAAGATTTCTTTAGTCTTTCTTTTTAATTGATTTTATTTTTCTCAAACTTTATTGATTCAAAATCTTATGAAAAATCAAAGTATCATTGAAGCGATTCAAAGTCGTGTTTCTGTGCCACAAAAACAGATGACGTCCCCTGCACCAACTGAAGAAGAACTGCAACTGGCATTAGATGCAACCCAGTCTGCTCCCAATCATGGAGCTTTGGAGTGTATGCGATTTGCAGTGGTCAGAGAACATGAGGTTGACGCCTTCAAAAAACAATGGATTGAATTTGCAATCCAGAAATTTGAAGAACATGAACAACAGGAGCGAAAGACCAACATGACTCGCATCCTTCAAGAAGTGCCAATGTTTATTTTTGTCTTTGTAGAGCCTCAAGGTTCTAACATTCCAGTCTATGAACAAGAATGGACGACTGCCTGTGGAGTACAAAACATGTTGCATGTTTTTTATCAACTTGGGTATGCCTGTAAATGGAATAGCCTGTATCGTGACCGCTTTCAATCCTTTAAGCAGTATTTTCAAATTCCTGATGGTTGGTTGCCGATGGGATACGTGTTTGTTGGTAGTGCGGCAGAAGAGCATTTTGTCCCCAAACAAAGACCCAATTCCTCAAATTTTACCTACTCCATGAATCATCAAGGAATTTTAACATCAGCTTAAATCACTCATTTCAATCATTGAATAACAAAGGAAAAAAAATGAATAAACTTATCAAAAATCTTGCAATAGGAATGGGTTCTGTTGCAATGGCAAGTCATCTTTATGCCAAAACGGTCACAGATTATGCAGGAAACACTGTTGAAATTCCTGATACTCCAAAACGCATAGCCTCACTTCATTTCATTGGCACAATCATGCTTTACGAATTAGGTGTACCTATTATTGGAACATCAACATTAACTAAAAAGAGCGATTCCAAACCTTACATTCGTTCTAGTTATGAACTTTTTGGTGTAGATTTTACTAAGACAGGTTGGGCAAATTATGGCAGGAGAGGATTAGATTTAGAGCAAATTAAAAAGTCTAAACCTGATTTAATCATTGCAGGGTTTTATCATCAAAAAATATATGACAAACTTGAAAAAATTGCTCCAACTCTTTTGTTTGATTATCCATCAAATGTTTCTCATGCACATCAAGACCTTGCAACATGGGTTGGTAAGGAGGATATTTTCAATCAAAAAAATGCAGAATATCAAAAACGTTTATCAGAAGTTAAGACTCAAATTAAGGTCAATCTTAGCCAAAAAAGTTTTGTTTATATTAGAACGCAAAGAAGCAAACTATACATCGGTAATCATTACGGATCAATCACTAAAGTTGCTTATGATTTAGGTTTACAGAAAGCTGACTTTGTGAAACAAAATATTGGTCAAGACAAATGGGGGGAAATGTTTAGTGGGGAGATTATCGGTAGTTTTTCTGATACCGATTACGTGTTTAGTACTTATCGTCAAGAGTTTAGTCAAGATTTAGAAAGCGTTTACGAAGGATTTGATGAAATCACTCCGGGTTGGCGAGACTTTATCAAGGCATACCAGAATCAAAATTTTCTAGCCTTTCAGTTTGAACTTGTCGTTCCTGTCTCATTTAAATCTTATCACTATGTGCTTAATGAATTTAAAAAAACTCTTAACTAATTTAAATTTAATTTCAATCATTGAATAACAAAGGAAAAAAATGAATAAACTTATCAAAAATCTTGCAATAGGAATGGGTTCTGTTGCAATGGCAAGTCATCTTTACGCTAAAACAGTCACAGACCATGCAGGAAATGTCGTTGAGATTCCAGATGACCCGAAACGTGTGGCTTCACTGCACACGCGTTCAACAAGTGTCATGCTCACGGAATTAGGTGTGCCTCTCATTGGGAGTGCAACAGTCAAACACGAAGCAGACAATAGACCTTACATCAGAGCTGCAGAAGAGCTTTTTGGCTTGGTTTTGCAACAAACACAACTCAAAAACTACGGGAAGAAAGGAGCAGATTTGGAACAGATCAAAATATCTCAACCTGATTTGATTGTGGGCACCGTCAATTATCATGGAAAACTCTATGACAAATTATCTGCGATTGCCCCTACTGTTTTAATAGACCAAACAGGACAAGATCAAATTCAAGTTTATAAAGATTTGGCAAAGTGGGTGAACAAGGAAAAAGTTTTTACAGCAAAATACAGAGCTTACAAAAAAAGGTTAGCATTAGTTAAAGAATCTTTTGCAAAGTCTCCTAGCAAATCAAGCATTGTGCTAGCAATTCCTTCTACTAGCAAAGGTAAATTGTCTGTTTACAGCACGTATGGAGGCATCACAACTGTCTCTTATGACTTAGGATTCAAGATGTTGCCTTATGTCAAGGAAAACCTTGATGGTCAGGCAAGAGAACGTCTAAGCCCTGAAGTGATTTCTGAACTTGACTCTGACTATTTTTTCAGTGCTTACAGCTCAGCAGATGACGAAACACCTCAAGATGTTTATGAGAATTTTGACAAAGTGACGCCCGGCTGGAAAACCATCTTAAATTCTTACAAAAACAAACGATTCATTGTTTTTCATTCGGAAACAACGCGTCCGCCTGTCTTCAAGGCATACCATAATGCTTTGGATAGGTTAGAACAACTGACACAAAAACAAACCAAAACAGTTGTAGATCATTTGGACAATGTCGTCCAGATTCCTAAAAACCCGAGACGCGTCGCCTCCCTTCATACTATGTCAACAACTGTGATGTTGCTAGACCTTCAAGTCTCTTTAGTTGGAACAGCAACGCGACTCAAAAAACCAGTAAATAAACCATATATTCGGTCTGCTGAAGAAATTTTTGGAGTCAAGTTTGAAGACACCAATTACTTTAATTATGGCAAGTTTGGAGAAGACATTGAGCAAGTCAAAGCCTCAAAACCCGATTTGATTGTGGGAACCGTACGCCATGCAAAGGTCTATGACAAACTGTCAGAAATTGCTCCAACAGTACTCATAGATTATTTGTCCCCAGACCTTTTTAACGTGTATCGTGATTTGGCAACATGGGTTGGCAAAAAAGAAGTGTTTGAAAAAAATTATGCAAAATATCAAAAACGTTTAGCAGAAGTGAAAGTCAAAATTAAGGGCAATCCCAGTCAGCAAACCTTTGTCTATATTCACCCACAAAAAGGAAAAGGTAAACTTCTGGTTCGTCAGCATTATGGGGCTATCACCAAAGTTGCTTATGACTTAGGATTTCAACGACTAGACTTTGTCAGACAGCAATTTCCAAACAACAAACCCGGTGGGAATTTAAGTGCAGAAGTCATCGGAGAATTTGCAAATGCTGACTATATTGTCAGCACCTATCGTAACCAGTTTGGTGAAACATTAGATAGCATTTACGAGGGATTAGATGATGTTTCTCCCGGGTGGCGTGATTTCCTCAAAGCCTACCACACCAAAAGATTCATCGGCTTCAATCGTGAAGTTGGCTATCCCTCCTCTTTTGTCAGCTATCACTACGTGCTTGATGAATTTGAAAGGATTCTCAAGTAATTTTTTAACTTAGTTTCAATCCATAAAAGGAGAACAAACAAGATTGACAAGGGACTATTTTAGATTAAAAAAACTTACTTTAGCATCTCAAGTAGTCTCTTCTCATATTCTTTACTACCAGGGAATGGTATCTCAATAGGTTCAGGTCCTTTTAATCCTAACTCTGGATAAAGCACACTAAGCAAATCTTCACAGGCAGAGTCTTGTTTAGGATAGTTTTTTTGTAATTCTTGATATTTCCTTTTAAAAGAACCTTTCTTATCCAATTTCAAAATAGTATCCCATAAACCATAATATTTGAAAGCTAATTCAATATATTTCCAATATTCTTTATAATAAAAAGTGTTGTTAGCAAAAGCTATCCAAGAGTTAAATTTATAGCCGATTATTTTTTTACGTTTTGCAGATTCAATAACCTTGATTAAATCTGAATAGTTTTTGAATAAAAATTCTATCAATTCAATAGAGCTTGTATGTGTATAAAAAGTTTCAAAACCATCTTCATCTTCTTTAATCCACCATTCTAAGCATCTTCGGTTTAAATCATTAGCATATTTAAAAAAGCAGATTGGAATTTTATCTTTTTCATCAGTTTCTTTGATCTTTTTAAAATCAGAATCGGTGATAATATATCCAACTTGGAGCATCTTCACTATCAAACTATTTGGATAAATATTTTTATTTTCCAATAGAGCAACTAATGTCGTTTTACCACTTTCAGAACAATTTATATTAAAACCAAGCTGTCTACAAAGAATGATCATGAGTTCCAAAAAATCTCTATCATAACTATTTGATAACTCCTCAATCCATCTTATGAATGGATTTTTCACTTTAAATTTTTGTGTAAACATCTTTTTTTCGTCATCATCTAGTGACCAAACATCATCAAAAATTTCCTCTCTGAAACTCAGATAACTTCTCCTTCCTTCCTTAATATCTTTAATTCTTTCTAAAAGATTAGAGACCCGTTGTTCCTTTTTTCTTTGTCGTTGTTCTTGAAGTTCTTTTGTTCTTCTTTCTCGCTCTTCCTGAATTTCTTTTTCTCGTTGTTCTTGTTGAGCTAATAATTTCTTTTTTTCCTGTTCATTGTCGTAATAATACACTTGAAAATCATCTTGAGAGTATTTAAGCTGGTCAAAAGTAACAGATTTCTTTTGCCATTTTTGCCTTAAATCATTGTCTTGATTTAAAAACCAACTTTTGTAATGACAGATCAGTTTAAAATCTTCAAATTCTTCATCAAATTGAAAGAAAGTTTCATACTTATTGATATATTTAATATCCTTTTGAAATTGGGATTGTCTTTTAGGATTTAAATTATCTAAAATCCATATTAAATAAATTTGATTTTTTTGGTAGAAATCACACCTTTTTAGAAGATACTCTAAAGGTAGATGAGACAACTGAATTTCAAAAACTATTCGTTTTCCTTGATATTCACAATAGACATCTGGTTTTCTCTTTTCACCATTGGACATGATGAATTTGTCATCCACACTAACATTTTTGAACGCTTTATTTTTGAATAAGCTGCCTCCAATTTTATTTTTTAATTCTATATGTCTAGGGCTTTCTTTAGATTCCAAGTGTCTATCAATACTTTTAATTTTATCTTCTGATAAAGTATCTTTTTTTAGAATACAATCATAAGAATCAGGAAAGTGTTTAAAATGTGGACGAACATTTTCACTTACTGCTATATGAAGTGCTTGACCACACTCCAGACAGCTTAACTTAAATTCACCCGTGCCTAGTTTTTTCCTAAAAGAAAAAGTTGATTTACTGGTTTTAAAGACTTCTTTGGCTTCAATGATTTTTTTAGTGTTCTGTTCCCTAACTCTATTTATCGCTCTTATGTACATGAAATAACCCAATTAAAAGAAATTAAAAATGCGATGATACCCTTTTCCTCTACCCTATTACAATCATACTGTTTGAATGTAATTCGTCCATAATTGGCTCTTCCACTAGAATCAAAAAACCTCAAAACATTCAATACCTCCGTTCAGGCTATAAATCTTTGGGTTAGATTTTTCGTAAATAGGGTGGGCAAATTACGGTTCTTTTGGCAAAGGTTTGGAACAAGTTAAAGCCTCAAAACCAGACTTGATTGTCATTGCAGGTTACAGTGCAAATTGGGCTAAAAAAGTTGCAAAAATTGCCCCCGCTGTGGTGGTTGGAAGAGAAGCCTCAAAAGATAGTCATTCTTATTACAGGGATTTGCTGAAGCTGATGAAGATTACAAAAAATCTTAGCGGCTGACACCTGACATTGAACATGTTAGGTTGTCATTATGTATGTCAAGCATTGTCAATCGGGAGATCAAACTCAAGAACATAGCGAAAGTTAAGTGTCATTGCAAAAACTTCTTGACATGATTGTCTGACAATACTACACTGCATCAAATCGTTGATCTGATTAGTTTTTTACTAGCTCAAAACAATGTCTCAACCATTTAATAAAATTCAACGTCATTCAGCAGTTGACTTTGTGCTAGACCAATTTAAAGAGGCTTTCTTACAAAAGAAAATTTGTTTAAATGAACGGTTGCCAAGTGAAGAAAATTTAGCAGAGACTTTTGGAGTAGGACGAAGTACGATTCGCGAAGCACTGCAACATTTGAAAGCATACGGGGTACTTGAAGCTTTTCCAAGTAAAGGCATGCGAGTTGTCTCAGACTTCAGTAGTGCCTATGGAAAACTTTCTTCTCTCAATCTAGCAATAGACTCTGAGACATTAGTTGATGTGCAACAATACAGGCAAATTATTGAATTAGGCAGTGTTGCTAACATCTTGGCAAATATTTCTAGTGAAGATTTCAGCCTACTCCATCAACTCAATGACTCTTTACTAGATGAAAACCAATCTATGGAAACAGCGGCAGACATAGATTTTAGGTTTCATTATACTTTACTCAAGATTGGACAGAATAAGACAGCCCTTGCGGTCTATGAAAGCATTGCAGAGGTCATTCATCAGTTATTGAAAAGAGGAAGAAATAGAAGTGCTATTCAAAAAGGACATGGTGAACATCAAAAGATTTTGAATGCCTTGCAAGAAAAAGATTTGACAAAAACCACAGAATATCTTTTCCAACATTTAGAGGAAGGAATCCATTATCTTAAAAAATCTCAATTCAGAAAAAATCTTTCAGAACAATAGTCGTGTCAGGAATCATTTTAAAATCTGCAAATCATTGATCTAATCAATTTTTTACTGGCTAAAACAATGTTTCAACCATTTAATAAAATTCAACGTCAACTGAATTAGGAACAATAGACTGCCCAAGTTATGCAATCACTCAAATCTCAAGCGCTAGAACCAACTCAAGCAGAATTGAAACACTTAAGTACTGTTGCAAAGATCATCCGTGTTTTACCGGTTTATGGTTTACCCATTTTGACTTTGTTCTTGATCTTTTTGTTTTCTATTTTACTTCCTGATACCTTTCCAACGTTGCTCAATCTACGTGCTTTGCTTGCTGATAAATCTATCATTGCTTTACTTTCGCTAGCCGCTATGATTCCGATGGTAGCAGGTCGGATTGACTTAACTGTGGGGTATGGTATTGTGCTTTGGCATATTTTGGCTATCAGCTTACAAACCATGTTGGGATTGCATTGGATTCTTGCGGTTATCGTTGTCATTTTATTAGGAGCCATAGTCGGTTTTTGCAATGGACTACTGGTGGAAGTGGCTCAAATTGACAGTTTTATTGCTACTTTAGGCACAGGAACTGTGATGTATGCTTTGGCACTTTGGCATACAGGAGGTCGTCAAGTCGTTGGAACGTTACCCGATGGATTTTATGCCTTAAGTATCACTTTCATTTTTGGCATACCAATTTTTGCCTTTTATGTGATGGTAATCACTGTTTTGATGTGGGTAGTTTTCAGTCACTTACCAGTTGGTCGTTACATGTATGCGATTGGTGCGAATCAACGTTCTGCCGAACTCAACGGGATTCCCACTAAAAAATATGTGATTGCTGCTTTTGTTGCATCTAGTGTCTTAACTGCTTTAACAGGGGTTTTGCTTGCAGCAAAGTTAAGAATTGGTCAAGCCTCAGTTGGGCTAGAATATTTGCTACCAGCACTCGTTGGAGCATTTTTAGGCTCAACAACGATCAAACCCGGACGCGTCAACGTCTGGGGAACGATCATTGGTGTCACGATCCTCGCTGTTGGAATTTCTGGTATTCAACAATTTGGAGGATCATTTTGGGTTGAACCATTGTTCAATGGTGCAACGTTATTAGTGGCTATTGGAATTGCAGGCTACGCGCAACGCAAGAAGCGTTAGCCTCACCATAGCTGATGTTTTAAACTTTAAATATGGTTAAATTATGATGTTATCTATCAAAAAAATAGTTGCTTGCATGTTATCTTGTAGCACGATGACAATCACTGCGGTTTATGCTGATGCCGTTTCTGATGCAATGGCATCGGTGAAAAAACATGCTGGACGCAAAACTCAATGGGACGGTCCTACTTCAGGACCCAAAGCACAGCAGGATAAAATGATTGTTGTTTTAGCTGCTGATATGAAAAATGGTGGGATTCTTGGCGTCACTGAAGGCATTCAAGAAGCAGCTGAGACGATTGGCTGGAAAGTCCGCATTCTTGATGGAGCAGGTTCAGTTTCTGGACGTACTGCAATCTTAGGGCAAGCCTTAGCCCTTCAGCCTGATGGTTTGGTGATTATGTTTGATGCTGTTGAGCAACAAGCTGGAATTGAATCAGCAAGAAAAGCTGGGATTCCGATGGTTTCATGGCACGGTTCATCAGTCATTGGTCCTGATGAAAAATACGGAATCTTCACCAATGTTTCTACAGACCCCATGATTGTTTCTGATTCTGCGGCACAATGGGCTTTTGCTGATGCAGGAGGAAAACCGGGAGTGGTGATTTTTACAGATTCTACTTATCAAATTGCCATTGATAAAGCAGATCGTATGGAAGCGATGATCAAGAAATTAGGAGGAACCGTTTTGGAATATGTAGATACTCCTATTGCTGACACTTCTACGCGTATGGGACCTTTAACCACATCGCTTTTGCAAAAATACGGTAGCCGATGGACTCATTCTTTAGCCATCAATGATATTTACTTTGATTTTATGGGTCCAGCATTAGCAGCTGCAGGAATATCAGGGGATGGTTCTCCTAAGTCTGTTGCAGCAGGTGATGGCTCTCGCTCGGCTTATCAACGCATTCGTGCCAACCGTTATCAAGCAGTTACAGTTGCAGAACCTTTGAATTTGCAAGGATGGCAGTTGATTGATGAATTGAATCGTGCTTTCAATGGTGAATCGTGGTCAGGATACACTTCTCCTTTGCATGTTGTTACCGCTGAAAATATTAAATTTGACGGAGGTCCAAACAATCTTTTTGATCCCGATAATGGCTACCGAAAAGAGTATCAAAAGATTTGGAAATAGCTGAGTGACTCGCTGCAGAAAAACTTAGACATAAGTTTTTCTGCAAAAATTCTTCAATCTAAAACTTAAAATGATCAATTATGAAAGGATTCAAACGGAGTGTTTTTGGGATTTCAATTTCACTAATGAAGAACTAGAAGCTATTGCAAAAGGAAAAAATCAAGCTGAAAAAAAATTTTTATTTGAAAAAATTTTATTGAATAGTACCAAGTTTTTAGTAGATTTAACCATCTTTTCACTTGAGGATTTAAAACATCTACTGCAACAGTATCAAATTTCTCAATTCAACTCTCATTTTGCTTTTAGAAGAAAAAATATGGCAGAATTTTTTTTCTTTGATCAAGAACTGCTTGTCAAAGAATTGCAATGGGAGGAATAAACTATCAACACTTGTATGAATTACAAGATCAGGTTTTACCAATCGTTTTTCAAACGGAAAGAGAGTTTTATCTGACAGGAGGAACTTGTTTGAATCGCTTTTACCATGAAAAAAGGTATTCTGATGATTTGGATTTTTTCACCAATCAATCTCCAAGATATAGATTTGCCATTCGGAATATCAAGATGGCACTACAACAAGAATTTGAAGTGGAGTCAGTCATTGAAGACAAATGCTTTACTAGATTTAAAATCAATCAGTCTTTACAAATTGATTTTGTCAATGATGTTGGTTCAACGTATAAAAATGTGATTCTTTTAGAAAATCATTATCTCATTGATCATGTGGAAAATATTCTTAGTAATAAGTTGACTGCTATTCTTGGTAGAGATAATCCAAAAGATGTTTTTGATATTTATTTGATCGCAAAGTATTATTCTTTTTCATGGAAAGAGATATTGCATTCTGCCCATGACAAAATGCAGTTTTCTAATGATGATTTAGTAATCAAACTCAAAAGTTTTCCTCAACAATTATTGAATAAACTGGATTTAGTAGATGTTCATTTTTTAGAGAATTTTGAAGAACATTTTTCAAAAATTATTGATGAAATCAATCATCTCAAAGTTCATCAATCCTTCATTTCATCATAAATTATGAAATCTCAACTCTCGTTTCATTCTATTTCTAAGGCATTTGGAGGAACGCAAGCCCTGCGTGAGGTCAGTATGGAAATAGAAGGTGGAGAGATTGTAGCATTGCTGGGAGAAAATGGAGCAGGAAAATCTACTTTGATCAAAATTTTAGGAGGGATTTATCAATCTGATCAAGGTCAGGTTTTGGTCAATCAACAACCTTATCGTCATAAAACTGGGAATCTCAATACCAAACAAGAAGTCGCTTTCATTCATCAAGATTTGGGCTTAATTGAATGGATGAGTATTGCTGAAAATATGGCAATGGCTCAAGGTTATCCTAAACATTTTTTAGGTCGGATTTGTTGGAAATCTTGCCAATCTTTTGCCACTCAAGCACTCCAACGGATTGGTGTTGAATTTGATCCAACAGCACGTATTCAATCGCTCACACGGGCAGAAAAATCTATGGTAGCGATTGCCCGTGCAATTGCAGTTCAATGTCACTTTCTCGTGTTAGATGAACCCAGTGCCAGCCTTCCAGAAACTGATGTTCAACTGTTGTTTGAGATATTGAAGCAACTGAAGAAAGATGGTGTTGGTATGATTTATGTGTCTCATCGGCTTGATGAAATCTTTCAAATTGCTGATCGTGTAGTAGTTCTTCGCGATGGTCAAGTGGCAGGTGAACGCAAAATCAATCAAACTCATGCTAAAGAATTGATTCATTTGATTGTAGGGCATGAACCTAAAGTTTTTGACAAATCTGAAACGTCCAAAGCAAGCGTTCCTGTTTTAGAGGTGAAAAACCTTTGTTCTCACAATGCAGGACCAGTGAGCTTTAACATCAATCTTGGTGAAATTGTAGGCTTAGTGGGATTGCGTGGAGCAGGGCAAGAAGTGATTGGACGTTGTTTGTTTGGTGATCTGGAATTTGAGGGCGAAGTCTATTTGTCTGGTCAAAACTTTCAACCACACTCTCCAAGAGAAGCCATGAAATACGGTGTTGCTTTGATTGCTGGGGATCGTGTAGTGGAATCCAACTTAACACATTTGACAATACGTGAAAATATTTTTGTCAATTTAAAAGCCTTAGGGCATCCACTTTACTCTTGGCGTTCTTTGAAAAAAGAAAAAGAAGAGGCACATCAAGTTGGAAAAACTGTAGGAGTCCAACCGAATAGCTCTGAACTTCCCATAGAATTTTTATCTGGAGGTAATCAACAGAAAGTCATTGTAGGACGTTGGTTGCAGACGAAAAGTCGTGTTTTGATTGCAGAAGACCCCACTGCTGGGGTTGATGTTGGAGCAAAAACAGAAATTTATGAGTTGTTCAATCAAATCACTCAACAAGGAGTGACCGTCATTATCATTTCCACAGATTTTGAAGAAATCAGCACTATCTGTCATCGTGCTATTGTGTTGAGTGATGGCAAAATTGCAACAGAACTTTCAGGAAACGCTTTGAACACCAAATCGCTCATTCAAGCAAGTTGTATCCTTCGGTAGTAAGGAAGTAGAGTTTTTTGCAAATCATCAACTTTTTAAAATCTTTTCAAAAAAGTTTTGATGACATAGAAAATTGATGCGAAAAGACAATATGAAGAAGTCTCTAATTTGAAAATAAAATTTATAAGATTGAATATGAAAACAAATAAAATTTTATGTATTTCTATTTTACTGATGATGTCCTCTTGTAGTGGAAAAGAACCAACAAATATAGGAGTTCAAAACGAAAAGCTGTCTCTCTGTCCTGATACTCCTAATTGTGTGTGTAGTCAATGTCTTGAAGAAGATAAAGTCCATTACATACAACCCTTCATTTATCAACAGTCATTAGAAGAGGTTTATGAGAGTCTTGTCCAAACCATAGAATCTGACAAAAGTGCAAAAATCAAGACAAAAGACTCTAATTACATTTATGTTCAGTACACTTCTAAGATCTTTCGTTTTGTGGATGACGTTGAATTTTACTTTCCACCAGATGAGAAAATTGTTCATGTGCGGTCAGCTTCACGGATTGGTAAATCAGACTTGGGCGTCAATCGGGAAAGAATAGAAAAATTAAGAAAAAGTATCGCAAAATTTTAAAAATTGGAATAAAAAAAGATACACCACTTATCAAGCTATTTTTGGTTTAGATAAAAACATCCCGGAAATCAAATTGTAAAACACTAAGTATTAAATTGAAATAAGAAACATTTTAAAAAACAAAACAATATGACTTATCAAATCAAACTAGAATGTGAAATTCAAAATTTTGTAGGTGAAAGTCCTACGTATTCTTATCAAAATCATCAACTGTACTGGGTAGATGTGAAAGGAGGAAGTGTGCATCAATTGGATTTAAAAACTCAACAACGAGAAGATTTTTTAATGCCTTATGTCTGTCCCTTTTTAGCTCTCACCCAAAATCAAGAAGATTTACTTGTTGGACTAAAACGGTCTATCTATCAATTCAATATCAAAACTCAACAACTCAATAAAATGACAGAAGTAGAACCTGATTTATTCCAAAATCGTTTTAATGATGCTAAATGTGATCCAAAAGGAAGGTTATGGTTTTCTACTATGAAAAATAACTTTGGAGATGACGGAGAAGATTTACCTATTGATGAAAAAACAGGCAGTCTTTATTGCTTGGATACCAATTTAGAATGTCGTCATATTGAAAGTCATTTTGGCATTCCTAACACCGTAGCCTTCAGTCCAGACCACCAGAAATTTTATTTAGGAGATAGCCTTTCTAATTTACTTTTTGTTTATGATTTTGATGTAGAACAAGGGATAATTTCTAATAAAAAAGAATTTGCAAAAAATTTAGATCAAGGACATTTAGATGGTTCTGCAATGGATGAGGAAGGTTGTTTATGGAACACGCATTGGGGGTCTTCTAAAATTGTGAGATATTCCCCTAGTGGTGAAATTTTAGAAGAAGTCGTCATGCCTGTGCCTGCTCCTTCTAGTTGTGCCTTTGGAGGTGATGATATGAAAACCCTTTATGTAACCACTGCACGAGAAACTTTAACTCAACAAGAATTAGAAAAATATCCACTTTCAGGAAGTATTTTTTCTTTTCAAACTGATGTTGCAGGTGTTGAAGTTTCTCATTTTCAAGGAGAATGACCATGAAAAATGATGTTTTAGTTTTGATGGAAAAATGCTCACACTGCCTGAGCTTTTATGACTTAGAAAGTGGAAATCAAATCAGTAGTATTCCACTAGAAAACTACCCACATGAGTTTGTAGTAGATCATCAAGAAAAGTATGCGTATGCTGCTTATTATGGTGTCTTAAATTCTGGAGTAGAAGGAACTCATGGCAATAAAGTTTTTATTATTGATTTAGCTCAACAGAAAATTGCTAAAATTTTGAGTTTTAAAAATTATAGAAGGTTGCATGGAATCACCATAGATAGAAACGGAAGGCTTTATGTTTTGAGTGAAAACAACCATTACTTAATGATTAAAAATCAGCCTTTAGAAGGAGATACTTTTGATAGATTTATTCCTACAGGAGGGGAACGTGGTCATTTGATGGCAGTCAATCAACAAGGCACCAAAGCCTTTACTATGAACATTCGTTCTCATAATGTGAGCTATTTAGATTTGAGTCAAAAAAATACTCCACCTGTTATCATTGAAACAGGTTATCAAAAGCCTGAAGGCTTTACTTTTAATGCTGATGAATCCAAACTTTATGTAACCAATCGTTTGAGTGATAGAATCAGCATCATAGATACCAAGACCTTAAAAGTCATAGAATCCTTTCCTGCCAGAAAAGACCCATTGCGAATGAAGTATTTTAAGGAGCAGTTGATAGTCATCAACTTTGGAGACCAAAGCCTTTCTATTATCAATCCTGAAAATAACCAAGAACTCCAACACATTCCTTTTGATTCTCATCCTCTTTATTTAAGTATTGATGATACAAGAAAAATGGCGTTTGTCTCATTGTTTAGTAATGAATTAGCAGTATTCAATATGGAAAATTGGAGTTTGATTAAAAAGTTTCAAACGGGCATAGAACCAGACGTTTCTTATTTAATAAAAGGATCATTATGAAAACAACGATTGCATTAGTTGCAGGAGATACTTGCGGAATTGGACCAGAACTTTTAGCAAAACTGTTAACCAAAGATGAAACTCAAACAGAAGCAAACCATATCATTGTTGCTGATAAAAGAGTGATTCATCAAGGCATGCAGATTGCGAAAACGACCTTTGATTATGAAGAAATTAACTCTTTAGAACATTTAGATTTTAGCAAGCATCACACTTTGTTTTATGATACTCAAAAGATGGATCCTGCTCGCGTGCCGATGTCTCAAGAATCTGCTGATGCAGGAAGAGTGGTGATGGAAGAACTGACTATCGCACTAGACTTAGTACAGGCTAAAAAAGCTCATGCTGTCTGTTTTATGCCTTTGAATAAAAAAGCAATGAACATGGGAGGCTATGAATATGAAGATGAACTGGCTTATTTTGATAAACATTTGAAAAATCCACACTATTACGGTGAAATCAATGCTTTAAAAGACCTTTGGACTTCACGAGCGACTTCTCATATTGCATTTAAAGATATTATTGAAAGCCTCACTCCTGAAAGCATTTATCAGCCAATCAAACTGCTTTACACCTCCTTACAAAAAGCAGGTTATGGCAAACCTAAAATCTTTGTTGCGGCACTCAATCCACATGCGGGAGACAATGGTTTACATGGTGATGAAGAACGAGAACTTTTAACTCCTGTCATTCAACAAGCCACAACAGATGGCTACCCTTGTGAAGGACCTTATCCAGCTGATACGATCTTTCTCAAAGCACAAAAAGAAAAAGCGAATGGAGTGGTCACCATGTACCACGATCAAGGACAGATTGCAATCAAACTGATGGGATTTGACAGAGGCGTCACCATTCATGGTGGTTTTGAAGTTCCAATCTGCACTCCTGCACATGGAACTGCTTTTGATATTGCAGGGAAAGGTATTGCCGATGTGGGAGCAACCCTAGAAGCCTACAAAATTGCAGTGAATATGGGCAAGACTAGAGCTACACAAAACCAAAATTGAATTTGAAAAAGAACATTTATGAAAATCACAAAAGTCCAAACCAAACTTTATGAATGGATTGGGGAAACCGTTCCTCCTGCACAACATTTTTGCACCAATGCTATGGATGCTTTGTGTGAAAAAGCCAATCCCAATCAAGACACAATGAGCAGTTTTAGGTTTCATCATTGGTTGGTAGTAGAAGTTCATACAGACACAGGAGAAGTTGGTATCGGCAATGTTGCTTTAGCTCCACCAATAGCTAAAGCCATCATAGATGGCTATCTCAAAAAAATGCTCATAGGAGCAAATCCTTTTGATTATGAATACCTTTGGCAAAAGATGTACAGAAGTACGCTTGCCTTTGGAAGAAAAGGAATTGTTCTAGCAGCAATCAGTGCAGTAGATATTGCGATTTGGGATGTGATGGGCAAAGCACTCAAGATGCCTGTCTTTCAGCTTTTAGGTGGGAAAATCCACGACAAAATCAGAGTGTATGCCAGTAAACTTTACGCATCACCACTTGATCAACTTCAAGCAGAAGCTCAAAAATATGTGGATGAAGGCTACACTGCTTTTAAAATGCGATTTGGTTGGGGACAAAAAGATGGTGCATTTGGTATGAAAAAAAACCTAGAACTCGTTGAAGCCATTCGGGAAGTCATCGGGTATGATGCTGATTTGATGTGTGAAGCCTACATGGGTTGGGATTTGGATTATGCCAAAAGAATGTTACCAAAATTAAAAGAATACCAAATCCGTTGGTTAGAAGAACCTGTCATTGCTGATGACATAGGAGGATATGCTCACTTAGCCAGTATGAATCTTGTTCCCATTGCAGGTGGAGAACATGAATTTACGATTTATGGTTTCAAAGACTTGCTGGAAAGAAAAGCTGTGGATTATATTCAATTTGACACCAACCGCGTTGGTGGAATCACTCAAGCTAAAAAAATCTGCACCCTTGCAGAAGCCTATCAAATTCCTGTCATTCCTCATGCGGGGCAAATGCACAATTTCCACATTGTCGCTGCGTCTATCATCTCTCCAATGGCAGAATATTTTCCTGTCCATGCAGTAGAAATTGGCAACGAACTCTTTTGGTACATTTTTGAGGGCGAACCTAAACCGCAACAAGGCTTCATTCATTTAGATGACCACATGCACGGATTAGGTTTGACTTTAAGTACACAATACTTAGACCAATTTAAAATCACAATATAACGAACGGTCATGTATCTCATTCAATACAAATCAAAAACTCATCAGCGTACTCAAGTTGGTTTAGTTCAAGAACAAGGGCATTTCATTGAACGTGTAGGAACTGACCTCACTCTGTATGAAATCGTTCTTTCTTGTATCAAAGAAGGTATCACGATTCAAGAATTTGTTGAAAACGCTCAAAAAGGAGAGGTTGTTGCGTACCAAGATTTGTTCAAATCGCAGCGAATTTTACCTCCTATCACTGTACCTGCTCATCAGATGCTGATCACAGGAACAGGATTAACACATTTAGGCAGTGGACAAACACGAAGTCAAATGCACAGCATAGAAGCAAAGTCACATCAAGAAATGACTGATAGCATGAAAATGTTCCAGCTTGGATTAGAAGGAGGAAAGCCCAAAGCAGGTAAAATTGGTGTGCAACCTGAATGGTTTTATAAAGGCAATGGTCTTATTCTCAAAGCCAGTGGTGAACCTTTGTGTAGTCCTAGTTTTGCATTAGATGGAGGCGAAGAACCAGAATTGGTAGGCATTTACATCGTTTATGAAAACCAAGTCTATCGTTTAGGATTTGCCATAGGCAATGAATTTTCAGACCATATTACAGAAAAACAAAATTACTTGTATCTTGCACATTCTAAATTAAGAGAATGTAGCATCGGACCCGAAATTTATGTAGGAGATTTACCTCAAGACATCAAAGGAAAAACCACCATTACAAGACAAAATGAGGTTTTGTGGGAAAAAGAGTTTTTGACAGGAGAAGCAAACATGTCTCATTCCATTCATAACTTGGAATACCACCACTTCAAATATGATTTGTTCCAAAACTCTGCAGGAGTTCATCTTCATTTTTTTGGAACTTCCACTCTCTCTTTCCAAGACCAAATCCAAATTCAAGCAGGCGATGAAATCACGGTTACAATGGATCCGTTTCATTTTCCACTCACAAACCAAATTCAAATTTCTCCTGCAAAAGATTTGCAAATCAAAACTCTGTATTGACCCATCAACCAGAATCTATCCGTAGAGTAAACTCTAATGAATATGAAAAGTTCATGTCATGGTCTCTTGTCCAAACTCCTCCAACTTCTACAAGGTTCATCAACTTTGACGTTTTGAATGGTGTCAATCAAAATTTGCTCCTCCCGCCCCATATCTTCAAAGGAATGTAACTTAAAAGAATTGGTATTTTTCGGCTAAATTATTGTCCAGACACGGTGCTTAACTTTTGGCATGGAACCGATAATAATTGCATGTTCACACTTAAGGCTTTAGACTAATTCGGTTAATTGAGTGATTGAAATTTGGTGAATTGATGCAAATTGCTGTTTTAGGTTCGGGAATTAGTGGACTGGGTGCGTCTTATTTTTTAAGCAAGCAACATACTGTAGATTTGTACGAAAAAGAGAATCGTCTGGGGGGGCATGCACGAACAACGATTGTAGAAGAAAGCAGCAGAAACTTTGGCATAGACACAGGATTTTTAGTTTTCAACCATCACACGTATCCATTACTGACAAGATTTTTTGAGGAACTAGGTGTTGCGATTGAAAATAGCGACATGAGCTTTAGCTTCCATGACAAAACCAAGAACATCGCCTACAACGGCAAATCTATCAGTGATGTTTTCTTTCAAAGGAGTAATCTTTTTTCTTTTGACCATTGGAGAATGGTCAGGGATATTCTCAAGTTCAATCAGGCTGCCAATCATCATTTACAGTCTGAAAGTATTGAATTAAATCAGAGCTTGGGGCAGTACCTTGCCAAGTATTCAAAATCCTTTCAATACAAATACATTTTGCCAATGGGTGCAGCCATTTGGAGTACTCCCATTGAGAAAATGATGGATTTCCCTGCTGAAACATTCCTAAAATTTTTCAAAAATCACGGCTTGTTGGGTGTCAATACACAACATCAGTGGCTGACCGTTTCTGGTGGTTCAAAAAATTATGTAGAAAAAGTGACTCCTCATATTTCTGGAAAGATTGTGAAGAATAGCCAGATTGTCAAAATCAGGAGGAAGGACTCACAACATCAAGGGGCAGAACTCATTGACAAAAATGGAAATTTTTCAGTTTATGATAAGGTTGTGCTAGCGATGCACGCCCCTGATGCCTTGCAGATGCTAGAAAAACCAACTGCCCTAGAACAAGAGATACTGGAATGCTTTCAATACACACAAAACCAAGCGACGCTGCATTGTGATGAAAGTGTGTTATATCCTGACCAAAGGTTTTATTCTGCTTGGAATTACACAACTGATGGTCAAAACGATGTTGTCAAATTGACCTATTGGATCAATGCCTTGCAAAATTTGAAAACTAAACAAAACTACTTTGTCTCACTCAATGAACAAACCCCGTTGAGAAACGTCATAGAAGTTGTTCAATATGAACACCCCTTATTTGACCAAAAAGCTATTCAGGCTCAAAAACGTTACGAAGAAATCAATGGAAAAAACCACACATACTTTGCAGGAGCTTATTGGAAAAACGGATTCCATGAAGACGGTTTGTTCTCTGCAAATCAAGTGGCATTAGCAATGGATTGTGGCTGGCTTGACATGGCTACTCCATGAATCATAGATATTTGACTGGAAAGGTGTATCACAGACGTTTTTTGCCCAAAAAGCATTTTTTTCAGTATCAATTTTTTATGATTGATATTGACCTCAAACATTTTTCAAGTTTGAAAAGCCGTTTTTTTGGAATCAATACTAAAAATATTTTCTCATTTCAGACCAAAGACCATTTTGGAAAAAGTCCTATTTTCTTAGAAAATGTCAAAGATTTATTGGAAAAGTTAGAACTCAAATTTTATGATGACATGAGATTCATTACTTTACCAAGAATCTTTCATTTTGTTTTTAATCCCATTAGCTTACTTCTTGCTTTGGACCATCTTCAAAAACCCGTGTATTTGGTGGCTGAAGTTCACAACTACAATGGCGGTCGCGTACTGTACCCCGTCATGCTACAACATCAAAAGAATGACCTCTACAAAGGAATAATTCCCAAAAGTATGTATGTTTCTCCTTTTTTTGATCATAGTGGGAATTATCAATTTTTAGTCCGATACAATCAATCAGGACTAAACTGTCAAGTGAGTTTATTTCACGACCAGCAAAAAATGCTAGATGCTGTTTTTAATGGTCAAAGTTTACCCTTCGGTTGCAAGAATACATTAAAGCTATTTAGTCAATATACTTTCACCACTTTTTTAATCGTTATAAGGACTGTATGGCAGACTGTTTTATTAAAAATGAAGGGTCTCAGGTGGTATTCTCCTTTAGAAAGTGATCAAAAAAAACAATATTAATGACGTAGTTAATTCAATGAAATTACAAAAGCATCAAAACCAGTTACAAGGTTTTTGGAACAAGATAGGACATTATTTTTTTTCTAAAATCCAACAAGGTCATTTGCAAGTAACTTATGACAACGGTACAACATTTAACTATGGAAACAGAAACGAACCATCTAGCCATCTTCATTTAAAAAATCACAAAATTTTTAAAAAGTTGTTTTTGTATGGTGATATTGGTTTTGCAGAAAGTTATATGGACAATGACTTTGAAGTTGATGACCTGACTAAACTCATTGAAATCGCCTTGATTAACACAGAATATTTACACACACTCAGCGAATATGAAAAATTAAGTAGCCTCTACAATCTTGTTCCATACTTCAATCGTCTACGTCATAAACTTCATAAAAATTCTAAAAAATTAGCTAAAAGAAATATCAGCCAACATTATGATTTATCTAATCACTTTTTTTCTCTCATGTTAGATAAAACGATGATGTACTCCAGTGCTGTTTTTCAATCTAAAACAGACTCACTTGAGGAGGCACAACGTTATAAAATCAAGAAGTTAGCAGAAAAACTTAATATCAATTCTAAAAGTAAAGTGTTGGAGATTGGGTCAGGCTGGGGTGCTATGTCAAGTTATTTGGCTCAAGAGATCGGTTGCGAGGTGGTCTCTTTGACTCTTTCTGAAGAACAAAAAAAATACTGTGATGAGCAAATCAAAAAGGAAAGTATAGACAACTTGACTATCCTTGTTAAAGATTATAGAGACATGCAAGGAAAGTTTGATGCCATTTTAGCAGTGGAAATGTTTGAGGCAGTCGGCAAAGAATACTTTCATCAGTTTTTTAAAAAATGTGAGCAATTACTTGTCAAAAGCGGTGTGATGGTGTTACAAGTGATCACCGTACCCGACCAACGTTATGAATGCTACCAAAAAGACAGTGATTTTATCAGAAAGTATATTTTCCCCGGGGGACATTTACCCAGCTTAAAAAGTTTGTTAAAAGTCACACACGACCACACTCGTTTTAATTTACTCGGATTGGAAGATTTTACAGAACACTATGCCAAAACATTACAGATTTGGAAAAGGAACTTTAATGAAAAAATAGACAAAGTAATAGATTTAGATTTTGATGACTACTTCATTAGAATGTGGAATATGTATTTAAGTTATTGTCAAGCAGGTTTTTTAACACGAAACATTAATTTGTTACAAGTTGTCTTTACTAGAGACCAAAATATGTCTCTTAATCAAGGATTGCTATGAACTTGGAAAATGCAAATTTTATTACTATCTTTTAAAGCATCGTTTTTTATTTTTTTCATTGTTAACATGAGCAGGTTGTAGTTATGAATATTGAAGATTTCCAAGGTGTCCAACCAGAATTTATTCCCCAAACTTTCTTTGATGGAGAGCTTGACGTTTATGGATTAGTCAAAGATTGGAAGGGAGACGTGATTAGAAGTTTTCAAGGTCAGATGAAAGGAAGCTGGAATGACGAAGGAACAGGAACTTTGTCAGAAACTTTTGTCTTTGATGATGGAGAGAACCAAAATAGAACTTGGACGCTCAAACCAGTTGATTCTAAAACATTTATTGCGACTGCAAATGACGTGATTGGAGAAGGATCTTTTATTACAAGGGGCAACACGATGTTTGGTCAATATACTTTGCAAATTGCCTATGGCAACTCTCCTCTTAACATTGATGTCCAAGATTGGCTTCATTTGCAAAACGATAATGTTGTTTTGAATCATGCTAGAATGAAAAAATTTGGCATTACTGTTGGTTCACTCATCACAACTATTATCAAGAAATAGTCATCTTTCTCAAACTTTTTAGAATCAGTTCTCAACATCTGGTTAGTTTCTGATTTTCAATCATAAAATTATGTTTTATCAAACGCAATATGGTAATTTTTCACAACTTTTAACTCAATTGAGTCATTTCGCCATTTGATGATTCCTTGTAAATGGACAGCCAACAACGCACCTCAGATTAATATCTCAAACAAAAAAATATTTTTGAATCATCAACGTCTTTTAAATTGACATGATTTGATTTTATAGTTATTCTGTCCGTTAAACTTTATTTTTTAACTTTTAATCAAAATTCATGGAAGTCTTTATGAGGTTCTTAGTTCAGACTAAAGCAATCATTGTGAGTGTAGTGTTAATAGGGAGTTTTTCTGCCTATGCTCAAGAAGACGAAATTGGAACAACCCGCGTTGACATCACTTATGATGTTGCTAATGCTTTCAGGATTCAAGATGTTGGGTTAAACAAGGAATCGGAGGGACAAATACGTGACCAGCAAGGATTTGGACTGGAATTTACTCAAGTTTTTGGGAAGTACATTGGGGTGAATTTGGGTTGGTCAAGTTATCATTATTCGGGTTCTATTTTTGACCAAGCGACTGTCAATTTTGAAGCCACTGAAGGCGGTGGAACTAAGGTCACAAGTAATGCGACAAATGTTGAATACAAAATGGACGTGAAAGCCTCTGTTGCTCGTGCTGGACTATCTTTGAATATCGAAGGAAAACGTGGAGAAGCTCACATTCCTTTTTTGTATATTTTGGAAGGCGGTTTTATGCGGGCAGAAACGACTGGTCAACTTGAGCTATTGACCAAAGCATCAAGCACCCCATTTGCAAAAATCAACTTCAAACAAGAACCAAATGCAAATTACTGGCGTTTTGGATTCTTGCTTGGATTTACTGATGGAATGCACTTCACTTTCGGATCTAAATCCCAAAATCTCTTGGCACTTGAGCTGGAAAGCTGTGATGCAAAACGAATTGGTGAAGACGCTTGTGATACCATTGACAATTCACTGAAAAACAGAAAACAGGAATACAAACCTTTGGAGTCCATTATGTTAGGTTTAGGAGTGAATTGGTAAGGTTTTGTCTGTTTATTAGTTTTAAATGTAGAAGCCTCAAATTAGTTTAATATCCCATCAAATAACTACTGCTGCAGTAGTAGAGCAGTGAAATTGAATCAATTTTTTTGAATGATTTATGGGTTTGGTACAATTCTTTTGAAATTTTTGAAAAAATCGCTTGACTTCAGAAGTCAGTTTGATATGATTCATGTGTTTCTAATAGTTACTCTTGATGAAAGGCATGATGAAAACAGATTTATTAGAATTAAACCTGACAAATGCTCAAAAAAGTCTTTTATTTGAGATTTTTGAAAAAATTGAATACCCCAAAACTTGTTACAGAACCTACCTAAACCAATTACAAGACCTGCTAAATCGTTTAGACTTTATGTTCAAGGATTTGTTTGAAAACAAGTCTTTATCAAGAGGATACCAGAAATACGGTTTAGTCAAGATTACAAATCTTCCCCAAGATCAAATTGACTTAAAAGCTCCTAAAAACGGAAGCGATTTGAAACTTATCCCCAAAAAAACATATATATCTGAGAATGTACTAACATTTTTCTCATTGATTTTTGGAAGACCTTACTCAGTACAAGCAGAAGGACAAGGTTTAATCAATAATTTGATACCTAAACAATCGAGTCATACTAGCCTTACTGGGATAGGATCAAAAAATGAACTTGGTTGGCATATTGAAAATACAGCATTACAATATGCTACAAAGTCTAATTGTTCTCCCCAATATCTTACCATGATAGGCGTTACACAAGACCCTGCCCCCCCCCCCCCCAAACAAAGTTTGCAGATGCTAGAAAAGCTATCAGTTTATTGAAACAAAGTGACATTGATCTTTTGTCAAAACCTTTGTTTCAATTTAGACTCCCTTATCGTTGGAGAAGTCAGGAAAGATATATGAATTATCAAAGCAAACATGCTCCTATTCTCAAACTTGAAAATCATTCACTTTGTGTCAATGGAGCATTTTATGGCGACATGTTAGTTCAAGAAAATATCACCTCCAAAGAAAAAGAATCTGTTAAACATCTGATTGAAGCATTGAACGAAGTGAGTATTTCAGAGGTGATTGAACCCGGTACAATGATTTGTATAGACAATCGTGTCATACTCCATTCAAGAACAGCATTTAATGCAACCTTTGACCAAGAAGGCAATCCTTCTCGTTGGGTTCAAAGACTTTTTCTTACTGAAAATCTTGCATCCTTTCAAGATTGGGATCAAACAGACGATAATGTTTACAAGTTCAACTTCTGACACAAGCCATATCAGATGGCAGGTTTATTTTCTGATCTTATCCAGTTCGTTGTTTCAAGGAGGCATTAGTCTTTATTCACTTTATTTAAGCGGAGAAGGATTATCTGACTATGATGTTTCTCTACATTATTCTATTTTTGGATTAGGTGGGATTCTAGGAAGCGTTTCTGGTGGAATTTTAGGTGAATACTATACAGCTAAAAAGATTTCTCTAATACTTAATTCTTTATTGATGATTGCTGTATCAGGTTTATTTTATTACGAGCCATTTTCTTTCTTTTCTTTTTTGATTGGTTATGGAATCACTACCAATAGATCCAATATACTCAATTATTTTTCAACAATTCAATGTCAAAAATTAGCAGAAAAAGCATTATCTTGGAGAAGATTTTTATTGAACTTAGGTGTTGCAGTTGGAGCATGGTTTGTAGGCTTTTTGCTTAAATTAGATAGTTTATACTTTTTATTATTTTGTGCTGTAATTGCGATCATCAATTTAGTGATTTCCATCTTACTACCTCCATTAGCCAATCATGTTTCTCAAAACATAGATTCCATTCAAAAACAAGGATACAAACAATTTTGGTTATTATGCTTAATTTTTGTATTGGCGTTATTTCCATTTGCTTTGATTCCTAATTTATACCTATTGCATTTACAAAGTGAAACAAACTTCATGCACCCTTCTACTGCAGGAACCATATTTTTAGTGAATGGGGTGATCATTATTTTATTACAAGTTCCTATCATCAGGTTACTGGAAAATATAGCTTCCAAATGGAAGTGTAGTTTGGGAGTGTTATTGATTGGATTAGGTGTGGGAAGTGTTGCAATGACCCAAAATCAATTACAACTTTATTCAGGGGTCTTTCTTTGGACTCTTGGTGAGATCATTTTATTTGTTCCTTTTTTAACATTCTTTCTAAAGAGTTCTCCTTTTTCAAAGGGCAAAACAATCAGTATTTATCAGCTTTGTTTTGCTTTTTCTGATTTTGTCTATCCTTTAATTGCAGCACAAATGATTTTAGTTTCTAAATTTTACTTGTGGATTCTTGTGATATGTCTTTCTATTTTTTCAAGTATTTTTTCATTTAAACTCATCAAGTAATTTTTTATCAACATGAAACTGTTCTTTATGACAACTGCAACTAAGCTTAATATGTACTCTCATCACACTTTAGATATTGCTAAGACGTTTCAGCCGATTGCTATTTTACCTCAAGGACATCAAAAACTAGTCAATGCTGAAACATCTGCTATCTTTTCTAAAATGATTGAATTTGGTGAAAATTGTACAATGAACGAACAATTCAAAAAGCATTATCAACATAAAGAAGAAACTAGAATCATCTCAATGTCTGAAGAAATGTTGTTAGAAATTGCAAAGCTTAGAGATGAGTTTGATCTACCCGGAATGAGATACCAAGAGACCTTACTTTTTAGGGATAAATATGAAATGAAAAGGCACCTTAATCAATATGAAATTCCTATGTCTTCTTTTTTAGAATATGACAAAATGAAGGATTTTCAATACTATGAAAGTCATTTGAAATGTCCCTTTATTCTCAAACCAAGAGACGCTTTTGGTGCAGAAGGGTTTTATAAAATTAACAACAAAAAAATATACAATGAAGTCAAGCACCTACTACGTAACTGTGCTAAGGAATACATGGCTGAAAGCTTCATTGAGGGAGAATTATTTCACTGCGAAAGTATTGTACAAAATGGAGAAATTATTTTTTCTCAAGTTGGTCAATGCTCCACTCCTGCTGCAAATTTTCAAAAGTTAGAACCGATGTTTTATTCTTTTGTGAAAAATGAAGAAGACATTGCTATTAGAATCAAAACACTCAATCAAGATGTTTTGAAAGTGATGCCTTTACTAAACGGAGTGACACATCATGAAGTTTTTGTGAAACCTGATGGAAATATTGTGTTTTTAGAGATTGCAGCTAGAACACCTGGCGCATTACTTGTTCCTCAATACCAAAAAAAGTTTGGCATCAATTTACTAGATATTTCTTTTTTACAACAAATGGACATAGAATTTAATTTACAACTCAATGAAAGCAAAACCTATGTTGCAACAGGACAATTTCCTTTGGGAAAAGGAGTTGTCAAAAAGTTAAACTATCCCAGTAACCTTAACTCAAAGTTTCATTTCCAACATAGAATCCAAAAAAACGATCAACTACATGGAGCCAAACAACTGCGAGATATTGCAGCAGATATTATCTTAGAAAATGAGAGTGAACCTGCACTTAAACAAGACATGCTATACCTTTCTCAATTTGATGTTTGTGAATTTTACTGAATTTATCTTGTTGTTAGAGCCAATCTACTGATAATGGTATTGACTACTTTTTACAAAATTCCATGATGAGTTCATCAGGTGAGCGATAGTTGCAGTCGTATTTGTTCATTTCTGCTGCGCCGCAATAATATGTGCCATCACTCAAATTGGCAGAGGCAAACACAGGAGGTTGCTGGACAGAGTCTAAAATTTTGACCTTCCCTGATTGAATCATAAAACTAGTTTTCCCCCAACGCAGTGCAATACGGCAGAGTTTCACAACTTCTGAATAAGACTGACCCGGGTACAACAATACGGGGCTAGATTGAGAGCAATTATTGATAATAAATATGCAAATCCACAGCAGGATATTCCGACAATTAAAGCAACTCATATTGAAAGGATTGAGTATGACCCTGTCTTCTTGGATTTTTTGATGAAATGTCAACATCATATAAATTTTTGACATTGATGACGCTTTGCTTTCCGTAAATCTCTCTTGGGTCTTGTTGATTTTCAATACACTGAATCACAGCATCAGCAATCCATTTTTCAATTTTAAGAACCACTGTTTTTTTGCGCAATCTACCTTGGTCATCGCGGTTGAGGATATTGGGAATAGTATTTGTCGTGATGAATTGATTCAAACCTTTGGCATTGAGATTTGACCTTCCTTCACTAGAAATGTAGGTATGAGTGCAATAGAAAAAGATATTAGCAGGCTGAGCTTCTTCTATTAAAAGCTGGACTACTGCTGAAATTGTGACCCCTGTGCGTATCATGTCATCAAGAATAAAAACGTCTTTTCCCCGAAGTTGTTGGAGGTCATTGCTAGCATTGATTTCCACATCACGTTGCCCATACCTTGTCTTATCCATATTGACTAGGACTGAACGATGTAAATTGGTGAACTCTCTCACACGGCTGACAAAATCCACTGCTCCATTGTCAGGCGCTACAAAGCCAATATGTCTGCCTGAATCTTTGACATTTGCAAGCCCTGAAGTCAGGATATAGTTGGCAATGATGTGAGCGATGTCCAAATTCATAAATGGGGGTAATTCTTCAAAAAGTTGGGACTCAAAAACATCTTGATAGATCTCTGCCATGACGGCAGGTTTGTGATTGTGAACCGTCATCACCATATCTACACCTGATTCTTTTAAAAGTCTGGCATACAAAAATGCAGAACAAGGTTGCCCTGCAAATTTTTTGATTGATTTGAAGTCTGTCACTTGTGGATGATTTGTTTTTTGCACACCTCTATCTTGTGCAGAATAAAACAAATCTGGCTCAATCAAAATGACATTGTCAGCACCATTTTCTTTTGCGGCTGATGCAATCAAAAAGTTACGTGTTGCTAATTCGTTGCGTGTGTAGTGAGGCGAGGAAGTGGAAATGATATAAACAGTTTTACCTTTTAACTGTTGACCGATATTTTCTTCTGTGATTTCTCCATAGATGAATCGTGGGCAAAATTCCGTATTTTTAAAGCTCTTGAGCGAGACTAAATCAAGAATGTCTTCAGCTTGTTGGGCATGGTGAGCCACACCGATTGCAAAAGACGCATCTCCCACATTAGACACAACAATTATTTTTTTCATAAGCGATGATTTTGGTTTATTTGATGGCAATAACTCTAATTCTTTGGTAGTCAGCAAACCACTTTCCATTAATGAAACACTGGGGTTTTAACTTTTGCTGAACCTCATCTTGAATCTCCTCCCTATCTTGAACAAGGACTCCTTCAAAAAAATGTTGGGCAAACATTGAAAGCCAATCTTTGATCCCATTCTCTTTGTCTTGTAATTCTGTGGGTCTTTCAAAATGTTGGGCAAAAATCACTTTGAACCCAACTTTTTCAAGCTCTGTTGTGTATTGAGCAATGGAAGGGAAGTACCATAAATTCAGTTGCGATTGCTTTTGGTAACCTTTGGCAAGCAACGATTTTCTTAACTGATTCAAAATGGCTTCTATGTTGCCCTTTCCCCCAAATTCAAAGACAATCCTACCTCCTTTTTTTAAATGACGATAAGCACATCTGATGGGGCTTTGATAGTCAGTGACCCAATGAAGAACGGCATTAGAAAAAATGGCATCAAAGGGGTCTTCAAAATGAAAATGAGTGGCATCTGCAACTTGAAATTGAATTTTTTGATGTTTTGACTTGGCATTTGCAATCATCTCCGTTGATTGATCAATGCCTATCACCTCATGGCAAAGTTGACTGATTTCAAACGTTAGTTGACCAGAACCACAACCTAAATCTAAAATTTTCTCATGTTTCTGTGGGTTAAGAAGTTTGATCAAATCTTCACCATACTGATACACAAAAGAATGTTTATCGTTATAAAGTTCAGTATTCCATTTCATCTTTGAATTGTATTTCTCCTTTAAGGGTTTTCATGCTGTGACGTTGTGATTTAAATCATCCTTTGACATTGAGAACTTGTTTTAAAGTATAAAGAACGTCAACAAGGTCTGTTTGGTTTTGCATGACAGAATCAATATCTTTGTAGGCGGCAGGGATTTCATCAAGCTGTGCTTGACCTTTGGGACATTCAATGCCTTCTGTTTGTTTGATTAAGTCAGCCACTGTATATTTTCGCATTGCCGCTTTTCTACCCAGTTTGCGACCTGCTCCATGTGAGCAAGAAGTGAATGAATCAGCATTGCCTTTGCCTTTGACAATGTAGCTTTTTGCCCCCATGCTACCCGGTATGATTCCTAAATCGCCTACTCTGGCTCGGATTGCTCCTTTTCTTGTCACGTAAATATTTTTTTGAAAGTGGTGTTCTTTGGCAATGTAATTGTGATGGCAGTTGACAACCTCTAAAGTGGTATGAAAATCGGGAAAGTAGCGATTCAACACTGATTGAATTTGTTCAAGCATGACTTGACGATTCAATGCTGCATACTTTTGCGCCCAACTTACCGCCTCTATGTAATCATCAAAAATTTCTGTGTATTCTGAAAAATAAGCAAGGTCTCTGTCAGGCAAGTATTCCAGAATATGATACCGTTGCAGCTCTTGCTTGGCTTTTTCTATGAAATAACTCCCAATTTTATTGCCTGCCCCTCTTGAGCCAGAATGTAAGAGAATCCAAACATCATTGTTTTGGTCAAGGCAAAGTTCAATAAAATGATTGCCACCTCCTAATGTTCCAATTTGCTTTGAAACGTGAAGAGAGGCTGCTGGGGAATGCTTACTTACGATTTTTTCATATTGAGGGAGTAAAGCGTCTTTGATATTTAGAGGAATTTCTGCCCATGTCTTTTGGGTGTTGCCTCTGCCTACAGGAACAGCCTTTTCAATATCCAAACGTATTGCTCGCAAACTATCAGGCAAACGATTAGCTGTCAGATTCGTTCGTGCAGCTAACATACCGCAGCCAATGTCAACTCCAACAGAGGCAGGAATGATCGCTTGAAACGTTGGAATGACTGACCCAACAGTAGACCCTAACCCCCAATGCACATCAGGCATTGCCGCAATATGATGATGAATGAATTTAAGCTGAGCCAAGTTTTCTAACTGCATAATCGCACCCTGCTCAATCTCATCTGTCCAAATTTTCACAGGCACACGACCCTCTGTCAGTACTTGTTTAATTGGCATGATTCTTTCTGTTTGTGGACTTTAACACCTTTCAAACCATCAACATTCATTCTCCAATTTCAAAGTTGGACAAAAACTTGTCCGTTTCTTTGAATATGTTCTTTTAGGGCAGGATTCTTAATGTTTTTCCAATATTGAATATCACAAAGGTAGGGGAAGTTTGACTCTTCTATTGTAGTTTTAAGTTCAGCTAAAAGGTGTCTGTCCTCACAGCAAGCACCTTTGATGACCAAATCCACATCACTTCTTGAATGAAAGATTTCCTTTGCTCTTGAACCATAAATAATCACTTGACCTTGAGAAAAATATCGCTTCAAAATCTCTCTCAATATGGTTTCTTGTGTTTCTGTGAGACCCCAATTAGTCATTTAAAGATGCTTCTAAGAGTTTTAAATAAAAACTATCTAAACAAGAAAAATAGTCGTTTTGAATAGACTTTAAAACTTCTTCAAAAGACTCAAAATCATAGCTGTGACTCGTCAAATTTCTGTCATTCACCATCTTAAGCCAAACCTCAATGTCATCAATATATTTTGCTTGAAAAGCTTTTTTTAAAATAACTTTGGGAGAAACTAGCCCAAATGAAAATCCATCAAATTCCATTTTGTCCTTCAATGTTTTCCAAGCTAGTTCCAAAGTAAAGTGAAACCTTTGAATAGCACCTTCTTTCTCTAATTGGCTGAACTGTTGACCTTCAGCTTGTGCTTCTACAACAGACCTCAATAATTTAAAAGCTCTCTCAAAGTTTTGAAAGCGTTGCTTCCATCTAATTTCTTCTGTTGTCATCGTGATACAATCTACAAAATTTGTTCTAAAATTTGCAAGACTTGGTCATTTTGTGATGCCGTGCCAATGGTGATTCTGAAAGCATTGAAGGCGGGAAAGTTCCTGATAATGATGCCTTTTTGCAACAGGGCTTGTGCAATTTCAGTAGAGTTAACAGTATCTGGCAAGGTGGCAGTGATGAAGTTGGTGTAACTTTCAATGTATTCAATCTTTTTTTGTTTGAAAAAAGTTTCATAGCGGGTCATTTGCTGAAAATTATCAGCGACACTGCTTTCAACAAAATCTTGGTCTTGCAATGCCAGTTGGGCGGCTTGTAGAGATAAAGAAGTGATGTTAAATGGAGGTCTCAATTTATGCAGAGTCTTGATGATAGACTCATTTGCCAAACCATAGCCAACCCGAAGACCTCCTAATCCGTATGCTTTAGAAAATGTGCCAAGATAAATGACATGGTCAAACTCTTCTAACAAATCCTTTGGCTGAATCCATTTGTTCTGGTCTTTAAATTTTGCATATTCTTGGTAAGCACCATCAACGACAACCAATGTGTCTTGATTGTAGGTTTGAATCAAATCATAGACTTCCTGCTTGTCCAAGCATTCCCCCAAAGGATTATTAGGCACACACAAAAAAACAATATCAGGTTTGTGTTTTTGGTAGAGGTCTTGAAACTCTTGGAAGCGATGTTGTTGAGAAGGTGTTTTGGTAGTTTGCACCCCATGAATGTTGGCACAAATCTCGTACATTGGAAAGGTCAAGCCACTGATGAGCATCTTAGAAAGATTTTTTTTGAGTTCAGCTTTGGCTTGAATACAAAAGTGAATGATTTGGTCACTTCCACAACCAATGATGACCTGTTCCCTACCAATTCCAAAATGATGGCTCAAGTTCTCTTTCAGTTCATGGTAACTGTCATCTGGATAAAGGGGGATTTGTTTGGATAAAATCGCTTGAATACCCTGATTCACTACTGGTGAACAACCATGAGGATTCTCATTAGACGCCAGTTTAATCACTTGTTGTGGTTGGATTCCAAACTCCCTAACCACCAACTCAACTGGTTTGCCTGCTTCATAAACTTGGACATTTTCTAAATGTTGATTGAATTGCATCACTCACTCCTTCAATTTTTCAAAAATCGTTCACTCAAATTTTAGTTTTTCATAGGTAAAAATGCGTTCTTCATAGGACTCTGGGACATTTTTAAAAAAGCGGTCTTTAAACCAATCTACTTCCCAAGCGGCATGGTCTGCTTTAAAAGTTCTTTGTTGTAAATGACCATCGCGATTATCTACGGCATCAATCTCAGGGCAAAGGTCATCACAAACCCAAGCAGGCAGATCAATCGTCAACATCAAACTTGGGCTGATTTGAAGTTCTCCTTTCTGGTTAAAATCTTTGATTAAAATTAAGGGATTCCAACGTCCATCTATTTTCACTTGGTAATCTTCCAAATGATGAATGTTTGCCTCACCTGTGCTACTTGCTCCATGGTCTGACATAATCACAATGCGTGTTCTATCATAAGCCCCAGACTCTTTCAATTTTTGGAGAAAGTTTGTCACAATTTTCATGGCACAACCATAAGTATAAGAAGCTCGCTCTCTTTCTTCTTCAGGAGATTGAGAATTTTGATGAGCCAGACGAAGGCTTCTTTGACAATTTTGAGCTTTTGTGTAGGGACCATGAGTTTCATTGGTATGAAACATGTTTAAGGTGGGAGGATAATTGTCTTGGATTACAACAGACTCCATGATGTCGTCAAATTGCCCATGACGCAGGTAAATGTCGCCAACCCGCCATCTTCCCTTTGAATTACGATAGATGTAAGGCTTTAAAAACAAAGGCATTCCACGCAATAAAGAAAGATTCAGTAAAAAATTATGATTCAAAGAAACCCCTCCCGAATAGGAGGATAGAAAATCCATTTTTTCTGGAACGAAAGGGAATGTGTAGTCCGCTAATAAAAACACTTTAGCTCCGTCATCGTGGTATCTTTTTAAGAACGAATTGGACATCACCTCTGCTGTTAGGTCTGCCACTCTAAGCTTAGGGTTTTGTTGTGCTAAAGAATTAAGATATTGCAAATTGTATTTTTTACCCGACACCATTTTGTAGATGTTAGCCACTGTGCCTTCCCCCACAGCTTGAGCATAAGGATACCAAGTAAAGCCATCTAGTTCGGGTTTCACTTCAGGATAATTTTCAAAAACTTGGGGCAGAATATCACCCTGAAACATATCTAAAACGAAAATGATAGTATTCGGATTATTCTGTGAAACAACATAATGCTTTCCCTTTGACTTAGAAGAAATTTGAGTTCTGTTGAGATACACCCCCTCCACTAAGAAAGTGAAACTTGCAAGCAAGAGCGATGCGATTAAGTGTTTGGTTTTGATCTTCTTAGCGATTAGAAGAAAGGCAATAAAAAAAGCAAAATAAAGGATTAAAGAAATCCAAATTTCTTGGCTGGTGATTTTAAAATTTTCAAAGCTGACCCCTTGTAGTTTTCCAAATCTTGCCAAAATATCCACTCTAAAAAGTCCGTAGAATATACAAGATGCTGTCCAGTAGTAGAAACCATATGACACAAAGCGAAGGATTGGACGAGTCCTTTTGACTAAATAAAGGAGTTTATAAGGAATGTATAGAAGAAAAGAAGTAACAACAACCAGAGCCAAACCTGTGAAAAAAGTCTCATCAGACACTAAAATTTCAAGTGTATTCCCAGAAAGAATTTTGGCTGGAAAATAAAAAACAAAGGTCAGAAGAAACAAAAACATTGAGCCAAAAAATAACTTCTCATCATCATGTTTAACTAACTTTTGCAAATTCAAAATGAAAGATTTCATCGTTGTATGATGTTAATGGGTTGCGTCTCACATAAACGGAAGAGGTCATGGCAAACTTTGACATTGACAAAATTCGTCTCTACTTCCTTAGAATACTTTTTTTTAAAAAAACGTTTCAGATGCGGGCTAAACATCAAAGCACGTTCGTATGCAGCAAAATAATCTTCGTTGCGTTGAGCAACATATTTCTGAATGTCTTTTTGTTTTGGCAGCTGAAGGTCTCCCATCGGACACAAAGCACGTGCAATGCTGTAAAAAATATCTTCCACAATCGTCCAGTAGTCCAACAATCCTTGAATGTAAGAATATTTTTCAAAAAATGCTTTTTGCAATGCACCACACTTTTCAAAAAACATAGCAGGCAAAAGCCTACCTGCACCGTCAACAATGGGACGTTGGTCGTTGACTAAATGTTGAAGTTGCCCAATTTGTTCACACGCTAGTGGGTAAAGTTCCAGTAACTTAATGACATATTTTTCAGGAATCTGTTTGGATTGCTTAAATTGTTCTAACAATTTTTGGATATGTTCTTCTGTCAAATTCAAGGCAGTCAAATAAGCAAAGGATATAAAAATTCTTCCTTCACGCAAACCGGGGGATTGCGGACGGTGAATTTGAATGGGGATTCTTGCAAACTCAATCAATTCAGGAAACGTCAAAGTTCCCCTGACGTCCCAGTTGTGAATGACTTGGTCTAAAAGATTGGTATCTTGTACAATCAAGATGCGTTTAGAAGATTTGTGGTCTTCCAAATCTTTCAAACTTAACGCATCAACAAGATTGGGAATTGCGATTTCTTTTGGTGCTTCTGGCTCTTTTTTTTGTTGACTGGAAGCAGGACTTTCCTTTGGAACAGAAGAACGAGTTTCCTCAATTTGTGTCCCTACATTCTTTGACGGTTTAACCTGATCACTTGGGGCTTCCTCCGTTTGAAAATCAGGGGGAGGAATGTCAAACGAAGCCCCAAAGATTTGGCGAATGTTCTGCTCAATACTGGAATCTTCTGCAATTTTATGGTCTTCTGCAAGTGTCTTAATGGTTTGATATAAATTGGCAAGCCATTTGCGACCATAATCGTTCTTGACTCCCTCAAAATGCTTTCCAATAAAAACGTACATGTTAGCAAGCACTTGAATATTGAATCTATAAAGATAATCTATCACGTAGCGTTGGTCAGTTGGTATCAGACTTCCTAAAAAAATAGACTTGCGAAAAGCAGAACGGATTTGCTTATACTGCTTAAAGAAACGTTTGACGTCATTTGACAAAACGATTGCCGCTTCTCTTTCTCGTTGAGCCTCTACTGTGTCCTTCGCCTCTTTTTCATGGAAAAGAGGTACTTTCTGGAAATCAAATAGAATTTTTTGTAAATTCACAGGAATCACCAGTTCTTTTTGAAAATAAAACACTAATAGACGACAAAAGACACGATACAACATTCGCATATTCAGCAAAGCATTGACTTGATTGGGGTCATGCTGAAGCTGGTTAAGCAAATATTGGGTCATGTTTAAATATTTAAGGTAGCCATCACGGCTTAATTTGATGTCTGACCCAAAAACAAGCTGAAGTTTCGTTTTTTCTTGTTCAGGTAAAAACAGATAATTGCAAAAGCGATAAATTTGGTTTTGAATCAAAAAATGGCTGTGAGTCGTCGCTTCTTCCTGTTTTGACTTTTGTGCAGCAATGAGTCTATCAATGAATTTTGCGCAGTGTTGTAATCCTTCTTGATAAATGATGGCTTCTTCAACTCCATCAATTTGAGTTTGAGGGGCTTGAACCAGTGCATAGTATTTTTCTGAAGACGCTTGTTGTGCCTGCTTTTGAAGTAATTGCTTAAAATGGTCTTCTGAACCCGAATGATGCTCAAAATAATGCTTTTCTTGATATTCTGCATCAAACTGTTGATTGTAGTTCAAAAAGAAATTGAGTTGATCTGCAAGTTCTTGAGGATTTGGAAAAACAATATCCCCAGTCAATGTTTCAGCAGTGATCACACCTTTTGCCACAAGCCCTTATTCTAAAGTAAAATGATTGACAAGACAACCGACTGCATTCAAGAAATAGTCCAAATTAAAATTTTGAAGTTTTGACAAAAATTGCAAGCATCTTGCATTGTCAGAAAGATTCAATATTTTCTTTGACCAAAAAACGAAAAATGTATCCGATTTATCAAGAAAAACCAATAGGTATGATTATGATAGAGAGACGACTCAAAGCTCGTTCTTTTCAAAAACAACAAGCCACTAGAAGAATGTTAGATGAATCGCAAAGCAGGGCGATTGCAAGGCAGAATGCAACAGAACAGATTATATTCATGCCCCGTACTAGCAGCAAAAAGATCAGCCCGCTGAGAGTCAAACGTCCTATTTAAAATAAACTTGACATGCTTCACAGATAAGCTAGAATACTCTGTTTTGCTTGGGTTGGTAGCTCAGCTGGTAGAGCATCTGACTTTTAATCAGGAGGTCCAGGGTTCGACTCCCTGCCAACCCACCAAAAATGACCCTTCAAGCGCATCTTAAAAATTCCTCACGAAGCCGATTTTGTTTGAATACACCGCCTAGACTGTAAGTTGTCATCTGTCCGTTGTGCTGAACCCCCCTTAAACTCATGCACATATGAGTTGCTCTAATCAAAACACCAACACCTTGAGGAGCTAGCTCTGACTCTAACCTTTTGAGAATTTCTTGAGTGAGTTTTTCTTGGACTTGTGGCTTTCTTGAGTAGTAATTGACAATGCGTGAAAGTTTTGAAAGCCCACACAATTTTTTTGAGGGAATATAGGCAACGGTTGCCTCTCCTGTAAAAGGCAAGAGGTGATGCGCACAAAGGGAATGAACAGGAATGTTTTGAAGCATGACCATAGAGTCATCATGGTCTTGATTTTCAAACGTAGTGAAGCAAAAATTTTCTGGTTCTAAACCGAGACAAAGTTCCTGAGACCAAGCTTTGGCAGTGCGTTCAGCAGTTTGACAAAAGTGATCAGAAGTTTGGTCTACTCCCAGACCCTCAAGCAATTTTTCAAAACCTTCTTTTATCTTTTCATAATCCATTGCAATCCGTATGATATTTAACCAGCATTTCTTTCCTTAAAATTCTCATGTCATTCTACCAAAAACTCCAGCACTTCGCACGGCAACAACAAAGTCTTTTGTGTGTAGGACTAGACCCTGTTTTAGGAAAACTTCCTGACACACTTCCACAAACTCTCAACGGCATAGAAATCTTTCTCCGTGAAATCATTCATGCCACTGCTCCATTTGCATTAGCCTACAAGCCAAACCTCGCTTATTTTGAAGCACATGGTTCTCGTGGAATAACTCTTTTAGAAAAAACTTTAGAGATGATTCCTGATTCTGCGATAACTATTGGAGATGCAAAGCGGGGAGACGTGGGACATTCCTCAAAGTTTTATGCCAAAGCATTATTTGAAGCATTTCAGTTTGATGCCATCACCGTTCACCCTTACCAAGGAACAGACTCGCTAGAGCCTTTCTTCGCATATCATCAAAAGGGAGTGTTTGTGTGTTGTCTCACTTCTAACGCAGGGGCATCTGACTTTATCCTGCCAAATAATCTTTATTTAGAGGTAGCACGCAAAGCTCAAGAGGAATGGAACACGAACCAAAACGTAGGGTTAGTTGTTGGTGCAACGTACCCTGAAAAAATGGCTTTGATTCGCCAAGTCGCTCCTGATTTGCCTTTTCTGATTCCCGGAGTTGGAGTTCAACAAGGAGACATGGAGGCAACTCTTAAAGAAGCAAACAATCAATGTGCAGTGCCTTATTTGATTAATGCCTCAAGGAGTATCCTTTATGCAAGCAAGGGTAAAAATTTTGCAGAACAAGCGGCAAAGGAAGCCAAGCGATTGCAAGAAGCGATCTTAAAATCCTAACGTTCTAGCTTTCTGCGATTGCTATAAGACACAATCATCGCCACTTCAACAGACGCATTTCTAGGTAATTCTGACACTCCTACTGCAAACCTTGCATGATTCCCTTGTTCATGGAAGACTTCACATAAGACTTCAGAAGCACCATCTATGACGGCAGGTTGTGCATTGAATCCGGGAGCGGAGGCAACAAAACCTTCTATCCTCAGAATGCGTTCCACACGATCCAAACTGCCAAGTTCCAAATCAAGCTGTGCTAGTCCATTTGCCACACAAATTTTTGCTTGTTGCTTAGCTTGTTCAAGACTGACCTCTGCACCCACTTTACCGACAGTTTTTAATTCTCCGTCTTCAAAAGGTAGTTGACCGCTGACGTAGGCAATTCCCTCGTGGGCAATGACAGGAACATACTTTGCAAGTGGTCTGACGGGTTCAGGAAGAGCGATGCCAAGTTGTTTCAATTTCAATTTGATTTCCATATCTTATTTCTCAATTTTAACGGTTAGAAAAAATGAACTCATATTTTTACATACTTTGGGTTTGAAAGTGCAAGCGTAAAATGTCATTGAATTGAGCCAAGACAACTTGAAGTCAACTCAAAAAATGTCAATCAAAAAACCTATTTTGTACTCTATTTAAGTCAAGCTGCTGATGATGATTACTCAACCTCATTTACTGATTTTCATTGCAGGTCAAAATGAATTAGAGGCATTTTGCAATCACTCTTTACCAGAGTCAAAACAATATCAAGGTTGGAGTTACTATCGTTATCAACCTCAAGTGTCTTTGGTTCATTGTAGGATAGGTTCATTTAATGCTTTAGCCTGTGCAGAAGCAATAATCCCAGCCTTGAATCCTAGCCATTGCCTGAATATTGGATTCTCTGGTTCCCATTCCAAAGATTTAGACATTGGTCAGGTCGTCTTGGCAACCTCTACCATCGCATTTGACTATCACACCAAAACGGCACAAAACACTCTGGAAATAAGAAGTCAAGACGTCCAAAAAAACGGACAAACTCATCAACTGACTAACTTTGAATCAGATACCCATTTGGTCAAAGAACTACAAAAACAACTTTCTCACACACTTCACTTGACACAAGGGTTGATTGGCAGCTCCAACCAATTCAATCGCAGTCTTGAGTTTATTCAACAAGTCAGAGACGTTTTTGGAACAGACTGCGAGGACATGGAAAGCGCTGCGATTGCCTATTCTGCATTCAGACACCACGTGCCCTTTGCCGCACTGCGTGTCATCTCCAACAATGAGCTTCAAGACAAAACTCAACAAGGGCGAGGCTTTGACCCGATGGCTTTTCAAAGCCTCTCTCTTCTGGGAAAGGCTTTTACAAAGTGGACAATTTAGGGAAAGATTTTTGCCATTTTATCGCTCAACGTCTGGGCGTCAAATGGCTTGACCACATAATTATTCACTCCAGCTTTGACAGCTGCAAGAATGTTTTCTTGCAAGGCTTCTGCTGTGACCATCAAGACAGGCATAGACTTCAATTCAGGATCCGCTCGGATTTGCTTTAACAACTCTAGTCCCGTCATTTTGGGCATATTCCAATCGGTGATGACAAAGTCTATTTTTGTAGTTTTGAGTTTCACCATTGCCGTCGTGCCATCATCAGCTTCTACAACATTGTTGTAACCTAATTGACGCAAAATGTTCTTCACAATACGTCTCATGGTTGAAAAATCATCAACAACCAAAATTTGCATATTTAAATCAGCAGGCATTCCATTGACTCCATAAATAATAGGTAAAAGTTAAAATCCATGAACAGATAAAGTCATTTAAACCCTGTTGTTCATGCTTGTTTCTTCAATTTTTGTTCTGATTAGGACAATTTTTGACAACACAGTCCCTGCCTTTGCACAAATGAAAGACTTCTCATTAAAACGCTCATATTTGCTGGAGGGCATCAAAGTCATTTGCATCAAAAGGTTTCGTGAAACACAGTCCACTCTAATTCTGCAAAATGGGTTGGCTGAGATCCAATAGCAGATTGATTCTCTACAATCCTGACACCGGGTAAAAAAAGCGGATCAAAGGTGATTCCTTGCACAACAAGAATGAGTCCCACCCCATAGCCAATAATTCCTCCTACACTTGCTCCTATCACGGCTTTTCTAAAAAGGGGGTCATCATCCAGAATCAAAGTTGAACCCACGACTGCCCCCCAAAGACTTCCAAGCACTGTATTCCAAAAAACTGAACGCATGGCAGGGGGTCTATTGGTAGAGCCTCTGAATAAATCTTCCACTTCAAAATTTTGAGCGTTCAAAGGAGACACTAACATCACAGACAATAAAATGCAAATAACAATTCGCACAGCTTAAAAATGATAACGAAATAAAGAAAGATTCCAACTTTGAGGAATGGTGACAAGATGGTTATCCCAATAGCTTTCTGGGGCATACACAAGAGGTAACGAGTGATGAGAGGACACAGCTGGACTTTTGGAAGGCGTAGAGGCATATTGGGGAATAATTGCAGAATTAGTGAGCAAAAATGCCCCCCCCACCATACCTACAAATGTACCAAAAGAAGCCCCTCCTTGCAGATGGACAGCTAACGGAGTAGGTTGACCAGGATCCATCAACCACACTAAAAAACCTGCACCCAAACCCGCAAAAGTTCCCCCAACAGTTGTGACAATCTCTACCTCCATCGCAAGATGACCAACTTCCTGAGCAAAAGGTATATTCTTTGCTATAATAGTCAGAAGAAGCAACAGGGGGATAATTTTTCTCATCATTTCAATCAAAGTTTAAAAAGGTTCAGCAAAAAAGTCTAACACAGCGAGTCAAAATAGCAACTTATTCCAAAAATGAAACATTCTCACAACGTCAAAAGCCAGTTTTTACAAAGGTTTTGCCTGTTTTCCTCCTTGATTGTGTTGGCATTTGCAGACGTCATGGCACAAACGTCTGACTCATTTTCTTCTGACCCTTTTATGCAAACTAACCCTTCTTCTGATGGAGACCCTTTTTTAGAACAAGACCCCTTCATGCAACAGTTCCCTGACTATGATGACAGTCAAAACTTCAACACTTTTGAACTTCCTCAACAACAAAACGACTTGCCTCAGGAAGAATCTGCTCCTGTTCCATCAGACAACAATGCCCCCCCAGCAGTTCGGGATAACCAATACATTGATGAGTCTGTCATTCCACAAGGATTTGAAGAAAGATTGCAGCAAGAAGCACAACAGCAAAACGTGATTCTGGGTGATG
Organism: bacterium; assembly: GCA_965233585.1. Classification (GTDB taxonomy): domain Bacteria; phylum SAR324; class SAR324; order SAR324; family NAC60-12; genus CBDDTI01. The sequence goes on from CBDDTI010000729.1 coordinate 74,610, forward strand.
AAAGGCAAAATATGGTGCCTAATATCGCTTACGGTGTAGGAACAGGCTTTATTATTGGAAGCTGGTTGGCAACCTTGACTGCCAACACTAGAAGAGATACATTAGCCTCCATTGGTTCTGGGATTGTGTTGGGCGGATTGATTGGGGCATTGATTGGCTCTCGTGCAATTATTTTACCCAATCCTAATATTCCAAGAGACCCTTCTTTCGGAAAAACTGAAAATTCCGTCATCTTTGTCTGGAACACTCAGTTTTAAGACTTCCCCACCACAAAGTCAAACAAACCGTCTTTTTTCAATCTTCCTTTAAAATCTACCGCCTAATAAACTTGCTTGTAGATGTTGCATTGTTCTTTGAGACTCTTGCCTTCCAAAAACTTTAATTCTCCTAACTTATGTTGATGATAGACCTCAACAAAATTAGGAGAAAACCAACTTTTGACATGCTCACTTTGCATCATTTTTTCCAATGCTTCAGAAAGAGTGAAAGGCAGGTGTGTTAAACCTTTTTCCCGAAGCTGTGATTCTTTCAAAAGAGAAAGGTCATCTTGGTAGATTTTTGGTACAGAAAGGTTGTCTTCAATTCCTTGACAACCTGCATGCACGATGGCAGCTAATGCTAAATGTGGAGACGCTGTGGCATCTGCGATTGGCACTTCAAAATGAAACTGATGAGCAGCGCTTTCAAGGGAGTTTTGAGAGGTAGGGCAAATTCTGACCGATGAACTTTCACTATAACCCAGATTATTGAAAGCACAACCCCAGCCACGAGGAATGTAATTTAAATGAGAAATAGCAGAAGGTGCAATGAAAGCCATAATCTGGGGCAGATAGTTGAGTAATCCTGCAACAAATTGCTCCGTTAGCTGCGACATGTTGTAAGTCCTGTTTGGAGAATAAGCTAAAGGCTCATCTTCTTGACTAAGAAAACTCAAATGAATCTGTACACCATTGCCTGCTTGGTCTAAATCACGGACGGGAGTGAACGTTGCCTGCGTGTCAAAAGAAGAGGCAACGGCATAGACTAATTCCCTAAAAATTGCTGCCGCATCTGCAATTTGTACCCCCTTAACAGGCTTCATGGACATTTCATATTGATTCTCTCCCTGCTCTTTCAAAAACGAATAAGCTTCTACTCCTGTTTGTCGCATCGCATCAACAATCATTTCTCCCATCGCTTGCTGATGCCTAAAACCTCCGTATGTCAAATGACTGTGCAACAACGCCACTGCTCCTTTAATTTGAAACTGATGCGTCAAAGCACCATACAACGTGGCTTCAGTTAATCGCTCAAACCGACTCATGGCTGATTGTAAGAGAGAACGAGTACAACACTCCCAAGTCCGTCCGTCCAAGTGATAAATGTTACTTAAAATCAGATGTTGAGAGTTGCTACGATTTCCGAAGTCAACGAAAGTGCGTGTGTCTAAATCTGGTATTAAAACTAACTCTTCACTGGAGTCATGGGAGTTTGTGGCAAGACTATTGAAACAAGTCAGATTGGCATTGGTTGCAGACCAGCTCACGCCACGTTTGAGACCTTCCATTTGCTGACTGAGACGTTTACCTGTTTTTTCTGCAAGCCCTTTTACACGTTCTAACGAATGCTTGACATGATTGAGAAACGTATAAACTCTGCCCAAGTCATCTTTCAAAGGGTCAACATTTTGAAGATGATACTGCTCTTGCAACAAATCTTGATAAAGTTTGACCAAATCATCTTGTTCTGTTTGAAGTAACTCCTTTTCATCACTCAATTCTTTGAGCTTATTTTGCGGGAACGCCTTGCCTCTTAAACGTCCCGAAATGTCAGAAGTCGCCACAAAAATCAGTAGTTCTTTCGTCATGATTGATTCAAATTTTTTGATTGTTGAAATTGGTCTTTTTGACTCGTGACCTATACATTATGAAGAGTCACACAATACTCCTTTAGCAGAGATGTAGCAAACCCATTTTCAAAATCGTTTCCCATTTGGTCTAAAGTTTGTTATGATTCTGGATTTAGCTTCTTACTCATAAGCTGATGGAAACTACCTTACTTTTTGACACACTCAAGACCTCCAAACATTTGCAAGCTGCAGGCTTTGAACAAGAGCAAGCAGAGGCACTGACAGAAGAATTTAAATTTGTTGTAGAAAGCAACTTTGCGAAACTTTCAACCAAAGAACAAGTTTCTGCTTTAGAGACGAATCTCAATGAGAAACTGGAACAAAAAGCCACCAAAGAACAAGTCACTCACTTACAAGAACAACTGGAGCAAAAAGCCACCAAAGAACAAGTTTCTGCTTTAGAAATCAGCCTCAATGAAAAGCTTGAGAAGTTTGCTACCAAAGAAGATGTTCAAAATGAACTCAAAGAGGTCAAAGAAGACATCTATTTTTTAAAAGGAGACCAGAAGCTCCTTAAATGGATGGTCGGTTTTGGCATTTCTTTAAATCTGTTGACACTTGGAGTCGTGTTAGCTTTTTTGTTTACAGCTACCCTTACTCCTACTTAAAACCCTGCCGCCTATTGCTGACAGCTCTTCCATTTTTTCACACCCCTTCAGTAAAGGTCAACAAACCAAAGGCTTTTTGCTGGCAAATTCAAAAGAATTTGACGGGGTAGTTAGGAAAAAAAGAGAGATTGCGGGTCAAGCCCGCAATGACAAGGAAACGCAGGAATGACAAGTGAGAAAAAACAGAGATTGCGGGTCAGGGTTCAATGACTTTAATTTGGTCTGCTTCAGGTTGCAGAAGGTAAACTCCTTTGGCTTTGGCATGAGAGATGAAACGTTCTGGAATGCTTTGACAGGCAAGCCCCAGATGAATTTGAAAATCCTGATATTGTGGAAAAACAACAGGGAACGTCTCTTTGTGCCTGAACACTTGGTCAAAGTCATCAAGACGAAGTTTGTGCTTCACTTCTACAATGAAGATGTGAGAGGAATTGTAAAAAACAACATCATACTGCCCAATGACTTTTTTATCGCTTCTTCCCTTCACATTTTTATCTACAGAATCATAAGCAACTCCACCAATCATGATGAATCCTTTTTCTTCTATTTCTCTTTGACCAGTACGATAGTAAGCGTCTTCCTGTATGTCGCTTTCTACCGTGATGTAACTTTCTAGCTTTTTGTTGCTTTCTTTTCTCAAGCGCCTTTCTTCCTTCATTTCTTTCTCCCAAGCGGCATTGGACTCTTGCATCTGCTTCTCCCAAGCGGCATTGCGTTCTTCTTGCTTTTTAGTCAGTTCTGCTAACTGCTTGCTGTTTTCTTCTTGTTGTTTTGTTAGCTCTGCTAACTGCTTGTCCGTCTTTTCTTGACGTTTGGCAACAGCATTGACTGTGTCATTGGCTTCTTTAGCGATGACACTGGCTTCTGCCAAGATTTTTTCTATCCTATCTAAACGTTCTGACATCTTTACCTTTCAATTTAAAATTCAAAAAACTTGAGTATAGCATTTTTTGACAAAAGAAAAAAACAGATTGCGGGTCAAGCCCGCAATGACGAATGGTCAAGGTGAGCAATGACCAAAAAACAAGCCCACAGGTGAGAAAGTGAGGAATGGGAAAAAGAGAAAGATTGCGGGTCAAGGTGAGCAATGACTTAAGCACAAGCCCGCAATGACAGTTCTGAAGATGAGTAAATTCCTCTGTCATTCCGTGCTTGATACGGAATCTCAAAAAATAAGAGTTGTTTGGGAAAAAGAGAGATTGCGGGTCAAGGTGAGCAATGACGCAGGTGACGAAAAGGGAGCAGAACGCCCCCTTTTTTTAAACAAATGAGAGGTAGGAAGGAAAAAGAAACGAAAACGTTTAAGCACGTTCTGGAATCTTCACAAAACAAAGATAGTAAAAAGGTCTGGCAGACCTTTGCCCCACTGGGACACTAAGAGGAGTTGTGTTACCATCAGCGGATGCCTTGAGATAGTAAAAAGATACGCCAGCATTACTATTAATAATATAGTAGCTATCGGAGCTGAAAATGGTTCTGGCAAATGCTCTGTCAGTTTGGTTAGTGTTAGTAAGATTCCTGAATTGTTTGTTATCTGTTGCCTTGTAGTTGATAGACCGACATTCACTGCTGCTATAGCTTGGCGCTGTATTACCTTTACTGATGTAATACCAAAGCTCTCCATCTTTTTCTAAGTGGAATTGATTGTTTAGCACTTTAGGTCTTGACCCTACATCAAAGCCTGTGACGTGTGCAGCAGTGTTGTGATTGGCATTGTTAGTGGTGAAGGAAACGGGGTTGCCAGAGCGATTGAAGGCAGAAGCTCCACTTGCTGTCTTGACTGCCACTTTGTAGGTTTTGTTCAAGTCCCAAGTCTGTTTGGGAATGATGACATGATTGGTGTTGTCACCTTTCTGAACATGCACTTTTTCACAATTTAGGAAATCATCTGATGACACAAGCAGGGCATTCAAAGGGGCATCTTGACAAGATGTCTTGTCATTGGAAACTAGGGTTTGAGAAGTGTCTAGTCTCATCACCGAACGACCGTAGGCTTTGCCTGATGTGTCTTGCATTTTAGTAAAAGCAGTTGCCGTAACAGCAACACCCAACGTCAATGCCTTTGGGGTGGATGGCATCAAACTCCCTCTGACCACTGTAAAATCCCAGTTTGATTTTTTTCTCAAGATTTTGAATTGCAGTTGCCCTGTGCCTGCTGTGACTCCTGTCAACTTCAGCTTGGCTTGAAATTCTTTTTTTCTAGGTAAAATGTAAGACAACTTTCCGCTTTGTCCAACTGTTTCTTTTGCTCCAACGACCAGCTTCAAAGAAGCTAAGCTTTCATCGTAAGTGATGTTTAACTTTTTACCTTGATAAATTGTTGATGCGGTGCAGGTGAGTTTGGCAACTAATTCTTGACCTGTTGTGACAGAACTGTTTGAGTTCACCTTGCACTTGACGTCGTTGGAGGCTTCATTTCCTTCTTCATTTTCTTCAGCAGGAGGTGTGCAACTCGCTAAGGCAAGAAGTGTCAAAAAAATCATTATTTTGTCATAAAAAGACCTTCTCCTAACAGAAGGGTTTTGATTTGATTTGAGTTGTTCTAACATAAAAAACTCCTAAATAATGGTTAAGTGAGAATGAAAAAAAAGAAATAAAAGGAACTGAGGATTCTAGCAGATCTTGAAAAACAAATGCAACTTTAAAGATTGAAAATTTTATTTTGTGTAGGAATGTTATCTTGTATAGTTTTGGTTTAAGAGAAACTTTAAATCTTGAGTGCCAAGGGGAATGGTCTTTGGGGAGCGTCCAATGATTTCGCCTTTGGCAGATTGAAAAGGTTGGTTGTTTTTATCGGTTACAATTCTCAAAGAATACTCACCTTGAAGAATTTGGTTAGGCATGGCGTGTTCTTGACCAATTTGGAACTTTTGAGGGAATCCTGTGTAAGCGATTTTTCTAAAAGCAACAGGTCTGCCTTGCTTGGGGTCAAAAAGAAAAATCACAAGTTGGTCTCCCTGTTCAGTGAGGTTTTTCAATTCAGGCGTCACATCAACAACGCCTTGAATGCTGGTGGTTGGGTCAACAGGGGGTGCATTAGCTTGTAAGACTTCTTGCGGAAGTTGCCTAAAATCTTTGGACAAGACGTAGTTGACGCCCTCTGTGCCTAGTGCGATGGGCTGGCTTAACTCCCCAATGAGTTCACCGATTGCAGGGTTTTCAGGTATGCCATCTTTGTCGGTTAAAACTAGCAAACGATAGCTGCCAGCCAACGTGCCTCTCAACGCATCTTCTTGACCCACTTGAAAGGCAATCGGGGGGACAAAGGTTGTGATTTTTCTCACTGCGGCAAGTTTCAAAGTGTTTGCCTCATACAAAATTGCATAGCCATTGTCGGTCTTGACCAATGCCTGCCCTACCATCGGTGCAAGGGACACTCTGCCGCTGATGGCAGTTTCTAACTTCGCCTCCTCTCGCCTCAATTCATTCCAAAAAGCTGTGCCTAGTAGCGCAGAAAACAAGACGATTGATGCCAATAAAATCCAACGATTCGCTTTCATAGTTTGATGGTATGGCTCAAAGTGGGGATTGATTTGCTTGCATTGTGGCAAGGTAGGTGAGAAGGCTAAATAAGGCTTTCCATTTGTGGAGAAGACAGTAACTCGGTGTATCCTCTGAGGAAAATGTCAATTTGCCTTGCCGCTTCTCGTCCCTCCCAGATTGCCCAAACGACAAGAGAAGCTCCCCGTCTGGCATCGCCTGCAACAAAGACACCTTCTTCGCTTGTCATAAAATGATGGTCTTTGAGAGAGAACATGACGTCTCGTTGCTCCAGCATCTGTGCAATGGCTCTGGGGTCTTGGACTTCATTTGAGCCACGCATGGTCAGTTGCAACCCAAGTTCTGCAACAGGACCTTGCACTTGGGGTCCCAAAAACCCTGTGGCAAGTAAGATCATGTCAGTTTCTATGAGGAACTCAGAATCGGGGACTTTTTGCATGGTCATTCGTCCATTTTCTTGCTTCCACTGGACTTTTGAGGCTTTGAGTTGCTTGACATTGCCGTTGCCATCACTGATGACTTCTTCAGTCATGGTATTGGCTCGGCAGTCTGTTTCTATTTCTTGATGCGCTGGTGTTGGTCGTGGTGCCATGTTGACAATCTCAAATTGCCTGACCAACTTTCTGCCCCCTTGCCTTGTGATAGTGCCAAGACAATCTGCCGCCGTGAAACCTCCTCCCAAGATGAGACAACGTTTGTTGGTTGCTTGAATCCTTGTTTGTTCAGGAATGACATCACCCGCGTTGATTTGATTTTGTTGTGGTAGAAAATCCATTGCATAATGGACTCCATTGAGTTCTGCACCTTGCACACGTAGCTTGCGTGCATGCCCTGCACCAATGGCAAGCAAGATAGCATCGTGGTCTTTTTTGAGTTCTGCCATGCTGATTTGTTTGCCTACTTCCACGTTGGTGTGAAAGATGACGCCCTCTTCTTCCATCTGTGCTTGACGCCTTTCTAGCACTATTTTGTCTAGCTTAAAATCTGGAATGCCATACCTTGTGAGTCCTCCAATGCGGCTACTTTTTTCAAAAACATGCACCTCATGCCCGACCCGCCTCAGCTGTTGAGCTGCTGCCATGCCTGCAGGTCCTGACCCTACTACTGCAACATATTTGCCTGTCAAATGCTTGGGTTTTTCTGGCACAATCCAGCCATTATCCCAAGCACGTTCTGTGATGTGTTTTTCAATTTGCTCAATCGTCACGGAGTGTTTGCGTGTGAGTCGTTCTGCAGGGTCAGTGGTGTAATAAGCATTGAGAACACAAGCGTCTTCACAAGGTGCGGGACAAATTCTGCCTGTCATGTCAGGGAAGTTATTAGTTTTGTGAAGTTGGTATGATGCTTCCTTCCAGTTTCCACGATAGACAAGGTCATTCCAATTTGGAATCAAATTGCCAAGGGGACAACCTGTATGACAAAAAGGAATGCCACAGTCCATGCACCTTGCTGCTTGTTCGCGAATTTTACCCTCATTATGAAAGGTTTCATATTCTCGGTAGTCCTGAATCCGTTCCCTCACATCTCTATATGCTGGGGATTCTTTTTCAAAATCTAAAAAACCTGTGTCTTTACCCATTTTTGATTTTTAATCTTTGAAGTCTGAATTGATGAATTGATAAGAGGTGCTGAATTTTTTTGTAAAAATGTTGATTCAAGCGACCTTTTGTTTTTTGAGTATGGCACGATATTCAACAGGCATGACTCTGACAAACAATGATGAAAGCCTTTGCCAATGTTTGAGAAGATGCTGACCACGCTTGCTTTGTGTTTCTTGAACGTAGTCTTCAATCAACTCTTTAAGCCAGATGAGTTCTGCCTGTTCATCAATCGTTTCTAACTCTACCATGCTATGATTGCAGAGTGTTGCAAGCTGTTTTTCTTCATCAAACACATAAGCAATACCTCCGCTCATGCCTGCGGCAAAGTTCTTACCTGTTTTGCCAAGCACGACTACACGACCCCCTGTCATGTATTCGCAGCCATGGTCCCCAACGCCTTCTACCACGGCGTAAGCACCGCTGTTTCTCACTGCAAAACGTTCTCCTGCAATGCCACAGAAAAAGGCAGTGCCACTGGTTGCCCCGTAAAGCGTTGTGTTGCCAATGATGATGTTCTCATCTGCTTGAAAGGTTGCTTTGGGTGAAGGGTACACAATCACACGCCCCCCGCTTAAACCTTTACCTGTGTAATCATTGGCATCGCCTTCTAGCTCAAGGGTGATACCTTTGGCAAGGAATGCCCCAAAACTTTGCCCCGCAGAACCTGTGAAGTGAAAACGTATGAGGTGATGAGGCAGTCCTTTGTCTTCATACTTCAGAGCCACTTGACCACTCAACATCGTCCCAACAGAGCGATTGGTGTTGCAAATTTTCAAGGATTCTCTGACAGGTTTTTGATGTTCTAAGGCAGGTTTTGCCAGTTCAATCAGCTGGTGGTCTAGCTGTTTGTCCAATCCGTGATTTTGGGACATGTTGCAATATGGGAAGTCGTTTTCTCCAACCTTGATTGGTGTCAGTAATTGAGAAAGGTCTATTTTCTTGGCTTTCCAGTGAGTGATGTTGTCCCGCTGTTTCAGTAAATCGGTGCGTCCAACAAGTTGGTCAAAACGCTTGATTCCTAATTTTGCCATAATCTCACGGACTTCTTCTGCAATAAAAAAGAAGTAATTGACCACATATTCAGGTTTTCCTGTGAATTTTTTACGCAATTCAGCATCTTGCGTTGCCACACCCACAGGGCAAGTATTGAGATGACACTTACGCATCATAATACAACCCAATGTAATCAATGGAGCAGTGGCAAAGCCGATTTCTTCAGCACCTAGCAAAGCCGCAATGACAACCTCCCTTCCTGTCTTGACCTGACCATCTACTTGCAAACGGACACGCCCCCGCAGTTCGTTGAGCAACAAGGTTTGATGAGCCTCTGCGATGCCAAGCTCCCAAGGTAGTCCTGCATGTTTGATAGAAGTTAGGGGAGACGCCCCTGTCCCCCCGTCATGTCCTGCAATGACAATCATATCTGCATGCGCTTTTGCCACGCCTGATGCAATCGTCCCGACTCCTGCCTCTGACACCAGTTTGACAGCAATCCTTGCCTTCGGATTGGCATTTTTGAGGTCAAAAATCAGTTGAGCCAAATCTTCAATAGAATAGATGTCATGGTGCGGGGGAGGAGAGATGAGAGTGACGCCCGGTGTAGAATGCCTGATTTTGCCAATGTATTCGCTCACTTTGTGTCCCGGTAATTGACCGCCTTCTCCGGGTTTTGCACCTTGTGCAATTTTAATCTGAAGCTCAACACAGTTGACAAGATAGTGAATGGTCACACCAAAACGTCCTGATGCAACTTGTTTGATGTTACTATTTGCCCAGTCTCCATTTGCAAAAGGTTTGAAGCGGATTTGGTCTTCGCCTCCTTCACCGCTGTTACTTTTTGCCCCAATGCGATTCATAGCGATTGCAAGAGCCTCGTGTGTTTCTTGGCTGATTGACCCCAAAGACATTGCACCTGTTGCAAACCGCCTGACAATCTCCTTAGCTGGTTCTACCTCCTCTATTTCAATCGCATTTTGAGTATCTACAAAATCCAACGCTCCTCGCAATGTTGCAAACCGCGTGTTGTTGGCATTGACCATGCGTGAAAATTCACGGTAGGACTCCAAGCTGTTTTCACGACTTGCTTTTTGAAGAGAGATGACGCTGGCAGGTGTGTACTGATGAATCTCTCCGTGCCTCCTCCAAAAATAATCCCCTCCTACCAGCAAGGTTTGGTCGTTTTGAGTTTCTACAAATGCGTTTTGCACCCGCATTCTTGCTTCACGTTCTACGTCTTCCAAATCAAGTCCTTGAATCCTTGTGGGCGTGCCTGTGAAGTAACGGTCTACAAAATTTTGATTCAGTCCGACTGCCTCAAAAATCTGGGCGCCACGATAGCTTTGAATGGTAGAAATCCCCATTTTTGCAAACACTTTGAACATTCCCTTTTTGATGCTTTTCAAGTAGTTTGCTTGCAAAGTCTCTTGGCTTAATTCACGGGAGACAAAGCGTTCTTCTTGCATTTGTTCAAAGGTTTCAAAGGCAAGATAAGGGTTGATTGCACCTGCCCCGTATCCGATAAGTAAACAAAAGTGTGCAATTTCTCTGGCTTCTCCTGTTTCTATAATCAATCCTGTGTGTCCCCGTCTTCCTGCACGGATTAAGGAGTGATGCACTGCTGAAGTGGCAAGCAGAACAGGAATGGGGATTTGTGTTGAGCAGACCCCGCGGTCGCTTAAAATGATGAGGTTTGACCCAGACTTTGTTGCCTCAATGGCATCTTGACAAATCTGGTCTAACACTGCCCGCATACTCTGGTCTTGGGGACACAAGATTGAGAAAGTGGCAGGGTTAAAGTCTTTGAGACTTTGGATTTTTTGGAACTGTTCGTTTGTGATGATAGGGTGTTCTAGCCTAATCATCTGAGCATGTTCAGGACCAATCTTTAAAATGTTGTGTTCCCTGCCAATGCGGCTGACCAAAGACATGACTAGCTCCTCTCGGACAGAATCTACTGCAGGATTGCTCACTTGTGCAAAAAGCTGTTTGAAGTACTGGCTTAAAATATGGGGTTTGTCAGACAGCACAGCCAATGGTGCATCATTGCCCATAGACCCTGTTGCTTCAGCACCTTCTACAATCATCGGCTTCAAAATCATGTGTAAATCTTCTACTGAATATCCAAAAGCACGCTGACGTTCAATGATTGTTGAGTCTTCCTTTGGTAGTGTCTTTAGATTGGGTTGGGGCAGGTCTTCTAAACGTATGGTGTGTTTTTGAATCCATTGGGCGTAAGGGAATTGTTTGCAAATCTCTGTTTTGAGTTCAGGACCTGAGATGATACGTTTTTGTTCAGTATCCACAAAAAACATTCTGCCGGGTTCAAGTCTCCCTTTCAAGCTGATGTCTTCTTCTGCAATGTCAATCGCTCCTGCCTCTGACGCCATGACAATGACATCATTTTTGGTGACTACATAACGTGCAGGTCGTAGTCCGTTGCGGTCTAGCGTTGCCCCAATTCTAATGCCGTCAGTGATGGCGATTGCTGCGGGCCCGTCCCAGGGTTCAATAAAGTTTTCAAAAAACTCATAAAATGCCTTTCGTTCTGGGTTGTCATAATGTGAGTGGTCCCATGCTTCTGGCACCATCATCATAATCGCTTGTGCGATGGAATAGCCTGATAAAATCAAAAATTCTAAAACATTATCAAAGCATGATGAATCACTTCCTGCATCGGAGATGATGGGGAAAATATCTTCAATCTTGTCGTAAAGGTTTGACTGAATCAATGCCTCTCTGGCTCTTGTCCAGTTGACATTCCCCCGCAGTGTGTTGATTTCTCCATTATGAGCGAGATAGCGAAAAGGCTGTGCAATCTCCCAACGAGGCAAAGTATTTGTGGGGAAACGTGTATGAGCCATCGCCAAAGCACTTTGATATGAAGGGTCTGCAAGGTCAAGATAGAATTGGTGCATTTGGTCTGGGGTCAGCATGCCTTTGTAAGTGATTTTGCGGCACGAGATTCCAGTGATGGCACAATTTTCTACACCAAGCGTTTTTTCAATCTGCCTTCGCAAGACATAAAGTTGACGCTCAAAGTCTTCTTCTTGAGTGCTTGCCTCCTTTCCAATAAAAAAGTGCACAATCTCTGGTCTGGCAGAATCTGCTTGCTTACCAACGTAAGTTGGGTCAACTGGCACGTCCCGCCAGCCTAAAAACTTGAGGTTGTATTGTTTTGTTAGAGAGCAAACGGTGTCTTGGCAAACCTCTTTATTTTGATAGACAAACGCCGTGCCGATGCCATAGTGTCTAGCATCAGGTAGGTTGATTGAAAGGAGTTGGCACTGTGCTTTAAAAAAATGGTGGTCAATCTGCAGTAAAATTCCTGCACCATCGCCTGTTTCTGGGTCTGCTCCGTACGCCCCACGATGTTCCAGACGGCACAACATTTTTAAACCTTGCTCAACAATTTTGCGGGAAGGACGCCCCTGAATATCTACAATGAAACCAACACCACAGTTGTCATGCTCAAACTGTGGGTCATATAAACCTTGCTTAGAATGCCCGAACTTCATAAATCATCAATCATTTGGAGTGCTTTGAAAAGCAACATTAGAGAAAAAAGACTTCAACTGTTTTTGGATAAACCTTGAAAGTGTAGCCTGTTCATCAGAAAAAATCAAACTTTAGGGGAAGCGGGTCATTTGAAAGGTTCAGGTGAAATGATGAAACTTTGTCAAAACTTCATCATTTCAAAAGAACATGCCGTAGCCTAATTTGAAGAGATGGTCGCGTTGTGTGTCTTGGTAAGTGAGGCGGAACTCATGGTCTAATTGGTAGGCATAGCTGAGTTGCAAAGTGCCTTCCAGAGGCAAGGTAGGAATGTCTGCAAATTGATATTTTCGTTGAGCCAAAAGCATCTGCCAAGTCCACTGCTTGTGACTGCCAAGCCATTGGAGTTCTGCTTTTGTTGCTAATGTTGTGTGTTCTTTTTGAAAATCTTCAGAATGTTGCAAGACGGCTGCCAACAGAGGTGAAAGCAAAGAGTTTTTTGCTAGGGCAATGGTATATCCTAAACCCCCTTGAAAATAAGCATATCCGCATTTTTCGCACTGAACATTGGGTCTAAAATTCCGCTCCCAGCCTGTTTGAACCTTCCAAGAAAATCCTGACACAAAGTCATCACGGGGAATGAATGACATCAATTCAAGAAAAAGGAAGCGGTCTAGCAAAATTTGTGTGTCGTCAATTCTAATGTCTGTCTCTAAGGCTTTGATGGAGGCGCCAAAATCATAGCCTTGAGGGAAGTCTGCAAGCCCATGATAAGAAGCCCGATATTGCAGATTTAAAAAGTTTTTTTGACTGAAAAGGTCTCTTCCTAAACTTGTTGTGAATTTAGATGTTTCATGTCCTTGTTCATAAGAAAAATCAGGTTGTTGGACGGAATTTTGTGATTGATAAGGGATTTGAGAGCGTTTTCTGAGCAGTTGACGCCAGCGGTTTTTTTGTTGCTTCTTGTCCTCTCTCAATAAAATCTTGTCAGACAAGGTTTCTAAGATAGTGGCTTGCACACGGGGGTCTTGCTGATTCCATTCTGAGCTATCTACCAATGTTTCATCATCATAGACTCTTCTTGCAAATTCTTTTTCAGCAGAAGAGAGGGATTGAAACTTTGCTTGTGCTTGATGCAGTCGTGAGGGTCGGTAGTTTTTTTGTTTGAGAATGCCGGGAATTTTTAAAACTTCTCTGACTGTATCCACAGGAGCCGCCCACAAGTTAAAACGTTCTCTCAACTGGTATTCTGGCTTTGCCGCTTCAAGCAACGAAAGCAGTTGATAAGAGCAGTTTTCTAAGAAAAAGAAATAACGGAATCTGACAAATCGCAACTCCCAAAAATGTTTCATCAGCCTCTCAATTTCTTCTGGTGTCAAATTAAGCTCATATTCCCAAATGTCCCGTCCTTCTATATCGTTATATTCTTGGATTTTGATGTAGTAAGGAGTGTTTTGCATGACTCCTGTGTAGCCTCCAAAAATTCCCCAAAGTGCGTATTTGATGGGATTTTCTGCCTCTGGATTGACAACTGCACCATAAGTGACGTTGTAATTCAAGGGGGCAAAGTCTTCCCTTCCTTTGGTGTTTAAAACAAGTGAAGTATGTCCAAAGATGGTGGCAGGTGCGGTGAGGCGTGAGCCGGGAAAAATGAGATTGATAGATTCAGGATTGAGTCGTTTAATCCAACCTTCGTAACGTGGGCAAGGGATTTCTGGCAGTAAATTAGGATTGAATTGTAATTGTGTTTTGAGCCAGCTGTAACGTGCAACGAACTGGCATTGTTTATGGAGTGTCTGGTCATTGTCTGGAGGGGGATTAAAAAAAGCCTGTAACGTGGCTTCCAATTCGCTTTGGGGGTCAAACATGCCCTCTTTAGAATTAAAAAAATTGGGGTCTTCAATTTCTGACCTTGCCCCAAAAACGCCGCTGCGATAATGCAATAACAACAACCAGTAACGACTTTCCGAAATTTGCTTCTGATTGGCTTGTCTAATGAGAAGTTGAAGGTATTGGTCTTGGGAGGGTGTCAGTGCCTTGACAAAAGAAGGCACTAGGAAGAGAAGAATGAAAAAGAGGGGTTTCAAAGACAAACGCCTTGAAGTTTTGGATCCTTCTCAATGAGTTGTTGGGTGTTTTGCAAGACTTGTTGAGGCGTTGCTGTATCTGTAAAGATGTCGTCATATTGCTGTTGAGAAACTTGATTAAAAGTGTCTGCTTGGCAGTTTAACAACTTGCTGTAAGAGCTTAAAAACAACCCTTGTCCTTGACTCATCTCTTCTGAAATTTTGTCAAAATTAGCTTTGACAAAAACCTCTGCTTCATATTCTGCCTTCACCACATCATCGGGATTACATCCAGAAGTGCCACTTGTAATTGCAAAAGTCTGCGACCCTGACGAGTAATTTGTTACCATGACTGATAAATTGGCTCCGAATCCTTTTTGTCCTTTAAAAAGGAGATAACCCGGACCACAACCAGAAGTTGCACCTGCAAAGCTCAAAGTTGTTGAGAACCAGAAAACAGCAGTGACGATGCCAGCGATTTTAGTCAATTTCATCATAATGAACCTTTAAAGTTGAAAATTAAAAAAGCACCCAAGTTGGGCATGATTCAAGAAGCTATTACAAGCAAGCAACTTGAAGTTTTGGATTTTCTTGAATGAGTTGTTGTGTATTCTGTAAAACTTTTTGAGGCGTTGCCATGTCTGTAAAGATGTCGTCATATTGCTGTTGAGAAACTTGATTAAAAGTGTCTGCTTGGCAATTTAACAATTTGCTGTAAGAGCTTAGAAACAAACCTTGCCCTTGACTCATCTCTTCTGAAATTTTGTCAAAATTGGCTTTGACAAAGATTTCTGTTTCATATTCTGTTTGCACCACATCATCAGGATTACAGCCAGAAGTGCCACTTATGAGTGCAAACACGTCTGATGAGTATGTGCCATTTGTTGTGACGGCTGATATGTTTGGGACAAGACCTTTCTGTCCTTCAAAAATTTGAGAACCCGGACCGCAACCAGAAGTCTTGCCTGCAAAACTCAAAGTTGTTGAGAACCAAAAAACGGCAGTCACGATGCCAGCGATTTTAGTCAATTTGAACATAATGAACTCCAAAAAAACGTCAAAAAAAACAGATATTATAGCAATTAAAAAAAAGCAGTCAAGCCCCTAAATCAAAAAAAATTTAAAAAATGAATATTTTAGCAATTTGAAAAGCAGCCAAAACCTCAAAACTTAAAAAGCAAGCATTGTAGCAACTTCAAAAAAACAGTCAAGACTTTCAATCAAACAACTGGTTTATTTTTAAGGGCATGTTGAATGACAGACTGGACATGCTCTAATTCTTCACCAGCTAAATCAAGTCTTGGAGGTCTCACAGTGGTACTTGCCCCCCTTGCCAGATGTTCTGCCAGTTTGATATTTTGCACAAGCTTGGTAGAAACATCTAGGTCTAGCAAAGGTTTAAACCAACGATAAATTTCAAGAGCTTCGTCATATTTTTTTTGTTGGAGCAAGTCCCAAAGTTTGACGTTTTCTTTGGGGAAGGCACAAACTAGCCCTGCAATCCAGCCCACTGCTCCCATCACGATTGCCTCCATGCCCAGATTGTCAACACCTGTAAAAACACGGTAGCGGTCTCCTGTCAACCTGATGATGTCTGTGACACGTCTCACATCGTCAGAAGATTCTTTGATGGCAACAAACTTTGGTTCATCAGCTAATCTGGCAAACATTTCAGGCGAGACGTCCATTCCATAGGCAACAGGATTGTTATAAATCATAATTGGTAAACTGGAAGCCTTCGCAACTGCCCGTAAATGAGCCTCTACTTCTCTGCTGTCTCCAACGTATCGCATACCGGGCAATACCATTAAGCCATCTGCTCCTAAGGTTTCAGCTTCTTTT
This sequence comes from bacterium, assembly GCA_965233585.1. Taxonomy (GTDB): domain Bacteria; phylum SAR324; class SAR324; order SAR324; family NAC60-12; genus CBDDTI01. Next base: position 90,607 of record CBDDTI010000729.1, read on the forward strand.
GCCACGTGGCAAGCCTCTTGGGTTGTGCATTCTGCAACGGTGACGATTGCAGGGATTCTTTTGTTCACTGCTTGAATCATAGTTTTGGCAACGGTATGCTTTTCTTGGGCAGTCAGTGAGCCATTTTCACCCAACGACCCGCATGCCACCAGTCCATGCACACCTGATTCAATGTGATATTCCACATCATTTCTGATGGCATCATCATCCACAGAAAAATCGTTGTGAAACCTTGTTGTGATGGCAGGAAAAATCCCCTTCCAGTCTTCTTTTTGCATAGTATTCCTTTTGTTTTGATGTTGTCTTAAAACAAGTTTGAGTGCAGTCTAGCCTTCCATGTTCTTATGGAAAAACAAAGACTCTGTGTTCATTGTATTGAGGTTTAATTTTCTCCATTCAAGCAACGTTTTAGTTGTCCTCAGCTTGAACAGCCCCCTCATTATATTGAAGATGAGAGAGACGTGTTTATTTGGAGATTTCAGAAAAGTATTGGGGAACAGCCCAGCCTTGAGCAAAAGTGTCATCAGGACAAACCTCCCAATCGGTTGTCCCCAGATAAGATGATTTACCTTCAACTTGCACCTCTACAATAGGGAATCCTTCTTTTGTGGTTTCCTGTTCTTTTGGTTTGGCTGTGGCAAAAAAGGATTCTCCTGAAATTCCACGAAATTGGTAACGTTGATTGGCAGAAATTTTTTTAGAGACAAGATCTAAAGCCATTCTTGCAGAAACCCCACTTCCTGTTGGACTGCGGTCTATTTGACCGTCTCCAAAGATGGTTAAATGGCGACGGACGCCATCTGCGTCTTTATCATCAATCAAGATCACTCCATAGAGGAAAGCAAGCTCTGGTTTTGGATGTTCAATTTTGAGACATTTTTGAAGCCTCTGAAGCAAGAGTCTTCCCATTTTGGACAGGTCTTCAATAGAGGCTCTGTAAAAAGGAAGTCCAAGCCTTGAGGAAGAAACGATGGCATAAAAAACTCCGCCATAGGCAAGGCTGTATGTGATGGGACCAAAACCTGGGACTGTACTGCGTTCGTACACGGACACCGCATGGGCAGAAGGCATTGTGTAAGAGGAGGAGGTTACCTTGCCATCTTGTACCGTACTGACCACTTCTACGACATCGCAAGGACATTCCAGATAAAATCTAACCTCTGGGGAGTCTGCAGGAAGTTTCCCTGATTCAATCAAATACTGAGCAATGGCAATCGTTCCGTGACCACACATGGTGCTATAACCGGATTGGTGCATAAAAATCACACCTGCCGAAGCGTGAGGCACAGTGGGTTCTGTCAAAACAGCACCGTACATGGCGGCATGTCCACGTGGTTCCAGCATTAAAGCCTGACGAATATGGTCAAAATGAGAGCGAAAGTAGTTTCTTTTTTCTAAGAGACATTGTCCTTCAATGGCAGGGACACCTTCTGTGATAATTCTTAAAGGTTCACCTGCAGTATGAAAATCAATCGTTTTATATCTTGTCATTTGTTTACCTCACTTGTTTCTTAAATTCTTTTGCATAACAAATTCAATGGTTCTCATAGTAAATTCAGTTGATTGATACAGACCGAAAATGCTGTCAAGTTTCCAATGGCATTACTTTGGATTTGTTCTATTGCAGAAAAGTAAGCATGAAGGGGAGTTCCAAAGTCTTCAAGAGCTTTGGCTCTCACGACTTCAGCATCAACATTGTCTAATCCTTTAGGCTTCCATTCTTTGATAAAATATTGGGTGAGGTCGCTTTTACGTAGATGAAGATTTTGCAACAAAATTTCTTGCTGTGCAATCTCCCAATCACTGCGGAGCTTCATGCTGGTCAGTTGCGTTTCAATCCATTGCAGTTTGAAGGTATGGTCAATGAGATACGAGGCTTGAAGGGCTAAGTCAAAAGAAATCTCTTGTTCAAAATGCAGATAGAGAGCATCAGGCAGTGTTGTAATGGATTCAAAAATCGCAATGGTTTGCGCTGTCTGCTCATCAAAGCCGAGGTCTTGCCAACCTTTGATAATGCTGTCCTCAATGTTTTTCAAAAGTTCAGTCTTCGCTTGCTTCCAAAACTTCAAATAGTTAGAAACCTCTTGAAACTGGAATTGTTGTTGATGTTGAAGAAACGAAATGGTGGCTTGCCTTAAAAAATTTTCAGAGTGAATCAATGCACGATATTTGTCAAGCACAAAAGTTTCAGATTGCAGGATAGTATAGCGGTATTGAGTCATGTCAAAAGAGGCATCAAGGAACAAATAAATTGAGGCAATTTGTTCAGCAGAGGCTTGCGTGACGCTTTGCACGTAGTAAAAGAAAGTCATACCTGCTTGATTGACAATTTGGTTGACAACGATTGCACAAGTGATCTCCCTTCTCAAAGGGTGAAAGGGCAGAGAGTCTGCAAATTTGTTAAGCAAGGTTTGGGGAAAGTAATTTTGATAAAACGTCTTGAGAAAGTCATGGTCAAGGATTTTGGAATGTTCTAATTCGTTGCAAATGTTCATTTTGACGTAGGCTTGTAAGATAGCTAGCACAGGTCTCGGAATAGATTCTTGACGTTCTTCCATACGTTCCAGTTCTCCGCGTGTTGGGATTTTTTCACTTTCTGCATCTAAATTTTGTTTTGCTACCAAATAACGGGTCAGATTTTTAAAGTTCCGAAATTCTGTTTTGGTGCGATGTTCGTCCATAGAAAGCAAGCGATGCTGTGCGCGATTGTTGGCTAAGACTAAATTTGAGACCTCATCTGTTGCTTCACGCAAAGTGGCATTGCGGTCTTCAAGAGATTCTAACTTGCCTTGCTGTAATAATTGCTGCAACAAAACCTTGATGTTGACTTCATAATCAGACATGTTCACACCTGCAGAATTGTCAATGGCATCAGTATTTCCACGCCCTCCTTGTTTGGCAAATTGAATACGTGCAGGTTGAGTCATACCAAGATTTGCACCTTCTCCAATCACTTTGACTTGGCATTGACTGACATCAATCCGAGTCAAATTATTAGCATGGTCTCCCACGTCTGCATGAGTTTGGTCATCAGATTTGATGTAAGTGCCAACACCTCCAAACCAGAGTAAATCTGCTGGCATTTTTAGAATCGCACAAATCAACTCCTCACCTGTCATCGTTTTCACTTGGACGCCAAGCATTTTTTGGACTTCAGGAGACAACGTCACTTCCTTCGCATTGCGTTCAAAGATACCTCCCCCTTGACTAATCAGTTGAGTTTGGTAATCGTTCCAACCAGAACGAGGCTTGTGAAAGAGTCGCTGACGTTCCTGCCATGATTCTTGAGCATTGGGAGTGGGGTCAAGAAAAATATGTTTATGATTAAATGCGGCAACCAACAAAATCTGCTGACTTAGAAGCATTCCGTTGCCAAAAACATCGCCAGACATGTCGCCTACACCAATGACAGTAGAAGGTTCGTTTTGAATATCTCTGCCCATTTCTGCAAAATGTAATTTGACACATTCCCACGCTCCGCGTGCGGTAATGCCTTCTTTTTTATGGTCATATCCAACAGAGCCACCAGAGGCAAAGGCATCTCCTAGCCAAAACTCATAATGTTCTGCTTCTGCATTGCCAAAATCAGAAAAAGTAGCCGTGCCTTTGTCAGCGGCAACGACAAGATAGGGGTCATAGTCATCGTAGCAAATCACATGGTTTGGGTGTTTGGGCAGTCGGTTAAAATCCAAATTATCTGTAATATCCAGAAGAGACCGAATGAAACGTTGATACTGTCGTTGTCCTTCTTGCGGAAGTTCGGCTGCACTCACCTTTTTTTTCACAATAAATCCACCTTTTGAACCATTGGGAATGATGACGACGTTTTTAGTTTGTTGAGTTTGGACAAGATTCAAGACTTCAGAACGGAAGTCATTATGTCGGTCAGACCATCGCAAGCCTCCTCTTGCTACTGCACCAAAACGCAAATGAACGCCTTCTACTGTGGAATCATAGACATAGATTTCACGATAAGGCACAGGAGAAGGAATGTTTTCAAGAGAACGGAGGCACAATTTGACCGAAAGAAAGGTCTCGTTAGCATCAGTTTTGGGAATATAAAAATTGGTTCGCAACGTGGCTGAAATGAGTTCAAACAGTCGTCTAAAAATGGCGTCTGTGACTACTTCCTTCACATTGCGCAGGCTGTCTATAAATTCTTTTTCTAATTCAGGCAAAAGCGAGCTTTGACGATAATCCTTCGTGCCAAAAGAAGTTTCGCAAGAAAACTTGGTCTCAAAATATTGAAAGATTTTTAAAGTGTGTTGAGGATATGCCAACAAGGCAGTGTTGATTTGGTCAATGCTATAAGGTTGTTTCAGTTGGAAGTATAAATTGCGATACATCACCACCACACGGATTGCCTCCCATGACATTTCTGCCAACAAACAAAGAGCATTGAGTGGGTCATTTTCAACACGACCGAGCAAAGCGGCTTTGAGTAAATCAGTAAACAAAACCTTGTAGCGATTCACATCTAACGTTTGCCTTTGCATGTCTTGAATCCGAAACGTCATCACGTAGCCAATGGTTTGGTCTGATGTGCCAATCCTTGCATTGAGTTGGTCTAAAACATAAATTCCCATATTTTGAATGATAGGCATGACCTGTGTCAGATTGATTTTGCCTTTGCAATAGATATAAAGCAAAGTCGTCTGTTCAGAAAGGGCAGAACCTGTGAAAACAAAAGGTTTCATGTTGAATAAGAATTCTTCACCACTTGTGAGTTGTTCAAGGTAAAAAATATCTTCTGCGGCATCTTCGGGGCTGGTTCTGCTTCTGTAATGACTTGGGAGCCAAGGCAGATACTTTGTGGCTCGTTCGTAAAGTCCTGTTGAAAACTTTTGATGAATGAAATCAATCGTCAAAGATTCCCACGACTTCAAGGCATCGTTCAAATCTTTGAGGATTTTATCTAGGTCTGGTCTCCATTTACCGTTGAGGTCAAAATAGATATGAAGCCATTGAGTTTGAACACTGCGAATGGTGAGGAGTTCATAATCCTGATGAGGAATTTGTGATTTAAGATAGTTGAGAGTTTTTTCAACATTGACTCGGTTGAAGATGTCAGTAGGCAAAACAATCAAAAGACAAACCGATTGCCTTTCAGGAAAAGGATAAAAGAAGGCACGGATTTCATTGGGATTGTAGATTAAAAGTAGGTCTTCAATCATACGTGCAAGCGTTTGTTGTGGAAGCCAAAACAGCTCAAACTTGGGAATCACACTGCTTAAACGAATGGTCTGGTTGTAGCTGTAGCTTGAAGGAATCATACGAAATTGCTCAAAAATCTTTTGCAGTTTCAGATGAATGATTGGAGTCTCTAAATTGCTAGCATGTAAAGAACTTCTGCGAATCAAGCCAACAAAGACAAAGTGTTGATGAGAACGACTTGAAGATTGAAAACGCAAGCAGATTAATTTTTCTGCACTTTGAACAGGGCTGATGGCAGAGAGGTTTTCAAAAGCAAAGGGTTCTTGATCCCTGCCCTTCCATAAATCTGCCACAAGTTTTTGGTCAAGGTGGGTCTTGTCTTTTTGCAAATGATCACTGGCAAGCAATCCAAGTCCTGATTCTTTGTCTAGCGATGGCTTTTGATTAGGTTCAAATTGGACTTCAACATATCCCAAAAAGTGAAAGTGTTGACGTTCAAGCCAGCCAATTAAGTCAATCCATTCTTGCTTAGGATGTTCTGATTGAACATCTCCAGACTCAATTTCTGCTTTGACCATAGCAGTTTTGGATTGAATTTGTTTTAAATCTCTTGCCACACACTCCACAGCGTTTAAGTGCTGTTGAATGGTGAGTTTGAGGTTGTCCAAATCAATGCCATCTATTCGGTCTAATTCCAAATAAATGCAACAATAGCTTTCTTGTCCTTCTGATTGAGGTAGAACATTGACCAAGACTTGATTTTTAATCACTACTCCTAAAATAGGATTGAGCCGAAAGACAATGCTGATTCCCAGATTTCGCAACATCATTTCCAGAGTCATTAGCAAATGCAACATATCTGGGTAGATGAGTTCCAGTGCAATCTTTTCTGAAAGAACAGGCTTAAAAAAGCGAAAGTCTCCTTTTTGTTTGACAGATTCTTCAAAAAAACTATGACGTTCACGCATGAACTTCATCAGTTCCACATCACTATAATTTTCTAAAGCTCTCTCTGGGACGCTTTTCATGTAAGCATGAGAAAAGGCACAAAAAAGTGTGTCTTCGCAAGACTCCAAAAATTTTGAAAACTTTTCTTCTGCACTTTCTACACCCTGAATGTTGGGATTGTTCTGAATCATAAGGCACTCCAATAGGATAGATAAAAAACCACCCTGCTAGGTTACACGATTTTCTGAAAAATCAAAGGTTTTTCTCAAAAAAAGTAAAAAAACTACCCTGAGCGAAGAGGTGAGCTGATTAAGAGTTGGAGAACTGTTGGAGAGATTCGTTGGAAGGTTAGGGAACTAAAGACGTGTGAGGCACATTTTTAGAACCCTAATTTTTTGAGATGGTAGGAGTTATTGACGAGGTCGTGCTTTATTGACTTTCAGATTCCTTCCTTTGACGTTGCGTTCGTTCAGATTATCAATCGCCGTTTGAGCCTCTGACTCTTGCGGCATTTCAACAAACCCAAATCCTTTAGAACGTCCAGAATAGCGGTCTGTAATCAGATGGACTTCTGACACTTCCCCAAACTCTGCAAAGAGGTCTCTTAATTCGTTTTCACTGACGGTGTATGGCAAGTTGCCTGCGTAGATATTCATAATATAATCCTTAAAAATGAGAAACACGTTTTTCAAAAAAACCTTCAACAACAAACGTGCAATATTGCTAAAAGCCAATCTTTAAATTCTAAAAAAAGTGTGTTTTTTTGTCAAACTTTTTTTGACAAAAAATTTTTAATTTTTTAGATTCAGGTCATTTTTCTAATGAAGACAGCCCATTGTACAATAGTTTGGACAAGTGTTGAAGTTAAAAATGAGAGGCAAGTAAAAAAACTTCTACACTTTCTGAGCGAGAACTTTGAGGTTTGCAGATTTTGACCTGTTTGCAATGTTGTTTTAGTTGGTTAAGAAAGTCTTTGAAGTGTTCACCTTGAAAAACTTTGACCAGAAAAAAGCCATGATGGTTTAAAGTCAAGCGGGAAATCTCAAAAGCTTGGCATGCAAGGTTGTATGACCTTTGCGCATCAAGGCTTTTGATTCCTGTTGTTTGGGGTGCTAGGTCGCTTAAAATGACATCAAATTTGTTTTTCTGCTCTGTTTTCCAATCTACTTGCCAAATATCTGCTTGCTTGGCTTCAACCCATTTGGGCAGTGAAACAGACAAAGGTTTGAGGTCAACCCCAAGAACCCTGCCAGATTCTCCAACCTGCTTTGCCGTATATTGCAACCATGCACCCGGCGCACAACCTAAATCTAAAACACACCCACCTTTTTTGAGTATCCGATATTTTTGGTTAATCTCTTCCAATTTATATGCGGCACGTGAGGCATAGCCTTCTTTTTTGGCTTTCTTAAAATAGTGGTCTTGGATTTTTTTCATTGAGAGGTTCTGAGAACGTGATTGGGCAAATGCAGAGTTTTACCAATAAGGATGCCCCCAAATGCTTTCAATAAACAAAGCACTAGCCAGATATGCACCAAATGAAGGATAAGGGTCGTAATAGGCATAGAGAGGATAATCATCTCTCTCATCTTCCCTATTTTGATAGTTCGCATCCCTATTTTGTTCTTGACGAAGCATGAGCTGTCTCTGTGCTTCTGCCTGTTTTTTATACTCTTCATAGCGCTGTTGATTGAGTTCTGCACCCTGCAAAATGACATCTTCCAACACATCATGTCCTGACACAGCACCTTCTTCGTCTTCGTATCCTAAATCATCTTCAGTCAGTTGCTCTTTGACAATGTCTTCCAATTCATCAAACAATGTTCCCATAGAAAGGTCAAAACGCCAATCAGGGTTTTCATAAAACTCTCCATAACTTAACATGGCTAAAAAGACTAATCGGTAGGGGTCAATTCCCTTAAATTCTGCGATGGCAACACGCAAATCCACCCAACACACATCTTCCAAAAAGTCAGACTGTGGGTCAGCAAATTTGCCTAATTCCAAATCAACATGAGCAAAAATGTCAAAATGTGTTTTGTATGAAAGTTGTTGCATCAAAGTCGTTTGGTACAACTCTTGCCCCTTGTAAGAGGTCGTGTAAATTTGCTCTTCATTGACTTCCACTAAATTTCTGTCTTGCATTAAATTCAGTGTGGGTTCCAGCAATTTATCGTCTTTTTCTAGTAAAGAGGCATGGATTTTGGATTGTTGAGCAATGAGATGGTCTAGCATTAAAATTGCAGAAAACTGATTTTTGACATCAAGGTCAAGTTGAGATTTACTTGTGTTTCCCATAAACTGTTGCGTGATAAGAGATGGAATTATACAATGTTGTTAAACGAACGATGAGGTCTTATGCCTGAGTATCAAATCCGTATTGCTGGAGAACCCTTTTCTGTTTCTTCAGAACACACACAAGACCGTATCAGTGAGATTGAATCTTTGTTAAATACTTATATTGAAAAAATCCCTAGTCAGGTGGTAGGGTATCGTGAACGTCTTATTTTGGCAGCTCTCATTATGACGAATGACTTATTAAGTGCCAAAGCAGACGCAGGCTCGTCAGATGAGATGAACCGAATCAAAACCATGTGTGACCAACTGGCTGAAGCCTGTGAATCTACCATGTACCTTAAAAAATGAACGCTCCTGCGCTATTTGCTATGAAAGTTTTGTTGCCTCAGAACTCTATTTAAGGAGATTGTCCCTCAAGGTGGTGTGTATGCCTTTTCAAATATAGGAATCCTGAAGCCTTGATATTTAGGTCAGGCATGCTGAAGTATGATTTATTTTAGCTTGCAATAGAATCCATTTTTAAAACATCTGGATTCAGTTTTAACCTAATTTCTACTTTTGTAGAATTACTAATCTCCACCTGACAACATCAGGTAGATAAAAATTTCAGGCGGTATCTGTGGCGGCGTTCATATCCGCTTGCGGAGCCATGGAAAGAGAAGCTGTGATTCTCTCTCTAAAAACTGGGGTCGTTCAATCTTTCCGTCCTGAAGCCCCTGCCTTAAATAATGGAGCTTGGCAAGCCATTCTTCTTCGCTATCGCAATGACTCCAACCTTTTTGTTTACGATTCACCAGTTGCAAATACAGTTCTTCTTCAATGAGGATTGGATTTTCAATTGAATGAGGAGTTAAATTGACTAGCATTTTTCAACAAACCATGACACCTGAAGCCACCTTAAAGAGAGTAGAAACTCTTAGAAAAAGACTCTTTGAGATACAAACACGATATTACACCTCACTTTCTTTCTCAATGCAAGAGTATGTCACACTTTTGCAGGAATTACAAACTCTTGAAGAGACCTTCCCCACTTTAAAAACTGCCTATTCTCCCAACACCAGATTACAGGTTTCAGAAGTCAAAAAGTTTCCAACTGTGAGACACTCGCCTCCTATGTTGAGCTTGAGCAATCGCTATTCATGGGAAGAAGTCAAAGACTGGCAAAACAAGATTGTCCGAGACCTGCAAAAAGAAGAACAAGGCATGGAGCTGGAGTATTATTGTGAGCTAAAAATTGATGGGCTTGCTGTCAGTGTCATTTATGAAGAAGGAAGTCTTGTGCAAGCGGCAACTAGAGGTGATGGGACACAAGGAGATGACATCACTGCTAATCTTAAAACTATTGCTGAACTGCCTCTAACATTAAGTGAACCTGTCAACTTGCATGCCAGAGGAGAAGTCTATCTGACCCATGAACACTTTGAAAAGCTGAATCAAACGATGCAAAAGCAAGGCTTGCCTCTTTTCAAAAACCCCAGAAATGCTGCATCAGGTTCATTGCGTTTACAAGATGCCGCAGAAGTGAGCAGTCGTCATTTAAGCCTCTTTTTATATTCGGTGGTGGATTCGTCCCTGCCTTCAATGCACACTCACAGTGAACATCTTGAGGCTCTTCAACAGCTGGGATTGCCCATTAATCCCATTTTTGCAACATTCCAAGATTTAGATGAGGCTCATCAATTTTGTAGCAAATGGGAGCAAGAGAGGCATTCACTGCCTTATGACATTGATGGCATTGTCATCAAACTGAATCACTACCGACACCATGACATGCTTGGCTCAAGTGCCAAATCTCCTCATTGGGCAACTGCTTATAAGCTCAAAGCAGAACAGGTGTCATCACAGTTGCTAGACATAGAAGTAGGAGTAGGGCGTACAGGAGTTTTGACGCCTGTCGCGATTTTAAAGCCGACCCTTCTCAATCAGACCACTGTCTCGCGTGCAACCCTTCACAATTACACACAGATTGAAAAGTTTGATCTCCATCTTGGGGATACTGTCATGCTAGAAAAAGGAGGTGAGATTATCCCAAAAATTGTAGGTGTGATAAGGGAAAAACGTCCCGCAAAAGCCCAAAAAATTTATCCACCTGCAAGCTGTCCTTCGTGTCAAAGTCTTGCTGTTTTAGTGGGTGTAGAATGGCGTTGTCTCAATTCAGAATGTCTGAACAAAAAAATTGAACAGGTGGCACATTTTGTCTCTCGTAAGGCGATGGACATTGACCACGTTGGAGATGCTTTGATTAAGCAACTTTTTGAAAGTCATTTAATCCAAGACCCTGCTGACCTTTATTCACTTCGTACAGAACAACTTGTGCAACTGGAAAAAATCGCTGAAACTTCTGCCAATAACGTCATCAATGCCATTCAATCTTCCAAAAAACGTCCCCTCCATGCCTTCATTTTTGCATTAGGCATTCCCTCTATTGGTGAAAAAACGGCTTTCATTCTTGCCCAAAAGTTTCTTTCTCTCAACCAACTGCAAACTGCAGAACAAGACGAACTTTGCAACCTTGAAAACATTGAACAAAAAACTGCACAAGAAATTAAACGTTTCTTTCAAAATCCAGCCAATCAACAACTGATTGAAAAATTGAAACATCATGGTTTAAATCCGCAGGTTCAGATGATACAAACCCAGACCATTGAGGGAGTGACAGGCAAGACATTTGTGCTGACAGGTGCATTGACCGAACCCCGCCATGTTTGGCAACAACGGCTTGAACAATATGGAGCCAAAGTCACAAACACGGTTTCCAAAAAAACAGACTATGTCATTGTGGGAGAAAATGCAGGGTCAAAGCAGGCTAAGGCAGAAAAACTAGGCATTCCCACTTTAAAAGAAGACACCATCTCTCAGTGGCTGACCCTACCTGATTGCCTTCAATTTCCTGCTTGACACCTGTCAAGCAGTGTGCTAACCTTCTTTTCCATCAGGTAGTGAGTGATGCAAAGGCGCCAGGGGTTAATGATATTAACGCCGATATGAAGAGTTAACCGACTTCCCGCTACCTGATGCCCTTCAATTTTCCGCTTAATCGTTGACAAGATTTCTTCAGTGTTCTACACTGACTCCTAGCTTCTCTGTTGTAGATGCAATCAAGATAATCAGGTTTTGGCTTGTGGCTTCAGTGCCGCCTGACTTGGTTATCTTCTTTTTCATCAGGTAGTGAGTGATGCAAAGGCGCCAGGGCGAGATAATTTCAAAGCCGATATTGGGAACTAACCGACCCTCCGCTACCTGATGCTCTTTAAAACACCTTCTTTTAATTTATCCTCAATATCTTTTAAATCTACCTTAAAAGCTGTTTTAACGCTTTGGGAAAAGACCTCTTTCTCTTTAAAATTAGGGTGAATGATCACTTTAATCACTTTGTCATTTTTGAGCTTTCTGATGAACAATAGATTGCTATCTTTTTTTTGCAAATAGACTGCATCAGGGTTGGCAAGAATGTCAGGCAGCTGCATCCATTCTTCAGGAGACAAGGCATTTTGAGACTTGGCATGACGTGCTGCTTTTGTGCCAGAAAACAAAGAAGATTCCAAGACAATAGGCTCATCAAGAACACACCCCGTCCCGTTGGGCAGTGTTCACTTGGTGTTGCTATTGGATGTAAGAGTGAATTTGAGGAATGGGGATGAGAAGTTGTCATCATTGTGGGAGTCAGACTTACATCAAGAATGGAAGTTGCAAAGGAGTGCAGAGATATGTTTGCAAATCATGTGGGAGGTCGTTCAGTTCAAATGGGTTGAGAATCCCACTAGAGACGAAGCGTCAAGCTTTAGAAATGTATGTCAATAGTGTAGGCATCAGAAAGATAGATCGTTTTGTAAAAAGCCAAAGAGTAGCTGTTTGGACAGCCTATTCTCGTCAAGAACAATGTGTGATTGCCTTTGTGATAGGCAAAGGATTAGCAGCAGCAAAGCAGCTGTATGCACTAGTCAAAGCACAACGAGCTAGAATTGAAACGATTTATACAGATGCCAACTCATGCTATCAAGTGGCATTTGCTCAATGACAGATTCCAGAGAACCATGAAATCGGTAAAAAAAGACTCATCTCATTGAATCTTCTAATTCTTCCATCAGAGATAACCTAGCTCGTTTTATGAGAAAATCAAAACGACATTCTAAAACTTTGGACATGCTGGAACACTCTCTCAAACTCTTCTTTCACTATAAAAGACTTGAAAAATATCATGCCAACAACAAGTGAACACTCCGTGTGAAAATAGGGGCAGGAATCCAGTCATGTAAGAATCTGTGCTTGGTTTAAGATGGATTCCGTGTCAAGCACAGAATGACTAACAGATTGCAGACTTGTTTTTTGGTCATTGCTCACCTTGTTCCGCAATCTCTCTTTTGTTTTTTGAGATTCCGTGTCAAGCACGGAATGACGGCTTGCTCTTTTTCTCATTCCCCTGTCATTGCTCACCTTGTTCCGCAATCTCTATACAACCGTTATTGCGGGCTTGACCCGCAATCTCTTTCTTTTTCCCAGCTTCTTCATTTTCCCAAACAATTCTTGTTTTTTGAGATTCCGTGTCAAACACGGAATAACAACTATTGTCATTCGGAGCGAAAGAACGTCCCCCCTGTGAAAACAGGAGCAGGAATCCAGTCACGTATAGGAATCCATGCTTGGTTTAAGATAGATTCTGCATCAAGTGCGGAATGATTCAGTGCGGTTTGCAGGATTGAGTTTGAAAATCAGTCAGAATTTTGACAAAATCAATTCTTTAGAAAACTTTTGATTCAAAAATTTTTTGAAAATTGGGGTTGTCTGAATGATCATGATGAAGTCTCTATCTTGTCAAATATGGGTTTTGGTTGCCGCTTTTATTTTCTTTTGCAGTCCTCTTTCTGCCTCTAAAATTGCAGTTCTGACTCCTGAAATTACCTACACAACTCGTTCTTTGAGCTGGTTGAGCCTCTTTTTGCAAGAACAAATTGAACTAGCATTGCAGCAGCAAGACCTTGCAGTCATGCCTTCTGAAGTTTTGAGATATTGGGAGGCTAGAGTGACAAATCCACAACAGCTTTTCCAACTTACTCAAACTTCGTCTATTCTCAAAATTGAGTTTCAGACGGTGCTTAATCAGATTTCAATCAGTGCCAGCTTGATTCAAAAAAGCCAAAAGGTAACAGATTTGGCAGAACATGAATTTGAATGGAGGAGACCCCGTGATTTTTTGGGGCAAACGTTTAAAACTCTCAAATTCTCAAGGTTTGACGCCACACAAGCAAGGATTGCTCAACTGGGGAACTGGAAGGAATTGGAGGAGTTTTATCGTTGGAAGCAAAAAGCACCTGTTGGCAACTGGAATCAAGAAATCTTGCAACTGGAAGCCATGGCAACGACGCCTGCTGCTGCTTTAGAACTGGCATCAGTGCAACTTTTGCAGTATTGGCAAACACGAGACCCGCAGATGTTAGAAGCCTTGCAAACACAGATTGCAAAAGGGTTGTCATCTCATCAGTATGCCAGTCATTATCATGCTCTTGCCTCACAACTCAACTACATTTTGGGTCGCATGAGTGAGTCAAAAACTGATGCGATTGTGGCACGTTCTAAAAACAAACAAAATTTGATAGCCAATGCCATGTATGGAGTCAATGTAGGCATCAAACATCACGAGGGCAGACGTTTCATCCGTTCTGCAATAGAGCAATTTCCGCCACTCATACAACCTGAATACTTTCAACAACACAAATTGCCACAATATGAAATCCTTTCAAATCTTATCAAAGAAGCATGGGCTGATGTTTTTAATCTACGGGAGTATCTTCAAATCACTTATCAAGCGAGGCAGGCTATCAAGCGGCAACAATGGTACGAAGCCTCACAGCTTTTTTATCAAGCACTTCAGCTGATTCCCAATGAAATAGAATCGTTGATTGGTGTTGCCCAAACCTTGATTGGAGCAGGTCAATATTCTGATGCACTGTCTTATCTTGAAAGGCTGGAGCAACAATTTTTAGACCACCCTACCATTTTGATTTACAAAGCATTAGTTTTTGAAAGATTAAATGAAGTGGTCAAAGCCAAACGTCTGTATCAACAAATTCTTGGCACAGACCCCAAAAATTTTCAGGCATTACTGCGTTTAAGTGCATTACTCACCATCACACAAAACTACCAAGAAGCCGAGACGTTTTTGAAAACTTTGACTGTTTTTTACCCCCAATCACTCAAAGCATGGAAGGAGTTAGGTCTTGTTTATTGGAGGCAAGGCAACAAAGCAGAAGCTAAGAAGACATGGCAACAAGGCTTACTTTTAAAGCCTGATGACCCGACTCTCAAAGATTATTTACAAAGATTGCAATCTGAAACCTCAAATCAATAAATTCGTCAAAAGTTTGGCAAAGTATAGAACTACCAAAACTGAACGGCATAAAAGCTAATCGTTAAGTAAATAGAAACTCCTATAACATCATTGGCAGTGGTAATGAAAGGACCTGTTGCCACAGCGGGGTCAATATTCATGTGTTTTAAGACAATGGGAACAGATGCCCCAACCAATGCCGCAAATGCGACAACAATGAGCAAAGACAACGATGCAGCTAAGGCAATTTGAATGTTTTGGATTAACATCCATGCCACAATCAAAAGCAAGACACCGCAAATGATTCCATTGACCACACCGACCCGCAATTCTTTCCATAAACGTAAATAGGTATCAGACAAACGAATTTCACCAGTCGCCAGTCCCCTGACAACAATAGATGATGATTGAATGGCAATGTTCCCACCCAATGCAGCGACAAGGGGAATAAATAGCGTGACTTGCGGAAGTTGGATGAGCTTGGTTTTGTAGTGACTCATCACGACTGCTGTCAGCACCCCTCCGAATAGACCTAGCAAGAGCCATGGAATCCTGTCTTTGATTGTTTTCACAAGCGAATGTTCCAAGACTTCTTCACTGCCCGTTCCAGCGAAACGACCTAAATCTTCTTCATGTTCTTCTTGCATGATGTCAAAAATATCGCTCACTGTAATTCTGCCAACTAACCTTAAATGTTTATCAATAACAGGAATGACAACGAGGTTGTATTCTCTGGCAAGCACAGCCACTTCTTCTTGGTCTGCAGACACATCAACAGAAATGACATGAGGGTCTGTGAGGCTGGCAATTTGCAAATTTCTTGGGGCAAGCAGTAATTGGGTCACGCTGATTGAGCCAATGAGATGAAAACTTGGGTCAACTACGTAGACTGTATAAAATTTTGTGATGTCTTCTTTTTGTGAGAATTTGCGAATTTTGTAAATGGCTTGTTCTACGGTCTGGTCTTGCTCAATGCAGACAAATTGAGCGTCCATAATGCCCCCTGCTGTGTCTTCTTGGTATTTGACTAGCCCGCTAATCAGTTCTTGGTCTTTTTCAGGGAGGCAGTTGATGATTTTTGTTGCCTTGTCTGGGGCTAAGTCCATCAGCACCAGCATAATATCAGCCGCATCATTACTGTCTAATTCTTGCAACCACTCTATCAACTGATCATCTTCAATGGAGGGAAGAAAACTTTGCATGGCAGGAGACCTGTCTTGCAGGTGTGCAAGAATTTCTGCCGCATCTTTTCTTCTCTGAATGATGAGATATTGCTTTTGAGGTTCAAAAGCAAGAATGGCATTGATGAGTTCAACAGCAGAGATTTCTGAAATTAAGGCTTCTATTTCAGAAAGGTTGTCGGATTCAAGGGCGGAGTCTAAAACTTTGGGAAGAGCCTCGTGAGTTTCATACAGATTCAGAGCCATCACTATCTCTTAAACCAAGAGGCTGAACTTAGCTTTGATTGGCATCTAACAAGTCTTTTTGTAAAATTTGGAGTTCTTGTAAGGTGCTGATGAGTGATTGTGCACGTTGTTGGAGTTGAGAGACAGTGTTTTCTGAAAATCCAAAAGATGCTGTTAAATCTTGAATCAAAGCGATTTCTTTTTCAGACAAACTGCCATCAACAAGAGAGATGAGAAAACAATACGAGATAAATCGCTCTTGTCCTTCTGTGTCAGTAATGACTGATGAAATTTCATCTACAATCAGCTTGTGATTCAAGTCTTTTTGGTAGTCAATTTTTGTAGAAATATCTTGAATGTCCACATCAGAAAGACGAGGGTCAAAACTAAAAATGGCACGCATCAGGTCAATTTTATTGGGAACATCTGATGGATTGTCAGAATAGATTACCGTCAACAACGCCTTGGTAATTACTTCAGGGAACTCTACATCTTGGTCTGAAAGACTCGTAAAAGGGTCAAGAAAAAACCATTCATTGAAGCATTTGACTGCATAAGCAGTGTGTTGCAAAACTGTGTTGATTTCCTCTAATGTCAACTGAATCACCTGACCAATTCTAACTAATAATTGCTGTTCATTGTTAGAAACGTACTCATCAATAGAGGCAATCAGATAGGCAGAGGCAAGTAAATTGATTTTGTCATTGCGATCGTTGACATATTCTGCAATGTAAGAAAAGAGATCTTCTTGCTCCAAACTTTTAAAGGTGGAGATAGAAGGCTTGATATTTGATGGGTTGACATTGTCATCTAGGGTACAAAGCGCCTCTAACAGTTTCATCTCACGGTCTACATTTGGCTTCTCATCACAATAAATGATCGTCAGCATTGTAAGGATTTTGGCATTTCCAAGAGTCATGGCAGTTTCTTGGAAAATTTGTTTCAGTTGTCTCAACCAGTTGAACATAGCTTTTATTTAATCAATTTAATCAATGTAGAGTTCAGCCCCTTGTGGAGGGCGTAAAAAGGACAAAATCTGCATCTCTTCCAAGAAACAGATGAAGCGATGCGATTTTTCTCTCAGGTCTTCAATATAGGAAATAGGAAGATTCAACAGCTCTGCAAATTCTCGGAAAAACACCAATTCCTCCTGTGAGATCTTTCCGTCAATGTCAGCAATGAGTAAACAAATGGAAAGCAGCGTTTTCCGTTGAGAACTATTTGGAATATGTTGAGGAATGGTAGCAAGCAATGCTGAGGAGTCATGCCGAAGGGTCTCAAACTTTTCAAACACTTCTTCTATATCTTGTTGGGCAAGGTAGGGGTCAAAGACACAAAGTGCTTCCATTAAACGCATCTTATCTGGAATCACATCCTCATCGTCTGAATGGATCACCAGTAGCAAAGTTAAAATCGTGGTCTGTGCGGCAAGATTTTGTTCATCTTCTGTCGCCTCTTCTTTCTGCTCAAAAAAGAACCATTCATTCAACATAGAAATAATATACTGTGCATTTGAGGTAATGAGTTCTGTCTCTTTCTGGCTCACACCGATTGCATCAGCAATCTTTAAGATGAACTGTTTTTCACCATCAGAAACATAGTTGTCAATGCCTGCAATCAAATAAGCTGATGCAATCAAATTCAACTGTTCCCCATTGTCCATCTCTGATTCTCTTAAAAATTGCAAAACATCGTCCCTTTGTAGTTTGGAAAAACGTTCTTTCTGTTCTGCAATACTGATAGAGTTGAGCCTCATGTCTAGTTTGGTCAATGCCTCCAAAAGTCTCATTTCCCTCACCGTCTCTGCTTTTTCATCTGAATAGATCATATACAGAAGAGTCAAGACTTTCGCCTCACTGAACGTCAAATCTGCAAATTTAAAAAAATCTTTAACTTGCTTCCATGTGTCTAGTATTCCCATGTGAATCCCCTTTGGTCAAATAGTTTAATCTAGTTATATACATGACAAAAAGGTAAAGATTACCTTTCATATTCATTAAATGCAAGAGTCTTAGAAAAATTATTTGATGATTCTTGAATCATCAGAGTTTTGAAGCACTCTTTTTTAAAATTCTTTTTCAAAGTTTTCAATCAAAATTGCTTAAAAGGTCTCATTCATCTGAGACAATTTAGACAATCAAGAACATCTAGTTTGATTTTTTAGATCGGTCAGTTAAAATGGTTTTATGACATTTTTGAGATTTTTTAAATTTTGTTGATTATGAAAGCGATTTGGAATTTGGGCTTTCGTCCTTTCTTTTTGGGCGGCTTGATTTATGGAGTGATTGCGACTTGGGTCTGGACGTTGTTTTATACACAAGGTTGGCATTTGTTTGAGGTTGGAATCTTTACGCCTGCACAGCATGGGCATGAGATGGTGTACGGATACGGGCTTGCAATCGTTGCAGGCTTTCTGATGACAGCAGTGCAGAACTGGACAGGAGTGCCAACTGTCAACGGAGGCAGACTTGCTTTGATTTTTATGACTTGGGTTTTAGCTAGGCTGACCTTTTTGTTTCAAAAATTCGTGCCTCTTGAACTTGTTGCTTTCTTTGACCTTTTATTTAATTTACTTGTCATTGTGGCGGTCATCTACCCTGTTTTAAAAGTCAAGCAATGGAAACAGATGGGAATTTCTGTGAAGCTGGTTTCTTTTTTTGTGCTGAATCTGTTCTATTATTTAGAAGAATTTCAAGTCATATCTTGGGGGACTTATTGGAGTAATTATTTTGGGGTGTACATCTTAATTGGTTTGTTTTTGACCATTGGCAGACGTGTCATTCCATTTTTCATTTCCAAAGGTGTTGGATATTCTGTGGAATTAAAAAATTCTGTATGGGTTGACAGAGTCTGTTTGGTTGGCTTTGTTCTCTTTGCAGTTTCAGATTTGGTGAGTCCTAACGGAGCATTGGCAATCGGTTCTGCATTGCTTTTGTTTGTTGTACACACATGGCGTGCTGTGGGTTGGCACACTGTGGGGATTTGGCAGAAGCCTTTGCTTTGGTCGCTATACCTTGCCTATCTTTTTGTTGTGTTTGGGTTCTTGCTTAAATTCCTTGTCTTATTCGGCTTGGCGCCTCAATTAGCATTGCACATGTTCACAGTGGGGGGCATTGCTGTTGGCACATTAAGCATGATTGCAAGGGTTTCCTTAGGACACACAGGCAGAGACATTCGGCAACCTCCAAAAATTTTAGTATTGGCTTTTGTGGCAATCATTGGTAGTGTATTGACTCGTGTTTTGCTCCCAGCTTTCCAACCTGAACATTATGTCTGGTGGATAGGGCTGACACAGATACTTTGGAGCATTTCTTTTCTTTCGTTGATTTTTGTTTACTTTCCTATTCTTTCCCAACCTCGTGTTGATGGCATTCCCGGTTAGATGGTAGATTCACGCATTGAAGATTTGCATATTCTCAAAGAGGAAAGGCTTCCTTCACCTGATTTAATCAAACAAGAGCTTCCTCTTACTGAGGAATCTGTTCAAACCACACAAAGAGGGCAACAGACAATCAGAGCCATTTTAGATGGCAAAGACCCAAGACTTTTTCTTGTTGTTGGACCTTGCTCAATCCATGACCCCCAGTCTGCATTGGAGTATGCAAAGCACTTGAAAGTGTTGGCAGATGAAGTACAAGACACCTTGTTCTTGGTCATGCGGACGTATTTTGAAAAACCACGTACAAGCGTCGGCTGGCAAGGCTTAATCCATGACCCCGATTTGGATCAATCGTTTCACATTGAAAAAGGATTGCGGGTTGCAAGGAAACTCTTGCTTGACATCACTACAATGGGCTTACCCACTGCGGGAGAAGCATTAAATCTAATCATTCCACAATACCACCAAGACTTGTATTCATGGACTGCCATTGGTGCAAGAACAACAGAGGCACAGACTCATCGTAAATTAGCAGGCGGGCTTTCTAACCCAGTAGGGTTTAAAAACAACACGCACGGAGACATTGATGTTGCAGTCAATGCTATCTTGTCTGCACAAACTCCAGATAATTTTTTAAGTGTTGACAGAAAAGGCGTTGTTGCAGTGATTCGTACCAAAGGCAATGCCTATACTCATGTCGTTTTGCGTGGTGGGCAGACCCCAAATTATGATGCTGAATCTATTCAACACACCGAATCCCTACTGCAGCAAGCCAACTTAGCTCAAAACATTATGGTAGATTGTAGTCATGCCAATTCAGGCAAAGAGCATCTTCGGCAGCTGGAAGTTATAGATAACCTGACCTACCAAATTCAACAAGGCAACTCATCAATCATTGGTTTGATGATAGAAAGTCATTTACACGCTGGTTCGCAAAGCATGTCTGGGGACTTGTCTAATCTCAAGTATGGGGTGTCCATCACTGATAAGTGTTTAGATTGGGAGTCCACCCGTCAAGCGATTCTGGAATTTGCCAGACAACTCAAACCTCTTTTGTTTAAACGTCAACGTTTTTCTCAATGTTAGATAACGTTCGTGAAGAATGCGGAATCGTTGCTGTCTATCAGCTTCATTCTGCAGAACGTCCAGTCAATGTCTCTTCATACATTCCTAACCTTTTACTAGACCTCCAGCATCGCGGACAGCTGAGCGCAGGTGTAAGTAGTTACCATGCCCAACGTGGAAGTTTGATTAAGACTCACCGTGATTTGGGGCTAGTGGAACGTGTCTTTGCTATGCACAGTCCCAAAAAATCTCGCGCACTTTTAGAGGAATTTTCAGGCACCGCTGCGATTGGTCATATTCGTTACGCAACATGTGGAAAAGAAGAAGATGTCAATTTTGCACAACCTTTTGAGCGGATTCATGGCAACAAATGGAAGTGGTTTAGCATCGCATTCAACGGGAATCTTGCAAACTTTGAGGTGTTGAAACAAGGGCTGATAGAAAACGGCTACCATATCACCTATGACACCGATACAGAAATCATCATGCACTACATCAATCGTGAGTTACGAGGAGACCAGCAAATTGGCTTTGCTCAACTTTGTGCTTCTCTTGCCAAGAATTTTGATGGTGCATACTGCATCTTGTTTCTCAATGCAAAGGGTGAATTTTTTGCGATGCGTGACCCTTTGGGAATCAAACCCTTGTGTTATGGGGTTAAAGACCACTTGCTTTTTGTTTCTTCTGAAAGTGTTGCTCTGACGAGGCTTGGCATTGTACATTATCAAGATTTGGATCCCGGCTCCGTGCTGATTGCCAAACCGAATCAAAACTACTCTGTTGAACGTTACACAACAGCCAAGAAAAAGGCATTTTGTCATTTTGAGTGGGTGTATTTTTCTAATGTCGCTTCGGTCTTAAATAATCGTTCAGTTTTTAAGACACGGCGCTTGATTGGAAGGTTACTTGCTGAAAATGAAGATTTAGAGACGACCCCTGAAGACCGCGTTGTGCCTGTTCCTGAGACAGCAAACATCATAGGCTCTGCTTACGGATTTAAAAGACAAGTGCCTGTCATTGAAGGGGTGATTCGCAATCGTTACGTGGGCAGAACCTTTATTGAAGGTGCAACACGTCAAGAAGTGATGATGCGGAAGTTTTTACCAATTCCTCAATTACTGGCAGGAAAACGTATTTTTCTGGTTGATGATTCGCTAGTGCGTTCTACGACTTTGGTGAATTTAGTGCAGATTTTAAAAACTTACGCCCGTGTCAAAGAAATTCATATCAGAATTGCTTGTCCTCCCATTGTTGCTCCTTGCTTTTACGGCATCAACTTCCCAACCTCTCAGGAGCTATTTGCTACCAAGTTTCCGCTGACCGAGCAAGGCGATTTTTCCAAAGAAACCTTAGCAAAGATGGCTCATGTACTTGGGGCTGATAGCCTGCGTTTTCTGAGTATTGATTCACTCACCAAAGCCATTGGGCATCGCAAGCACAATGTCTGCTTAGCTTGCCTCAATGCTGAATATCCCACGCCTTTTGGCTTGAAAAACTATCAACAACAGCTTAAACCGCTATGATTGACGAAGATGTCATCGCTCTCTTAGTCTGTCCCCAGACCAAGCAAAGTTTGCAGTTTGCAGACAAGGCAATCCTTCAAAAAATTAATGATTTGATTCAACAAAACAAACTTCACAATGTTGGGGGGAATCTTGTCAAAGACAGCATTGACGGGGGATTGTTGCGAGAAGACCAAGGAGTCCTTTACCCTATCCGCAACAATATTCCAGTTCTTTTAGCTGATGAGGGAATCTGTTTGGAAAAAGTAGGGTCTAGCGATTGATGTTTTGTTGTCTGTTGACAAGACGTTGCAAGGCATCTTGTGCTTCAAGATTTCCCCGCTGAGAGGCGTTTTGATACCACTTGACCGCTCTGTCCAGATTAGATGACAGACGTTCTCCGCCAGTTTCATAAAGTCTTCCAAGAGCAAACATGGCTTGGGTATGCCCCCGTTCTGCGGCAAGTTCATACCAATATCTAGCACGTGGTAAATTCTGAGATTGAGGATTGTTTGCATAAAAATCTCCAAGCAAAAACTGTGCTTCAGGAAATCCCTTTTGAACGGCTTTTAATGCCCATTCAATGCTTGCTTGGGTGTCTTGTGAGACACCTGCACCTTTCAACAATCGTCTAGCAATCTCTGTTTGTGATGCAGGATTGCCTGCTTGAGCCGACTTTAAATACCACTGAAAAGCAAGGGAGACATTGGCTTTGACTCCTTGACCGGTGTCAAACATCTGTGCAATTTGAACGTAAGCAGGTTCATAGTTTTGCAAAGCAGACATTCTAAACCATTTCATCGCTTCGTTGTAATCTCGCACGACAATGACACCCTGACGAAAGAAAGTGCCAAGCCTATATTGGGCAATAGCGTCTCCTTCTTGGGCAGTTTTTCTGGTCTCATAAAAACTTTGCCCAAAAGCAAGCCAAGTGACACAAGCTATGACAGCGGTGAACAAGCATTTTTTAACCACTTTTGATCTTCTGGATTGAGTTCGTGCAAAAGAGCCTTTTGGACTCTCTGATGATAATCGTTCAGCCATTGAATTTCATCACTGGTCAGCATCTCTTTGAGAATCAAATCTTTGTTGATAGGGACAAGTGTCAAGTCTTCAAACTGCAAAAAATTGTTCTCTGATTCTACCACTAAAACAGTGTTTTCAATCCTGATTCCAAACTCCCGTTCACGATAATATCCGGGTTCATTGGTCACAAACATGCCTGCTTGAAATCCAGTTGCGTTATAAGCAGGGGAAATGCGATGAGGTCCCTCATGCACGGAAAGAAAGCTACCCACTCCGTGTCCTGTACCATGGTCAAAGTCAAGTCCTGCCTTCCAAAGAGGCAATCGTGTTATGGCATCAAGACAGTCGCCTCTTGTACCTTTGGGAAACTTTGCAGAACCCAAAGTGATGTGACTTTTGAGAACCAACGTGTAGCAATGTTTTTGTTCGTCAGTTGGAGTTCCAACAGGAAAGACTCGGGTGGTGTCTGTTGTTCCTCCTAGATATTGCCCTCCTGAATCAATCAAATACAAGCCATCACGGGTCAGCTTTGCCGCAGTTTTGGGATTCACACGGTAATGACACAATGCACCATTTCCCCCATAAGCAGAAATGGTGTCAAAACTGGGTTCAATAAAATCCTTTGACATTGCACGGAAGTCTTTGATTTGCCTTACGCATTCATCTTCTGTGATAGGATTCCCCGTTTCTTCTCTCTTCAAAACATGTCTTTCAAGCCATGCCAAAAACCGAACCCATGCAACGGAGTCAATCCGATGAACCTCTCTGGCATTGTCTTGTTCAGTCTGGTTTTTAACTGCTTTGGGCAGAGCAATCGGGTCAGGGGCGTATTGAATCACTGCTTTTGACTTTTCAAGAAGGTGTGTTAACTGGTAAGGACTCCAATGCTCGTCTAGCTGAATGACTCCCTTTTCTCCTGCTTTGACAATTTGTTCAGCAAACTGCTTTTGACAAAATGGGAGGCATTCCACCTGACTTTTCTGTAAAAGGTCATCAGGTAGTTTTTGAGAATCCACAAACCATTGCACTTTTTGGTCGGCATAAATCAGTAAGAATGATAGAGGAATTGGATTATAAGGAACGTCAGAGCCACGCACATTTAAAAACCATGCAATGGAGTCAGGCGTCGTAATTGCAGTGGCATAGACTTCATTTTGTTGAAGTTGCTGACAAATCCGAGAACGTTTACTTTCAAAAGACTCTCCTGCGTATTGCATAGGGTGGTCTTGTATCTTGCCAAGCGGAGGGTCAGGCTGGTCGTGCCAAATGTGGTCAATCAAGTTTTCACAAGGAACAAAGTCAATCTGTTTGGTTGAAAGGGATTTTTGAAAACGTCTGACTTGGCTTGCAGTCATCAGCCAAGCATCAAATCCAATCCTTTGATTTTCAAGGCATTTAGATTGAATCCAATGTTCTGGTCTGTTGTAAATCAAATGTTGATGCTCATACAAATTGGGGTCAACTTCCTGCTTAATCTGTGCTGTGTATCTACCATCAACGAAGACTGCCGCATCTTTCTCCAGCACGACCGTCGCACCTGCTGACCCGCTGAACCCTGTTAAAAACTCAAGACGACTGTCACGTTCAGGAACATATTCGCCTTGATGCACGTCCCCGCGGAATTGCACAAATCCATCAAGTTTCAATTCTTTAAGTAACGCACGAAGTTGTTGCAGTTTGTTTGTGTGAGTTGTCATAGTTTTAATATTTTTAAATTGATTGTCAAAAGGTTTGGCATATTGGACTAAGCTGATTCAATGCAGCTATTCAAAAAAAAATTTGAGTCTTGGTCATTAAGGGGTCTCTCTGTTTGTTTTACTTGGCAGGAGGAAGAAAAGAAAACAAAAAAGCTAGCATGACACCAAGTGTAATCAGATTTAAAGAAATGCCAAAACTTGCCATCCATGACAACAACTTAAATCTGCTATCAATTTTCTCATTAAGGTTCATTTCTAAATGAGACATTTTCTCATTAAGGTTCGCCTCTAAACTAGCAACCTGCTCCTTAGTCGCTTTTTGATCCAGTTGTTCATTGAGATTTGTCTCTAAAGCAGAAACTTGGTCTTTGGTAGAAAGTTTTGCAAAATTGCTTTCCACAACAGATTTAAATTCTTCTGTCAGCGCCTCTGCTTGTTCTTGTTCAAAGCCTGCAGCCTGCAAGTGTTTGGAGGTCTTGAGTGTGTCAAAAAGTAAAGTGGTTTCCATCAGTTTATGCGTGAGAAGCTAAACCCAGAATCATAACAAATTTTAAGACAAAATGGAAAGAGGCAGGTTGTCAAGAGGTTAGTCCAAAATTTCTCCTTAATTGAATTAATTTTTCTGGATCAGATCTAAAAAGCGATTTTTCTGTTACTTCCAACAGCCTTTCACTTTCTTTTATTTTTTAGGTTGGTTTTCAATTTTATCAATATTATCATCTACCAATTCCCTTAATACGATAAAAGCATTTTTATAGATGGGTTGCCATTTATCATCCAATGGATTGACTATGCTATGAAAAAGTATATTTCTAAGTTCATACACAAACTTTACGAACCATTTCAGTTCTGCTAATTTTTTATTGTCATTTGGTTTTGTGTAATTTTTATAAGGTAATGGCTCAAATAAATTTTCTATTGCAAAATTACTTCTTATGCGCTGAAAACAAGTTGTTATCGCTTGATTAAAATTATTGGTATTGTTAAACTATAAGTGATATGCGATATTAAGTTCATTTAATTGAATTGATAGTCATGGTGTAGCAATGAAGTTGTGTCCTAGATGTGAAAGTGAGAAGACGGTTAAGAATGGTTTCTTATATGGTAAACCGAGGAGGCGTTGCAATGCCTGCAACTATCAATATACCAAGTCCTATCGTGGCCAAATCTCACCACAGATCAAAAGAAGAGCATTAGAGTTGTATTTGGAGGGTCTTGGTTTCAGGTCAATCGGTCGTTTGCTGAATTGTTCTCATGTTTCAGTTTATAATTGGGTCTGTAGTTTTGGCGAACAGCTCAAGGCATTAAGAAAGGACACAGACATTGAAATTATGGAAATTGATGAAATGCACACCTACATCCAGTCAAAAAAAACTACTGCTGGCTCTGGATTGCTGTTGATAGATGTGGGAAGCAATTTATCAATTGTGTGCTTGGAAACAGAGACTCAAAAGCCTGTAGGCATTTATGGGACAAGGTCAAGGAAACAAAACCTCTTCAGGTGATGACTGATCACTGCAAGGCTTACAAACAAGTCATTCCCAAAGAAATTCATACATGTTCCAAGGCAGAAACATACACGATAGAAGGGTATAATTCTCTCTTGAGACATTTCTTGGCAAGAATGAGAAGGAAAACCAAATGTTACAGCAAGTCTCTTAAAGCATTACAATATTCTGTTCTTTTGTTCATGGCAAAACGGAATAATCAGCTATCACTTATTACTTAACAATGCCAAATTATTTTCTGCTTTCTCTTTTTGTTTTTTAGTAAGCGGTTTGTATATTTCAGTTAAATTATTTTCTACATTTTCTTTTAATTGGTCTAAAATATCATCTTTGTTGTAATTGTTATTGCTTATAAATTTATCAATAGAAATTTTACCCGTCAAAAAATATTTTTTACTGTTTTTTAATAGTGTCTCTGTTTCTTTTCTATTGTCTTTAATTTCTATATACAAAATTTTATCATTTTTATTTTCTTTATCTTTTCCAATTTTGATTTCATAGCTAAATTTATTTTTCCTGTTTTGGATTTCTTGCTTTTGCTTAAATTCCTCATTTAATCTATAAAAAGTATAAAAATGGTATTTCTTTAATTTTTCATCGTTTAATATCAATTTATTAGATGCTTTGTGTATATCACAAATACATTGATAAATGTCTTCGTTTGTATTAGCTGGAATTGCTATGTTTTTAACTGCTTCTTTGATAAGTTTCCCATCTCCTGAATTAATATCAACATCTTTGTATAATTCGTGTAAGGTTGATAAATAAGCAAACCAAGATTTGATGTACAATGAAAAATAATCTACATCAATAGACTGTCGCCAATTTTGATATTTAGCTTCACTCATTGCTTTGTTGCTCTATAAACTCCAGCCCCGCATCTTCTCCCTCCTCAATCGCCACCTCCACCGCTTGCTTGGCTACTTCCAACAATCTTTCGCTTTCTTTTTTGAGGGCAAAACTTTGTTCTATTTTTTTGGCGGTTTGGGTTTGGGTTTCTTTTTTGATGATGGGAAGTATAAAATTTTCTATATCTTCATTTCTTATTTTAGGCTGACCCGTTTGAGTTTTATATTTATTTATTTGTTCTTGAAACAATAACGAATGCAACAATACTTCAAAAAACAAAGGATTAAAAGTATTGCCTAATAAACATAATTTAGATGTATTATTTGATATAAAACTATGATTTAGTTCTTTAGGTATCCTATTAGATTTTCCTATAGTATCTCCTATTGTAGCAATGATAAACTCATTTTCTTGAACAATAGTTTCATTTGTATGAATAAATTTATCATCAATATAAATAATTTGTTCTTGGTTTATAAATCCACTTTTTGATAATTCTTTAATTCTAATATAAGCCCTTTTTGAGTCTTCAACATAATACTCTTTATCTATCAAAGAACCATTACTAATTTTTGATATTTCACCTAACTTCAAATATCCATTTGAATAAGATTTTATCTTTTTCTCTAATTCCTCATACTTCGGCTGATAATATTCCGCATCCAATCTACCACTGGTGCCAAAACTTTCGCTAAAATTTTTAACGCTTACTTTTTCTTGTGATGGGGTAAAATCCTTTAGTCCCACTTCTTCCAACAACAACGCTTCAGCTTCACGGTAGAGGGTTTTAGAAGTGTCTAATTTGTGATGAGCTTGTTTGACTAATTTTTCTATTTGGAGTTGGAAGGTTTGAGAAAAAAGAGGAATCTTTACATTCAAAACATCATGATCGGTAATGGCAGGATACATTGTTGCCGTATTTTCTCTCATCATTTTAGTTGTGAAAAATTTTGTTTTTAGAAAAGAATACACAAAATAGGGATTGATTAATTTTTTATCAATTCTTAAAACAGCAAAGCCACTTGTACCCACCAAGCGTTTAGAATTTCTTATAAAAGCAACAGCATTTCTATTAGGTCTAACCGTAGATACAACAATATCATTTTCTTTTAAACAGTAAGTTGCTCTATCTGGAATAGTAGAACAATCTATAACTTCTGTTGTATAATCTAAACCTTTTAAATGTACTCCAGATATGGACAAATAGTTAAAATCTTTTTTGAGTTTTAAAGATTTTATATTGATAACAGTTTCCTTTTTTAGATAAATCCTTAATGGTTTCCCTTGTAAGTAGTTTTCATTATTAAGCAAGAATTTTAAATAATATTCACTATCTAACCTATTCCTGTAGCTTTGTTGATAAGTTTGAAAATCAATAATACTTATTTCCAGCCCCTCCAACAAAGCCTGATATTTGGCATCATCAAAGGGGCTTAATACTTTCCCACATTTTCATTCCTCCTTTTGTAAAGGGGGCTAGGGGGATTTTTATCTCTGCTTTGTGGGCTTTGCCAAAAACTCAAATTTTCCTTTTTGGAAAATTCAATGAAGGCTTCAGCGATGCCATCTTGGGTTTGTCCTTCGTGATTAAAGAGGTCATGTTTGACGATTTTATGCCCGTGTTGGTCTAATTGGTCTAATCCATCTGAACGTTTGACAAAGATTTTATCGCCGCTGTTGTCTTTGCTGGGTTCTTGTTGAGTAGCAAAAAAGATGGGGTAATCGTCTTTTTTAGGACAAAGTGTTTCGTCCCATTTTTGCACAAACAACACGCTGGTTTTGGTGCCTGTATGGGGTTTGAAGACATTGCCATGCAAACCGACTACGGCAAGTATTCGGCATCGTTCGGCTATGTAATCTCTGATTCTTTTATCGCTGGAGTTATTAAAACGTCCTTGTGGTAAAACGATTGCCATGCGTCCGCCATCTTTTAGAAAGTTAAGATTGCGTTCTATGAACAAAATATCTCGCCCGACTTTGTTTTCATATTTGCCGTTTTCCTTTTTGCCCAAATCATACAGGCTAAACAAATCGCTTTCTTTGATGTCTCCTGCAAACGGTGGATTTGCCATGAGAAGATCAAAGTTAAAATCGCGGTTGCTTTGCTTGCTGTTTCGTATCCTTTTTAGTTTTCTCCAACCTTCATAGTAAGTATCAATCCAATCCTCTTCTTTTTGAGTTTCGTCCCATCTTTTGTAATCCAAAGTATTCAAATGCAAGACATTGGTTTGTCCATCTCCTGCAATGAGGTTTAACGTTCGTGCAACGCGTACTGCTTTTCTGTCAAAATCAATGGCAAACACTTTGTCTGCTACATAATCCATACATTCTGCTGGTTTTTTCTCTGTTGTGAACAGGTGGCTTTTGGAAAGTCCTTTCTCTTTTAAAATCTGCTCCCAGACATAAAACATGGCATGCACAGGAAAGCCACAACTGCCTGCGGCGGTGTCAATGATGGTCTCTTCTTTTTGTGGATTGAGCATTTTAACGCACATGTCAATGACGTAACGTGGGGTAAAATATTGACCTTTCTCGCCTTTGCTACTTTGGTTCATCAGATACTCAAAGGCTTCATCTACCACATCTAAATTAGAGTTAAAGAGTTTGACATTTTGCAAAGATGACACACAAACTGACAAGTGAGAAGTGGTCAGGTTGATTTTATCATCAGGGTTAAACACACTTTGCCATTTTCTCTTTGCCTTATCAAAAAGCCCTTGTATTTTTTGTTTAAGCTCGGTTTGGGTATCGCCATAATTCCTAAACTGCAAATGACGTTTTTCGTCCCGTCCGCTTTCCATTTCATCATAAAGTTTGGTAAAGATGAGCTTAAAGCATTCTTCAAAAGCATCTACTCCTGCATTTGCCAAAACCTCATCTTCCATTTCTTCAATGAGGTCTTTCAACGATTTACGTTCTTTGACTAATTTGTCCTCTCGTTCCAAATCTTTCCAAGTCCAACGTTCGGTGAGAATGTCAGACAGCTTTTCAGTGGCTTTGGGCAGGCTTGTCAGGTCTTCAAAATAATTGGGGTCTTTGCGGTGATAAAAAGAGATTTGCTCGCCATTTGTCCAAACGGCAATCGGTGAACCTGTGGCATTGCAGTAGCTTTTAAGCTGGTCTTTTCCATCTCTGAGCTTGGGCTGTTTCACTTCTACAATGATATAAGGATCGGTGGGTCTGTCCTTGTCAAAGATGACAATATCAGCTCTTTTGATTTCTCTGCCAAAATGCACGGGATATTCGCATTGCATGCGTTCAAAAGGGTATTGGTAACCTTCATTTAAAATGATGAGATAAAGCTGTCTGATGACTTCTTCGGGGGTGAGTTTGATGTCTTTCTTTCTGACCAAGCATTCAACATGGGGAATTTCTTCACCTTTTTTGTTGGGTTTGCTGAATATCTTACTTTCTAAACGTGGAATGACGTATTCAAAGCCTTCTTCAGAAAATTGCTCTAGGCTGTAATTAGAATCTTTTAAAATGTCTGTCAGTTTCATGGTCAGATTTGGGGTTTATTTTCAAGATTTTCCACTTGGCAGCGGTGAGGAAATGATGTACCTTTTTCATAGTTTGTTGTTTGGTGAATGACTTTGAAAAAGACTTTTGAATCAGGAGGAATGCACCCGGGAGGACTTGAACCTCCAACCTTTGGATTCGAAGTCCACTGCTCTATCCGATTAAGCTACGGGTGCTTGGAGGAGAAATCTGGGGCAAGCAAAGGGACTTGAACCCTCGACCACTGGAATCACAATCCAGCGCTCTACCAACTGAGCTATGCCTGCCAAACAAAACTGGACATTCTATGCTAACTCAACCTAATTGACAATAAAATTGTTCACTCATCATCTGCCTCTCAAAGTCCGCCTTACTCTTTCTTGCTCATTATTCCTTTGCGTGACTGCCATCTTGCTTGTGTTTTTGCAAACGACACAATCTTTGGTCAGGCAACACATTGCCAGTTATCAAACCGTGTCCTTGATTCTCAATTCGCAAGCAACATTGAAAGAAGCACAGAAGATTCAGCAACGAGTAGAAGATGACTTCCGTCTCCAATTTCAAAACGAATTGACCTTTCAAGATTCATTGAACACCATCAAACAAAACTTTGACCTAGAATTGCTCAATACTGACACCATTGCTCCTTTGTTTTATGGTGTTATTCAGTTTCAGGTCAAAGATGATTATTTGCCACAGTTGGAGACCATTATCAACCGCTTGAGCGTTTTTGAAGAAGTAGAAGAAGTCGTTTACTTTCCTGACCAACTGAAACAAGCCATGACGTATCGTGTCAAAATCAACCAACTGTCTTTGGCTGTCTTTGCTGGACTTGGTGTGATTTATCTGATGCTTTCGTGGTATGGAACATCTGCTTTGGTTTCTTTGCACCGTGAATCGTTGGCTCTGAAAGCTCTCTTTGGGGCAAATTTTTCAGTGATTTACTTGCCTTTCTTCAAGGAAATAGTGATAATGAACAGCTTGGCTCTGACTGTTCCACTGGGCTTAATGAGTTTTTTAAGTCAAAAAATACCTTCTTGGTTAGGGGGAGTGATTGTCAAGTTTCAAGATTTGGTCACGCTAGGGGGGCTGGAATACGACCCATTCTTCCTGCTGATGACTTTAGCAATTTTGGGATTCCTGCTGAACTTGTCTGTGGTTCACCTGCACCTTTCTAAATTGAGCTGAATGTTACACATTATGTCAGATTGGTCTCTCAAAAATACCATCTATCAAACAAAACAACATGTCTCTGATTGATTCCATTGAACGAAAGCGATTTCCATGTCAAATAAAACAATGTTCTAATACATTTGAATTGACACAACGAGAGGCTCTGGAAAGCCTCAAGAATAAAAATTTTGAAGCACCTCATCGCATGTGTGATGAATGCTACTCTCGTTTTCAAAAATTAGAAGACCTTCAGGTGACATGTGCGACACATGATTGCAATGAAGTCATCACCATCAAACCTTATAAACAACTGGCAGATTCAAAGAAAAAGAAGAGTAACTTTGACCCCATGCTCTTTTGTGAGTCTTGCCACGAAGTTTTAAAAAATCTTGCTCCCAGAAATGAAAAATGCAGGTTACAACATTGTGACAACACTTGGGAATGGTATCCTGCCTCACAGCTCAAAAAACTGGGAAGAAAGCTGGAAGGGCAAGCAGACCCAAGACTTTGTCAACCTTGTGCAGAGTCTTTAAAAAAACTTCAGGTCAAAGAAATACCATGCCGCATCAAGCACTGTTCTTACACATGGCGACTAGAACGACTGCCCCAGCTAGACCTTCAGAAAAAAAAGAATGTCATCTCTAAAAGACTCTGCTTGCGTTGTGCAAAAAAATTGAAAGAATTAGCTGTGAAGCAGGTGCCATGTGCCATGCCTGCATGTAACAATTCGTGGGATTGGAACACCTTCTCTCAATTAGAGCATTTTTGTAAGCAAGAAAGCGGGAATGCTGAAGAACTCAAAAGATACTGTAATGACTGCTTTCACTACCTGCGTCAAACCAAATCTAAAACAAAGAAATGTCATACTTCAGGATGCAAAAATCAAATCCAACTCTCTGCAGAAGAACAGCTTAGAGAACGATTGGTCAAAAGAAAGAAGGGAGACAAGGCTGAACTGTTTGTCTGCCAAGAATGCACCGACTGTCAAGACCAACTCCAAAGCCAAGAAATAGAATGTAAACAACAAGGATGTTCTCAAACATTCACTTGGACTAAGGAGGAACAAATCAGTCAAATCAGACGTCAGGGGAAAGGGTGGATTCAAAACACTCATCAACGACATTGCGACTCTTGTCTTGAGTTTATGAAAGAGAACAGAGATCAGAAACTCGTTTGCCAAAAATGTCAAACGCAAGAAATTTCTTGGACAATCAATGAACAACTCATGTGCCACTTAGGAGTTTGGACAAAACCGACAACATGCCCTCAATGCCTAAAAACTTGAACACTAAATCTGTCTTCTTCAAAATTTTGATTCTGCTCACACTGGTCTTGACTGGGTGTTCCACACGTTTTTCTGACTATGACTTTTACCCCATCTATCGCAATGTCCGTTTTTTAGATGCAGACACAGAAGAGCTTTTTAGCAAGGTTCATCGCTTTGGCTTTCTTTACCAAGATTATCGTCCCGTGCTAGTCGCTGACGTCATTTTTAAGGGTGCCGATTATCGTAAGTTATATGCCAATAATATAGTGGAGGGCTACGGACTGCGTCAGAAGCAAAGCGATGACATCTTGCGTGAACAACGAAAGTCTTATCATAATCGCTTTGAATTTGTCTTGTTTCTCTACAACGGAAGCCTTGACAAC
Source organism: bacterium (assembly GCA_965233585.1). Taxonomy (GTDB): domain Bacteria; phylum SAR324; class SAR324; order SAR324; family NAC60-12; genus CBDDTI01. The sequence continues at coordinate 124,085 of CBDDTI010000729.1, forward strand.
ATAGACTTACACAAAGCAAAATCTCAATGGAAACTCTATCTACAAGATGATGATGGAGACGAGCTTTTGCCAATGGAAGTGAGAAAGCTCAAACACGATGCACCTGAAGCGATTTTTTTAAAAAAATACATGATTGAATTAGACCGCTGGGTAGAAGTGTACCTTGTGTCTTTCCCCAAATTAGCCAAAGCTGTCTTGCAAGAAGAATCAGGAACAAAAGACTTTCAAATGACCTTGACCAGCTTGAATGGACGCATCTTGCTTGAATGGAAGCAGTCCCAATTATTTTATTCCAAATTCTAACGATGCGCTACCGACCAAACGTCTGTGCTGTGATTGTGAACCCCGAACGAACTCATGTTTTGATGTTTCACAGAGTAGATTTTAAATTCCACTGCTGGCAGTTTCCACAAGGCGGGATAGATGAGGGAGAGACAGAATTAGAAGCACTTTACCGAGAACTGCATGAAGAAATTGGGGACAATGACATTGAAATTTTGCAGCAATCTAAAAGTCGGATTCGCTACCGATTTTCTCCTACTGCCAGACGTTCAAGACATTCTAAAAAAGTGGTTGGGCAAGAACAAAGATGGTTTGTCATCCATTTGAAAAATGGGACAAGCAACATCTCTTTTGAACAAGTACCTGCAGAGTTTAATGACTTCCAATGGTTTAAAATAGAGGGTTGTTGGAAGCAACTCCCTGCCTTTAAACGTAAATCGGTCAGGAAAGCACTCAAACAGTTTAGGCTCATCAAATGTCAACGCAAATGAAAGCGGTCAAGCAGTTCGTTTGCAAAGCGAATGTATGCTGTTGAGCCTATTGCCTCCAAGTTGCGACTGAACACTGTATCCCCCATTGCACTAGATTCCATAATATCAGGACATCTTGGGATAATTGTTTGAAAAACCGATGCAGGTAAAGATTTGTAAATTTGACGGCAGATTTGGCGATGTACAGGCATCTGGCAGTCATACATGGTCATCAAAATTCCTGCGATTCGTAGGTCTCCAGAAATGGAATGCTGAAGTTGCCTAAACAGCTTTAAAAAACGTTTCAATGAACCAATCGCAAGGGCTTCACATTGCAAAGGGGCAACAATTAAATCTGATGAAATCAAAGCACTGACGCTCAATTCATTGGAAGAAGGAGGTGAATCAAGCACTATGAAGTCATAATGATCCATCGCTTCACGTTCAATCCATTCTTTTAAAAAGGCAGGATTTGATGCGTTTTTTAAAATCTGTGCTTCATCTCTAAAAGACATGGCATTTGAAAAGATGAAGTCCAAATTTTCACGAGATGTTGGCGTCGTCACTTCAGAAAGCGATGCTTGGTCACAAAAAAGTTCGCGTATTCCACGGGCAGGCTGTTGTTGATAACCGAATGAGGCTTGAATAGAACCTTGTGGGTCAAGGTCAACCATCAGCACTTTACGACCCCCGATGGCAAGTGCTGCCGAAAGATTGGTGGAACAAGTCGTTTTGCCAACGCCCCCTTTTTGACTAGAAAATGTAATTACTGTTGTCATAACATACTCAAATTAAAAAACTTTGTGACACAAAACCAAAGGCACGAATCTCATGTACTCTAAATTAAATCAAATGACCATCATTTAACAGGCTATTATCATACTATGTCCCTTGTGATTTACAACTCTTTAGCAAGACAGGAAGAAAAATTTCAACCCATCGTCCCCCAACGTGTCTCAGCTTATGTCTGCGGACCAACAGTTTATGGATTGCCTCATCTTGGTCATGCCAAAACCTACGTCTCATTTGATGTCATCTTCCGTTATCTTCGGCATCAAGGATTCCAAACCTTTCATGTAGAAAACATCACGGATATTGGACACTTGCTAGATTCTGGAGAAGACCGCATCATCAAAAAATCCAAAGAATTAGGGCAACACCCAATGGTTGTTGCAGAATACTACATCCGTCAGTTTGAAGACGCCATGTCTCAGCTCAACGTCATTCCCCCTGACCTCATGCCAAGAGCTTCGGGACACATTCCAGAACAATTAGACATCATTCAACGTTTGGTTGACTCTCGTCATGCTTACGAAGTGAACGGGTCGGTGTATTTTGATGTGTCTTCGTTGTCAGAATATTGCAAGCTGTCAGGTCGGTCTTTGGAAAACAATCGTTCAGGGACTCGTGTTGAAAACCGTTCTGAAAAACGCAATCTCAATGACTTTGCCCTCTGGAAAAAAGCAGATGCTGAAACACAAATTTTTTGGAAAGACCCTTGGAGTGGTGCAGGTTTCCCCGGTTGGCACACAGAATGTGTCGCTATGTCTCTCAAATATCTAGGAGAACAGTTTGACATTCACGGAGGAGGCATGGATTTAAAATTCCCACACCATGACTGCGAAATCGCCCAAAATGACGCACTACAACTACCCTTTGCAAAATACTGGATTCATACCAATTTGCTGAATATTGGAGAACAAAAGATGAGCAAATCTCTCAACAACTTTGTCAACTTAAACGAGGCATTAGAACAACATTCGCCTGAAGTTTTACGTTACTTCATCGTCTCTGCTCATTATCGTTCTGTCTTGGAGTACAATCCCAATGCTCTTGAGTCTGCAAAAAATTCACAGCAAAAGCTCAATCAGTCTTTGCAAAAACTACGGACGTTCAAACAGACTGAAGGCAAAAGGCAGTTCTTCCAAAACTATCAACTCCAATTTTGCAACGCCATGAATCAAGATTTTGCAACACCCCAAGCCTTAGCTGTTCTCTTTGAACTCAACAAAGAAATCAACAAACTTTTTGAAACACCGACTCCCAACCCTGAAGCCATTGCAGATGCTGAAACCTTGTTGACAGAACTTGGGGGTGATATTTTGGGAATTTTCCCAACGCATCAATCCCAGACAAGCCCCAAAGAACATCAGCTTTTGCAGACCACAATGCAAATGCTCATCTCTTTGAGAAACGAGGCAAGAGACCATCAAAATTACGCCTTGTCAGACAAAATTAGAGACGAACTGGCTGAAGCAGGTGTGACTTTGGAAGACACAAAAAACTTTGGAACAAAGTGGTCATGGAAGTAGCCCCATCAAAATTAAGACGATATTTGGGAGTGTTTTGGAGTGCCTTGTGCTTCCTTAACCCCTTTTACAAAGGCAGTCCTCAGGACATTAAGATGCGGTTTCGCAGCCTCTTGTTCAGGTACAAAGGGCTGGTGTTCACTAGCTTACTCTGCATGGTTGGTTACAATTTGTTCAATGCTGTCCCTGCCTTTTATATCAAAGACATTGTTGATGCTCTTTCATCAAAGCCTGAACTAGACAATTTTTTTATCGTTGGCATAGGCGTCATGTTGGTTTTTGGCTTAAAAGGGTTTTTTGCCTTTGGGCAGACTTTTACGATGGGACTAGCTGTTCAAAAACTGGTCAAAGACCTAAGAGACAAACTTTTTGTGCATCTGCAAAAACTCTCTCCTTCTTTCTTCTCCCGCTTCCAAACAGGTGACATTGTAGCACGTTTCACCAATGACACCTCATCACTACAAGACTCTTTGAACGTCAGCATTACAGGACCAATCCGAGACATTCCTGCCATTGGGCTATTCTTTGTCATTATGATTTACAGAAGTTGGGAGTTGTTCCTTGTAACCTTGTTTGTCTTACCTCCTGCAGCAATTTTGATTCAACTATTTGGCAAAAAAAATGGCGAGGCAGTGGACAACAGACAACGTGAAATTGGGAAACTAGGCTCATTCCTCACTGAAAATGTCACAGGCATTCGGGTTGTGCAAGCCTTTGGAATGGAACAACACGAAGTCCAATCGTTTCAACAACACAACAAACGTCTGTTTTCAAGCTACATGAGAACCATTGGCATTGAATCTCTTTCTTCTCCTTTTATTGAGATTGTCGGTGCGGCAGTGGGTGCTATCGTTCTGGCTTATGGCGGATATTTGATTCATCAAAATCAGCTGACTGTTGGAGACCTTGCATCATTTGTCACCAGTTTTCTCATGATTAATGCACCACTCAAAAAAATCAACAAACTGGTTCTCAAAATTCAAGAAGGCATGGCGTCCCTCAGGCGAATCTATACCATCTTAGACCAACAGCCAGAAATTGCTGACGCAAAAGATGCAATAGCCCTCAAATCCTTCCAAAAAGATATCCAAATCCATGTGAATCAGTTTTCATACTGGCAAGCAGAACAACCAACGTTGAAAGACATTCACCTGACCATCAACAAAGGGGAAATCTTAGCATTGGTTGGGGCAAGTGGAGCGGGGAAGTCCACCTTGACCAATCTCATTCCAAGATTTTTTGAGGTCTCAGATGGGCAAATTTTAATTGACGACCTCAATTTAAAACAAATCAAGATTGAATCACTACGGCATTGCATCGCTTTGGTGACGCAAGAGACCATTTTATTTAACGACTCCATCGCCAATAACATCTGCTACGGCAAGCCAGATTGCACAGAACAAGACATGAAAGATGCCGCACGTGCCGCCAATGCTGATGACTTCATTCAACAACTCCCTAATGGATACCACACCGTCATCGGTGAACGAGGCATGATGCTGTCAGGTGGTCAAAGGCAAAGAATTTCTATCGCACGTGCTGTCCTAAAAGACGCCCCCATCTTAATCCTTGATGAAGCGACCTCTGCTTTAGATTCTGAATCAGAAATCGCAGTGCAAGATGCTTTGGGGCATTTGATGAAAAACCGCACCACCATTGTCATTGCTCATCGGCTTTCTACTATCCAACACGCTCACCGTATTTGCGTCTTGGAAAAAGGTCAAATGGTAGAGCTTGGTTCACACAAAGAATTGATCCAAAACAAAGGACGTTATCATCAACTCTACGGATTGCAATACGGTTTGATTTCTTAAACTTCTTAGGTTTTCAAGTCTCTTTTTGCGTCAAGTCAAGGCATACCTGCAAAAGAGCATCATTTGACATGGTGAGTCAAACGTTGTAGAATATCGCCTTTTTATTCAGTCTATTCAGTCAATAATTCTTTTCTGACGCCCCCTTCCAGCACATGAACGTTCCCCAATCCGTACGTGGCACACGTGATTTTTACCCTGACGAACTTCGTTTGAGAAATCATATTTTTTCAGCATGGCGTCAAACTTCATTGCTGTTTGGCTTTGAAGAATATGACGCCTGCCTTCTGGAACATGCAGACCTTTATGCTCATAAAGCAGGGGAAGAGATTGCAGACCAGCTTTATCAATTCCAAGACAAAAGCAATCGGCATCTGGCATTGAGACCTGAAATGACCCCCACGCTGGCAAGGCTTGTGTTGTCCAAACAAAAAACGTTGACCTTTCCCCTCCGCTGGTTTTCTATACCTCAATGTTTCCGATACGAACGCATGACCAAAGGCAGAAGGCGTGAACATTATCAGTGGAATCTTGACATCTGGGGGGTGTCAGGCATAGAGGCAGAAGTAGAGATTGTCTCTGCCGCTTTGTTTGCATGTGAGACGTTAGGGCTGACTCATCAGCAAATTAGCATCTTTTACAACCATAGAAAATTGCTTGATGCCATTTTGCAAAGCTGTGACATTCAACAAAAGACACGCGATGCCGTGATGATTGTCTTGGATAAAATTGACAAAATCCCCAAAGAGACTTTGTGCCAAGAGTTGTCTCAACTCGGTTGCCAGACTCAACAAATTGACAAATTATTGCATTTGTTGGGTTTGCAGACGTTTGACGAACTTTTGCAACATGTGCCAAATGACTCCATTGCAGAACTTCAAGCATTCCAAAAACAGATGGCATTGCTCAACTTTGAAAAATACTTAAAATTTGACCTCTCCATTGTGCGGGGACTTGCCTACTACACAGGTTTAGTTTTTGAGATGAAATATTCAGACAAGTCAGGTCGTGCCATTTGTGGAGGTGGACGCTATGACACCTTGCTTGAAAAATATGGGGGGCAGGCAACCCCCGCTGTTGGCTTTGGCTTTGGCGATGTCGTCATTGCTGATGTCTTGCAAGAACATCAGCTGATTCCAGATTTGAAAATAGAACTTGATTATCTCATCTTACCTTTCTCACCAAATGAAAGGTCTGTCGCTTCTCAAATCGCCATGAAATTAAGACGCAAGGGATTCAAAGTGAAATGCACAGATGCCAGCGATAAGATCAAAAAAGGACTTAAAACAGCCAACGAACAAGGGATTCCCCAAGCCATTTTACTCTTTCCTGATGAACTAGAAGCGGGGAATCTTGTCTTACGCAACATGCAAACGGGCGAACAAAAAAATTATCCTCTTGCTGACCTGTCAACATTACCTCATTTGAAAACATGAAATATTACTTTGCTTTAATTGGATTTTTAATTGCACTTGACCAAGCGACCAAAATTTGGGCAATGTCTGCATTGAACTTTTATGAAACCAGACCATTCATTCCCAACTTGATTGACCTGACCTTGTTAGAAAACAAAGGCATCAGCTTTAGCTTCTTGTCAGACCTCCCCGATTGGTTTCGCCTGCCTTTGCTGATAGGTGTCTCACTCATTGCATCAATCTGGCTCGTCTATCATTTTGTGAAAGAATATGAGACCAGCAATTTATTTTTTAGATACAGTTTTTCAATGATTATTTCAGGTGCTGTGAGTAACTTAGTGGATAGGTCTTTTGATGGTGCAGTGACCGACTTTTTACACTTCCGTTGGTATGACACCAGTTTTTTTGTCAATAATCTTGCTGACATCTTTATCAGTATCGGCGTTGTCTTGTTCCTACTTTCTCAATCCAAAAAAGACCAAACCAACGAAAAAACCGATTCTGCTGCTTGACAAATCAATAGCAAGCTGTATAATACTGACCCTTTTGCCGTTTCTATAAACTTTTTTAACTTTGGTGTCCTATGAAAACAATCAAACTGATTTTCCTGTCCTTCCTGTCCTGCTCGTTTTTTTATCACTTTGCTTTTGCTTCTGACCTCAAAGTGGGGGTCAGCATTCCTCCGCTGGCAGAAATTGTTGAACAACTTTCAAATCAAACAATCCAACCTATCGTTTTATTTGGTGATTCTGTCAATCCGCATCTTTACGAACCTAAACCAAGTCAAGTCAAAGCATTCGCAAAAATTTCAGCTTACTTTTCACTAGGACTTGAAACAGAAGCGCAGTGGCTTGAAAACTTACAACATGCCCAAATCATTCATCTCAACCAAACTCTACCTTTGTTGGAAGGACACGGACACGAAGAGGAAGAAGACGATGACCACCATGATGAAGCTCACGAGGAAGAAGCCACTGAAGGTAACCCGCACACTTGGATGTCTCCTACTTTGATGAAAATCCATGTTTTAAAAATCTACCAAGTCTTGGCTCAACTTGACCCAAAAAATCAAGAAACATACTTTAACAATCATCAAAAACTCCAACAGCAGATTGATGCACTTGACTTGAAGATTCAACAAAAACTATCAGTCTTGCAACGACCTGCCTCTTTTTTGACAGTCCACCCTTCGCTAGGCTATTTTGCACTGACGTACAACCTTCAAGAGCTTGCCATTGAAGATGAAGGCAAAGCACCTTCTTTGCAACATCTGGTCGCCTTACAAAAACAAGCCAAGACTTTAGGAATCGGTGTGATTCTTTCACAACCTCAAATCCCTCTCAAAGAAGCCTCATCGCTGGCAGATTCTCTGAATCTTCCCATTGAAACGTTCAATCCTCTTGCAAAGAATTGGCAAGACCAATTACTCAACGTGGCTGACCTGATAGTTCGCTATCAAGCCAAATGACACTGCCCCTACTGGAGTTTCAAAACTTGTCGGTAGGCTATGACTTGGCAACACCTATTTTGTCAGGTCTCAACTTTTCTATGGGGCGTGGGGAAAAAACCCTGCTTGTTGGACCAAATGGCAGTGGAAAAAGCACACTCATTCAGGTCACAGCGGGGCTTTTAGCCGCACAATCAGGTCAAGTATTTATCAATCAAAAACCTGTCTCTCACCATCAAGCCAAGCAGAACATGGGATTCCTACCCCAAAATGTTGACCTGAATTTAAACTTTCCAATTACGGTGCTTGACGTTGTGTTGATGGGAAGTGTGGGGTGTTGCAAGAGGCACAGAAATCGGGCATTAGAGTTGTTAGAGTTGTTCAAGGTTTCTGCCAAATGTCACTGTCGTATTTGCGAGCTTTCAGGGGGTGAAAGAAGGCGAGTTTTTCTGGCAAGGGCATTGTATGCCAAACCTCAACTTTTGCTACTTGATGAACCCTGTGCGGGGCTTGATGCCTCCTCTAAAGCACAACTAGTCCAACTCTTAAAAAATTTGAAGGAAGGAGTGCTGATGACCACCCACGCAGTCAATGATTTTCAAAACATTGCCACTCATATTCTGGAAATGAAGCATTATCACCCCAAAGAACAATGCTGCTGCTAGACACCATTTTAGAGTTGTGGTCGTTGTCCTTCGTCCGCCATGCTCTGATTGGTAGTGGATTAGTCGCTTTGCTGTGCGGTTTGATAGGGAGTTTTATTGTCGTCAGGGGGGAATCCTTTATCGCAGGGGGCATCGCACATGCGTCTTATGCAGGAATTGGAATTGCTATTTTCTTTCAGGTTTCTCCCTTGCTTTCAGTCCTGTTTACTGCGTTGGTGTCTGGTCTCATCTTTGGAATACTGGCAGGTCAAAAAAAAATCTCTCTTGATGCCTCAACCAATCTTTTATGGTCTGGGGGAATGGCTCTTGGCATTCTATTGAGTGATTTAACCCCAGGCTATCAAACCGAATTGATTGGTTATCTATTTGGCAGTTTATTTAGCATTTCTTTGCAAGAATTATGGTTGATTGCATTGATGACTTCGCTTGTTTTGGTCAGTGTTTTGTGCTTTTATCATCAATTCGTTGCAGTGTCTTACGACGAACAGTTCGTCAAATCCAAAGGGTTGCCTGTTGACCTGATTCGTTTGTTCTTTTTCGTTTTACTCTCCGTTGCCATTTCTGTTGCCATTCGCGGAGTGGGTTTGATTCTTTCACTGGCACTGCTTTCTATTGCCCCCATGATGGCAGGTAAGCATGTCCATTCTGTCAAAACAATGATTCTGATTTCTTGTGGACTCAACCTACTTTTTATGCTCATAGGCATCACCGTCTCATTTTACTTCAATTTAACTTCAGGCTCTGCTGTCATTTTACCTGCTTTGACTCTCTATCTTATCAAAGAAGTCATTTGTCAATGCTACTCCAAAGTCAAATCAAGCTAAAATGAAGCCATGCAAATTCTTCTCTCTACAAATTAAAAACCATCATCTTAAAAATTCCCTTGCATGTATTTTTTGTTTCATGTATCATTTTCTTTGTTTTCATTGAGTCATAAATTGTCTTTTTTCGTGTTTAAATTAAGTTTCAGGAGATTTTGATGAGTTTCTTTAAAAAATGCAGAAGTGGTTTTCAGTTGGTTGGTAGTGTGTTGTTAAGTGTGATGGTGCTGTCTTCTTGTAATTCAGAAGGAGGCAAAGAAAGTGTTCAGTTGTCCATTGGGGCAGACTCAAGTGCGTCTTCTTCCAAGTGGGACAAGGCAACGATTCGGTCAAACTATGCACTGCTTTTTAAGGCAGAAGACTACCAAGCAGGGCTTCCCCTTAAAGAAGAATTTGAAAAAGCAAGGAGTGTCCTCAGACTTGATGATGATTACTTCACCAAATTAGACTTTGAAGACACCAGCGGGGACTGGATTGTTCAAGTCAGAGGTTATGAAGAAGAAGACGTCACTGCTGCAGAATCCGTGCGTTATGGTGTGCATCAAACTGGGATTTCTGGGAGTTTTCAGTTTAGAGAATCAGGCGTGACAGAAGTCAAGGTCAAAATCAGACCAGCAGGCAAGCATTTTCCCATCACAGGACAGCTTGTTCATCAAAGAAGCACAGGGTCAAGTTGTGCGTTTCAGCTGTCTTTGTCAGGCGAACAGACTGCAAACATCGGCAGCAGAGGTTACGTGGCAGACCTTCAAATCTATGACGGGGAAGGCAAAATGCTTGGAGAAATGAGTCAGTCTGCCATGCAGTTTGACCTCATGGACTATGCTAACAAAGTCAAGAAGCTGAGAGTGAGTTTGAAGGTGAAAACGGCAAACCCAGAGACAAGCGAACAACTGCCGACAAAGGAGTTTCAAGTCAACTGCGACCCGTTCTTGATTGCAGAACTCCAAACACTTCAAGACAGCAACAACAAGACTTTTGCCCTCAGTCCACTGCTTTTGAAAACTCAAACGCCACTGGTTGCCACTCAAACCCCGTATGATGCCAGCCATGCGTGTTCCAACCAAAAAGGAATGTTGCTTGTCTCCAAAGACAACTTCAACACTTGTGAACCTGTTGACTTGACGCCAACGCAAGATGGTCAATACCTTGTCATTCCCAAGCAGTCATGGAACAGCAACCCCGTTAAATACTCGTTGGGCGTCAGAGAAAAAGACAGCCAAGCACCTACCAACTTTGGACTAGACTGGAAAACTCCCCTCTCTTTTCAAGCGGGGACAAAAGCATTTGCTGATTCATCAGGCGAAGGATTGGCACTTGACATTGCAGGACTCAAAGCAGGCAGTAAGCTCATTTTGAACTCATCAGGGCAATATGTTTACACCCCAGCCACTGCTAACCAATGCGATGCTGTCAAGTATCAGAACAAACACGATGAGTCTTTTGTCGCTTCAGGCAATGAGTGTCAGGTTTCTGCGGCTTTGAGCGGACTGGTGGAAGACATCACCTTTGTTGGAAATTCCAAAACTTTGCAAATCTCATGGAGGCAAAAGTCAGGCATGAGTTACAACATTTATCGCAAATTGTCTTCAAGTGGTTCGTTTGCAACACTTGCAACCAATGCCAACGCTCCTTACAAAGACACTTCTGTTGATGCCAATGCAACCTACAACTATCGTTTACAGTTCTGCCAAGGCTCTGCTTGTTCTGCTCAAACTGACTCGCTCACTGCCAGTGTCAAACGTTTCGTTCGGAATCTCCAAGCGACTCAAAGCTCTAGCAACACTGCTGACCTGTCATGGCTTTTGCCTACTGGCGTCTCAGACATCAAACATTACAAAATCTATCGTCAAAAACCAGATGGAAGTTGGGAGTTAGTTCACACCACTGCTGATGCCTCAACAACCAGCTGGACAGATTCAGGATTGACTCTAGGCAAAAATTATCAATACCGCATCTCTGCTGTCTCTGAGACAGGAGAAACTTATCTCACAACGACCTCTTTAACCCTGCAAACCAAACCTTCTACTGCACCAACAGGATTAGCAGTGGTTCAAGTGGCAGAGTCAGAGACGCAAGTTAAGCTGACTTGGAATGCCGTCACAGGAGCGAACAGTTACAGAGTCTATCGCAGCGACACTTCAGGCAGTGGGTTCTTGCCAGTTCACATAACAGGTAACGGCTTAACTACTTTTTACACTGACACAGGACTCACCAAAGGCACAACTTACTACTACAAAATCTCTACTATCAATGTTGCTGGAGAATCTGCCAAATCAGTTGAGAAAAGCGTCACCTTGCAAACCAAACCTTCTACTGCCCCCGCAGGTTTAGCCGTGGCTCAAGTGGCAGATTCACAAACTAAAGTCCAGCTGATTTGGTCTGCTCACGCAGAAGCCACCAGTTACAAAGTCTATCGCAGCACCACTTCAGGCGGTACCTATTCGCTGAAACACACTGGCGCAACCACTTCTTACACTGACACAGGACTCACCAAAGGAGGCACTTACTACTACAAAATCTCTGCAATCAACATCGGGGGTGAATCTGACAAATCCAGTGCGAAAAACGTCACCTTGCAAACTTCAGCCACCCCCGCAGATTTAGCAGTGGCTCAAGTGGCAGGTTCAGAAACACAAGCAAAGCTGACTTGGTCTGCTGTGACGGGAGCCACCAGTTACAAAGTCTATCGCAGCGACACTTCAGGCGGTACCTATTCACTGGCTCACACTGGCACAACCATTTCTTACACCGATACAGAACTCAACAAAGGAAGCA
>CBDDTI010000730.1:5000-6730 GCA_965233585.1 bacterium
ACGAGAATGTCGCTCTGCCGTCCTCGTCTCGTCGAGGACGTCATTTCACCAGTCTAGCCGTCGTGTCGAAGACGTGAGAATTTTGCTCTTGTTTATCCCCGATAAATGTTCCAGTCGACCTTATTTTTAGTCATATTGATAAGAATGTTTCTAAGGTTCATATTTTTCGTGACTTTAGTGTACAATACTACGCTGAGATACGGAAATGTGAATAAAAATGTTCCTCGTCTGTTCGTTTGTGTTTCAGTCACTGTTCAAGTCGCTGTCACGAGTGTGCAAGCTCAAAACGAAATACAAACTGTATGCATTGAGAATACATCAGCGTAAGTAAGGGTCGATAAACGGTTGTCAGAATAAATGCCGTCACATTTTCAAACTGATTTTTAGTTGTTTTTTTATACTAAATAACTAAATATATACTATACTAGTTGTTTTTTTATACTAAACGGGACTTCATGCATTGTTTGTTTTATGTTCATAAAGCTTGTTACAATTACAGAAGGAAATTCAGTGTTCACCAAAAGTCAGGATTCTACAGCGACAGAATTCTCAAACGCTCTGGTACCTGGTAAAAAAGCCGTCTGAAGCAGGGCGGTCAGATTGTGCGTTTAAGGTGGCTTACTACAGTTTTGATGGAGTATAAGAGCACAATTTTTAACTCTTTTGAAAAAGGTTCCAAACTGTTTTTCCCTTCACTATTTAATGCTTGCTTAAGTCTTTTACCATTCTATGTGAAATTTGAACAATTAAATGTCAACAAATGGCCAAAATGAGCGACCGAGCACCCAATGAGAGACTGGGCACTTGTAGGTTAAGTCACGTTTTTCTCAAATTCTACCCGTATGACCCCACCTCAAAATTTCAGGAATAAGAAATTGGGTCTGATTTAACATTCATGCAAAGTAAAATAAAAATCTGTAAGACAGATTTTTTGCAAATTAAGAAAATGTGAAATCAAAAATAGCTCAAAATCGGTCTTACAGATTTTTTAAAAATTTTGGCTCTAAACTTGATTTACTCCAACAAATCAACTGTGAAAATTTCATCATAGGTTGTACGGTAGGTTTTCGAGCAATCGTCGATCAAACACAGGTTTTTACAACCTTGGACGAGAATTGAATTGCGCATGCCCTTTATTTGAGCACGCGCTCATGTGACGCCATGTATCGCGTGCGAGAAAGCAAGAGTAAATAAGAGCTCTTTTACTGCAAGTTTATCAAACTTTTTTTTCATATTTTTTTGGCCCTAGGCTTGAATACGTGTTTGAACGGAGTTTGCAACTATCGCTTCATATATCAAAGCGATTTAACGCCTTTCAAGTGCTGAAGTGGTTTTTGTTACTTCTTGAGGTTAAAAAATCGAAGAGTAACCAGGGGACATAATTTAAAAAAGGTTAAAAAGACGTTCTCTGGTTAAAAATTTAAAAACACTAAGCTTTCGATTGCCAGTCTGCAATCTTTAAAAAGTGAGGTGTGAAGGGCGGAGGTAAAAATATATATACAAAAAGGTGAGAAAATAACGAACGAATAAATAAATATAAAAATAATACAAAAGAAATACTTGTGTGACAATAAAATGTAGATAAGATGGATAACATTATAACAAAATTGAGTATTGTCTTGGCAACTGCTTAGAATTATTGTCTGCATGGCTAGTGATTGCAGTGTGCCAAGATTCCAGCGTTTTTCTTACGCGTGAATTGCCTCTGTCGATAACACGTGCATTCTCAA
>CBDDTI010000731.1:0-32736 GCA_965233585.1 bacterium
ACATTACTAGGGTTGACTGTGTCAATCACAATTAGCTTTCCTCATTCTTTGTTACTGAGCAGTTTAGGATTTTGGGTTAGGGTTAAGGGTTAGGGTTAGTGTAAGGGTAAGGGTTCATGGTTATAAAATCTACATCACTAAGGTTGACTGTGACTGTGTCAATCACTATTCAGTGGTGATATTGTCTAGGGTTAGGGTTAGGGTTAGTGGTTAGACCTAGCGTTAAGGTTAGGTTTGACTGTTGTGAAATCTACATCACTAAGGTTGACTGCGTCAATCACATTTAAGTGGCGATATTGTCTACATCAACAGGGTTACGGTCAGGTTGACGGTTAGGGTTAGGGTTTGGGGTTTAGAGTTTATGGTTAGACCTAGCGTTGAGGTTAGGTTTGACTGTTGTGAAATCTACATTACCAGGGTTGACTGTGTCATTCACAATTAAGTGGCGATATTGTCTACATCAAGAGGGTTACGGTTAGGTTTAGGGTTAGCGTTAGGGTTTGGGGTTTAGAGTTTGTGGTTAGTGTTAGGGTTAAGGTTAGGGTTAGGTTTAGGGTTAGCGTTAGGGTTTGGGGTTTAGAGTTTATGGTTAGAGTTAGGGTTAAGGTTAGGGTTAGGTTTAGGGTTAGCGTTAGGGTTTGGGGTTTAGAGTTTATGGTTAGAGTTAGGGTTAAGGTTAGGGTTAGGTTTAGGGTTAGCGTTAGGGTTTGGTGTTTAGAGTTTATGGTTAGAGTTAGGGTTAAGGTTAGGTCTCACTGTTGTGAAATCTACATTACTAGGGTCGACTGTGTCAATCACAATTAGCTTTCCTCATTCTTTGTTACTGAGCAGTTTAGGATTTTGGGTTAGGGTTAAGGGTTAGGGTTAGTGTAAGAGTAAGTGTTCATGGTTATAAAATTTACATCACTAAGGTTGACTGTGTCAATCACTATTCAGTGGTGATATTGTCTAGGGTTAGGGTTAGGGTTAGGGTTAGTATTTGGGTTTTAGGGTTTAGGGTTTAGGGTCAGTGTTAAGGGTTTTGGTTACGGTTAATTGTTGTGAAATCTACATTACTATGGTTAGGTGAGTCAATCACAAATAAGTGGCGATATTGTCTACATCAATTGCACAGTGCACCCTTTAACATTCCTTTTAAAGAGAGTTTTTTCAAAAGTGGTGTAACCTTCATAATTCTTTTTCTCGCTTGTGTGCGTGTGCGTGTTTACATTTGTATTTGTTTCTGTTTGTTTTGGCAGTCGCGTGGTGTTGATCTCTCTCTCTCTCTCTCTCTCTCTCGTTCTCTCTCGTCTGTCTGTCTCTCTCTCTCTCTCTCTCTCTCTCTCTCTCTCTCTCTCTGTCTCTCTCTCTCTCTCTCTCTCTCTCTCTCTTTCTCTCTCTCTCTTTCTCTCTGTTCTACCTCTCTGTTCTACCTCTCGGTCATCATCTTTTTTTTATGGTTATGAAATCTACATTACTAGGGTTGAGTGTGTCAATCAAAATTAAGTGGCGATATTGTCTACATCAATAAGCTTTTGGTCTTTACTTTTATGCAATCTTGCTTAAATAAGTGCATGAATGATTGAGTGGATAAATGAATGCCAATCAATGTCTGCTTTGATATGCGCTCTGCAAATTGTTTAAGATTGTAGTGGTTGTTATTAGGTCGGATGGGTTTTGCAGTTTTCAGAAAAGATCCATGAAATCGTTACTGACCTTTTCTCTGGCTCTCTGCCCACCTCCTAATCCATATCCTCACTGTCAGCTTCGAACTGCTGCCTGCAAACACACAAAGAGTGTAGTGATTGACTAGGGGTTAAGCTTAGGGTTTGGGTTAGGGTTAGGGTTTGGAGTTTAGGGTTTATGGTTAGGGTTTGGGTGCGGTTAGGGTTGATTTTGGTAAAATCTACATTGCTAGGGTTGACTGAGTCAATCACTAATACGTGGCGATATTTTCTACATCAATTGCACTCTACACTTTTTAATCTTCCTTTTTAACCATTTATCGACGGATTTTTCAGCTTTTAGAAGGCTCAAGTTTGGCCTTCGCACTCAAAGAGCAATATATCAACAACTACAAGCGCTACCACCACGTTAGACACACCGTTGGAAAGGTCTTCTCATTGCGCATCCAACGACAAAAAGTATTACGAAAGACCTTTTCAAACGCCTAAGATACATAGTCCTGAGTGAAGGAAGTCGCCTTCCAAAAACTGAAACAGAATATCCAATCGTTCTTTGTCAGTGGAGCAGCTATGAAGTTCGTTCTTTCGCCAGTCGACAGCTTGGATCCTTGCCGTCATTTGCTGGATACATATCTAGACGTTTCAAGTTACCATAGTAATGGAGTGAGCGAAGTCGCGGCCGCAATTCACGCTCGTCGATCGATCGAGCGCCAAATCGATCGGTTGGGTCACTTCAAACGGCTGTAGCGGCGTCATTTCTTGTTCGATTTTCAAAAACAAAGTATCCGCGTTTAGATAATGAAAAGACCTTTCCAACGATATTTTATTTATAAAAATCCATTGAGAAATATTTACACAGTGGTAGTCTAAACTTATCGGTCGCCGGCGACCGATTTTTGACTGGCCCGTCAATAAAGGGTTAATAGAGTATTTTGTCAAAAGTGGTATAACTTTCATAATTGTATTACTCGCTTATGTGTATTTTTATTTGTAGTTGTATCTGTTTGCTTTGACAGTTGCTTGGTGTAGATATGTCTCTCTCTCTATCTCTCTCTCTCTCTCTCTCTCTCTCTCTTTCTGTCTCTCCCTCTCTCTCTCTCTGTCTCTGTCTCTCTGTCTCTGTCTCTCTCTCTCTCTCTCTCTCTCTCTCTCTCTCTCTTTCTCTGCTATCTTTTCTCCTTTGTTTCGTCTTTCTTTCTGACTGAGCAGTTCCTCTCGTCATGTTCACTTGAGTGAATTTCATTTGTTTCTTGGTTATATGTATTCTTTCAAAGTGATATAACTTTCATAATTGTATTAGATAGTGTGTAACTGTGTTTGTATTAATTTTGTACTTCTCTGTTTGTTTTGACAGTCGCTTGGTGTAGATATCTCTCTCCCTCAAAGAAAAAAGGAAATGATGGCAGTTACGTAAGGTTTTCTGAGATAACTCACATGATGTCATTTCAGAAAGATGACACGCATTTTATTTGTAGTTCTGTAATTGTGGCTGTCTTCTGGTCGGTTGGTCTGTCTACTAAAACAAACCAAACAATAGGAATAACCCTAACAACAAGAACAAGAACAACAGCAAAAACAACTCCAACAACAAAACAACAACAACAACAACATTAGCCACAACAACAACAACAAGAACAGTAACAACAACAACAACAACAACAACAACAAAGCAACAATAACAACAACAAAAACAAAAACAACAACAACAACTTACCTTTTTTGGCTTACACCCGGCTGCTGAAATTCATCCTAATGTAGGTTCTGCTGCTGTCTGCATGGGGTTAAAGATGAGGTTGAATATTAAATGAATCTGGCCTTAATTTACTTAGGGCTACCCAGTATAGTATTATGTTGCAAGGCTCATCAAGCTAGTTAAAAGGTTTCATTGAGAAAAGTAAATCTGGCTTTCATTGTCCTCGGAAAACTTCCTGAATTCTTTACTGACCTTCTTCCTGGGACTGCGTCCGCCAGCTGCACGTTATTGTAAAACTCCACATGCAAATTTTAAATTTTTTTGTGGGACAATGACTGCCCCGAGCAAAAATACCATTCAAGAAACATTTTTCCCTTGTCCATTCTTTCTTTTTTTTTTTAATGAGCTCAGCCAGGAGCGGGACTTTGCTAGGCATTTGCTCTTCACTTTTCTGCAATTTGCTCTTCACTTTTCTGCCTAAATAAATGGATGATTGACTGAATGAATACATGAATGATTGGTTGAATTATCATTGTCTGCTTTTATATGCGCTCTGCAAATTATTGTAGTGGTTGTAACTGGGTCGTATGGGTTTGACAGTTTTCAGAAGAGATCCACAAAATCTTTGCTGACCTTCTGTCTGGCTCTCTGCCCACCTCCTAATCGATGTCCTCACTGTCTGCTTTCAACTGCTGCCTGCAAATGGCCAAAGAGTGTAGTGATTGATTAGGGTCTAGGGTTAAGGGTGAGGGTTAGGGTTCATGGTTATGAAATCTACATTACTAGGGCTGACTGAGTAAATCACAAATAAGTAGCGATATTGTCTACATCAATTGCACTGTGCACTGTTTAACTTTCCTGTCAAATAGAGTATTTTGTCAAAAGTGGTATAACTTTCATAATTGTATTTGTCGCTTGTATGTGTTTGTGTTTGTATTTGTAACTGTTTGTTTTGACAGTCGCTTGGTGTATATCTCTCTCTCTCTCTCTCTCTCCCTCTCTCTCTCCTCTGTCTCTCTCCCTGTCTCTCTCCCTCTCTCTTTCTCTCTCTCTCTCTATCTTCTCTCTGTCTTTCGTCTCTCTTTTTGACTGAGCAG
This sequence comes from bacterium, assembly GCA_965233585.1. Taxonomy (GTDB): domain Bacteria; phylum SAR324; class SAR324; order SAR324; family NAC60-12; genus CBDDTI01. The sequence goes on from CBDDTI010000731.1 coordinate 4,455, forward strand.
TTCCTGTCGTCATGTTCGCTTGAGTCATTTTTTTGTGTCTTGGTTGTAGGTATTCTTTCGTCATTTCGTCACTTCATGTTGTTTTAAAAGATCTTCCAACTGTTAAAAAAAAAACGTATTTGTATTCGTCTTCACTTTCACAGCATTTTTCATTAGACACGATACACATTCACTTTTAACAAAGTTCGGCAAAGCTTTCAGAACACATCAATACAGAACTTCAGCTCTCATTCTTTTTCTTATTGCACACTTGCACAGTGTACCGGTATACCCTGTCAACATTGCACTTGCACTTCTTTGAATGTCAGTCTAATAAGTAGAAAACTCTTCTTTCAGATATTTAAAGCCCTTCCTTACCTTTGCTGGATTGCGGCTGATGACATTGCTGACCTCCTTCTCTAACACTTAGCTCGGTAACTCCGTCTGATCTCTGCAAAGAGAAGAAGGAAATGGTGGCGGTTACCTAAGTTCTCCTGAGATAATTTCCATGATGTTCTTTACGAAGGATGACACGCATTTTATTACTGTCAAATTATTGTTTCTTTATTTTCTCATTGTGGGCTTTCATGAAGGAGACCTCTGTTGGCCTGTGTACTTAAAACAAACCTCAAAACAGAAATAAGCCTAACAACAACAAAAAAATAACAAAAACAACAAGAACAAGAACAAGAACAACAACATTAACCCTTTATCGACCAGCCAGTCAAAAGTCGGTCGCCGGCGACCGATAGGTTTAGACAAACACTGCTTCTTTAATTCTCAACGGATCTCTACAAATAAGATATCGTTGGAAAGGTCTTGTTCTTATCTAAACGTAGATACTTTATTTTCGAAAATCGGACAAGAAATGACGCTGCTACAGCTGTTTGAAGTGACCTAACTGATCGATTTCGGGGTCGATCGATCGATGAACGTGACTCGCGGCAGCGACTTCGCTCACTGAATTGCTATGGTAACTCGAAACGTCTTGGAATGTATACTGACCTTCTCTCTCGCTCTCTGCCCGCCTCTAAATCGATGTCCTCACTGTCTGCTTCGAACTGCTGCCTGCAAACGGACAAGAGTGTAGTGAGTGATACTCACAGTTTTCAAAAAAGAACCATGATATTTTCACTTACCCTCTCTCTCCCTCTCTCTCTCTCTCTGTCTCTCTATCTCTCTCTGAGTCTTCAACCGCCTGCTGTACCGAACCCTAACCCTGTCCACTTGTGGTAATCCTTCCTTCTAAAACCTAACCTCACTCCTGTTGGCCCAAATGTCCAAATAGTGTGCTGTTGGAGTTCTGTTGTCTAAAGAATCTTCACAATACAAGTTGTACAACTTTGTAGGTTGTACAAATATTGCAAGTTATACACCTATCTTCCTTAGATCCCAATGCTTGTAAAACGTTGCAATGCTGTCCTGGTGTCATTTTTGGTTCAATTTAAATGAACCATTCACTCTTTTTCAGAAAATTCTCAGACCTTTCCTACCACATATTCGATGGTATGATTGAGTAATATATTCGATTTTCCTAACCCTAGAAAAATCGCTCAAAGACAAAGATGACAGCGAATATGCTAATACCATGACTGGGACAAGTTGTACATGTATGTTTTCCCATTTTCCCTTGGCTTTTCTTTCTGTGTCATCAAACTTTGCCTTGGCTTACTTCAAAAGCCCACCCTGGTATTATGTCCAGTTTACTTGAGAAAAAAAATAGTTACATTCCCATCCAAACAATTCTGAGAGGTTCTTAATTAACGTTATGTGCTTTGTTGAAATTTTAGAAACAGCTTGTAGACGTGGCAGGCCTACTGCCATGAATCAGAAAAGTTGTATCTAGTCCAACTTTCGCTGTGCAAGCACGTTTTGGTTGTATTATGTGTTAGAATATTGTGTTGTCTTTGTTTGAAAGCCGACCCTGTTGCCAAAAGTCGTGTCTTACAACCTTTCCTTGGCAAGATTTTAGAGTTGTATTTTGTCCGCGTTTGCCTTGTGTACCTATGAAAGCCTCATCAGATATCAATTTTGGTTTGCTTTTGACAAACAAAATATCTCCTGGTGTCATTTTGATTCAATTTAAACAAACCATTCATTGGTTTTTAGACAATTCTCAGACCTTTCCAACAATATATTAGATTTTGCAATCCGTGGAAAAATGGCTTGAAGACAAAGTAGACTGCGAATATGCCAATACCAGGACCGGAAAAGTTGTACATGTATGTTTTTCCATTTTGCCTTGTCTTTTTTTTTGTCCTCGAACTTTGCCATGGCTTACTTTAGAAGCCCACCCTGGTATTATGTTCAGTTTCCTTGTGAAAAAATAATTGCATTCCCATGCAGACAATTCTGAGAGGTTCTTAATTAACGCTATGTGCTTTGCTGAAATTTTAGAAACAGCTTGTAGACGTGGCAGGCCGACTGCCATGAATCAGAAAAGTTGCATGCCATCCAACTTTCGCTGTGCAAGCACATTTTGGTTGTAGTATGTCTTCTAATATTGCGCTGTCTATGTTTGAAAGCCGACCCTGTTGCCATTTCTGGAAGGCTTTTAACACACAATTCTTTCCCATTCAGGACAGGCTCAGAGCTTTCCAATGATGACTTGTACTTCACAATTTGTGCAGAAACGGCTTCAATACTTTTTCGCAGTTCCTCTTTTGTGACTGAGAAAAGTTGTACATGTGTCTTACAACTTTTCCTTGGCAAAAAGTTTTAGTTGTATTTTGTTCACGTTTGCTTTGTGGAGCTTGAAAGCCTCCTCAGATATTTATTTTGGTTTGCTTTTGATAAACAAAGTATTCCTTTGCAAACAATTTTCAGAGATTTTCACTGTTGTATTAGATGTTGAAATCCATTAAGAAAAAGCTTGAGAACGTTTTCATGCACATGACATGATTTCAGAAAGTTGCACGTCTTGTAACCTTGCATCCATGCTCATTGTATTTTAATTTTATAGTTTCCCGGGTCCTTCTTTGAAAACCGGCCCAGTTGCAATTTGTACCTGGCTTTTGAAACAAACTGTACACCATTAAGTACACGCTAAGAGCTGTTCAATGATGCATTGGATTTGTATAAATCAAATATATACTGCCTGAATAGATCTTCAGGCTCATTCTTCCCCCACTTCTTGTTGGCGAATATTTTCAAATTATGGCTCGAACCAAGCAAACAGCTACAAAATATGTTGGTCCAAAAAAGGCCCCTAAATTGAAAGCCAAGGCCTCTCGGAAGAGTGTCTCCGCCACTGGTGGTATCAAGAAGCCCCATCGTTACCGTCCCGGTACCGTGGCTCTTCGTGAGATTCGTCGGTACCAGAAGTCAACTGAGCTCTTCATCCGCAAGTTGCCCTTCCAGCGTCTTGTTCGCGCGATTGCCCAGGATTTCAAGCTCGGTCTTCGCTTCCAGTCGTCGGCTGTCACGGCTCTTCAGGAAGCCAGCGAGGCTTATCTAGTGGGTCTTTTTGAAGACACCAATTTGTGCGCCCTCCACGCTAAGCGTGTGACCATAATGCCAAGGGACATGCAACTGGCGCGGCGCATACGAGGCGAGCGTTCCTAAACTTTCCTTTTAGTATTATTTTTTATGAACTATTCTTGTTGGTGCTTAAATTAATGTTTATGTTGTGCCTTCTTTTTTTTATAATAGTACATCTCTTTTTCCCTTTCTCTCATGTCTGTATAAAATAATCGTAAACTTTCCCTTTTTGTCACCTTTGTTGAGTATTTTGTCCATGTTCAACTTGTCTGCTTGTCTGTTTGAAAGCTTTTAGTACTAAATATAGTCCTATCAAAATCGACCAGAGTGCTTTGAAAGCTTTTTAAATAAATCTATCAATTCTGATCGGCTTTTGGTAAACAAAGTCCCCACCCCTGGGTTAGGGTTTTCAGAGCTTTCCAATGCTGTCTTGGATGTTGAAATTCATTAAGTAACACCCTGAAGACGTTTTAACGCCCACTGAGATGATTCCCTAACCCTAGCCACAGTCAATGTTCCAGTGAAACGTAGAGAAGTACCCCTTTTGAAAATGTAGAGGTTAATATTGAAAATTGAGAAAGTAATGTTGAAAAAATCTCTAGTAGTTAGTAGCTGTGCTGCTGGTTCTCACAGTTTAAAAGTCAACGAAATTATGGTTGTGCTCAAGTTAATTAAGGATAGGGCTGTAGTGTTAAGGTGAGGAAATGTTGAAAAAAATTGCAGTAGTTAGTAGTTGTGCTACTATGTCTATCAGTTTAAAGGTCAATAAACTATCGTTAGAGTTACGCTAGTTGTTACCAAGGTTAAGGTTAGGGAAGTTTGTCTAAAGCTTAGGGGAAGGGTAGTTTGCAATGGGCGAAAGTGAGAGGGTTTTTGTGTTGAAAACAGTTACATGTATGTGCAATGTGAAATTGGTATGTACAATGTGAAATTGGGTGAAACAGTCAGGAAAGTTACATCAGCTTTCGCTGCTTCTTGGCCAGGTTCCTCCACTTGTCCCTGCAGTCTTGCTCCGTGCGGAAGTTGCGGGCACAAGTGGGCGGAACCGGCCTGAAAACGCTCGGCGCAGGCGTTCGTCTTCTAGCGAGCGGATACCGTTGCAATATTTCGGCCTCTTCCTCTGGGCTGAATGGTTTTCTTTTTGGCTTTGCTGTGTCAGCCAGAGTTCTCCACCGTAGGAATGGTGACGATTGCGTCGTTGGCCTCTTCTGGTGAGGATCCGTTCTCTTGTAAAACAAAGAAGCTTGGGTCGGAATTTGTTCTTCTACTTCTTCTTCTTCTTGTTCGTCTTCTGTCTCTTCATCCTCCTCTTCCCATTCATCTTCGTCTTCTTGATCTTCTTCTTCGTCACTGCATTCGTCTTTGTCATCTTCTTGTTGTTCTTCTTCTTCCTCCTCTTCTTCTTCTTCTTCTTGTTCGTCTTCTTCATCTTCTTCTTGTTCTTCTTCTTCTTCTTGTTCTTCTCCTTCTTTGTCTTCGCCTTCGTCTCTGTGTTCTTTTTCTTGGGTTTGCTCTGGTCCTTTTTCTCCTTCTCCTCCTTCTTTCTGCCGACCGTGCTTGTCGGTGAGAACGATCGGTTGCAGACGACCTTGGTTGGGTTGAATTGTTACCGTGTCATCGTCCTCACTCTCTTCATCGGAATCATCATCGATGACATATCGTCGGCCTTTCTTTGGAGTGCTGCTAGTCCCGCTGTCTTCGTCAGATTCTGTTATTGTTCTGTCCAGCCTGTGCTTTCCTTTGCGTACTGGAGTCCGCGGGTTTGCCTTTTGGATTGTCTTCTTCTCCTTCTTCTTCTTCTTGGGTGGGAGCTCTTGTTCATCATCGCTTGAGATGATGATGATTTGAGGGACGAACGGGTCCTTCGTGTCGTGCTCCAGGAGCTGGTGCGAGAAGGCCTCACGTGCTCGCTTTAAGCTTTTGAAGGCCTTCTCTGCCACTGAGTCCTGGAGCAAGCGACGGTAATTTTTGTCAGCTGTTGACTCTGAATGGCTCATCAGCCTAGCCGCATGGCTCTTTCCGCTGTCGTCGAGCGTTAGGCAAGATGCGGCCGTGAGCTTCCTCGAAAGAGTTGCATTTGGGATCCTCTGTCTGGTATCCTTTCCAAAGCGCATCGAGTGCATGTGATGGTGTTTGCTTTTCACTTCCTTGCCGGTGGTGGTGACCAGAAAGTTGTCGGAGGTTGACTTTGGGCGGATCCGTGATGCCCACGTTTCCGCCCAGCTTTGGAGCTGCTTCTCCATGAACAGCTTGGCCCGTCCTTGGCGCTTGGTTTTATGGCGACGGACCTTGACTCTCAGAGTTCCTCCTTTCCTCCTTTGCCTTGCGGTGCCTTCTTTGAACTCTGTCAATGTCATGTTGGTGACGGCACCAACACGCTGGCCATTGCCCAGAGTCAGATGTACGAGGAGACATCGCATGTAGAACAAGGTCTCAGTAAATGTGAGGAAGTGCCCTGCTTGGGCCTTCCTCTGCAACACCGTCATTTTCTGCGCCGTTTGTCTGTGGGAGAGAATGTCGTCGATAGCCGACGGTAGTATGTCAAACTCCTCGTCCTCCTCCGCGGCCAGGGACTGTTGCTCTCTTGTGTCCTGCTGGAACGTGATTTTAATCGCCTTCAGCTTGGCCATTGTGGATTTCACCACCTCCTGGTCAAACTGGTCATTGCTCCCCATCCAATGGAAGAGCATGACCAGTGAATCCATCCTCGTGACCATGCCGTGTGGTCCGGTTCCTGACACCTTCTGGTAGACATTGAGTTTCTCCTCAATGGCAGTTGCGTTGAAGAATTTCTGCATGTCGACTTTCTCGTTGTCCAGCCAGTAGGCCATTTGAGCAATTTGGCGAGTGTACAAGTCGCAGGTGGACTTGCTGAGGGCCTTGCGTTTGTCCACCCGCAATGGCAGCCAGCGGGTGAACTCGCGCAGGGGGCCCTCGTCGACGCTGTGCTTTTTGTTGAGCCCCGCCATCTTGACTTTATGTGCCTGTTCGGCCGCCGTGCGATGCGTAAAGTGTCCAGGCACTGCCTGGACACGGTACGTGCCACCGGCCCACTTGCTGCAACCTTCGCCTGATGGCCCGGGATCACTTGCGTTTTGGGTTGGTGGCGTTCCATTGGTGCCGGTTGATTCTTGGTCGTTGCTGCTGGTCGAGGTGGTTGGTACTGTGTTGGTGAAGAACGAGGCAATGTTAGCCGTACGCGTGTTGTGTTGAGCATACGCTTCCTTCACTCGCTTCTGCAGGTCGACTTGCTGGGCCATGGTAAGGCCCTTGTGGTGCCGGTGGATGTGCCGGCCCAGACGGTCCGTGGTGATGCCGCACTCACACTTGTAGACCCGTCTGGACATGGCTGGTCGTGGGTCTGTAAACCACATCAATGGAAAGCCAACTGATCAGCGAATTGTTCGTGGTTAAGAATTCTACATTACCAAGGTTGACTGAGTCTATCGAAAATAAATGGCGATATTGTCAAATCAATTGCACTGTGCACTGTTTAACCTATCGTTTAAATTTAGTATTTTGTCAAAAGTGGCATAACTTTCATAATTGTATTTCTCGCTCGTGTGTATTTGTTTTTGTATTTTATCTGTTTGTTTTAACAGTCGTTTGGTGTAGATCTCTATCTCTCTCTCTTTCTCTCTCTCTTTCTCTCTCTCTCTCTCTCCCCCTCTCTCTCTCTCTCTCTCCTCGCCCTGTCGGTCATCTTTCTTTTTGACTGAGCAGTTCCTGTTGTCATGTTCGCTTGAGTCAATTTCGTTTGTTTCTTGGTATTCTTTCGTCATTTCGTCACTTCATGTTATTTCAAAAGGTATTCCAAATGGTGAAAAAAAGCGTATCTGTATTTGTCTTCACTTGAACAACGTATTCTCATTAGACAGTATACACATCCATTTTTAACAAATTTCGTCAAAGCTTTTAGAATCTATCTGTACACAACTTCAACCCTCATTCTTTTTCTTATAGCACACTGGCACAGTGTACCGATTTACCCTGTTAAAATTGCACTTTCACTTATTTGACTGTCAGTTCTTTTATATAATTAAAAATTAATCATTCCTCACCTGGGGTAGCGGGTGGCTGATGACCATGCTGATCTCCTGTCTGACTGCTCGGTAATTCCGTCTGATCTCTGCAGAGAAAAAAGGTGATGGTGGTGGTTACTAGTACTCAAGAAGAAAAGATTACCTTCGTCACAAACCCTATTCTCCCCCCCCCCCCACCCCCCCCCCCCATTCTAACGATTTCCTGTTGCTGTCGTTTTCCACGAGCTCTTTGTTAGTGTTGTATGATGTAATTTCTGGATTTCTGTTGCCTCTTTTGTAGCGTCTTGATTAGTGCAAGTATTTTCCTTCTCCATATTTTCTGTACATTTGAGCTTTCCTGTCACCTTTTGTGTCTGTTTATATTATCTAAGTTTGTGCTTGTCTTTTCCATATGTGTAAAAGAAAAAGAAGAAGAAGAATAAGAAGCACCCCAGCCACGCCAGCCTGACTTGGCCATGGTCGATGCTCAGATAAAATCTGCCTAGGTTTCCTTTTACTGAAACAATGTATAAAATTTTGTGGCAAGATTAAAACTCATGAAATTGAGTTTTCCACGTCTGTACATATGCAATCTGGCATTTTTTTTGTTTTTTTTGTTGCTTGGATTGCAATTGTGTTGTTGTGTCTTGTATATAGGTATTTTCTCTTCCTCTCTTTATCTCCGATTGCTAGGTGCTTTGTCAGTTTTATTCTGGTACAGTTTTTCTTTACATCTGTGTTTATGTTACAGCTTTGTTTATAAAAGAAGAAGAGGAAGACGAAGGAAAATAAATAGAAAAAAAACGAAACACATCAGCACACATGGGATAAGAGCACGAGACTTTTTTGTCACTCTTTTTTTCTCTTTTTTTGAGTTCATTTGTGAGTTCATAACAACATACTGTTTACTATTCACTTCCTGTATTTGTCACTTCTTGTCTTTGGCATTTGGTCATGTGTCATTCTTTGTTTCATGAGTCTTCATCGTATTGCGTATGGAGTATTGTTTAGTGAGTCATTTTGTTTGTAAATAAAGAATAAGAATAATCATAATCATAATCATAATCAGAAGAAGAAGAAGAACAACAACAACAACAACTTACGTATTCTCTGGGCTTACAGCCGCCTGCTGTAATGCATCCTCACTTGCCGGCAGGTTCTGCATGCTGTCTGCATGGGGTTAAAGATGAGGTTGAATAATATTAATTGAAGCTTGACGTAATTTACTTAGGGCTACCCGGTATATTATTATGTTGCAAGAATCCCCAGGTACCAAAAGCTAATTTAAAGGCTTCATTGAGAGGAGTAAATATGGCTTTCATTGTCCTCAACAAAACTTACTGAATTATTTACTGACCTTCTACTTGGGTCTGTGCTCGCCTGCTGCATGGTATCCTTAAATGCTACATGCACATTTGAAACTTAGGTTGAGGGACAATGACTGCCTCGAGCAAGAATATCATCCAAAAAACACTTTTTTCCTTTGTCTATTCTCTGGCCTTTTTGTTTTTCAATGAGCTCAGTCAGCAGCGGGGCTTTGATAAGCATTTGCTCTTTACTTTTTGCAATCTTGCCTAAATAAATGGATGAATAAATGAATGAATATAAATGAATGATCGATTGAATTATCGTTGTCTTCTTTGATATGCGTTCTGCAAATTGTTTAAGGTGGCTAGGGACAGTTTTGGGTCGAACAAAAAAAAGGTAAAAGGTAAAGGTAATTATTTAACGTCGGTGGCCAAACAGGCAAAGACTGCCTTCTTACATGGGCCGACGGTGTGAAGGTCGCCGATCGTCGGGATCGAACCCGCAACCTTTCGCTCCGAAAGCGCTGCACTAACCACTGCACCACGGGACCCCACACAAAGTGTGCCAATGTTTTTGTCAAAACCTATTATTTCATTGTTTATGGCTCAAGCAGTTAGAAAATGAAATAATATTGGGGGTCACCGTGCTCCAGTTTTCAGAAAATGGGTCCGATCATTGCTATTTTCGACCTTCTTAATAGAGTATTTTGTCAAAAGTGGTATAACTTTCATAATTGTATTACTCGCTTATGTGTATTTTTATTTGTAGTTGTATCTGTTTGCTTTGACAGTTGCTTGGTGTAGATGTCTCTCTCTCTCTCCCTCTTTAAATAGAGTATTTTGTCAAAAGTGATATAACTTTCATAATTGTATTTCTCGATAGTGTGTAACTGTGTTTGTATTAATTTTGTATCTGTTTGTTTTGACAGTCGCTTGGTGTAGATCTCTCTCTCTCTCTCTCTCCTCTCTCTCTCTCTCTCTCTCTCTCTCTATCTGTCTCTCCCTCTCTCTCTTTCTGTCTGTCTGTCTGTCTCTCTCTCTCTCTCTCTCCTCTCTCTCTCTCTCTCTCTCTCTCTCTCTCTCTCTCTCTATTTCTCTCTTTTCTCCCTCTCTGTTCTACCTCTCTTTCATCATTTTTATGGTTATGAAATCTACATTACTAGGGTTGAGTGTGTCAATCAAAATTAAGTGCCGATATTGTCTACATCAATAAGCTTTTTGTCTTTACTTTTATGCAATCTTGCTTAAATAAGTGCATGAATGATTGAGTGGATAAATGAATGATTGATTTAAATATCAATGTTTGCTTTGATATGCGCTCTGCAAATTGTTTAAGATTGTAGTGGTTGTTATAAGGTCGGATGGGTTTTACAGTTTTCAGAAAAGATCCATGAAATCGTTACTGACCTTTTCTCTGGCTCTCTGCCCACCTCCTAATCCGTTTCCTCACTGTCAGCTTCGAACTGCTGCCTGCAAACGGACAGAGAGTGTAGTGATTGACTAGGGGTTAAGCTTAGGGTTTGGGTTAGGGTTAGGGTTTGGGGTTTAGGGTTTATGGTTAGGGTTTGGGTTGCGGTTAGGGTTGATTTTGGTGAAATCTACATTGCTAGGGTTGACTGAGTCAATCACAAATACGTGGCGATATTTTCTACATCAATTGCACTCTGCACTTTTTAATCTTCCTTTTTAACCCTTTATCGACGGATTTTTCAGCTTCTAGAAGGCTCAAGTTTGGCCTTCGCACTCAAAAAGCAATATATCAACAACTACAAGTGCTACCACCACGTTAAACACACCGTTGGAAAGGTCTTCTCATTGCGCATCCAACGACAAAAAGTATTACGAAAGACCTTTTCAAACGCCTAAGATACATAGTCCTGAGTGAAGGAAGTCGCCTTCCAAAAACTGAAACAGAAAATCCAATCGTTCTTTGTCAGTGGAGCAGCTATGAAGTTCGTTCTTTCGCCAGTCGACAGCTTGGATCCTTGCCGTCATTTGCTGTATACATTTTTGGACGATTTAAGTTACCATAGTAATGGAGTGAGCGAAGTCGCGGCCGCAAGTCACGCTCGTCGATCGATCGAGCGCCAAATCGATCAGTTGGGTCACTTCAAACGGCCGTAGCGGCGTCATTTCTTGTTCGATTTTCAAAAACAAAATATCCGCGTTTAGATAATGAAAAGACCTTTCCAACGATATCTTATTTATAAAAATCCATTGAGAAATATTTACACAGTGGTAATCTAAACTTATCGGTCGCCGGCGACCGATTTTTGACTGGCCCGTCAATAAAGGGTTCATAGAGTATTTTGTCAAAAGTGGTATAACTTTCATAATTGTATTACTCGCTTATGTGTTACTTTATTTGTAGTTGTATCTGTTTGCTTTGACAGTTGCTTGGTGTAGATGTCTCTCTCTCTCTCCCTCTTTAAAGAGAGTATTTTGTCAAAAGTGATATAACTTTCATAATTGTATTTCTCGATAGTGTGTAACTGTGTTTGTATTAATTTTGTATCTGTTTGTTTTGACAGTCGCTTGGTGTAGATCTCTCTCTCTCTCTCTCTCTCTCTCTCTCTCTCTCTCTCTCTCTCTCTATCTGGTACTCCTTCTCTCTCTCTTTCTGTCTGTCTCTCCGTTCTGTTAGATATGTAACACTTTTCCTTACCTTTGCTAGATGACGACTGTTGACACTGCTGACCTCCTGTCTTACTGGTTGGTAACTAGATCTGCTCCCTGCAAAGAGAAAAGGAAATGATGGCAGTTACGTAAGGTTTCCTGAGATAACTTCCATGATGTCATTTCAGAAAGATGACACGCATTTTATTACTGTCATATAATTAGTTCTGTATTTTCTCATTGTGGCTGTCTTGAAGGAGACTTCTGGTCGGTTGGCCTGTCTACTTATTGTAAAACAAACCAAACAATAGGAATAACCCTAACAACAAGAACAACAACAACAGCAACTAAAACAACAAAAACAACTCCAACAACAAAACAACAACAACAACAACATCAGCCACAACAACAACAACAACAAGAAAAGTAACAACAACAACAACAACAACAACAGCAACAATAAAAACAAAAACAACAACAACAACCTACCTATTCTCTTGGCTTACACCCGCCTGCTGAAATTCATCCTAACTTGCTGGTAGGTTCTGCATGCTGTCTGCATGGGGTTAAACATGAGGTTGAATATTAAATGAACCTGGCCTTAATTTACTTAGGGCTACCCAGTATAGTATTATGTTGCAAGGCTCATCAGGTACCTAAAGCTAATTAAATGGTTTCATTGAGAAAAGTAAATCTGGCTTTCATTGATCTCGGAAAACTTCCTGAATTCTTTACTGACCTTCTTCCTGGGTCTGCGCCCGCCTGCTGCACGTTATTGTAAAACTCCACATGCAAATTTTAAATTCTTTTGTGGGACAATGACTGCCCCGAGCAAAAATACCATTCAAGAAACATTTTTCCTTGTCCATTCTTTTTTTTTTTTTTTAATGAGCTCAGCCAGGAGCGGGGCTTTGCTAGGCATTTGCTCTTCACTTTTCTGCAATTTTGCCTAAATAAATGGATGATTGACTGAATGAATACATGAATGATTGGTTGAATTATCATTGTCTGCTTTGATATGCGCTCTGCAAATTATTGTAGTGGTTGTAACTGGGTCGTATGGGTTTGACAGTTTTCAGAAAAGATCCACAAAATCTTTGCTTACCTTCTGTCTGGCCCTCGGCCCACCTCCTAATCGACGTCCTCACTGTCTGCTTTCAACTGCTGCCTGCAAACGCACAAAGAGTGTAGTGATTGATTAGGGGCTAGGGTTAAGGGTGAGGGTTAGGGTTCATGGTTATGAAATCTACATTGCTAGTGCTGACTGAGTAAATCACAAATAAGTAGCGATATTGTCTACATCAATTGCACTGTTCACTGTTTAACTTTCCTGTCAAATAGAGTATTTTGTCAAAAGTGGTATAACTATCATAATTGTATTTCTCGATAGTGTGTAACTGTGGTTGTATTAATTTTTTATCTGTTTGTTTTGACAGTCGCTTGGTGTAGATCTCGCTCTCTCTCTCTCTCTCTCTCTCTCTCTCTCTCTCTCTCTCTCTATCTCTCTCTCTCTCTCTCCCTCTCTCACTCTCTTTCTCTGTCTCTCTCTTTCTCTCCTTCTCTCTCTCTCTCTCTCTCTCTCTCTCTCTCTCTCTCTCTCTCTCTCTCTCTTTCTCTGTATCTTTTCTCCTTTGTTTCGTCTTTCTTTCTGACTGAGCAGTTCCTCTCGTCATGTTCACTTGAGTCAATTTCATTTGTTTCTTGGTTATATGTATTCTTTCATCATTTCGTCCGTTCATGTTGTTTCAAAAGGTCTTCCAACTGGGAAAAAAGGCGGATTTGCATTTGTCTTCACTTTAACCACGTATTCTCCTTTGTTACGCTATACAATCAGTTTTAACAAATTTCCGCAAAGCTTTCAGAACACATCTGTACACAACTTAAGCGCTCATGTTTTTCTTATGGCACACTGGCACAGTACACCGGTATACCCTGTGAACATTGCACTAGCACTTCTCAATTTGACTGTCAGTCGTTTAAATAGGAAACCGTTCTGTTAGATATGTAACACCTTTCCTTACCTTTGCTAGATGACGACTGTTGACGCTGCTGACCTCCTGTCTTACTGGTTGGTAACTAGATCTGCTCCCTGCAAAGAGAAAAGGAAATGATGGCAGTTACGTAAGGTTTCCTGAGATAACTTCCATGATGTCATTTCAGAAAGATGACACGCATTTTATTACTGTCATATAATTAGTTCTGTATTTTCTCATTGTGGCTGTCTTGAAGGAGACTTCTGGTCGGTTGGCCAGTCTACTTATTGTAAAACAAACCAAACAATAGGAAAAACCCTAACAACAAGAACAACAACAACAGCAACTAAAACAACAAAAACAACTCCAACAACCAAACAACAACAACAACAACAACATTAGCCACAACAACAACATCAAGAAAAGTAACAACAACAACAACAACAACAACAGCAGCAGCAACAATAACAACAACAAAAACAAAAACAACAACAACAACCTACCTATTCTCTTGGCTTACACCCGCCTGCTGAAATTCATCCTAACTTGCTGGTAGGTTCTGCATGCTGTCTGCATGGGGTTAAACATGAGGTTGAATATTAAATGAACCTGGCCTTAATTTACTTAGGGCTACCCAGTATAGTATTATGTTGCAAGGCTCATCAGGTACCTAAAGCTAATTAAATGGTTTCATTGAGAAAAGTAAATCTGGCTTTCATTGATCTCGGAAAACTTCCTGAATTCTTTACTGACCTTCTTCCTGGGTCTGCGCCCGCCTGCTGCACGTTATTGTAAAACTCCACATGCAAATTTTAAATTCTTTTGTGGGACAATGACTGCCCCGAGCAAAAATACCATTCAAGAAACATTTTTCCTTGTCCATTCTTTTTTTTTTTTTTTAATGAGCTCAGCCAGGAGCGGGGCTTTGCTAGGCATTTGCTCTTCACTTTTCTGCAATTTTGCCTAAATAAATGGATGATTGACTGAATGAATACATGAATGATTGGTTGAATTATCATTGTCTGCTTTGATATGCGCTCTGCAAATTATTGTAGTGGTTGTAACTGGGTCGTATGGGTTTGACAGTTTTCAGAAAAGATCCACAAAATCTTTGCTTACCTTCTGTCTGGCCCTCGGCCCACCTCCTAATCGACGTCCTCACTGTCTGCTTTCAACTGCTGCCTGCAAACGCACAAAGAGTGTAGTGATTGATTAGGGGCTAGGGTTAAGGGTGAGGGTTAGGGTTCATGGTTATGAAATCTACATTACTAGTGCTGACTGAGTAAATCACAAATAAGTAGCGATATTGTCTACATCAATTGCATTGTTCACTGTTTAAGTTTCCTGTCAAATAGAGCATTTTGTCAAAAGTGGCATAACTTTCATAATTGTATTTCTCGCTTGTATGTGTTTGTGTTTTTAATTTTTTATCTGTTTGTTTTGACAGTCGCTTTGTGTAGATCTCTCTCTCTCTCTCTCTCTCTCTCTCTCTCTCTCTCTCTCTCTCTCTCTCTGTCTCTCTCCCTGTCTCTCTCCCTCTCTCTTTCTCTCTCTCTCTCTTCTCTCTGTCTTTCGTCTTTCTTTTTGACTGAGCAGTTCCTGTCGTCATGTTCGCTTAAGTCAATTTTTTTTTGTGTCTTGGTTGTATGTATTCTTTCGTCATTTCGTCACTTCATGTTGTTTCAAAAGATTTTCCAACTGTTAAAAAAAAGCGTATTTGCATTTGTCTTCACTTTAACAACATTTCATTTTTTCAAGTATTACGAAAGACCTTTTCAAACACCTAAGATACATAGTCCTGAGTGAAGGAAGTCGCCTTCCAAAAACTGAAACTTAAATCCAATCGTTCTTCGTCTGTGGAGCAGCTATGAAGTTCGTTCTTTCGCCAGTCGACAGCTTGGATCCTTGCCGTCATTTGCTGTATACATTTCTAGACGTTTCAAGTTACCATAGTAATGGAGTGAGCGAAGTCGCGGCCGCAAGTCACGCTCGTCGATCGATCGAGCGCGACATCGTTCAGCTGGGTCACTTCAAACGGCCGTAGCGGCGTCATTTCTTGTTCGATTTTCAAAAACAAAGTATCCACGTTTAGGTAATGAAAAGACCTTTCCAACGATATCTTATTTATAAAAATCCATTGAGAAATATTTACACAGTGGTCGTCTAAACTTATCGGTCGCCGGCGACCGATTTTTGACTGGCAAAACGGACCTACTACGTACAATGAGCACTTTACTGCGTACACCATTATGACATTAGTGTGTGCTGGTTGATTGCACGAGGTGCAGTGAGTACGTTGTACAGCTTTTTGAAGCATGGACATGACTGGTGTGTATGCTTGCATGTTTGAGGCTGTGTGAGAGGTCACAACTGTCTCGAGCCATCTTAAGATGTAGTGGTTGTTACTGGGCTGTATTGGTTTGACCGTTTTCAGAAAAGATCCATGAAATCTTTACTGACCTTCTCTCTGGCTCTCTGCCCACCTCCTAATCGATGTCGTCACTGTCTGCCTCGAACTGCTGCCTGCAAACGGAGAAAGATTTTAGTGATTGATACTGGTAAGTCTGGTTTTTTTTCCAAAAAGATCCATGATATCTTCACTTACTCTCTCTCTCTTTCCCTCTCTCAGTCTTCACCCGCCTGCTGTACTGATCTGCTGTTTGTCCACTTGTGGTAACCCGTCACTGTCTGCCTCGAACTGCTGCCTGCAAACGGAGAAAGATTTTAGTGATTGATACTGGTAAGTCTGGTTTTATTTTCCAAAAAGATCCATGATATCTTCACTTACTCTCTCTCTCTCTCTCTTTCCCTCTCTTAGTCTTCACCCGCCTGCTGTACTGATCTGCTGTTTGTCCACTTGTGGTAACCCTTCCTTCTAACACCTAACCTCACTTCTGTTGGCCCGCTGTCCAAATGTTGCTCTTGATCGACTTCTGTGGTCTAAAGAACCTACACAATACTAGTTTTACAACTTATTAGGTTGTAAACATATTGCAAGTTGTACACCTATTTTCCTTAGATTCCAATGCATTCTCTTCTTGTATTTTTTTTTTTTTTTTTTTGCCGAATGCGGGCTTCCAATAGCGTTTTTCATTTTAAAAAGCTGTGATAAGGCACAATGAAAGATGGTTCTGTTCTCAATTAACTGTTCGTCTTGTTTTCAGGCCCAATGGCCTCCATGAGAAAGTTGTAGGTCTTTTAATTTCATTGTAATTTTCTTTGGACTGGCTAATACCATGACTGGGAAGAGTTGTACATGTATGTTTTCCCATTTTGCCTTGACTGAGAAAAGTTGTGTCTTACAACTTTTCCTAACCCTAAGATTTTATAGTTGTGTTTTGTCCACATTGGCTAATACCATGACTGGGAAGAGTTGTACATGTATGTTTTCCCATTTTGCCTTGACTGAGAAAAGTTGTGTCTTACAACTTTTCCTTGGCAAGATTTTATAGTTGTGTTTTGTCCACATTTGCCTTGTGTGGCTTTGAAAGCCTGCCCAGATATCAATTTTAGTTGGCTTTTGATAAACAAAATATCCCCTTGCAAATAATTTTCAGTTTAGCTTTCCACTGTTGTATTGGATGTTGAAATCCATAAAGAATAAGTGTGAAAACGTTTTCACGCACACTGACATGATTGCAGAAAGTTGTACATCTTGTAACCTTGCATCCATGCTCATTGTACTATGATTTTATAGTTTCCCGTGTCCATCTTTGAAAGCCTGCCCAGATATCAATTTTAGTTGGCTTTTGATAAACAAAATATCCACTTGCAAAGAATTTTCAGAGCTTTCCACTGTTGTATTGGATGTTGAAATCCAAAAAGAAAAAGTTTGAAAACGTTTTCACGCACACTGACATGATTGCAGAAAGTTGTACATCTTGTAACCTTGCATCCATGCTCATTGTACTATGATTTTATAGTTTCCCGTGTCCATCTTTGAAAGCCTGCCCAGATATCAATTTTAGTTGGCTTTTGATAAACAAAATATCCCCTTGCAAATAATTTTCAGTTTAGCTTTCCACTGTTGTATTGGATGTTGAAATCCATAAAGAATAAGTGTGAAAACGTTTTCACGCACACTGACATGATTGCAGAAAGTTGTACATCTTGTAACCTTGCATCCATGCTCATTGTAGTATGATTTTATAGTTTCCCGTGTCCATCTTTGAAAGCCTGCCCAGATATCAATTTTAGTTGGCTTTTGATAAACAAAATATCCCCTTGCAAAGTATTTTCAGAGCTTTCCACTGTTGTAATGGATGTTGAAATCCATAAAGAATAAGTGTGAAAACGTTTTCACGCACACTGACATGATTTCAGAAAGTTGTACGTCTTGTAACCTTGCATCCATGCTCATTGTAGTATGATTTGACAGTTTCCCGTGTCCATCTTTGAAAGCCTGCCCAGATATCAATTTTAGTTGGCTTTGATAAACAAAATATCCCCTTGCAAAGTATTTTCAGAGCTTTCCACTGTTGTATTGGATGTTGAAATCCATAAAGAAAAAGTGTGAAAACGTTTTCACGCACACTGACATGATTTCAGAAAGTTGTACGTCTTGTAACCTTGCATCCATGCTCATTGTAATATGATTTTACAATTTCCCGTGGCCATCTTTGAAAGCCTGCCCAGTTGCAATTCTTATCTCGTTTTGACACACACTGTACACCATTAATTACACGTTGAGAGCTGTTCAATTATGCATTTGATTTATATAATTAAGGTAGAAACTGCCTGAATAGATGTTCAGGCTCATGCTTTTGACTGAAAAAAGTTGTATGTCTTACAACTTTTCCTTGGCAAGGATTAAAGTTGTCTTTTGTGCATGTTCGCCTTGTCTGCCTTTGGAAGCCTGCTCAGATCGACCAATCTAGCCGTTCTGGCTGGCTTTTGAAAAACAAACTCTCCTTGCTGAGGATTTTCAGAGCTTTCCAATGCTGTCTTGGATGTTGAAATCCATTAAGTGACGCCTGAAGATTTTTCACGCCCAGTGACATGATTTCAGAAAGTTGTACGTCTTGTAAACTGGCCTTGACAAATATGTTTGCTGTAGTATGCTTCCCAAGTGTGCCCTGTCTATAGTTTTAAATACCGCCCTGTTTTTATTTCTAGTTTCCTTTTGACACAAGATATCACCATACAGAACATGCTCATGGCTTTCCAATGATGTATTGATTTTACAACTCGGGTAAAAACTGCCTGAGTAGGTTTTCAGGCTCAGTTTCCTGACTGACTAAAGATTTATGTCTCCGAAATTCTGCATGTCCCTAGGGTTGAGGTGGAGGAGCTGAGCTTAGGACCACATCTTTTCTCCCAAAGCTTATTGTCCCAATCAGGTTGTTATTTGTCCATTTGTGGTGTTACCCTGTCCCGTTGGGTGTGAGGATGTCCATTCGTGGCTCTAAGCGAAGGTGAATAATAATTTAAAATGTCCAGATGTTGTGCTTAGCAATGACTGGGACCACAGCAATCGTCCCGGACAATCGTGATTGTCCTGTTGTGGTGTTTATTTGAGCCTAGGACGACATTTTGTCGTACCAATTACTGGTCCTTTGTCCAATTGTGGTACCAGGCAAACTTAGCACAACAAAAAATACTGGTGGTTTGTCCAATTGTGGTTTAGGCAAACTTAATACCACACAATGATGTCCCCAAAACTGGTGCCTTGTCCAAGTGTGGTCTCAGGCAAACTTAACACCACAACCCTAAGTCCCACTGACTAGTGCTTTGTCCAATTGTGGTCTCAGGCAACCTTAAAACCACATTATCTTGTCCCACTACCTGGTGTTTTGTCCAATTGTGGTCTCAGGCAAACTTAGCACCAAAAAATTGTTGTCCCGATAACTAATGCTTTGTCCAATTGTGGTCTTAAGCAACCTTAACACCACATATTCACGTCCCACTTACAAGTGCTTTGTCCAATTGTGGTCTCAGGCAACCTTAGAACCACAATATCTTGTCCCACTACCTGGTGCTTTGTCCAATTGTGGTCTCAGGCAAACTTAGCACCCAAAAATTGTTGTCCCGATAACTAGTGCTTTGTCCAATTGTGGTCTTAGGCAAACTTAACACCACAACCCTAAGTCCCACTGACTAGTGCTTTGTCCAATTGTGGTCTCAGGCAACCTTAAAACCACAATATCTTGTCCCACTAGCTGGTGCTTTGTCCAATTGTGGTCTCAGGCAAACTTAGCACCAAAAATTTGTTGTCCCGATAACTAGTGCTTTGTCCAATTGTGGTCTTAGGCAACCTTAACACCACATACTCACGTCCCACTTACTAGTGCTTTGTCCAATTGTGGTCTCAGGCAAACTAAGAACCACAATATCTTGTCCCACTAGCTGGTGCTTTGTCCAATTGTGGTCTCAGGCAAACTTAGCACCCAAAAATTGTTGTCCCGATAACTAGTGCTTTGTCCAACTGTGGTCTTAGGCAACCTTAACACCACATATTCACGTCCCACTTACTAGTGCTTTGTCCAATTGTGGTCTTAGGCAAACTTAGAACCACAATATCTTGTCCCACTAGCTGGTGCTTTGTCCAATTGTGGTCTCAGGCAAGCTTAGCACCAAAAAATCGTTGTCCCAATACCTGGTGCTTTGTCCAATTGTGGTCTTAGGCAACCTTAACACCACATATTGATGTCCCACTGACTTGTGCTTTGTCCAATTGTGGTCTTAGGCAAACTTAACACCACATATTGATGTCCCACTGACTTGTGCTTTGTCCAATTGTGGTCTTAGGCAAACTTAACACCACGTATTGATGTCCCACTGACTTGTGCTTTGTCCAATTGTGGTCTTAGGCAAACTTAACACCACATATTGATGTCCCACTGACTTGTGCTTTGTCCAATTGTGGTCTCGGGCAAACTTAGAACCACAATATCTTGTCCCACTACCTGGTGCTTTGTCCAATTGTGGTCTTAGGCAAACTTAACACCACATGTTTACGTCCCACTGACTAGTGCTTTGTCCAATTGTGGTCTCAGGCAAACTTAGAACCACATTCTCTGGTCCCACTGACTGGTGCTTTGTCCCATTGTGGTGTTTGGTTTAAGCTAACACCACAAGTTATGTCCCAGAAAAGTTTTTGATTTGTCCAGATGTGGTGTTTGGGAAAACTACGGACCACATTTCGAGTCCCGGGACAAGAAAATTGTCCAGATGTGGTGCTAAGCTGTTGTGCTAGGTGTGCCAAGGACAACAATTTCTGTCCCGGGACGTGAAATTGTCCCGGGACAAAATTTGTGGTGTTAGGATGCTCATCTGAACACCACAATTGGACGATGTGGTCTAATGTTCCGAAGATGTGGTCTAAGTTTCCTAAGATGTGGTTAGGGTTAGGCCTAACCACATTGTCCCGGTTTTTGGCCTGGGTTGTCCCGATTTTTACCTGGGTTGTCCCAGATATTTCTGGGTTGTCCCTAAATATTTCTGGGTTGTCCCAGATATTTCTGGGTTTCTAAATTTTTTAGGTTTGTCCCGTTGTTGTGCTAGGTTGTCCCATCGTTGTGTTAGGTTGTTTTTTTTTTTTTTTAAATTGTCCTCTTGTGGTGCTAGGTTGTTGCAGTGTGGTTTTAGGCTGGCAATCTTCAATCTGTCCAGTTGTGGTGCTAGGTTGATTTTGAATGTGTCCCGTTGAGGTGCTAGGCTGTCCCAATGTGGTGTTAGGCAAACTTAGAACCACACAAAAATGTCCCAGCAACTGGTTCTTTGTCCAAATGTGGTGTTAGGCAAACTTAGAACCACACAAAAATGTCCCAGCAACTGGTTCTTTGTCCAAATGTGGTGTTAGGCAAACTTAGAACCACACAAAAATGTCCCAGCAACTGGTTCTTTGTCCAAATGTGGTGTTAGGCAAACTTAGGACCCCATAAAAATGTCCCAGCAACTGGTTCTTTGTCCAAATGTGGTGTTAGGGAAACTTAGGACCCCATAAAAATGTCCCCGTAACTGGTTCTTTGTCCAAATGTGGTGTTAGGCAAACTTAGGACCCCATAAAAATGTCCCAGCAACTGGTTCGTTGTCCAAATGTGGTGTTAGGCAAACTTAGGACCCCATAAAATTGTCCCCGTAACTGGTTCTTTGTCCAAATGTGGTGTTAGGCAAACTTAGGACCCCATAAAAATGTCCCAGCAACTGGTTCTTTGTCCAAATGTGGTGTTAGGCAAACTTAGGACCCCATAAAATTGTCCCCGTAACTGGTTCTTTGTCCAAATGTGGTGTTAGGCAAACTTAGGACCCCATAAAATGTCCCCGTAACTGGTTCTTTGTCCAAATGTGGTGTTAGGCAAACTTAGGACCCATAAAAATGTCCCCGTAACTGGTTCTTTGTCCAAATGTGGTCTTAGGCAAACTTAGTACCACATAATGATGTCCAATAACTGGTGCTTTGTCCATTTTTATGTGCTGGGATAGAAATTGTACCCCTTTAGAAAATGTAGAAGTTAATATTGAAAATTGAGAAACTAAAGAAGTACCCCTTTTGAAAATGTAGAAGTTAATATTGAAAATTCAGAAAGTAATGTTGAAAAAATCTCTAGTAGTTAGTAGCTGTGCTGCTGGTTCTCACAGTTTAAAAATCAACGAAATTATGGTTAGGGTGGTTGTTCTCAACGGTAATTGGTCTTAGGATATGTTGAAAAATTGTAGTAGTTAATAGTTTTGCTACTTTTTTCTATCAGGTCAATAAAATTATGGTTAAAGTTATTTAAAGGTCAAAAAGTATGGTTAGAGTTTTTAAAGGTCAGTAAAATTATGGTTTGAGTTCTTTAAAGGTCAATAAAATTATGGTTATAGTTATTTAAAGGTCAATAAAATTATGGTTATAGTTATTTAAAGGTCAATAAAATTATGGTTATAGTTATTTAAAGGTCAAAAAAATTACTTCAAGTTCGATCTCCGGACTGGTCAGAACGTTTTTCCCAAGTCCGCTCCGCCGATCGAAGTCTATCCAGTAAGGGTAGCTGCGAATGGATCGCTGTTTATCGCATTCGGTCCGCAGCCAGGCACTCGTGCTCCTTGTGTCTTCCTGGTACGTGGTCTTGATGGCCTTGATCTTGGCCATTGTTGATTTCACCATCTCCTTGTCAAACTGGTCATTGCTCCCTATCCATGTGAGGAGCATGCCCAGTGAGTCCATACAGGTGACCAGGCCGTGCGGTCCAGTGGTGGACACCTTTTGGCAGAGATTGAGCTTCCCCTCGATCACTGTTACATCAAGAAACTTCTCCAGGTCCACTTTGTCGCTGTCCAGCCAGTAGGCCATTTCTGCAATTTGGCGGCGGTAGAGATCACAGGTTGACTTGCTTAGGACACATCAACCCGCAATGGCAGCCAGCGGGTGAACTCGAGCATGGGCCCTCTTCGGTGCTGTGCTTCTTCTCAAGCCAAGGCGCCTTGACTCCATGTGCTCGGTCGCAGTACGATGCGTAAAGTGGCTGGGCACTGCCTTGACACGGTACGTGCCACCGAACAACTTGCTGCAACCTTCGCCTGGTTTCCAGGGACCACTTGCGTCGTGGGTTGGGGGCGTTCCATTGCTGCCGGTTTAATGTTGGCCGTTGCTGGTTGAGGTAGTTGGTACTGTCTTGGTGAAGAACGAGGCAATGTTACCCGTCTGCACCGTTGTTTGGCACCATCGGACATAGTCGATGGCCGATGGTGCGAGGTCGAACTCCTCGTCTAAGCCTGTCTGGACGTGACTGGTCTTGAGTCTGTAAAATACATCAATGGAGAGCCAACTGATTAGTGAATTGTTCATGGTAATGAAATATACATTACTAGGGTTGACTGGGTCAATCACAAATAAGTATCGATATTGTCTGCATCAATTGCACTGTCCACTGTGTAACCTTCCTCTTAAATAGAGTATTTTGTCAAAGTGGTATAACGTTTATCATTGTATTTCTCGCTTGTGTATTTGTGATTGTATTTGTATGTGTTTGTTTTGATAGTGGCTTGGTGTAGATCTCTATCTATCTATCTATCTATCTCTATGTCTCTCTCTGTCTCTCTCTCTCTCTCTCTCTCTCTCTCTCTCTGTCTGTCTGTTTCTCTCTCTCTCTCTCTCTCTCTCTCTCTCTAGGGTTGGAGTTAGGGTTAAACCTAAGGGTTAGGGTTCATGGTTATGAAATCTACATTACTAGGGTTGACTGAGTCAATCACAAATAAGTGGCGATGTTGTCTACATCAATTGCACTCTGCACTGTTTGACGTTCCTTTTGAATAGAGTATTTTGTCAAAAGTGGTATGACTTTCATAATTGTATTTCTCGCTTGTGTGTACACGTATTTGTATCCCTTTGTTTTGACCGTCGCTTAGTGCAGATCTCTCTCTTCTCTCTCTCTCTCTCTCTCTCTCTCTCTCTCTCTCTCTCCATATCTCTCTCTCATTCTCTCTCTCTCCTCCCTCTCTTTTGTATATTTTTAACTGAGCAGCTCCGACCAGGGTCATGTTCGCTTGAGTCAATTTCGTTTGTTTCTGGATGGTATGTATTCTTTCGTCATTTCGTCACGTCATGTTGTTTCAAAAGGTCTTACAATTATTGAAAAAAAAAACCGTATTTGTATTTGTCTTCACTTTGAAAACGTATTCTCGTAGACACGATACACTTTGACTTTCGGCAAATTTCAGCAAAGATTTCAGAACATATCTGTACACAACTTCAGTGCTCATTCTTTTTCTCATTGCACACTGGCACAGTTTACCGGTATACCCTGCTAACATTGCTCGTGCACTTCTTTGACTGTGAGTCTAACAAATAGAAAACCGTTCTTTTAGATATGTAAAACCATTCCTTACCTTTGCTAGATTGCGACAGATGACACTGCTGACCTCCCGTCTGACTGGTCGGTAACTCCGTCTGCTCCCTGCAAAGAAAAAAAAGGAATGGTGGCAGTTACCTAAGGGTTCATGAGATAACTTCCATGATGTCATTTCAGAAAGATGACATGCATTTTATTACTACCACATTATTGTTTCTTTATTTTCTCATTGTGGGCTGTTTTGAAGGAGACCTCTGGTCTGTTGGCCTGTCTACATAATATTATTGTAAAACAAACCCAACAACAGCAATATGCAACAACAACCACAACAACAACAACTACAACAACAACATTAACAACAAGAACAAGAACCAAAACAATAACAACAAAAACAACAACAAAAACGTACCTATTCTCTGCGCTAACACCCGCCTGCTGCGGTGCATCCTCTTTTGCTGGTAGGTTCTGCATGATGTCTGGATGGTGTTAAAGATGAGGTTGAATATTAAATGAAGCTGGCCTTAATCTACTTAGGGCTACCCTGTAGAGTGTAATGTTGCAAGGATCATCAGGTACCAAAAGCTAATGTAAAGGCTTTCATTGAGAAGAGTAAGTCTGGCTTTCATTGTCCTCGGAAAACTTCCTGAATTCTTTACTGACCTACCTGGGTCCTGGACCTGCCTGCTGCACGGTACCCTAAAACGCCACATGCACATTTTAAGCTTTCTTGGAGGGCAATAACTGCCCCAAGCAAGAATATCACTCAAAAAACATTTATTTCTTTTTTATCTTCATCTATTCTCTGGCCTTTTTTTTCAAGTGAGCTCAAGCAGGGATGGGGCTTTTATAAGCATTTGCTTCTTACTTTTCTGCAATCTTGTGTAAAAAAATGGATGAATGATTGAATGAAGAAATGAATGATTGATTGAATTATCATTGTATGATTTGATATGCGCTCTGCAAATTGTTTAAGATTGTTGTGGTTTCGTATGGGTCTGACAGTATTCAGAAAAGAACCATGAAATCTTTACTGACCTTCTCCGTGGCTCTCTGCCCACCTCCTAATCGATGTCCTCACTGTCTGCTTCGAACTGCTGACTGCAAACGGACAAAGAGTGTAGTGAATGATTAGGGTTAAGGTTAGGGTAAGGGTTAGGGTTAGGGTTTGGGGTTTAGGGTTTATTATCAGGGTTAAGGGTAAGGGTTGATTGTTGTGAAATCTACATTACTAGGATTGTTGTGAAATCTACATTACTAGGATTGACTGAGTTAATCACAAATAAGTGGCGAAATTGTCTACATCAATTGCACTGTGCACTGTTTAACCTTCTTTTTAAGTAGAGTATTTTATCAAAAGTGGTATCACTTCCATATTTGTATTTCTCGCTTGTGTATATTTGTATTTGTATCTGTTTGTTGTGACAGTGGCTTGTTGTTGATCTCTCTTCCTGACTCTCTCTCTCTCTCTCTCTCTCTCTCTCTTGTTGTTTCAGTTATTCCCTAAGCATTATGTTGCACCAAAAGCTAATTTAAAGGTTTTCATTGAGAAGAGTAAGTCTGGCATTCTTTGTTCTCGGAAAACTTCCTGAATTATTTGCTGACCTATACCTGGCTCTTGCCCTGCCTGCTCCACGGTAACCTAAAACACCACATGCACACTTTAAACTTTTTTGGAGTACAATAACTGCAACGAGCAAGAATATTATACAAAAAAAATTATATTTTTTCTTCGTCAATTCTCTGGCCTATTATTTTTTTTTAAGTGGACTCAGTCAGGGACAGGGCTTTGACAAGCATTTGCTCTTTACTTTTCTGCAATCTTGCCTAAATAAATGGATTAATGGTTGTATGAATCAATGAATGATCAATTGAATTTAAAGGGAAGGTTAAACAGTGCACAGTAAAATTGATGTAGACAATGTCGCCACTTACTTGTGATTGTTTCAGTCAACCCTAGTAATGTAGATTTCACAACAAGCAACCCTATCCTTAACCCTTAACCCCAACTCTAACGATAAACTCTAAACGCAAAACCCTGACCCTATCCCTAACCTTAACCCCAATCAATCACAACACTCTTTCTCCGTTTGCAGGCAGCAGTTCGAAGCAGACAGTGAGGACAACCATTAGGAGGTGGGCAGAGAGCCAGAGAAAAGGTCAGTAAAGATTTCATGGATCTTTTCTGAAAACTGTCAAACCCATACGACCCAGGAACAATCACTACAATCTTAAACAATTTGCAGAGCGCAAATCAAAGCGGACAATGATAATAGAGTATTTTGTCAAAAGTGGTATAACTTTCATAATTGTATTCTCGCTTGTGTGTATTTGTCTTTGTATCTGTTTGCTTTGACAGTTGCTTGGTGTAAATCTCTCTCTCTGTCTCTCTGTCTATCTCTGTCTCTCTCTGTCTCTCTCTCTGTCTCTCTCTCTCTCTCTCTCTCTCTCTCTCTCTCTCTCTCCCTCCCTCCCTCTCTCTCTCTCTCTCTCTCTCTCTCTCTTTTCGCCTCTCTTTCCTCATTCCTTTCTACCGAGCAGTTTAGGATAAGGGTTAGGGTTAGGGTTCATGGTGATGAAATCTACTACCCTGGACAAAAAAGAACCATCCTTCTGATGCATCATGTGGAGAATCTGCAAGCGGATTTCGCCGCGATGCAACGATGGGTGAAGTAGCGGCAGTCGCACGTCGCTTTCGCTCGCGGTTTCGCAGCTGAATCGAACATCTTGATTCCTCGACATCACAAGATTCTGATTTTATGTATCAGGAGCATGGTTCTTATTTTTGTCCAGGTTAGTACATTACTAGGGTAGTCTGTGTCAATCACAATTAAGTGGTGATATTGTCTACATCAATAGGGTTAGGGTTAGGGTTTGGGGTTTAGAGTTTATGGTTAGAGTGATGGTCAATAGTTAAGGTTAGGGGTGAGTGTTGTGAAATGTACATTACTAGGGTTGACTGAAACAATCAAAAGGAAGTGGCGACATCGTCTACAGCAATTGCACTGTGCACTCTTTAGCCTTCCTTTTAATAGAGTCTTTTTTTTTCAAAAGTGGATAACTTTCATAATTGTTTTTCTCGCTTGTGTGTGTGTTTGTATTTGCATTTATATCTGTTTGTTTGACAGTCGCTTGGTGTATCTCTCTCTCTCTCTCTCTCTCTCTCTCTCATTTCGCCCTCTCTTTCCTCATTCTTTTTGACTGAGCAATTTAGGGGTAGGGTTAGGTTTAGAGTTAGTGGTTAGAGTTAGGGTAAGAGGTTGGGTCCATGGTTACAAAATCTACATCACTAAGGTTGACTGTGTCGATCACATTTAAGTGGCGATATTGTCTACATCAATAGAGTTACAGTTAGGTTTACGGTTAGGGTTAGGGGTTTAGAGTTTATGGTTAGACCTAGCGTTAAGGTTAGGTTTGACTGTTGTGAAATCTACATTACTAGGGTTGACTGTGTCAATCACAATTAAGTGGCGATATTGTCTACATCAAGAGGGTTACGGTTAGGTTTAGGGTTAGCGTTAGGGTTTGGGGTTTAGAGTTTATGGTTAGAGTTAGGGTTAAGGTTAGGGTTAGGTTTAGGGTTAGCGTTAGGGTTTGGGGTTTAGAGTTTATGGTTAGAGTTAGGGTTAAGGTTAGGTCTCACTGTTGTGAAATCTACATTACTAGGGTTGACTGTGTCAATCACAATTAAGTGGCGATATTGTCTACATCAAGAGGGTTAGGGTTAGGTTTAGGGTTAGCGTTAGGGTTTGGGGTTTAGAGTTTATGGTTAGAGTTAGGGTTAAGGTTAGGGTTAGCGTTAGGGTTTGGGGTTTAGAGTTTATGGTTAGAGTTAGGGTTAAGGTTAGGGTTAGGTTTAGGGTTAGCGTTAGGGTTTGGGGTTTAGAGTTTATGGTTAGAGTTAGGGTTAAGGTTAGGGTTAGGTTTAGGGTTAGCGTTAGGGTTTGGGGTTTAGAGTTTATGGTTAGAGTTAGGGTGAAGGTTAGGGTTAGGTTTAGGGTTAGCGTTAGGGTTTGGGGTTTAGAGTTTATGGTTAGAGTTAGGGTGAAGGTTAGGGTTAGGTTTAGGGTTAGCGTTAGGGTTTGGGGTTTAGAGTTTATGGTTAGAGTTAGGGTTAAGGTTAGGTCTCACTGTTG
>CBDDTI010000732.1:0-5180 GCA_965233585.1 bacterium
CGGGAAATGATCTGTTACGTTTTGGCAATGGGAAAACAACACCTAGGACCGCACGTGGTTGTGGGATACGGCATTAAAATTTTTTGGCCGGGCCTTTTCATTACGTCACCAGATCACCTGGTTAATCTTTAATCATTTTCTATTCACAGTAAAAAAAATTTATCAGTACGATTAATTCCAATAAAATTTTTAAAATGCCAAACCTAAAATTCTAATCCTAATATTATATTAGCTTACAACAATATTTAACTTATAAACCTGATTTCCATGAATGCCGTGTGTTTAAAAATTGTGATAGAGAAAGCGTCTAAATTGATTTAATGAACCAGACTCTCTAATATCAAAGGGTAAGCTGTATAGGGTTGCGCTGCTGTACCTATTTTTCATGTCGTTAGTTCTCGGAAAGAGAACAACAAGTTTGCTAATCGATTCCCTCAGAGGTTAACTTGATCCATCTCGCGTTACAAGTTTAGAAGTGAGATATTCCATTCTCGTCCCCAGAGCCTATGATCCTTCTACGATCTTTCGGGCATGCGCCATAGAAGAAGACTGCGTTAAACCGGATGTGCAGAATTCGGTTATTTCCATTGTTATTTCAAAATGGTTGCTCCCAGAGCTCACGATTCCTGCCGCAGGCCAGAAGGATCGTAGGCTCTGGGGACGAGAATGGAGATATTCGGGAAAAACATAAGGGTTTTTTCAATTTGACGTTGAGATTTCATGTCTTTCCAGCTTAGTTTGGGAAACGAGGAACCGATATCAGCGTCCTAGCCCGATGAAGTTATCACTCGGGCAGCACAGTTTTGTGGTTTTTGTAGCTTGTTAGATAATGTTTTGTCACAATTACCCCAGACTCAGGCGGTGCGGCCTGCCCCAGACTAGGCTGTAGTAATGAAAGTGACCTTGAACCATTGAGTTGCACTTGCAGTGTAGAGTAAATTGATACGAAGTGGCTTAACTCGCTTTATGGCTTCAATTGTAGAAGCGATCTTTCTACACAGGTCATCAATGTTGAAATGCTACCTAAGATTTTCATCGATATATTCTCCAAGTGATTTGCAGTTTACTTCAGGTATTTGCGGAGCAATACTATAAAATGGACAAACGAGACAGCTGTAACCTGCGATCAGGCGTCCTTACTTTTTTTCTCGCGGCGGGAAGGAACGCCTGATACAATTACTTGACTATTCGTCTGCCGCCCCCTAATTGAAATATCTGTCAGCGAGAATGTCGGCGATGTCATCTCCCGATAAGAATGAATCTAGCACAATTACCGGAAGTCGCTTCGTGGGCGGAAATATTACACAAGGCACGAACAGCGTGAATTTACATGCAGTGCTGTACAGTACGACCGACAAAAATATGACGGTTTATTTTGTAAAACACGTCCTTCTGTTTCGTTCGTAATGAGTAAGTTTCAGAAGCAGAACTTGGTGAAGGTACCGTTCACTTTGCAAGCCAACAAAAGACAAGGAGTTCTGAGTTGGTTTTTGATGTGGCCTTGGCTGTACGGCCCATACGAAACAACACTTTTGAAATTAACTGATATGTAGCGCTCTTGCCTAATCCCGTCGGTAGCACGGCCAAAACATCTCTCTCATGGCATACGATTCTATGAATTTGACAATAAATAATTATGGCTAGCCATAATTATTTATTGTCAAATTCTTGCACTTTTTTTTCAAGATTCTATGAATGCATTCTATTTGTCCATCTTTGAGAGCTTTGTGAACAAAACTCTCAACAGAAGCATTTACCATCGTTTTCGTTGATCGGATCGAAATCCACCAATCACAGCCCGATAGCATGACGAAGAAAAGGTTACAAGGTCACACTAGTGGCTGTGGCTGTGGCTGGATTTCGATCCGATCTGTCAATAACACGCAAGACTGACTGATCTTTTGTTTCTTGACCAATCAGAGAAAAGTCCAGATTCTGCACTAGCAACAGACAAATAGTCAAGTAAATGTATCAGGCGTACCTTCCCGCCGCGAATAAAAAAGATAGGGACGCCTGATCGCAGGTTAAGACAGCTGTGAAACTGATATCATGATGGAGTTTCCTCAGTTCCTTGAATGACATAGCTGTTCCATCATTTTGTAGTGTTTACCAAAGAGAAAGTCACAGTTCGCGCATAGAGGACAAAACCTGTTGTCACCCTCTGAAGAGGAGTGGTAAGTCAAGTATTCAACTGTATTTTTTTTTCATCAAAAATAATCTTGATATTTTGCGATTCTGATTTAATATTTCTAGTTCTTACTGTTTTCCAAGTTAATGCTCTCCCATTGTTCCTTAGTATCCAAGCTTTGAATGTATATGACATCACCATAACAAATTCTGAAACAAATAATCGAAGTGTCCTTTCGGGTGTGCTAGAGATAAAAGTTATGCATGGGTGATGTACGTTTTATCATGGTCTGGGTATTCATTGCAAAGTGATGACCCCATACCTCATTGAGATTATCACGCCTGTTGTTAATAAGGGATAATTTTGGAAATAAGACGTCGGTATCTTAGGACTATTCTGACGTAGCTGTTTTAACGATGACACAATTTCAGTTAAGAGCTTTTATGGGAGTCTTTAGAGAAAATTGAGAGTGAAGTTTCAAGGTGATAAAGCTGTCCGACGTTTTTTTGTTTCGGACATTAACGTCGCTTCAAACTACCTGTCCACACGCGTGACAAAAACATGCTCTGCTGGCCAATAAAAAGTCAGTTTTGACGATCAAACTTCAAAGTTTACCCGCCCACTTGGGAACGTTTTGGCGCCACTCCGCAAACACTTAAGCTTAAGCGGACGCAAAGCCAGCAATGCGTACGGGCATTTTGCTTTTTGCAGCCTTGAAAATAATAATGAATGATACGAAATCAGTAAATGCATTTGAAGGATATTGAATGTATCCATTGGTAAACTTCCCCAGCAAAATTTACTATACTGGTTCCTCGGGGAAAAAGCCGCTCCGCGTCCTTTCAAATCCATTCCTATTTCCGCTGCGGGCTTTCTAATGTTCCTATTTCTCTTTTACCTTTTTTATGAAACTCCTGTTTGTCATCTGTCTGCCTACTCAACCCTCCACAGCGAAACACTGACTCATATTTTGCCATGCGGCAGGTGCGAACTGTGACATGTCTTTTATGACAATTACTACAGCATTGACCGGTATTTCCAAGCGCGGAGGTTGCGTCTTTTATCTGCTATCTTTTAGTGCTTGCTTCCATAAGTTTAAACTTTAATTCTGACCTCTTCTCCTCGATGAACTATTTACATGGGCGAAGTAACTGACACCTGCTTATCGGAAGAGAAACGTCGCTCGTTTCCGGTACTCGATACTCGTCTGCATTATCGTTTGAGCGCAAAGTGGAGACCACAGTTCGTGCAGGAGATTTCAAAATTGATTCAGGGCTTTGCAACTGCTATATTGACGCTGTTGACGTTGTTTGACGCTTTTTACTTTCTCGGGCGTTCTTAGCCGAGCAAGCATGTTCAAGACTAGTCTCTTTTTGCCAGATACCGCGCAGACAATGTTGAGGTGAAACCTTTCTTCCTTTATTCACCGGCTGAATATTGTCAAAGATCATAATGGATATCCGACAGAAATTTCTCTATTAATTTCCAATCGTTCCTTTTGAGTTTCAAAATTGCAAAAGACAAAGTGCTCGTACGCCTTATTGACTCTGCTTCTCTTCAATTGTTTGTGGCGTGGTGCCAAAACGTGACATAAAAATTTAAAATGGTATTGAGACTATGTCCACAAGACTTGGCTAAATAGTATCTTGGTCTTACATAAGTCTTATAACATACAATTACCTTCAGTTAAAAGTTTCAGAAATAATGTCTTGAATGCCAACTGGTTTGGGTCCTTTTTTTCCTTTTACCTAAAATTAAATTGGTCGGGAATCAACCCGGAAGCTCAATGAATCGGGTTTATTTTAAACTTGGCCGTCAAGAAGAGCAATCGAAGCCGTATTCAATGCCATTTACGGAGGTTCAAATTCATTGAAACATCTGCTAATTTATTTTCAACCTCCGACGAGGAAACTGTCTGGCTGAGTTCCACGCTAATGGTTTTAATATACACGTTTCCGTATGTTATGACTGTTATGTATTCATAAAGCGTTAAAGAATTATAATAATTTTTCGTCTCAGGCATAAAAGATTTTTGTTTTTTGTTTTTTGTTTTTTTCAGGCATAAAAGATGATTTCGACGAAAATTCTCCAAGCCATTGTTCTTTGTGGCGCAGTACAGATAAGTAAGCATGCATTCGCTCATCTTTGTGCGATTGCGTATTAAGATTTTGTTCCCTGGGGCCGTAATCGTCTTCTTTAGTTGTAGTTAACTGCAGCAACCTGCTGGTTACTATGACAAATTAGAGCGCCTGTATTTTAATGTTTGTCTTGCTATCATATTAACCGACACATTATGTTAATCATTCAGATCTGCGATGAAGCAGAATTCTGTCAAACACAGTGGACAGTACAGTATCATAGAATTCTTTATACAATTTAATCATCCTACAGGTAAACGTGAAACAAAATAAACGTGAAGATGGTGGTAGTAGCGGTGGTGTGATTCAAAAAACTGTGGCGTCTTTCCAACAGGAAAAATCACAGAATGATATACTTAAAGTTCACAACAGTGAGACGCAACCACGGAAGAAAACTATCAAACGACAGCAGCTAACAAGCATTGGTGAAAAAATGACAACTAAGCATAATAATGACTGCTTAAATACTGAGAAAGAAAAAAATGCCATTACGTAATTCCCAGGGGTCACGCAGAAACGTGAACCGCCCAAAGCGAAGAAAGTTCTAGTCGCTACATTCCGGCCCCTGAACTAAATTGAGTTCACTTAATAAATGTACTTAACGACTAGACCTTATACGAGTATCTAAGTGAGAACTTAAGTAAATCCGTTAGTGTTCGTGAAGCACGAAGTCTAGTACATAACTTCAACAAGCCCTTCTCATTGTCAACTAACAACGCGATGACCAAATAGATCAATTAGAGTTCTTCATTGGAAGTAAGCTCTCTTGTTCGAGGAAACACAATTTTGAAATTGGCCTTGTCAATACAGACGACTTTGTAGCAACCTTGACTGATCGGACAAATCCATCCCTTCCTGGGTGAACTTCGAGAACGCGACCTAGAGGCCATTGGCCACGATGAACTCTTTCATCA
>CBDDTI010000733.1:0-5593 GCA_965233585.1 bacterium
TACATGTAAAAGAAATCCAAAAAAGAGATCATTACCTTGTTTTGTTTTAACTTAATATTTACACTTAGTATACTCAGTGCGAATCAAACGACATTGACATACAATGAATGCTTTCAAAAGTGTGTGAAAAAGTTTTGGTGAATAATTTCATTTTAAATGCTATTGCATAGGAATTCAAAATTTTATTGGACAGGTGTATACACATATGTATGGACAAACAGTGTAAAGAAGTCTCTAGTGCTTTTATGGCTTTGACAGTCATGTTTAATAAAGCGCATTGTGAAATATCTATTTTGTCTCTCAGTCTCTTTACTTTGCTTTGCGTCTGCTCCATGCACAAAGTTCCTACAGGGAGGCTCTTTCACGAGGTCCAACCCATAATTATGTTGTATACTATTTTGACAGGGGGGGGGGGGATAATAATAATAATAATAATAATAATAATAATAATAATAATAATAATAATAATAATAATAGTAATAATATTTTTAAAAATAAAAGCTCCTCAACGTTTTTACCTAAATTATTTTCTGGAAAAAAATTCACATCATAAAAATAGTAATAATATGATTTTTTTTGTATTTATGACCCGAACAAGTAGTATCTCTAACAAAAAATAATAAGATAATAAGATATAAGATATTGACTTAAAATATGGAGCTTAAAAATTTAAAATTACAAGAATAAAAGATAAATATACTCTCATATACCTTATCGTATCCCTGGCCTTTTATATACTTGGGGCCTGAAAAATGCACCCCTTTCGTCCAGACTCTCCCCTTATGGGCAGTGATAGGTAGTCACACGTCCCCTCCTGGGCCTACCTTAGTGAAAGCAGATAAATTGACGACGTATTCAACGTGTCCCAGGTCACTGTAAATAAATTAACTCGATTGTAGGCGCTTTCCTCTACAAAATGTATTTTTACCAACTGGTTTGCCTCTCGCCAGTTGTTGTTGTTTTTTTTTACACTCGTTACGTTGCTTCATAATTCAGTTGAATCATTTGTTTCTCATTGACTTCGAATTCTTTTTTTTCTCAGTCACTATCCGCTGGCTACAAACACCGGCTGACTTAGGGAAAATAATTGATTGGTAGCGAAAAAGATAAAGGCTACCCATATTTCTGCTGCTGCAGGCTTAATACAAGGCCGGGCAAGATGTGATTTCAAATTGCCAATATATACCTCGGGCAAACTCATAATTAAATAGTAGAGGTTGCTTTTACGTGAAGCACTAACGTGTATCAATGAGGAACAAATTCACAAGCTTCGCTTCGTTGAGTAATAGAACTTATATTTATTTAAAATTTGAAAATTGAACTTTCAAAGGTCTTCTGGCAGCGTTCGAGATAAGCTTGCTGAGCATTCTTCCTAATTAAACTTCTCATACCGTGTTATTACAAGCAGAGGCTTCTGAAGGAAACATCCTTCCTTCAAGAGGACTCGTCTGTCTCAATTGTTAAATGCAAATTATAGTGTTTATTTATTGAACTGAGTTCGACGAAGAAGTGCTTTTTGTTAGGAAAAAAGACGCCGATTATCAATTTCCTCGGTATGCAGATAATAAATTAAAATCACTGACTTTTAGAAATCATCGGAAGAGCTGTAAGATTAAGTAACAGAAAAAAAAAAAAAGAAATTTGAGTATTAAATCTTAGTTTGAATAAAAGTGTTCTATTTTATTTCTAAAAACATTATTTTTAGAGCTGCTCAGTATGGCAAATTTTCGCCTCGTGAAAGAAAC
The DNA here is from genome assembly GCA_965233585.1 of bacterium. Taxonomy (GTDB): domain Bacteria; phylum SAR324; class SAR324; order SAR324; family NAC60-12; genus CBDDTI01. The sequence continues at coordinate 1,746 of CBDDTI010000733.1, forward strand.
TTGGAGTGATGGCCGGCGTCATTGGTCTAAATAGGTTATTCTGTGTGGTATCAACTGTGTAAATTTGTAGGAAGTTTAAAAAACGAACCATTGGAACATAACTGACGTTGGAAATGGCGGCAAGGCGCTCGGTCTCAATAGAGTTGTTGTGAGGAGGGGGGAGGGGAAAGGGGAAAGGAATCGGGAGCTTGACAGAGTAGAGGGTTGGAAGCGGGAGAGGGAAGGGCAGGAACAGGAAGTTCTAAGAACGCGGAAATCATTAAAATGTTAAAATGTTTCTTGACTGGACTGGACCGACGTAAAAATGAAAAATAGCCTTTGGGCTGAAAAACTGAGACCTACTTCCGGTGAAATTGACGAGGGCTACGCCATAATTTTTTAACTGCTGAGCTTCACGGCCGCTTGGCATTTACTTCAATTTTAAACGCTTTCTGGGGAATGCTCTGATCCTGATTGCTCCTCACTAGGAGTCTTCCCGTCATCCGCCGTCCAAACTCTTGCTTCGCAGCCTTGTAACACCTGATCTCTGTGTTGATCTTACTTCAGAGCCTCTCGCTGTTACCTATTGGATGTCTGAAGCGAATTAACATTGGAATATTTCTCACACCGTATTACTCGTAGGTCTAGTAACAGGCTCTATTTTGTGTTCAGTGTCTCTATGGACACTGACAACAATAAGCGTGGACAAACTTCTCGTTCTGTTGTTGGGATTGAGATACAGACAATTTGTAACTTTAAAGCGAACCCACACGATTGTTATTAACATTTAGGCTGTGTCTGCTGTTTTTTTAGCAACGCGACACTGGAATCCTGTTCTCAACAAATGGTACTGTATGATATATATCTGACTGTATTTCCAAAAACGTGCCTGCAGATATATGTAAACTGGTGATATATTACCTCGGGAAAAAGGGGGTTGGGGGGGGGGGGGGGGGGGGAGGGATTTTCAATAGCAGAACACTCGGGCTTGTAGAGCTTACCTAGCCTGAAATGTTATCTATTTTTTCTTTTATTTATCTAGCTCAAACCCCCCCCCCCCCCCCTCCACCCCAAACCCTTTTTCCCTTATCCAATTGGCGTTAGGTTTTGCCCAGGCTACACTCGGCTGAATTTTAGTTGGCGCGGTATCTCGGAGGTGCCGTTGATCAATAAGCTTTCTGTGACTGCTGTCTAAAGGAAGTCTGCTGGAGGACATCATTAAGTCCAATGAAGGTGCAAGTCTAACGATTTGCTAGCAAGCGTCGTCCATTATCGTGCATGAAACCGTCCTGAGATGTATTTTTGGGTGCGGGACGTGATTTAGTCCCGTAATCGTATTCCGTTAACGTTTGGACCGCTGCATGTGACGATAATGTTGTGCTTGCTTTAGACAGCAAAGAGCCTTAGCCGCATCAATTTAGGGCTTAGACGTGCAATGTAGCAGACATTTCTAGCTGCTGTTGGCGTTGTTTGGCCTGAATTTTGATGCGGCCTAAGACTTAGAAAACGTGACATTACTGTTCAATAATTATCACTGCATATGTCGTATTGAGAGTGCTATCAGCTGCGTCTACCCTTAAAGGAAGCTATTCCGTGCCTGTTCAAGCCATTGAAGTCGCTGCATTTCAGTCGAACGAGCCAGACAAGGCTAAATTAAAGGTTAATGATTGATCATAGGGTTCACGGCACTAATTTAGCTGATGCTACGTCACCTAAATGACCTCAGTATATCTTAATTGTGGCTTCAGTTAGCCAAAAATTTTAACAAGAGCATCGTAAGCAGTCAAATCGGTTATTGATTTCTACATTTCAGCATAAAGGACACCGTTACGTGACATTTCTATTTAATATCTGACTGTATTCGCAAGAACATACCTAGAGAATTTGACTTGTCACTGATAATCTTGATGCAATCCTCTCCTAGAACTAGCTCGCCACAAGGCTTATCGTAGCTCAAATAAAAGGAAATAACTCTTCTGTATGCCTTTCGAGGCCAGCAAGACTAAATTCACCGTGTTTTGGTTGAATCACGAATTGTACAATTTAATTAACAGTGCTTTAAAATGAAATTCGAGTCTAAATAAACACGAACGTACAGGTATCAAAACCACAGCGGACAGTTGATCTATAGCTTTCTAAAGGCCTGTATCGTCCTGAATGGACTGAACAAGAGCTTCCTACATCGAAGATCGATTGAACTTCAAACAAACTGGGCCATAATTAATTGCCAAATATTGTCAGCAGGTCAATTAGCGACCGGAAACCACAGCAATAATCCTCCCCCGCGCTAGCGAATTACAGACATGTCTGATACTTAGCTAGGCCGAAAACGCCTGAAATTGATCAAACAAGGAAATGAAAGGTTTACTCACGATCGATCAGCCTTTGACGTTGCTTTCCTTCACTCTCTTCGTGGCCATGTTTTTCTGGTAAATAGCAATGTCCCGGATGTACTTCGATTTCCCACGAGCGGGAATGTAGCATGTCATCACTAAAACAGATTTTTTTCTAAGTCTTAGGCCGCATCAAAATTCAGGCCAAATAACGCCAACAGCAGCTAGAAATGTCTGCTACATTGCACGTCTAAGCCCTAAATTGATGCGGCTAAGACTCTTTGCTGTCTAAAGCAAGCACAACATTATCGTCACATGCAGCGGTCCAAACGTGAACGGACTACGATTACGGGACTAAATCACGTCCCGCACCCAAAAATAGGGAGTTTAAGATAACCACGACGGCAACGGCAACGGGTACGTCGCTAAACAAAAGGTTTAATGAGCAGAACAATAGCTGTGCACGTGCGTTATAACTCTATGTACATTTCTTTGCCGTCCTCTGCAAAACAACAACGTGAAATGACCAAGTTCTGCGTTGTCTGGAGAACGTGGACTACGACGGCTAATTTTTTAAAATTCTTTTTCAAATTTATTGCGGTGTCCTAGATTCAGTTCGCCATAGCTTTGACAGTGTTAAACAAAGTTAATGACTTAAGAGTGTCCCGGAATTCGTAGGTAAAATGTAAATTCATTTTTTAATCGACGTTGTCTTCGGCGTTGCCGTAGTAGGTTCTTAAACTCCCTAATACATCTCAGGACGGTTTCATGCACGATAATGGACGACGCTTGCTAGCAAATCGTTAGACTTGCACCTTCATTGGACTTAATGATGTCCTCCGGCAGACTTCCTTTAGACAGCAGTCACAGAAAGCTTATTGATCAACGGCACCTCCGAGATACCGCGCCAACTAAGATTCAGCCGAGTGTAGCCTGGGCAAAACCTAACGCCAATTGGATAAGGGAAAAAGGGTTTGGGGTGGAAGGGGAGGGGGGGAGGGGTTGAGCTAGATAAATCAAAAAAAAAAAAAAAAAAAATAGATAACATATCAGGCTAGGTAAGCTCTACAAGCCCGATTATTCTCCTATTAAAAATCTCCCCCTCCCCCCCTTTTTTTTTTTCCCGAGGTAATATATCACCAGTTTACATAAATCTGCGGGCACGTTCTTGGGAATACAGTCAGATATATATATATAGTTCAATGAATGGGACTATTCGTTTGACATTTGCCTACAGGCCTGTTTCGTGGAGGCTTTAGGCTTCCACTCTTCAGGGCTTTTTTATTAAACTGTGTGTTGCCTGCAGTATTTATAAAAGGTCATCTTTCCACATACATGCGTACAAAAAATTCACGAGGTCATTGAACTATTGTAATGCTCCCCCACTTCTGGGTGTAGAGCACTCTTCGTAGGATAAACTTGGACACATCGTAAGGTATATATATATATATATATATATATATATATATATATATATATATATATATATATATATAGAAAATGAAGTGATAAAAATTGATCATCAGCTAAAAAGTG
>CBDDTI010000734.1:2500-6698 GCA_965233585.1 bacterium
AAACATAGTTTTACGAATAAAGCCTCGCGCCGCCATGTTTGTTGTGAGGTTTGCAAACTTAAGTCTCGCGCGCTATCTCACGAACCCTCGAGTGATTGCGTGATTGCCCGCGCTAAAGGGTCCGTTAGAGCCCAGGCTTCTTACGGAAATATTACTGTTTTGAGCCTCCTTAAGGTGGCTCAAAACAGTTTCCAGCACTTAGATTTTGATGGGTTGTTATAGCCACTCTTTATCACTTGATGCCACAATCATGGTATCAAAAAACTGCCCAACTATTGGTGAACACATTGTTGTCCTTTCCATAACATAATAGGTTACCATAGCAACAGTATGACCTGCTAAAAACACCCTTAATTGCGGCTTCAGGGGCTTATAATTCAAAAACGGCACGGTGAAATTTTTTTCATATTATCAATATTTGATAAGCATGATTAGGCGCAACTTTTGGCAAAGTTAAAAAAATTCCGTAGGTGGCGTTCAGAGCCACCTTAAATTTTCGAAAAATTTAAGGTGGCTCTGAACGCCACCTACGGAATTTTTTTTAACTTTGCCAAAAGTTGCGCCTAATCATGCTTATCAAATATCGATACTTTAAAAAAATTTCACCGTGCCGTTTTTGAATTATAAGCCCCTGAAGCCGCAATTAAGGGTGTTTTTAGCAGGCCATACTGTTGCTATGGTAACCTATTATGTTATGGAAAGGACAACAACGTGTTCACCAATAGTTGGGCAGTGTTTTGATACCATGATTGTAGCATCAAGTGATAAAGAGTGGTTACAATGACCCATAGAAATATTAGTGCTGGAAACTGTTTTGAGCCACCTTAAATAATGCCAAAATGGGGCATTTTTAATGCCTCAGTGCTCCCTATGGAACATGGGTACCCCCGTTTTTACTTCAAAATTGAGGTTCTCATGTGATGAATATTCAGTGCACAAAGTTTGAACGAAAATCTATTCTCACTTTTATTTTAGAGGAATTACCTTAAAAACGTCACTAAGGGAGAAACTTGAAATGCCAATGGAACAGCCTGACTACAGGACTGAGCACTGTAAAGAGGGATTTGTGATCTGATTTTAACTTTGCTAAACATTTCTTGAAATTTAAATGATTTCTACGGTTTTTGTCTGGCAGCAGATTTAAGTGTAGTTACATTGTCCTACATTTGGGAACTTTTTTGTTGTATACAGTCTGCTTCATTTATGTCGGTTTGTAGCGTTATGCGTCCCCTTATTTCAGGAAAGACTGTGAATTGCCGAACCATACAAACGTCTTTTAACTATCCGAAAAAACGGCTATCCGAAAGTAACGGACCCTTTTGACCGCAAATTCCGAAAGTAACGGGGGCCGTTACTAACGGAATTTTACGGTATCAGCTTGATAACTTTACTGGAAATAAATGGTTTGTGTACATTCGTCAAAAAAATACAAAGCTATCTCATTTTAGTGTAGTAATCACAAGTTTTCGACGATGTCACAGCGTCTTTCTCAAGGCTGGTTTTCACTAGCGACGGAGTCGGAGTCGGAGTCGTAGTCAGAGTCGTAAGAGAGCTTATGACCCAGTGAAAATCAATAATCGTAGCCGTAAGCGGAGTCATAAGCTCGACGGAATCGGAGTCGGAAAAATCAGAACGTTTCAATTTCTTCCGATTCCGTTTACGACTCCGTTGCTTATGATCCAGTGAAAACCAAGAGTCGGAGTCGGAAGCAGAAGCGGAAGCACCAGCCAATCACAAGGCCTGGAGTTGAACATTGTCATTTGTTTATTCTCAGTCCGCTTCTGCTTGCGACTCCGACAATGCAGTTTTCACTTGATCGTTAGCGACGGAGTCATAAGCAGAATCAGTGCTCTGCTTCCGACTCCGTCGACTCCGTCGGTTTGATTTTCTCTAGATCGTATCGCTCTATGCTTCTGATTACGACTCCGACTACGACTCCGTCGTTAGAGAAAACCAGCCTTCAAGTGAAAGTGGAGGGAATCTATTTTTCATGTGAGCTTGGGTGAACCTAGTCACGTACCAAAACACGATCCACACACTTTATATCAATATATCAAGCTGTGTTTCGACCACGAGAGAGAGCGTTGCGTAACAATTTTATACTCAGTGCCATAGAAAATACAGTGGCCAACATAATGGTCCAGATCTTGAATCATGGCGACTGGGGCGACAGACGCGTGGAGTACGTACGATGGGAAGGTTGGGTGTAATACCGTCAAATAACGCAGCGGCTTTTTTAATTCTGAATGGCTGCATTAGCCTAGTGTAGCGCTACCCATCTACACGTAGGCTATGGCTGCAATTTCTATGGCATGACATAAAATGCTATACAACAATACAAGACAAGTTATATGTGATCTGTGAAGATGACATTTCAGGCTACTCTACGACCTTCAACAACAAACTAAGACTAAGGTAAAAGAGAAAATACTACCTATTATTATCCAACTGCACTTCGCAGAGTACAATTAACGCTTAGCACGAGTACAAATATCTCGCGGTATTTGTACTCCAGAGGACCGGTTACACAGGTTTCCTACCATTGACCAATCAGTTAGCTTGATTTCCCGCGCCAATTTCGTTCCGCTTCGCATACTTCCATCACGCATTCCCTGTTAATAAATATCCACGAAATTCGCTTGCACGAACATACCAATTTGGCGGCTGGATAATAAATCTCTTATTAGACGTTTTGTTGTGCAGTATCGCTGAGAATTTTTACTCGTTGTTTGTAGTTTGACTCGCCCTACGGGCTCGCCAAAATACGGGGCAACTCGTAAAAATACTCAGCGATACTACACAACGAAACGTCTAATAAGATATATGTATTTCATATGCTAACCAACGCGATATCATGAAGAGTTACTTCAGAGCGTTAACATTTTTGTGGCCAGAAGCGCTGCCTAATTTTGAAAACGCTCTTATGTTTGTTTGGGACACCTGTGATTACATACCTCTTACTAACCGAGTTCGAGGGCCGTACCGTAAGTTACGGACCGAAGGAGAAAAAAACGAGGATCCGTAACTTACAGTACGGACCGAGAAAACGAGGTTAGTAAGATATTTATTACATCTCTAGTGTGTTTCTGAAGGGCTCAGGAACGATTCTTATTCACGCGGAACGGCTTAGAATTTCTGACGCACCTCGAAAGCAAAACGGCGAGTCAATTTAAAATCGTTTTTAAGTTGTTAGCACACTTCATTACATAATTTAGAGTATAGAAAAAGTTTTAAATTCTTACTAGCTATAAAAGTTAAGAACAGTTGGCGATAAATCACAAAACAGAATCAACTTTAAATTTTAGCGGGCCGTACAGGAGAGTACGGCCTACTAAATTGACCAATCACAGTGCGCGTACTAACTAAGAGATATAATAAAGTTAATTACAAAACAGTTTCCCTGTCTACGACAAGCAGTTCTGTAAGAGAAGATTTTCTTGACTTGTTTTGGAAGTTTTTCTCTGTTAAATCGTCCTTCTTAAGACAAACAAACATGAGTAGAATCAACAGTCCGACAGTCTCAATGCCACCCGCAGAAAAGAAAGTTGCATGATATGACTTGGTCTTGTCAGCAACCAAACCTGAAAAAGGAAACATAATTGGTTAGGTTAAAATAACTATTACGACCTGTCAGAAGTTTGCAAACAAGCCCTTGGAAAAAAAAAGAAAAATGAACAAAACTATGAATACGAATATACAATATAATAAAAGTTAAAAACCTAAAATCATGACAGACGCGAAAAGTTGAACTACAATAATATCATGAAAAACTTCCTGAAATATAGATATAAAAGCTAACTCCTAAAATGGTCTAAAATCTGCTGCGCTGCGAAGATTGCTTTAAATAAATGACTCAGTTTTTAAGCACTTAACGGACTCTGATTTTCTAGCATTTAGAGAACCATTATTCTAAAGTCTCACGCTTATGATTAGGGCGCGCAGATAGAATTATAGCTAGCACACCGAGTGCTTCTATTATGTTATGTATTGTTAATTACTCAGCGTTCATTGAGATATTTCGGAAGACAGTCAAATACGTGCTTGTAGAAATTTCTTGATATAATGATGCAAGTGACCACAAACGCGAAAATGCTGTTGGTATACGTAGGAACTGTAAGAGATCCGATCAGCCAAAATTAGAAACGTAACAATGAAGAAAGGTTGATAACTACGTAGAAAGTTTAACGGGACAAAGACA
>CBDDTI010000735.1:0-10877 GCA_965233585.1 bacterium
AGTCAACTCAAGAATATTTCCTACAGCTATATCTACGCATATGATTTCTCCAAACAGAGGCACATTCTGAGCAAAGAGGAATGAACAGCTCTTACTGATTTACGTAATGATGACAGCATCATCATCACGAAACCAGATAAGGGTAATGGAATTGTCATCGTTAACAAGCTTGACTACCTCAATAAAATGAAGCAACTGATCTCTGATGAAACTAAATTAAAAAACTTACACAAAACCCAACGAAGTCTAGAGAGGACAGTCTTATTACCTACCTCCGTAAACTTAAAAGAGATGGTATTATTGATGATGAAACACTTCTTAAAATACTGCCATCTGGTTCCACGCATGATGTCCTCTACGGTCTTCCCAAGGTACATATATCTGGTTGCCCGTTTCGCCCTATTGTCTCCTCTGTGAACACTTATAACTATAACCTTGCCTCCTATCTTGTTCGGGTACTTCAACCTATCTCAACTAATCAGTTTACTGTCAAGGACTCCTTCAGCTTTGCAGAATGGGCCAAGACACAATCATAATGGCGAATATATGTGCTCTTTTGACGTTAGTTCTCTCTTCACCAACGTTCCACTTGATGAGACAATACAAATCTGTCTAGAAAAATTATATGCTTTAGCCAATCCACCAAAGCTACCACGCTCTGTTTTGAAAGATTTACTTGCTTTAGCCACTAAGAGGAGCCATTTTGTCTTTGATGGCCAGTAATACGACCAGATCGATGGTGTCGCTATGGGATCTCCTTTAGGACCGGTTTTGGCCAATATTGTTATGTGTGACTTCGAGGAAAAATGGGTCATGAATAACGGTGCACGTCCAACCATTTGGTTTAGATATGAAGATGACACTTTCACCCTATTTAACAATAAGGACACCGCTGTTCAATTCCTTTCTTATCTCAATAGCCGGCACAAGAACATTTAATTCACCATTGAATTTGAACAGGACCATGAGATTCCTTTTCTTGATGTTCTCATCAAACGCCATCTTAACAACTCTTTTTCCACTTCCATCTACCGAAAGAAAACGTTCACTGGTCTCTACACTCAATGGGATTCTTTCACACCACGGAAATACAAGATTAACCTCATCCGCACACTTACTTCTCGTTGTCTGCGAATTTGTTCATCACCCTGTATGCTACAGTCGGCTTTAGACGATCTCAAGACGCATTTGTCACGCAATGGGTACCCCCGTGGTATTATTTCTTATAACATGAACGATGTAGTCAATAAACACCGAAACAAACCTAAGGATATCATTACAGTGCCAAAAAAAGAAATTTTCATTGTTTTACCCTATCTGGGTATTCAAAGTAAAATTGTCACTCAACAGCTAAAATCATATATTTACAAGTTCTATGGTTGTTTTAATCCTAAGATTATTTTCAAAAACACTCGACAAATTAAGTCTTTTTTTCCCCTATAAAGACAGACTCGACCGCTCCTTTAGGTCTAAAGTAGTTTATAAGGCTAGCTGCTGGGATTGTGACGATTGCTATATCGGAAAAACAAAACGTCGATTGCATGACAGGAAAACGGAACACTTCAAAGCGCTCGACGAGTAACAGTCATTCTTGTGCCATTGCTGATCATATAACCCAAACAGGCCACAGGATAAAATGGGATCACTTTGACATTTTAGCCACTGGACGGTCTGATATACATTGTAAAACTAAGGAAACCTTGTTGATTTGCGATTTAAAACCAGCGCTTAATGAAAATGTTGGCAGTGAGAAACTTCTTCTCTACTAGCCGTTTATATTTTTCCAGCAGACTTAGTAACTAGGTCTGTTTATTTTTATTTACTTTTACATTGTCATTACTTTCCTTATTTGGTATAAGTCTTAATGTTTAAATTTAATTGTAGTTTAGGTAACCGTTACTTCTGAAGATGTATGTTGGAGCATACGAAACGTCAAGTACATAAATGAAAGTTTTCACAACATGTGTTGTTCCGTTATGTTTATAACCGCAGTTTGTTTGATATTTTTAATAATAATAATAATAATAATAATAATAATGTTGATGATGATAAAAATTTTAACTTTTAATTATGTCAGCGGCCTGGCATGGCTTAAAAAGCGGGTTGGCAAACCTTATATTCTTTATAGGCTTTCACAATTTCCCTATTTTATATTAGCCTGTTGACTGCTTTCTTCGTGGGTAATGTCCGGGTTGTTTGCTTGTTTTCTGGTTAGGGATTTGTATAGAAGTTGATGTAGACATAATTTCCGTCTCTTCCCTCCACATCCCGCCTCGCCCTTTCCCTATCTTTTCTCCTTACCCACAATCCGACTCTATAAATATCTCTGTTTTTTTTTCTGAAAATAGGGTTAGCAAAGATCAGGACTCATTCTACCACTTGGCAATTAAAAACAATAAAATTCGTCCAAAGGCCGATTGAAAGCCCTTATCTCAGGCCGCGCATTAAAAAGAGGGTCCCTAGAAGCATTTGAACGAGTAGAAGTTTAAAATGACGCAAATTTTAGAACATTTATTCAGTAACCCGATTTCCGGCGAAGTTTCAAAGCGGTGTCATTTCAGTCTAGAAATTGTCAAGTTGAGTTTGCTGCAGCGATAGAGTGCCTGATTATAGGGCTTACATAGCAATAATAATCAGTAAAACACTACTTTTTTCGTAGTCCGATAAACGACTGGATTTCGCATGGAATAGAGAACAAACTGGATGAAACATAATGCATGAATTGTCACCATATATGCTCAAAGACTGGCCTATGCTTTAACCTCATTAGCGGTGAGCCCGCTAAAACTAGACCTACAACCTTGAACAGAATAAAATGAAAAATAGAAGCACCCCGTCCCAATTTAATGATGTACTCGTGCTACAACGAAAAGGCGCCATATTTCCATCATTGAAATGGGGAGATGGGTGGTCTTAATTTTCCATCCATTTTGTCCTGAAGATTGTAGATCCCATTTTCCTGAGTAGAGAAATGCTTTTTCCAAGGAACGATCAGCTAAGCTAAACACAGACGAACCAATATTAATGCACAGCACAGACTATATTGGCGAAAACGCACTTAAACAAGACATCACACAACAGTCAACACCATGCGTAAATCGCACAATCAAACACTTTCGCGGCATTGCTTAAGGCTTACATAGCAACTTAATTTGTCAGTAAAACAATAATTTTTTGCGGTCTGATAAACAGCAGGATTTTGCATGGAATAGATAACAAACTGAATGAAATAAAGTGCACGAATTGCCACCTTGTCGACCTTGTCTGCACAAAACTGTCCAATGGTTCAATGCCATTAGAGACCGCTAAAACTAGACCTAGATCCAATTTTCGTGAGTAGAGAAATGCTTTTTCCAAGTTGCGATCAGCTAAGCTAAACACAGGCTTAACAATATTATTGCCTAGCAGACTACTTTGGCGAAAGACATACATACCTGCCAACACTGTGCGAAAATCACACAATCTTTCACTTTCGCGGCACTGATAACAAGGCTATCCACAACCAGGCATAATCTTTTCATGTTTAACGTAAGCGAAATATCATCGAATAACTCAAAAAAAAGTCGGCCTAGAGGTAAATAAACACCTCTGGACTTTTCTCTCAAACTCGTCTTATGCAAGTTCCCGGATGTAGAGTCACACGCTGGCGGGGAACACAATAGAACTGTAGAACTGATTTTCAAAAAAAATGTCTTGGCCTGGGTCAACATTGACCTGCAAGTTTGCTCTCACCTAACTCATTTGACTCCTAAAACTGCACTAAACTTTTATTAACTGATTTCGAGGAATATGAAAATCGTCAGAATTTCAGCAAAATAAACTATTTTTAGCCCACTGGCCACTTAGAGTTCCTATAAAGTGTTTATTCCTCTTGCTCTTCACTAGACGCCCTTCCGATCTCACTGAGCACTAGACGCGCAAAGCATTTTCCGCACGGTGGTACTGCTCTTTGGTCTTGCTGCCGGATTTGGCGGCTAAGATGAAAAATTCGCCATCGAGCCTGCATCATCTCGGTTTCCCTCTCATCGACCACACCCCCTCGTACGAAAACTAACTCGTGTTTGCTAATGCCAAATATAGGCGTGTCCCTATCAAACACAATGTCTTTGCAAAAGTGTGACTTTGGGGCTGGTAGATGTACAGGCTGTCCCTCTGACATAAGAAGAAGATCGTGCCACAGTATTATTTGGGGGCTCCAACGAAAGTCGTTTAGAAAAATGACTTCGGAATGCTCCACCCCCACCCATGCGAAGGTAGTGGTGGCTGGATTCGAAAAGGTTTCGAAGATGACAGTAAGTGGTTGTAAACAAAACAAATTTGATAGCAAGGCTGGTACTACGGCAAGGGCAATTGAAACTTTAATGGGCCAATATTTCGACTAGCAGAGCTAGTCTTCTTCAGGGCCAGTACTAATACAACTAGTACTAGTACTGGCCCTGAAGAAGACTAGCTCTGCTAGTCGAAATATTGGCCCATTAAAGTTTCAATTGCCCTTGCCGTAGTACCAGCCTTGCTATCAAATTTGTTTTGTTTACACTTCAAGTGACGTCTGGTACGTGAATTTCTACAAGAGATCCGGCAACAGAGTGGCCAAGTTGTTTTGTTCGACGTTGTGTGGTTCTCCTGCATTCAATCGTTTGTTACAAGTGGTTGTAGCAGGAAAGTCTTGGCAGAATTAACAGGTCCCACTAGAAGTATATTGCGGAATTTACCCCTGCTTTTGTCCAGTAAGTTAATGACTGCTTCAGCAAACGATTGGTGGGAAAGTCTGTTCATATCACAATTTATTGCCTCTTTCCTTTTCTTTCCCCCTTTTGTTATTAGGTCCCACGTGATCTCGTTCTCCACGTTACAGTTCATTTCAAGGGATTGTAACGAAAGTCTCACGCTCAGACAACCTTGGACGTATTGTCTTGGAAATTTCCCCCGCGTCCCAGTTCACTGTTGGAGATACCAACGCAATCAATGTACACGAATATTTACCCCAACATTGAAAAGAAGGGAGGGGGGAGTTTTTTTCCAACATTTGAGACCAAGATTGCAGATGCAATTTTCCTGAGTCGACAAATGCTTTTTCCAAGGAACGATCAGCTAAGCTAAACACCAACGTAGCAATATTAATGCCTAGTGCAGACTATTTTGGCGAAACCACACTTAAACAAGACATCACATACCTGTCAACACCATGAGGAAATCACACAATCACACACTTTCGCGGCACTGATAAGGCTATCCACAACCATGCACGCATAATCTTCTCAGGTTCAACATAAGCCAAACATCATCAAATAACTCGGAAAAACTCAGCATCTTGGCAAATAAACAACTCTGGACTTTTCTCTCTCACTCGTCTTATGCAAGTTCCCGGATGTAAAGTCATGCACTGCTGGGGAACACAATACAACTGATTTTCACACGGAAAAAAACTATGTCTCCAAAGAACACTTAAAGACATATTTTTATAGGAAAGCCTTCCTTTAATTATTGATCCCACATTTCATATAATCTGTATTTAGCGCAGATGAACATTTTATGCTAATCTGCGCTTTTTAAGTGCAATTAATTATTAATTATTATACCCTAAGCGATGCTGTCAGCAGCGAAAAGCTTTCTCTGTAGTAGTTTGCATTTTTTAATGCAATTTTTTTCGTAGCTTTTGCCATTGTTATTGTTAATTAGTTACTTATCTTGAATTTAAATTTAGTCGTTTCTCGTATTATAAACGGTCTCTTCTGAAGATGTATGTCAAAACATACGAAACTTCAAGTTAAAGTCAAACAATTTTGTTTTCCAACATGCGTTTTAATGTCATGTTTGTCACTGCGGTTTGTGTGCTATTTCTCATTAAGCTACGATGGCCAAAGAAAAAGAATTTCGGCATAGAATTCTCTTACTTTATCGTATTTGTTACCTTTCGCTGACGTCAAGTTTATAATTTCGTCCATGTGGGTTTTCCCACGCCGTTTTGTAGCCCAATGCACTGGTTTTAAGGTTAGCTATTCTTTCTCTTACGCTGGGGATGACCATCTCAAGCAAGCCGCCAAATTTCTCTTGGTACCGGTCGGCTATGTACTTGCCTGATGAACATAATCTCAAATCGCACCCAATTTGATGAGTGCCCCTGAAGTATGTGAAACTTAACTTGGGAAGTTTTACTTGATTAGATTTTGCGGCCGCGTTTCCATCTCTATCCTTTCTCCGCAACGCGTAACCCAGCCTCGAACTTCTCCTCCCAAGATTTCCTCCCTTGTTATTTGTTATTGTCACTCTCGTCTCACGCGCTTCCTGCGTTCCCTTTTGGCCTCCCGATTCTGCCATTCGATCCCATCGTCTCTTTCTCTTTGTTTAGTCGACAAAATCTCTGAAATTCTGTCTTCTTTCTGTTTAACGGGAAACAGAGTTCTTCTTTATTCTTCTTCCATCGTCGAACATCGCTTACAGAAACTTCAAAGTCCATCTTTATACTTGCGAAATTAAATCCGTAATCTTATCAATTATTTAGGTCCTTTATATTATCGGTTATTTGGGTCTCTACATAATAGTTATTTTCAATAACTTTATCAGCCAATTTCAGTAGCATTTTAGCTTCAAATTCTTGTTATCGAAGGTTTTCTTCGAACGGCCCCGCAATCGCTTTAGAAAGCTATTCTCTTTCTTTCATGTGTGATTGCTTCAGTACTGCTCCGGCCACGCAGTCAGTCTAAACATTGAATTCCTCTGTCGTTGTTTCCGCCTTTTTCCGAATCACGGTCGCGGCACCGAAATGGTACCGAACTTGTGGGGTACACCCTCATTGACAGACACAACTCACTTGTACTCGACAAATCCTTAGTTTATTCTTTTTCAGTCTCAAAACGCGTCCTATTTCTTGTTCTCTCGAAAAAGTCCTAAACCACAATCACTTGCGTCTTCGATTTCAAACTTAAAAATCTCGCCATTCTAGCTGTAGCTGTCACCTATTGAAATGTCACGCAGTCACGACTTTTCTGAGACAGAAATACGCACGATCACTGGTCACCAGTGTAAGCTAGACCAATCAAGACAATCCAAGTGAAAGAACGTGGAATAATGGTTCCGTAAAAAGCTACCATTAACGTACATCTAGAGATATTTGACTTTTCAGTCTCAGCTTCTATCAAGAATAGCTTCTATTCGTCAGAGTCGACTTAAGGAGATAAATTTTAATTTTAACTGCGTGAAATGGGTTATTAATATAAGACGGGAAGAAGACATCGAGGTCTTCAGATTTGACATGAGTGAACCTCTCACAGACCAGAAGAGTCTAATGAGTCAATCGACTTCGCCAACTCGTTCAACTGCAGCACTCGTGTTTTCCCACCACCGTGGTTATAAATAGCTTGCGTGCAAGAGCCAATAGACCAGATCTGGAGATAAGCTGTCAATCATGATGTTACAAGTCACCGCAATTCCTAAAAGATGCAACTGAATTTGAAGCATCTACATGTATTTTGGAAACAGCTTCGCCAATTCCTATTTCGGTCAGCTCATTGAGAGTGAGCGAAGTATAGAGTGTGTGCGCCTGACGTCATCAAATTCTCAAATCCAAAACAAAACAGCCACTAAAGGTTTCATCCTCATCAGGCATAAGAAGTACCAAATTTATACCTGGTTACAACTTTCCAGCTCAATAGCATCCTCCGTTTGGAAACCAGCACACTTTGAACTTCGAAGTTATGGCGGTGCGTGACATAACACGAAGATCGCTTTTGTCGAAAAATATACACTTATCTCGTGATTATTGGCCATTTTAGGAGTTTAAGTATCTGGAAAAGTGATTTTCTAAATATTTTTTGGCTCGGTTTAGATGATCAGTCAGCTAGATAGCCAAAGTAAGTTCCAGATGTTTATACTATTTACTGGCCGCCATGTTGGAGGACCAAAGAGGTCCTCCAACATGGCGGCTCCATACTAGGCTCTGTAATTTTGTGCAGAACATTTCGACGAATATCTCAGCTTTGGAACAACGCACACACTTTAAACTTGGAGAACTGTCTTCTTTATTTATTGTTTACAATATCACAGTTTTTTTACTTTGTCCCTTGCATAGTTTTTTATTTTATTTTTTATTGCGTGACAGCGCACACACTTTATTTTGTTTGAGGTAGCATTTTACCTAGCCTGGTTGAAGCAAAACTCGCAGGTATTTAGGTGGAGCAAGTACGAAGGCTGGAACAAAAGATTGATACTATGTTCTTGTAAGATATCCCTCAGCAACGGTTCAACTTGGTGTCCGTGGTGAAACCCACAGTTATCCATCATGATACAGTCACCGAGTTCCAGAATTGGTGAGCCATCTGGTCTTTCTACTGCTAAAGCCTTATTGAAAAAGTTCAGCATTTCCATTCCATTAGAAGCGCCCTATTGTAGCAATCAACTCCTTGTATTGAGTGAAGCAGGTTTAGCGTTTAGTTCGCGTTCGAGGCGTAGTGCTGTACTTCGAGGGCAGGCTCGCCGATATATGAATTACCGTATACACAATTTCCTGAAGTAATTTTGACACCGGACCCATCAAAAAAGTGAAGTGTAGTACAGTCTAGTTGCGCAATTTGATCAAGTACGTCTGACAATGACTCCGTCCGTAGTTGGCTAAGTTTTTTCTTCATCATAAAACAATCCTCTCGAACGCACTTTTTTTTATTGCACTTTGAGATGGCAAAAGATGAGGTGGCGAAACTCCATCCAGCAATAAACGCTGTTGAAGTTCAGATGTGTATGTGCTGGGCTTGCACAATTTCTCGGATCCTATGTAATCAACAACGTCTTGTGTAACAACATTACAAGCCGCTAATTTTCGCGTCGGAGGAAGAGACGCGTTGTTGTCCACATAGTTTTGAACAACTTTATTGATATAGCCAATACTAACTCGCGCTGTGCCTGAAATTTGTCTTTAAAAAAAACCCTGGTGGTGGAGATCAAGAATTCTCTCTCAATAAATATTTGGTAACGAGCTTCCATTGTCGTAGATGCCTTGCTGTTGATTGATCCTGAGATTACACTGACCTAATTATTTCAAGACAAATAATAGAAAGTCATGTTTTCGTTCTCCAAAAGAGCTTAAATTCAACAAAAGTATCTAAAAATGCTCCTGTTTAGATGAAAGTAGTACTTACTGGTATAATTTGCGGGAGCGTGGGCAGTAGTCATAGAGGGTCATTTTAAGCCGCGTTACTGCCTTCCGCTGCCTTCCGCTGCCCTCCGCTGCCTTCCGCTGCCTTCCTCCATACTAATGAGGTGCCTAGGTAAATCATTAATATTCAAACTGTCTAGGTAAAATGCGTTCCTCCATACTAATGAGGTGCCTTCCTGCATACTAATTCGGTATAGGTTTACTAATAGGCGTCGCTCTAGAACAATGAAAACAATAAACTTGCCTGGGCTTGCCCGCTAATAGTGAACCCTTATTAACTCATGAGAAATCTTTTACGTATTCAAAATAAAAAGCGCGAATTTTAACAAAAGCGTGATTCCTTCATCCAACTTGAACTCACAGGAAACTTGAAAACGTTCTCCGATTTTCGAAACCGGGCTCTTTTAACCCCAATTTGTTCATTAAAATGCCTGTTAAGTTTTTATCTGACCTCTCCGCTTTGACGATGAGAGTGAATTAATTCTTAGCTAACTGCTCGAGTTTTCCGCTCCGTTAGTCATGCACTGAACTCTACTTTCAACCCTAGATTTGCATAATGACAAACTCGAACGGAGAAACCCATGGGACCGCTCTTCCATTGAAATTACAACAATAGAAGTTCGGAGCGCTAATTAATTGTCAACACGTGACAAAAAAAATTTTGAACAACACGTTTCTTGAATATTACTTTTATTAGCAAAATGATTCAAATACACAGAGATTTGAAATGAATAAAAAACACATTTATTGACAACGAAAGCTCCAACAACTATGAAGTATTTAACACAAAGTAAATCAGGAAATTAGGATGATCAATAAAACTGAAGTCCCCTTAACAAAGGAATAAACTCCAATAGAACAACACATTAGATATCGGTTTGAAATACATTTTTTTTTTATTGAGAACAAAACACAATGGCTTGACTTGTTTTCTGTCAACGACGCGCGCGTGCTCCACGCGAGACTCCACGCACGCCCAGGGAAAAACACGGAGCTGAAAAGGTGCCCCTTCTGCCCTTTTGTCCTGAATGGCCTCGTTTTGTCCCTTTTGGCCCTCAAAAGTCCTTTTTGGCTTGTGTTGTGGCCTTTTTGTCCTGTGTTGTGTCCTTTTTGACCTTCGCATAAAAGGTTAAAATTCGCTGGAACTGTTTTATTTTTTGCGGAGATCTCGAACTGTTAATATGACTAAACGTGTGTGCCGCGATTGCCCGATTCCGAATTGTGGAGCAAAATATCTCTTCAGATTGTCTAATCATCTCACGGATGTACGTGGTTTAGATTTTATCAATCGAAGGAAGTGGTTACAAGAAGCGAAACTACAACCTAAGGTTAGAGTGATGATCTATCCAGCAAAGAGGAGCCAAGGATTAAGACCTACAACAAGTGAAACACCTCTATCAGTGCACGAAGAGGAAAAAGATACAATAGTCCATCATTTTTCAACACCAAGAGGAGTAAAGAAATCCCTGAAACCTCTACCAAGAGAAGTAAATAAATCACTGAAACCTCTACCAAGAGGCGTTAGAAAAGCAGCCAATAACATCAAACATTATAAAACAACAGCAGATTCAGTTCCCGAGTGGCTCACTTTGTATGGAGACGATGAGGGGCCAAACACAGAGAAGAGAGCTTAGTAACCCCGCCTGTAGTATCAGTAGCTTGTGACACTAAACCGCGTCCCATAAGCTTCACATTTTCACCGCTTGTTTTAAAGGCGGCGCCCCACTTG
>CBDDTI010000736.1:0-13385 GCA_965233585.1 bacterium
AAAGCTGCTTTCCGAAGAATTTGAAATTATGCTTTCCATTTAAACTATTTTGCTTGTTACAAAAACGTTTGCTTTGTAACAAGTAAATATGAAATGATGTCGGCTTACGATCTTGCTATCGAACCCTTTAGAAACCCTTTAATGTCACTTCCACTATTTAAACTAAGAGCAGAGTGTAACGCAACTAGGTAACGCAACAGGCAACAAATAAGCAAACCACGATATGGCGTAATTTTGGGGGACACAGCCCTGTGGCAGGTTAGACGCGACTTCATGCTAGGTGCACAAAACCAAAGCCTCACTTATTCCCCCACTAACGTGGGAATAGAACAAGAGTATTGGCAGAGCCTTTCTTATCTCCCCAGCACAGCAGAGGCTGGATCGGACAAGATAAAGGCAAGGATATAAGATGGCAAGACACAAGCAATGCCAAAGCTTGGGGGAAGTCGCTACGCAGACTTAACCGCACCACAAGGAGTGACCCCAGTTTATTGGAAAATAACAAATAGAAGCCCTTCTCCCAGGGAGGGAGGGTGGGAAATTTTAAGCAAAATTGTTACAAATTGTGTACTCTCATGCAAGCTGCCAGGATTATGCCCTGTGACAGTATATTGAGATTTATATAGCAAGACAGTCTCTTAAAGTTCAACCAATAGGTACAGCTGTACTATAAGCTAAATAAACGCAACGTGGCGAACTTGCCAGCCATGAATGGGGCTAACAATTATCTGGGCCAATCTAGGAGAAGCTAAGATATTTCACTAGATTACATGGCAAGATAGAAGCTAAAATACAGACATGAATAGCGTTTGCGCTAACTGCCAGAATAAGGGAACATTCATTCATGAATGTAGCATTCAGTATTGTTCTGTTATTTATCCTACTGGATTGCGTGATGAACGAAAAACCACCTTGCGCTAAGGGGTGTCATGTTCCATTAACTGCGTTTTACCGGCCGGTAAAAGCGTTATTAGAAACCTGGCTTCAAGGAGTTTCAAACCGTTTGGAAACGGTTTGGAAACTCATGAGACACCCTTTTGAAACCTTTTAGAAACCAGGTTTCAGGATTTTGAAAACCCTTTAGAAACCCGGTTTCAGTCATTTGAAACCCTTTGGAAACCCATTGGAAACCCTTTAGAAACCCTTTGGAAACCCTTTGGAAACTCAGTTTTGGGAGTTTAAAACCCTTTGGAACCCTTTGAAACCCGGTTTCACCCAAATTGCCATGATCGATAAGACGTGTTTTCCTATGGAGGGTCACATTTTTATAACTTTTTTTTACAGTTTTTCCACGTACTTTCTTTCTCTTTCCGTGACTGACCTGTAAACTAGCTTTGTAGCTAAGTGCTAGTCACGTTAATAAAGTATGTATGCATGTATAATCAGTTATTATATATTGATTAATAATGTTATTAGATAATCATAATTAATTAATTAACCAATTATTGATTTTTTGCTTATTTATTTTTTGTTCAGGCTACCAAGCTTTACCTCTGGGCACCAGTAGCTACAGTAGCTTACAAGGTTGGGTGCCTGAAGCGCTCTCTAGAATTTTTCTTAGAGCACAACCTTGCTGTTCCTGTCAGTCAATATATGAACAGTGTACATATGGGCAACCTGGATTAAAACATCAAAGATTTTCAAAGCATCTATGGTCAGGTTAGATATTTCTAAAGGAATATAAATTTAAAGACCTGATAATCGCTTATAGGCACTATTTTGTTATTGTAAACAATATCTTACTGAGTGTAGACCACAGAGACCACTTAGTGCTATTACAGAGATATATATTAATGTGTGAAAAATTCTGTAAACAAATGCATCCTGGAACAAACTAATTCATCATCGATGCAGCTCCTGTGAGATCACCAATATCATTCCTGCTGCCTAATGGGCAACTGGTCGCTCTGAGGTAAGTTACGCTCTGAGGTAAGTTACGAGTGTGGGCGACTAGAGGTTTTTTTTAAGGAGCCTGAGTGGGCGCCTAAACATGTTGTTTTCATTCACATGTACATGTAATCTGTTGGATGATTTCAATCTTCGGATCATGTGTACTTAAGGCATCTGTCGGCCGAGTGTCGGTCGATACTATTGGCCGATATGGCGACCGATACTCGGCCGATATATGGACCGACTCTCGGCCGATATGTCGGTCGAGTGTTGGTGGAGTGTCTGTTGAGTGTCGGTCGACATGTTGTTTTAGTTTATAGACCATCGGTCGACACTATCGGTCGATATGTCGGTCGACACTCGGCCGACACCTCGGCCGATATGTTGCGATCGACAGTCGCTAGTGTATCGGTCGACTGTCGGTGATGTATCGCTCAACTGTCGGTGAGGTATCGGTCGACTGGTAACCGACTCACACGAACATATCCCAGAGTGTCCAATCGATGGAAAAAAGCAGTCGATAGATCGATATCAGTCGATACTGATGGTATCGTTTAATCGATGATCAATCGATAATCACAGAAAAGCCTTTAATCAGGAGCCCACCCCATGTGTAAGGATGGAGAGAGGCATGGTGAGAGTAGAGTATCATGCCCGAGCATACATCACAATGTCCCTGGCCAGGGCTCGAACGCTGGAGTCGAGTGCAGTAACTATGAGGCCACCGCGTGGGTTAAACTTAACGAACTTGGTGGACCCTCTGAAAGTAGGGAGCCTACCCTCAACAAGCCCACCTAAATCAAAGACAGAGGCCCAGGTTCTATAGCATATTTATTTCCCAATGATCAATATTCAGGTCAAATACGTATGATAATACGTATGGTAAAACACAACGTGTATTTGAGATCAGGAGGAACTGAAATGTAAAAAAAAAACGCGCAGGTGGGTGTTAACTATATTTCTCGAGGCCTCTTTCTGTGTTTTGTACTCTGATAAAACGCACTCTGCAACAGGGAAGGTATTGCTTATGCCACGAAGAGTTGTGAAATATCACAGGGTCTAGAACTGAAAAAACCCATCCGTGAGGCAGGAAGAGAGCGCAATCGTACCAGCTTTTTATATCATCTTTTGCTCCCCTAAAATAACGAGCCTCCAAAAGCAACAATCCCCAAATGCTGCTGCATCCGAAAGTAACGAGGGTCGTATATAAAAGCGATGACGAGGAAAAAACATAGCTGGAAAAAGGCATGAATATTGCCGGAGTTGAAGGCCAAAAAAGGTCGACGGCCACTGAAAGCCTCTCTCAGTAGAGCAGGGAAGATAGAACTGCGGCGGTAGCAAGAGCTGACCAAGTGAGCTTAGTGTTGGCCGAGTGTTGGTAAAGTATCGGCCGAGTGGCGGTGAAGTATCGGCCAAGTGGCGGCCGAGTGGCGGTGAAGTATTGGCCGAGTGGCGGCCGAGTGGCGGTGAAGTATCGGCCGAGTGGCGGCCGAGTGGCGGTGAAGTATTGGCCGAGTGGCGGCCGAGTGGCGGTGAAGTATCGGCCGAGTGGCGGCCGAGTGGCGGTGAAGTATCGGCCAAGTGGCGGCCGAGTGGCGGTGAAGTATTGGCCAAGTGGCGGCCGAGTGGCGGTGAAGTATTGGCCGAGTGGCGGTGAAGTATCGGCCGAGTGGCGGCCGAGTGGCGGTGAAGTATTGGCCAAGTGGCGGCCGAGTGGCGGTGAAGTATTGGCCGAGTGGCGGTGAAGTATTGGCCAAGTGGCGGCCGAGTGGCGGTGAAGTATTGGCCGAGTGGCGGTGAAGTATTGGCCGAGTGGCGGTGAAGTATTGGCCGAGTGGCGGTGAAGTATTGGCCAAGTGGCGGCCGAGTGGCGGTGAAGTATTGGCCGAGTGGCGGTGAAGTATCGGCCGAGTGGCGGTGAAGTATTGGCCGAGTGGCGGTGAAGTATTGGCCGAGTGGCGGCCGAGTGGCAGTGAAGTATCGGCCGAGTGGCGACCGAGTGGCGGTGAAGTATTGGCCAAGTGGCGGCCGAGTGGCGGTGAAGTATTGGCCGAGAGGCGGTGAAGTATCGGCCGAGTGGCGGCCGAGTGGCGGTGAAGTATTGGCCAAGTGGCGGCCGAGTGGCGGTGAAGTATTGGCCGAGTGGCGGTGAAGTATTGGCCAAGTGGCGGCCGAGTGGCGGTGAAGTATTGGCCGAGTGGCGGTGAAGTATTGGCCAAGTGGTGGCCGAGTGGCGGTGAAGTATTGGCCGAGTGGCGGTGAAGTATCGGCCGAGTGGCGGCCGAGTGGCGGTGAAGTATTGGCCGAGTGGCGGTGAAGTATTGGCCGAGTGGCGGCCGAGTGGCGGTGAAGTATTGGCCGAGTGGCGGTGAAGTATCGGCCGAGTGGCGGCCGAGTGGCGGTGAAGTATTGGCCGAGTGGCGGCCGAGTGGCGGTGAAGTATTGGCCGAGTGGCGGCCGAGTGGCGGTGAAGTATTGGCCGAGTGGCGGCCGAGTGGCGGTGAAGTATCGGCCGAGTGGCGGCCGAGTGGCGGTGAAGTATTGGCCGAGTGGCGGCCGAGTGGCGGTGAAGTATTGGCCGAGTGGCGGCCGAGTGGCGGTGAAGTATTGGCCGAGTGGCGGCCGAGTGGCGGTGAAGTATCGGCCGAGTGGCGGCCGAGTGGCGGTGAAGTATTGGCCGAGTGGCGGCCGAGTGGCGGTGAAGTATCGGCCGAGTGGCGGCCGAGTGGCGGTGAAGTATCGGCCGAGTGGCGGTGAAGTATTGGCCGGGTGGCGGTGAAGTATCGGCCGGGTGTCGGCCGACGTGCTTGTCGGTTCATGTCGACCGACACGCGACCGAGTCTCGGCTGACATATCGGCCGAGTGTCGGTCAATATATCGGCCGAGTGTCGGTCGCCATATCGGCCGATAGTATCGACCGACACTCGGCCGACAGATGCCTTAAGTACACATGATCCCCATCTCATCAAAAATTTATTTACGCAATAAATTAGGCAGAAAACAACAGCTATCCTGGTCCTGTTTTGCTTTTATCACGGGCCAAAACACGGCAACAAAGCCTCTTTCCATTCACAGAATAGCCGAAAACAGCCATATTTGAAAATTACCTTGCTAAAATGCATTGCAAACTCAGTATTAAATAAAATTATGTACATCTTGTATGCCAATGGATTGTGTCTCTGTTGATCCCCTACTAATTCCAGTCTGCAAAAATACTTTGACAACAAAATATTTTTGGAATTGGAGTGATGTCTGCTTCTGACATTATACGTGTATTTACAATGGGTTGTTCCAGAAAAAATCCACCCCCCCCCCCCCCCCCCGACGGATGGGACTCTGGAAATTCTTGCAGGAGGGGGGGCAAAGACCCTAGAAATCTAGACAGGAGGGGTGTTAAACTAGAAAAAGTCCTCTGCAGGGGTCATTTCGACCATGGTTAGTAGACCAATAGTTCACATGATTTGAATGTTTAGTTCAGTGACACTTCAGCACTCTCTCTCTCTCTAGTAGAAAATATCTCTCTAGTAGAAATATTTTGTTCACATATTTCTCACATAAGATAAATGATAATCCTTCGCAGGTCCTTTTATAGCAGAAAACACGAACAATAAGATACTAAAGAATGTGCCGTCGCAATGTTGTTGCAACGAAGCATTTGAAACGCCTGACACATTTCTACTCCTACCCAGACCCAGCCTGCCACTGTTGTGTAATTTCACGTATAAGCCCCGTTGATATCTCGGTTGCACTGGACCAATCTGAAAGCCTTCTTTGGCCGGGTTTAAAATAATTCACTGAATGTACAAGTTAAAATTTCATTCCTTGAATGGGAGCTGTTTCAAGTGCTTTTGTCTTCACAGGCTACATTCTCTTCAGCCCACATTTTGTTTTTTCCATTTACTAACAAAAAGCCCAAAGACTTTATAAAACTATGGCGGACTAAGAAAGCTCTTCACAACACAAGTTTGAACTTTCCTTCCACTGTTTATTAGAACTACAGGCTCTTGAAGGTTCGGTAGGATATGTGAATGAAGTTATCCAGTCTTTGCATGTGTAAGTTATAAAATAATTTGAACGATAAACAAGTTTAGACTTCCATTTTTGAAAGGTTTTGATTAAGAAGTTCTTAATCTTCAGTGGACGAGACTGACCTTATGTCTCAAAAAGGAATGGCTCTTGAACTTTTTTATCATATTCTCTACTAATTGTATTTACTTTAGACCATATTTAGCACAAAGAAAGAAAAAGGGCAACTGATTTTTATGAACTAAGAATGTAAACACTTGTTTGCTTTTTCGCATTCTTGCTTCTTTTCTTTTCTTAGTTCCATGCGATAGAATTTTATATAATTTAGCCGAAGCTTTAGACATTAAAAAACAACATCTTCTAGACGTGATTGTGCGTATTTGCTATTAGAAATAAATTAAATTTAAGCCTAATAATTTTTCCCGGAAATCCGGGCAGCAGGGGCTCTTTTGTCTTGGAAATCCAGACAGGAGGGGGGTCTTGTGCTTCAGGAAATCCAGGTGAGAGCAGGGGTTAAAAAATGACCCCAACCATCGGGGGGGGGGGGGGGGGTGGATTGTTTCTGGAATAACCCACGTGAATAAAGGTAAATTTATTTAAAATCTAGGGCTTTTTTGGTCCAATACTTTGGAAAACTTCACGCTGAATGGATTTCTTTAGCTTCTGAAAGGATATAATTTTACGTCAAGTAACTAGCCAGCAAAAAAAAAAAACAAACAAACAAACAAACAAAAGCAAACATCATTGCAATTCTTTTTGCAAACTAGGGTTTTATATTTAAAATTATCAAGCGAGTTGTTGCCACTCCGCCCAATATACAAGAATATATTTTCTCCAGAGAAGCAGCCAATATAATGTGGTAATGCTGCCTCAAAATCACCTTTAGCTTATCCTTATGTCTAGAGCCCAGAAAAGGAAAGCACATTCAAACCTCCGAAATGTCTTTCATTTTTATTTTTTATTGCATTTCAGGATTTGTACAATGTATTTTGTTGTCTTAAAACAGAATTGCCAAACTTAAAAACAAACGCAACAGTACAGAATTCTGGAAAAAAAAAAGCTGCAGCACTGTCATGTCCTGGTCACTTTGCTGAATGCCTTCTTTCAAACATTTGGTTGATATGAGGCCTTTTAAGCTATCAAATGTTTTCGCTTGCAAGCGATTGGCCTAAACATGTCACGTGACTGGATTTTCCCTAACTAAAACTGCAGAATATGTAAGAATATTCCCTAATTTTCAAATCTGTGCCTGCTGCAAAAAACATTTCAAGGATAAACACAATAGCCATTTGGAGCCAAAATATGCTCAGATCATTTGTCCTTGGACATTATCTGTTCCTTGAAGCTCACAGTGTTTTCTCAAGCTACGATTTCAGAAAAAGATTATGTTTACGGACAAAATATCGTAGTATATCTTTGTGCCAGATTGAGGGTACTTTTTATTGATAATCCATCAAATATTTTCACTCGCACGCGATTGGTCTAAACATGTCACCTGACCGAATATTCCCCAGTTACGCTCTCGGAAAACTGCTCGCTTCTCAGAACAGATAATGTCCGTGGACAAATATCCAAGCAAAAAATATTTTCACGCCAAACAAAGGCTATTGTTTATATATGTATAAGTATCTCATGGAAATTCTCTGCCCCCAGATCCCTCCACAATTCATTCCACCACCTGTCTTTCCCAATCTCCCTCACCCCCCCCCCCCCCCCTCCTCCCTATTGACCACAACAAAGTTTTTCTGGGTTCCTAAAAAGGTGGCTTGGGCTCCTAAATTTTTGAGTTAGTATACACTCTAGATAAATGTAGAAGAGTTCAATAATTTAATACTTTCTTTGTTTTTTCTGTATTTGCAGACAACTTGATGCAGTCCTAATTTCTGCACAAAGTTCATTAAACAAACTGACTTGGAAGTTAAGTTTTGCATTCCATCCTGTGTGTGGTAATACCATAACTGCAACATTGTGGCAGATACACTGTATTTCATGTTTAGGAAACCCATAAGTTAACTAAGTAATTGTTTAAAGTGCCTGTTAAATTAATCAGTCTTAGAGATAATCTACTCAAGGTTTTTAAATAGTTTCCTTTTTCGCTAAAAAGTCATATTTTGTGTGCTTTGTGTATGGCGTATTTGAATCAATTTTGTGATAATGTGCATTGGGCATGACATAAATTAATACTTTGCCAACATGAAATGGACTAGGACTTAAAAAAAGTTGGACCATTAGTATTTTTTGAAAGAGAAGGTGGAAAAACTTGTGACATTCTACAGACAGCCTTGCCATTTACAACATCCAATAAGGTTAATTTGATCCCTAGTGTTGTACAAATAGTGTTCTCTAATTTAAAAAATAATTTCAATATGTTGTTTAAATGGTTGCATTATACATGTAATGCAGTGTCCAGCTTTGGTGCATGTCGGATATTGATGTATTTATCCATTTTCCTGAAAATTATCTTTCATTGATGTGTCAACCATAAGATGTCTTGGATATGTTGGGCTCTTCTCACAAATGTACCTATGCATTTGATCTGCAATTGAGTGCATTTGATTGTGTAGTGCAGACAAAATATTTGTACATAATATAACATACTGACGTAGCTTACTTATAATTCTTTGTATAATTTAATCATAGCAAAATTATTTAATGAAACCCAATGACAGCTCCTGTAGTCCACAATCTTAGTAGAGAAAAAGAACAACTCACATTGAAATTGAATTTAAAAAATATATATTTTAAGAAGGCTCTGCAAGTATTCATGATCAGCAACGAATTACATGTATCATATTTACCTTTCCAGCAAGTGGGGACTCGATCACAAAAGTGAAGATGGTTAACTGTATCTTTAGGGATCAAGTTAAAAAACAAAACTTTTCAACTTTTCACATGCGTATACTAGAGATTTTTGCTGATGCAATCCTAATTCGGGCTGAAACTATAAAATCGTTCGCAATTTACTTTACAATATGTTGGACTATTTTTACTGGTAACAACGTTCCAAAAACTAACTGAGGAGCTCCCCTTTTAGGCTTGGCTTAATCTATATGTTAAAGCATCGCGAATTTGCAAATGCCTGCAATTACGAAACATGAAAAGGAAATGTGCCAACCTCGGCTTAAAATTAACCAATGTGAAAATCTTTCCGCAAAAATCAAAACGCGGTACTTCTAAAAAAATAGTTACTCCTTTAATATTTTTCAGTACTGCTAAACAAGACGCGGAGTCTTTTCCTCAGACCCTTTTCTGGTGGTGCTATTTTTGCGACTAATTCAAGGTTTTAATTTTAACTGACAACTGTTCAGCCTGGATTATTGCCCCCCTAAATAACACTACCGACTGCCGGTCTGTGATGCTGCCGTGCTGCCAGAGTTGTGTATCAGTCCAACAAGTACGATCATATAACTCCACTCCTCATGGAACTGCATTGGCTTCCAGTCGAACAGCGTATTAACTTCAAGATTCTTCTGATTACCTATAAAGCTCTGAATGGTCAAGCTCCTACATATCTATCTGATTTACTTTCTTACTACCGCCCAGCAAGACCGCTACATTCGTCTGCACAAAATCTGCTTCGCAATCCTTGCTATAACCTTAAAAATTATGGAGGTCGGTCCTTTGCAGCGGCTGCCTCGCGTCTATGGAATGCGTTACCTATGGTCGTAAAAAGTTCGAACTCAGTTGACACTTTTAAACGACAACTTAAATCACACCTTTTTCTTTGTTCTTATGCAAATTTTTGACCTGTTTTACTATGTTTAAGTTTTTTTAAGCTGTAAAGCGCCATTGAACCATTGGGAAATGGCGCTCAACAAATTTATTATTATTATTATTATTATTATTATTATTATTATTATTATTATTATTATTATTATTATTATTATTATTATTATAATGGCTCATATACCATGATGGCTAAGCCAATGAAAAACCTCGAATTGCATTATCCAATGATCCAGTTTTTAATAAACTTTATTATATAACGTGACATTTGTAAAATAATAATGATAGAGTTCTTTTAAACACCAAATAAAGCTAACCGAAAGAAAACTAGGGTGAATATAAACAATTTCACATTGTAGCCACGTGTTCCAGCCATTAAAATTTGTACACATATAGCAATACGTTAAAATTTAGAGACTGAGATTTTTCAAAAAGAAAAAAGTATTCAAGGGGTAAAACAGGGCTACTTGGTACAATTACTTTTATGATCATAAACAACTCTTTTTCTGTAACGCTGCTCACAAAAATGCGTGAAATCGCATGTTTGGCAACGTACAATGTCAAAGTTTTCCAGGGAAGCATACGCCAGGATCCCCTTAAGTTAGCTTCCCATTTTCCCGAGAACCGGTTCTTGTCTATAATTTAATATGCTGCCTATTACGCTTACTTGACGCATATGCAAACTTCTGC
This sequence comes from bacterium, assembly GCA_965233585.1. Classification (GTDB taxonomy): domain Bacteria; phylum SAR324; class SAR324; order SAR324; family NAC60-12; genus CBDDTI01. Next base: position 10,333 of record CBDDTI010000736.1, read on the forward strand.
TAAAAACCCTGATCAGATATTGGAAAGACACCGATCAAGAAAATGCACCATGGTGGCTTTGTTAATTTGTAACTCAGCACCATAGTTAAAAAATATATTTTTTGATATGACCGTCACCAGCACTGAATATAAGCGCCAAAAGATAGATATGTGGCCGAAGACATTTAGAGGGGATCCCGAAATTTATCAGTAGATTTGAATGGGATTCTTCAATAAAATCAAATTAAAAGGGGCTATCAGCTAAATTTTACTGTCTTTAGCCGAATATCCTCCTCAGATACAGATGCAGCTCATTGATTTTTTTGCAAAGAATGTAATGCCACAGCTTTTGTAGTATCCAATTAGTTTCTAACTGGTTCTAGAACCAGTGCGATAGGATTGGAAATAGTTATTGCAGTGTTAACACAGAAGTCCCCGCCTTTTCGTCCATGTTTCGTGAATGAGTTGGCGACAAGCAGCGTGCCACAGCTAAATGCCCGCGCTTACTGAGCGTAGGAAACAGGTCCGTGTGCCCGTCAAATGGTGATTTGATGGGTTTTAGGAAACATAGCACGTGATAGAATTTTCACACGTTTTATTGAAAATCTTTAGAAAGTGATGACTTGTTCATTTCATTTAAATGTCTCAAGGGCCAAAAGGGCAAACGTTCTTTAAAATATGGTATTCGTCTTACTAATTAACGTTCTCTGGTAAACTAAAATGGCATCATTTGAAGGGATAAAGTTTGGTATCTCAGTAAAGTGTCATTGTCAGGAAAACCTGCATGGCAGGACAAAAAGTTCGAATTAGGCCGTTTACCTTTATCTTATTCCAGTGTATAAGCTATCCGTAAAGATTAACAACTATGATCTCTCCCGAGGTAGACGTTCGTTTTTCTTCAAGATATCACCACATCAACTGGCCCCCCGACTACCCGTTGGGGTTCTTAACAACGTTTTATTCATTTACATTGCGGTATTTTTTCATCAATTGGTTCAATTGACTCTGAAATTCCCACTGGGAAGGGGGCTAGACTCGATTTTCGCCACTCTCTTTGTGTCACTCAGGTGAGCGATAAACTATGTCTGTGACGTAATGGGAAGAGCGCGGGCACTTTCCCCCAACAGAAGCCGGTAGCCGAGGCCAGGAAATGTTCAATTAAGTTTTATCTCCAAGAAATCCAAGCACCACCTGAAAATCGAGGCCTGCCGATTACCTTCATCTTTTCATTACATAAAAGCTATCCAAAAAGATTAGTATTTGCCGAGACTAGCGTTTGTTTTTCTTCCGGATATCACCATATGATGATTTTGGCCTCTCAGGTGGTTTTGTATGGCCGAAACTTCTGGCAAATTTAGGTGAGCCTAAAAGATACTTCGTACAATTACAGAAACTCTTATTTCTTGTTCGATAATATTTGTCCACTTATTAGTTGACTGAGATGAATTTGGGGTCTTTTGCTCAAATCCTGCCTTTTTTTCGAGGTGCTATATACCGCTGCTAAATCGTTAAAGTGTCCATTTCTGTGTGTTTTTATAAAAATAAAAATCCTATTTTCTTGCGTTCGAGCCAGGCCGCTGATCAAAACATCCACATGCTCAGAACTGCGACGTGGATTCAAGAACATGTGAATTCAGGTGTGACTCATCTCGCTTGTTTTAGTTCTGTAAATTTAGCTTCGTAGCTCATACAAAATGCCGGGAAAAAGCATTTTGAATGGCGAGATGAGTCAAGCCTGATATCACGTGTTCCTGAATCTGCGTAACAACTTATTCCAAACTAAGGGGAAACTGGTGCGAATGGTAAACCAAATAGGCAGAAAAGTTTTTAAAAGTTAATAGTAAGTTGCGTTTGATCCTAATCCAGATTTTTTGGGTTTTTTTGCAGATGTTTGTTTGGTGATATATAGAATCATATGAGCAAATAGACATTCTGGTGTTATCCGCACTTTAGTAAACGAGCTTTATTTAAGAGTCGTTTTTCAAAAGTGCTTCAGTTTATTTCTACGTACAGAATAACATTTTTTGTGACCGTGTTTCCCGCTGTTATCAATATTCAGTTCATTTCAATTGTTACATTTGACTCTAATGGTAACTGGTGTCGGAGAGTCCAAAAAAATTCATTAGTCAGAAATACTTCTCACCAAACTTTAAGGTCATTCTCCAGTATTGCATTGCGCATCCCTACTGCGCATAATTTTACTCGTGATTAACGCGCGCATTACAAATTGGAAGCCTTTTCTTTACGGCTGGACCTCGCGAAAGAGGTAAATCGTCATTTCCTCGAAAACGACTACGGTGACCTATCATTGTTTCTGTTGTTTTAAATTGAGTAATAAATTTCTTTATGTGAAATAAATATGGGCCAATTCTCAGAGTTGAGCAAAAAACAATCGTCGGAAACGTGAATCTAGCAAGCAGACGTAACTATAAGCATGGTGCTGAAAGTGAAGAATGATCATCCCTGGCAGTTCTTCCTTCTTTTTTTAAGGAAAAAAAGCTGCAAACTGGAATATTTGTTTTTTTTATGTTGTTGTTTTTTTTTTGCAGAAAGGTAGTGGAGCCGAAAGTGTAGACATGGCAAAAACACGGCTGTAATAGTCTGAAGATATTTTCTATTCAGTGTTTCAATTTCCTTATGAGCATAATAGAAAAACGTGACTATCTCTAAAACAAGATGTTTAAAAATGAAAAACGCCAGTTTTATAAAAAGCGTTTCAAACAAGCAGGATTTTTTTTTACTTGGTAATTAAGGGACCGGTTATTACTTAGTGCCTGAGCGGGGATGATTTTAATATGGAATCATTGGATTTTAAAGATTATAGAAGGAGGGATCAGCAATAACTGAGAGCCCAAAAGTGGGGATCACTAAATGCCACATGCCCTTAAAGACTTGGTGGAAGGCTATTTTGCACTCATGCTAAAAAATTAACTTTGCAGTTAGGGATGGTTGGCTGCTGGAATGTCAAGCGACATCAGTCACAGGTTTCTCAGTACAAAGGTGGAATTCCATCCGTGGAAAACCAAATGTAGCCACGTGTTCTGGCCATTAAAATTTGTACACATGTAGCAATA
>CBDDTI010000737.1:0-8783 GCA_965233585.1 bacterium
GAGAATCGCAAAAGTTCTTCGAGGCTTCAACATCAAGGTCGCTCATAAGCCTGTTCGGACTATTTCAAGCATACTCAAAAAACCAAAAGACAAGACCGAGAAAGAGGCTTCCAGAGGAATCGTGTACAAGATCAAATGTAAGGAAATTGATTGTGTTTACATCGGTCAGACATCGCGCGCGCTAAAAACACGCGTCAAAGAGCACGCAAAGGCCATAGCAACATTGGATGAAAATTCTTTGTTGGCCAAACACCACTTGCGCCACAGTCACCAAATAGATTTGGCGAGCGTTGAAATTGTTGACAGGTCATCGGCATGGCGACAAAGACTTATTCTTGAGGCTTGGCATTCCGTGCGAGACACGAACGCTATAAACGAACATATAGCGCTTCCAAACGTTTACAATAGCATAAAAAATTTGTAGAAGTAATTAAGAATGCTCTAGAGACTTTGTTTATCCTTTGAAAATATTCCTTTCGAGGTGCGATTTTAATATTAACATACATCGTGTACCATCAGGACGCCGTTATACATTTGCATTTTTGTCTTTTGCTGAAGAAGGCAACAGCAGTTGCCGAAACGTCCATTACAATATTTTAGCCAGTGTCAACTTTTAAACATATCTTTTTATATTTTTAACATGCCTGGCTACACACCAAACATTTTTATTATCATCATCATCATCATCATCATCATCATCATCATCATCATCATCATCATCATCATCATCATCATCATTATTATTATTATTACTAGCTATTATTATTACTAGCTATTATTATATAAAGTTTGTTTTAGAATTTTTTAATCAAGATTTTCTTCTATTCTTATAAAAAAATATTATTATTCTTAGTAGTAACTTTTGTTTTTGTCAGTCGGAATTATTTTTAGATAGTTTTTATTTTTTTTAACTTTTTGATGCTTTTTATAATTGTTATTAGTAGTGGTCTTAGATAGTCATTTTTGGACAATTCTCTTTCGTACACAAGAATGTACATAGGGTATATATTTTTTAATTATTTGTATTATTATCATTAGGATGAGATAAATTTTAATAGTTTTATAAATATTTGCATTATATTTAGATAAAATCTGAAACTTTATTTTGAATTGTTATTATTATTTGCCGTAAATTTTGTATACATTTCGAAGTTAAATAAAGTTTTTATAAAAAAAATTATTATTATCATTATTATTATTATTATTATTATTACAATAACTCAAATGTTATTTTAGCCTTTTTTTTTAATCTTGTGATTTATTGTGATGTTTTAATAAAATCTGATTATTAAATGAGAGGTTTAGCCGTTATTAGTATAATTCCGATCGATTGTATGATTTTAATTATATCCAGCATCATGGAATTCGTAATTTTATGGAATTTTGAACTTTTTGAAAATAATATTAAATGATAATAATTATAATAATAATAGAAATAGTAATGGTAGTAGTAATAGTTCTTACTGTTTTATAATTAATAATGATACTAATAATTACTGGAATGTCCTTTTAGCCTTTTTATTCTTGTAAGTAATTTATGGTGAAGTTTTCAATAAAGTTTTTTATTTTTTTTTAAATTTTTATTATTATTATTATTATTATTATTATTATTATTACTATTATGTAAATTCTAGGAGACACGTAGACTCGGAAAAATCCGAGTCCCAGATGGGATTTGAATCCACGATCCTCCGCGATCTAGTCGGATGCTCTACCACTGAGCTACTGGAGTCTCTGTTGTGAGCATCCGACTAGATCGCGGAGGGTCGTGGGTTCAAATCTCATCTGGGTCTCGGATTTTTTCCGAGTCTACGTGTCTCCTAGAGTTTACATAATATCATGTTGTTTTTATTAAATCAACCTTTATTGAGAAAATAAAACTCGCTGTTATTATTATTATCATCATCCTCATCATCATCATCATCATCACATCATCATCATCATTATTATTATTACTATTGTTATTATTACTATTATTATCATATCCAAACACCGTATAATTACTGAGTTTGAGAAATGACAATCTATATCCACATTCACTTTAAGGGAAGATCCGTCTTAACTACCAATTTGCAAGAGACACCTCATAGTCTCTTGCAATTTGCTATGAATTTTTTTACCGTCAAAGCTCCTAAGAATAAGCTTTTTGCACAGGTTTTTTCCATTGTGGAGACCAAAAAAAGTTTCAAATCACGGCCATACCAGTCACGTATCAGGATAGAAAAATCTGAAAATTGAAGTCATTGTTAATAGATTAGAGTGAGTTTCTCTAAGAAAATCTAAGATTGGATTCTTAAATCCGAAAGAATCCCAAAATGGATTTTGAGTTTCTTTGCTAAACAGATCAATCCAAGGTCTTTCAGATCATGGTGCGTCAAAGGAAGCAAAAAACTCACTCTGGAAGTGCATTCTTCGGTTCCTTTCACGGGCCGTGATCCGAGAGATCCTGGATTAATCTAATCAGGAAAGAAACGCAAAATCCGTTTTCGGATTCTTTCCGATTTAAGAATCTAATCTTGGATTTTCTTAAGAAACGCACCCTAAGAACGTGTACTCGCGGGTTTTAGGAAATTTGATTATCATATTAATTATGAGGCAATGATCAACACCCGTAATAACAGACATTCTGCAGTAGCTTTCCATTTTTAACGTGTCAACAGTAATTCCATGTGCTTACGATGATAAAGAAGGCCAAGTTATTTTTGATTGATAAGAAAAATGGGAGCTTTCCTCTTTTCTTCAAAGTTTCAATGATTTAAAATTCTAAACAATGACAAAAAATGCTTTGAGTATGGTCGTAAATAGCTCTTTTCCGATCATTTGTCGCATTTTCTCAAACATGAAGGCCCACGCGTACAGTCATTGCAGTTTATTCACTGGGCTGTACACTGGGGGCAGCTCAGTATATGTACAACGATACAAGCCAGGCCAGAAAGCTATAGTCAGTCAAAATTTCCAGTCAGCAGACTAAAGCCCTGTCCGAACGGGAAATGTTTGGCGATTAAACACGATCAAATTATGATTGTTTGTTGTCTGACCAAACATTATCCCATTTGAACACCTTATTTGAGATTGTGGATCGTGTTTGATAGAATTTGAACGACGTAGAACAATTGCTCAAACATTGCAAAACATTTTGTTGGCTTGAATGTCTTTAATACCGTTTGGCTACTCAGTGCACCATCATCATGTTTACTAGTCACCAAACAATGTTTCATCACCTATGGCCGCCAAACATTTCCCGTTTGAACAGAGCTTAAAACTTATTTTCTCTATTGAAACTCATATAGAAATACTTAATATACCCAGACATCACAACTTTTAGCATGACGAAGTATTCGACGCGTGTAAGGCTTGAAATAACACCAATCAGCTCACAGGTACATAGTTGTGTACGATTCGAAAATCAACTGTTAATCGGTTCTCAATAAAATACCTATCGTTTCATTGGGGGAGTTGTCTTTAAATAGTTTCCATTCTATTCTTAGGAATCAGCATCCACAATGAATTTGCATATCAATGAAACATTCCTTAATGAGACAAACGGAGGTTTAAACAACTCATTAATAAACAGCAGAGTTTCCACCCACGAGCAATCTTCGGACTGCCTGCCTTCATATATTATCGATGCAATGGGCGTGACGACAGTGTACGTTAGTGATGTTGCGCTAACGGTTCTCCACGTTCCGTCCGCCATCTTTGCGTTCCTGTCTAATCTGGCTGTCATAGTAACTATCATCCGAACTGCGTCACTTCATGTCCCAGTCAACGTGTTGCTGTGTGGCCTGGCCACTACTGACTGTCTCACAGGCCTGGTTGTGCAGCCCGTGTACGCGTCATGGCGCTTTTTGTTGCATCACCTGAGAGACCCCTGCTCTTTGGTCCATTTGTACCAGGCCAGCAAGTCGCTTCCGTTCTTGCTCGTTGGTTGTACCTTCTTGAATTTAGCAATAACCAGCGTCGACAGATTTTATGCAGTGTCCAAACCCTTCGCCTATCGAACAGTGGTAACATTTCAAGGTATGTCCTTCTTGAGTCCCTTGGTCCTGCTTTATAATTCTTTTGACGACGCGATCGTCCAATGCATGTTTAGAGAGGTCTACGTCCGAGGCCTAGCCTGGGCTCGTTATGGTACGTTTTATACTCTCATCTCCTGAGCTTCTTTGTCCTCAGGATCTTGGCAACATAAAGGTTGTCCAAGAAATCGTGTCAGAATTTGATTGGGAAGATGTTCTTCCAACGTAAGATTCACCTATTCGACGCTGGTTATCCAATGGTTTGGTCTCTAACTAAAGCCATTCGATCTCAAGATCTCACAGGGAATTCAAAAGAGACGTGGAATTTTCAGATCGGCAAAAACATCCATATCTTTCTTTCCTCATCAAACGTTCTCCGTATGAGCCAATTTTAAGCCTGAAACTTTCTGAAGGTCTGTAGGCGATTGGCTAGAAGGTTTATTGTCAGGGGCTCAACAAGCATAGTGAAAACCTTAATTAGCCCAAGAATTACCCAATCAAAATCAAATATCCAGGGGCAAGTTTTGGATAACTAGTGCATTTAGAACACATAACTAAATATATATAGCTGGCCGCAAAATGTATACTCCTTTAAATTGCCCAGAACGCATACCGTACAGATACAAATTTAAACAGTGTTAAACGGATAATAAAACTTAAGGACATATTAAACTTGTAATATTGGACAACCGTGATAGTTGATTTGGCTGTCACGATCCCTATGATTGCATGGAACTTAAGTTTATAAGTGTTAATCGTCAACCTCAATACTGACTCAACAAAAGTGGTGTAATGTCTCTGTCAACAGGTATGGTGAAGATTGTGGTTGCTTCTTGGGTCCTTTGGTCCATTTACGTTTGTCTCCTGGAGACTGTGGTCCCAAGCACGTTGTATGATTCGATGGAAAATGCCACTATGGCCTCATTGATTATAATCCCAACTGCAGGTCACGTTCTTACCTTCCTTGCTGTCCGCCGCAGTAGCAGATATGTCCTTAGCCTTACTCACAGTCGACAGCATACGACCCTCTTTGAAAGAGAGAAAAAGGCAGCTGCAGACATGGCTCTCTACACTCTAGTTACATTAGCCTCGTTGGTACCTCTCATGATTCTTCTCAACTTCGGAGACAACGTGGTTGCAGCAAATCTCTTGTTCCCTTGGGCGTCTACAGTGACAATGCTCGTGTCCTCCATCAATCCTGTTATTCAGATTCAGAGAAACGCTGCCTTAAGAGAAGCCCTCAAGAATCAGTTTAATTGAAACAACACATATAACCTTTCCACAAGTTGCTTTCACAACAGAAAAGAGGAGAAGTAAATAAAAGTTAAAATGGCCAACGTCTTTTGTGTTTACTTGTGTGCGGTTAATTTTTTTTCCAATTTTTTTTTTTTTTTTTTCACGTTTAACGCATAAACTTCTAGGCAGCGATAAACATGGCTCTCTACACTCTAAAACAAATTAGGCTCGGATCAAACGCCGTACTTCACATGAGCCGAATTGAATGCGAATGAGGAAAATTCTTTGTTCTCCCTCTTTAGCATTGGATTCGGCTCATGTGAAGTACGGCGTTTGACCCGAGCCTTAGCCTCGTTGGTACCTCTGATGATTCTTCTCAACTTCGGAGATAGCGTGGTTGCAGCAAATCTCCTGTTCCCTTGGGCTTCTACAGTAACAATGCTCGTGTCCTCCATCAATCCTGTCATTCAGATTCAAAGAAACGCTGCCTTAAGAGAAGCCCTCAAGAATCAGTTTAATTGAAACAACACATATAACCTTTCCACAGGTTGCTTTCACAACAGAAACGAAGTGAAGAAAATAAAAGTTAAAATGGCCAACATCATTTGTGTTTACTTGTGTGCGACCATTTTTTTCATTTTTTCGCGATAAACGTTAAAGTCGTTGAACGCTAAAACGCTAATGTTCGCGAACATGAGACGTAGAGTTACGCAATACGCAATGCGATCACTCTCCCTGATCGATCGATCGATTGAATGATTGATAAACAAATTAACCAGAAGTTTTACTAACCATGACTTGATTTGAGTTATTTGGACTAACGGTTCAATTTTTAACACAGCACTCGCAGTCACGTAAAATAAACGTTGCCAGACTCGAGATGTCAAACGATATAAGCGCTTGCAAGGGCAACGGCGGAATCGCGATGGGGAGTTTATTACAGATGATCGCCCAACCCGCAGTTAACATAATCTGATGCGTAAGCAATTTACGGGTTAAAAAAAGAGCAAGAAAACAAGCACGGCACGAAACAGCAACAACGGTTAGGCCACATTTGAACGTCTTAACAAGTTGGTCAAAAAATATCTTATGCTTTTTCAAACATGATGAAAACAAAAATCAGCGAGCCGTCAGCCAAAAGAGATGGAAAGTAACCATCCTTTTAAACAGCTCAGTTAGTCTGGGAAAGTACTTAGAAAGGCAAATTTTAAAACAAAGTAATTGTAATTAGTCGGTCTGACGCTAAAGCAAGCAAGCTGTCTATATTTAAAAGCAAGGAGGCAATAAGAGTCCATTAAGCGATAAAGCTCGATCGACTTTTAATTAAACCGCAAAAAGCCGGCATACAGACCAGAATGAACTTTACCAGGTTTAGCAAAGCTGATTTTCGCATAAGCTTACATTATCAGTGAGATCATTAGTCCTGAAACTGAAAATCAGAATTTCTTCCAGATTTCGACGACGGCTTTACCAGTTCACCAATACATCTGTAGATTTAATAAGTCTCCAGTTGGGCTATATTTCTTCAGGCTAAATGTTCGTTTGAGTCATGCTTGCCTTGCTGGTGTTATGACTTTTCAACGAGAATCCAAAGCGATGTTTTAAAGGTAAGTGCTCTTTTATTTTCTATTTTTTCTTTCCTTCATATCCCTGGCTAACGGATGCTCATTTTCAAGTACGTATTTGGAAGGCAAACAGCTGTTCCAAAGTGAATTTGTAGCAATTCTGTGTTTATTAGCTAGGGAAGACGGGAAAACCCTGATTCCTCTACTGAAATAAATGGAACTTGGGTTAATCATTAGTTATTTCTCTTCTCTTTACTTAATGATGTTAAATATTTTAACTCTCCTGAAAATAACTATTATACCAAGAAAAAAGAAAAAAGAGTCTACAGGAAAATTAAAGATTCAGACACTGCCGACTAGTACTTGAAATCAAATTTAACATGCTTAAGGCTGCCATTTTAATCACCAACTGATCTTAACGAATCATCTTCCGGATAATTGGTTATGACAAAAACTGATGATTGCTCCCGACAGCTTCGTGAACTATAGTGAACTTGTTACATGTAGCTAGAGGAAGCCCAAGAAACTTGGCTTCTGAGCAAAACTGATCAATGCTGAATGTAAATATAAGTTATATCAGCAAGGTGATTGGTTTGTAGGAAGACGTAACTAATCGATGAATTCTCCAGTTTCGTGAATTTACTAAAACTAGCCAACTAATGCATTTTTTATATTGAAGAAGACCGGGCAAGTTAATTTAGTAAAACTTTTTGCTTCACTATATATTACGCGGTGAAATTTGACCATTCAGAAACTCGTCGTACATCAGACACGGTATCTTACCTCATTGCACCACTCTTAACCAATCTTCAAAAAAGGTGTTCTTCGCACCTTAACAGTTGCATCGAGTTTAAAAACAAATACACAATGTTAATGAATTTAAAAGAGTCAGTTCTAAACTGACTCTGTGTAGGATTCAGAGCAATAAATAGTCGCCTGTCGCGTTGATGGCGTGGAAAAAGCAGGTTAGGTAGGCAGCTTGAAGTTTTTGGTGATCAACGCCTCTCGCTTGGATCGTGTAGAGTTCCATTTTATTTAACTTGACAAAATATAGTAGTACTTGAAAGCGTTCCGAGGCTTTCAAGGAAGCAATAAAATATAGACCAATTACGTAATGAAAACATTGGCTGAATTTGAGTACGGTACAATGTAAATATCTAATCGTACCTTTTTGGTACACTCCAGCAGCATTTCAGCTTGTTTGGTCTAGTCCGTGAATTCTTTTTGTTAGACGTAGTCGCGTAAAATTGCAAACCATAGCCGGCCTGATTTGCCGCTGAAGCGCACTAAAAGATATTTACCGTTCTCAAATAAACGATAACTGGGTGTGGTGCACAGAAGCCGGCTCAAGTACTTTCATTTAGGGGATTTTTGTTGTAACGCTTTGTTTCTATTTTTAGGAATAAAAGGCAAGTTGAACATGAATTTGCTTATTAATGAAACATTCTCTAATGCTACCAACGGAGGTTTAAACAACTCATTGAGAAACAGCACAATTTCCACCCTCAGGCAATCTTCGGACTGCCTGCCTTCATGGATTCTCAATGCAATCGGTGTTAGCTCGGTGTACGCTAGTGATATTGTGCTAACGGTTCTCCATATACCGTCCGCCATCTTTGCCTTCCTTTCTAATTTGGCTGTCGTGGTAACTATCATCCGCACTCCCTCACTTCATGTCCCAGTCAACGTGTTGCTGTGTGGCCTGGCCGCTGCTAACTGTCTCAAAGCCCTGGTTGCTCAGCCAGTGTTTGTGTCGTGGCGCTTTTTACTGCATCACCACGGAAACCCCTGCAGCTTGGTCCATCTCTACCAGGCCACGAAATCGCTTCCGCTTTTGACAGTCGGTTGTGCGTTCTTGAACTTATCAATATCAAGCGTCGATAGATTTTGTGCTGTGACCAAGCCCCTCGTGTACAGAGCAACGGTCACATTTCAAGGTATGTATGTGTCAAATCTTTTGCAAGCC
>CBDDTI010000738.1:0-12466 GCA_965233585.1 bacterium
GCTTCATGTAAATTAAGTTCTCTAATTTGCATTCAAAATTGAGTTCTTGCACAATTTTTGGGTCAAACATACAATATAAAATAACTGAAAGCCTGATTCCAGTGAGTATAATGCCCTACTTTTCCTTTATTTTCTGTGAATTATCATGAAGCTTGATTGGGGAGAAAAATATTTGAGGACTCGGTTCTTTTGCTTCTCTGTAACAGCTGTTTTGTATTTACTCCAAACAGCACAATTCTGAGAAAACGATAGAATTTGCAGCTTTTTCAAATTTTTTCATTAGAGGATGCCGCACTCTTTATACAAATATTTTTTTTCCGGACGAGGTCATTTTTCTGCGGATTTTAAGCTGAAAATATTTTTGTGAATTTTATGAGATTAAAGCGTATGACCTTTCTGTTTTCTAACGTATTTGGTGCCTGAATGGTGTTAAAGTAATTTTTCAGCCAGACTGCAGGCATTGAAGCCTGTTGTAACGCACATCACTTCTTGCGTAAGAGTTAAAGATCCGTAAATTTAAATTTCATTCTGTGTTGCGAAATGTTATGAGCATCGGGCATACAACCAGTGCGGCTTTTTGCTCCTTTTTGGTTAGTTTTGCCGTTAGAGAAAGGAAGAATTTTACGCGATTAATTAAAAACTTATAATTGTATTGCATTTATAAATTTTCAACACACAAAATTATATTCTTTTCAAAATCTCAGCCCTGAACTTATTTTTAGAATACCCTTAAAATTTCAGCTTCGATATTCGTATAAAATAGATTATTTTATTACATATTATGTGTGGATAACAGTGTGATAAAGCCGTGACTAAAATTGCGGCTTGTTGAGTATTTGTGGGAACTCAACCATTTCAGGCAACATTGAGATCATCATAAACAACCATGCTTCGCGTAAACCACCTGTTAAGAGAAAGCGGTTGGTCAATGAATCTAGTGATAGCAGCCAAGAATGATTCCTTTTTCAGTATTATATCTCTAAGTTAGTACGCGCGCTGTGATTGGCAATTTAGCGGGCCGTACTCTCCTGCACGGACCGCTAAAATTAAAGATTTTTTGTTGCCAAACTGTTGTGTGATTTACACCAACTTTTCTCAACTTATGAATTAAGCAAATAACAGTTTAAAACTTTCTTTCACTCGAAATTGTGTACCGTAAAGAGTGCTAATGACTTAAAAACGATTTCAAAATTGACTTGTTTTGCTTTCGACCTAGTTCAGAAATTTGAATTCCCGAACCCGTTAGACACACAATAGAGATATAATAAATATCTTACGTACTAACCTCGTCTTCTCGGTCCGTACTGTAAGTTACGGATCCTCGTTTTTTCCCCCAACGATTTATGGCCCGCGCACTTCGCGCTTGGGCCATAAATCGAAGGGGAAAAAACTCGGTCCGTAACTTACTGTACGGACCTCAAACTCGGTTAGTAAGAGGTATCTCTTTTTGACCCGATCATGAGAACGCAAATTTGCAGGAACATTTCAAGAGAACGATACGCTTAACTTTCCCCTCTTTCTTGCATGTATTTACATTCATACACTATTATTAAATGCAACTTTCTTGTACTTCAAATTGGTGGCTTGATTTTTTTAAAGCACGTAATATGTAATTAACAAATATTATTACATGTTAAGAGCCTGATATTTTTTTTAATCACTCGTTTTTAATACCATATCGCCCACTCGCTCGAAGACGTTCGCGATGTGGTATCAAAAACTCGTGAATAAAAACGATATCAGGCTCTTAACATGTAATAATCTCTGTATAAACAAAAATGTATCTGAACTCTATCTACTTCTGATTGATAATCAACTCCTTCTTGACAGCAATACAACTACACAATTCATTACTGATGCAGAAACAGCAGGCTTTTATCCTCAATCTCAGTTTTAAAATGTGTTTCTTAAACCTCTTTCATTACAACGAGTTTAAGTTATTTAGAAGCTATCCACGGAAATACTAAGTGTCCTCTGTTAATCAATCATTTAAGTAAAACTTTAATCTTTCCTAAAAGATGGATCATTGTGCAGGCCTGGCTAAACTAGAAAACATCTCATCTCTTAAGGCATGATGTTTTGAAATTTTTTCTAAATTTATTCTTTTTCCTTAAAGCTGATTTCCAGTCCGTACTGCGCACTCTGGAGAGTTTGTTTACGACTTTTGTTTTGTTTCATGCAAGGCGTCACAAAATGTAGCATTTTGCATCTACTTACATGGAGTAAATTCAAAGTTTCATGTCAACCTCCATTATCGATGCGAAGCTTTATGCTTCATTCTTTCTGATATATCACTTGATGAAAACCTTCCGCAGCTGTAAAAATCAATGAAACTGTTGTAAAAAGAATTTGAAAGGTCTCAAAGATAAGGTATGTGGTTCTTAACGAATAACATCGATTTGCATTCCATCGAGTGAGCCGTTTATAATGTTTATAAACATTAGGGTTCTGAGACTGCGCAGTACGGACTGGAAATCATCTTTAAGTCTTGGCCTCTAATTGTTTGCTTATATGCAACATGATATTTTTTTCCGAAAATTTACTCGGCTTAAGTGGTCACGTGATTGACCACGCCCTAAATTGAAAGAAGTTACAAGATGTAAAGGTACTAGAAAACTCTCGTTTTTTCTTTCAAAATCTTTACCTTGCCTGGTTATATGTCGTTCTAAACGGGGAATCTGAAAATGTTTTATTCTTTTGTCAGTATTTCCTATTTTTGCCTAGTTCCAGTCCCTCTTCAATGTATCTACGTTGTAATTGAAACAAAGAAATAAATCTTTCAAACCTCGATTAATTCTCTAAACTTGGTAGTTATAGCCATTCGCATAAATCAAAATTAGCCAAGGATTCCAACTCTGCAAATTCTCGTAAATTTGGATTCAAAATTATATAAACAATTGGGTATGGCAAGTCACGTGACTGAGGAACAAAGTTCTTGAAACCATAAAATAAAAAGTTTGTAAGCGATAGCTTAAATATATTTTAAATTAGACCACCCCTCCAAAATATAGAGAGACGAGATGGCCCCACAAACATTGTTACGGAAGAATTGCTTAGGAGGCAAATGTTTCCCAGTTAAGCCGCACGGAGACAAATGTCGCGGAAACACGTATTTGCTTCTCAGAAACAAGAATGTTTTTGCCTCAGCTCAAAAATAGTTTTGCTTTCCGGATACAAATTCTGCGTCCGAAACATATTTTTCCCAGTTTTGGCCACAATAAAAACAATGTTGAATAGGTTCGTGCGCTTCTCATTCAAATGTTTCCCTGCAAGGCCGAGCGTAGCACAATGTCAGTCGAAGTAGAATAGCCGCAAGCAGGCCATAGAAAAGGGTAGGGAGAGAAGGACAGGAATAATGACGACGCAGAGATGAAGTTACCAATTTTTAGTATGGCTGTTTGTAAGATGTAGCTCATGAAGATTGTATGAATAGGGACAATCAGGAGGTGGCTTACTGTCGAATTAATGCGCAAATGTCAGAGAAAAATGGTATCAGAGTGAACTGTTTCAACAAAAAATGCAAAATTCCGAGGTAACAAATTATAAGGGAACAAGCGCTGGAACAAAAAAAACAAAGTCTCCCCAGACTTCCTTGAAAGTCTCGTTTAGCCACATTTGGCAGCAATACAATTTGTTTGCTTCCCGCCAATAGAACAATTTCGATATATTAAAATACAGTCTCAAACAGTAGACCCCAGAACGAGGCTTTGGAGAAGAAACCTCATAAACTCTGTATTTATTCCCAAGAGCCTCGAACTGAGGTCTATTGTTTGAGACTGAATTTTCATATATCTAAACTGATCTATTTTGCCACCCCAAAAACGTAACAAGAAGTAATGTTTCCGGAACAATGTTTCCTATTTTAGCCAGCCCATAAGAAACACGCTCCGTTATTTCCTGAAATCGGACGACCAATTACAGCGTTTGGAGCATCTGAAAAACTCTTTCACGTGGTCTTATATATCGTAAAAAAAAAATGCTCGCGTGTACCAAAAACCTGCGTGACATACTGGTTAGGGCCAAACACCCTACACAGCCCCTCCGGCTTCGCAAGCGACAGAAATAGGTGCAAGACGTGTCCTTTCATTACAGAAGGAGCCACGTCTTACACTTTTTTCCGCTACCGACGAACATAAGACGTATACGACATCACATTTGTCACATCACCTGCTCACTCTTCTTCTAATCTCGTACAACGTTCTGGCATTAGTACATAGGCGAGACTAAACGTCATCTCAGCGGCAGATTTGGTGAGCATAGACGCGCAAACGAGTGAGGCAGCACACGACGACACACTGATCAACCCACCCCCGTTTCAGATCGCTTTATCCTTCCTGCATGCTTATTTTATGGACAGCAAAGAACTCGTTCCCCTCGAACTCATCAACCCAAATAGGGACTCTATTGATCTTCCAGACATCAAACATCAAAAAGTAAACCTGAATTTATTTTCCTCTTAGTATGTATTCATTAGTATCATTGATATCGCAGTTTAGTGTATATGTAGTCTCTTGTCACATTATGTTGTTGTTGTTGTTGTCAATAATTACTTGTATTACCTTTAGTTTATCAGTGATCTCTAGTCATTGTTGTTAATTTAGTTCATTTAGTTCTCTTGTTGCTTTTAGTTGTATTTAGTTATACTTAGATGTTCAAGTGTTTATTCCCTGTAAACATGACCCGCCTAGATTACCTTGCTACCTGCGGCATGCAAACTGCACTCTTTCCTAAAAACACAATAAAATGTTTTCTCTAAGGACACTTCAACCTTCTGGGTTAAACAGGGCGACATCATTTACTCTATTTAATTTTGTATGTATACGCTTTTGCACACGGTTTATTTGTCTCTATTTTTATCAACCAATCATGCCACATATTTCGTTAAGTATCATTTTAAATTCGGTAACCGTTTTATCCATATTTAGTTCTGAGCTTCAATGTAGCCCTTGAAGAAGGTTAGTCCTGTTAAACCGATATATTGGATATTAAATTTACCCTATTTAGCCGTTCTGATAGCCTTTCAATTAATTTTAGACTTTATTATTAATACTGATTTCACACTCAGCTGATCCTGATCTAAACCAAGATCGGGCTTCACTCCGCTGCTGTTTGCACAAGTGGTCCTTGCATTACAGCTAAAACTAGTGCTTTGAAACGTCTTATACAAATTTCATAGAGCCCAAATAATTTTAAAAAGATTGTTTCTGGCGAGAATAAATTCTTAATATAATTTTACATAGCAAATATGGTAACAAATGCGCATGAAGATACAGTAATTTCAGCTCGCCTGGTTAAGAAATGACATGAGCCCAGGGAGGATGAGCCAAGAGAGTTTTAATCCCCCATATAGAACTTATTATCAAATGTTGCCCTGCATTCTCTCACCAGCTCTGTTACCAACTGTGCTGACTGCCGCTGATTGCGCTGTACGCTGTTGCGGTGCAGGCGACTGAGCAGGCGTAAACGCAAACGTGGAAGGGGTACCTGAGGGAGGTAATTGTTGAGGCATATGATACGTTAAGCCATTAAACAATTTTTGAGTTATTTTTTTTGTAAAAAAATACCTCTTAGTCGGCGCGTCGAGTATGTTATGGACGGGTCAATGGATCAGTCAGTGAGTGAGTGAGTGAGTGAGTGAGTCAGCGAGTCAGTGAGTGAGAGATGTATGTATGTCACACCAATCAGATCGGATCTACTATAAACAGCCAGTCAAATTTCTTGTCTTAAAGGCAAATGGTATGCGAGAAGATTCGATCCCGATACAGTTCAGAACGGCCATATTTATTCTACTATGAAAGAGGAGGAAGCATTTATTTCCTCATTTTCTGTGGGTTATGCTGAGGATTTTAGTTATGGACGAGATGAGCCTTGAGGTTGGAGACAACGCGTGAGCTTGTTGTATGCAAATGGAACTAGATATTTTTATTTTTAGTTACAAAGGTAACATGATACTTTTGTTTTTCACAAGGAGTAAATTCAATTAGAGGTCACGCATCATCGCTTCTAGTTCTGTAGAAAATGTTTTTGATTTAAAAGAGTTTGAAAGAGTTTGAGTTTCATTGCAGATAACGATTGTTTTGTTCTTGTTGCATGCAAATATAGCGAGATATTTTTTTATTTTTGGGTTACAAAAGGTAATTTGACACTCTTGTTTTTCACAAGGGAGTAAATTCAATTAGAGCTGACGAATCGTCACCACTTGTTCCCACGAGATGTTTGCTATCTTTAGTTACAAAGGTAACTTGATACTTTTGTTTTTCACAAGAAGTAAATTCAATTAGAGGTCACGCATCGTCGCTTCTAGTTCTTAGAAAACGTTTTCGAGAAGACAAGACTATTTTGGTTTGAAAGAGATAACGATTGTTTTGGTCTTGTTGCATGCACATATAGCGAGATATTTCTATTTTTTAGTTACAAAGGGTAATTTGACACTCTTGTTTTTCACAAGAGAGTATATTCAATTACAGCTGACGAATCGTCACCATTTGTTCCCACGAGATGTTTGCTATCTTTAGTTTCAAATGGTAACTTAATACTTGTGTCTTTTATATGAGTGTAAATTTAATTAGAGCTCTCAAGTTATCGGCTATTGTTCCCAGAATATTAAACAAAAAAGAAGCTTTCATTTCTGGACGGTTTTTAAGTCTCTGCAGTAGCAGTTTATTTATATTTGATGAGCATTTTTTGTGACATTCTTTTCAGTCCGATATCTTTTAAGGTAAAAGTATGAAAACTGCACAAATGTTCTTTGAAGACTACGTGGCACCAAGTAAAAGTGCAATTTAATATTAAATCAGACTTTTAACGTGTCAGAGTTTTTTCTCTTTCGGTGAATTAGTGTTGTCGTGTTGTGTTGTGTTAAAAGGGTAAACTTACGACTTGCGAAAAGGTCTCTTCACTTGAGTATTTTGGGCAAAAATTCCTTTTGGGGGTTGGAAGGGCTTTGTGATGATGAGTGAGGGAGTTATGCACTTTCGTGTGTCACACCAATCACAGTGTGGGTTGTATCAAAGAACGAATCAAATTGCCTGTCAGAAAATAAGATGGTATCTACATTAATCTGGAGACATGTCAGTTAACTGTACGTTGTTCAGTCAAACATTTTATGGCTTACTATTTTGCTATCTTACCATTACCGATGTAACGTTGTATTTACAAATTATAGATTTCCAGTTTCCTTCTTGCTGTCCATCGCAGCCCAAAAAAACTTAACCAAATAACTACTGTGAACAGTTCTACGAATACTCCTATCACCAAAAAAATAACTCTTGCACGCTTTGCGTGCCTATGTTTTTATTATTTTTTACAACATGCGTTGTTTTATTTTTGTTTATCACCATCCACCCGCGGCTATGGTTACAGGCTGGGTTGCATGGGAATGACTACATGTAACTTGGTCACCTGGCCTCCAAACTATCAAAGATGGCGGCCAACAAGTCTTGTAAAAAGAGCGTTCCGGACGCCTTAGCTTTGGAGGTCTTTCACGATTTCAAAACAAACTCAAGGACTATTTCGAATGCTTAGATCATTTACGTGACTATTCTTGTGCGATCAAGAGGATATAAAACTCCGAGAGCAAGGACGGATATAATTTACGATCTGTATTGCTGTACTGTTCATTTGTGTTTTGGTTTGATCGTGGAAATATCATGTCTTCTGCTTTCTTCTATGGAATTTCTCGCTTAGGTGGAGTATCAACGAGACTAATTGGGTCTCATTTCTGTAAAGTCACTGGTGTAAGAGCAGCATCGAACGCAATCAACTTCAAAGCTATTGACGGTTTTGTCGATAAAACTAGTTCGGAATTTCTTTCAAGAGCATCAGAAAAAACCGAGATTCTTAACACCTTTACGGAATTTGCGAACGTAGCGATGTTAGGTGGCGGTGAAAAAGCCATCGAGAGGCACACAAAGCGGAACAAAAAACTTCTTGTACGGGAGAGACTCGGTAAACTCCTAGACGAAGGGACCGAGTTCCTAGAGTTATCACAACTCGCTGGTCTTAATCTTGAGTATGGCACTGTCGCTTGTGCAGGAGTCGTAACAGGTATCGGGCAGATATCTGGGCAGCTGTGTGTGATTGTTGCAAATGATGCAACAGTTAAAGGAGGAACTATTTATCCAATTGCAGTGAAAAAGCAACTCAGAGCCCAGGAAATTGCTGAAGTGAACAAACTTCCATGTGTATTCCTTATTGACTCAGGAGGGGCATTTCTTCCCTTACAGGTACATTTTACACTGTTATTAGGGAATGACATTTTTAATTATGGTTACAATATGGGGCAGACTTGTTGAGACACAACAGTTTGTTATCCTATTTTCAAGCGTCTTGATAACATTATCCCCCTTTTGACTCCAAACAATGTTTACTTGTTTTTTTCTATTTCTAAGTTTGTTCAGTCCCGTAGTTGCTATACAACATTGAGTTGGGTCTCCAGGGGGCCAAAGAAATATCGCTAAATGCATATGAAATAGAATAAAGGGTTATATATCATAAAATGTCATTCTCTAAAAGTGCCTCAACTACTTTTGTTGTCTGCTGTACATGTACATGTAACTTAAGGCTGGTTTTCAGTAGCAATGGAGTGGTAGTCTGGGTCATAATCAGAAGCATAGATCAATATGATCTAGTGAAAATCAAACCGACAGCGTCAGAAGCAGGATACTCATTCTGCTTATGTCTCTATTGCTTGCAGTGTATGATCAATATTGAAAAATGCATTGTTGGAGTTGCAAGCAGAAGCAGAAGAATAAACCAATCACAGTGCTCAATTCCGAGCCTTCTGATTAGCTGGTTCTTCTGCGTCTGCTTCCAGGGCCGTAAATGGCATCAGAAGAAATGGAAGTTTACATTCTGATTCTTCCGCTCTGATTCCATCAAGCTTATAACTCCACTTTTGACTCTGATTGTGGATCTTCACTAGGTCACAAGCTGACTCTTACAACTCTGACTCTGACTAGGTTGCTAGTGAAAACCAACCTTTGGGAGTAGGCAAAATCTTCTTTATAAGTAACCAATATTGTTTATTATTAAGTCTATAAACATGTAAAACAAAACAAAAGTCCTGTTTACAGATACTAATTGTTGTTAATGTGTATGGATAATGTACCAGCTTTCACACAATACAATTTATAAGAAAATACAGTTTTGATGTAAGGGTTTAGTGTACTGTCTAATGATCTGAGAAGATATTGATCCATCCCTAGCAAAACTGAATTGAATCAAAAACCATGCTGGACTAAGAGTGTTTTCCAAACTCGTTTATTTTAGTAATTAAAGTTTAAACAAAGAATATTGTGGTTGTGGTGACATTTGGATATCTGATCTTAATTAGCAGAGATTTTTTATGGTTTTATTTCTCCGTTTTCTCCTTAGTTTTAGTTTTGATTGAGAGGATATATCAAACACTCGAGACAGCTTTTGAACACATTTCCAAAGGCCTCAAAGTTCATCAAAAATACCCCATTACAGAGATGCCAACCCAAACGAATCAAAATTCAGGAGATCACCAATTTTACCTTTTTTGACCCTAAAAGGGATTGTTCAAAGTAGAGATCTTCCGACTAAATCTTAAAAATAATTCATCAAATATGAAAAACTTTTTCTCCAAAATTCCTAATATTTGCCTAATTATTTCAGGAAGATGAATTTTATGTGCTTTTATTTGTTTTATCAGGGAGATTTGGTGACTCATATGGGAGAGCAGGAGATTCAGTCTGTATATTATATGGGAGACTCGCAGATACATGTAAGATGGGTGTCCAAAAGTGTCCAATAGGGGGTCCAGTAGGGGGTCCAGATTGGGGTGTCCACATTTTGTACCAACCCTGGCAGTGCTTTCAGTAATACCCAGCTACCGCCGGAGCTCCGGCGGGTACTCTCTTGCGACTCTCTCCTCCGCAGAGGTTCAAGCGTTCGTTATATCAATCCGCTGTGCAAAGTGTACCGCAGGCGCAAAGTCGAATGGATCGATCAGGCGGAGAACCTCTGCCAGATGTATGTCAATTTCTCGTACATCCTTGTCGTTTTCTCGTACATCGATGGATTTCTCGACTTTGGCTACATTTGACAGCTTGAAACTCACAGAAACCCATTGCTAATTATGTGGCTACAGTTTGCATTTGTTTTTTTTTTTAAGTCTAATTTCATATTTTCTAAGAAACGAAGCAAAGTGTTTTACTTTGAAGGCCCTCCTGAAACCCGTTGGGGTAGTTGTGCATGTTGTCTTTTTCTCTTGGAATAACAATAATGTGCGGTCGATTCGGAGTTTCACTGTTCTCTTCAAGAGCTGTATCTTGATGGTAAATATGAATTTAAATAAGACAATCTTGCAATCTAATATATTATATTTCGCTTGTTCATTTTATTTGCAATCGTAAATTAGCTAAAAGACTGAAGCTTCAATTTTGCTCATAATTTCACGAAGGAAATTTTTTGGTTCGCCCAACAGAGAAACGTTAAAATAACTGACTTACTTGTTCTTGTCTTTTATGCAGACAGAATTGCGATGTTGTTTAGAATTTCAGCAGCCATGAGTTTCCTGAGCGCATTTTTTCTCGCTTCATTTCTTCATCACCATAAACACGATCTCGACCGAGAATGTTGAATTCGATAGCGATGGCTCAATCCCTCGAAGCTAAACAAAAGATGCTTAGAAAAACAGTTTTCATGAGTACAACAGGCTCCAGCTTATCTCAATTTCCATGCACTGAAGCATGTTTTAGCTAAACCTTAGACATCGCTGAACCTCAAAATCTTGCCCGCCAACTTTACCGTGACACAAGGTACGCAAGCCACCCCAGAGAGTAGTTCACTAAAAATTGTCTCCCCCGGATGGCGGCCATCTTGGGTGTGGTATCTGGCAGAGGCTCCCGCGCTTTCCGCCGTCGCCTGTAACCCAGTGCCTGTACTTACATTACTCAGCGGATACTCCCCACCTGAAAAACCCTGTGAGTCTCTGCGGAGGAGAGAGGTCTTGCGAATCGTCGACTATATTCCTGCATTTTCCACTAGAGGAAAAGGGGCCTTGGGGCCCCTTTTATCAGCTCCGGTGGGTGCTAGCAAAAGGGAGACACCTACTTCAAATCTTACTGATTTAAGCACTGCCTGGAGAGTTGGTATAGGTGCCATGATTATGCTCCTTATTTTCAACTCTCTTCTCAGTGTTTAGAAAATGTGGTCCAACTTGGTCTTACATGTTTGATGTATGGTACTTCTAGAATTTGTACATGTACATGGATATGAAAGGGCTATAAAGACTATCCTAATTATCTCATGTAATATAATATTATTCCCATGACATAGCCATTCTAAACAAATTATTTACCTTTAACAGGCTGACATATTCCCTGAAACTGGTGGCCGAGTGTTTTATAATGAAGCTGTGATGTCAATGAATGGTGTTCCAACTGTAAGTTGAAGATACATGGTGTTGCTTTAGAAAGCAAAGTAATTTGCCTGGGTTTTAGTCATTCAAAGTTCTAACTCCCCAGTAAAATGGTCTTGGATATTGTCTGCGTTGCTCAGTGGAAGGCTATCCTAACATCTTTGAATGTTGATTCAGAAGTACATGTAAGAAGAGTCCTGCTCTGTTTGTTTTGTTGTCATTCAACAGTTTATGTCTGTCTATAACCTTGGCTTGACTTTGATAAACCACACCAATAGTATACATGTACATTTATTGTACCAGATGTATTCTTTATTCTACCAATTGTATTCTTTCCATGTTGCCCACTTCAATAGAGTAAAATAAATGTACATGTATTTGGTCAATTCGTACTATTTGTGCCTTGTTACAAAAAACTGCCCAATCATTGGTGAAAATGTAGCTGTTCATTTTATGTCATAATAGGTCACCATAGCAACAATATGACCTGCTAAAAGTATCCTTAATTTTAGCTTTAAGCTTTTATTATTCAAAATTGCGATCGATGACCCCCATTTTCTATTATCGAATTGTGATAAGCTTGATAAGGTGCAACTTTTTGCAAAGTTTAAAAAATTCAGTATAATGGAGTCAGAGCCGCCTTCAATTTTTGAAAATTTAAGGTGGCTGTGAACCGACTCTACAGAATTTTTGTTTGGGTATCTGGGACAGTAAAAAATTGCACAACTATTAACGTAAAGAGTTGCGGCAGGTCTTTATCTTAGCAACAGATTCTCCCAAAGTCAGTCATGCAAATTAATTTAAAAGTAAATATAACATTGAGGACAATTTGTCACTTAACTTGTGACCTGTTGTACTTAGATCTGTGTTGTTTGTGGATCATGCACAGCTGGAGCTGCCTATGTCCCTACAATGGCTGATGAGGCTGTCATTGTCAATAAAATTGGCACAATATTTCTTGGTGGTCCTCCATTAGTAAAGGTACTACTTTATTAGTCAAGTGATAAATACTTACAAGTGCTAGAGTTTAAATAGGTGGAAAGCATAATTTGCATATTGAGTGTTGTAAAAAAAAAAAAA
>CBDDTI010000740.1:0-7500 GCA_965233585.1 bacterium
GTTGCAAACTTATTTTCGACCACATTAAAGGTAATTTGGCCGAGATGCAGCCTAAAAATCACGAAAATGTCCAAAAAACACACTTTTTGCAAAAAGTTCCAGGAGTCAATGGGTTAAAGAAAATCTCAAATTTTTATCTTTGAAGGTGGTCATGGTTGCTTACAAGAGGTGGTCGCTTGCAAGAGATTTACTTCCAAACATTTTATTAGTTGTGTGACCTGTGACTGCAGACTGTTCATCATATTATTTTGGTTGGCAAGGGAAAATGTGTTGAAAAAATTTGATATACATAATTACCATGTATGCTTAATTATTATCAATGCATAAAATCAGTTTCCTCACTTTCACACTCGAGACACTCACCTATCTCACGACCAGGCCCTCCGCAAGACCCTAAAATAGGAAGAAATCATTATACACACAGCGCACTTTTGAAGACTTGTTTCCCTTAAATAGTCTACACAAAACAATTGAGGATTAATAGTGCTAACTTCAGGTACATCCTTTATGATGATTTGTTTTATCATCAGATGATTCACCATGTCATGGCAATTGACTGCATCGGAGTTCTCAAAAATCCCTTCATTCAGCAACCTTACTATTAAATCCAATCACTCTATCCCATAGCAGGTAAAAATCAATTGCCATTAAAAGAAAATCAGAATCATTCAATAAATCATATGCATGTGGAGAACCCGGAAATATGACAATTGTGATTCAACATCTCCATTTAGGGACCCTTTCAAGGACAGGAGACAAAATACACACTCTTGCATTACAGGAACCACTTCGCTACCCAACTCCCTCTTCATTGCTCATGCATGGCTATGAGATGATTATACGGTAGCCAACAGACAACTTAATTGTTAAAAAGATTTTGTTGTATTTGTTAGCCCATTGATTCCTGTCTGCTGGCATTAACCAGCCGTGATGAGCACTGGCCTTTGTTCCACTTCTGACATCATCACCTTTGTCGTGACCAAAATTGACATCATCTGTACTCAAGTTCTGCAGGATGAAAAGATCTTTCCAGTGATACCCAGATCAGGGTGATCAGCTCTGAGATATGCATGAAAATGTGTAGACATTTGAGCGAAAAATTCTCAGCAAAATTTCCTGGGAATGCACTTAGCTACTTTATAGCAAAAATTGCCCGTGTCAAAGATGCTTTCTCGGAAATTTTAAGACTGGAAGCAAGCCCAGTAGAAGGTCAATCACTGCTGCAAAAAGATGAGAAAAGGAAAAAAAGAAAAGGCAAAAAAAATTAAAAAGAATGAAAAGCCTAAAGACATGGTCTGACAATTTTCATTTCGGCTCATGTCTGAGCTAAAATGTTTCAAAAGGTGGCGCGTATGTGGAAAGATAGGCACGCGCTGTCCCTTATCAAATAAAGAACTGCACCAACTGACTAACTTACACATTCAAAAACCTTTACAGCTACCTGTCACTTGGAGCTGCCACTGTCCAACAACAGTATCATTGATCCTGAATGAATACAACCCCTTGTCATGGTTGTGCACCTTCCTTATCTTCAACCAAAATTTTTTTTTCTCTCTTTTTCCTCCAGTAACAAAGTCATCTGTCTGTGGTACACTGTAACCATCCTTGGTCCATTGTCCAAACTTTTGAGCATTCACAGCAAGGACATCATTTCTTGCTTTATAAACTATCTTCTCAGATTTTCCAGCTGTGGCACTCACACGCACAGGTTCAACAGCTTTTCCCTAAACAAACAACAATAAAAATTATTACAAATTAATGTACCTACAAATAATAGAGAGAATATTATAAGGCTGTATGTGTACATAGAGTTGAGTACTATAAGTTGACAAGTCTACAATTAATCAAGTCTTTGGTTTTCTGTCTTTGTTTCATCAAGGTACCACCAACTGATGATGTTAAGCACAATCAAAAGACTTACAATCACACATGGATTGCATAAGCTTTTCTGAACAACGTGTAAAGATTGCAAAGTAATTGCGTGGCTGACTGTAACCTTAGGTGGAATTCAAATGTAGCATTCACTGAAAAGTACTGGTTTTTATCATTAATATTTGTTCTGTCTTGTTGACAATCATGGAACAAATGGTCAATTTTAACATGACACCAGTGCAGGCTTTGTGAGTTTGCACAACAGCTGTATTGTCTTTACATTGTAACAAGCAAATTCTCTGCCCACTTCCTCACTTGAAGAGAGTGTGGAGACATCTTTACTGGATTGTGTATTGACCAGAGACATCTTTACTGGATTGTAATCCACTTTCACACTGGGCCAGTTAGTTTCAACTTTTACTGTCCCCCAACCCACCCCTACAATGTAAATATTACTTGCCAATTGCAAGTCATTAATGAGACTCAGCACAAAACATGGACCCCCCGATCTGGGTCCCCTATTGGACCCCTATCTAGACCCCTATCTGGGCCCCTTCTGGGCCCCCATCTGGACCCTCTATATTTTCTTCCAGAAATAATTAAACTTAGAACATTGAATCAGTGAGCAAAATGTGAAGAAACTGTAAGCTTTGTGTCTAGAATAATAAAATGGCTGTAGCTGCACTATGTGAGTTAACTGGGTTATTTCTAATTAATCAATTACAATTAACCGGGTTGCTGAAATATCGCGAGTGGTCATGCTATTTTTTTGCAGTTTATTGAACTTAAATCATGGCGAGTGGTAACAACAGTTCAAACAGTTGTATTAGTATTTCTATTTTTTCCTAATATGTGTTGGCTATACCAATTTCGTATAAATTTACCGTAGTCTATTGTGAATCCGTGAATTTGATTGGCTATATTACCGTTTGCTATCTGTTGATAGTCAACAGTTATGCATCAGTGCACATCGCACGTGACGTTTGAACCTCATGTAACACAATAAAAGACAATAAAACAGTTCTTTTCTACGCATTAATTGACATTCTTTTCTTTTTATGCAATGAGACTACAGTAAATTTATACTAAAACAATTAGACTACTCGCCCTTGTTTTCTACAAGCGATAGTCAACTCGGCTGCGCCTCGTTGACTATCTGCTCATTAAAGGGCCCTAGTCAGCCACACCTTTGTTTTTGTTTACATGCGAGAGTTTGGCTGTTATATTTTCTTCGGAGCATGCCGAAACGAAGGAAATCAGTGTGAAAGTGCTAAAGATAATTATAAACATACTTTCAGGAGCACGAACTATTGTAAAAAATTCATATTTCGCTTCACCATGCAATATCAATAATTTCGATGGCATCGAAAATGGCGGAAGCTGACTAGGGCCCTTTAAGAAAACTCGGGCTTGTAGTCTAATTGTTAAATATCAGTCAAGTTTGCAAGGACTCCTCATGCCTGATTATCTAGCAAAATGACTATGTCATTCCAAAAGTCAGAACAAATCATGGAACTTTCAACATAAGATTTCAGGGTGCTAACTATAAAGGGTGGAATGATATAAGTGATGACAGAAAGCTCTTTCCACTGAAAAGTTTTAAGAAAAACCTTACGTTAATTTTTCTTGAAAAATGCTAATAATTTTTCTAGCCTTCCATTGTTTTTTACTCTGATATTCCTAGCTTTCTTGACCTTGTGTATGTGTGTGGGTGTGTCTCTGTGTTGTGTGTATGTGTGCATGCTATATCTGACCCAAATCATTACATTAGATAAATCACCAAAGAATAGCTGCCCTTTTTTTCTAGCCCCTATGGTTATTTGGGACAGCTGGTACTCTTCTATATTTTGGTTAATTTATATTCTTTATTAGAATTATAATATGTTGAGTACAAAATAAAGTTTTGTTGTTGCCTGAAACCATACCATTGCCTGAACAGGAAGCACTCACTCACCTAGGAGAAATTTTAATTGACCCCTGAGCTTAACAGAGCTTGGTATGTGGGGGATTTACTGCATGCAGCTAAAGGAGGTTATGCTCTACAAGTACCATCTGGACTATGGATTCTTCAAATATGTGCTTTGTCCCTGGTAGTATAATTCCTGGGGGTTCTCCCTTATATGGGCTATATAGGTATATGTGCAGCCCCATGGCCAACGAATATGGGTTTTCAGCCGTTTTGGTCATAAATAGTGCATAACTTAAGCTGATTTTGGCCATTTTGGTCATAAATTGGATATGGATTTTGTGCTCTAGCCTTGATATGGGTATGTTTTTAAGAAGAAGCCACTTTTTCATCATTATCAAAAAGAAAATTAACAAAAGCCCTTCATAAATTATGTTTAGGATAATTTAACATTGGTCTGAACTAAGGAACTAATTATAATGCAGGTCTGAAACAAGATTTTGATGTAAGAGTCAGGTCACAAATAGGCGGCTTCAAATTTTTGGTATAAATAAAACAGGGTTGATCATAAATAGGGTAAGGGTTTTAGGCTGCACCCCCCCAGTACCCCTGGGAGTATGCCCCCCCCTCAGAGCCCCCTGCCCCCAGAGGTATAATTGTATCCCTTGTACAATATGGTACGAAATCAACACTTGTCAAAGTCATGGTTTCCAGAATCAAGAGATGAAGCTGGCTAACAGCAAGTGAACAGAAGTGGCTGCTTGATCTGTCAAGCAAACGTGAGTTCTTCACGGTAGATCGGTGACGTGACCGACTGCAGAGCTTGAAAGCCAAGATATCGGCTTTGAAGGTCAACACGTCACTGAGGACACCAAATATCACTTAAAACTACGTAGCTCTATGCAGTTTGTTCAACAAACCCGTAGTCGCAGAAAACTGACATTGAGCAACAAAATATGTTTCCACAATCGCTGCCAGATCCACAATCGGATACTGGAGGTGTACATGTAAACCCTTTAAATATGTTTTGATGTTTGTAAATGTCAGAGGCATACTAACCAATATCGGACTTCGTTCACTTTCACATTCCTTCGTAAATTCGAAACCGAAAGCGTAAAACTGACTTAAAACTGAGTATTAATTAGGAATTTATGTTAAATTAGAATATTGGCAAATCATGAAATCGTGCTGGTTAAAGCAAATTACTGCTGCAAGCACAGCCGAAGTTTATTATTTCCTCAATAGTCATGGTTTATTAATATCGCATGTGCATTGCGAGGTTATAACTTACCACGTTACGCCGCAACCTATTGTCAGGTGCCTTATGACTTTCTGCTTTCCACTCCAGAGTTAGCACAACAAAGATGAATACTCCAACAGCAGACAAACGATGTCGTTTTGTCATTAACATTGCTACTAACTTGATGACGATGGCGGCTTTCCCGCGACGGAAACTTATACATCAATTCAAGCGAGACAGTCTGACAGCATCATCGTGCTAACCTCCACCGAGCTAATATAAAAAGTTGTGGGCGGTACAGGAACAACTAACAGCTGAATAACGTCACCAGCAAGATATTTTCATAACAATGAAATTAATGTTTACAGATTCGCTGAATTCTTCTTTCTGAGAATTAAAGATGCATTTAACACGCTTTACCCCTAGATAAGTCAAATGACTTATTTAAACTCAAGCTTGTAAGGCGTCAAGATGGTAGTTCCTAAAAAGCAAAAAGCGTTACATGAGTCAGTTAAACTTTAGGAATAAGCAGAAATTAAGCTTAGTTTTCACTGGAACTGGCATGAAAAAGAAAAAAAGATAAGTAATCATAATAAGCGCAATCTAGAATAAAGTAATTAATAAGGTTCGTCATGATTTTTCCGGTTTCAAAGTGACAAAAAGCATAGATCACAAGATGCTTACAGCGGAGGCGTACTTATCTCTTCAGTTCAATTTTAATCTAATGTTGCCGCAGGGCCTCCGAAAAATAAAACATTAAAAAGTATATGAGGTAATAAAGTTATGATATACTTATACTAGCACCTGTTGAAAAGCTTGAAAACATTAAAATTTCAATCAGTAAAAACATCAAAAAATTTTGATCACCACACGGGATGGCACTCTCAGACGCAAGAAACAGGGAACAAAAAAGCACAGTGGAGGAAGCATTTTCGTTCTTCCCGTCGTCCACTTCATCCCTACTTAGGCCTGCTTCGTTCCCAGATTTCTCTTATAAAAGAGCAACAATCTCTTTCGGTCACGTGGCAACGACATTTTTAACACACCAGCTGATTGGCTACATTCTTTTGGAACATGTGATAATAGATTATCGTTCAGATTATCGTTCAAACGTTGTCCACTGAATATTTATATGAGAACTTCGATTTTGAAATAAAAAAGACGGAGGGGTGCCCATGCTCATTGAAAATGCCCCATTTTAACATTATTTAATACTTAATAGAAGAACACATTCCCAGTAATAATTGTAAAATCTTTGTGACCGAGACTCAGGAGAACACGCATTGTCGGACACAAATAAACATTTTAAGTTTTATTTAGGCAGAGAGCTGAATCCTTGATTAAAATTTCTTGGCCTGGCTACCAAACGGCAAAATAGAAAAGACCACAGTATATCTGCCATTTTCCTTATCTATTCAATTTCAGCAGCAATAGAAATCAGGTAAGTCTTTTCTCACGCAAAGCTTATAATACGTTGCTTACAACGACTAGAAAATTGGTGGGGTGCCCATGCTCATTGATGAGCTATAGCCATTTTTCTTCTGACGAAGCTCAATATCAAGACAACTCAGCCATATTTTCAATATGCGCGTACACGAGCGGGAATGACACCATAAATTACGCGCAGAAAGGATGCAAATCTGAGGAATCACCTTAACAAATAAAGAAGCCTAAGCCATGTATTACGCTGTGATAAAACGCGATGGGTATTTGAGAACACGAGGGAAATGTAGAAAACACGAGAAGCAAGGGAGTGCTTTCTACGTTTCTCGAGTATTCTCAAATGTCTGACGGATGTAGTTATCACAGTGCAATACACGGCTTGAGCTTCTTCATTTACTTTATGATATAGACGTAATACGGCGAAAAACAATAAAACACGCTTTTTCTATGTTTTATACTCTATTTAAAAAATGGATTTTGAGCTGAAGAATTCTACAAGGTGAGCGTTAGTTAACGAGGGCGCATCACGAGTTGATAGTTCACCATTAAATTTTCTCCGATTCCTGGGCTCTTGCTGATTCTGAATGTTGTGCCGCGTAGCACTATAAACACAAATGTGAGAACAGAGAATTAACTCTGAAGTGTAAATTTAAGTGCTATGAGATACCCATGAAAGACCCACTGGGCGTTAGCCCTAGTAAAGGGAATCAGGGAACCACACGAGGTAAAGAAAAATTTCTTTTGACCTCGGTGGGAATCGAACCCACGACCTCCGGATTAGATCTACCGTTACTCTGCCGACTGAGCTACGAGGTCGGACAGAGAAAGTCGGGGACGATTCCCTGATTCCCTGATTCCCTTTACTAGGGCTAACGCCCAGTGGGTCTTTCATGGGTATCTCATAGCACTTAAATTTACACTTCAGAGTTAATTCTCTGTTCTCACATTTGTGTTTATAGTGCTACGCGGCACAACATTCATATGTACCCTTACTTTCTCTTCGCCGCGATTCACCACCTTAATCGTCCCCGACTTTCTC
>CBDDTI010000741.1:0-8495 GCA_965233585.1 bacterium
CCCCCCCCCCCCTTTGTCGTGTTAATGATCTTAATGCCACATTTATCGGATCACTGTCACCTATCATTTGCGATAAAAGCCAACCTTATTGATCGAGATTCTCTTGAACCATCAGCCGAACTCACCTTGACCGAATATAATAGGCTTTTCTGGAATATCAAGTCTAAGGACAGACTTAAGGATGGTCTCAAATCTCAAACAGTTCAATCCAGGTTAGAAGCAGCTATAAAACATGATAGCATCGATATTGCGTCTGAATTAATAAGTGAGACTTTGGTGGAAGCATGCAAAGAAGCCGGATTGAAAGCGAGAAGCAGCAGCAAAATCAAATGCAAATCACAAAACAAATGGTTCGATCAGGAATGCGAAACAGAAAAAGGAAACTTGGAATCCCTCGGGGAGAAAGTTTCTAAAAACACTTATAATTCGGAACTGAGACAACTACTGCGCGACAAAAAGAAGAGGTTCAAGCAAACTTGTAGACGGAAAAAACAGGAATATATTAGTAAAGGTATGTCTAATATCGATATGCAGAATTCTAAAGAGACTTGGCGGCAAATAGGAAAAATATTTAACTTAGGAAAAAGAAAAACACATGAAGCTGAAACAGTGAGTACGGAACAGTTTTATCAATACTTCCAGCAGCAGAATGCGACTCCTCCCAATGATATTTTAGACCCAGAGACGAATATGGAAACCCACAGTAACGAAAGAGTGGAAGGTCCACTTGACTATCCAATAACTGATGAAGAGTTCGAAGCTGCAGTTAACAAACTTAAGGCAAATAAATCTCCAGGTATTGATAATATATTAAATGAAGTAATAAAAATCGGAAAGGAGGCCATCAAAGGGCATCTAGTAAATTTATTTAATCGAATCTTAGATACTGGCAAATTCCCTACTCTTTGGAGTTTTGGCCTCATTGTGCCTATTCACAAAAAAGACGATCGATCCAAAGTCGAAAATTACCGAGGTATTACTTTGCTTTCTGCGTTAGGCAAGCTCTTTACATCAATCCTTAACAATCGACTGTACGACTACATGGTTCAAAAAGGAATCTTGAAAGCTGAACAAGGTGGTTTCAGAAAAATGCACGGCACAGTTGATAGCATCTTCACATTAAAAATGCTTATTGACAAATATGTGAAATCTAAGCCAAAGTAGCACCGAAATTTGCTCTTTTCATGCTTCGTTGACTTTAGAAAAGCCTTCGACTGTATACCTCGACAAAAACTATTCGACAAGCTGAGAAAGGAAGGTGTGCAAGGGCGTTTCCTAGACGTTTTAATATCCATGTATTCAAATGATAAATCGGCAGTTAAAATTGATAACAAATTAACCGAAGCCTTTACTTGTTTTGCCGGGGTAAAGCAAGGCTGCATGATGTCACCTACTCTTTTTAATTTCTATCTAAGCGACCTACCAAAATTCTTAAACACGACGAGTTCAACTGACATTGTGCTAGGTGGTAGATCTATTAACTGTCTCTTATATGCGGATGATCTAGTGATCTTCTCTAGTTCAGCAAAAAATCTTCAAATAATTCTTAATAAGCTGGAATGTTTCTGTGAAAATGCCGATTTAAGTGTAAATTTAGACAAGACTAAAATTATGATTTTCAACAATTGTGGTAAGTCTTTAAACAACTACTTGTTCAGATACGGCGCGGATGAACTGGAAACGGTCAAATCTTATAAATACCTTGGACTCATAATGAGTCCTTTTGGAAATTTTAATCTCGCTAGGCAAGAGTTGAAGAAAGTTGCACTTAAAGCACTCTATAAATTACGAAAAGAAATGGGAAACCACTTCAGAGAAAATATAAAACTAACGATGAAGTTATTTGATGCACTGATATCTCCCATACTCTTTTATGCGAGTGAAGTGTGGGGGATTGATTGCAAAGGGAAATTAGAAAAGGATCCAGCAGAATTAGTTCAAAATAAATTCCTAAAGTGGTTGCTGGGAGTTAACAAATACTGCAATAACAATGCTTGCAGGGCTGAGACAGGACGGTTCCCAATGACAATTGCTGCCCAATGTAGGAATTTTCAGTTCTGGTTAACCTTAACCACAAATGAATACAAATTATCCCAAATAGCATACAATGACATCAAATGGGAGGAAAATAAGGCTTTCTGGAGCAAAAAAATCAAAAGCTTATTAGAACAGATAGGATTAGGAGATCTCTGGATGAGAGCACACTATGGAGACATTGGAATTATAAACATTATCAGGCAACGACTTAAGGATATTGAACTACAAAGATGGCTAAGTGAAATAAATAACGACACTAGAAAAGACGCTAACCAAGGTAACAAAATGAGAACCTACCGGTTATTCAAAACGACAGACAATTACAAATGTGAAGACTACCTACACCAGGTCACCAATACACGACACAGAATAGCTCTAACAAAACTGCGACTTAGCAACCACAAATTAGCCATAGAGACAGCACGTTATTCAAGACCGTTCAAGAAACCTGCAGAAAGAACTTGCCCAATTTATATGCCCTGCTTACCAGGAACGATCTTCGTTACTAGATTATTTGGAAAACGAATATACAATAAAAATAAGCGGAATGTCACCGAACAGAATATTCATGTTTCTAATAAATCCCCCTAGCGGAAATGTTAGAATACAAAAATTGATAGCAAAACATATATTTGAATGCTTCGAAAAAAGGAAAGGGGAAGACGGCAAAGTAAATACTCAATGACTTTTAAGTCCTTGAGTATTTACTTAATTAATTTTATTTAGTTATCTCAATTAATTTAATTTAATTAATTTAATTTAATTAACTATTTGATTGATTTAATTTAAGAAATCATTAATTAATTAATTAATTAAAATAACTTGCTATTTGTAATTTTTACTTATTTGGAAATAGTCGATGTACTTGTAAAAGACTCCAAATAAACATATCTGTATCTGTATCTATTATTCCCTAACGACGAAAGGTGTACGAAATTAAAGCTTTGTTGAAAATAGAATTTAGGGACGGTTCAGTTGTAGATGTACATGAAGTGATCATCTCATCCAAAATGCTATCATACCATGAACAATAGATGAGTAGATATAGCGAGCTGCATGCTTTAATTATTCATAATAATTCCATGACAGTAAATGTGGACACGATACTTATAATTAGAGTTGTTAACCCTTTATAAATAAAGGCTTTATCTTATCCTATTACCATCTGTTCACTTTTAAGTACTTTTAAGATTCTTAATTTTTTAGCGCCTAGTTATTTGTGGTCTCTTATTTCTCTGAGGCTCCCATCCAAATATAGTCTAATGAATTCTAGCGATAAATTTTTACTTAGTTATCCTCGTTTTAAATCAAAAGCTACACTAGGTGACCGTTCTTTTACCTGCGCTGCACCGAAACTTTGGAATGTACTATCATTTGACATAAGAAGCGCCAGCACTGTAAGTAGTTTTAAAGCTAAGCTAAAAACTCACCTTTTCCGTCGTGCATTTTTATCATGGTATTTTTACTATTGTAACTTTTACCTTTAATTGTAGTTTTAGCTCTTTAAAATCATTGTAATTGTTATATTTAATATTCCCATAACCTCGTGACAATAACAGTATTTCAAATTGTTAACGTACTCAAACTGTAAACGTATATAAAATAGTGGAAAACGGAACAACACATTAAACTGATGATGGCATGAGTCATGCCGAAACTTGTCTTTAAAAAGTTGTATCGTGAGCTTAAAATTTTTGTCAACATTGTAAGTTTACTTTTAACGTAATTTTAGCTTTTTAGTCTTTTTAGTCTTTTTATTAAGTTTTTAATCTTGTCATGCGCATTTGAACATTGTATAAAATTTGCGCATTACAAATGTTATTATTATTATTATTATTATTATTATTATTATTATTATTATTACGCTTACGTTATGACTTGCCCTTAGTCGATTTACCAAGTCATTGCATATGTGGGGATAAATTCACCGTTGGTCACGCCCTCTCTTGTAAAAAAGAGGGGGGGGGGGGGGGGTTGTAGCGCAGAGACATGACGGTGTACGGAACTTGTTAACGACATTCATCGACAAGATCTGCAATAATGTCGAAATCGAACCACGCCTTCAACCCCTGGACAACGAGCAATTTCATTTGAGGAGCGCTGTTACAAGTTCTGAGGCGAGGTTGGACATCAAAGCGGGAGGGTTCTGGGCAAGAGGAGTTGCGGCATTTTTTGATGTCAGAGTTACGCACGTCAACTCCAAGTGTTACCAGAGCAAGCCAACATCGGAAGTGTTCGGGGAGCAAGAAGAAGAGAAGAAGCGCAAATACCAGCAGCGGGTGTTAGATGTAGAAATGGGTTCGTTTACGCCTTTAGTGTTTGGAACCAATGGCGGAATGGGAAACGAGTGTCAGCGGTTCTTAAAGCATCTTGCAGACAAGATAGCTCAGAAGGATACCGAGCCTTATCATGTTGTAATCACTTGGCTCAGGACACAGATTTCGTTTGAACTCTTAAGATCGGTACATGCATGCGTTAGAGGTTCGCGAACGCCGTTTCGCAGCAAGATAGAGCAATCGTTAGACTGTAAAATAAATGTAGCTAATGCTGATATCTGAAATATGCGGTCTATATGCTTTTATATTTAGAGCGTTTTATGGACACTGGTTTAGCCGTCATTAGTATAATTCGATTGTTTGATTTTAAAATCTCTGCATCATGTTATTTTTACTTTTTAAGAATTTTAATGTAGTGTGCATAATGCAGTATTTTTATGAGTTGAAAATGTTTAAAATTATCATTGTTATTGTTATTATATTAATGATGATGATGACTTTTAAGGATCAATTTCTTCTACCATATACATGTAACATTCGAGTTTTGTTTCTCAATAAAGTTTTTCTTCTTCTTCTTCTTCTTCTTCTTATTATTATTATTATTATTACTATTATTATTATTATTATTATTATTGTTATTATTATTATTGTTATTAGGGTGGTATTTCGGGCAACCTATTCCTGCAACGAAAACGGTACTCATTTCTTTTGAGTTTTGTCTATAGTCTAGCAATGAGTAAAGGTGTTAAAAACAAAGAAGTGTTAGAATATTTTGACGCGAACGTCGTTGACCAGAAAGTGCCATGTGGTAAGCACCCAATGCTAATTTATAGACCCGACTGGCGTTAGATAACCCACGTGAGCAACAAAGTAGAACAGTCTGGTAATAACAATTCCTTTGCGTTTGATCTTTAAAGGCTCTTACCTGTCGGCAAGTCATCAAATACTTTCAGGTCAATAGCAGCTTTAGTAGCGTTTTCGTACTCACAAAGCCAATGGCAACTGTAGGTTCCTCCGTCATTTTCCGTAACATTAAAAATAGAGTGGATAAACTCAACCTTGCACTTGCTGCGTGTTTTCTTCTCGACTATTTCGTATTTTTCACCCCCTTTCCAGGGCACCTGGTTGTCATTTAAGTACCACTTTCCTGAACAAAGGGACCGAACGGGATTACTGTCAATCCAGCATGTCAGGTTGACGTTAGAAGATTTGGCTGCCAAAACCTCCAGTGAATCGACGGTCACGCCATTTAGTAAAGGACCATCAAAAAACGTAATGGTTATCCGGCTAAAGGCGACTTAAGAACAGAACTTAAATTCTCCAAAAAATACTGTACTACTCTATTTTTCGTCATTTAACTCTACTCCTTTCTACTCTACTCTACTCTACTCTACTCTATTTTACGTCATATTACTAATGTTATTGGAAGGCAATTAATTGTGAATTAATCAGTTACTTATTGGTTAATTAATTAAATTGTAAATAGTCCCTTCTTTATTCCGAAAAGACCTTTTGGGACGAATGAAGTATGTATATACGTATGTACTAAATTAAGATCGCTTACATAAATATATCATCTGCATGCTTTCAAAGGCTTCACTCTCCCAGCCAGGAATACTGTTTCTTGCACTGCACTTGTAATGGCCTTCCTGCTCGTCACGTCCCGGCGGAAGATGAAGTGTGCTCCGGAGGGTCTCATCTCCTTTCTTCCATTCCCTGTCCTCTGAGTGATAAATGCTTTCAGTTCCGTTCGTTATTATTTTACCGTTCTTGCTCCATTGGACCTCTCGGGGAAGAGGCCATCCCGAAAAATGGCATTCCAAAATTTTTGGTACGTCTTTCCTGTACAACTTTGGTGAACCTGAGTGCCTCACTATTTGCAGTTTATCTAGATTTAAGAACAGTAATAGTAGATTTAACTGATTACGAAAGAACTTAAAACGTTTCGTACGTCTTTGATGCAATACGTTGGTGATTCTGAGGACCAAACTATATGTAGCTTACCTAGATTCAAGAATAGTAATAAATAACTGTTAAATAGATTGAACTGATTGAATACAGAAGAAAACGTTTGGTACACTGGATGGTCAGACTCCACACATTTTTATTCCTTTGTTATCATACAAACAAAGATGCAAGATTTATGTTAAAAGGTCTGCGACCGCGCACAATCATTTGTTTTGCTCTGATACATGATGCAAGAATTGTGCAACTGAAATGTTTCAATTGTTCAGCTGCTTAGACAGAAGTAAATACATGTTGTGTGTGTGTGTGTTTTTTTTTATGGTTGGTAAAAGTCGGAGAAGGAAACAAATTTTTATCATTTAGGACTTTAAGAGATTCTATAACCATTCCCTCCCATTAACAATTCGTGAACTACAAAAGAAACACCTACGTATGAAGTTTATGGTGTAACAGTAACATGTCATATTGCCGCTGTCCTTTGTCGACTTTGATTCCAGTAACACCAAGTCTGATAAACCAGTACTGTTCTGAACTTCTTGCCTGGCTTTTTTCCAGGTCATTCCCTGTGCAGGCTTTCCTGTGCTGATTGAGCAGTTGTGAGCGATGTTAGAGTTTGGATTTACTGTCATGATGTCTATGTGCTGACACCCTGACAGGGGACAGGATGACTTTATTTCACACTTTATGTCAGTTGTATAAGAGGTACCTGTTGATTGAAATGAACAACCGCACAACGGTAAATAAGCTTTTCAATTTCCCATAGATACCTTACAGCACATTACTTCCAGAATTGATTCGTTTAAAGTTGTCGGACCATTTCCTTGGAATATAAAAATCATTCTACTGACGATAAAAGTCTTTCTACCGACGATTTCGTGAGCGGGCGGAACTCAATAAATCTAAATCCTGCAATCGACTTGTACTGGGCAGGAGCGGGTGGAATTTTCCATCCGGCCTGCCCTCGGTGGGCGGAATCGTTGTCACGGTTGTAGCGGCGTAATCGTTGTGAACTATTTTCGTGAACGTTACGATTTAGCGGTAATAGTCCGCCTTATTTTGCCTTTTTACACTTCTATCGACAAATAATCGGTGCATGTTTACCTCTAGTCAATTTTAAAGTCGCTGCAAGTAAGTTCATTTCATCGTTTAATTTTGAAGTTGCGAGAGTTTCCTTGGAGCTGTAATAGCGCGCAATGCTGTATTTCTCCCGACGTAACATTTTCAATCAAAAATAAGTCATTTTCTGATCGTTGCTGTATGACCTGTACTGTTTAAGAGAGTTTTTGTGGAAATCAGTTACATGTAATGAATATCTTCGCTTGCTGGTATTTAATTTAAGGTAGCCAAAAGTCTGATTTTAAGTGATTCGTAACGAGTGACAGAAGTTACTTTTGTAGTACAGCTTCAAGCTTTGCACGAAATTTCATGCCAGAAAGGGTATTTTGGAGAACTGAACTGGTGAATCGTAAGCCGATTCAACGACACAGTTGCGTAAACAAACCAATTTGTAGTTAAAAACCAATCCGTCCACTGCAGGAAAAAATAAACATATGTTTTTTTGCGGGCTTGGGGTCAGTCCGTAAGCATGCACAACGAGCAATCGCCTTTGTGTTTCCATGCCCTGGTCCGATAGTACATAGCGATGGTGTATCTGTTTTTATTATATGGTGGGCAAGATGAACCGAATCGGGCTCCTTAATTGGCTACCAGAGCGGACAAGATGGAGCAATCTTTCCCGCTCAAGACTACCCGCCGTGTCCCGGGAGAAAAATTTTCCCGAAAGCCAAGAAATAAATCCTTTATTGACGAAGCTTTTTCGGTCAAGATGACCGGACATTGCAAAAAAAGAACTTGGTCAATATCCAGCCATCTTGACCTCAAGCAGTGGCCGGCCATTGGTGACAATTTATCTCGACGAAATATATATGGGTTATCGACCACCAGGAACTAAATCGCTTAATCGCTTAATCATGAACTATGACGTCACTCATGGTGATCAGGAAGAAAGGCCACTCACTACTTTTAGCTGTCAAGGCATTTTTTAAGGATTTTGTGGAAAAATAATAACAAAGGGCTGACGCGTTAGTTTTAAAGTGACAACTTTCATGAATCAAATAACGCTCGAGAGACGCCCTTCTGAGGCCGGTTTTAAAATTTACCGACGATATTCCCCGACCTTAAGGTAATTCCTCTGAAATAAAAGTGAATAGATTTTCG
>CBDDTI010000742.1:0-11783 GCA_965233585.1 bacterium
ACCCCACCCCTATTTCTGGACCATTCACAAAAAACCTTGGCCGTCGAAAGGTTATGCATCAAAATTGAAAATTTCTTCCTATCGCGAGATTTTCTCTGCACTCGACAAGAAAATGTCATTTTACGAACATCTGAAGGAAATTGGGCTCGAAAAAATGTTATTTCGAAAATTTACATATCCTTTCCGCGTCCGTAGCGTATTTTAGCGTAATGGCCGATTTTTCGAGTTCGACCTCCCCTAAATAGGCCCCAGAAGAGAAAATTCGGACTTATTTGATATTGAGGAACACTTCGTATGCCGACCTCTCTTGCATAATTTTTTCGTAGCCCTGATGTCAGAAACAAGGATTCTATGGAGCGCCAAACGCGACTGAACATTTCAAAATCGCCGTGCATAAAATCCGGATTGGACCTCGGTTGCATAAAGTGCCGTCGTCGGTTTCGGGTTTTAGTGAAAAGCGTCGTGGTTGGTATCATGGCGGATAAGGGTCTAGTGCTCAGTTTCGTATTAGTTGGTAGACCCTATAAGTCTATATAAAATGAGTACAGGGCGTTGATTGGCGGCAATGTCTACATATTTAAGAAAACCCAGTGACTTCAACTTTTGCTGCAGGGGACTAAGTCGACCTTATTGCCTTATATCAATGATATTACGCTATTTCCTGAAGCCAAATTTATTGTTCTGTCTATATCAACACCACTTGAATCAATAGCAAACATTATCGATTTTATAGGAATTTTTGCGCGACCCCACCCCTATTTCTGGACCATTCACAAAAAACCTTGGCCGTCGAAAGGTTATGCATCAAAATTGAAAATTTCTTCCTATCGCGAGATTTTCTCTGCACTCGACAAGAAAATGTCATTTTACGAACATCTGAAGGAAATTGGGCTCGAAAAAATGTTATTTCGAAAATTTACATATCCTTTCCGCGTCCGTAGCGTATTTTAGCGTAATGGCCGATTTTTCGAGTTCGACCTCCCCTAAATAGGCCCCAGAAGAGAAAATTCGGACTTATTTGATATTGAGGAACACTTCGTATGCCGACCTCTCTTGCATAATTTTTTCGTAGCCCTGATGTCAGAAACAAGGATTCTATGGAGCGCCAAACGCGACTGAACATTTCAAAATCGCCGTGCATAAAATCCGGATTGGACCTCGGTTGCATAAAGTGCCGTCGTCGGTTTCGGGTTTTAGTGAAAAGCGTCGTGGTTGGTATCATGGCGGATAAGGGTCTAGTGCTCAGTTTCGTATTAGTTGGTAGACCCTATAAGTCTATATAAAATGAGTACAGGGCGTTGATTGGCGGCAATGTCTACATATTTAAGAAAACCCAGTGACTTCAACTTTTGCTGCAGGGGACTAAGTCGACCTTATTGCCTTATATCAATGATATTACGCTATTTCCTGAAGCCAAATTTATTGTTCTGTCTATATCAACACCACTTGAATCAATAGCAAACATTATCGATTTTATAGGAATTTTTGCGCGACCCCACCCCTATTTCTGGACCATTCACAAAAAACCTTGGCCGTCGAAAGGTTATGCATCAAAATTGAAAATTTCTTCCTATCGCGAGATTTTCTCTGCACTCGACAAGAAAATGTCATTTTACGAACATCTGAAGGAAATTGGGCTCGAAAAAATGTTATTTCGAAAATTTACATATCCTTTCCG
Organism: bacterium; assembly: GCA_965233585.1. GTDB lineage: Bacteria > SAR324 > SAR324 > SAR324 > NAC60-12 > CBDDTI01. The sequence continues at coordinate 1,679 of CBDDTI010000742.1, forward strand.
CGTCCGTAGCGTATTTTAGCGTAATGGCCGATTTTTCGAGTTCGACCTCCCCTAAATAGGCCCCAGAAGAGAAAATTCGGACTTATTTGATATTGAGGAACACTTCGTATGCCGACCTCTCTTGCATAATTTTTTCGTAGCCCTGATGTCAGAAACAAGGATTCTATGGAGCGCCAAACGCGACTGAACATTTCAAAATCGCCGTGCATAAAATCCGGATTGGACCTCGGTTGCATAAAGTGCCGTCGTCGGTTTCGGGTTTTAGTGAAAAGCGTCGTGGTTGGTATCATGGCGGATAAGGGTCTAGTGCTCAGTTTCGTATTAGTTGGTAGACCCTATAAGTCTATATAAAATGAGTACAGGGCGTTGATTGGCGGCAATGTCTACATATTTAAGAAAACCCAGTGACTTCAACTTTTGCTGCAGGGGACTAAGTCGACCTTATTGCCTTATATCAATGATATTACGCTATTTCCTGAAGCCAAATTTATTGTTCTGTCTATATCAACACCACTTGAATCAATAGCAAACATTATCGATTTAATAGGAATTTTTGCGCGACCCCACCCCTATTTCTGGACCATTCACAAAAAACCTTGGCCGTCGAAAGGTTATGCATCAAAATTGAAAATTTCTTCCTATCGCGAGATTTTCTCTGCACTCGACAAGAAAATGTCATTTTACGAACATCTGAAGGAAATTGGGCTCGAAAAAATGTTATTTCGAAAATTTACATATCCTTTCCGCGTCCGTAGCGTATTTTAGCGTAATGGCCGATTTTTCGAGTTCGACCTCCCCTAAATAGGCCCCAGAAGAGAAAATTCGGACTTATTTGATATTGAGGAACACTTCGTATGCCGACCTCTCTTGCATAATTTTTTCGTAGCCCTGATGTCAGAAACAAGGATTCTATGGAGCGCCAAACGCGACTGAACATTTCAAAATCGCCGTGCATAAAATCCGGATTGGACCTCGGTTGCATAAAGTGCCGTCGTCGGTTTCGGGTTTTAGTGAAAAGCGTCGTGGTTGGTATCATGGCGGATAAGGGTCTAGTGCTCAGTTTCGTATTAGTTGGTAGACCCTATAAGTCTATATAAAATGAGTACAGGGCGTTGATTGGCGGCAATGTCTACATATTTAAGAAAACCCAGTGACTTCAACTTTTGCTGCAGGGGACTAAGTCGACCTTATTGCCTTATATCAATGATATTACGCTATTTCCTGAAGCCAAATTTATTGTTCTGTCTATATCAACACCACTTGAATCAATAGCAAACATTATCGATTTAATAGGAATTTTTGCGCGACCCCACCCCTATTTCTGGACCATTCACAAAAAACCTTGGCCGTCGAAAGGTTATGCATCAAAATTGAAAATTTCTTCCTATCGCGAGATTTTCTCTGCACTCGACAAGAAAATGTCATTTTACGAACATCTGAAGGAAATTGGGCTCGAAAAAATGTTATTTCGAAAATTTACATATCCTTTCCGCGTCCGTAGCGTATTTTAGCGTAATGGCCGATTTTTCGAGTTCGACCTCCCCTAAATAGGCCCCAGAAGAGAAAATTCGGACTTATTTGATATTGAGGAACACTTCGTATGCCGACCTCTCTTGCATAATTTTTTCGTAGCCCTGATGTCAGAAACAAGGATTCTATGGAGCGCCAAACGCGACTGAACATTTCAAAATCGCCGTGCATAAAATCCGGATTGGACCTCGGTTGCATAAAGTGCCGTCGTCGGTTTCGGGTTTTAGTGAAAAGCGTCGTGGTTGGTATCATGGCGGATAAGGGTCTAGTGCTCAGTTTCGTATTAGTTGGTAGACCCTATAAGTCTATATAAAATGAGTACAGGGCGTTGATTGGCGGCAATGTCTACATATTTAAGAAAACCCAGTGACTTCAACTTTTGCTGCAGGGGACTAAGTCGACCTTATTGCCTTATATCAATGATATTACGCTATTTCCTGAAGCCAAATTTATTGTTCTGTCTATATCAACACCACTTGAATCAATAGCAAACATTATCGATTTAATAGGAATTTTTGCGCGACCCCACCCCTATTTCTGGACCATTCACAAAAAACCTTGGCCGTCGAAAGGTTATGCATCAAAATTGAAAATTTCTTCCTATCGCGAGATTTTCTCTGCACTCGACAAGAAAATGTCATTTTACGAACATCTGAAGGAAATTGGGCTCGAAAAAATGTTATTTCGAAAATTTACATATCCTTTCCGCGTCCGTAGCGTATTTTAGCGTAATGGCCGATTTTTCGAGTTCGACCTCCCCTAAATAGGCCCCAGAAGAGAAAATTCGGACTTATTTGATATTGAGGAACACTTCGTATGCCGACCTCTCTTGCATAATTTTTTCGTAGCCCTGATGTCAGAAACAAGGATTCTATGGAGCGCCAAACGCGACTGAACATTTCAAAATCGCCGTGCATAAAATCCGGATTGGACCTCGGTTGCATAAAGTGCCGTCGTCGGTTTCGGGTTTTAGTGAAAAGCGTCGTGGTTGGTATCATGGCGGATAAGGGTCTAGTGCTCAGTTTCGTATTAGTTGGTAGACCCTATAAGTCTATATAAAATGAGTACAGGGCGTTGATTGGCGGCAATGTCTACATATTTAAGAAAACCCAGTGACTTCAACTTTTGCTGCAGGGGACTAAGTCGACCTTATTGCCTTATATCAATGATATTACGCTATTTCCTGAAGCCAAATTTATTGTTCTGTCTATATCAACACCACTTGAATCAATAGCAAACATTATCGATTTAATAGGAATTTTTGCGCGACCCCACCCCTATTTCTGGACCATTCACAAAAAACCTTGGCCGTCGAAAGGTTATGCATCAAAATTGAAAATTTCTTCCTATCGCGAGATTTTCTCTGCACTCGACAAGAAAATGTCATTTTACGAACATCTGAAGGAAATTGGGCTCGAAAAAATGTTATTTCGAAAATTTACATATCCTTTCCGCGTCCGTAGCGTATTTTAGCGTAATGGCCGATTTTTCGAGTTCGACCTCCCCTAAATAGGCCCCAGAAGAGAAAATTCGGACTTATTTGATATTGAGGAACACTTCGTATGCCGACCTCTCTTGCATAATTTTTTCGTAGCCCTGATGTCAGAAACAAGGATTCTATGGAGCGCCAAACGCGACTGAACATTTCAAAATCGCCGTGCATAAAATCCGGATTGGACCTCGGTTGCATAAAGTGCCGTCGTCGGTTTCGGGTTTTAGTGAAAAGCGTCGTGGTTGGTATCATGGCGGATAAGGGTCTAGTGCTCAGTTTCGTATTAGTTGGTAGACCCTATAAGTCTATATAAAATGAGTACAGGGCGTTGATTGGCGGCAATGTCTACATATTTAAGAAAACCCAGTGACTTCAACTTTTGCTGCAGGGGACTAAGTCGACCTTATTGCCTTATATCAATGATATTACGCTATTTCCTGAAGCCAAATTTATTGTTCTGTCTATATCAACACCACTTGAATCAATAGCAAACATTATCGATTTAATAGGAATTTTTGCGCGACCCCACCCCTATTTCTGGACCATTCACAAAAAACCTTGGCCGTCGAAAGGTTATGCATCAAAATTGAAAATTTCTTCCTATCGCGAGATTTTCTCTGCACTCGACAAGAAAATGTCATTTTACGAACATCTGAAGGAAATTGGGCTCGAAAAAATGTTATTTCGAAAATTTACATATCCTTTCCGCGTCCGTAGCGTATTTTAGCGTAATGGCCGATTTTTCGAGTTCGACCTCCCCTAAATAGGCCCCAGAAGAGAAAATTCGGACTTATTTGATATTGAGGAACACTTCGTATGCCGACCTCTCTTGCATAATTTTTTCGTAGCCCTGATGTCAGAAACAAGGATTCTATGGAGCGCCAAACGCGACTGAACATTTCAAAATCGCCGTGCATAAAATCCGGATTGGACCTCGGTTGCATAAAGTGCCGTCGTCGGTTTCGGGTTTTAGTGAAAAGCGTCGTGGTTGGTATCATGGCGGATAAGGGTCTAGTGCTCAGTTTCGTATTAGTTGGTAGACCCTATAAGTCTATATAAAATGAGTACAGGGCGTTGATTGGCGGCAATGTCTACATATTTAAGAAAACCCAGTGACTTCAACTTTTGCTGCAGGGGACTAAGTCGACCTTATTGCCTTATATCAATGATATTACGCTATTTCCTGAAGCCAAATTTATTGTTCTGTCTATATCAACACCACTTGAATCAATAGCAAACATTATCGATTTAATAGGAATTTTTGCGCGACCCCACCCCTATTTCTGGACCATTCACAAAAAACCTTGGCCGTCGAAAGGTTATGCATCAAAATTGAAAATTTCTTCCTATCGCGAGATTTTCTCTGCACTCGACAAGAAAATGTCATTTTACGAACATCTGAAGGAAATTGGGCTCGAAAAAATGTTATTTCGAAAATTTACATATCCTTTCCGCGTCCGTAGCGTATTTTAGCGTAATGGCCGATTTTTCGAGTTCGACCTCCCCTAAATAGGCCCCAGAAGAGAAAATTCGGACTTATTTGATATTGAGGAACACTTCGTATGCCGACCTCTCTTGCATAATTTTTTCGTAGCCCTGATGTCAGAAACAAGGATTCTATGGAGCGCCAAACGCGACTGAACATTTCAAAATCGCCGTGCATAAAATCCGGATTGGACCTCGGTTGCATAAAGTGCCGTCGTCGGTTTCGGGTTTTAGTGAAAAGCGTCGTGGTTGGTATCATGGCGGATAAGGGTCTAGTGCTCAGTTTCGTATTAGTTGGTAGACCCTATAAGTCTATATAAAATGAGTACAGGGCGTTGATTGGCGGCAATGTCTACATATTTAAGAAAACCCAGTGACTTCAACTTTTGCTGCAGGGGACTAAGTCGACCTTATTGCCTTATATCAATGATATTACGCTATTTCCTGAAGCCAAATTTATTGTTCTGTCTATATCAACACCACTTGAATCAATAGCAAACATTATCGATTTAATAGGAATTTTTGCGCGACCCCACCCCTATTTCTGGACCATTCACAAAAAACCTTGGCCGTCGAAAGGTTATGCATCAAAATTGAAAATTTCTTCCTATCGCGAGATTTTCTCTGCACTCGACAAGAAAATGTCATTTTACGAACATCTGAAGGAAATTGGGCTCGAAAAAATGTTATTTCGAAAATTTACATATCCTTTCCGCGTCCGTAGCGTATTTTAGCGTAATGGCCGATTTTTCGAGTTCGACCTCCCCTAAATAGGCCCCAGAAGAGAAAATTCGGACTTATTTGATATTGAGGAACACTTCGTATGCCGACCTCTCTTGCATAATTTTTTCGTAGCCCTGATGTCAGAAACAAGGATTCTATGGAGCGCCAAACGCGACTGAACATTTCAAAATCGCCGTGCATAAAATCCGGATTGGACCTCGGTTGCATAAAGTGCCGTCGTCGGTTTCGGGTTTTAGTGAAAAGCGTCGTGGTTGGTATCATGGCGGATAAGGGTCTAGTGCTCAGTTTCGTATTAGTTGGTAGACCCTATAAGTCTATATAAAATGAGTACAGGGCGTTGATTGGCGGCAATGTCTACATATTTAAGAAAACCCAGTGACTTCAACTTTTGCTGCAGGGGACTAAGTCGACCTTATTGCCTTATATCAATGATATTACGCTATTTCCTGAAGCCAAATTTATTGTTCTGTCTATATCAACACCACTTGAATCAATAGCAAACATTATCGATTTAATAGGAATTTTTGCGCGACCCCACCCCTATTTCTGGACCATTCACAAAAAACCTTGGCCGTCGAAAGGTTATGCATCAAAATTGAAAATTTCTTCCTATCGCGAGATTTTCTCTGCACTCGACAAGAAAATGTCATTTTACGAACATCTGAAGGAAATTGGGCTCGAAAAAATGTTATTTCGAAAATTTACATATCCTTTCCGCGTCCGTAGCGTATTTTAGCGTAATGGCCGATTTTTCGAGTTCGACCTCCCCTAAATAGGCCCCAGAAGAGAAAATTCGGACTTATTTGATATTGAGGAACACTTCGTATGCCGACCTCTCTTGCATAATTTTTTCGTAGCCCTGATGTCAGAAACAAGGATTCTATGGAGCGCCAAACGCGACTGAACATTTCAAAATCGCCGTGCATAAAATCCGGATTGGACCTCGGTTGCATAAAGTGCCGTCGTCGGTTTCGGGTTTTAGTGAAAAGCGTCGTGGTTGGTATCATGGCGGATAAGGGTCTAGTGCTCAGTTTCGTATTAGTTGGTAGACCCTATAAGTCTATATAAAATGAGTACAGGGCGTTGATTGGCGGCAATGTCTACATATTTAAGAAAACCCAGTGACTTCAACTTTTGCTGCAGGGGACTAAGTCGACCTTATTGCCTTATATCAATGATATTACGCTATTTCCTGAAGCCAAATTTATTGTTCTGTCTATATCAACACCACTTGAATCAATAGCAAACATTATCGATTTAATAGGAATTTTTGCGCGACCCCACCCCTATTTCTGGACCATTCACAAAAAACCTTGGCCGTCGAAAGGTTATGCATCAAAATTGAAAATTTCTTCCTATCGCGAGATTTTCTCTGCACTCGACAAGAAAATGTCATTTTACGAACATCTGAAGGAAATTGGGCTCGAAAAAATGTTATTTCGAAAATTTACATATCCTTTCCGCGTCCGTAGCGTATTTTAGCGTAATGGCCGATTTTTCGAGTTCGACCTCCCCTAAATAGGCCCCAGAAGAGAAAATTCGGACTTATTTGATATTGAGGAACACTTCGTATGCCGACCTCTCTTGCATAATTTTTTCGTAGCCCTGATGTCAGAAACAAGGATTCTATGGAGCGCCAAACGCGACTGAACATTTCAAAATCGCCGTGCATAAAATCCGGATTGGACCTCGGTTGCATAAAGTGCCGTCGTCGGTTTCGGGTTTTAGTGAAAAGCGTCGTGGTTGGTATCATGGCGGATAAGGGTCTAGTGCTCAGTTTCGTATTAGTTGGTAGACCCTATAAGTCTATATAAAATGAGTACAGGGCGTTGATTGGCGGCAATGTCTACATATTTAAGAAAACCCAGTGACTTCAACTTTTGCTGCAGGGGACTAAGTCGACCTTATTGCCTTATATCAATGATATTACGCTATTTCCTGAAGCCAAATTTATTGTTCTGTCTATATCAACACCACTTGAATCAATAGCAAACATTATCGATTTAATAGGAATTTTTGCGCGACCCCACCCCTATTTCTGGACCATTCACAAAAAACCTTGGCCGTCGAAAGGTTATGCATCAAAATTGAAAATTTCTTCCTATCGCGAGATTTTCTCTGCACTCGACAAGAAAATGTCATTTTACGAACATCTGAAGGAAATTGGGCTCGAAAAAATGTTATTTCGAAAATTTACATATCCTTTCCGCGTCCGTAGCGTATTTTAGCGTAATGGCCGATTTTTCGAGTTCGACCTCCCCTAAATAGGCCCCAGAAGAGAAAATTCGGACTTATTTGATATTGAGGAACACTTCGTATGCCGACCTCTCTTGCATAATTTTTTCGTAGCCCTGATGTCAGAAACAAGGATTCTATGGAGCGCCAAACGCGACTGAACATTTCAAAATCGCCGTGCATAAAATCCGGATTGGACCTCGGTTGCATAAAGTGCCGTCGTCGGTTTCGGGTTTTAGTGAAAAGCGTCGTGGTTGGTATCATGGCGGATAAGGGTCTAGTGCTCAGTTTCGTATTAGTTGGTAGACCCTATAAGTCTATATAAAATGAGTACAGGGCGTTGATTGGCGGCAATGTCTACATATTTAAGAAAACCCAGTGACTTCAACTTTTGCTGCAGGGGACTAAGTCGACCTTATTGCCTTATATCAATGATATTACGCTATTTCCTGAAGCCAAATTTATTGTTCTGTCTATATCAACACCACTTGAATCAATAGCAAACATTATCGATTTAATAGGAATTTTTGCGCGACCCCACCCCTATTTCTGGACCATTCACAAAAAACCTTGGCCGTCGAAAGGTTATGCATCAAAATTGAAAATTTCTTCCTATCGCGAGATTTTCTCTGCACTCGACAAGAAAATGTCATTTTACGAACATCTGAAGGAAATTGGGCTCGAAAAACTGTTATTTCGAAAATTTACATATCCTTTCCGCGTCCGTAGCGTATTTTAGCGTAATGGCCGATTTTTCGAGTTCGACCTCCCCTAAATAGGCCCCAGAAGAGAAAATTCGGACTTATTTGATATTGAGGAACACTTCGTATGCCGACCTCTCTTGCATAATTTTTTCGTAGCCCTGATGTCAGAAACAAGGATTCTATGGAGCGCCAAACGCGACTGAACATTTCAAAATCGCCGTGCATAAAATCCGGATTGGACCTCGGTTGCATAAAGTGCCGTCGTCGGTTTCGGGTTTTAGTGAAAAGCGTCGTGGTTGGTATCATGGCGGATAAGGGTCTAGTGCTCAGTTTCGTATTAGTTGGTAGACCCTATAAGTCTATATAAAATGAGTACAGGGCGTTGATTGGCGGCAATGTCTACATATTTAAGAAAACCCAGTGACTTCAACTTTTGCTGCAGGGGACTAAGTCGACCTTATTGCCTTATATCAATGATATTACGCTATTTCCTGAAGCCAAATTTATTGTTCTGTCTATATCAACACCACTTGAATCAATAGCAAACATTATCGATTTTATAGGATTTTTTGCGCGACCCCACCCCTATTTCTGGACCATTCACAAAAAACCTTGGCCGTCGAAAGGTTATGCATCAAAATTGAAAATTTCTTCCTATCGCGAGATTTTCTCTGCACTCGACAAGAAAATGTCATTTTACGAACATCTGAAGGAAATTGGGCTCGAAAAAATGTTATTTCGAAAATTTACATATCCTTTCCGCGTCCGTAGCGTATTTTAGCGTAATGGCCGATTTTTCGAGTTCGACCTCCCCTAAATAGGCCCCAGAAGAGAAAATTCGGACTTATTTGATATTGAGGAACACTTCGTATGCCGACCTCTCTTGCATAATTTTTTCGTAGCCCTGATGTCAGAAACAAGGATTCTATGGAGCGCCAAACGCGACTGAACATTTCAAAATCGCCGTGCATAAAATCCGGATTGGACCTCGGTTGCATAAAGTGCCGTCGTCGGTTTCGGGTTTTAGTGAAAAGCGTCGTGGTTGGTATCATGGCGGATAAGGGTCTAGTGCTCAGTTTCGTATTAGTTGGTAGACCCTATAAGTCTATATAAAATGAGTACAGGGCGTTGATTGGCGGCAATGTCTACATATTTAAGAAAACCCAGTGACTTCAACTTTTGCTGCAGGGGACTAAGTCGACCTTATTGCCTTATATCAATGATATTACGCTATTTCCTGAAGCCAAATTTATTGTTCTGTCTATATCAACACCACTTGAATCAATAGCAAACATTATCGATTTTATAGGAATTTTTGCGCGACCCCACCCCTATTTCTGGACCATTCACAAAAAACCTTGGCCGTCGAAAGGTTATGCATCAAAATTGAAAATTTCTTCCTATCGCGAGATTTTCTCTGCACTCGACAAGAAAATGTCATTTTACGAACATCTGAAGGAAATTGGGCTCGAAAAAATGTTATTTCGAAAATTTACATATCCTTTCCGCGTCCGTAGCGTATTTTAGCGTAATGGCCGATTTTTCGAGTTCGACCTCCCCTAAATAGGCCCCAGAAGAGAAAATTCGGACTTATTTGATATTGAGGAACACTTCGTATGTCGACCTCTCTTGCATAATTTTTTCGTAGTCCTGATGTCAGAAACAAGGATTCTATGGAGCGCCAAAAGCGACTGAACATTTCAAAATCGCTGTGCATAAAATCCGGATTGGACCTCGGTTGCAAAAAGTGCCGTCGTCGGTTTCGGGTTTTAGTGAAAAGCGTCGTGGTTGGTATCATGGCGGATAAGGGTCTAGTGCTCAGTTTCGTATTAGTTGGTAGACCCTATAAGTCTATATAAAATGAGTACAGGGCGTTGATTGGCGGCAATGTCTACATATTTAAGAAAACCCAGTG
>CBDDTI010000743.1:0-20032 GCA_965233585.1 bacterium
CAGAGATAATGATCACGAGGTAGACAGTCCAGGCTAACATCCAGTCTTGGGCTTTCGGTTCAATATCAAGAGATTAAGTGATAGTGTTAGTGAGACAAGAAAGAATTCAAGCTTCAAGACCAACTTGAAGAACATAGTGATATCCTTCTTTGTTCATCTTGCAACATATATATTGAACCGTGCCGGTCTTGCCGGTCAATTATCTGGAGAGGCTTGATCGAAGATGAAGTTTCTGAATCAGATTTGAATCCCCCCAAGGACAGACTGTTTGAAACCGAAAGCATGAGTCTCTCCTATTCTGTGGTCCTGACTCGACTGACTGTACATTCATACAAAATGGAAAAAAGAAGGAATAAATGTGACATAACATTATTGAATCTCCTGATTGGTTCTTGGGCTTTTCGGTTCATCTGCCCCGTTTTTTTGAGTGAGGTTGCGAGAGCCCGAACTCACTATAGAGGTTGCCCAATCACTAAAACTGCAGGTTCCTGGTTTCACGTGTATCACCCACATTCACCCTTTTCTCTTTGCATTGTGGTTTCTTTATCGCGTCATTATCATTACTAGTGTCCTTTATCACTTATTGTCGATTACAGCGTCTCTGTCACTTTTATCAAGACTATGGGTGGTTCACAATGTGCAACTGCCATGGGTGTCAAAGGCCAATGTTTCATTACGTTTCCAATTGGCCCCTTCAGGAGCAGATTGTCTGGTGACTTGCGAGGGGGGAGCCGTGGATCGAGGCGGTGGGAGTCCGACGAGATTTGCAGCCGCCAGCGGTGGTCCCGTAGGTGTGGTGGATTGGATGGCCCGAGAGTCAGCAGCAGAAGGTGTGATGTCCTTCGCGGGACCGGTGGTGAGAGTAGCGGGTACCGGAGCAGCTCACACCGGGATCCCGACAGTCACAGGCAGCATAAATGGCGGCCTGATTGGTTATTGGAATACATCAGGGACGTTTTAGAGGCCGGGAACAATGGGTAAACATTGGACACTGCCCGGTTACGTCGCGGAAGGGGCGGGCCTTCATCCTCATGAATCGCAATATATTCGTGGTGAACTGGAGCCCAGGGCACCCGGGGTGGTTGGTCTAAACTTATTAATACTTTTTTTTTGAGGGGGGTTAGTTAACTGTGGTTGCACATCTCTATGGTTGTTTTGATGCAAACTCTTTGCTGTTAGCAGGCAGCAGAAGAGAGGCAGCTGAATCAGTGGATTGTCTGTGTGCAGCGAAGTTGAATCGGTTGTTAGACATCCCCTTCATGTGTAGCGATCTTCCCTCTAATTTTTGACTGTTGACGTCTTTGGATTGAGGTGAATAAAAAGGTGGGGCGAGTATTTTTGCCGCAGAAATACTCTTTGTGGATGATGGCACGGTTGATGTTGACTCTTCAATTCTCAGATCAAGTATTAGGTTAGAGGTTCACCTAAATATTTCAAGCCTACAACGGGATTTGGCTATAAGGGGAAAAAACAAAGAGGTTGGGGTTTCCTTACTAGAGGGCTAGGGCTGGTAACAGAAATGGTCTTAGACTGGCAGAAAGTCACATTGGAATATTTTTGGATGAAATTTTTACTAGCTACTTAAATGAAAGAGAGAGCATTTATTTGAATAAGGTTTTTAAATCTTAAGATCTTCTCTACCACTGAAAAGTCTAGTGCCTGTCTCCTTTGTTTTTAAAATTTCTTTGGCCACAAAACCATTACAAAAACTAGAAATAGATATGTTTTATGCTGCTCTTGTAGACAACTCTCCCGGTTGCAACTTCTTACTAAGCTTTCATAGCATCTTCCCTTGTAGGAGCAACCAAGTGAACGCCATGCACAATGCTAGACTGTGCCTCTAACCTAGTACTTGCTCTGAGCAAAGATATTAGAGTACTCATAGATCCATAAAGACTCAATAATAATGGTACACGTCACATTGGTGCCATAGTGGAAAATTCTGGTCTTTACAGAATACATATTCACATATACATATTCCAGAATATATCTCTATTTCTCAGGGTTACCAGAGGCCAGAATTTCAATAATTTACATAGCAAGTGTATGGACCCATTGAAAGGGAAATGAACAATTGTGTCTGCCCTTGAAAAGCCCAAAGATATTAGAGAAATTGATAGATCAACAAGCACCTACATATGTTATTGTATGTTTCTCTAGCTTGCGAAGTATTACAATCTCTCCGGAAAATCCATGCAGTTTCCAACAGAATTTTCCAGTAATCTTTTTATACCACAGCTCTATGCTATAACCTGCTTCTCTAACTATGAAGTACTATAAACTCTTTGGCTCTGAGCTTCAATTCCTCCCCCAAACTTTGATACCAGCGCCATCTGTAGGCTATCAGCTTAAACTTTGATCCACAAAGATAATAGGGCATTTTTTAAAATAGTACTGATTTTGAGCACTAGATTGCGCCACCAAGTGACGTCATCAATGATGTCATCAATGACATCATCTGTGATGGTAGAAGTTTCATCATGATGCCATTGATGATGTCATTGATGACATCAATGATGGCGGGAAAATTTAAATATGGGGTGAAAAAATTTTAGCATTTTTGGATATTACCCAGGATTAGCTTGGATAAAACAAAAATTACAAAAAGTGAAATTGATAGATAACAATACAATGTAACTTTTTGAAAGTTTTGAAAGTTAACTTCCCAGAAAGACCAGAGATACACAGAGAGACACGCAATCGCAGTTGTCCACCACGATGTCTCCCTAATTGTCCGTCTCCATCACCGGAAAGAGGAACATGTCCTCGATGTTGGTTGCCATCAGCACACAGCCGCACTGGCTGTTCAACCCCGTAGGTCTGACTCAGATCTTCTCCCCTACTTCCACGCTGATGACAGCCTCAGCTTGGTGCTGATCTTGGGGAGCATCAGGGTCGGAGATGTTGGCGTGGAGCTGGTACCCGAGGAACTCTCTCACCAGCATGACCTGGCTATAGTTGCTCTCCCTGATGTTCCAGACGTACGTTCGTCCCTTGGCATAACCTTGCCCGGCCTCCCAAGGGCAGGGGAGTGACCACTGACTGTTCCCATCCACAACTTTGCCGTCCTTGATGACGCACGGCTTGGCAGGCAGTCTCGTAGGTCTGATCTGTGGGGAGACTGGCTTTGGTGTAGGTGCGGCTGTGGACCAGGTACAAGACATAAGAGGATTTATTCAGCGGGATGGGATGACTGAAGTCCTGACCATGCATCGAGGTGGAGTAGGTGGAAGGCCGGTAGCTGGGAGTGCAACCCACGTCAAACATTACTCAAAGGTGACCCTCTGTGGAACGGAGAACGACCAATGGATGGGGTCCAGTTCAAGGTGCCCATAGACTCCACAATTGTAATGTAGGTCAGTCCTAGAAAGCGAACAAGAGTAGGTTGTAATGTACCTTTTCTTTTCCCTTTTCAGGAGCTGGAATCTAGTAGGCTTCTTCAGTTGTACAAGGGTTGCCCGAACACTGCATCGCATGGCTGGGATGCTACTTTACGCCTGGACCTCAGTCGAATCGGAGCAGTCATACGCTGTCAAGTGGTAACGATTCCCAACAACACCATACTTGTTGTGGAGGGCGAAACGATCAGCAGTAGTCGAAGGGCGGTACGAGAGGACGCAAACTAAGTTGATCATCGCCAGGAGAGAAAAGGCTTGTCCTCGTAGACCACCATTGTCGGGATCCAAAGGAGCCGTGTCCGGAGTGGAGAGCTCCATCACGGTGGTTGAAGACCCATGCCGAGGAGATGATGGCGGGGTGAAGACATCATCCTGCAAGACTTCGGGAACGACAGGGAGAGTTCCTTCATCCAAGACTGGACTGCTGCAGGGCCAAACCTGAGAACTCTTGGCGAATGAAGTCTGTGAACGGGGAGCTTCCCAGGTTTTGGCGGTTTCCAGAAGAGGAACGGAGGATGTTGGAAGGTCACTGGCAGTCATCGTTGCGGAATCTGCATGGAGAGGAGAGCGTTGGGTGTTATCCGAACGATCAGAGGGACTTACAACATTTGTGTGCTCATGAGGGATGAGAATAGATGGAGAGATGTCATCCGGGTAGACCACTGATAGTTGAGTCCGTTGTGGTTCGGTACAAGCACTCGTAGTCCTGCCCTCTCTAAGGCTAGGGGCATAGACGTCACCAACATCTTGGTTCAGCGCACGGGTGGCAGCAGCATCGTCTGTGGTGACCCAGGAGTTCCGCATGGGAACTTCGGCGTTGCCGTCAGCCTCCTCCAGTTGGAGAAGGTCAAAGTCAACCCGCTGGGGAGTGTTGTCGTCCCCTTGGCATCGTTCCAGCTGGTTCAGGGAGACTGTAATGGGCCTGGGCTGTCCAAGGGCATCTTTGATGGTGAGGTAGATGATGGGAATTGACCTCTCTTTCTTGGATTTAGGGCCCTTGGACTGCATTGTCAGATACATGCAGCTAGAAGCCAGAGGTTGTGGCAGTGGTGGAGGAAGCACCCAGTTGCCCAGGAGAATGAAAGGTCTCATCACAGGTGAGGGAGCTCTGAGCTAGTCGTCGCCAAAGATGGAGTTGCTTGAATGGAACAGGTGGTGAGAAGCTGGAGGTAAGAAACCTTTTAATGATCATGCAAAAAACGATACTCAGTCCACCTATTGACAAGCGATCCCCATTCTTTCAGCCAGTTCCACCTCCCTCCAAAGGAGAGCATTTGCCAGTTAGCAGAATCAACCAGATCCGAGGGGAAGATGACGAGCAGTGTCAGTAAGAGTTGGTTCTCTGGTTGTAGCTTGCGGACCTGACATGCCAACTTGTAGGTATGAGCTTCCCAGGTAACAGGAGTCACCAAGAAACTTTGTAGTGGGGAGAGCTTTGGGGAATCAGAGAGGGCCACCTGGAGGGGAGTCTTTAGACTCAACTGCATTTCTATTTCAATGAGGGCACTTGGTAGGCAGGGGCAAGAGAGTTGGTGCTTGGCAAATCTCCGGTTTGACCAAGATTTGCCCTTGATGATTCTTGCAAGCGCCTGGGAAAAGGACAGTGCCTGGGACCTCTGATTCAAGGTGTGGCAGCAGTTGCGAATCTGGGCCCAAGAAGTATTTGATGCTCTCGGTGAAGCTTAAACTTCCAAAGGTCAACAGCTGGAGGAGACGCAGGACCACATGCAACTCATTGCGGCACTGCGAGGAAAAATTAGGGTGAACTATTCTGGTTTGACAACAGTACCTGCAATTGGCCTTGCCCAGACCATGCCAGCAAATTCGCCATCTTGGAGGAGAAAGGGTTGGTAACCATGCATGCCTTGTTCGAAGAAGGGGGCTTCCTGCATTGCCTCCTGTAGATGGTGACAATCCTGACAGGAGAATGGCAGCAAACTCAGACGGAACGGGAGAAAGTGGTTCTTTCTGGTTCATGCTACATTTGTGGAAGACAACCCCACCATGATGAATCTCCCTGGTGGATAAACTGTCCCAAAGACCCTTAGCTGGACAGCAATGGACACCTTCTTTGATCATAGGGTACAAGAAGATCCTAGGTACATGAATTCTCATGGCCACCAAGCCACATTGGTTGACTTGTCCTTCAGACTTAATCCAAGTTTTTTCTTCTTCCTCAGCACTGATGATGATCTGGGCTTCACGGAACTCCCCATACTGGGTGTCCGCAGAGATGTTGCTGCTCAGGTGTTCCCAAACTTAATCCCATTGGGCTTGGTATCGTTGGCTCAGGCCCCAAAACATTGAGTGGAGATCCCAGTGAAGTTGCCTGGCCTGCTGAGATGTCTCCGCATCATGTGAGACTTGGAGTTGGTAGCATTGTCTGGTGGGACCTGCGGGGACTGTAGGAACCAGGAATACAGATGATGTTGTGCCCAGAAAACCCTTTTGCTGGTACTGACAGCCATGGGGAAATCTCGAGCCATTTACTAGAAACATCCTTGAGGATTAGCAAGAACTGATTACCTCGGGAACTCACCCTCATCGCCCCAAGAATGTCCGTACCCCAAACCTGGAAAGGAGCACCTGCTTGGACACAGGGCTGGTAGGCATCTTTCTGTGCTGGAGGGCATCGGTCAGTGGCGGCTTTTCCAACATGTCCCAGGGACCGATGGACAGACTCGAAAGGATTCTTTATCACAGTTGTTAGGACTAACATGATCCTGGTTCCCATTTGGCTTTCCAGTTGGTTCTGGATGACCCAAATCTGCCTGTTGGGGTTCCAGCCAAACTGGCTGAGCAAGGTCAACAACTTCAACAACAACAAAGTCTGCCAGTGTTGGATGTCAGCAATGTCCTCACCTTGACCCGGATGTTGCTGCACCCCTTGGACAGTCAGGCCAGCAGATTCCTGCAAAATCACAACAATGGCCTCTTCGTTGACAAGGACTTCTTTGCCACCAGGCAAAGGGTAAGATGTGAAAACAGCCTGAGGCAGAGTGTCCGTAATGTCCATTCTTGGCATAGAGAAAAATATATATAGAGCGGTAAAGCCACGACAGCCTACCGTCTAGCGGGGAATACATTAAAAACTCAGCGGTGCCGTGCCGCCGTCGGCTATTCCTGCCAATTTTTTATTACATAAATATGGTATATATATAACATGTATATATCTGATATAAATTTGATGTATATACATGTATAGAATATACGTATATAAATATATATATAAAATAAATATTTATATAAGATTTATTTGGCCTCAAAGTTCACTTAATAGTATTAAGCAAATTTCAGAAGAGAGACCCGTCCGCCGTGACACGCCGATGGACGTAGTGTACTTCACACAGTCCAGTGAGAGGTAGCTGACGCTTTTCCACTCTATATCTTTTCTCTATGGTTCTTGGCATTGAGCAGTACAGCCTGAGCTGCCCAAAACTTCCAGTCAACAGATGACCAGTCCAGTCAGAGACTCAAGAGATTGGATCCATGTCGGGCTGGGGTTGTTGATGGGAAGGATAAAGGGTTTCAGGTAGAATTGGGAGTAAGACAAGATGAGCCCAGGCAGCAGCTTCCTCTTCATTTGCTTTAATTCATGCACAGTAGTAGGGTTGTGGAGTAATGTCCCTACATCACTCTCATTCGAGCTTGTTACGCTCTAAAATCACCTTAAAACGTTCTCAAAACACCTTAAAACAGGCTGAAACCGTCTTTCAACCATCCGTTTACCGATAAAAACCATCTTGATGCGCTCTCAAAACACCTTGATGGCATCTACATTAAGGTTGTTTCAACCTGAAATCGGCTTGTAATCGTCTGCAACCGGCTTGTTTTCGTCTGCAATCGGCTTGCAACAGGCTCGATCGAGCCTGCAATCGGCTTGTTTTCGTCTGCAATCGGCTTGCAACAACCTCAATCGAGCCTGCAATCGGCTTGTTTTCGTCTGCAATCGGCTTGCAACAGGCTCAATCGAGCCTGCAATCGGCTTGTTTTCGTCTGCAATCGGCTTGCAACAGGCTCAATCGAGCCTGTAATCGGCTTGTTTTCGTCTGCAATCGGCCTGTTGCAAGCCGATTGCAAGCCGTTTGCAACATCAATTTTTCCACTTTCAACGTCTTGAATCAGTTCAAGGTTCTGAGAACGGAAAACGTTCAATTTCCACTTTCAACGTCTTGAATCAGTTCGGGGGCGCGAAGAAAGGTTCTGAGAACGAAAAACGTTCAA
Source organism: bacterium (assembly GCA_965233585.1). Lineage (GTDB taxonomy): Bacteria > SAR324 > SAR324 > SAR324 > NAC60-12 > CBDDTI01. The sequence goes on from CBDDTI010000743.1 coordinate 7,623, forward strand.
TTTCCCGTGTTCAAGCGGTTTGACTGTTCCTCAAATATTCTTTCATGTTCAAACTTTATTTCTTTAAAATTAAAGCAACTCGCGCGCCAACGCGTTTTAAATTTCAACTCGCGCCGTATGCAAAGATTTAAGCTCAAATTTTAATTACGTTGGGGGGAAGGGGTGTCCAAATGCTTTTCCTCAACATTGATGTAACAAATTTCACAGTCAATTTCAATCAATCCAAAATTCAACACGTATCAAGAAATTCGGCACTTACCTTACAATTTCGTGGCAATCCTGTAAATCTCCAAATTTTCAATTTATTTTGGATTTTCACGAATGCCACAACATTGTGAGCAAGCAACAACTAAATATTTTAAAAGTGATAAAAGAAAAAATTGTTAGGTTTCATGCTTTTATTGTTTGGCTGGGTGGTCCGAAAGTTCCTGGAAAAATAATTCGGATCTCCAACAAACGATAAAATTATGATCAACCATCAACTCCCATCAAAACACATCCTCGAGTCAGAAAAATTATAACGTTTCATGTTTTTAGCGAATGTGACAGGTTTAAATTTTTAACAAATTCATTTAGACTTCTCATAATCGCTTTAAAACGTCGAACGATCTACAATTCTGCTTTAAATTTATAATCATTATTTTTCTGTTGTCAAGATTGTTATTCACGATTTTTTGGTCCTTGTGTACATTTTAGAGTGAGTTTGAAATTTCTCAGTCTATTTTGTATGCAAAAAACTAGAAAATCATAAACAGCGGAATATCTTCATCCTAATTGTCAAGAACATTTTCTCACGCTTTTTTGGCCTTTGTGTAGCTGCTGAATTATTTTATTAAGCTCTACCCAAGGGCCGATAAATTATGAGAAGGCACTTCAAATACTCCGCCGAATAAGATTTTATAAAATGCGACATGTTGATTTAATTTGTGAGTGGTTTTCATCATCCATCAAGAATACCGTTCTTTACACTCTTTTGGCAGTATGTGAAGCTCAAATTTTTCCATACATTATTTGCGTTTTACAAACGCCTTAAGATTGTAAATAATCCACATCATCGTCATTAAGAAGATTATTCTCTTAGGTTTTTCACTGTCGATTATTCGCTTAATTTTTATTTTATTAAGCAAATACTCTACGGTTTATAAACTATGAGAAGTTACTTCGAAAACTTTGTCAAATACGTGTTTATAATTAGTAAATCGTGCTATAATATTTTATTGGTGAATGCGTTTGTGATTGTTTTCATCATTAATTGTGAACATCGGCTTCTCGTTCTTTTGGTAATTGTACGGCTCAAATTTTTTAAAAATAATTTGAGCCCTACAAACGCCTTAAGATTGGAAGCAATCTACATCGTCGGAAGCACATCCAAGCGCAAGACTTCATTGTCAAGAACATTGGTCATGCTTTTTAAATTCCTGTACGACGGCTGGATTTTAATTTATCAAGCCACGTGCAAGAATTTGGAAATTGTGACAAACCACGTCGGAACTTCGAGCGCGCTTTTAATATTTATTAGAAATGTCTGTGTAATATATCGTTTCAGTTGTGCATCATGAGTGGTCAAGACAACAAGCAGTCAAAATCATCATCGTCGCACAATTCCGACTGGGGAGACGAATATACCGGTCCTGATGTTACCGGTATTTATGATACTTCCGACCCGAACCGCGTTGTGCATCATTCTTTGCGTCGCATGTGCGCGCATCTTCGTAAAATCAACGAAGCATTGGAATCTTTGGACAGTGAATTGGTGCAGTACAGGGCTTGCATCAAAGACAAACTTCTTGGCAAACTTAATAATTCACGCGACTCCGATACCAAATTATGGTGGCATCGTGAAATTTCGAATGAAATGAAAGTGTTTCATTTTTATGCGTCATTTTGCATGAAATTGTTGTGTAAAGATTTCTGTTTAGAACATTATCCAATTCGTGAAGAAGTAGTAGAAGTATGAGCGTCTCTTTGCGCCGAACGACAAGCTCTGACCAAGATAAAAAATCCCGTTTTGAAGAAGTAGACCAAGATACGTTTCATCAAGATTTGCAATCTCCTGATCTTTGTTCAAGAAACGATTGTTGTAGTCTGTGCGCGATGATTTTATCAATTTTTGTCATTACTTCCGTTTTTCTTTGGTTGATGTACGGATCTAACTTATAACGGTTTAAAGGCGCTTAATTTTGCGAATCAAACTTTAGATATTTCTTTATTAAATCTCACCAATAATTCGTTATTTTCAAATAAAATGTTTTATTGAAATAAAATTTAAATTGGATTTTTAATTACAATGTTTAAAATTACTCTTCGATCGTCGTTAAATTCAATCAAATTCCCGTCTAATCTCCTCAGCTCGATCTTCATGTTGTCTAAATAATCAACATTGCATCTTATGAATTCTAAATGTTCGAAATGGATAGAACAGTAATCATTTTGTGTGGATTGGCCGATTGTCGGTATAACTCTAAATATTGGGTAAAATTTGTCTCCAATAATGGAATGTTGAACAAAATTTGCATAACATATCATAACACCGGGATATAACTTGTAAACGTCTATTGGTTGTGGTGCTTCAAAAAATCTTTCCTTAGTCACTGCAAGCGTGACGTAATCACCTCGTTCCTCAATTCTTGCAAGTTCTTTCTCCGAGTAATCGTACATTCCTAAAAACGGGCAAAAGTTTTTGGGAATGCTTATCGAAAAGGGTTTATCTGTTTTAGCCACAATCCTAAAGAACCCGTTAAAGTTGTCAAAATGTAAAATTTCCTTTAGTTCTTCAGATAACAGACGGTTCATTGATGTTGTTAGATCATCAGAGTTGCAGAAATAAAGTTTTGGTATTTCCACGACGTGTCTTTTTGTTTCGTTTTGGGTCATTAACACATTAAAGATAAACGGATTCCTTCCAATTGATTCTGGAATGCTACATATGGTGTTGGGAAAAGATATATCCATCAAGGCTATTTTTGCGTTTTGATTCAAATTTATTGGATGTTTTAAGTGCACCCAAAAGCTACTATTTGTATTTTCGTAATTCAATTTGGTATCTACTTGTGAATCAATTCGTACGTGCGTTAATTCGTAATCCATATTTTTGTCTTTTTCTTTTAAATGAAAATGCACTATAGACGGCTGACCTTCGTTTAAACTTAAAAGATTCCCAAAAGAATCTGTAAATTGAGTGTTTATCGTTTCGATATTGGTTTGTCGCACCTGATAATATCTGATTTTTTTTACATTATGGTAAAAATAATAACCTTCCATTTGATTAGGCAAAGTCGTTGTAAACATAATTGTGGAATAACTATTTCCGCTGGGAACGTCGGAAATAATATTTGATTTTATTTGAACCAGACCGGGTTTCAAAACGGAATACGCTTTAATTGCTGTAGTTAGAAGCGCAAAATTTTTCTTTACAGAAAAGTATGCATATTCGTTGTCGAATAACTTAATTGTTTTTGCTTGGGAGGACACAAAGCCGTTTTGGTAACATTTTAATTTTAAAATTTTTATTAAATGTTTATGTATCAACAAATATCTATTATAATTGTAATTTTCATTTTCCATTTCTTTTTTCGGATTTTCATCTATTACGTAAACTTTTTCATCTTTACCCCCTGATTTGGGTTTAAAACTATACAATCTCATTCCTTCCTTGTAAATATATTGCATCAAGTTTTGCATCAGTCTATGCACTGTCAATATCCTCTTCATCTAAATCAGGCAAAACCCAAATGGATTTTGTCTGGTCTAAAATTTCGGACCTTATGTCTTCTTCCGAAGAATCTATAGATGTTAATTCGTTTTTTAGCGTGATAAAACAAGGTTGGCCTTTTGACAAAGTCAATTGGTTGTAATTGTAATGTAATCCAATAGACACTACCCCAATTTCCCATTCTCTATCTTTCAAGTCTAAATTTTGTGGAAATAAATTGGTAAAAGAATTCAAAGTATTTTTGTCATCCGTATCGGAACTAGCGTTTGACACGCAATAAATATTATAATCCATTCCGCGCTATTGTGGCATATCGACTATGTCTTTTTCGTATGTCCAACTAGGGTTTTTATACCCTTTCCATTTTATTAAAGCCATTTTTTCTCCGGTTTTTTTATCTTTTTTTGTCCGAAGAATCTTTTCGATGGCAAATACTTCTGGCTCATCTACGGGTGTAAGTTCACTTTCATAAAAATTTCCTTCCAAAGTTTCATCCTGTTCCAAAGTCTCTAACTCATAAGTGGGTTTTGGCAAACGTGTAGAAATTGATTTTATTTTAAAAATTTCTTCTTTGAATTGCGGCGTAAATCCTCTGTCGAATTTCCCCTTCATAATGCTAATACGCACGGTTTGACCGATTTTGTATTTTGGTTTCGTTCTTTTAATCTTTGAATAAACCAATTCTTGTTTTCTTCTAATGTGATAGGTTCTCCCGGGGAGTTCGGCTTCGGCGGGTGACATTCCGATCATGCGATGTTTACGATTGTTGTAGGTATGGACAAGAAAGGGTAACGCGTCAATGTACCTATCGGTATTTTCGTGAGTCATGTATCTAAACAACAGGTTTTTTAAAGTTCGGTTAAATCTTTCCACAAAGGGGGCGTGCACAAAATTATTGCTGTGTAACAGAAGAATGTTATTGTTTTTGCAGTAGGCTTGAAACAATTTATTCTTAATTTCCGCTCCTTTATCGGCTAAAATTCTACGCGGAAATTGTTTTGCTCTTTTCATAATAGATTCAAATCCTTCCATAAATGTTTTTGCCATTTTATTTTTTAAGTGGTTCTACAAAGGCGAATCGTGTAAAAATATCGATGGCTGTCAAAAGGTATCTATTAGAATCATTTTGTTCAGCCAAATTTCCTAAATCTATAAGGTCAATTTGAAACTGATACCGTTTCCGATAAGCAAATGTTGGATTTCTCGGTCTGGGAAATTTAGGCTGTTTGTGTAATGTGTAGGAGTCTGTTCCTTTTAGCCACTCCTCGATTAACGTCAAAGGGATTTGTTTTTCATAATAATGATAGATTAGGGCGGGAGATGCAAAAGCTATTGGCGAACCCGGTTTCGCGTATTCTTTTAAAAAAGTCTCTTTTGTTGTTGTCGACATTTAAAACAGAGGTTCTTTCGATATTTTGCGCCTTTTTTTCCTAGATTGCGTAATTGACGAGGGTTTCCTTTTTCTGTTCGAATTTTGAGTTCGATAGTCGTCGTTGCTATCGGCTTGTCTGGCAGCGTTAAGCAAAATACCTCGTGTAGCGGATTTTAAACGTTGTTTTGCTTTTCTGCCCACCGGTTGACCCTCCAAAGCTTCTATCGCCGTTTCTACAGCCGCTCTTGTCGCTTCTTTTTTTAAAGCTTTTCCTACAGATTTTATCGGGGCGCTTTTAGCTACACGTCCAATAGTTTTTATCGTCGATTTTGCTACCGGCATTAATCCGCGAAAAATTCCGGAAAAAAGCGATCCAATTCCCGAACCTCGTTGCCAATGTAAACCGCTGTGGTAATTCATATATGTATTTTATTGATTTAGACTTTTACGACATCTGTACAACGACATAACACTGACGCCTAAAATGTGAGCCATATTTTTGACGCTTAAATATCGCAATTTGGATTCTTTTAAAAAGGCATAAGCGCATGCAGCTAATAAAGTTCTTGGAGCAAAAGAACTATTTTCATTTTTTTTTAATATTTGTTCAATGGACGTCATTTCTTGATAATTTAACTGCAGCGGCTGTAAAAAATATTCTTTCATATCTTTCGCCTTTATGTAATTGTCTAATTTATTCATGTCAGTCAAATCCCGTCTGTATAATTTCATCCAACGCCACACTATCTTTGGATTAATGCCGACTTCTTGACACAAATGACTTATCGGACGGGGAATTTTTTCTTTTATCAACCCTTGATACAACGTCATAACCACCAATCCTTTGGCATCTATTTTAATTTTTCCACCTTTTCGATAATGCCACGCTGCTATATCTGACCATAGATTCAAAATAACATTTGTAACATCATTATTTAAATGTAATTTATTGCATAAAATTTTTAAAATATTTTTTTCTTTCTCTAAATGCTGGTTTTTTTGTTTAATTTCTTTATCAAATGTTTTTATTTTGTCCCATTCTGTTTCCAAATTTGATTTTGTTAAATTATAGCAATATATTTTATCAATAACTAATCCACACTCGGTACACACCACGTCCCCTTGCCTGGTGTCTTCTATTGGATATTGATGATTGCATATTTTAGTATAATCTACTTTCTCGTGCATAATTTCGATGTTTATTGTATAGATATCAAAACTCAACTAAATAAACATTATTCACATCATTCGATTTTATATTTTTTTAATAATTTAATAATAATTTTTATTCCTTGTTTAGCATCTTCTTCGCTGGAGGCTCCAATTATAACTATTTTTCCCGACGAAAATATTAAAGCCGAACACTTTTTTACTTTTAAAAATACGCCTGGGAATTTTTCTGGGTCGTATCTCTTATGAATGATTTCAAAATCTTCATTCGATTTTAAATGGTTGTAAAATCTTAATAATTTGATCTCTTCTTTTGATTGATACAAACAAGTCATGTTTTCTACTTTAAATATTTTAACAACAAATTCGCTATTTATAACAAGTTTTAGTTCGTCTAATGCTTTCGCAATGTGTTCTGTAGAGGGAATTTTTGTAATGTTTACGTGAAAATGTCGATTTTGCTTTGTTTTGGTAAATATAATAAAGGAATATTTTTTTCTTATTACAACAAAATTATTATAACGTTTTATTGTATTATCGGTATTAAAAGAGATTTCGTCGCTGTTAATAAGATGAACTTTACAACTAATTTTTACATTGCTGACCAGCACTTCCATCTTGTTATGGGCGTACCTGAAAAAAGCGGAATTGCCGGATTGGCCGTTGAACAAAACGACGGCACTGAAAGTGGTTTAGCGCTTCACTCACCGTTAGAAGTAGAAACAGGTTTATTAGATGGGGCTCACGTTATTTACAATAGCGTGGCTTCTATCACCAACACCGGACCGGTCGAATTTCTTGTTCCTCGCGATAACGAATGCTCTTTTATACTGAATCAAACCAGACTTAGCGGCTATTTTGTAGTGACAAATGACGATGGTGAACAGGTAAAAAATGATACTAAAGTCACACTGGCTAATCATTTTGCCGCTTGTTTATTCAGCCAAGTAGAAGTATATTTAAACGGGGTCCAAGTAGCTGATTTAAGTTCAGCGGTCACTTATCCTTGGAGAATGTTCATACAATCATTCCTAAGTTACAATTCGGAGGTGAAAAAAACTTATCTGGCTGCTGAAGGATATTATCCCGAAAGTGCTAACGAAGTTGATACCATAAATGTTACAACCGCCACACCGTCTTTGAATAAAAGAAAGCAGTTAATTATGGATGGTAAAAAAGTGTATTTCAATACGCGCTTAGCCGTTGATCTGTTTGACACCGACAGATTTTTACCTCCGAATGTGGACATCAAAATTAAGCTGGTTAGATCCGCTGAAAAGTTTGGTTTGCTTCAAGATGCTGCGGCAGAAAAACCTTTTAAAATTGTTTTAAAAGATGTTAAATTACATATGAGAAAGGTGTTGCCCACATTATTGCTACGGGAAAGTTTTAAAAACAAACTCTTAAAAGAACCGTGCTACCTGCCTTTTAGCGCCACACGTTTAAGACATTATGTTATTCCTCAAGGCGTGTCGTCCTTTAACATCGCCAATATCGCTAATGGTACTTTGCCGAAACAAGTGTTTTTTGTGATGGTTCACAATCAAGCCATGTCACACGCCCCGGACAAAAACCCTTTCAATTTTCAACATTTTAATCTGTCTACTTTTAATTTAAAAAAGAACGGACAATGCGTATTTCCCAGACCATTTCAACCTAATATAAACGAGGGGGACGCCATTGACTTGTATCGGCATTTATACGACAGTATTGGCATTTCGCACGGCAATCAATCCATTGGTTTAACGTATGAACAATATTTAAACGGAAGATTTTTTCTAGCGGCCGATTTAACGCCGGATCAATGTAATTCGTTCCACGTGCATCCGGAAAATTACGGAAATTTAGATTTAGAATTGGCTTTTTCCGTAATAACTCCTCATCCTATATACGTTCTGGCTTTTTCTGTTTTTAACTCCGGCATTAAAATAGATCAATTCCAACAAGTCATAAAAGGAACAAATTAAATCATGGAAAACGGATTATCAAATATCTTTTTATCCAATTATATTCGACCAAGATGTAAATATTTCATCGGGGTTTTTTCAAGCGATAATTTGCCGTCCGATTCGCTTGAGTTGCCTTGTTGCTTGATCACCAACTTATCCAAAAAAAATCAAAAAGGATCACATTTCATAGCGATGTATATCAACGGAAAAAATCAACTCTATTATTTTGATTCATTCGGTTTTTTACCGCCGATATGGAATCAATGTTTGATGAAGTTCTTACGACCTTGGATAGAAAAAAACTCATTCAAAACAATCCTGTCTTATTCCATTCAGGATTTTCGTTCTTTGTTTTGCGGCTGGTACGTGACCGCTTTTTGTTTATCCGTGGGCAACAATTTAATGTCTCCTCAACAATTTGTTAAAATATTTGTAAAAAAACCCAAAATAAAAAATGATGAAATTGTAACTCATTTTATAAAAAAACTTGAAAATAAACGATGATATATATTTTACTTTCATTATAATTTCGGGTATTTTCCCGGAAAAAGTAATTTTTTTTTAACAGCATCTGCATCAGTTGTTGAAAGTTTTTTTGATTTAGATCTAGTTTGTACGGGAGAAATAGTAAAAGTTTTCTTTTTCGCACCTCCTGATCCTGTTTTGAGGGATGACATTGAAGCTGAAGGGGATTTTGATGCTTGTGAAGAGACCGAGGCTATATCTTTACCAATTTTTTCTGTGTCAAATATGGACAATTCTTTCATATGATCTCTTACAAGGTGTTTGCCGAATTGCGCATCGTCAACATACTGCTTCCCGCATGCGGTGAAAGGACAAACTATTTTGCCGTCTGAATTTTTTTGTGTCAATGCCTTTATAACAGGCGAATTTCGCCATTCTGGCATGTCAGGAGTTGAAGTATCGTCCTTGCTTTTTGGTCTTGAAGCGGTATAAAACAAGTCTGGATCGGGTTCCCTTTCCATAATGGGAGTAGTGGGCAAAAACTGAGCGGTATTTTCTTTTTGTTGGGGAGTTTGAGCGGTTGTTGATCTTGAAATAGATTGGTACGTGCGACCCGTACTGCTATCGACTTGTACTGGCGGCATAACATTCGATATATTATCAGAACCAAAACGGTACAATTTATCACCGCTTTGATTCATTTTTTGCCTGTCTTGTAAATTTTTAAAATTAATGGCATTTTCGATGTAATTGGACGTATTTGGTTTTTCATTCATAGAAATAAGTTCTTTTTTTGTTTCATCATCTTCTATATTTTTTATTAAAGAATGATATAGCCTTTTGGGGACTAAAAACATGGAATATATTTCATCATTTGTTTTTCTTTTCACACCTGAACTCATCCTTTAACGACGACGTTGCAAGCTCTTTTTTGCAATAATTTGAGCTAAAATAGGGACGATAATGCTGGCAATTGCCGATAAAGTTCCTAAAATTCCGCCCCTTTGTAGTATTATTCTTTTTTTTGAAATGTCGGAAGAGCGACGAGGCGGCGTGGCAAGACGTCTGAACTCCCCTAAATGAGCTCTTATTTTTTTCTGAAGTCGTGTTCGCACTTCGCCATGTAAGGGCAATTCGCCGTTCAAAACGTAATGTAAAATACGACAAAGCAATTCAACGCCGCGATCGTCCAAATAATTTAAAAAATTAGCGCAATCTTGATGTTTTAATTTTTTTATTGCATTAAAAAGCGAATTAGCTTTTTCTAATTTTTTTGACATTTTAACAGTAATTATTTTTAATTTTTCTTAAATAGATATGAAATTTTTTAAACAGTAACGTAGGCTTTCATTAATCCTTCATAAGGAAAGATGTTACTTCGAATTCTGACTTTATCGTCTTGCTGTTGATGGAAATCTAGAAGAAGATATCCGTGACTTCGACCGTTAACTGCTTCTCTATATGCTTTATTTAAGATTCCAACACGACCGGGAAAAATTTGTTTTGCCAAATGTGCAACGGCGCTTCTGTCCCGCGGATTGTTAAAAAGGATCATGTATTGCGTATTTATGCTTAATGTCCGTAAATCGCCTTTTTTGTCAAATAAATTTTGACAAAGAAAAATGGTGAAACAATTGTAATGATGGGTCAAAACCGTAAAAAAATGTTTTAATATTTGCCCAACATCGTCTAAATAATCGTCAAAAACAATCAATTTGGGCATTTTTCTCGGATATAATTCTAAAATATCTTTCAACTCTTCAATTGAATTTGGAATATTTTTGAATTTACGAAAAGACGGAAATTGTGTGTCAGAACCTCTGCCCTCATTCATGTCGTCTTCCATGTACTGATATGCTTTTTGCGGTTCCTTGTAAAACAACAACATTGTTTCAGGCGGAGTTGCAAAATATTCGTGCCGACGAAGCACTAAATGTTTTAGCCACGTTGTTTTTCCGCTTGATGTTGGACCGACAACCAACATGTTGGACGGAATATTAAACCTCAAATCAAAACCGTTCATTTTATTAATTTTAAAAAAGAAATTACAAAATTTTCTTTTAAATAAAAGTAATGATTTAATTATTTTTTATTTACAAATTTGACATTTAGACATTTTGTTGTTAACAATAAGACAATTTCCTAGCGATAAAGTGTGACATCCGCAATTTAAAACATATCTTTTGGAATCCATTGCCGACAACGCAATTTTTCTTTGAAAACACGTTCGGATTTTGTGATTCTTTGATCTTAAATTTTTAAAAGATTTGTAAATTACAACAGTTTGCTTTAAGCACTTTTTGTAATCTGCATAAGTTAATTGCTTTTTTATACTAGATTTTTTTAAACCTTTGCATACTTTTTTCTCATCAGTTTTGTTTTTGTCCAAAAAATCGGCTATTTTCATAGAATAACATTTTGGACGTAAGCCTATAAAATCAGTAATAGCCGCTCTACCTTTTAATTCATCTTTAAAATAAAAAAGTTGATTGGCTTTACTGTCGTCAAAAAGTGGATGTTGTTTAGGGTACTTTGAAAAATCAAACATGTGTTTCAATCTCTCCATTTCCCTTTCCAAATTGTTGCATTTAACTTTTAAAAGAAAAGAATCCGTGTCCGAAAAACACAAAGATACATTGTCTTTGCCGAAATGTTTTTGAATGGTGTCATAGTATGATCTGTACATAAACAACTTGGACAACTCCAAAATGGAAAATCCGACGGCTAAAGGCTTCTTAAGTTCTATCATTGCCGGCTTCTTGTTGACAGCCACTAAATTCTCATTAATGATTTGAAAATTGTTGATGTGCTGACCAAGACTGGCTTTCCTCAGACTTTTTTCATCTCCACAAAGGACCACTTCGATGTAATTTCGAACATTTTCTGAAAAATATAAAATAAAATTAAACATTTTATAAAGAATACAACATTTTTATAAAAATTCATTATAAAGTGTGTAGGAGTTTGGAGATTTATTTTTTAAAAACTTCCCAAAACCATGTGGCAATTTTCAAAACAAACTTTGGACAGGAAGAGGAGGAGGAAGAAGAAAAGGAAAAATGATGATGATGGAGATGAGGAGGGGGTACAGGAGGTTAAGGGAGGAAAGGGAGGAAGATGAAGAGCCGCTTTTGACAGTGGAGAAGAAGGAGGTGGAGGAGAAGAGGAAGAACCGGAGACCGGGCCTGATCCGGCGGATCCGGTCGGCCGTGGCCGACATTTTCGATGCTCCGCCGTCCGCTGCCGCCTCCGCCACCGCTAGCGCCGCTGCCGTTGCACTCTCTGTTAGCGTTGCTGTGCTCGCCGCCAACGGTGCTGGCGGTGGCGGAGGCGGCAGCGGTCGCGCTGTCCGAGGCCTTCAAAATGAAAATTTTATTGAGCCTGACGTCCCCACCGGCATTCTTGTCGACCTCCCGCCAATAACATCTCCTCCAACGTCCCCACCGAGGTGCCCACTGAGGTCCCCGTCCCCACCGAGGCGCTCATCGAAGCTCCCACCGAGTCCCCCATCGAGATGCTCATCGAGGCCCCCACCGAGTTTCTCATCGAGGTCCCCACCGCTGAGATTCCCTCCAACGTCCCCACCGAGGTGCCCATTGAGGTCCCCGTCCCCATCGAGGTGCCCATCGAGGCCCCCACCGAGTTCCCCACCGAGGCGTTCATCGAGTTCCCCATCGAGATCCCCACTGACGTCCCCATCGAGGCCCCCATCCCCATCAGACTCCCCGCCGCAGACGTCGGG
>CBDDTI010000744.1:0-9512 GCA_965233585.1 bacterium
GCATATGTTCTGCAGTAGCTACAGATTTCTGTAACACCTGCAGATTTTCTGCAGATCTTCTGTAATACCTACAGATTTTCTGCAATACCTCCATATTTTCTGCAATAGCTACAGATTTTCTGCATATTTTCTGCAATACCTGCAGGTTTTTTTGCATATTTTCTGCAATATCTAAAGACTTTTTGCATATTTTCTGCAATACCTGCATATTTTCTGTAATAGCTACAGATTTTCTGCAGATCTTCTGTAATACCTGCAGATTTTCTGCGTAGCCAACTCCGACGATATTAACAGTTGTATAGCGCAACGTTCTTCAGTTGTGTTCTATTTCCGTAGTGGTTACTGGTGCTTTCTGTACGCTTACAAATTTACCCAAACTTCACAAGGAGTCGACCAAGTGCAAATTATGTCACATCGATGCCGTTACTGTCAAAAGCCATTTACTCGTGCTGGTAGTAAAAGACATCACGAGAGGTATACTTGTTGGAAGCGACTTGAAAATGGTCAAGACAAACTCCCTTTGGTAGACCTCCCATCGTCAACAGTAATAACACGAGTTGATGCTCCAAAGATTATACTTCCTACTGAAAAGCAGAATGGGATTCCAAATGGAATAGAAATGGGAGAAGCGTTTCGGTTCAAGACACCCTCTAGTATCATGATTGTTGGTCCTTCCGGTTGTGGCAAGACTTGTTTCACCGAATCTTTACTCTTGGATCATTTGGAAGAATTGTTTGTAAACCCTCCCCCAACGATTCATTATTGCTACGGGGCGTGGCAAGATGGATTCCGAGACATGAAAGACGCGGGTGTACAATTTTACGAAGGGGTTCCTACCACCCTCCATTTGCAGAAATGGTTTCCGAAAGGTGTTTTACTCGTGTTAGATGATCTGATGGTCGAGGGAGGTGAAGACAAAGAGTTGCTGGACTTATTTACCAAACATTCACATCATCAAAATATCACGGTGTTGTACTTGTGCCAGGACATGTTTCCACCAGGGAAATACGCAAAGTGTATTTCCAGGAACGCCCACTACATCGTAGCCTTTAAAAATCCACGAGATCAATTAGGGATGAAGAATTTACTGCTTCAAGCTTTTCCCACTTGTTGGGGAGACATGATGGACGTGTATCAAAAAGTGACCGAACGACCGTTTAGGTACACGGTCCTAGATTTACATCCTGCCAGTGACGACAGGAAACGCGTATTTAGTCACCTCTTGACGCACGAAGGATACCCGCGCTGGCATCGACGAATCAAGAAAGAGGGTGTTTGATCACTGAGCAAAAATGATATATTAAATATCACTTCAATCGTTTCGGCTCATTTGAAACACGTTGTCTTGGGTGAAGGACGACGAGAACCATGCGAACTCATTCAACAGATATTTCTGGCCCCGTGGAAGAAAACAATGGTGAAAACATAGAAGACGAAGAGGTAGAGGAGGAACAAGAAGAAGAGGAGCCTGAAGAGGAAGAGACTAGCAGCTCCGAAGAGGAAGAAGAAGCGGACGACGACAATGAACCAGATCCATGGCACCCGTTACGTCAAAAAGTCGGGGAAGATATCAAAGAAACCTACCTGAGAGAAGTCCAACAGTTCTTGGATAGGGGAAAATCCCAACACTATGCAGAAAATGCCGCTTTCAATGCCCTGTTACCTGTAAGTAGAAGAAGGCTACGAAGGACTTATTTAGATCGTCTAAAATGGACTCACCATATCAAACACAATGCAATACACCGTAAAGTCATGAAGACTCTTCGACGCTTTACTGAGGAAGATGACATGGATTTTGACGAGGCGGCCGAGTCGGCAGTGGCAAAACGGAAATTCCTGTTGAACAGACTAATGAAAAAGAAATTGCTCCCTGATGATGACGACGAAAGAGAAGTAGCGGAAGGGGAGGTTTAAGCCTTAGTGTGCATGATACACTGAATTGGCCATGTGACTCTTATAAGAGTTTGTGATTCTAGAGTTTTAATCATTATTTGTAAGACGCCACGCAAGATGAATTGCTTCAATCAACGGCCGGGGAATGACAAGACAGTTGTTTGTAGGAAAGCCTACAATAAAAACTATTATGCAAAGAACAGAGAGCAAATCCTGGTCCGGCAAAAACGATATCGTACCGAGAACGCCGAGATTCTCAAATCACGTCGTAAAAGGTGGTATGAAAACAACAGGGAAAGGCTCGCCAGCAGCCAGAGAGCCTATTGTCAACGAAACAAGGAACACATCAGAAATTACCAAAGACAATACTGTAAAAACAACAGGGAACGGATCAACAAATATTGGAGATCTTATTATGCCAAGAATAAGGAGCAGATCAGGCAAAGACTTCGTGACCAAAAACAAAGAAAAATAGGTCAGAATATCGTGCGTTTTGGGGCCTGGGACCAAGAGTCTGAGAAACTAGAAACGAGTCTAGTTCCCAGCGATACACTTTGTGGAGCACCGACGGTCAAGACTTGAAGTTGTAATCAATTCTCTCTTTGGTTTTCATGCTGTTATTATTCAATAAACGTCATACATTATGCATCAGACTCTGTTTTGTTTATAACAATTTCATGACATAGGTATACCCCCCTATCCCCCATCTTCACAATGGTTCTTAACTATGTGATATCGCATACCCCCTATCCCCCATCTTCTCATTGGATACACGTTTTTATATACAAGTCTTTCAGACTTGAGTAAAATCATTTTACTTGTGACGAAGTTGGACACACTTTTTCGCATTCTTGTCTTGGCGATTATGAAACTAAGTGATCAAGAGCTGAGCACCGCTTTGGAAGAATTTGAAAGGACTATGGTTGATGTAAGTGAATTATTCTTGCCACTATTAGAGAACCGCTTAGACCGAACTACAATTTGTGCGGCTGTTGAATCAGGAGCGATGCGATTTGCAATGTTTGTTTGATCTTTACTTCAAGCGCGAACGTTTGTTCGAAATACCTTAGATGTTTAGCTTCTAAGCGTGCGCTCGGTTTTAATTCATTTCACGTTTCATCTCTGACTTAATATGTTAATTCTTCAACGGTGGCTTAAAATGTCTTTTGTTTGTTTAAGATTCTTTTGAATGATGCTTTTCTCAAGGGAACAGTCGAGATCAATGAGTTTAGATTTGCATTTGATGTATTTCAATTAGTAGTGCACACACGTTGTTTGCAAATTGGACACAGGTCCCTCTTGTAAAGAATTGGGGCTTTTTAATAAATACAATTGTTTCTCATTTGAATGACATGTGTCTAGATTGATTCTCGAAGTCCGAGGGGAAAAAATATGATAAGACCGATCCCAGGCCTTTTCTCGCCCAAAACAAACTCCTATTTATCAAAGTTAGTCACGTGAATTTTGAAGTTGCGTGACATTGTTGCGAAAACCCTGGCGTGATTTGTGTCGCCATGGAAATCTGTGAGACTGATTCCAGTCCTCCGTTGAGGCTGGTGGGTTGTTTTCCAACATGGCCGACTTTCATGGGCGCCGCCATCTTGAATTCTTAATTCACCTCCTGATTGGTCCGATTTTTCAAGACGCCATCTTGGATTTGGAAAACAATAGAGTCTATTGTTCTCGAAACAATAGCCTATTGTCTTTCTCGGCTCCTGATTGGTTACGGGTCATATAAGCGTGGTATACTACTTAGGGCCCTTTAAGGGGAGTTTCAGATGGCTTCAAGGCATTTGGAACGATTGCAAAAAATTGAAATCCCAACTATTGACAGTTATGGCTCCTGCTATTGATGTTACCTCTGCTACACCCCTTTTCCGAAACCAGTACCCATTTATTACATCTACAGAGGCAATGCAAGCGAAACCTTTTTAACATTGCGTAACCCATAGCAACTTAAGGCGACTTCAGGCGACTTAAGGCCCCAGAGTAGGCGTTGTTACTCGACCTTCTGGTTGATTCCTTCTTAATTTCTTTTATGAAATGTGCATCACAAGTTTTATTTTTCCCATCTTCAACGTCAGGTAAAACGTGGTTTAGATTATCTGGTACAGATAGCTGTTTGAATTTCAAGAAATGGCAAGCAGTGAAAAAGTTCCCCCAGGTATGATGTAAACTAGACCGGAACCTTATTCCAAGCTTTACCACCAGACAGTAGGGAGTCAAAGTACAAAGCTGTGCATGCATCTTGCTCTAAGGTGGCTGGCAAGAGTTTGCAGCAATTTCCCAACAGCCATTCTTTCACCGATCAATTCTATTATCATTCTTTATGAAGTGATTTTATTGGTACCTCACAAACCCCAGACGTAGGTGAACCAACAACGGTAATCTTTATGGCATAATAGGTTACCATACGAACAATACAACTTATTAGAGACATCCTTAAATTTAGCTTTAAGGGCTTTAACTGAAGAACGAGCTAGATGACCACACATGTTTAACTTTTGAAAAATTAGGGTGGCTCTGAACACCTCCAAGGAATTTTTTAAAACTTTGCAAAAAGTTTCATCTTATATGTGTTTACCGCAATTCGTGTGCTTAACCAAACATTTATCCCTCATAATGGATTTTTACAGTTGCATTAGACCCTCCACCCTACACACAGGAGCCATCTCCTCAGCCTCAACCTGATTACCCAGGTCATCCCCAACCGAGTTATCAGCCTCAGCCAGGTTACCCAGCTCAGCCTGACCAGCAGCCTCAGCCTGGTTACCCGGCTCATCCTGGTCCGCAGCCGCAGCTTAGTCAGCCCCAGCCTGGTTACCCAGCTCAACCTGGTTATCCACCTCAGCATGCTTACCCACCGCCTCAGCGTGCCCAACACGTCCAACAAAGCCCAACTGTGGTCAAATTGGGCATGTCTGTAAGTTCTTTTCTTTTAAAACGAGCAGTTTAGGCCAAAGCGCAAAGCACGCGGGCTATAAATCGAAATCGGGAAAAGCTAGGATCGGTAACTTACAGTACGGATCGAGAAAACGAGGTTAGTAATATGTTTAACAGATCTCCACTGTGTGTCTACCGGATTCGGAAACGACTTCTATTCGCGTGGCACAACTCCAAATTTCTGACGCACGTCAAAAGGAAAACGAGTCAATTTGAAATCGTTGTGAAGTGACTCTTTAAGTCGTTAGCTGGTTTTAATACCCAATTTAAGAAGTAAAACAAAGTTGAAACTTTTACGTGCTATGAAAGGGAAACACACTTGGCGATAAACCACGAAACATTTTTGCAACAAAAACATCTTTAAATTTATTGGTAGAATTGACTAATCATAACAATTACAATTTCCTCAAATGTGGCTGCTGCGTAAACTATTGTATATTGCTCTAATTCATCTGCAAAGTTGTAATCGGACATTTGGCTGTAATTGGGCGGACAGTTCCATGAACAAATCATTTTAGGTCATGGCGCAGAATGGCTTTTGTTTTAAGGACATATACTTACTTGCTGGCATAAATTAATTTTGTCTCAGTAGAGCTCCCATGTGGATTCTTGATGAACTCTAATTGGTTGCGGTTTATCTCTTACAAATGCAAATTTAACCATGATTTCTTACAGTTGAGAATACCCGAGAGACTGAACTGTCCATCTACTGTACAAGCAGTCAACAGACAATAGAGTTCCGAGCAATCCCGAACCTTAACTTTTACGATCATATGATAATTTGGTAGTTAACCCTGTATCTCATCGGCGCCGCGGGCAGCTGCGCTAATAAATCTTGATTAAATTCCTGTAATATTTCCACGAATCGATTTTGTTGGCTTCAGAATTAATGTTATCAGCGGTTTCAACAAAATTGCAAGGCTTCCTGCGGGAATCAATCTTGTCCTCTCTTAAGACTTCAATGACCAGAAGCGACTAGTTTCAGCTGTTTTCGAATTTCACACACAATTTCTGCCTTTGTTCCGTTCTTTGATTCATTCTGCTTTATCCAGAACCGATCAATCATTCGCGCGATACTCGCAGTTAAATGCGCTCGCGAACCGAAGACTTTAGCGAGTTCTCCCGCTCACGTTTGGAAGTCGCTTACAATCGTAATTACTTAATAATAGCTCGCAGATAAAGCATAAATCAACATGCTAGCTTAAAGTATGTCATCCATCAGCCACAGTTGTTAAGGCGATTTTAGCGACTCTTACACATAATAGGATAGGCCACAATAATTATTTAATTACAGGGTAAATTATTGTCCTTTAGACCGGCAAACTAGTTGTTCCGCGGCACCATTAATATCATGTTTAGCGTAACCAGCATGGTAATAGATCCTACACTGAAAAGAAACGAGCGCTTTAAGTTTTCAGCATTGTGATACTCATACGCTTTAAGTCTCAACCCAGCCATTGTTAGCAGAGAAATCTGGAAAGACCTTGCAAATGTGTGTTGTTTAACACTCGTTGAAAAGGGACCGACCTATCATTGTTCCCTTTTGTGCCGTGCTGGACAGATTGTCGTGACATAATCGTTGATCCGAGAATCTACGACTTGAAGCGTCGATTGCTTTTTCAGGATTGTGTTGCTCTAAAACTATAGTAGGCGGATAACTGAAATGGTTTTGGCCGTGTAGCGGCACTTTCTAGCCGAATCCCCTTAATTAAGGTCAGCATAAGGCGCAGAAAGCAATTCCGCAAACTTTCCCACCGGCTCGTGGCTTTTTACACACCTGGTGTGTACGGTCTTACACGCTGATTTATATTTACTTTCCGTTCGACAAATCAGCAGTGTTCTTCAAATCGGTGAGCAGAATCCGGCAACGATAAACGAGTTCACTGAAGCTCAAAAATTAATCAGTACTTCAAAAGGTTTTAGTAGCCGTCTCGAGGAAAATTTCCCGGAACTTATCTTACTCTTCCCTCTGAGCAAAATTTGAAAGATTACTCAGAACATGGGAAAAGTTAGTTTCAACTTCAAATGTCTATCTGCACAGTGACAACGCCGCTCTCTGAGTGCCAAATGTATTTCCTCCTCTGATGATATCTCACTCTGATGATAGTTTACAGCTTTGATAGTCGGCCGCAATCGTAAATGTTCGTCAGAGATCGCAGCGAAATCGGGCAGACTGAAAAGTACACTTTCAACCATCACTGAACACCCAAGGAGCAGTGAAACTGTTGCTTACGCAAGATTCATGAACTCGGAAATACGAATTACATGCATATTAATAAGTAAAGTGGCTCATTAAGTGATACGAAATACAAGAAACACAAATTCCAAGTAGATCCCTTTCCGCTATTCTTGACATTTCAGTTTGGTATCTGAATTTACTTTAAAACGAAACTTTTGCAGGTTACAAGTTCATAAAAAGCTGGACCAGAAACTAGAAATCTAAGATAGAAAACGAGCATTTCTCAGTTCTCATATAAAATGGCTCTAAAATCATTCACATTTTGACTCAAATTTCCAATAGTTTTTACAAGTCGTTTCTATCTCCTGAGCGTCTCGATTAAATAAGTGTACTTTCGTCTTCATTTTGCAGCCTACAAGTTGGGACTTATTCAGCCTACAGCCATGTAAAACGAAGATTAAAGTTAGCTGTTCGCCCATTTTTGACGCCATTTCTTTTAAAATGTTGATTGTCCGCTTTCAAATTTCGCGCTTCATCGCGTCACTCTTATGCTAATTCATGCTTAATGAGGTGTGAATATTAATGATGTCCGGCCATTCTGCGCCATGTCCTCTCCACTAAATCCACCAATCACAGCATTGATTACAATTACTATAGTAACCAATTCAAGAGACCAACTTTTGTAAAATTGTGGAGGTTAGTCTCTGGCGATTGTTTCGAAAAGAACTTAGTAGTAGAAACTTTATTACCGTGTCAGAACCTTCTAGTTCAAGAAGATATCCCTTACTAATGTGGGGACACAATAATAGATAACATCATTTACAAGAAATATTATCCGCTGAATGGTATAAAAAAAACTATAAAAATAAGAATTGAAGAAATCAATTAAGAATTACGAACTTAACAGGAATTTTGCAAGTTATTCTGCATATTTTTAATTACAACATTTAAAAATGACTGTTGAAAGCTCCTCTTCAAGCCAAACTTTTATTTCTATGGGAAATGATTACTTGGTAACAGGACATCGTGTCGTCCAATTCGTACAGGTAATCATACGGTTTCGAGTTCAATTTGGAATTAATTTGCACGGGTGAGTTTTTCGAAAAGCTGAAATTGCACGAGCCGCTTCGGCGAGTGCAATTTTGCTTTTTGAAAAACTCACAAGTACAAATTAATTCCAAATTGAACGAGAAAATCGTATGATTACTTATTAATAATATAAACATGAAAAAGTTTGCGTGGAGGATGTTTTGAACTTTACAAACTCTAAACTCACCTCTCGCGTGCGCTTAATCTCAGGTGATTTTAGTTAGCCAATCGTGGCCCAGAATGTGCTCGCCCGTACATTTGAAATTAGCTGTCGTGATATTCCAGATTTTCATCTTTGTTGTATTTTCTTGCCGTGTTTGAGATTTTAAGCCAGCCTTGCTGCTGTTTTTGGAGTTTTGAGTCTAGTTTCTTCATTGTTTTAGCAATTATGATTCGCCGTTCATTGTATGTTCCGGATTACGAGGTTAGTTCATTAAATAGTTCGTAAATTTGGAGTCTGAGCCTACAAATCGTTGAAAACAATTCGCAACTGAGGATTAACAGGAAGATCTCTCTTGAAGGCAATTTTTCTCATTCGAAGCTTCTGCACAAACTTTTCGTCCTCCTTTTGCGTGACATCATTGTCTTAGAAAATTTCCTTTTGTCTTTCAGTCCATCACAATCCAGAACTACGACGTGTAATTTGTACTGGTGTTACGCTTTTTGCACTGGTGTTACACTTGAACTGCACTGCTCTCAGCCAATCAGAATCGAGTAATTTTTTCATGTATATTATTAAGTCTGTAATCATACTCGCAGTCGTCCGATTTTGTTAATCACTCCTTAGTATGATCGCAAACCGAATTACCTATTAACATTATTAATCATAGTGAGCTTACTAACTGAGAGATATAATAATTTCTGATATTCTATCCTAGGCCACCCAAGCCATCGTCTTGCCGGTGCCTCCTCGTCCTCCAACTTTTATTGGCTTATCAACATGCACGTGCTTATTCTGTGCTTGGCCTATTGGATTAGCCGCCATGATGTTCTCTTATAAGGTAAGAGGAGAATATAAACCTTAATCATGACTTACACTCTAGACGGATACGATAGAGGCCACTCCCTACAAAGACAAAAGTGTTGCCGGACTTCACGCGAGCGTTCAGAAAGCGGAAGTGTTACCAGAGTGTCAGGTTAAACACTGAACACGAAATAAACAACTGACTCTCTGTTTCTGTTCAAAAGATAAGGGGACGAAACGGAGAACTATTACACTTTCAACAAAATCATTAGAATTAATTATCTGGGCAATGACAAAATGAACTTTTGCATTTTGTAGTCTTTTACTATTCTTCCGGCTTGCTAGCTTGAGTCGTTTTGAGTAATTTTTGTGGTGCAATGTCATTATAACCGTCATCGCTTGAAACGTTTGTTATCCTGACTTGAAAACAAAGTTTGCGCCTGT